>NZ_JBYVYN010000006.1:0-436656 GCF_058148565.1 Pseudomonas sp. DF11
TGAGATCATTTGGCTACGGGGTCCTACGCCAACACCGCCACCGCCTTGATCTGCGCCCACAACACCTGCCCCGGATGCAGCTTCAACTGGTCGCGCGAATACCGGGTGATACGCGCCAACAGTGGCGTGCCGGCCGCTTCCAGGCGGATCAGCACATGAGCGGCGTTGTCGGCGGTTTGTTCGCTGACCACGGTGACTGGCAGGCGATTGAGGATGCTGGTCTGGGCATCGTTTGCCAGGCTCAGGCTGACGTCCCGGGCCTGGACCTTGAAACGCAGCGGTTGGCCGAGGGCCAGGGAGGTGTGGGCCACGCGTACGTTCAGTTGGCTGCCGGGCAGGTTCAGGGTCAGCAATTGATAAGTCGGGTCATAACCGCTGACCTTGCCCTCGATCACCACCCCGGCGTCATCCCCGAGGGCCAATGGCAGGTCGAGCCGGGCCAGGGTCTCGCCGATGGGGCCGCTGGCCTGAGCGCGGCCAGCATCGAGCAGCACGATGTGGTCGGCCAGGCGCGCCACTTCGTCCTGGGAATGGCTGACGTACAGCACCGGGATATCCAGCTCATCGTGGAGCCGTTGCAGATAAGGCAGGATTTCGTTTTTGCGCCGGCTATCGAGGGCCGCCAGCGGTTCATCCATCAGCAGCAGTCGTGGGCTGGTGAGCAAGGCGCGGGCGATGCCCACCCGCTGGCGTTCGCCACCGGACAGGTTGTGCGGCGGCCGATCGAGCAAGGGGCCGATGCCCAGCAAGTCAGTCGCCTGGTCCATATCCACCCGCCGTTGAGCCGGCGCAATGCGCTTGAGGCCGAACGCCAGGTTGGCTCGCACCGACAAATGGGCGAACAGGCTCGCCTCCTGGAACACATACCCCACCGGCCGTTTATGGGGCGGCACGAATACACCGTGTTCACTGTCCTGCCACACGTCGCCATTGACCTCGATGAAGCCATGGGGCGGTCGCTCCAGCCCGGCAATGCAGCGCAGGCAGGTGGTTTTGCCGGAACCGGAAGGCCCGTACAGTGCGGTCACGCCACGGCCTGGCAGTTGCACATCCAGGTCCAGGGCAAAAGCCCCGTGGTCGAGCTGCAAACGCACGTGAATCATCGATCAGCTCCAACCGGCACGGGTTCGGCGGCTGGAATACAGCGCCAGCAGCACCAGGAATGAAAACACCAGCATCGCCGCCGCCAGCCAGTGGGCCTGGGCATATTCCAGGGCTTCGACATGGTCGTAGATCTGTACCGACACCACCCGGGTTTTTTCCGGGATGTTGCCGCCGATCATCAACACCACGCCGAATTCGCCGACGGTGTGGGCAAAGCCGAGAATCGCCGCGGTGATAAAACCGGGGCGGGCCAGGGGCAGGATGACGCTGAAGAAGGTATCCCAAGGACTGGCCCGCAAGGTCGCGGCGACTTCCAGGGGACGACTGCCGATCGCGGCAAAGGCGTTCTGCAATGGCTGTACTACAAATGGCATGGAATAGATCACCGAGCCGATCACCAACCCGGTGAAGCTGAAGGTGAGGGTGCCCAACCCGAGGGCCTGGGTGAGCTGGCCGATCCAGCCGTTAGGCCCTAACGCCAGCAACAGGTAAAAGCCGATCACCGTGGGCGGCAACACCAACGGCAACGCCACCACCGCACCCACTGGCCCGCGCAGCCAGGAGCGGGTGCGCGACAGCCACAGGGCGATGGGCGTGCCGATGAGCAGCAGGATCACCGTGGTCAACGACGCCAGTTTCAGGGTCAGCCAGATCGCTGCGAAGTCGGCACTGGTCAGTGGCATTTAGCGTTGATAACCGTAGGCTTGGATGATAGCGGCGGCTTTAGGGCCCTTGAGGTAATCCACCAGTGCCAGGGCGGCCGGATTGTTACGGCCTTTGCCGAGGATCACCGCGTCCTGTTTGATCGGGTCATGCAGTTCGGCCGGGACGATCCAGGCCGAACCGCCCGTTACCTTGCCATCCTTGTACACCTGGGACAGAGCGACGAAGCCCAGTTCGGCATTCCCGGTGGAGACGAACTGATAGGCTTGGGTGATGTTCTGGCCTTCGACAATCTTGCTCTTGACCTGCGCGGTCAAGCCCAGCTTGTCCAGCACCTGGGTCGCGGCCAGGCCATAGGGCGCGGCTTTCGGGTTGGCGATGGACAGATGCTGGAAAGCGTTGCCCTTGAGTACCTGGCCCTGGTTGTCGACATAACCGTCCTTGGCCGACCACAGCGCCAGCGTGCCGACCGCGTAGGTGAAGCGCGAGCCCTTGACGGTGTCACCTTCGCTTTCGAGTCTGGCCGGGGTGCTGTCGTCGGCGGCGAGAAAGACCTCGAATGGCGCGCCGTTCTTGATCTGCGTGTAGAACTGTCCGGTCGCACCGTAGGCCGCCACCACTTTGTGTCCGGTGTCTTTTTCGAAATCGGCGGCGATGGCCTGTAGCGGGGCTGTGAAGTTGGCGGCGACCGCCACTTGCACCTCATCGGCCTGGACGGTGCCAACGGTAAACAGTGTGGTCAGCAGCAACGGCGCGAAGCGGGGGAAGGGCATGGGGACGGCTCCGTAGGGTCATATTCGCTATATACGGAAATATATAGCGAATGGCTGGTAAACGGAACGCGGCATTTTGTCGGGGATCAACAACAGGGAGACAGCCATCGCGAGCAGGCTCGCTCCCACATTGAATCTATGGCGAACATACCTTTTGCAGCCACACCAGAACCCCTGTGGGAGCGAGCCTGCTCGCGAAGACGGCGGTATGTTCAACATTTCAGTCGACGGACCCACCGCTTTCGCGAGCAAGCCCGCTCCCACAGGTCCAGTGGTGTGCCCAGATGTCGTGGTGGCCAGCAATCCCCTGTGGGAGCGAGCCTGCTCGCGATGGCGGCCTGATAGGCGATGATGAGTCAGGAACTGCCACGGCTGTTCAATCGGGCCAATGTCTCCTCGGCCAGCCGCCGGGTCAGCTCGGCGCTCGACAACTCGCGACCCAGGGGAAACGCCTGGCCGGCCCAGAGGTTGCTGAAGTCCGCCTCATCCTTGGCACGCAACGGCATCAATGCCCCGCCGGCCAGGGGAAAGGCCGGCGCCAGCGGGCTCATCGGGCCCACTTCGCGCATCACCCGGTTGACGATGCCTCGGGCCGGGCGGCCGGTGAACAGGTTGGTGACGGCGGTCTGGCTTTCCTTGGCTGTGCGCAGCGCCCGGTGATGGGACGCGCTGATCTTGGCCTCGGGGGTGAACAGGTAGGCGCTGCCCAGTTGCACCGCCGAGGCGCCAAGGGCGAACGCGGCGACGATTCCCCGGGCATCGCCGATGCCGCCGGTAGCGATCACCGGCACCTTCACCGCATCCACCACCTGCGGCAGCAAGGCGAACAGGCCGACCTGGGTGTTGAGGTCATCACTGAGAAACATCCCGCGATGGCCGCCGGCTTCATAGCCCATGGCGATGATCGCGTCGCAACCGTGCTGTTCCAGCCAGATGGCTTCCTCGACGGTGGTGGCCGACGAGAGGATTTTCGCGCCAGTGGCCTTCACTCGATCCAGCAAGGACTTTTCCGGCAAGCCGAAGTGGAAACTGACCACTTTCGGACGCATCTCCTCCAGCACGCGGCAGGCGGCATCATCGAAGGGGGTGCGGTTGGACACCGGCGTCGGTGCGTCGAAGTCCGCGCCCAGTTCCTGGTAGTACGGCTTGAGCCGTTGCTTCCAGGCCTCGGCCCGCTGTTCGTCGAAGGCCGGCGGCTGGTGACAGAAAAAATTCACATTGAATGGTTTGTCGGTCTGTTCACCGATGGTCGTCAGCGCTTGGCGCAGTTGCTCGACATCGAGCATTGCCGCCGGCATCGAACCCAGCCCGCCGGCATTGCAGGTGGCGACTACCATGGCCGGCCCCGTCACCCCGGCCAGCGGCCCCTGGATAATCGGCAGCTCGATTCCGAGCAGGTCAAGAATGCGCGTATCTGGCCACTGGCTCATGGGCGGGTCTCCGACGGCAGAAAGGAAACAGCGTTTTTAGCAGGTGTACCCCGGCCAGGGCCAGTCGAGTTTTTCAATGGCGCACCGTAGCTTGATCCCCACGGCGGGAGGGTTACCATGCGGCTTCATTCATCAAGGAGCCTGACTCATGGAAGTGAAACTCAAGACCGTCGAACCCTTCACCGTGGCCGGTCTGCAGGTGCGCACCCGCAACACCGATGAGCAGCAACCCGACACGGCCCGGATCGGTCCGATGTGGCAGCAGTTCTTCACCGAAGAGCTGTTCGACAAAATCCCGGCCCGGCGGTCGGAGTCATTCGTCTACGGGGTGTATTCCAATTATGAGTCCGATGCGACCGGCTACTTCGATGTGACCGCCGGCGTGCAGGTGGATGCGACGAGCGCAGGCTTCCCCGCCGTGGACATCGAAGGCGGGGATTACCTGATGTTTGCGGCCAAGGGGCCGATGCCCGATTGCGTGATCCAGACCTGGGGCCTGATCTGGGCGTACTTTGCGGATAACCCGCAGACACTGCGTCGTTTCACCACCGATTTCGAGGTCTACAGCGGCGACGAATCCGTGGCGATCTACATCGGCGTTCAGTCCGCGGACGAGCGTTCCAGCGCCAGCAACTGACGCTTGCGTTCCACGCCCCAGCGATAGCCCGACAAGTTGCCGTCGCTGCGCACCACCCGGTGGCAGGGGATCGCCACCGCCAGGCTGTTGGCACCGCAGGCCTGGGCCACGGCGCGCACGGCCTTGGGCATGCCGATGCGCTGGGCGATCTCGGCGTAGCTGGCGGTGCTGCCCGGTGGAATGTCCCGCAGGGCTTGCCAGACCCGCTCCTGGAACGCGGTGCCGCGCAGGTCCAGGGGCAGGTCCAGGCCCAGCGCCGGTGCTTCGATAAAGCCCACCACCTGGGCGATCAACTGCTCGAACGCGTGGTCGGCACCGATGAGGTTGGCCCGGCGGAACTTGTCTTGCAGGTCCCGCACCAGCGTGTCCGGGTCGTCCCCCAACAGGATCGCGCACACGCCACGCTCGCTTTGCGCCACCAGGATCGCCCCGAGGGAGCATTGGCCGACGGCGAAACGGATGTCAGTGTTCTGCCCCTTGGCGCGGTAGTCGGCGGGTTTCATGCCGAGGACTTTGTCGGCGGCTTCATAGAAGCGGCTGTTGGAATTGAAACCGGCGTCGTACAGCGCATCAGTGATCGTCCCACCATCGGCCAGGCGCTCGCGCACCTTGCGCGAACGGTGGGCGGCGGCATAGCCCTTGGGGGTCAGGCCGGTGACCGCCTTGAACACCCGATGAAAATGGAAAGGGCTCAAGCCGGCGCTTTCTGCCAGTTCATTCAGGCCTGGCAGTTCTTCGGCGGCTTCGATCTGCCGGCAGGCGGCCGCAACTCTAGCCGCTTGTTGGGCGGCGACCTGGGTCTGGTCCCTGGCCGCGCGCTTGCTGGGGCGATAACCGGCTGCCTGAGCCTGTTCCGGGGTGTCGAAGAACTCGACGTTACGCGGGTTGGGCAGCCGCGACAGGCTGCTGGGGTGGCAATAGATGCCGGTGGTTTTCACGCCATAGACGAATTGCCCGTCGGCGCGCGGATCCCGGGCGAGCACGGCGGCCCAGCGCGGATCCAGTTCAGGGGCGAGATTGTTCGAAGTGCTGTTCATGGTCGTTATGTCCATTGGCCCGTTTTGCCTACAATAACGAGCCATTCAGGGGGCGACACTCCGGGTCTTGCGGTTGAATTCTGCACCTTTATCCGGCGGTGCGGAACGTCAGGTTGATCCGTTGGCTGCCCAGGCGCGGGTGCTGTCCTTCCTTGAGCGGCAGCACGCCGTGGTAACGCAAACGGTCCACGCCGCCCCAGACCACGATGTCGCCATGGAACAACGGGATGCGCATACTCTTGTCGCTGCGCTCGAAGCCGCCGAACTGGAACACCGCCGGCAAGCCCAGGGACATCGAGACGATAGGGGCGGCGAGGGAGCGTTCGTTCTTGTCCTGATGCAGCGACATCCGTGCACCGGGCACATAGCGGTTGATCAGGCAACTGTCGGGCTCGAAATGCTCGAACCGGGCCTGCCGGGCGGCGGCCTGGGCCAGTTCGCGAAACACCGCCGGCATCTCGGGCCAGGGTTGGCCGGTCTGTGGGTCATGGGCGGTGTAGCGATAGCCGCTGCGGTCGGTGGTCCAGCCCAGCGCGCCGCAACTGCTCAAGGCCACCGACATGGTAAAGCCACCGGGCGTGACCATCTGCCGGAACGGCGCGGCCTGCAAGACCGTTTCCAGGGCCGGCAGCAAACGGTCGAGCCAGGCCAAGGCGAAACCGCGCAGCACGAAGGATTGTTGGCCGATTTGTTCGACCTGGCCGGACGTGGTGGGCGCCTGGTCGGCGAACAGGTCCAATGTGAGTGGTGTGTCGTTATTGCGCATCATAAAAAATGATTCCCAAGGTCTGCCGCCTGCCGCTGTGTACGCAGCTGACGCCATGGCGCATGTTCACCCGATAATAACCGCGAACGCCTTTGACCGGCCGCTGATGCACGGCAAATACCACGGCGTCGCCTTGTTTCAGATCGATGACCTGCGGCCGCGATTGCATGCGCGGGCGTTGCTCGGTCAGCACGAACTCACCGCCGCTGAAGTCCCGGCCCGGTTCCGACAACAGGATCGCGACTTGTAGTGGGAACACCTGTTCACCGTACAAATCCTGGTGCAGGCAGTTGTAATCCTGCGGGCCATATTGCAGCAGCAACGGCGTCGGGCGCTGTTGGCCGGCGGCATGGCAGCGCTGGATAAAGTCGGCGTGCTCGTCGGGGTATCGCACCTCAAGGCCCATGTATTCGTTCCAGCGGTTCGCCAGCGGAACCAGCTGCGGATACAAGGATTGACGCAATTGCTGGACGAGGTCGGGCAGCGGATAGCGAAAATACTGATACTCGCCGCGCCCGAATCCGTGACGGGCCATGATCACCCGGGAACGGAAAAGTCCGGTATCGGCGTACAAATCACCGAGCAGCCGGCATTGCGCTGGCGGCAGCAGGTTGCGAATGATTGCACAGCCGTCCTGATCGAGGCTCTGTTCCAGGGCGGGCCAGTCAAGGTTGGCGAGGTGTTGGGGCAGGGAAGACGTAGGGGGCACGATAGCAATCCTTGGTGGAAGGACTGTTCAGTCTGCGTAGTGCTGCGTTGCCGGGCACTCCGATTCTTGCGGTGCGCCATTCCCTGTGGCGAGGGGATTTATCCCCGCTGGGCTGCGAAGCGGCCCCGAACCCAGCGGCGCAGTGTGTCAGGTTGGTTACATTCAGCCTTTTTGGGGCTGCTGCGCAGCCCAGCGGGGATAAATCCCCTCGCCACAAAAAACATACCCGACCAGGTGCTACAACAATCAATCGGGGTGAGCCGTTACAGCGCTTTGCTGACACTGACTTCGCTGATCACGTCGGCGGTTTCGCCATGCAGCTTTTGCAACGCTGCCTTGGCTTCTTCCTCGGTGCCGTTTTCCAGTTGCGCGAACTCGAAACGGCGTTCGCCGTTGAGCTTGTACTTGATGACGTATTTGGTCGTGTGGGTCACGGTCTTGCCTTTCTTGAAAGGGCGATGCTCAGCTCAGTTTCGAGCTGGAACGCCGGATGATTTTGATCTTGTGGGTCAGGGTCGGCTTGCGTGTGACGCTGATGGCCCGGCGGTTCACGGTGTCGATGGTGATGTTCCAGAAACCGGTGCTAGGGGCAGTGATCCTGGCCGGGAAGGTATCGAACGCGCCGCCATGATAAGTGTGCCGGCCGCCGTTCTTGAAACTGCGGAAGTTGGCGTCGTTCATCAAACGGATGTTGCACATTTGGGAGCATTCGATGACGACGATGTCGTCTTCGTTCAGGTGCTCGCGCTGGTGAATGAATTTCATGGGGCGCCTCCAGAGGGCTTTTTCTACCAAATCAAAACGATAGCAAGGGCAATGATGCGCAGTTTATCAGCCCCGAGTGTTAATATCCGGCCCGCGCTCCAGGCTTTGTTCATTTATCGCAGGAAGCGGGATAAAAAAAGCGGTGCGGCACCGGAGAAAAACGGCGTCTGCACTGTCGGAGGGTCTTTATTGGAGGAATCATATGAAGCGCAGCGTGTGGGTGTTGGCATTGGCCATGAGTGGATGTGCATCGGTATCGGACATCAACCAGACGCCGCCCACCATGAGCGTCATTTCCGGAAAGAAACCCCACGAATATGCCAAGTGTGTTTCCGACAAGCTGGCCAGCAGCCGTGGTCCATTGCAAGTGGAACCGCACAAGAACGGTGGTGTGCGGCTGATCGTCCCGGGCAAACTGTCGACTCTGCCGGCTGCGGTGTTCGACATTGACGAGCGCTCCAGTGGCAGCAGCATCAAGCTGCACGAAAGCATGTCCAACGTACCGGTACGTCCGGGCGACGTGCAGGATGCGGCCAACGCCTGCATTTCCGGCTGATCGCAGGCGGCGCCTGACGAGCGGGCCGGGCATCGGATAAACTGCTGCCCTCGACAAAAAATGCCGCCACGGTCAACGTTGGCGGCATTGTCATTTATGGAGTCAGACGATGAAGCGCGAGCAGGTGCGTGAGCGCCATGCAGAAGGTCTTATATCTGCCACCCATGTGATCCAGAACCCGGCAAGCCCGGGTGAATGGATCGTGTTCTTCAAGAAAAGCGCCGGGCGCAGTTTTTTCCTGGTGGATGAGCAGGATGAAGTCGAATCCTTCAGCAGCCTCGACGAACTGATCGAGACCATACGCGGCCTGGGCATCAAGTTCGCCGAGATCCACATGTAGTTCTTACTTGCATACCACCACGACACTGCGGCTGGTGTAGTTGCCGACGTCGACACCCAGGGTCTTTTCGCTTTCCTTGGCCTGCGGTGTGCCATCGGTGCCGACGATGCGGTAGCCGGTGCCGGCACAGGAGGCATCGGCTTTCTCGTAACAGGTGGCCCAGTCATTGGCCTCGCCGGAGCAGTCGATGGTCAGTCCCTGCTCGCCATTGTTCAGGTAGGTTTTTTCGGCAGAGGCACAGCCCGCCAAGGCCAGGACGGCAAACAGCGCCAGAAGTGTTTTCATGGAATCGTCATCAAGAAGGGAGGGGCAGGCGCGAGAGTATAGCGAATGGCCATTCCGGTACAGATAAACAAAGCCCCGTTCAATGCCGTGCGTCATTTACTTGGGGTTTGTCTGTTTACTTCTTGCGGCGGGGGCTGCGTGCCGGGGCTGTGTCACGTTCCTTGGCCGCCGGGGCGGAGCGTTCGTCCTGGAATACCGCCGCCACTTCTACCGCCATCGTTTTGCTGGGCAGAGGGCCGGCGACCTGCTCGCCATGGTAGTTGATAATCCACCATTGGCCGTCCTTGTCCTGGCTGACCGAATAACCGTTTGCGTTTCTTGTTGCCGACATCTAGCTGCCTCATTGGCGTGATCAAGGGCGCCATGATACGTCAAATGCTCGCAAACAGCGCTCACTGGCGTACAGTGGGTCGGCTGCCGCCATCGAAACGAAAGGCGATTGAACTATCCGTCGTTTTTTATTTCTCTATGATGGCATCGGTTGGCCAGTGCGGGCATTGTAAGGTGCCCCTCGTCTGATTAGACTGCGCCGAAACTCGTACACACCGCCTTTTCAAGGACTTATATGATCAAGAAATGCTTGTTCCCAGCAGCCGGTTACGGTACTCGCTTCCTGCCAGCGACTAAAGCCATGCCCAAAGAAATGCTGCCGGTGGTGAACAAGCCACTGATCCAGTACGGCGTCGAAGAAGCCCTCGATGCGGGCCTGACTGAAATCTCCATCGTGACTGGTCGTGGCAAGCGCGCGCTGGAAGACCATTTCGACATCAGCTACGAGCTGGAAAACCAGATCAAGGGCACCGACAAGGAAAAATACCTGGTCGGCATCCGCAAACTGCTGGATGAGTGCTCGTTCTCGTACACCCGCCAGACCGAAATGAAAGGCCTGGGCCACGCGATCCTGACCGGTCGCCCGCTGATCGGTGACGAACCGTTCGCCGTGGTCCTGGCGGACGACCTGTGCGTCAACCTCGAAGGCGACGGCGTGCTGACCCAGATGGTCAAGCTGTACAAGCAGTTCCGCTGCTCCATCGTGGCGATCCAGGAAGTCGATCCGCAGGAAACCAACAAGTACGGTGTGATTGCCGGCGAAATGATCCGCGACGACATCTACCGCGTCCACAGCATGGTCGAAAAACCAAAACCTGAAGACGCGCCGTCGAACCTGGCGATCATCGGTCGCTACATCCTGACCCCGGACATCTTCGACCTGATCGAACAGACCGAGCCAGGCAAGGGTGGCGAGATCCAGATCACCGACGCCCTGATGAAGCAGGCCCAGAACGGCTGCGTCATGGCCTACAAGTTCAAGGGCAAGCGTTTCGACTGCGGTGGCGCCGAAGGCTACATCGACGCGACCAACTTCTGCTTCGAGAACTTCTACAAGACCGGCAAGGCTTACTGATAGCCTGCGCCGCGCCTTGAAAAAACGCCCCGACTGGTTCGGGGCTTTTTTTTTCGGGGAAAAGTCTCGCGCAAATCATCAATCACACATGCCAACCCCCTGTGGGAGCGGGCTTGCTCGCGAAGAGGGCGGCACAGCCAACATTGATGTCGCTTGGCACACTGCATTCGCGAGCAAGCCCGCTCCCACAGGTTTTGGGCTTGGCCGATCGACATGAGCCAATCCAACTGGCTTTTTCATTTTCCGCCCCCATAACCATCGCAACGCTGCCTCAGGTGAAAACAGCAGGTATGCTGATGACCTGCCGAAGGAGATAGAAAATGGCCTACGATTTTGACTTGTATGTGATTGGCGCCGGTTCCGGTGGTGTACGGGCGGCGCGGTTTGCCGCCGGTTTCGGGGCCAAGGTGGCCGTGGCGGAAAGCCGCTACCTGGGTGGCACCTGCGTCAACGTGGGCTGCGTGCCGAAAAAACTGCTGGTCTACGGCGCGCATTACGCCGAGGACTTCGAGCAGGCGTCGGCCTATGGCTGGACGGCAGGGGAGGCGAGTTTCGACTGGGCCACGCTGATCGCCAACAAGGATCGGGAGATCAATCGCCTCAACGGCATCTACCGCAACCTGCTGGTCAACAGTGGCGTGGTGCTGCACGAAGGTCACGCCAGGATCACCGGGCCCCATGAGGTCGAGATCAATGGCCAGCGCTACACCGCCAAGCACCTCATGATCGCTACCGGCGGCTGGCCGGTGATCCCGGACATTCCGGGGCGCGAGCATGCCATCAGCTCCAACGAGGCATTTTTCCTCAAGGAACTGCCCAAGCGCATCATCGTGGTGGGCGGTGGTTATATCGCGGTGGAATTCGCCGGGATTTTCCACGGCATGGGCGCGCAGACCTCGCTGCTCTATCGCGGTGAGCTGTTCTTGCGCGGCTTTGACGGTGCGGTGCGCAAGCACCTGGCGGAAGAACTGACCCGGCGTGGCCTGGATCTGCAGTTCAACGCCGACATCAAGTCCATCGAAAAACTCGACGATGGCAGCCTCAGGGTCGAGCTCAAGGATGGCAAGACGCTGATCACCGATTGTGTGTTCTATGCCACCGGCCGGCGACCGATGCTCGACAATCTTGGCCTGGAGAACACCGCAGTCACGCTGGATAAGAAAGGCTTTGTCCAGGTCAACGAAAAATACGAGACCACTGAACCGTCGATCCTGGCCATTGGCGACGTGATCGGTCGTGTCCAGCTCACCCCCGTTGCCCTGGCCGAAGGCATGGCGGTGGCGCGACGTCTGTTCAAGCCTGAGCAGTATCGCCTGGTGGATTACCGGATGATTCCCACCGCCGTGTTCAGCCTGCCGAACATTGGCACGGTGGGTCTGACTCAGGAGCAGGCCGAGGAGGAAGGCTATACGGTAGAGATTTTCGAAAGCCGCTTCCGGCCGATGAAGCTGAGCTTGACCGACTGCCAGGAGCGCACCCTGATGAAACTGGTGGTGGATGCCAAGACCGACAAGGTGTTGGGCTGCCACATGGTCGGGCCGGATGCCGGGGAAATCGTCCAGGGACTGGCCATTGCCCTCAAGGCGGGTGCCACCAAGCGCGATTTCGACGAGACCATTGGCGTGCATCCGACCGCCGCCGAAGAATTCGTGACGATGCGTACCCCCGTGGCCTCCTGATCCCCACTGAACCTATGGCGAGCGAGTCTGCTCGCCATATTAAGTTTTCTTCTATCTACTTAGCTGCTGATAGCCAAAACCAATCATTTGCATGAGGTTTGCCAATGAGCCAGCCTGGGGATGAGTGGTTAAGATCCTCTCCATCAACTTTCAACCCTGACGGAGAAACATCGATGCCTATCATCAACAGCCAAGTTAAACCGTTCAACGCTACCGCTTTCAAAAACGGCGAATTCGTCGAAGTATCCGACGCCAACCTGAAAGGCAAGTGGTCGGTCGTGTTCTTCTACCCGGCTGACTTCACCTTCGTTTGCCCAACCGAGCTGGAAGACCTGGCCGACAACTACGCCGAATTCCAGAAACTGGGCGTCGAGATCTACAGCGTCTCCACCGACACCCACTTTGCCCACGCTGCCTGGCACAACACTTCGCCAGCCATCGGCAAGATCCAGTACACCATGATCGGCGACCCGACCCACGTCATCTCCCGCAACTTCGACGTGCTGATCGAAGAAGCCGGCCTGGCTGACCGCGGTACCTTCGTGATCAACCCGCAAGGCCAGATCAAGATCGTTGAAATCAACGATGGCGGCGTAGGCCGTGACGCTTCCGAGCTGCTGCGCAAGATCAAGGCCGCTCAATACGTTGCCGCTCACCCGGGCGAAGTCTGCCCAGCCAAGTGGAAAGAAGGCGAGGCCACCCTGGCTCCGTCCCTGGACCTGGTCGGCAAGATCTAAGCCGGTGAGTCATCCGAGGGCGATTCGCTCTTAATCAAGTAAGCCGCTTCGCCCCAAAAAACGCCCGGGCGAGATTCGCTCGGGCGTTGTTTTTTCTGAAATTCAAAAAATGGAAATCGCCCGTATGTTGGACGCCAATCTTAAAGCTCAGTTGAAGTCATACCTGGAACGGGTCACCCAGCCGATCGAGATCGTCGCCTCCCTCGACGACGGTGCGAAATCCCAGGAAATGCTCGCGTTACTCAAAGACGTTGCCAGTCTTTCCCACCAGATTACCTTGCTCGACAACGGCACCGATGCGCGCAAGCCTTCGTTCTCGTTGAATCGCCCGGGAGCCGATATCAGCCTGCGTTTTGCCGGCATTCCCATGGGCCACGAATTCACTTCGCTGGTGTTGGCCTTGCTGCAAGTCGGCGGCCACCCTTCGAAGGCCAGTGTCGAAGTCATCGAACAGATTCGCTCCCTCAAGGGCGAGTTCAACTTCGAGACCTATTTCTCGCTGTCGTGCCAGAACTGCCCGGACGTGGTCCAGGCGCTGAACCTGATGGCGGTGCTGAACCCGAACATTCGCCACGTCGCTATCGACGGTGCGCTGTTCCAGGCCGAAGTCGATGAACGCCAGATCATGGCCGTTCCAAGCATTTACCTGAACGGGGTGAACTTCGGCCAGGGCCGCATGGGCCTGGAAGAAATTCTCGCCAAGATCGACACCAGCGGTATCGAACGCCAGGCCGAGAAGATCAGTGCCAAGGACGCCTTTGATGTACTGGTGGTCGGCGGTGGCCCGGCCGGTGCTTCGGCGGCGATCTACGCCGCTCGTAAAGGCATCCGCACTGGCGTGGCGGCCGAACGTTTCGGCGGCCAGGTGCTCGACACCATGGCCATCGAGAACTTCATCTCGGTCCAGGAAACCGAAGGGCCGAAACTGGCCGTCGCCCTGGAAGAACACGTCAAGCAGTACGACGTGGACATCATGAACCTGCAACGCGCCGACGCCCTGGTGCCGGGCAAGGACGGCGGGCTGCATGAAATCAAGTTCGCCAGTGGTGCGAACCTCAAGGCCAAGACCGTGATCCTGGCGACCGGTGCCCGCTGGCGCGAAATGAACGTACCGGGCGAACAGCAGTATCGCAACAAGGGCGTGGCGTACTGCCCGCACTGCGACGGTCCGCTGTTCAAAGGCAAGCGCGTGGCGGTGATTGGCGGCGGTAACTCCGGCGTCGAAGCGGCCATCGACCTGGCCGGTATCGTGGCCCATGTCACCCTGCTGGAGTTCGATGTGCAACTGCGTGCCGACGCGGTGTTGCAGCGTAAACTGCACAGCCTGGCGAACGTGACCGTGATTACCAACGCCCAGACCACCGAAGTGACGGGGGATGGCCAGAAGGTCAACGGCTTGCGCTACAAGGACCGCCCAAGCGGTGAAGTGCTGGACGTGGCGCTGGAAGGGATCTTCGTACAGATCGGCCTGTTGCCCAACACCGATTGGCTCAAAGGCACCGTCGAGCTGTCGCCGCGTGGCGAGATCATCGTTGATGCCCGGGGTGAAACTTCGATCCCTGGTGTGTTCGCCGCCGGTGACGTGACCACCGGGCCGTACAAGCAGATTGTGATTGCGGTGGGCGAGGGGGCCAAGGCTTCGCTAAGCGCCTTTGACCACCTGATCCGTACCTCCGCGCCGGCATAAGCTGGCAATAGCGGAAAAAACAAAACCCCATGGGCCAGTGGCTCGTGGGGTTTTTTATTGGCTATTTCATGCACTCACCACTAACCAATGTGGGAGCGAGCCTGCTCGCGATAGCGGTGGATCAGCCTGCATCAATGCTGAATGTGCCGCCGTCATCGCGAGCAGGCTCGCTCCCACATTTGACCGCGTCGAACGGGAGCAGCCAGGTCCCACAGAATGGGCGGTGATGGAGCTTACAGCGGCGCAGGCTGGATGATTTCGACCCAGTAGCCATCCGGGTCCTTGATGAAGGCCAGGCTCTTCATGCGGCCATCGTTCAGGCGCTTCTGGAAATCGCAACCCAGTGCTTCGAAGCGCTCGCAGGCTGCGACGATGTCCGGTACAGAGATGCAGATGTGGCCGAAGCCGCGTGGGTCGCTGTTGCCATTATGGTAGGCGAACGCCGGATCGCTTTCGGTGCCATGGTTGTGGGTCAGTTCGAGGATGCCAGGGATCGATTTCATCCACTCGGTACGCGCCGCCGCGTCCGCTGGAATCTGGCTCTTGTCCACCAAAGCCAGGAAATACAAGCTGAATTCGGCCTCCGGGAAGTCGCGTTTCTCCACCAGCGAGAAACCCAGCACGCGGGTGTAGAAATCCAGCGACTTGGTAATGTCCTTGACTCGCAGCATGGTGTGGTTGAAGACGAATTTGGCCGTGGCGGTGTCGGGTTGGGCAGTCACGCCCGGGAAAGTATTGAGTTCGTGCAGGCTCATGGGCCCTCCGGAAAATAAGTGGGGCAAACGGCGCCGCAACCTTGCTGCGGCGGTTCCTGGGCTTGCGTCAAACAGCGTCCTTGCAGGTGCGCCCATGATACGCAAGGGGCGCGGCATCGCCAAACCGCGTGTGGCTCTTGCCTGGTCCTGCCTCGGGCTTCAGACTTGACGATTCGTCCCTGGGTGCCAACGCAATGATTCGACCGTTCCCTTCGCTGTTTGTCCTGCTGTTTGCCTGTGTTGCGAGTGTTGGTGGTGTCCAGGCGGCCGAACCGCAGGTCGCTTGGCCCCAGGGTTGGGTTGTCGAGCCGCTGCCCGCCGATGTATCGGCCTCTACGGCGCCGGCCCCCCAGCGACAACGTGCAACCAAGAGCGATTCGGCAGGCAATGCCGTGATGGTCATGGAACTGACCACGACCACTGTCGAGCCCGATCACCAGGTCAACTTGCAAGGCGTATTGCTGGAAATGCGCAAATCAATCCAGAAGGATTTTTTCCAGGGTGGTTACCAGAGTGTATGCACTAAGATCCATGCTTCCATGTTGGGCGGCGTAACTGCATTGGAAACCACTTGTACGATCACACAAAACGGGCGACATGTATTGTCTCAGACCCTCGTCGCAGCACTAAATGAGGGCAAGGCCTATGTGCTGTCCTATGCAGGGCAGGCGCAGGTGTTTGTTGAAAGCCAGGATGAAATACAGTCGGTGCGAAACAGTTTGAAACTATAACGCCGTCAGCGTAATACACCCGGGATTTAATCCAGAAGTTTAGCCCATAAAAAAGCCCTGAGTGTATTCAGGGCTTTTTTGCAGGGAGGCTGTCAGCCACGCACTGTCAACTACGCAACCAGGAATCGACGGTAGCTGCACCGTACTGTTCTTTCCAGGCTTTCAGGCCGCGGTGGTTGCCGCCTTTGGTCTCGATCAACTCGCCGGTGTGCGGGTTCTGGTAAACCTTTACCACTCGCGCACGGCGGGTCTTGGTGGGTTTGGTCGATTGCAGGCTGGCCTTGGACGGGTTCGGGTCGAGGATCGCGACGATGTCGCGCAGGCTCTTGCCGTAGGTTTTCATCAGTCCCTGGAGCTTTTCCTCGAATTCGATTTCCTTCTTGAGCCCGGCATCGTTCTTCAGCGACTCCAGCTGCTTGAGCTGTTCTTGAAGGGCCTTTTCGGCTGCACGAAATTCAGCGAGTCTGGACAAAATCGTTACTCCAATCAAAATATTTGGCTGATATCAACCGCAAACAAAGCTATAAGCTAAGCGCCTTGAAGCGACTCAGTGTTAATGACTCTCCTGCTATCTGGCACAGGTAGAAAAAATTGTAGTAGTTAATCCGGAAAGTGTAAATCGTAACTTTTTCGTTATGTAACAACAGCAAACGTTTTTACCAGTTGGCGCATCGTCGTCAATAGATCGGCGGCGGTTAACTGCCATTAATGCCGGCCAACGTCTCAATGAACGCCTGCCCGCTAATCGGTCGACCAAATAGGTAACCCTGTAGAAAGTTCACCCCATGGGCGCTCAGGTAGTCGCTTTGTTCGACGGTTTCGACACCCTCGGCAACCATGTCCAGGCCCAGTTTGCCCGACAGTTCGATAATGCTGTCAAGAAGGTGCCGTGACAGGGTATCGGCACCGATCATCGCGACAAAACTCTGGTCGATCTTCAAGAAGTCCACATTGAACTGGCGCAAGTACGCCAGGCTGGAATGACCCGTGCCGAAGTCGTCGAGGGCGATCTTGACGCCCAGTTCCCGCAGTTGGCCAAACAGTTGTTGGGTAACGGGCGTAGGTTCGATCAGCTCGCGCTCGGTCAACTCCAGTACCAGGGTAATCGTACCTGGTGCGAAGGCACCGAGAAATTCGCGACAATCGTCCACCAGTGCCAAGTCCTGGCAGTGACGGGCGGTGATGTTGATGCCGACATGAAACGGCGCTTCGAGTCGAGGTGCCAACGGCACCAGCAGGTGCATGGTTTGCTGCATCAGCGCCCGGGTCATCGCTACGATCAGGCCGCTGTGTTCGGCGAATGGAATGAACAGGTCCGGGCGAACCAGGCCTTCCTTGGGGTGGTTCCAGCGCATCAGTACTTCGACGCCGGCCCAGCGTTTGCTATCGCTGTGCACGACCGGTTGCAGATACGGAACGAACTCACCGGCTCCCAGTGCCCGTTGCAGTTCACGACTGGGGGATGAAGTGCGTTTTTGCAGCCAGTGTCCGAGTGCTCCGGCGATAACACCGAAGAAGATAAGCAGGCTGAACAGCGGTGGATATTCCCGGGCCATGTAGCGCCAGACTTCTCCCTCGTCAAAGCCGGCTTCGACATTGAAGGGGTAGCGCGATGAAGCGAGGTCGCTCTGAGCGACTGGCAAAGCGGGCAACGGGGTTTGTTGGACCTTGCCGTCCGCGGCCAGCCAGCTCGGTCCGACCTGGAGCAGCAGTCGGGTCTGGCCGCCAATCAGCTGCAGGGCATTGGCCAGGTAGTAACCATCGAGGGTGGCCAAAACCCCTTGCTGGTCCTTGTTGAGCCGGTAGATCAACAAAGCGGTGTTGGGCGTGACCGGGTTGCCGTTCATGAGCCACAACGTGCCCTGGTAGTAGTCGTTTGGATTGACCTTTTCCGCGAAGGCACCGAACAAGGAACTGCAATACAGGGTGTTGTCTTGCACCAGGTTGGTCGAACGGACAAAGGGGCGACGTGTCACTTGTTCGCGCAACGCCAGCTTGACCGCTTCGCAAGGCTGGCCGGCCAGGGGCAGCAACTCACGGGCCGCCAACGCGGTATTGTCGAGCATCGACTCGACCTGTCGGACCAGCTCTCCGGCAGTCTGCCGGGTTTGTTGCGCCAGCGTCCGTTCGGCCTGCATGTACAAAATGGCCAGCCCTGACAGTATTGGCACCAGGCCGCAAAGCAGGGTGACCAGATAGCGACGGGGCCGGGTGTGCGAGCGGGTGGCGGTCAAGGGCATCGGCACAACCTGGGAAAAGGGGATGAAGGGGGAAACGTTGGATGCCGACCATGATAGATGGCCTGTCGGTTACTTGCTGACAGCAGTGTGACTGTGGGAGCGAGGTCTGTGGGAGCAAGGCTTGCCCGCGATGAACGATCATGCGGTCCACTTGGAGAACCGAGGTGCCTTCATCGCGAGCAAGCTTTGCTCCCACAGGTTCAATGCCAAGCTCCCACAGGTTCAGTGCTGGGCTCATGGCTGTCGGGCCAGTTCGATGAACGCCAGGGTGGCGGGCGAGGCCTGGCGGCTGTCCAAAACCGCCAGGCCAATCTGGCGCGGCACCGGCGGTGACAATGGCCGCGCGACGAAGCCCGGGCTTTCGATGTCCGGCAACGAACCTTCGGAAACCACGCTCACCGCTTCTCCACGCCTGACGACATCCAGGGTGCTGAGCAGTTGCGAGCAACGAAAACGCACATTCGGCGTCAGCCGGGCGGCATTGAACAGGCGAGTGACCAACTCCGACGATCCGGCCTCGGTGAGCACGAAGGGGTCGTTGCACAGGTCCTTGAGGCTCAGGCTGGCCTGGGTGGCGAGGGGGTGTGAAGTGGACAGCAGGGCGACCATCTGATCTTCCATCAGCATGAACGTATCGAAACGATCCTCGGGCAGCACCACGAAGCCGACGTCGATCCGCCGTTCGTCCAGCCACTGGATGATCTGCCTGTCAGGCCCCTCATCGATGTGCACTTCGATCCCTGGGTGCAGGTCTCGATAGCGCCGCAGGATACCGGGCAACAGTTTCATCGATGAAGTTGGCCCGAACGAGCCGATGCGCAAGGTGCCCCGGCGCATGCCCCGGGCATCGGCGGCTTCCTGGCGCAAAGTGTTGGCCAGCCCGAGCATGGCCCGGGCCCGCAGCAGCAACTGCTGGCCAATGTCGCTGAGCTCCACCGCCGACTGATGACGCCTGAGCAATTCCACCCCCAACTCTTGTTCCAGGGATTTGATGGCATGAGAGACCGCTGACTGGCCGATGCCCAGGCGCGTCGCCGCCGCGGTGAAACCACGGAGCTCGGCGACCAGGGAGAAGATTTCGAGTTGGGTGAGGGTCATGAGGAATTGCTCATTTTACGATGATCAAGCATGAGCCCAATACTGACGTATCTGACCTGAATCAGGAAGCAGCATCGCCCTGTTGTGTGGGGGCTGTGGGAGCAAAGCTTGCTCGCGATGAACGATGACTCGGTTTGCCTGCTGAATCGCGCCGCCTCCATCGCGAGCAAGCTTTGCTCCCACAATCAATCCCTTCACCACAGCTTGTGTCGTTCTCATTAGCGTGCCGTGGTGAAACCATGAAAACCCTCGAACAAAGCATCCCGACCCCGTCGAACCTGCCGGTCTACCTGAAGCTCGCCATGGTCACCATGATCTGGGGCGGGACCTTCGTGGCCGGCCGGATCCTTTCCGATGCCTTGGCGCCGATGTTTGCCGCCAGCCTGCGTTTCCTGCTGGCCAGTATCGCGCTGTTGTCGTTCCTCGCCCTAGCCGGGATCCCGCTGGTCAGGCCCAGTGTGAAGCAGGGATTGCAATTGGCCGCCCTGGGGTTCTTCGGGATCTTTTTCTATAACCTGTGCTTCTTCTATGGCTTGCAGTACATCAATGCGTCGCGGGCCTCGCTGATCGTGGCCCTGAACCCGGCGGTGATCGGGCTGGCGTCCTGGTGGCTGTTCAAGGAGCGGCTGAGCTCCTTGAAAGTGCTGGGCATCGCGCTGTGCATCGGTGGAGCGGGACTGGTGATCGTCAGTCGTGATCCGGCCTTGTTGCAAGGCGCAGTACAGGGCTGGATCGGTGATCTGCTGATTTTTGGCTGCGTGCTGGGCTGGGGCATCTATTCGCTGTTTTCCAGGAACCTGAATGAAAGCCTCGGCCCCTTGCAGACCGTGACCTGGTCGATTCTGCTGGGCACGTTGATGTTGTGGCTGGCCTGCGCAACGGCGGGGGAGATCCGCCTCGAAGCCTTGCGTGCGCTGGACATGGAGCAATGGCTGAGCCTGTTGTACCTCGGCGTGCTGGGTTCGGCCCTGGCTTATATCGCCTGGTACGACGGTATTCGCCGTATCGGTGCGACCCGGTCCGGTGTATTCATCGCGCTCAACCCGCTGACGGCGGTGTTGCTGGGGGCGCTGCTGCTCGACGAACGGCTCACGGCCTTGATGTGTGTCGGCGGGGGCGTGATCCTGATGGGCATTTTCCTGTGCAACAAACCCCTTGCGTGGTCGAAGAAAAAGGCGATTTGATACAGAAGGCGGACAAACCTGGTTACGCTGTGTAGAATCGGGTTACGCATATAAGAATAACGTCTTCTGGCAGCAGAAGCCTCGCCCGCAAGAGCCTTGGGTCGACAATGAAGATACTTGGGTTTCAACTGATCTATGGCGATTTCCTCGCCCGCAGCGTTCGTGGCATTTCCTGCGCGCCGCCCCGTGTCCCCTGCATCGCCTGCAACTAACTTTTTCTGTTAATTGACCAGCATGATGAGGCGCCGACATGGCAGATCTATACGAAAACCCCATGGGCCTGATGGGCTTCGAATTCATTGAATTCGCATCCCCCACACCCAACACCCTGGAGCCGATCTTCGAGATCATGGGCTTCACCAAAGTGGCCACGCACCGTTCCAAGGACGTGCACCTGTATCGCCAGGGCGCGATCAACCTGATCCTCAACAACGAGCCCCACAGCGTGGCGTCGTACTTCGCGGCCGAGCACGGCCCATCGGTGTGCGGCATGGCGTTCCGGGTCAAGGATTCGCAACAGGCCTACAAGCGCGCCCTGGAACTCGGCGCCCAGCCGATCCACATCGAGACCGGCCCGATGGAGCTGAACCTGCCGGCCATCAAGGGCATTGGCGGCGCGCCTCTGTACCTGATCGACCGTTTTGGCGAAGGCAGCTCGATCTATGACATCGACTTCGTCTTCCTCGAGGGCGTTGACCGCAACCCGGTGGGCGCGGGCCTGAAAATCATCGACCACCTGACCCACAACGTCTATCGCGGGCGCATGGCCTACTGGGCCGGCTTCTACGAGAAACTGTTCAACTTCCGCGAGATCCGCTACTTCGACATCAAGGGCGAATATACCGGCCTGACCTCCAAGGCCATGACCGCCCCGGATGGCATGATCCGCATCCCGTTGAACGAAGAATCGTCCAAGGGTGCCGGGCAGATCGAAGAGTTCCTGATGCAGTTCAACGGCGAAGGCATCCAGCACGTGGCCTTCCTCACCGATGACCTGATCAAGACCTGGGACAAGCTGAAAAGCATCGGCATGCGCTTCATGACCGCGCCGCCGGACACCTACTACGAAATGCTCGAAGGCCGCCTGCCTAACCACGGAGAGCCCGTGGCGGAACTGCAATCGCGGGGCATTCTGCTGGATGGTGCTTCCGAGCAGGGCGACAAGCGCCTGCTGCTGCAGATCTTCTCGGAAACCCTGATGGGGCCGGTGTTCTTCGAATTCATCCAGCGCAAGGGCGACGATGGTTTCGGCGAGGGCAACTTCAAGGCGCTGTTCGAGTCCATCGAGCGTGACCAGGTCCGTCGTGGTGTGCTGGCGACCGAGTAAAGCCTGATCCATGAAAAAGCCCGCCTGACGTCATCGCCGGGCGGGCTTTTTTGTTGCCATACGCAGATCAAAATGTGGGAGCGAGCCTGCTCGCGATTGCGATCTGGCTGGTACATCAATGGGGCATGTGCCACCGCCATCGCGAGCAGGCTCGCTCCCACAGGGTTAAGTGGTGACCTTAATTCCGGCGCTGCTGCCGCACCAGGTGCTTGAACCCTTCGAACACCAGCACCGCCACGGCCATCCAGATGGGGATGTAGGTCAGCCATTCACCGGCCTTGATGCTTTCGCCCAATAGCAGCGCAACGCCCAGCAGCAACACCGGCTCGACATAACTCAACAATCCGAACAGGCTGAACGGCAGTAGCCGGCTGGCGACGATGTAGGACACCAGCGCGCTGGCGCTGATCACCCCGAGCAGCGGGATCAGCAGTGACAGCCACGGGTACTGATCGAAAACGTCGAGGCCCTGTTCGCCGCTTTGCACGAACCATAGCGCCACGGGCAGCATCAGCGTCATGTCCAGCCAGAGCCCGCCCAGGTTGTCGGTCTTGATGCGTTTGCGCAGGATGAAATAGATCGGGTAGCCGATCACCACCAGCAAGGTCGCCCAGGAAAAACCACCCACCTGGTACAACTCGTTGAACACGCCAAGGGTGGCGAAGAACACGGCGACTTTCTGCAAGTAGGACAGGCGTTCGCCATAGACGATGCGGCCGGTCAGAACCATCGACAGCGGCAACAGGAAATACCCCAGCGACACGTCCAGGCTGTAGCCATTGAGCGGCGCCCACATGAACAGCCACAGTTGCGCGCCCATCAGTGCCGAAGAGGCTATCGCCGCGATCAGTAGTCGGGGCGTGGCGATCAGGCGTTGGATAAGCGCCGTGACCAGGTTCCACTCCCGTGCCACCAGCATGAACACAGTCATGCACGGCATCGTCAGCAGCATGCGCCAGCCGAAGATTTCCACGCCGGTAAGGGGGGAGAGCAGCGAGGTGTAGTAGTACATGACGGCGAACAGCGCAGAGGCCGAGACCGATAGAGCGATGCCTTTGGACACAGTGATTCTCTTGGGGGCGATCAACCAACACCCTACCTGTGGCAGGGTGTTGGTTGTGGGAGCGAGTCATGTGGGAGCCAGGCCTGCGGTAGCAAAACCTGTGGGAGCAAGGCTTGCCCGCGATAGCCACGCCGCGATTCAACAGGTGAACCGCGTTATCGTTCATCGCGGGCAAGCCTTGCTCCTACAGGCACTCGCCCCGGCACGAAATGGCTCACATCATTGAACCCCGGCGTCGAAGCATGCCCCGGCGTCACCAGCGAATCGATGAAGGCTTCGTCTTCCGCGCTGATCTTCACTGCCTGTGCCTTGGTGTACGAATCCCACTGCTCCTCAGTACGCGGCCCGACGATGGCCGAGGTCACGGCGCTGTTGTTCAGCACCCAGGCGATGGCGAACTCGACGATGCCCACACCCCGGCCCTGGGTGTATTGCAGGATCTGCTGGGCAATGCGCAGGGATTCGACCCGCCACTCGGTTTCCAGGATGCGTTTGTCCTGGCGTCCGGCGCGGCTGTTGGCGTCCGGTGGCACATCCGGGGCGTACTTGCCGCTGAGCACGCCGCGGGCGAGGGGGCTGAACGGCACCACGCCGAGGCCGTAGTTCTGCGCGGCGGTGATCTGCTCGGTTTCCGCCTGGCGGTTGACGATGTTGTACAGCGGTTGGCTGATCACCGGTCGGTCGATGCCCAGGCTGTCCGCGATCCGGATCACCTCGGCGATGCGCCAGCCACGGTAGTTCGACAGGCCCCAGTAGCGGATCTTGCCCTGGCGAATCAAGTCGCCAATGGCCGACACCGTGACATGCAGCGGCGTGTTGTGGTCTTCGCGGTGCAGGTAATAGATGTCCAGGTAATCGGTGCCCAGGCGCGTCAGGCTGGCTTCGATGCCATTGAAAATGTGCTTGCGGCTCAGGCCGCTGCGGTTGGGCACGCCGTCCGCCGGGCCGAAGCCGACCTTGGTGGCCAGCACCCATTCCTGGCGGCGACTGGCGATCGCTTCGCCGACGATCTCTTCGGAGCGGCCGTTGGTGTAGACGTCCGCGGTGTCGATGAAATTGATGCCCTGGTCCCAGGCCTTGTCGATGATCCGCAGCGAATCCTCGGTGCTGGTCTGTTCGCCGAACATCATGGTGCCCAGGGTCAACGTCGAGACTTGCAACCCGGAATGGCCTAGCGTGCGGTAGCTCATGACAAGATCCTTTTATCCATGGGGAAAGGCTCAATCAAATACCAGAACCGTCGCGTGGATCCAACCGTTTTCTCAACCCCACCAAAATCCACTGTGGGAGCGAGCCTGCTCGCGATAGCGTCAGGTCAGCCAACATTTATATCGACTGATACACCGCCATCGCGAGCAGGCTCGCTCCCACAGGGGGCACAGGGGTGTCAGGCCCGCAGGGTACGGGTCATGCGCAACGCCAACAGGCTACCGCAGACAATCACCCCGGCCAGCAGGTACAACGCCGCGTCGGTCGAGCCGGTGGCGTCCTTGACCCAGCCCACCAGGTACGGGCTCAGGAACCCGGCCATCTGGCCCATGGAGTTGATCAAGGCCAGCCCACCGGCGGCGGCACCGGCGCTGAGCAGGGCGGTGGGCACCGGCCAGAACATCGGCAGGCCGGTGAGGGCACCCATGGTGGCGATGGATAGGCCAATGATGGCGATCGCCGGGGTGGTGGCGAAGTTGACGGCGATCAGCAGCCCCGCCGCGCCCATCAGCATTGGCACCACCAGGTGCCAGCGGCGTTCCTTGTGCAAGTCCGCTGAGCGGCCCACCAGCAACATGAACACCGCCGCCAGCAGATAAGGGATCGCACTCAGCCAGCCGATCACCAGGTTATCGCTGAAGCCCAGGTTCTTGATGATCGACGGCAGCCAGAAGTTGATCGCGTACACGCCACTCTGGATGCAGAAGTACACCAGGCCAAAGGCCCAGATCGCCGGGTTCTTGAACACCGCCAGCAGCGAGTCGGTGGCGGTCTTTGGCTTGTTGGCCAGGTCTTCGGCGTGGTCGGCGGTGAGCACGGCGCGTTCCTGGTCGGTCAGCCATTTGGCGTTGGCGAAGGTGTCGCTGAGCAGGAAGAACGCCAGCGCGCCGAGGATCACCGTCGGAATGCCTTGCAGCAGGAACATCCACTGCCAACCCGCCAGGCCGCCCTGGCCCGCCGCGAAGTGGTTGAGGATCCACCCGGAAAACGGGCTGCCCAGCAGGCCCGACACTGGAATGGCCGACATGAACAACGCCATGATCCGGCCACGTCGGAACGTCGGGAACCATTGCGAGAGGTACAGCACCACGCCGGGAAAGAACCCGGCTTCAGCGGCACCGGTAAACAACCGCAAGGTATAGAACTCGGTTGGCGTGGTGACGAACAGCAGGCAAGTCGACAGGCTGCCCCAGGTGATCATCATCAGCGCGATCCAGCGCCGTGGGCCGAATCGGGTCAGGGCCAGGTTGCTCGGCACGCCGCACAGTACGTAGCCGATGAAAAAAATCCCGGCACCGAGGCCGTACACCGTTTCGCTGAATTTCAGGGCATCGAGCATCTGCAACTTGGCGAAGCCAACGTTGACCCGGTCGAGGTAGTTGAACAGGTAGCAGATGAAGATGAAGGGGATCAAGCGCAGGGTGATGCGCTTGTAGACGGTATTTTTTTCGTCGGGGGTAGCCAGGAGGGCTATTGCGCTCTGGGACATGGCGGGTCTCTCTTTATTATGATTTTCGCGAGCCAAGGGGGTAACGTTGACCGCCCCTTGAGTCTCGGCCAGCCCAAGGCCCCGTGTCTTTGTGCCAGAGCACAGGGTCTGCATTCAAACCCTGTGCGCCTGACCAAACCCACGCCTAAAACAACAATCCACGCCGCTTGCAAGGAACACCGCCCATGTTCGAACTCGATCACGACCTGGCGCAGGACATCGTCGACCGGGCGATGGCGATCCTACCGTATAACGTCAATGTCATGGACAACCAGGGCCTGATCCTCGGCAGCGGTGAGCGCGAGCGGATCAATACCCGGCACGAGGGCGCGCAACTGGTCCTGGCCAACGGTCGGGTGGTGGAAATCGACGAGCACACCGCGATGCACCTCAAGGGCGTGCAGCCGGGAATCAACCTGCCGCTGATGCTTGATCAACGCCTGATCGGCGTCCTCGGCATCACCGGCGAGCCAGCGCAACTGCGCACCTACGCCGAGCTGGTGCGCATGACCGCCGAAATGCTGGTGGGCCAGCGCAACCAACAGGCCGAGCAGCAATGGCGCCGCCAGCGCTGCGATGACTTGCTGGCGTTGCTGCTGGGGGATGCCGGGGATTCGCCGCGCTTGTTGGACGAAGCCCGGCAAATGGGCCTCAAGCCACAATTGTCGCGGGTGCCGTATCTGTTCGAACTGGGCCTGGAACATGGGCCTGGCCAGACCGTCGAGACGTTGAGTGCCTGGCTGATGTCGCGCTACCCGGACAGTTGGTGCCTGACCTCGTCCAAATCTTCCTTGCTCTGGTGCCGGCCGGTCACCGCCTCGGTGGAGAACGAGCGGCTACTGGGCAAGCTCGATGGGCTGGGCTGGAACATCCTGCGGATCGCAGTGGGCGGCCAGGCCGAGGGCTTGGCGGGCCTGCGGCGTTGCTATCGACGGGTGGCGGACTTGCTGGCCTACGGACGCGATGTGCTGCCGCAATCGCGCTTGCTGAGCCTCAGCCGTTACCGCCTGCCGGTGCTGCTCTGGCGCCATCGCAGCGACGATGCCCTCGACGAATTGCTGACCCCGTTGCGCAAGGTCATCGCCAAGGACAGCAACGGCCAGTTGCTCGCCACCCTGCGCAGTTGGTGCGAACACTACGGCCAGAGCCAGGCCTGTGCCGAAGCCCTGGGCATCCACCGCAACAGCCTGCGCTACCGCATGGAGCGCATCGCTGAACTGAGCGGTGTGGATCCGTTGCGGCTGGATGGGATGCTGGCGTTGTACCTGGGGGTGCAGTTGTTGCCGCAGACCGAGAGCACACCGATATAAAACTGTGGGAGCGGGCTTGCTCGCGAAAGCGGTGTGTCAGCCAACTCATCATCGACTGACCTGACGCCTTCGCGAGCAAGCCCGCTCCCACAGTTGGTCTCTGTTGTATGCAGATACTGAGTTCATGACAGGCGCATGTGGGAGCGAGCTTGCTCGCGATGAGGCCAACCGCCTCAACCTGAATCTCCCGGCCAAACCAATGTTTGTGAAATTGAACAATAATGCCCGGTGTCTTTTGTGCGGCGGACCGGCGTCATGGTTGCGGTCAACTGGCAGCATGCTGTGCATCGGAACCGGAGAATAATATGAAAATAATCATCGCCCCCGACTCGTTCAAGGACAGTCTCAGCGCCCAAGGTGTCGCCGATGCCATCGCCCGGGGGCTGGCCGAGGTCTGGCCGGATGCGCAGTTGATCAAGTGCCCGATGGCCGACGGCGGCGAGGGGACGGTGGAGTCGGTGCTGGCCGCCTGCAACGGTGAGTGGCGCCGCACCCGAGTCCACGGCCCCCTGGGCGCTCCTGTCGAAGCGCGTTGGGGCTGGTTGGCCGACAGCCGCACCGCGATCATCGAGATGGCCGAGGCCAGTGGCCTGCAACTCGTGCCGCCGGAGCAGCGCGATGCCTGTTCCAGCAGCACCTGCGGCACCGGCGAGCTGATCCGTGCCGCACTGGACGAAGGGGCCGGGCGGGTGATCCTGGCAATCGGCGGCAGTGCCACCAACGATGGCGGTGCTGGAGCGATGCAGGCCTTGGGCGTGGCGTTGCTCGATGAGCATGGCCAACCCCTGGGACCCGGTGGCTTGGCCCTGGCGAACCTGTCGCGCATCGACCTGGGCAATCTCGATCCGCGCCTGGCCCAGGTCAGTTTCGAGATCGCCGCCGACGTCGATAACCCACTGTGCGGGCCCCACGGCGCTTCCGCGATCTTCGGGCCGCAGAAGGGCGCCCGCGCCGAGCAGGTGCAGGAGCTGGATCGGGCCCTGGGACATTTCGCCGACCATTGCGCCCAGGTGTTGGGGCGGGATGTACGCGACGAACCGGGCAGCGGCGCCGCCGGTGGCCTGGGGTTCGCGGCCAAGGCGTTCCTGGGGGCGCAGTTTCGTACCGGCGTGGAAGTCGTCGCCCAACTGACCGGGCTGGCCGATGCGATCAGTGGCGCCGACCTGGTGATCACTGGCGAAGGCCGCTTCGACGCCCAGACCCTGCGCGGCAAGACCCCCTTTGGCGTGGCCCGCATCGCCCGCCAGCAGGGCGTACCGGTGCTGGTCATCGCCGGCACACTGGGGGAGGGCTACCAGGCACTGTACGACCATGGCATCGACGCCGCCTTTGCCCTGGCCAACGGGCCGATGACCTTGCAGCAAGCCTGTATCGACGCCCCGCGCTTGCTGAGCGAGCGCGCCCGGGACATCGCCCGGCTGTGGCGGGTGGCCGCCCGGTAACACGATCCCGTGGCGAGGAGCAGGCGCCCTCGCCACAAAAGTCTCGCGAAATATTTTTGCAGTCCCCCCTGTTAAAAGCCTAAAGCCCGGCCGATAACGAGTCAGGCGCATCCATAATTATTTCAACCGGTGCGCTGATGGCATGGATGCTCGACTCCAACGTCGCGAGGTCTCCCCATGTCTCTACGCAGTCTGAATATCGCCCCCCGAGCCTTTTTAGGCTTCGCCTTCATAGCTTTGCTGGTGATCGCCCTCGGCGTGTTCGCCGCCAATCGCATGTCAATCATCCGCCAGGCTTCGTTGAACATGGAGCAGAACCAAGTGCCCAGTGTCGGGTACCTGGGCAACGTCATGGAAAGCGTTCTGCGTATGCGAATTCTCTCGTTTCGGATTTTGGTCAACCGGGATCCGGCCAGCCTGAAAGAGGCCGAGACCCGCATCAATGTGCTGGTGGAGAAACTGCACAAGGCCAATAACAGTTACGCCGCCCTGCCAGCCACTCCGGAAGAGACCGAGCTGTACAAGGCCTTTTCGGCCACCCTGGAAAAATACCTGCAAGCCCAGCAGGAAATGCTGGAGCTGTCGCGCCAGGACAAGGTCGACCAGTTGCGCACCCACATCAATACGCGCATCAAGGAAGGCACCGACCTGATGGGTGAGCAGCTCAACAAGCTCATCGCGATAAACGTGGCAGGCGCTGGCGAAGCATCGGCCGAGGCGGGTGAGAACTACAAGAGCGCCATCACCGGTATCATCATCGTCTCGATCATCGCTGCGTTGGCCACTATCGTGCTGGCATTGTTGTTGACTCGCAGCATCGTAACCCCGCTCAATCGTGCACTGGAGGCGGCCCGGACCATCGCCGGCGGCAACCTGGTACAGGTCATCGTCGACGATGGCAAGGATGAGCCCGCCCGCTTGCTCCAGGCCCTGGCCGCCATGCAAGGCAGCCTGCGCCAGACCATCGAGCAGATTGCCGGCTCCGCCAGCCAACTGGGGGCCGCGGCCGAAGAGTTGAGCGCGGTCACCCAGGAATCCTCCCGTGGCCTGCAACAGCAGCACAACGAAATCGAACAGGCCGCTACCGCCGTCAACGAAATGACCGCCGCTGTCGAGGAGGTTGCCCGTAACGCGGTGTCCACCTCCGAGGCCTCGAACCAATCGACCCAAGCCGCCCAGGAAGGCCGTTCACGGGTAGTGGAAACCGTCGACGCGATCCAGACCATGACCCACGACGTGCAGGCCACCGCCTCGATGATCGAAGGCCTGGCGGTCCAGGGCCGCGACATCGGCAAGGTGCTGGACGTGATCCGCGCTATCGCCGAACAGACCAACCTGCTGGCCCTCAACGCCGCCATCGAAGCGGCCCGTGCCGGGGAAGCCGGGCGCGGTTTCGCGGTGGTGGCCGACGAAGTGCGGGCCCTGGCCCATCGCACCGCGCAATCGACCCAGGAAATCGAAAAAATGGTCGCCGGCATCCAGAACGGCACCGGCCAAGCCGTGCAGTCGATGCAGCAAAGCAACCAGCGCACCCAAAGCACCCTGGAAATGGCCCGGGCCGCCGGCGTGGCGCTGGAGCAGATCACTCAATCGATCAACCAGATCAACGAACGCAACCTGGTCATCGCCAGCGCCTCGGAAGAACAGGCCCAGGTTTCCCGTGAAGTGGACCGCAACCTGATCAACATCCGCGACCTGGCCACCCAGTCGGCCAGCGGCGCGAAACAGACCAGCGACGCGACCCACGAACTGTCGCGCCTGGCGGTGGGGTTGAATGCGATGGTGGCGCGGTTTGTGATTTGAGATAGGGTTGAGGCTGGACATCGCGCAATCAGGAGACGTACATGCGCTTTTCAGCCTTGACCCAACGCATCACCGGCGATGGTGCCGCCGCCTGGCAGATTCACGACCGGGCGCTGGCCATGCGCGAGCGGGGCATGGATGTGTTGTTGCTGTCAGTGGGCGACCCGGACTTTGACACGCCGCGTGCCATTGTCGACGCCGCCGTGGCCAGCCTGCGGGCCGGGGACACCCATTACTCGGACATCCGTGGCCTGCACACCTTGCGGGCCAGCATCGCCCGGCGTCATCGCCTGCGCTGTGGCCAGCCGGTGGGAGCCGAACAGGTCATTGTGCTGCCAGGGGCTCAGTGCGGGGCGTATGCGGTCGCGCAATGCCTGCTCGATCCCGGTGATGAAGTGATTGTCGCCGAACCGATGTATGTCACCTACGAAGCGGTATTCGGCGCCTGCGGGGCGAAAGTGGTGCCGGTGGCGGTACGCCCGGAGAACGGTTTCCGGGTCGAGCCGGCTGATGTCGCTCGCCTGATTACCCCGCGTACCCGGGCCATGTTGCTCAACAGCCCCAACAATCCTTCCGGCGCCAGCCTGTCGTTGCCCACCTGGCGAGCACTGGCACAGTTGTGCATCGAACGTGACCTGTGGCTGATCAGTGACGAGGTCTACAGCGACCTGGTCTATGAAGGCGAACACATCAGCCCGGCCAGCCTGCCGGGCATGGCCGAGCGCACCGCGACGATCAACAGCCTGTCCAAGTCCCATGCCATGACGGGTTGGCGCATCGGGTGGGTCATTGGTCCTGAGTCCCTTGCCGACCATCTGGCAAACCTGTCCTTGTGCATGCTGTTCGGTTTGCCGGACTTCGTGCAGCGGGCCGCCCAGGTGGCGCTGGAGCGAGACTTGCCTGAAGTGGCGCAGATGCATGAGGAATATCGCCAGCGTCGGGATCTGGTGTGCGCCATGCTCGATGACTGCCCGGGTCTCAAGCCCGTGCGGCCCGATGGTGGCATGTTCGTGATGGTCGACGTGCGCCAGACCGGTCTCGATGCCCAGGCTTTTGCCGAGCGGCTGCTGGACGGGTATGGCGTGTCGGTACTGGCCGGCGAGGCGTTCGGGCCCAGTGCGGCGGGGCATATTCGGATCGGGTTGGTGGTCGATCAGGTGAAGCTGGCGGATGCGTGCCAGCGGATCGCCTCGTGTGCGGAGGATTTGCTGCGGGCCCAGCGGTAAAGTTTTGTAGAGGCTGTGTGAAATTGTGTAAGGGTTTTGCTCGTGGATGGGCGAGGGCGTATATCCTTGGCAGCTTGAGATTTTCTGCGCCTGGCAGGGCCTCATCGCGAGCAGGCTCGCTCCCACGGGGGCCTGCTCGCGATAGCGATTTATCCGGCGCCACAGCACTTTTCTGGAAACACCCATGCCCAACATCCTCCTGGTCGAAGACGACACCGCACTCTCCGAACTGATCGCCAGTTACCTGGAACGCAACGGCTATCAGGTCAGCGTGCTCAGCCGTGGCGACCATGTGCGCGAGCGGGCCCGGGTCGATCCGCCGGACCTGGTGATCCTCGACCTGATGCTGCCGGGGTTGGACGGCTTGCAGGTCTGCCGCTTGCTGCGGGCCGACTCGGCGACCTTGCCGATCCTGATGCTCACCGCCCGGGACGACAGCCACGACCAGGTCCTGGGCCTGGAAATGGGCGCCGACGACTACGTCACCAAGCCTTGCGAGCCGCGGGTGCTGCTGGCGCGGGTGCGAACTTTATTGCGTCGCAGCAGCCTCAGCGAACCGCAGACGGCCAACGACCGCATCCTCATGGGTAACCTGTGCATCGACTTGTCCGAGCGCACCGTGACCTGGCGCGGACAACCGGTGGAGTTGTCCAGTGGCGAATACAACCTGCTGGTGGTGCTGGCCCGGCATTCCGGCGAAGTGCTGAGCCGCGACCAGATCCTGCAACGCCTGCGGGGCATCGAATTCAACGGCACCGACCGCTCGGTGGACGTGGCGATTTCCAAGCTGCGGCGCAAGTTCGACGATAACGCCGGTGAAGCGCGCAAGATCAAGACGGTATGGGGCAAGGGCTATCTGTTCAGTCGTTCCGAGTGGGAATACTGAGCAATGTGGAAACTGCTGATTCGCCTGTACCTGGTCACCATCGTGTCCTACAGCGCGGCGATCTACTTGATGCCGGAGTTGGTGATTCGCCTGTTCCATGAGCGCTTTTTGACTTACAACCTCGATCATTCCCGTGGCTTGCAAACCTTGATGGTCAAGCAATTCCGCGCCGTGCCCAGCGAACAGTGGCCGGCGCTGGCGGCGCAGATGGACAAGGAGTTCGAGCCGTTGCGCATCGAGCTGACGGCTGTCGAGGATAAGGATTTCAGCCCCGACGAACAGGCCCGTCTCAAACGCGGTGAAAACGTGGTGCGCCTGGGTGAATGGGCCTGGCGCACCCTGACGGCCGCGCCGTTGGACGAGCACACGGCGGTCAAGATGATCGTGCCTCCGGACCCGGCAGACGTCAGTTGGCTGTACTGGAGCATCAACGTTCTGATCGGCGCGACGATGCTCGCCTGCCTGTTGCTTTGGCTACGACCGCACTGGCGCGATCTGGAGCGCCTCAGAAGTACCGCGGAGCGCTTTGGCAAGGGGCATCTGGGCGAACGCACGCACATCGCCTCCAGCTCGAACATCGGCAGCCTGGCCCATGTGTTCGATACGATGGCCGGCGACATCGAGAACCTGCTCAACCAGCAGCGCGATCTGCTCAATGCGGTGTCCCACGAACTGCGCACGCCCCTGACGCGGCTCGACTTCGGCCTGGCCCTGGCCCTGTCCGATGACCTGCCACCGGCCAGTCGTGAACGCCTGCAAGGGTTGGTGGCACACATCCGTGAGTTGGATGAGTTGGTGCTGGAGTTGCTGTCCTACAGCCGTTTGCAGAACCCCGAGCGTTTGCCCGAGCGGGTCGAAGTGCCGTTGGACGAATTCATCGACAGCATCCTGGGCAGTGTCGACGAGGACCTGGTGGCACCGGACGTGGTGATCGATGTGCAGTTGCACGGCACGCTGGAGCGTTTCGTGCTGGACCCGCGCCTGACTGCACGGGCGCTACAGAACCTGTTGCGCAATGCCATGCGTTATTGCGAAAAGCGGATCCAGGTCGGCGTGCTGGTCAGTGATCGCGGGTGTGAGATCTGGGTGGACGACGATGGCATCGGAATTCCGGACAGCGAACGCGAGCGCGTATTCGAGCCGTTCTACCGCCTGGACCGCAGCCGCGACCGCGCCACGGGCGGTTTTGGCCTGGGCCTGGCCATCAGCCGCCGCGCCCTGGAAGCCCAGGGCGGCACCCTGACGGTCGAAGCCTCGCCGCTGGCCGGGGCACGCTTCAGGCTGTGGCTGCCCACGCTGTCTTGAGCCCCGACACGATCCCCTGTGGCGAGGGCGCTTGCTCCCGCTGGGGCGCGAAGCGACCCCAATGACTATCAGCCAAACAACCCCGCCGCAATATTGATCGAAAACCCCAGGATCGCCGTATTGAACACAAACCCGATCAACGATTGCGCCAGCACGATCTTGCGCAACTGCCGCGTGGCAACCCCCACGTCGGACGTCTGCACCGCGACCCCGATGGTGAACGAGAAGTACAGGAAATCCCAATAGTTGGGCGTGGTCAGCCCCTCGGCGAATCGCAGGGCCGGCTCCTTGCCCTCCCAGGTGTAATACAACCGCGCATAGTGCACGCTGAAGATCACCCCGATCAGCAACCAGGAACCGATCACGGTCATTGCCGTGAAGCCGTAGTGCAGCAGCTTGCCGCCGGTTTGCAGGTCGCGGCTGCCCGCCAGTTCCAAGGTGATGGTCGCCAGGCTGGCCAACGCCGCAATGCAGACCACCAGCAGGACCAGCCCGGCGTTTTCGTCTTCGATCTCGGCGATGCGCTTGACGTCCGGAGCCTTGGCCCGCACGGTCAGCCAAGACATCAGCACCAGGTAGGTCCAGACCCCGGCGTTCCAACCGATCAGGATTTTGCTGATGATCGAATCCACGGGAACCAGCAGGCCCACCGCCAGGCCAAGGACCGTGGCGCTGGAAAGACGTGGGTGGGTGCGGGCGAGGAAGGGCATGGAGACTCACTGTCCGGAAAAAAGGCCTCTAGTATGAGCCATCAGGCGAAGGCACGATGGTCTATCGCGCTGGACTCGATCAATTGCACGCCCGCTTCCTGCATCCGCCGGATCGCCGCCGCCATCGAGCCATCCATATCAATGCCCCGGCAGGCGTCCAGCACCACGAACGCGTTGAACCCGGCCAGCCGGGCATCGAGCGCCGAGAACATAACGCAAAAATCCAGGGCCAGCCCCACCAGGTACACGGTGTCGATACCGCGTTCCTTGAGGTAGCCCGTCAAACCGGTGGGGGTCAGGTGGTCCGCTTCCATGAAGGCTGAATAGCTGTCGATGTCCGGGTTGCAACCCTTGCGAATGATCAGCTTGGCATGGTCAAGCCTGAGTGCCGGGTGCAGCGCGGCGCCATGGCTGCCCTGTATGCAGTGGTCGGGCCAGAGTTTCTGCTCGCCATAGGGCAGTTGGATGATGTCGAAAGGTTGCTTGCCCGGATGGCTGGAGGCAAATGAGGCGTGCCCGGCCGGATGCCAGTCCTGTGCAAGGACGACGTGCCTGAATGAATGGCCGAGCTCGTTGATCAACGGCACGATCTCATCGCCTCCCGGCACAGCCAGTTGGCCGCCAGGAATGAAATCGTTCTGTACATCGATCACTACCAACGCAGTGGTCAACGCCCGGGTGGTTGGAACGCCCATGAATGAATCCTCCTTGAAGTGGTTCTTCGATAGTAGCTGAACGACCTTGGCCAGGTGTGCAGACTGACCCGCCGCCATCGGGAGAAAGCTCCCACAGGGGGATTTGGGCCGGGCACAGGATTTGTGTTCACTGAAGATCCATTGTGGGAGCGAGCCTGCTCGCGATGGCGGCGACACATTCAACACTGATGCAAGCTGACCCACCACTATCGCGAGCAGGCTCGCTCCCACAGGGATATCTGGGCGGGCACAGGATTTGCGGTGAACGAATGATTGATGGCTTCAAAATTTTTCACCCTGTTGGGAGTAGTGTCTTTCGTCGAAAATATTCAGCTTTGATGGCTTTTTGACATTTGGTTCGTGCGTCCCTGTCACGATTAAGTACAATCGCCGGCCTCCAACCGGGCATGGACGCAGTCCGGTTCTCCAGTTACGAGAAAAAACCATGCTCATCGGCAGTTATTCCCCCGCCCTGGTTTCGATTTCCTTGTTTGTTGCCGTGCTGGCTTCCTACACCGCGCTGGACCTGGCCGGGCGTATCGCGACCGCCCAGGGGCGCGCGGCGCATTTGTGGATGACCGGGGGCGCGTTGGCGATGGGGGTGGGCATCTGGTCCATGCACTTCATCGGCATGCTGGCGTTCAGCTTGCCGGTGGAGCTTGGCTACGATGTATCGATCACCGCGCTGTCATTGTTGATCGCCATTCTTTCCAGCGGTTTTGCCCTGTGGCTGGTCAGCCAACCGCAGTTGCCGGCCTGGCAGTTGGCGTTTGGCGCGCTGATCATGGGCGCCGGGATCAGCGCCATGCACTACACCGGCATGGCTGCGCTGCGGATGCAGCCGGGCATCGATTATGACCCGACGCTGTTCGGGGCTTCGTTGGTGATTGCGGTCGGCGCTTCTGCGGCGGCGCTGTGGATTGCCTTTCGCCTGCGCCAGAACACCCCTCACGTGCGTTTGGCTCGCGCGGGCGCCGCGGTGGTCATGGGTGTTGCCATCGTTGGCATGCACTACACCGGCATGGCCGGGGCGCAGTTCAGCGAGGGCAGCTTTTGTGGCTCTTTGGACGGCTTGAGCGGCAAGGGCCTGGACAATCTGGTGTTGATCACCACCCTGGCGGTGTTGGCCATTGCCTTGCTGACCTCGATTCTCGACGCGCGCCTGGAAGCCCGGACCGCAGAGCTGGCCCAGTCCCTGACCCAGGCCAACCGGGAACTGACCCAGTTGGCCCTGCACGACCCCCTTACCGGACTGCCCAACCGTGTATTGCTGGCCGATCGTATCGACCAGGCCATGCACCTTGTGCAAGAGCAGGGCGGTTGCTTCGCCCTGATGTTCATCGACCTCGATGGTTTCAAGCCGGTCAACGATGCCTTTGGTCACCACATGGGCGATTTGTTGCTGCGGGACGTAGCCCTGCGCCTGCGCGAAGACCTGCGCAGCCAGGACACCCTGGCACGAATCGGCGGTGATGAGTTCGTGCTGCTGGTGCAACTGGCCGAGCCCGACGATGCCCTGCGGTTGGCGGCACGTCAGGTCGGCTTGATCGGACGCACGTTCCGGGTGGCTGACCATGACTTGCAGATATCCGCCAGCGTCGGCATCGCCCTTTACCCGGGCAACGGCCGGAGCGCCGAAGAACTGCTGATGAATGCCGATGCGGCGATGTATCACGCCAAGGGCGCCGGCAAAAACGGCTACAGCTTTTTCGACGCCTCGATGAACAGCAATGCCCGCAAGCAATTGCAACTGCTGCAAGACCTGCGCACGGCCGTCGAACAGCGGCAATTCAGCCTGCATTACCAGCCCAAGTTCGATGCGGCCAATGGCCGTCCGGTGGGGGCCGAGGCCCTGTTGCGCTGGACCCACCCGACCCAGGGTCTGTTGATGCCCGACACGTTCATCGACCTGGCGGAAAAGACCGGTTTGATCATCCCGATCGGCGAATGGGTACTGAACGAAGCCTGTCGGCAGATGCGCGAATGGTACGTGCTCGGTTATACCGACTGGCGTATCGCGGTGAATCTCTCGGCCTTGCAGTTCTGCCATACAGGCCTGGTGCAGAGCGTGGCCAAGGCGTTGGAGACGCATCAGCTGCCGGCCAACAGCCTGACCCTGGAAATCACCGAAACCACCGCCATGAGTGATGCGGACGCGAGCATGACGGTGCTGCAACAGCTCTCGGACATGGGGGTGGACCTGTCCATCGACGATTTCGGCACCGGCTATTCGAGCCTGATGTACCTCAAGCGCCTGCCGGCCAACGAGTTGAAGATCGATCGCGGTTTCGTGCGTGACCTGGAACATGACAGCGATGATGCAGCCATCGTCTCGGCCATTGTCGCCCTCGGCCGGGCCCTGGGCCTGCGGATCGTCGCCGAAGGGGTGGAAACCGATGTGCAGCAAGACTTCCTGACCCAGTTGGGCTGCGATTCGCTACAGGGCTATCTGCTCGGTCATCCGCTGCCGGCCGAGCGTTTCCTGCGGGAGATACGCCAGGCCAAACGCGTAGCAGTGGTCTGAGGCAGCCTCAGGGGACGATATCGAACGCCGTGCTACCCAGTCGCTCGCCGTTGACCAACAGGTGCACGGCATGCCGGCCCGCGTAATGCTTGCGGGTGGTCAGCTCGCGAATGTGTTGGGAGCGACTGAGGTTGACGCAACCGCGGGCGGGCAGGTCGAAGGTCTTGAGCTTGAAGACTTTGGCCGAGGTGCCGCCCGAGGCTTTCACGTAGTCGACGGCGTAGTCGATCACCAGGCGCTGGCTCTGGTCGAGGGTTGATTGCACGGTGAAGGACAGGGTGATTTGTTCTCCCAAGCGAATGACCGCCGGCGTCACCTTCAGGTCAAGGATTTCGACCTGGGCCTTGCCGCCGACCCCGATGATGGCCAGCGCCCGGGGATGGCCTTGTTTGATCAGGCTGCGCAGGGCATGCCGGGCGATCCAGGCGGTGTGGCGCTCTTGCAGGGGCCAGCTTTCGATCCGCTCCAGCACCCAGTCCGGATGCTGCTTGGTCACGTCGTTGAGGTGGTTGGCCACGGACTTGCGCACATAGAGGCTGTCGTCGGCCTTGAGCGCGTCGAGGATCCCGGCGGCGAGGTCGGGGTTGGCCTGGATCGGTTCCAGGTGGAATGACCACGGCAAGCGCGGTCGGCTGCCTTCGCTGGCCAGGCGACGGACGTGCTCGTTGCCGTCCAGTGCCCAGTCGTGCATGACCTTGAGGGTGCGCGCCAGGTCGTCACGCAGGAAGTGCCGCACGGCGAATTCCGACGAGCTGAACTGGGTGAAGTACTTGAGCGCGTCCATGGACAGGTCGAAGGTGTGCCGGCCGTAAGATGCCACATAGTGCGGCAGGAACATGCTGACAAACATGCTGTTGAGGCGCGGCGCCAGGGCACGCAGCACCTCCAGCGACGCTTCATAACCCAGGGGGAGCACCGCATGCAGGCATTCACTGACCCGTGCCATGCGCTGCATTACCGACAATGGGGCCAGCCCGTCGTTGGTCATGTGCAAGAACGCCTTGGCGTCGAATGCCGGATACACCGCGAGCATTTCGCCGGCGATGTGCTCCAGGCGGGCACTGTTGAAGATTTCCTTGAGGGCAGGGGAGGAGGCAGTGGTGCTCATGATGGGTCCGTCCGGCGGGTGTTATCGTTCTGGGCCGGTCACTATGCCATGCATGAGCCATGGCGAGGGAGGCTCTCAGCCGTCAGTCGCTACAGTAAAGGGAATGATTCGCCACCCGCGAAGTCCCAGCTTCAGTCCCTCGAATAACTGGAGTTTTTTTCTATGCGCAAACCAACCCTGATCGCCAGTCTGGTCCTGATCGCCGGCCTCGGAGCCCTTGGGCCTGTTGCGCAGGCGGTCGAGAAAACCGGAGACGCCCTGGAGCATTCGCCGAGCAATGGCCGCCGGCTGGTGGAGAACGACCGGGTACCGGCGGACTACCAGCGCGCGGACCGGGCCATGAAAGACTGGAAACAGAAAAAACTTGAGCAGCCGACAAAAGAGCAGCAGTGGGTGCAGATCGACGACAAGTACCTGCTGATCGAAACCGTGTCCGGCGCCATCGTCAAGATCGTTCCGGCCACACGTTAAATCTCAGAGCACTTCGCCTTTGTCCCACAGGTGAACCAGCTCGCCGGGTGCCTGGTCCTCGGGCACCTGCAGCACCATTTCGTCGTCCTGGTCGTTGGCACGATAGCGCACCTCGATCTGGAAAAATCGTTGGTCGCCGCGCCCGGGCGTGGAGGAGGTCAGCGGCAGGCAGCCCTCCAGGACCGAACAGATGCGTGTGCGCTGGTCGAGGTCGCACTGGGCGAACTCGATTTCCCGTGGTCGGCTCAACGCATGGATGGCGGCCACGCCGCCCTGGCGCGATAGCCGTACCACGGCCTTGTCGTCGAGGTCTGGAAGGGTTTTCATCAGCTCTCCTGTGTCAGGTCGACGCCGACCTGGGTCCAGCCGTTCTGCACCGCTTGCACTTCCCGTGTGCCGAAACGCTGGCGGGCATGCTCGACGGTCAGGCGGGCGAAGGTGCTGAAGGTCGCGTCGTTGGGCAGTCTTCGGTCGCACAAGGTTTCATACCAGATCCGGCCGGCCTTTTCCCAGGCAAATCCGCCCAGCGTGGTCGCCACCAGATAAAAGGCCCGGTTGGGAATGCCGGAATTGATGTGCACGCCGCCGTTGTCTTCACGGGTAATGACGAATTCGCGCATGTGCGACGGTTGCGGGTCCTTGCCCAGCAACGGGTCATCGTAGGCGCTGCCGGGGTTGGACATGCTGCGCAGGCCGTCGCCGTTGATCTTGTCCGTGAGCAGGTCGGCGCCGATCAGCCAGTCGGCCTGGTCGGCGGTCTGCTCAAGCACGAACTGCTTGACCAGCACACCAAACACATCGGAGATGGATTCGTTCAGCGCCCCGGACTGGTTGGCGTAGATCAGCCCGGCCTCACTTTCGGTGACGCCATGGGCCAACTCGTGGGCGACCACGTCCAGGGAGCGAGTGAAGCGCTGGAAGATTTCGCCATCGCCGTCGCCGAATACCATCTGCGCGCCGTTCCAGAAGGCGTTTTCATAGCCCTGGCCATAATGCACGCTGCCCACCAGGGCAAAACCTTTGTTGTCGATGGAATCGCGTCCCAGGACTTTCCAGAAAAAATCATAGGTGGCGCCGAGGGCATCGTAGGCTTCGTCCACGGCAGGGTCACCACTGGCCCGTTGGCCTTCCAGGCGTACCGGCTGGCCGGGCAGTTCCATGGTGTTCTGGGCGTCATGCACACTGCGCTGCGGCTGTCCGGCCTTGCCGGGCTTGGGCAGCGCCGCGGCGACGGGCGGGGTGCTGGGCGGACCGGGGTTGTGCCGCAGGCTGCGCACGTGGGTCAAGGTGCCGAGGGCGCTGGAGCGTTGCTGTTCGGAGCCGTGGGCGATGATGCGATTGAGGATGTATGGAGGAATGAAGCCGTGGAGCGGGCGAGAGTCGATCATCAGAAAATCCTTATCTGAAATACAGGGTCGATACCCATGTGAACCGAAGAGTCCGTCGCGGTTCCCTGCTGCATGGCAGACAACGTTTGCCATGCGTCCTGATTTCTGCGAAAACCCCGCGCCTGGATCACAAGAGCGAGACGCCATGAACGAAGAACTGCAAATCATCGACCTGGAACAGGGCGACGGCAAAAGCGTAGTCAAAGGTGCGCTGATAACCACTCAATACCGCGGCACCCTTGAAGACGGCACCGAATTCGACTCGTCCTACAGCCGTGGCAAACCTTTCCAGTGTGTGATCGGCACCGGTCGCGTCATCAAGGGCTGGGACCTGGGCCTGATGGGCATGAAAGTCGGTGGCAAGCGCAAACTGCTGGTACCGGCGCACCTGGCCTACGGTGAACGATCCATGGGCGCTCACATCAAGCCCAATGCCAACCTCATCTTTGAAATCGAGTTGCTGGAAGTCCTGACCCGAGACGATTGAAAGGCTCTGTTGCTACTATCTCCAGTCGATGCATGGCTTGATTCGTCGAGGAGCGAAATATGAACGCAGAGCAGCATGATCTGGGCGTGTCCCAGGTGGCCGCAGCCATTGCCGAGCCGGCCCGTACCCGAATGCTGTGTGCGCTGATGGACGGCCATGCCCGCACCAGCACCGAATTGGCGAGCATCGCCGAGGTCGGCGCCTCGACCGCCAGCGCCCATCTGGCGAAACTCAAGCAGATGGCCCTGGTGCGCCTGCATGTCCAGGGCCGTCACCGTTATTACAGCCTGGCGGACCCGCGCGTCGCCCAGGCACTGGAGGCGTTGATGGTGATTGGCCAGAGCGCCACGCCGACCTTCACGCCGCGCACACCGGATCGCCTGCAATTCGCCCGCACCTGCTACGACCACATGGCCGGCACCTTGGCGGTGCGCCTGCATGACCGGATGATCGAGGCCGGGTGGCTGGTGGACGTGGAGGGCGAGGGTTATCGGCTGAGTGAATCCGGCGAGGCGCTGTGCGAAGGATTGGGCATCGATGTCCAACGCCTCGCCACGCAACGCCGCCGATTCGCCTGCCCTTGCCTGGACTGGAGCATGCGCCGCCCGCACCTGGGTGGTGCCTTGGGAGCGGCGTTATTGCAGGTGGCGATCAAGCGCAAATGGGTAATCCAGGACCTGGACAGCCGGGCGCTGGGGGTGACGGCCAGTGGCCGCAGGGAGATGGCGGGGCGGTTTGGTGTGAGTGCCGAAATCGAGGTCAAACCCACTGGCGTCATCGCGAGCAGGCTCGCTCCCACAGTGGGCCTGCGCTGAACACATGATTGATGTCCACCGACAGACCCTGTGGGAGCGGGCTTGCCCGCGAAGGGGCTCTCACATCCAACCTCCATGCAAGCTGACCCACCGCTTTCGCGAGCAAGCCCGCTCCCACAATGGGCCTGCGGTGAACACATGATTGATTTCCACCGACAGACCCTGTGGGAGCGAGCCTCGCGATAGCCATTCCAGCACCACCCACATCATCAAGCCATATGCCTGCGCCGATATTCATCCGGGGTGGTGCCCATCATCTTGCGAAACATGCTGATGAATGCCGAGGCGCTGCTGTAGCCCAGGTCCAGGCCGATGGTTTCCACGCTCTGGCCACGTTCGAGCAGGGCCAGGGCCTCGATGACTCTCAGGCGCTGGCGCCATTCCACCAGTGACATGCCCAGGTCACGTTGCGCCCGGCGCATCAGCGTGCATTCGGTGGTGTTGGCGGCGCGGGCCAGTTGCGGCAAGGAGCGCGGGTCGCTGGGGTTCGCCTCCAAGGCCCGTAGTACGGGGCCCAGCAGTGGATCATCCGAGGACGGCAGGTAGCTGCCGACATGGGGCGCCTGCGTCAGCTTGTCCACCAACACCTGCAACAACCGCTGTTGCTCGGGCGTCTGTGGCTGGCTTGGCGGATCGCTGCGCAGCTCTTCCAGCAACGCGCGGATCAGCGGGCTCAAGGTCAGCGCGCAGGGCGCGGCAGGCAGTGCACCGCACAGTTCGGCGGCCAGGTACAGCGAACAATGGCAGGCCTCATGCCGATTGAACCCCACGTGTTCCATGTCCGGCGGCAGCCAGATGCCGTACTGCGGTGGCGCCAGGTAATGATGCTGGGCGATCTCGATTTCCATCACCCCGCTATAGGAATAGACAAACTCACCCCAGGCATGCCGGTGCCGGGGGTAAGTGGCGTGAGCCGGCATGCAGGCGCTGCGAAAGAAAATCGGCGAGGGCAGGGCCGCGTCGAACGGAGGAATCTTCAGATGTTGGGCTGGAGGCTGCATATCGACCGCAATGGCGGATTACCGGGATGGCTTGTCGGGTAATCACTATATCCAGCAAAGGTGTCAGGCAGACAATCCTTTCATCTATTTCTGCCCAAGGATCTTCCCATGACCACCCGCCGTGCCCTGGATGGCCAGGTCTGCGCCCTGATGACTGGCCTCTGCGCCATCTGGGGTTTCCAGCAAGTCGCAATCAAGGCCGGCGCCGCTGATATGGCGCCGATGCTGCAACTGGGTGTGCGTTCCGCCATCGCGGCGGTACTGGTCTGGCTCTTGGTGCTGGCGCGCGGTGAGCGCCTGTCGCTGGCCGGCGGCAGTTGGCGCCCGGGCCTGCTGGTGGGGTTGTTGTTCGCCCTGGAGTTCGTGATGGTAGGCGAAGGCCTGCGTCATACGACGGCTTCGCACATGGTGATTTTCCTGTACACCGCACCGATGTTCGCCGCCCTTGGCTTGCACTGGAAACTGCCGAGCGAACGCCTCAAGCCGGCGCAATGGCTGGGTATTGCCGTTGCGTTTGGTGGGATCGTGGTGGCCTTCAGTGGCGGCTCGGACGCGGCGAGTGGCAGCTCGTTGCTCGGTGACGGCATGGGCTTGTTGGCTGGCGCGTTATGGGGCGCAACCACGGTGACGGTGCGGTGTTCGCGGCTGACGGACCTGCCCGCCAGCCAGACGCTGCTTTATCAACTGGTTGGCGCCGGCGTACTGCTGATCGGAATGTCGCTGGCGCTGGGGCAAACAACGATCAACCCCACGCCACAACTCATTGCCAGCATGGCATTCCAGGTGTTGCTGGTGTCTTTCGCCAGCTTCCTGATCTGGTTCTCCCTGCTGCGCCGCTACCTCGCTTCGCAACTGGGTGTGCTGTCGTTCATGACGCCGCTGTTCGGCATCGGTTTTGGCGTCTGGTTGCTGGATGAGCCGCTGGAGCCGAACTTCATCGTCGGCGCGATTCTGGTACTGGGCGGGATCTTGCTGGTCAGCGGTTATGGATGGTTTCGCCAGCGTTGGGGGCGATGGCCGGTGTTGCGGCAGGAGTAACTGAACGAAGTATAAAAAGCCCACCCCTGTTGAAGCAGAGGTGGGCTTTTTTATTGAGGCCGCGCGCCGTTGTGGCGAGCGGGGATCAAACCTTGACGATCCAACCCGCTGGCGCTTCGACGTCGCCGGTCTGCACGCCGGTCAGCTCTTTGTAGAGCTTCTGGGTGATCGGGCCGACTTCGGTTTCGCTGTGGAACACGTGCAGCTTGTCCTTGTAGCTGATGCCGCCAATCGGGGTGATGACCGCAGCGGTACCGCAAGCGCCGGCTTCCTTGAAGTCCGACAGCTTGTCGATGAACACGTCGCCTTCGATCACTTCCAGGCCCAGGCGCGATTTGGCCAGTTCGATCAGCGACAGGCGGGTGATGCCCGGCAGGACCGAAGGGGATTTAGGAGTGACGAATTTGTTGTCGTGGGTGATGCCGAAGAAATTCGCCGAGCCGACTTCCTCGATTTTCGAGTGGGTCAGCGGGTCCAGGTAGATGCAGTCGGCGAAGCTGGCCTTCTTGGCCTGGGAGCCGGGCATCAGGCTGGCGGCGTAGTTGCCACCGACCTTGGCCGCGCCGGTGCCTTGTGGCGCGGCGCGGTCGTAGCTGGAGATCAGGAAGTTGTGCGGGGTCAGGCCGCCCTTGAAGTAGGCGCCGACCGGGATGCAGAAAATCGAAAAGATGAACTCGGGTGCGGTGCGCACGCCGATGTTGTCACCCACGCCGATCACGAACGGGCGCAGGTACAGCGCGCCGCCGGTGCCATAAGGCGGGATGAAGCGCTCGTTGGCGCGGACTACTTGCTTGCAGGCTTCGACGAATTGCTCGGTCGCGACTTGCGGCATCAGCAGACGGGCGCAGCTGTTCTGCATGCGGGCGGCGTTCTGGTCCGGGCGGAACAGATTGATCGAACCGTCCTTGCAGCGATAGGCCTTCAGGCCTTCGAAGCACTGCTGACCGTAGTGCAGGGCGGTGGAGCCCTCGCTGATGTGCAGCACGTTGTCGTCGGTCAGGGTGCCGGCGTCCCAGGCGCCATCGCGCCAGTGCGACAGGTAGCGCTTGTCGGTCTTGATGTAGTCAAAGCCCAGTTTGTCCCAATTGATGCTCTCGTTACCCATGACACCCTCTATTTCTTAACAACCGTCGAAACGGTTCAAGGCTTCTGACGTTTTTTGGATGGGGACAACAATACTTCATTCCGGGGCTGTTTCGCAGCCTGTAACACCAATCCTGTGGGTGAAAACCCAATGATTGGCCGCTCCACATAACCCTGTGGCGGGGGGATTTATCCCCGCTGGGTTGCGCAGCAACCCCATTGGCGCTGCGATCCCCGATATACCTGATGTACCGCGATGACAGGTTTTGGGGCTGCTTCGCAACCCAGCAGGGATAAATCCCCTCGCCACAAGGCCAATCACCTGAAACAGTTACAGATGCAACGCATGCCCCAACGCCCGCAACGCCGCTTCCTGCACCGCCTCGCCCAGCGTCGGGTGGGCGTGGATGGTGCCGGCGATGTCTTCCAGGCGTGCGCCCATTTCCAAGGATTGGCCGAACGCGGTAGACAGCTCCGAGACACCGACACCAACGGCTTGCCAACCGACGATCAAATGATTGTCCCGGCGCGCCACGACCCGCACGAAACCGCTTTTCGATTCCAGGGTCATGGCCCGGCCATTGGCGGCGAACGGGAAGCTCGACACGATGCAATCGAGCCCGGCGGCCTTGGCGTCGTCCGGCGTCTTGCCGACCACCACCAGTTCCGGGTCGGTGAAGCACACTGCAGCGATGGCGGTCGGGTTGAACTCGCGATGCTGGCCCGCGATCAGCTCGGCGACCATTTCGCCCTGGGCCATGGCCCGGTGGGCGAGCATCGGCTCGCCGCTCAGGTCGCCGATGGCCCAGACGTTGCGCATGCTGGTCTGGCAACGGTGGTCGATTTTCACCGCAGAACCGTTCATCGCCAAGTCCAACGCCTCAAGGTTCCAGCCCTGGGTGTTGGGTTTGCGACCAACGGCCACCAGCACCCGGTCGGTGTCCAGGTTCAGCATCTCGCCATTGGGATCACGCACTTGCAAGGTGCTGGCCTGGGCATCGAAACCTTCGACGCTGTGCTTGAGGTACAGCTTCACGCCCAGTTGCTTGAGCGCCTCGTGCACCGGTTGGGTCAGCTCGCCGTCGTAGGCTGGCAGGATCCGTTCCTGGGCCTCGACCACGCTGACTTCGGCACCGAGCTTGCGGTAGGCGATGCCCAGCTCCAGGCCGATGTAGCCACCGCCGACCACCACCAGGTGCTTGGGCACCGAGGTGGGCGCGAGGGCTTCGGTGGAGGAAATGACCGGCCCGCCAATCGGCAGCATCGGCAGGTCGACGCTTTTCGAGCCGGTGGCCAGCAGCAGGTGTTCGCACTGGATGCGGGTGTCGCCGACTTCAACGCTCTTGCCATCGATCACCTTGGCCCAGCCATGAATGACTTGGACCTTGTGCTTTTTCAACAGCGCCGCGACGCCAGTGGTCAGGCGATCGACGATGCCGTCCTTCCATTCCACGCTCTTGCCGATGTCCAGGCTCGGCGCCGACACGGTGATGCCCAAGGCCGAGCCCTGGCTGTGGTGCCGGGTCTGGTGGAACTGTTCGGCTACATGAATCAGCGCCTTGGACGGAATGCAGCCGATGTTCAGGCAGGTCCCGCCCAGCGCCTGGCCTTCCACCAGGATGGTCGGGATGCCCAACTGGCCGGCGCGGATCGCTGCCACATAACCGCCAGGACCGCCGCCGATGATCAGCAGCGTGGTGTTCAAAGTCTGTTGCATGCCTTACTCCACAAACAGCGTTGCGGGTTGTTCGAGCAGGCCACGCAGGGCCTGGATGAATTGCGCCGCGTCCATGCCGTCGACCACCCGATGATCGAAGGAGCTGGAGAGGTTCATCATCTTGCGAATCACGATCTGGCCTTTGATCACCACGGGCCGTTCGACGATTTTGTTCACGCCGACAATCGCCACTTCCGGCAGGTTCAGCACCGGCGTGCTGACGATGCCGCCCAACGCACCGAGGCTGGTCAGGGTGATGGTCGAACCGGACAGCTCATCGCGGCTGGCCTTGCCATTGCGCGCCGCCGTGGCCAGGCGCGAGATTTCCGCCGCGCTGTCCCACAGGCTGCGGGCCTCGGCATGACGCACCACCGGCACCATCAGGCCAACGTCGCTCTGGGCGGCGACGCCGACATGCACGGCGCCGGAGCGGTGGATCATCTGGGCTTCGTCGTCATAGCGGGCGTTCATCTGCGGGAAGTCCCGCAGGGCCACGACCAACGCGCGGACCAGGAACGGCAGCAAGGTCAGCTTGCCGCGACTGGCCCCGTGTTTTTCATTCAGATGCACCCGCAGCTCTTCCAGGGCCGTGACGTCGATTTCCTCGACGTAGCTGAAATGGGCGGCGCGTTGGGTCGCTTCCTGCATGCGCTGGGCGATTTTGCGGCGCATGCCGATCACCGGGATCTGCTGCTCGTCGTGGCGCTCGGCATAGCCCGAACCGCCCTTGGCCTGGGTCGATGGACCCTGGGCCAGATAAGCCTCGAGGTCTTCATGCAGGATACGCCCGGCGGGGCCGCTGCCCTGGACCAGGCGCAATTGAATGCCCAGGTCCAGCGCGTGCTTGCGCACGGCCGGCGAGGCCAGTGGGCGTTCTTCGGGATCGCGGGCCACCGGCGCTTGCGTGGCGCAGCGTGGCGCAGTGGTCTTTTCCACCACGGGTTCAGGTGTTGCCACCGGCGTCGGCTTTGGCGTCTGTGGAGCCGCCTGCGTCGCCGCAGCTGGAGCCGGTTGTGCCGATTCTTTCAGGTTACCCGCACCTTCGACTTCAATGCGGATCAGTTCACTGCCTACCGCCATGACTTCGCCTGGCTCGCCACCCAGGGCGATGACCCGGCCATGCACCGGCGAGGGAATGTCGACCATGGCCTTGTCGGTCATGACATCGGCCAGTACCTGGTCCTCGACCACCATGTCGCCGACCTTGACGTGCCACACCGACAGCTCAACTTCGGCGATGCCTTCGCCAATGTCCGGCATCTTGATAACGTGCGTGCCCATTCAGACCTCCATGACCCGTTTCAACGCCGCGCCCACACGGGACGGCCCTGGGAAATACGCCCACTCCTGCGCATGCGGGTAGGGGGTGTCCCAACCGGTGACACGCTCGATGGGCGCTTCCAGGTGGTGGAAGCAGTGTTCTTGCACCAGAGAAACCAGCTCGGCGCCAAAGCCGCAGGTACGGGTGGCTTCGTGGACGACCACGCAGCGGCCGGTTTTCTTCACGGATTTGACGATGGTCTCAAGGTCCAACGGCCAGAGGCTGCGCAGGTCGATGACTTCGGCGTCGATGCCGGTTTCTTCGGCCGCCACTTGGGAGACGTAGACCGTAGTGCCGTAGGTGAGAACGGTCACGTCCTTGCCCGGACGAGTAATGGCGGCCACGTCCAGCGGCACGGTGTAGTAACCGTCTGGCACCTGCGCCGAGGGATGTTTCGACCACGGTGTCACGGGACGGTCGTGGTGGCCGTCGAACGGGCCGTTATACAGGCGCTTGGGTTCGAGGAAGATCACCGGGTCATCGTTTTCGATGGAGGCGATCAGCAGGCCCTTGGCGTCATAAGGGTTCGAAGGCATGACGGTGCGCAAGCCACAGACCTGGGTGAACATCGCCTCGATGCTCTGGCTGTGGGTCTGGCCGCCATAGATGCCGCCGCCACAGGGCATGCGCAGGGTCATCGGCGCGGTGAACTCGCCAGCGGAGCGATAGCGCAGGCGCGCGGCCTCGGAAATGATCTGGTCCGACGCCGGGTAGACGTAGTCGGCGAACTGGATCTCGGCCACCGGCCGCAGCCCGTAGGCGCCCATGCCCACGGCCACGCCGACGATGCCGCTTTCGGAAATCGGTGCGTCGAACACCCGCGAGGTGCCGTACTTGTTCTGCAGGCCTTCGGTGCAACGGAACACGCCGCCGAAGTAGCCCACGTCCTGGCCGAAGACCACGACGTTGTCGTCGCGTTCGAGCATCACGTCCATGGCCGAGCGCAGGGCCTGGATCATGGTCATGGTGGTAGTGGTCATGGCGGTGTCCAACGCAATATTGTTGTTGTGATCGTTCATGTCAGATCCCCAACTGCTGACGCTGGCGCTTCAAGTGCTCCGGCATCTCTTTGTAGACGTCTTCGAACATGGTCGCGGCGCTTGGAATCTGCCCTCCGGCCAGAGTGCCGTACTGCTCGGCTTCCTTCTGCGCGGCGATCACCTCGGCTTCGAGTTCGGCGGTGACGGCGGCATGTTCCTCTTCGGACCAGTGGCCGATTTTCACCAGATGCTGCTTGAGGCGCGCAATCGGGTCGCCCAGTGGGAAGTGGCTCCAGTCGTCGGCGGGGCGATACTTCGAGGGATCGTCGGACGTGGAGTGCGGGCCGGCGCGGTAGGTGACCCATTCGATCAGCGCCGGGCCGAGGTTGCGGCGGGCGCGTTCGGCGGCCCAGCGCGAAGCGGCGTAGACCGCCATGAAGTCGTTGCCGTCGACACGCAGGGAGGCGATGCCGCAACCGACGCCGCGTCCGGCGAAGGTCGTGGCTTCACCGCCGGCGATGGCCTGGAAGGTGGAGATCGCCCACTGGTTGTTGACCACGTTGAGGATCACCGGCGCGCGGTAGACATGGGCGAAGGTCAGGGCGGTGTGGAAGTCCGATTCGGCGGTGGCGCCGTCACCGATCCAGGCCGAGGCGATCTTGGTATCGCCTTTGATCGCCGAGGCCATGCCCCAGCCCACGCCCTGGATGAATTGCGTGGCGAGGTTGCCGGAAATGGTGAAGAAACCGGCGTCCTTGACCGAGTACATGATCGGCAACTGCCGGCCCTTGAGCGGATCGCGCTCGTTGGACAGCAGTTGGCAGATCATGCCCACCAACGGCACCTCGCGGGCCATCAGGATGCTTTGCTGGCGATAGGTGGGGAAGCACATGTCATCGATGTTCAGCGCCAGGGCCTGACCGCTGCCGATCGCTTCCTCGCCGAGGCTCTGCATGTAGAACGACATTTTTTTCTGGCGCTGGGCGACCACCATGCGGTTGTCGTAGATGCGCGTCTTGAGCATGGCACGCATGCCTTTGCGAAGGATTTCGAGTGGCACGTCTTCGGCCCATGGGCCGTGGGCATTGCCCTGGTCATCGAGCACGCGAATCAGCCCGCGGGCCAGGTCGGCCGTGTCGGACGGTTCAACGTCGATGGAGGGTTTGCGCACCGTGCCGGCATCGGACAGATGCAGGTAGGAGAAGTCGGTCTGGCAGCCGGGACGGCCCGAGGGTTCGGGGACGTGCAGGCGTAGCGGTTCATACGCTGGGTTCATGGCTTTCTACGCTCGATCTTGTGAATTTCTTGTAGTGGGCGCGCTAGCTGACGAACTTTCCTGGGTAAGGAAAATTGTCCTACAACAATCATAGGCTCGACGCAGAAGAATATTTTTCTCTGTTGGCTTGCTGTTCAGATCATTTGCAGATAAAAAATCTGCATAACGATAAAAAACAGGATTATTTCTCTCATGCGTAAATTGGATCGCACCGACATCGGGATTCTGAACAGCCTTCAGGAAAATGCCCGCATCACCAACGCCGAGCTTGCCCGTTCAGTCAACCTGTCGCCGACCCCGTGCTTCAACCGCGTCCGGGCCATGGAGGAGCTGGGGGTGATCCGCGAGCAGGTCACGCTGCTGGACGCCGATCTGCTGGGGTTGCACGTCAACGTGTTCATCCATGTCAGCCTGGAGAAACAGGTGGAGGAGGCGCTGCAGCACTTCGAAGAGGCGATTTCCGACCGGCCGGAAGTGATGGAGTGCTACCTGATGGCCGGCGATCCGGATTACCTGATCCGCGTGCTGGTGCCGACCATCCAGTCGTTGGAGCGGTTCATGATGGACTTTCTGACCAAGGTCCCGGGCGTGGCGAATATCCGCTCCAGCTTTGCCCTCAAGCAGGTGCGCTACAAGACAGCGTTGCCGTTGCCGGCCAATGGGTTGACCTTGGGCACCTGAAGAGTTTCTGTGGGAGCGAGCCTGCTCGCGATAGCGTCGGCACATTCAGCACTGATGCAAGCAGACCCACCGCTATCGCGAGCAGGCTCGCTCCCACATTGGGTCCGTGGTGATGCTTGATCTTGTGTCCGCCGCCGATCCCCTGTGGGAGCGAGCTTGCTCGCGATAGCGGCCTGTCATTCAACATGATGCAAACTGACTTGATGTGGTGATCTGTTGAGCATCTAGAGCTGGTTGATCGGAATCTTCAGATACGTCACGCCATTGTCCTCCGCCGGCGGCAGGTGGCCCGCCCGCACATTCACCTGGATCGCCGGCAACAGCAGCGTCGGCATGCCCAGTGTCTTGTCGCGTTGGGTACGCATGGCGACGAACGTGGCTTCATCGATGCCGTCGTGGACATGGATATTGTGCTGGCGCTGCTCGCCCACGGTGCTCATGCATTGGGGCTCGCGTGCGTCCGGTGGATAGTCGTGGCACACATAGAGCCGCACGCTGGCGGGGAAGGCCAGCAGCTTGCGGATCGAGGCGTAGAGTTGATGGGCGTTGCCGCCGGGGAAGTCGCAGCGGGCGGTGCCCACGTCGGGCATGAACAAGGTGTCGCCCACCAGGATCACGTCGCCGTCGATCAGGTATGCCATGTCCGCCGGGGTGTGGCCGGGCACATGCAGCGCCGTGGCCTTGAGGTTGCCGATCAGAAAGGACTCGTCGGCGGCGAACAGGTGATCGAACTGCGAGCCATCCACGGCAAATGGCGCTTCGAGGTTGAACAGGGTCTTGAAGACGCTCTGGACCTGCCCGATGGCTTGGCCGATGGCGATCTTGCCGCCCAGTTCCCGGCGCAAGTACGGCGCGGCGGACAGGTGATCGGCGTGGGCGTGGGTTTCCAGCAGCCATTGCACCGTCAACTGGTGTTCGCGCACGAAGGCGATCACCCGGTCAGCCTGGGTGGTGGCGCTACGTCCCGAGGCCGGATCGTAGTCGAGCACCGGGTCGACCACCGCGCATTGCCCGCCATCGTGTTCAAAAACAACGTAGGTGTAGGTCTTTGAGGCGGGGTCGAGAAAACTCTGGATCTGCGCGGGCATGACAGCGAACCTATGCGGGAAGAAGCGGTTGCAACGCTCGAGGTTTACAACATATGGTCCGCAGCTTAGTGAGGGCCAAGGCGTCCTGCAAATGCGATCGCACCTGCCAACAGGTGTGCGCGGCTTGAGAGATCATGAATGTTACTGGCAAGTTTTTTTGGCGTGGTCATGGGCCTGGTCCTTGGCCTGACGGGGGCGGGCGGTGGCATCCTGGCGGTGCCGGCGTTGGTGTTGGGCCTGGGCTGGAGCATGACCCAGGCCGCGCCGGTGGCGCTGTTCGCGGTAGGCAGCGCGGCGGCGGTGGGCGCTATCGACGGCTTGCGCCATGGCCTGGTGCGCTACCGTGCGGCCCTGCTGATTGCGCTGCTGGGCGCGGTGTTTTCGCCGCTGGGCATCTATTTCGCCCATCAGCTTCCGGAAAAAATCCTGATGATGCTGTTCAGCCTGTTGATGGTGCTGGTGGCGGCGCGCATGTTGCGTCGGGAAACGCCGCAAGCGGGGCCCAGCGATCACGGCGCCGCCAGTTGGGGCCAGAAGAATTGCATGCTCGACCGCGAGACCGGGCGCCTGGCCTGGACCGCTCGCTGCACCGCCACGCTGTCGGCATTGGGGGCGGTGACGGGCTTGGTCTCGGGTTTGCTGGGGGTGGGTGGGGGCTTCCTGATCGTGCCGGCGTTCAAGCAACTGACCGATGTGCAGATGCGCGGGATCGTCGCGACATCCTTGATGGTCATCAGCCTGATTTCGTTGATCGGCGTGGTGGGCGCGTTTCATGCCGGGGTGAGCATCGACCGGGTCGGGGCGGCGTTCATTGCGGCGAGCATCGTCGGGATGGTGCTCGGGCGGCGAGTGTCGGCCAAGGTCCCGGCCCGAGCTTTGCAAGTGGGGTTTGCCGGGGTGTGTCTGGGGGTTGCAGTGTTCATGTGGGTGCGGGCGTAACCACCCCCGACAGAGCTTCTGTGGCGGGGGAATTTATCCCCGCTGGCCTGCGAAGCAGGCCCATCCATTTTCAAGCCTGACGTCTGCTTCGCAGCCGAGCGGGGATAAATCCCCTCGCCACAAGGGATCGTGTGCCGCTTACAGCTCCCGACACTGCATCGAAAACCCCAGCGCCGCCGACTGCCCTTGCTCCAGCAAGCGCAACCCCGGTCGCCCTGGCAGGTGATGGGCATTGACCGGATGGCTGACCGGTTCGATGCAGAAGAAATCCAGGCCCACGGGGCAGTACAGCAGGAAGTACGTGCTACCGCTGGCGCGGCATTGCAGTTCATACCCCAGGTCCGGTTGCTGGATCAGGCACTGTCCGTCCCAACCGCCAAAGCCATTGTCCACGAGCGTATCCGGCAGCAATCGGGGCTGCTGGAAATCCCAACTTTCAGGAATCTTCCGAAGTTCTGTCGGCAGTTTCGAGGCGTCACACATCCAGACTTCGCGGGCGCGGGTTTGCAAGCGAGTGCCGGCGGTGCGCGGAAAGTACGGATGCAAACCCAGCCCGTGCCAGGCGGCCTGTTCGGCCATATGGGTGACGTGCATCGAGATTTGCAACTGGCCGCCACTCAAGCGGATCCGCAGGCTGGCGCAGTAGGCGAATGGGTATTGGCTGTCGAGTTGCAACAACACTTCCTGGGCATTTTGTTCGGTCACCTGCCAGGGTTGTTGCCACGCGCTGCCGTGGATTGGAAACGGATCGTTGGGGCTGTTGGCCTCCAGGGCAAGCCAGCCGTCCGGGCAGTCGAAACCGCCGTTGGCGATCCGGTTCGACCAGGGAATCAGCGGGAAACCACCAAGCTTGCCGGGTAAACCGTTTTTCAGGGCTTGCGGTGCCGGAGGGCGCAGCAGGGGAGCGCCGGTGCTGCGCAATGTCCATTCAACGAGACTGGCGCCCAGGTGCGGGGCCAGGGTGAGGCGGGTCAGCTCGTCTTCGAGGTACAGGAGAGGCTGCGTCATGGTAGTCGCTTCTGTTTGGAAGGGGGGTAGATAGCTTTTTGTGGCGAGGGGATTTATCCCCGCTGGGCTGCGAAGCAGCCCTAAATGGCCCAATCTCGGTATATCAGGCAGATCGAGGTTGCTGGTTTTGGGCTGCTATGCAGCCCAGAGGGGATAAATCCCCTCGCCACAAGGGGATTTGTCGTTGTCTCTTACAACACCAGATGCGGCAACCACAGGGAGATGGCAGGGATGTAGGTCACCAGCATCAGCACCACGAACAGCATGGCGTAGAACGGCAGCAGGGCCTTGACGGTGCTTTCGATGCTGACCTTGCCGATGGCGGAACCGACAAACAACACCGCGCCCACCGGTGGCGTGATCAACCCGATACCCAGGTTCACCAGCATGATCATGCCGAACTGCACCGGGTCCACGCCGATGCCCACGATCACTGGCATCAGGATCGGCGTCAGGATCAGGATCAATGGCGCCATGTCCATCACGGTGCCCAGCAGCAGCAACATCACGTTGATGCACATCAGGATCACGTAGCGGTTGTCCGACAGTGTCAGGAACGCGGTGGTGATCTTCGCCGGAATCTCCATCAGCGTCATGATGTAGCCGAAGCTGGCGGCGAAGCCGATCAGGATCATCACGATGGAGATGGTGCGTACCGTACGGTGCATCAGTTTCGGCAACTCGCTCCACTTGTAGTCGCGATAGATGCACATGGTCACGAAGAACGCCCACACCACGGCAATGGCGGCCGATTCGGTGGCGGTGAAAACACCCGAGAGAATGCCGCCAAGGATGATGAACAGCGTCATCATGCCCCACATGGCTTCCCGGCAGATCTTCAACGCTTGCTTGAGGGGAATCACTTCGCCCTTGGGGTAGTTGCGCTTTTTCGCGAAGACCAGGCACAGCGCCATCAGGCAGAGGTTCATCATGATGCCGGGGACGATGCCGGCCATGAACAGCGAACCGATGGAGACGGTGCCGCCAGCGGCGAGGGAGTACAGCACCGCGTTGTGGCTTGGCGGTGTCAGCAGCGCTTGTACCGAACCACTGACGGTGACGGCGGTGGCGTAATCACGCGGATAGCCCTGGCGTGCCATTTCCGGGATCAGCACCGAGCCGACCGAGGCCGTATCGGCTACCGAGGAACCGGAGATCGCGCCAAAAAAGCTCGAGGCCACGAGGTTCACCAAGGAGAGGCCACCGCGCACAAAGCCTACCAACACACTGGCGAATGCCACCAATCGGCGGGACATGCCGCCTTCGGCCATAATCGCACCGGCCAGCACGAAGAAGGGGATGGCCAGCAGCGAGAACTTGTTCACCCCGCCCGTTACCTGGATCATCATGGCCTGGAACGGAATATCGATCCACCACGCCCCGATCAGGGCGGCAGCGCCCAGCGCGTAGGCGACTGGCATGCCGATCAGGATCAACAACAAAAAACTGCCCAGCAGAATCAGCGCGTCCATTAAGCGGCACCTTCGTTTTCTTCGACCAGATCGAACTGCACGACCCGACGCTTGCTTTGATCACCCAGCAAGAGTTTTTCCAGGACAAAAATCAGGGTCAGGAAACCACCGACCGGGATCGGCATGTAGGTGATGCCGACGCGCAGGGTGGGGATGGCACTCATGAATTGATTCCAGGTGGTCATGCACAGCTTGGTGCCCCAGATGGTCATGAAAATGCACACCGCCGCCATCAAGAGCTGGGTGAAAACCGAAGCCAAGGTTTGCCAGTGCGGTGGCAGGCGGCTGGTGACCATGTCCACGGCCATATGCGAGCCGGAGCGGTAGCTGGCAGCGGCGCCGATGAAGGTAAATACGATCATCAGCAAGATGGCGGTGGGCTCCGGCCAACTTGAGCCAGTACCCAGTACGTAGCGGGCGAACACCCCCCACGGAATCATCAGCGCAACGGCGAGGACAGAAAGGCCGGCCACCCAGATGCAAGTCATGTAAATCGTGTCGTTGATACGTAGCAGCAAATTCTTCATCGGGTTCCACCGTAACCGGGCGCGCCTTTTAACCGCAGGCGCGCCCAGCCTTTTCATGAGTACAGTTTGAGAGAGACCTTACTTAACGGCTTCGATACGCTTGATCAGGTCGGCATACGGCGCGCCGTATTTGGCCCGGACCGGAGCGGTGGCGTCATAGAAAGGTTTCTTGTCGACGGTGATGAACTCGACGCCGGCGGCCTTGAGTTTTTCTTCACTGGCGGCGGATTTCTTGTCCCACAGATCGCGTTCTTCAGCCTGGGCGGCCTTGGCGGCTTTTTTCACCATGTCCTGCTGCTCTGGCGTGAGCTTGTTCCAGGTGATTTTCGACATCACGATCGGCTCAGGCAGGATCAGGTGACCGGTGAGGCTGTAGTACTTGGCGTTCTGGTAGTGGTTGTGTTCGAGCAGGGTCGGCGGGTTGTTTTCGGCGCCGTCGATCACGCCGGTCTGCAAGGCGCTGAAGATTTCGCCGGTGTCCATCGCGATGCCGTTGGCGCCCATGGCGTTCATCATCTCGATGAACATCGGGTTGCCCTGCACGCGGATTTTCATACCCTTGAGGTCTTCGAGCTTGCGCACCGGTTTTTTGGTGTAGATGTTGCGCGTGCCGCCGTCCATCCAGGCCAGGGCTACCAGGCCAAACTCGGAATTGGTGATCCGGTCGAGGATCGCATCGCCCACGTCACCGTCGATGACGGCGCGCATGTGGGCCTGGTCGCGGAAGATGAACGGCATGTTGAACACGTTCACATCCGGCACCACAGGGCCAACGATCCCCAGGCTGACGCGAGACATCTGGATGGCGCCGGCTTGCATCTGCTCGATGACTTCTTTTTCAGAACCCAATACGCCACCCGGGAAGTACTTGAACTTCAGTTCACCCTTGCTTTCCGCTTCCAGGGTTTTACCCATGGATTCCTCGGCGACCACAGTCGGATAGCCCTTGGGATGGATGTCGGCGATCTTCATATCGAGGGCATGCGCCGCCTGGGCCAGGAAGGCCAGGGGCAGGGCTGCGATCAAAAGCGTGCGTTTGAAATTCATGGTCAATCTCCAGTTTGTTGTTTTTTTTATGTGCTCATCCAGTGAAGCGGCAGTGCAGGTCAGTTCGCGGAGTGTTTCAGTCCTCCAAACGCGGGTTCAGCCAGGCCCTTGACGCCGGGGTTGAGGGCGAACACGCCGCCGGCCAGGGATTGCGGGTCGGTGTCGTCACCGGGGCGGATCGAAGTGACGAACAGGGTGTCCAGGCGACTGCCGCCAAAGGCGCACATCGTCGGCTTCTTCACCGGCACTTGCAGTGAGCGGTCGAGACGGCCATCCGGGGTGAAACGGTGGATCAGGCCGGCATCGTTGGCACAGATCCAGTAGCAACCGTCGGCATCCACTGCGGCGCCGTCCGGGCGGCCGGCCAGGGGTAGCATGTCGACGAACAGCCGTCGGTTGGACGGGGTGCCGCTGTCGATGTCGTAGTCGAAGGCCCAGATCTGTTGCACCAGCGGGTGTGAATCAGACAGGTACATCGTCCGTCCGTCCGGGCTGAAACCCAGGCCATTGGGCACGATGAAACCACTCAGTTGCGCCTCGACCGGACCGCGTTGCCCGGCCTCATAACGGTACATCCGGCCTGCGTCAGCGTTGGCCCCCATGTTCAGCACCATGCTGCCAGCCCAGAAGCGGCCCTGGCGGTCGCAACGGCCATCGTTGAGGCGCATGTCGGTGCGGCTGTGTTCGACGCTGGCACAGAGTTCGCTGTCCAGGCTGCCGTCGTCATGGGGGTACAGGCGAAAGAAGCCGCTCTCCATGCCGGCGATCCAGCCACCGCCCTGGTGACGGGCCAGGCAGGCGAGCATTTCCGGGGCTTCCCAGCCCTTGAGTTGGCCGGTCCCGGCGTTCCAGCACTGCAGGCCGCCACTGGGAATGTCCACCCAGTACAGGGCGTTTTCCTCAGGCACCCACACTGGGCTTTCCCCGACGGCGTTGCGTGCATCGACAATCAATTCGGCTTGCATGGTGATTCCTTTGCGTTCATATCCCATGAATAACAGGCGAATCAGTCGTCGAACGGGCCGGCCGCGACGAAGGCGCCGCCCTGGTAGATCCTGGCCGGATCATCGGCGGCCGGCATTGGCTGCGCTTCGATCTTGTCGCGGAAAATCTCCGAGCTGTCCTTGGGCTGGTAGCCCAGGTGCGCGGCGTGGCTGTTGTCCCACCAGACGTCGCGGTTGGCGGACATGCCGTAGACCACGGTGTGGCCGACCTTCGGGGTGTAGAGCGAGCATTCGAGCAATTGAGTGAGGTCGTCGTAGCTCAACCAGGTGCTCATCATTCGGCGGTTCTGCGGTTCGGGGAACGACGAGCCGATGCGGATGCTCACGGTCTCGATGCCGTAGCGATCGAAGTAGAAACTGGCGACGTCTTCGCCGTAGGACTTGGACAGGCCGTAGTAGCCATCCGGGCGGCGCGGGGAGAGGGCGTCGAGGGTCTGGTCCTGCTTGTAGAAACCGATGACGTGGTTGGAGCTGGCGAAGATCACCCGCTTGACCCCGTGTTTACGGGCGGCTTCATAGATGTGGAACACGCCACTGATGTTGGCGCCGAGAATCTCCTCGAATGGGCGCTCCACCGAAACACCGCCGAAATGCAGGATGGCATCGACACCTTCCACCAACTGGTGCACGGCCTGTTTATCCGACAGGTCGCATGGCACCACTTCCTCGCTTTCGTCGATGGCCGGGGTCATGGTGGCGATGTCCGACAGGCGAATGTGGCGGGCGTAAGGCTTGAGGCGTTCGCGCAAGACCTTGCCAAGGCCGCCGGCGGCGCCGGTCAATAGCAGGCGATTGAAGGGGTGGCGAATCTGTGTCGAGGTCATGGCGTTACCTGAGCAAACAATGAGAGGTAAGTTGTTATAAGTTGTCGTACGACCGAGAGGGAATATCCTTATCCTTCCGCTACCTTGTCAACGTTTGATCGACGAACCGCTCTGGAACGGCGTCCCTGCCGCAGGTTGCCATGGGATGCGCTCATGGCAATAGGTCCTGGAATTACAGAAGCGAAAGCGGGTAGCTGATAAAGATGCGGTTCTCGTCGAACTCGTTGGTGCTGTAGTCCCGACGCATCGTCGAGTTACGCCATTTCACGTTAAGGCTCTTCAGCGCGCCGCTCTGCACGGTGTAGGCCAGTTCGGTCTCGCGGCCCCATTCCTTGCCGTCATCGACGGTGGCGGTGTGCACGTTGTCGCCGCTGATATAGCGGTTCATCAGGGTCAGGCCCGGCACGCCGACGGCGGCGAAGTTGAAGTCGTGGCGCAATTGCCAGGATTTTTCCTTGGCGTTGTCATAGCTGGAGTTGTAGCTGTCGTTGGCCAGGGTGCCGCCGCTGGTGCCGTTGACGCGCATCCAGGCGTCATCGCCGCCGACTTTTTGCAGGCCGACGTAGAAGGTGTTGCCACCGTATTTGGCCGAGAGCATGGCGAACGCGGTCTTGTTGTCCAGGTCGCCGGCTAGGGCGCTGCCGTTTTCCTTGCCGATGAAGTAGCCAAGGTTGGCGCCCAGGGTCCAGTCGCCGATGGGCTGGCTGTGGGTCAGGTTGAAATATTGCTGCTGGTAGATGTCGGACAGTTCCGCGTACCAGACGCCGACCTGGGTGCGCTTTTCGTTGAAGGCATATTCGCCGCCGCCGAAGTTGAAACGGTCGGAAGTGAAGGCGCCGCGGCCGTTCATCGACATGTCTTCCATGCTCGCGTCGTTGCGCGGGCTGTTGCCACGGAACTGGCCGCCGTAGAGGGTCAGGCCGCTGATTTCGGTGGAGGTCACCTGGCCGCCACGAAAGGTTTGCGGCAGGGAGCGGCCATCGTCGGAGCGCAGGATTGGCAGCACCGGCATCCACTCACCGACCTTCAGTTCGGTCTTCGAAACCTTGGCTTTGAGGGCGACGCCCAGGCGACCGAAGTCATCGGCAGGGCGACCGTCGTCGTGCACCGGCAACAACTGGGTGCCCGCCGTGCCACGCCCGCCATCGAGCTTGACCGAGTACAGGCCCAGCACGTCGACACCGAAACCGACCACACCCTGGGTGAAACCGGACTTGGCATCAAGGATGAAGTTCTGGGTCCATTCCTCGGCTTTGCCCTGGGCGTTGTTCGGGTTGGTGAAGTTGCGGTTGAAGTAGGCGTTACGCAGGGTCAGCGTGGCCTTGGCATCATCGACGAAACCTTCGGCGCTGGCGGTCGTTGGTAGAAACGTGGCAAGGCTGCTGCAACCGAGCAGGAGCAGCGTGGGTCTGGCGTTGAGAAGGGTACGGCGGCTTGGACGGTTGTCGGGCGAAAAACGGACAGGTGTGCTCACTATGACGCTCCCTACTTTTATTGTTGTTTTTATTTGTTATACGTCGTCGTACAACATGGCAGGGATTATTTGGAAGCGGCTGCTCATTGTCAACTGGCCATTATTGGAATTATCCAACTCGGGCGTGCTTCAAAATGAGGCGTTCCAACGGCTGTCATTCGTCGAGGTCAAGATTGAAGGCCATGGCGCCGGGTAGATCCGTGTTTTGAGAATAGCGATGAGGGCGCTTGGTTGTGCGATGACTGGTCTAAGACATTAGTCGAATGCACACGATTAGAGGGCTTAAGCAGGCTCTTGTGGCGAGGGGATTTATCCCCGCTGGGCTGCGAAGCAGCCCCAATGACTGTCGCTGCGGTGTGCCAGGTTGATTGCATCCAGCTTCTTTAGGACTGCTTCGCAGTCCAGCGGGGATAACTCCCCTCGCCACAAGGGTGTGTTGTTAACCTATGTTCCCAGCCCCGCAGGGGGCGTGTTTATCCAGATGTAGGAACGTTCGGGTTCGGGCTACGTTGTCTTGCGCCATTCCCTACAACTGCGCCAGAATCCGCCGGCTTGTGCGCCTGGGGGCCGGGGCTCTATCGTTTCCGGGTCGCTGATTGAATCAGTGATCGGGTTTGGTAGCCCGGCTTTTGACTTGTCGCATAGCCCTTGTAGCAGAGGCCTTTTGGTATCTGTTTTTTATGGCGGTCATGCGCAGGGCGTCTTCGGACGCGCCGGTTCTCCAAGTCACCGGTCTACCAACCCGCGTATGGTCGCCACCCTTCGTTTGGTAGCGAGGGTGATGGTCTCCTTTTTCGATTTGGAGATTCATCTATGTTCAAACCAACACCCAACCCGCCGAACACCGATCCAGTCAACTCAAAAGCCTTCGACAAAGCCGCCGACCGTATCCTCGATCACTACCTCAAGCCCAAACCCAACAAGCCCGAGGCCGATCCCGGCCAACTCTTCACCGTCGCCCATGGCGTCGACACCGAAACCCTGCTCGCCAACCTCAGCGAAAACCTGGCCTCGGCCAATGCCATGGTCAGCGACCTGGCCTTCGACCTGGAAGGCCCCAGGCGCCACATTGCCCTGGGCATCCAGCAACTGATCGAACTGAGTGGATTGCTGGCAAACCGCGCGCTGGACAACGTCGAAGCACGCCAGCCGACATAACGCATCCCTTGTGGCGAGGGGATAATCCCCCTTGCCACAAGAGCGTTTGCGTACACCTGCTTGCCTAATAGGCACATGGTCAAATATGGGAGCTTGCTCCGCAGGGACCACCAGTGTTTTCAAGCGTGGGTGAATGCTAGTCTTGACCAACGCTGTTGCCAGGGAGCCCTCATGGGCAATCACAAGATCGAGATTCGTCGCAGTAACGTCGAAAAAATCCTGTTGGCCGCCGAGAAGGTCTTCGCCGAGAAAGGCTTCGGCAGCACCGCCATGGCCGACATCGCCGCCGAAGTGCAATTGCCGCGTTCCAACCTGCATTACTACTTCAGCACCAAGAGCGAACTGTACAGCGCGGTGCTGTTCGACTTGCTGGAGGTCTGGAAGCAGGACGCCTTGTGCTTCGAGATGTTCGACGACCCACGGGTAGTGCTCAGCAGCTACATCCGCGCCAAGATGAACCACTCCCGCAGCCGCCCGTACGGCTCGAAGGTCTGGGCCAACGAAATCATCCACGGCGCCCCGACGCTGGGTCAGGCCCTGGACGCCAGCCTCTATGACTGGGCCAAGATGAAGGAAGCGAAAATCCGCCAATGGGTGGAGGACAAACGCATCCTCCCGGTGGAGCCTTCAAGCCTGCTCTACATGATCTGGGCCTCGACCCAGCATTACGCCGACTTCGATCATCAGATCAACATCCTCAATGATCACCAGCCGCTTTCCGACATGCAATTCGAAAAGGCGGTGCAGACCGTGACCAGTGTGATTTTGCGGGGGATTGGGTTGGAGCCTTGAGGTTTTGTGGTGAAGCTGATGGCCCTATCGCGAGCAGGCTCGCTCCCACAGAGGACCGGTTGTGAACAGAAGATCTGTGTTCACCACAAATCCAATGTGGGAGCGAGCCTGCTCGCGATGACGCCCGGCCAGACACCGCAAATTTCAGATCGTTACATGGTAGGGATTACGCGGATCATGGTTCCAATCCAAAAACGGCTTGCCGGTGTCCACCGTCACCATCTCGATGCAATCCTGTACCGGGCAGGTGATCTGGCACAGGTTGCAGCCCACGCATTCTTCATCGATCACTTCATATTTGCGCGTGCCGTCCGCCTGCTTGAGGCTGGCGATAGCCTGGTGCGAAGTGTCTTCACAAGCGATGTGGCAGCGGCCGCATCCGATGCAGGCGTCCTGGTCGATCTTGGCGATGACCTGGTAGTTGATGTCCAGGTACTTCCAGTCGGTGGTGTTGCCCACCGCGCGCCCGGAGAAGGCCTGGAGGTTGGCGTGGCCGTGATCGTCCATCCAGCGTGACAGGCCATCCTTCATTTCTTCGACGATGCGAAAACCATGCAGCATCGCCGCCGTGCACACCTGCACCGCGCCGCTGCCCAGGGCGATGAATTCGGCGGCGTCGCGCCAACTGCCGATGCCGCCGATGCCGCAGATCGGCAAGCCGTGGGTCTGCGGGTCGCGGGCGATTTCGGCGACCATATTCAGGGCGATGGGTTTGACCGCCGAGCCGCAGTAGCCGCCATGGGTGCTCTGGCTGCCGACGGTGGGCAGGGCGACCATGCGGTCCAGGTCGACGCTGGTGATGGAATTGATGGTGTTGATCAACGACACCGCGTCCGCGCCGCCGCGATGGGCAGCGCGGGCGGCGACGCGGATGTCGGTGATGTTCGGCGTGAGCTTGACGATCACCGGCAGCGAGCAATAGGTCTTGCACCAGCGGGTCACTTGCTCGACGTACTCCGGCACCTGGCCGACCGCCGCGCCCATGCCCCGTTCCGGCATGCCGTGGGGGCAACCGAAGTTCAGCTCGATACCGTCGGCGCCAGTGGCTTCCACCAGGGGCAGGATGCGTTTCCACGACTCTTCGACGCAGGGCACCATCAGCGACACGATCAATGCCCGGTCCGGCCAGTCCTTTTTCACCTGGGTGATTTCCCGCAGGTTGATCTCCAGGGAACGGTCGGTGATCAGCTCGATGTTATTGATCCCCAGCACCTCGCGATTGGCGCCGTAGTGGGCCGAATAGCGTGACGACACGTTCACCGCCGCCGGGTCTTCCCCGAGGGTTTTCCAGACCACGCCACCCCAGCCGGCCTCAAAGGCGCGGACCACGTTGTAGGCCTTGTCGGTGGGCGGCGCGGAGGCCAGCCAGAACGGATTGGGGGCTTTGATGCCGGCGAAGACAATCGACAGATCGGCCATTTACGCAGCCTCCACGTTGAGCATCAGTTGAGCGTTGATCGCCTCGGCGGCGAGCTTGCCGTGCTGCACGGCCTGCACGGTGAGGTCCTGGTCCAGGCTGTTGCAATCGCCACCGGCATACACCCCGGCAATGCTGGTGCGCAGATTTTCGTCCACCAGAATCCGCCCATCCTGGCGCTTGAGTTCCCGGGCCAGCGGATCCACCAGCGCGTTGTCGTCGAAGGCCTGGCCGATGGCTTTGAAAATGGCGTCGGCGGGCAGGTCGAAGGTTTCGGCGCTGGTGACCAGCCGACCGTTTTCCAGATGCGTGCGGGAGAAGCGCATGCCGCGCACCTGTCCGGCGTCATCGAGCAAGACCTGTTGCGGCTGAGCCCAGGTCAGCAGACGCACCTGGTTGGCCTTGGCGATGTCTTGCTCATGCCCGGTGGCACCCATGTCTTCAAGGCCGCGCCGATACACCAGGCTGACGTCCCGGGCGCCGAGACGGGCCATTTGCACGGCCATGTCGATGGCGGTGTTGCCGGCGCCGAGGACGATGCAACGGTCGGCCAGCGGCAACTGGCTGAGGTCATCAGCCTGGCGCAGTTCGCGGATGTATTCGGTGGCGGCCAGCAGCCCCGGTGCTTGTTCGTCGCTCAGGCCCAGTTGTTTGCTGGCGGCCAGGCCGAGGCCGAGGAACACCGCGTCGAACTGCTGGTGCAAATCGCTCAGGCTCAGGTTCTCGCCGAGTTTCTGGCCATGGCGGATTTCGATGCCGCCGATGTCCAGCAGAAAGTCCAGTTCGCGCTGGGCGTAATCGTCCACCAGTTTGTACTTGGCGATGCCGTATTCATTGAGGCCACCGGCCTTGTCACGGGCTTCGAAAATCACCACGTCATGGCCGTGCATGGCGCTGCGATGGGCGCAGGACAAGCCCGCCGGGCCGGCACCGACCACGGCGATGCGCTTGCCGGTGGCGGCGCCGCGTTTGAACGGGTGTTCGTTGAAATGGGCGTTGTCCACGGCATAGCGCTGCAACAGGCCGATCAGCACGGGCGCGCATTCCCGGGCGTTGTTGCGCACGCAGGCTTGCTGACAAAGGATCTCGGTGGGGCAGACCCGCGCGCAACTGCCGCCGAGGATGTTGGCCGAGAGGATTTTCTGCGCCGCGCCTTGGACGTTGTCCTGGTGAATGTTGCGAATGAACGAAGGAATGTCGATCTCGCTCGGACAGGCGTTCACGCATGGTGCGTCGTAGCAATACAGGCACCGGGAAGCTTCCAGGTGGGCCTGGCGCGCATTGAGCGGCGGCGCCAGGTCGCTGAAACGGGCGGCGAGGGTGGTCGGGTCTTCCTGGGAATGGGGGAGGTGACTCAAGGGCTGGATCATGGAATGAGCCTCACGGTGTTTGAGGTGCTGCCTCTGGTGGGCAGTGGTTTTTTCGTTGTCTGGACTGGCCTCATCGCGAGCAGGCTCGCTCCCACACTGGATTTCGGGTGAGCGCGAAATCTGTGTGCACAGCAGACCCTGTGGGAGCGAGCCTGCTCGCGATAGGCCGAAGGCCGCTCTCAGCGTTCCACAGCAACCGGCCTGTGCAGCTCCGCCCGCTTGCTCAGCAAATCGAACACCGCCGGATACGCCGGCCGTTCGATGTAGCGCCCGGCGCCGCGTTCGGCGCGCAGGTCGCCGTCGGCCCAGACCAGCCGGCCCTGGCTGATGGTGTGGCTGGGTACGCCGCGCACGGTCTTGCCTTCGAAGATGTTGAAGTCCACTTGCTGATGGTGGGTCTTGGCTGAGATCGTGCGAGTGCCCTGCGGGTCCCAGAGCACCAGGTCGGCATCGGCACCGACGCGGATCGCCCCTTTGCGTGGGTAGAGGTTGAAGATCTTCGCGGTGTTGGTGGAGGTGAGGGCGACGAAGTCGTGCATCGACAGTTTGCCGCTGTTGACCCCCTCGTCCCAGAGCACGGCCATGCGGTCTTCGATCCCGGCGGTGCCGTTGGGGATTTTGCTGAAATCGTCGCGGCCAGCGGCTTTCTGTTCGGCGCAGAAACAGCAGTGGTCGGTGGCGGTGGTGTGCAGGTTGCCGGACTGCAAACCGTGCCAGAGCGCTTCCTGATGCCCGAGCGGGCGGAAGGGCGGGCTCATCACGTAGCCGGCGGCGGTCTGCCAGTCCGGGTGGCGATAGACGCTGTCGTCCAGCAGCAGATGCCCGGCCAGCACTTCACCGTAGACCGGCTGGCCCTTGCTGCGGGCGTAGGTGATTTCGTCTAGGGCTTCCTTGGTGGACACGTGCACCAGGTACAACGGCGTGCCCAAGGTCTCGGCAATGCGAATGGCCCGGCTCGCGGCTTCGCCTTCCACTTGCGAGGGTCGCGACAGCGGATGGGCTTCCGGCCCGGTGATGCCCTGGGCCAGCAGCTTGCGTTGCAGGTGATAGACCAGCTCGCCATTCTCCGCGTGCACAGTGGGCACCGCGCCCAGTTCCAGGCAGCGTTCGAAGCTCGCCACCAAGGTGTCATCGGCGGCCATGATCGCGTTCTTGTAGGCCATGAAATGCTTGAAGCTGTTCACGCCGTGCTGGCTGACCAGCTCGGCCATTTCTTCGCGAACCTGCTCGCTCCACCAAGTGATCGCCACGTGAAAACCATAGTCGCTGGCACTCTTCTCGGCCCAGCCACGCCATTGGTGAAAGGCTTCCATCAGCGACTGCTGCGGGTTGGGAATCACGAAGTCGATGATCGAGGTGGTGCCCCCGGCCAGGCCCGCCGCCGTGCCGCTGAAGAAGTCTTCACTGGCGACCGTGCCCATGAACGGCAACTGCATGTGCGTATGGGGGTCGATGCCGCCCGGCATCAAGTATTGACCGCTGCCATCGAGCACTTCGACATCGGCGGGAACATCCAGGTTTTCACCGATGGCCTTGATCACGCCGTCGGCGCAAAACACATCGGCGCGATAACTTTCATCATGGGTAATAACGGTGGCGCCACGGATCAACAGAGACATTCCGAGTTCCTCGCAGGCATGACCGACTGATGTCGGTTCTTTATGTTTTATAGATCACGATTAATCAAGTGACGAAACGAGGTGGATTGTATTCCTGTCATCGCTGTCAGGATTAGACGCTAGCTGGAGTTGTTGAAATGAGCAAGATTATTTTTCATAAACTTATTCTTGTAATAACTATTTGAAAAATAAAGGATAAATATATGATTCACCAAAATGGTGAGCCTGCTCACCATTTTGACGCACTTGACAGGATCATTATTTGAGCGAGATTTGTCATGGTAAATCAGCGGCTTGAAAGCCGTGAAAGTGCGGTTTAGACACGTCGCATAAAGTTGAGGTGCACCACTTTGAATCTTCGGCTCGACAGAACGCGCAGGTCATCTAGCCTGAAGGGCGATGTTCAGCAACGCGGCAGGCTCATGGTTTTAAATTAAAGCTTTATTGATCAGATAGTTGTAAAGGTTATATCGATCATTCGGTCAGCTCGACGCAACAATCGGCACGGTTATTGAGTGTTGCCGCTGTCGGGCAAGGGCCGTCGGTAGCACGCGTGCTTACATGCAAGTACTCCGGCCATCGCCAGTCGATGAGCAAAAATAATGAAAACAGTGGAGCGGACATGACCAGATCAACAGTGACTGAGCGCGACGGGTTGTTCGAGCTTGAAGCCGGCAGCGACGTCCTCGACAGCCCCCGTTACAACCACGACATCGCGCCGACCAAGGTGCACGAGCGAACCTGGAACAAATGGCATATCACCGCGCTGTGGGTCGGCATGGCGATCTGCGTGCCGACCTACACCCTCGGTGGCGTGCTCACCGCCTACTTTGGCCTGACGGTGGGCGAGGCGCTGCTGGCGATTCTGTTCGCCAACATCATCGTGCTGATTCCCCTGACCCTGAATGCCTTCGCCGGGACCAAGTACGGCATTCCGTTTCCGGTGCTGTTGCGCTCGTCCTTCGGTGTCATCGGTTCCAACGTGCCGTGTCTGATTCGCGCCCTGGTGGCGTGTGGCTGGTTCGGGATCCAGACGATGTTCGGCGGCCTGGCGATCCACCTGTTTCTCGGCTCGGTGTTCGATGGCTGGAAGAGCCTGGGCGGCACCGGTGAAGTGATCGGCTTCATGCTGTTCTGGGTCATGAACCTGTGGGTGGTATTGCGCGGTGCCGAATCGATCAAATGGTTGGAAACCCTGTCCGCGCCGCTGCTGGTTCTGGTAGGTGCCGGCCTGTTGGTGTGGGCGTTGCCCAATGTCTCGTTGACTGAGTTGATGGCGGTCCCGGCCAAACGCCCCGAGGGCGCCAGCGTGATCGGTTACTTTCTTGCCGGGCTGACGGCCATGGTCGGTTTCTGGGCCACCCTGTCGTTGAACATTCCGGACTTCAGCCGCTACGCCAAGAGCCAGAAAGACCAGGTCGTGGGGCAGATCATCGGCCTGCCATTGACCATGTTCCTGTTCGCTTCCCTGGGCGTGGTCATGACCGCCGCCTCGGAAAAACTGGTAGGGGTGACCGTCTCCGACCCGGTGACCTTGATCGGGCATATCCAGAGCCCGGTGTGGGTGGCCCTGGCCATGGTACTGATCATCGTCGCCACGCTCTCGACCAACACCGCCGCCAACATCGTCTCGCCCACCAACGACTTCCAGAACCTGGCGCCGAAACTGATCGGCCGGACCAAGGCCGTCATGCTCACCGGGCTGGTGGGGTTGGCGCTGATGGCCCATGAACTGCTGAAAAAACTGGGCCTGATCGTTTCCGAGGTCAGTCTGGAATCGGTCTATTCCAACTGGCTGCTGGGTTATTCGAGTTTGCTCGGGCCGATTGCCGGGATCATGGTGGTGGATTATTTCCTGATCAAGAAACAGCAACTGGACCTCGCCGGCCTGTACCGCGACGACGTTTACCCGGCGTGGAACTGGAACGGCTTCATCGCCTTTGGCGTGCCGGTGGTGCTGACGTTGCTGTCCCTGGGCAGCGATGCGTTCAGTTGGTTCTATAGCTACGGCTGGTTCACCGGTTCGGCGCTGGGCGGGGTGATTTACTACGGGTTGTGCGGTATGCGAGCGAGCCCGTCCGTCGCTAAATCTGCGGTGTGAAGGAGGGCCCATCGCGAGCAGGCTCGCTCCCACCGGGGGATCTGCTGTGTACACAGATTTTGCATCCACCCCAATCCAGTGTGGGAGCGAGCCTGCTCGCGATAGCAGCCTCAAGACACCAACAAAATGCCTGAAAAATGGAGATCCCCATGAACGCAGCCATCGACGTCCTGCAATCCACCCACCAGCACATCAACCGCGACCGCCTGTGGCAATCGCTCATGGACCTGGCCCAGCTCGGTGCCACGGTCAAGGGCGGTGTGTGTCGGCTGGCCCTGACCGATCTGGATCGCCAGGCTCGCGACCTGTTCGTGCAATGGACCCAAGCGGTGGGCTGCACGGTCAGCATCGATGCGGTGGGCAATATCTTCGCCCGGCGCCCGGGGCGCAATCCGAACCTGCCACCGGTGATGACCGGCAGCCACATCGACACCCAGCCCACCGGCGGCAAATTCGACGGTTGCTTTGGCGTGCTGTCCGGGCTGGAAGTGCTACGTACCCTCAATGATCTGAACATCGAAACCGAGGCCCCCCTGGAAGTGGTGGTGTGGACCAACGAAGAAGGTTCGCGCTTCGCCCCGTGCATGATGGGTTCCGGCGTGTTCGCCGAGAAATTCACCCTCGAAGAAACCCTGGCCAAGGTCGACGCCGAAGGCATCAGCGTGGGCCAGGCGTTGAATGCCATCGGCTATGCCGGCACGCGCCAGGTCAGCGGGCATCCGGTGGGCGCGTATTTCGAGGCGCATATCGAACAGGGGCCGATCCTGGAAGACGAGGGCAAGACCATCGGCGTGGTGATGGGCGCCCTGGGACAGAAATGGTTCGACCTGACACTGCGCGGTGTCGAAGCTCACGCCGGCCCGACCCCGATGCACCTGCGCAAGGACGCCCTGGTGGGCGCCTCGATCATCGTCGGCGCCGTCAACCGCGCCGCCCTCGGCCATCAACCCCATGCCTGCGGCACGGTGGGTTGCCTGCAAGCCTATCCCGGTTCGCGCAATGTCATCCCCGGCGAAGTGCGTATGACCCTGGATTTCCGTCATCTGGAACCGGCGCGCCTGGATTCGATGATCGCCGAAGTCAGGCAGGTGATCGAAGACACCTGCCGGCAGCATGGCCTGACCTTCGACTTGAAGCCCACGGCCGACTTCCCGCCGCTGTACTTCGACAAAGGCTGCGTCGATGCCGTACGCGCCGCCGCCCAAGGGCTGGGCCTTTCCCACCTGGACATCGTCAGCGGTGCAGGCCATGACGCGATCTTTCTCGCCGAACTGGGCCCGGCCGGGATGATCTTCGTGCCCTGCGAAGGCGGCATCAGCCACAACGAGATCGAGAACGCCGCACCGGATGACCTCGCTGCAGGTTGCGCCGTGCTGCTGCGCGCGATGCTGGCGGCTTCGCAGGCGATTGCCGAGGGGCGCATGGCGGCTTGAGTGGCTTCAAGGGATCGCGGCCTCGTTGCACTCGACAGTTTCTATGGGGAACGTGTCATCTTCGCGGGTGGTCGTAACCTCCATGCTCCTCTGACCGCATGGAGACCCAATGAACCAAGATGTCCCGACCACCGATACCAATCGTCGCCAATTGCTGCAAATTATCGCCGGGTTGTCTGACGGGGTGATGTTGATCGAAGTCGATCAGACCATCGCCTGGGCTAACGAAGCGGCGTTGACCATGCATGGGGTCACTGACCTCAAAGCGCTGGGTGCCAACGCTAAGGCGTACGCCCAGCGTTTCAATTTGCGTTACCGCAATAACCACCCGCTGACCGAAGACAATTACCCGATTGCCCGGGTTGCCCGTGGCGATGAGTTCAGCGATGTGCTGGTGGAAGTCACGCCCAAGGCGGATCCGGATCGCACTTGGGTCCACCGGATCCGCAGCATGGTCCTGGCCGACCGCAACGGCGAGCCGGAGCTTCTCGTGCTGATCCTCAGCGATGCCACCGAATGGGCCAGCGCCGAGCAGCGCTTCGAGAAAACCTTCGGCGCCAACCCGGCGCCGGCGGTGATCTGCCGCCTCAGTGACCTGCGTTATATCAAGGTCAATCCGGGGTTCCTGGAAATGACCGGCTACAGTCGCGAGCAGGTGATCGGGCGTTCGGTGTATGAACTGGATGTGCTCGAAGCCGCCGAGAAACGCGACCTGGCCATCGAACGACTGGGGCAGGGCGCGACCATTCCGCAAATGCAGGCCGAGTTGAAGTTGCCCGACGGCACCAGCAAGCAAGTGATCGTCGCCGGCCAGCCGCTGGACCTGCACGACGAAGACTGCATGTTGTTTTCCTTCATGGATATGGAGCCGCGACGCAAGGCCGAAACAGCGCTGCGCCAGAGCGAAGAGCGCTTTGCCAAGTCGTTCCGCCTGTCGCCCGTGCCCACCCTGGTGTGCAGTGCCGAACAACAGTTGTTGGAAATCAACGAAGCGTTCCTCCAGACCACCGGTTACGCCAGCGAAGAACTGTTGGGCAAAACCGTGGAGGAAATCGGCTTTCTCGACAAGGACGCCAGTGCCGTGCTGTTTGCCCGGTTGGAAAAGGCTGCCGCGGTTTCGAGTATCGACGTCAAGGTGCACAAGAAGGGCGGCGAACTCATCGACTGTGAGGCCGCCGCCGACACGGTGCTCATCCAGGACAAGCCTTGCTATCTGCTGGTGCTGATGAACATCACCGAGCGCAAACGCTCGGAGCTGGAACTGGTGGCGGCTATCGAGGAGGTGATGAAAGATGCTTCCTGGTTCAGTCGCACCTTGATTGAAAAACTGGCTAACGTGAAAAGTATCAACGCCCAGGTGCCCAGTGTGTCATTCACCGAGCTGACAGCCCGGGAGCGGGACGTGCTGGGGCTGATTTGCGAGGGCCTGGCCGACAAGGAAATCGCCGCGCGGCTCAAGCTTGCGCCCAACACCGTGCGCAATCATGTGGCAACGCTGTATTCGAAACTGGATGTCCATAGCCGCAGCGAAGCGATTGTCTGGGCCCGGGAGCGGGGGTTGTTCGCCAACGAATGGCGGATGAAGGCACCATGATAGCCAGTGCAAATGCACCTGGCGGGCTGGTGCAAATTCGGGTTTTGCAGGTGGGGGCGGTTCCTTAGGCTGTCAGGGTGCGACATCGTCCATGATGTCGCGTCCCCACGAAACACGTAAGGAATACGCCCCAATGTACAGCGAACGAACCCAGTATCAGAGCGACAGGACGTCTACCCGGACCAGGAGGTCGGAGCTGTCCATTGTTCATTTGCGTTCCCGGGGCTGAGGTGCATCACATGACCCATCTGGCCCCCTTGCGCGCCCGCCTCGAAGAAAGTTTTACGCCGCTGGCCTGCGAATGCAGCCTCAATGGCGATGGCACCCTCACTGTGCGCCTGTATCACCGTGAAAGCGGAGAGGTGGACCTAGTGGTGAGTGGCATGAGTGTCGACAGCGTCCGCTCGGAAGAAAGCATCGCCAAATTGATCGATGAGCTGCGCTATGAGCTGCATAACACGCCGCTGCATCGCAGTGATGCCTGATTAGATCAGGGTCCTATTGTGGCGAGGGGATTTATCCCCGCTCGGCTGCGAAGCAGACGCCAGTCGTCATAACTGATTGGGCCTGCTTCGCAGGCCAGCGGGGATAAATCCCCTCGCCACAAGTATGTGTTTGCACCTCATTTCCTTCAGTGCCTACAACAACGTCGCCCGGCAATCGAGCACCAACCGCGCACCGCCGTATTCGCTGCTGCCCACCTCCAACGTGAACCCATGCAGATTGACGATCGCCGCGACGATCGACAGACCAAGGCCAAACCCACTTTGCTGGCTGCTGCCCTCGGCGCGGTAGAAGCGGCGAAACACGGCCTTGCGCTCGGCCTCGGGGATACCGGGGCCGGAGTCGAGCACTTCGATGCGGGTGCTGTCGCCCTGATCGACCCCGCGCAGGATCACCTTGCCTCCCGGCGGGGTGAACTTGATGGAATTGCTCAGCAGGTTCGACACTGCCTCGAACAGCAACGCCCGGTCGCCGTTGAGCAGGGGCAGGGCGTCGGGCACTTCCAGGATGAAGGTCAGTTCGCCTTCCTCGGCCAGTGGCAGGTAGAAGTCGTGCAGTTCCTGCAGCAATTGCAGCGGATCCAGGCGCACGAAACCCGAGCGCCGCTGCTGGTCTTCCAGTTCGGAAATCCGCAACAACCCACGAAACCGAGCCATCAGGGTGTCTGTCTCGGCAATCACCTGGTCCATCTGCAAGGCTTCGGGTGAGCCATCCGGGGCCTCTTGCTGGATGCGATACAACTGGGCGCGCAAACGGGTCAGCGGAGTGCGCAGGTCATGGGCGATGTTGTCGCACACGCCCTTGACCTCGTTCATCAAGCGTTCGATGCGGTCGAGCATGGCATTGACGATCGCCGCCAGCATGTCCAGTTCATCGCGCCGGCTCGACAGCGGCAGGCGATGGGTCAGGTCGCCGGCGACGATGGCTTCGGCACTGGCCTGCAGTTTGCGAATCCGCCGCAACGGTCGGCGGCGCAACAGATGCCAGCCGGCGATGCCCGGCAGGATCGTCAGCGATACCCCCCAGAACAGCGCATGCAAGATGATGCGGGTCACGGCGAATAGTGAGCCGTTGTCCCGGGCCAGGATTAGCCAGCGGCCGTCCTGGGTCCGGGTCGCCACCGCGTCACAACTGTCGGAAGGCACGCTCGGGTCGTCGGAGTCGACGCAACCGCCGAGCATGTGGATCTTGCCGTCCAGCGGCAGGTCGGCGGGGACTCGTTGGATCGGCCCGCTCAAATGCCGCAGTTGCGGATCGAACAGGCCGTAGGCGTCGACGCCGCGCTCATCCAGCGTCAGGCTGGCCATGAGCGCATCTTCCAGTTGATCGCCATGGATCCGGGCGAACAGGTGCTGGCGCTGCATCAGGGAGTGCTTGGCCAGGCTGTCGAGGTAGCCAAATACCTCGTAATACATGACCCCCATCAGGATCGCGCTCCAGATCACGAACAGCGAACTGTACAGCGCCAGCAGACGGCTGCTGGAGGAGCGCCAGCCCTTAGCGGGGTTCAGCAATGACATAGCCGGAACCCCGTACCGTGCGAATCAGCGGTTCCAGGCCCGGCGGGTCGATTTTCTTGCGCAGGCGGCCGATGTGGACGTCGATCAGGTTGGTGCCGGGGTCGAAGTGATAGCCCCAGACTTCCTCGAAAATCATCATGCGCGAGAGGATCTGCCCGCTATTGCGCATCAGGAATTCCAGCAGCTTGTATTCGGTGGGCAGCAGGCTGAGCAATTGGCCGTTGCGGCTGGCTTCGCGGCTGATCAGGTTCAGTTCCAGGTCGGCCACCCGCAGCACGGTCTCCGGCTCGCGGGCGCCATTGTTGCGCCGCAGCAGTACTTCGACCCGGGCAGCCATTTCGTCGGTGGCGAACGGCTTGGTCAGGTAATCGTCGCCGCCGGCGCGCAGGCCGCGAACCCGCTCATCCACATCGGAGAGGGCGCTGATCATCAGGATCGGCGTGGCCACGCCCATGGTACGCAGGGTGGTGACGATCACCAGGCCGTCGAGCTCGGGCAGCATGCGGTCGAGGGTGATCAGGTCGTAGTCGCCGCTGACCGCCCGTTCCAGGCCTTCGCGGCCGTTGTCGACCCAGTCGACGTCCAGGCCGTTGCGGGTCAGCTCGGCAACGATTTCACGGGCGGTCACGGCGTCGTCTTCGATGGTCAGGATGCGGTTCATGGGCGGTACCGTGTGGGGAAATTGGAGCGATTGCGCAGCATTTTGCCAAAGAATACCTGTCGGCTTTCTGAAAAAAAGTTCATGAGCCGGCGAGCCGAATCGCTGGCCTGGATCAACACTTGGTCACAAATAATCCCTAACATAAATTTCGCGCGCACTATCCTGTTGCATCTTCATGCCCCGCTTTGGCGCACCGTTGCTATAGGGTATCGATGTAAACGGTGAGGGTGTGCCGCCAGGAGCCTAGACCTCAAAGAACCTTCAAGGAAGAGCAGTATGATGCAACCTCAAGACTCTCTACGCCGAAAATTCGATATCCAGCCGTTGACCCGGGCCGATATGACCGTGCGCCTGGACGGGCAGGCTGTCAGCGCCGCCCAGGGTGAAACCGTCCTCACTGTCATTCAATCTCTGGGCCAACGTCAGGTGGCCCGCAACGATCACGACCAGATCAGCGGTGCCTACTGCGGCATGGGCGTGTGCCAATGCTGCCTGGTCAAGATCGACGGTCGCCACAAGCGCCGCGCCTGCCAGACCCTGGTACGCCCGGGCATGCAGATCGAAACCCGGGTCAACCGTATCACCGAAACGGAGGCGCCATGAACCTCGATCCGGTGATTGTCGGCGGTGGGCCGGCGGGTATGGCGGCGGCCATTGAACTGGCCTCACACGGGGTGCGTTGCACCTTGCTCGAAGAAGCGCCGCGCCTGGGTGGCGTGGTGTATCGCGGACCGTTGCGCGATGGCGTGCGCCTGGATTACCTGGGCCCGCGCTACAGCGAAGCCCTGGAGAAACTCCACGGTGAATTCCAGCAACACGCCGGGCTGATCGACGTGCGATTGAGCAGCCGTGTCATTGGCGCCGAAGGCTTCCGGGCGCTGATGCTGCTGGACGCTGACGAACGCTTGCGCGAGATGGCCTATTCGCACCTGGTCCTGGCGGCCGGTTGTCACGAACGCAGCGTGCCATTTCCTGGCTGGACCCTGCCGGGAGTGATGATGCTCGGGGGTCTGCAATTGCAGATCAAGAGCGGCGTGGTCAGGCCGCCGAGCCCGGTGGTGATCGCCGGAACGGGGCCGTTGCTGCCGCTGGTGGCTTGCCAACTGCACGCTTCGGGCGTGGCGGTGGCGGGTGTCTATGAGGCCTGTGCGTTTGGCCGGATCGCCAAGGAAAGCCTGGCGCTGCTGAACAAGCCGCAACTGTTTCTCGATGGCCTGAGCATGCTGGCCTACCTCAAGCTCAATCGCATCCCGGTACGCTACGGCTGGGGTGTAGTCCAGGCGGACGGCGAGGGTGAGCTGAGCCATGTCACCGTCGCGCCGTATTCCAGTACCTGGGAGCCCGACCTGAAACGTGCCGAACAGATACCGGCCCAGACGCTGGCGGTCGGCTACGGGTTCATCCCGCGCACTCAATTGAGCCAGCAGATGGGCCTGGAGCACGGTTTCAGCGAGGACGGCTATTTGCGGGCCGTGTCCGATGCCTGGCAACAAAGCAGCGAAGCGCACATTCACCTGGCCGGCGACATGGGCGGGATTCGCGGCGGTGAAGCCGCCATGCTGAGCGGACGCATCGCGGCACTGTCGATCCTGATGCAGCGCAACGTGCTGGACCCGTCCACGGCCCTGGCGCAGCGCGAACGCTACCAGGCGCAACTGGAGCGGATCATCCGCTTTCGCGCCGCCGTGGATCGCTACACCCAGCGTGGTGCCGGGCAAACCGCATTGCCGGCGGCCGATACGGTGATCTGCCGCTGTGAGCACGCCACTCGCGCCGACATCGACCGGGCGCTGGAGCAAGGCGTACAAGACATGGCCAGCCTGAAGATGCGCACCCGCGTGAGCATGGGCGATTGCCAGGGGCGGATGTGCGTCGGCTATTGCAGCGATCGATTGCGCGAAGCCACCGGACGTGCCGACGTGGGCTGGCTGCGGCCGCGTTTCCCTATCGATCCTATTCCCTTTTCAGCGTTCCAGAACGTCGGCATGGAGGCCGTTTCCCATGATTAAGGACTATGACGTGGTCATCGCCGGTGGCGGTGTGATCGGGGCCTCTTGTGCCTATCAACTGTCCAAGCGCAAACACCTGAAGATCGCCCTGATCGACAGCAAGCGCCCAGGCAATGCGACCCGCGCGTCGGCGGGTGGACTGTGGGCCATCGGTGAGTCGGTGGGCCTGGGGTGCGGAGTGATCTTCTTTCGCATGATGTCGGCCAATCGCAAGCGCCAGACCCAGGGTGCCGCCGTGGCGGTGGATGCCAGCACGCCGCACATCCTGCCCCAGTCGTTCTTCGATTTCGCCTTGCAGTCCAACGCGATGTATCCGCAGTTGCACCGCGAGTTGATCGACAACCATGGCATGGATTTCAAGTTCGAGGAGACCGGGCTCAAGTTCGTGATCTACGACGACGAAGACCGTTTGTACGCCGAGCACATCGTTGCCTGCATCCCGCACCTGGCCGACCAGGTGCGCTGGCTTGACCAGGCGGCCTTGCGCGAGGCGGAGCCGAATGTCAGCCATGAAGCCCTGGGAGCGCTGGAGTTTTTATGCGATCACCAGGTCAGCCCTTTCCGTCTGGCCGACGCCTACACCGAAGGCGCCCGGCAGAATGGCGTCGATATGTTCTTCAACACCAGCGTGACTGAAGTCCTGCGCAGTGGGTCGCGGGTCACCGGGGTGAAAACCGCCGAAGCCGGGACCTTCACCTGCCGGACCCTGATCAACGCGGCGGGTGCCTGGGCGGCGGACCTGAGCGAACAGGCCACTGGCGTACGGATTCCGGTCAAGCCGGTCAAGGGGCAGATCCTGTTGACCGAACGCATGCCGAAAATCCTCAACGGCTGCCTGACCACCAGCGACTGCTATGTGGCGCAGAAAGACAACGGCGAAATCCTGATTGGCAGCACTACCGAAGACAAGGGGTTCGATGTGACCACTACCTACCCTGAAATCGAAGGATTGGTGCAGGGTGCGGTGCGGTGTATCCCGCAATTGGCCGACATCAACCTGAAACGGACCTGGGCCGGCCTGCGCCCGGGGTCTCCCGATGAATTGCCGATCCTGGGGCCGATGCGAGGCGTGGAAGGCTACCTCAACGCCTGCGGGCATTTCCGTACCGGCATCCTGACTTCGGCCATCACCGGGGTACTGCTGGACAAGCTGGTGAACAACGAGCCGTTGCCGCTGGACATCACGCCATTTCTGGAAGAACGCTTCGAGGTGGCGCCGAAGGCCGTTGAAACAAAAGAAGTGGCGTTGGCTTGATAGCGAGCTTCATCGAAGAACCAGTGTGGGAGCGAGCCTGCTCGCGATGGCGGTGTGCCAGTCAATATTGATGCTGGCTGATCCAACGCCTTCGCGAGCAGGCTCGCTCCCACAGGGGGGTGGGGTGAAGGCCGGATCTGTGAACATCCCCAACTGTGTGTTAGCTGAGCTCTTATACTGGTTCTTGGGTGTCTCCACTATTCCATCGGCGTGCTGACAAACGCCTCCAGCCCTTCGGCATAAGCCGTGAAGGCGCTGATCAGCGGGAAAGCCTTGCCCTGCACCTGGTCCGGCACTACGAGGTTGGTGAAACTCCACGCCACAGCCGCCGTGATGCCGGCCTGATCAATCGAGCCGTCGGTGCTCAACGGTTGTTTCTCCAATTCCTGTTCCAGCATTCCATAAGCCGCCGCCAGTTGGCCTTCCACGCGTTCAACCCAAGGCGCGTGCTGAATTTCCGTCGGCCGCAGGTTGCGCTCATAGTAAATCTGCACCGATTTCTCGCACGCTGCCAAGGCCAGGCCGAGCAGGCGCAGTGAGCGCGCTCGTTGCCTAATGTCGGCCGGCATCAAGCTTTTCCCAGGCGCGGCCAAGGCCTCCAGGTAGTCAATGATCAACGTGGAATCCATCAGCACGGTGCCATCGTCCAGTACCAGGGAAGGAGCCTTGACCACCGGGTTGAAGCGCTGGAATTGCTCGAAATGCCTGAACACCGAAACCGACTCGTGCTCCAGGGCAATGCCCAGGCACTTGGCGGAAATGGCGACGCGTCGTACGTAGGGCGAGTCCAGCATGCCGATCAGTTTCATGGCTTCTCCTTTAGCGATTCATGGGAACGGAGGTTAATCCTCGAACCCAACCTGTTCATGGATTTCATCGACCTTGAGCTCCAGCCGGTAGGCCACGGCGATGAACAACGCCTGGCACAGGCACAACGTGGCACTCAACGAACGGAAGGCGAACGAACTGCCTTCGTTGACCAGCAACACCGTGTTGGCTCGCTTGGCCAGGGGCGAGAGGTTGCTGTCGGTGATAATCAGCGTCTTGGCCTGGTGGTGCTGGGCAATGCGCAGGCAATGCTGGGTTTCCTTGCCGTACGGCGTGAAGCTGATGGCGATGACCAGGTCGTTGGCTCGCACGCTGCGCATCTGCTCGCGGTAGCTGCCGCCCAGGCCGGATACCAGGTGAATGCGTTTATTGGTGTGTTGCAGGTTGTAGACCAGGTAATCGGCTACCGCGAATGAACGGCGCACGCCCACCACATAGATGTTGTCGGCGTTGACCACCAGGTCCACGGCTTTTTCGAATGCTTGGTCATCCAACTCCAGCCCCAGGCGCTCGATGCCCGACAGGGTGGCATTGATGCACTCGCGGGCCAGGTCGCCGCCGCTGGCTTTCTGCGATTTGTTGGCGATCATGCTGCGGATGCGTTGCTGGTAGTTCTGCACCGGCGTGGTCTTGTGGGTGTAGGCCTCGCGGAACAACGCCTGCATTTCGCTGAACCCGCTGAAGCCAAAGCGCTGGGAAAACCTGACGATGGCCGAAGGGTGCACTTCACATTCGCGGGCGATGTCGCTGATGCGGTCGACCATGATCCGGTCGCTCTGCTGGCTTATGTAGCTGGCGATGCGTTTGAGCTGGCGCGGCAGGCTTTCGTATTCATCGGTGATCAGTTGCAGCAGGCGCTCGGCATTGATCGGTGGGCTGGAGAGGGCGAGGTCGGACGCGCTCTCGGACGGCGCCGGCAGATCATCGGGGCGGGTCATAGGAAATCCTTCTGGCTTGTTCTTATAGGGCGGCCCGAAAAAAGGCCGGCCCTCGACAATAGGTTGGCTGGTCGCAGTCTACAGCGTAGGCGCAGGGAAAATCATGGGTGGACAAATGTTGCAGCAGGTGCTGAAACGATGCACTGCGTCTGGTTGGCTTCGCTCATAGCGTATTGGAAAAAATATTCCACGTAAAAAATTTATAGAATAATTATTGATTATTGCCTGCTGCTCGTTTTAGTCTGCATCCACCAACAGCGTTGTCGCCGGTCCGGGCGACAAGCGCAGGCTGATAAAAATAACAGGAGCCAGCATGGGCCAGACTCGTTTTGCCAGTGGGCGTCAATTGGATGTGATCTGCCTGGGACGCCTGGGTGTCGACCTTTACGCGCAGCAAGTCGGCGCGCGTCTGGAAGATGTTTCGAGCTTCGCCAAGTATCTGGGTGGATCGTCGGCCAACATCGCCTTCGGCACGGCGCGCCTGGGGCTCAAGTCGGCGATGCTCAGCCGGGTAGGGGACGACCATATGGGCCGCTTCCTGGTGGAATCCCTGGCGCGCGAAGGCTGCGATGTCAGTGGCATCAAGGTCGATCCCGAACGCCTGACGGCGTTGGTCCTGCTGGGGATCAAGGACCGGGAAACCTTTCCCCTGGTGTTCTACCGGGAAAATTGCGCCGACATGGCGCTGCGCGCCGAAGACATCGATGAAGCCTTCATTGCCTCCAGCAAGGCGCTGCTGATCACTGGTACTCACTTTTCTACCGAAAGCGTCTACAAGGCCAGCACCCAGGCGCTGGATTACGCCGAGAGACACAACGTCAAGCGCGTCTTGGACATCGATTATCGTCCGGTGCTCTGGGGCCTGGCGGGCAAGGCCGACGGAGAAACCCGCTTCGTCGCCGACCAGAAAGTCAGCCAGCACGTGCAGAGTATCCTGCCGCGTTTCGACCTGATCGTCGGCACCGAAGAAGAATTCCTGATCGCCGGCGGCAGCGAAGACCTGCTGAGTGCGTTGCGTACCGTGCGTTCGCTGACGGCGGCGACCCTGGTGGTCAAGCTCGGCCCGCAGGGTTGCACGGTGATCCACGGTGCCATCCCGACCCGACTCGAAGACGGCGCGATTTACCCGGGGGTGCGGGTCGAGGTGCTGAATGTATTGGGCGCCGGCGATGCATTCATGTCGGGCTTTCTCGCCGGTTGGCTGGAGGACGCCAGCGATGAACGCTGCTGCCAATTGGCCAATGCCTGCGGTGGCCTGGTGGTGTCGCGTCATGCCTGTGCGCCAGCGATGCCGACTCGGGCCGAGCTCGACTATCTATTCAAGAGCCCGGTGCCGATTACCCGGCCGGACCAGGACACCGTGCTGCAACGGCTGCATCAGGTCAGCGTACCCCGCAAGGCCTGGAAACAGCTGTTCATCTTTGCTTTCGACCATCGTTGGCAACTGGTGGAACTGGCCCAGAAGGGCGGTCGTGACCTCAGTTGCATAGGCGAACTCAAGCAACTGTTCATCCAGGCGGTGGAGCGGGTCGAAGCCGACTTGCGGCGTCAGGGCGTTGAGGCTGACGTCGGTCTGCTCGCCGATCAACGTTTCGGCCAGGATTCGCTGAACGCCGCGACCGGACGTGGCTGGTGGGTGGCGCGGCCAGTGGAAGTACAGAATTCGCGGCCACTGGCGTTCGAACACGGGCGCTCCATTGGCAGCAACCTGATCGCCTGGCCCCGGGAACAGATCATCAAGTGCCTGGTGCAATTTCACCCCGATGACGAACCGCTGCTGCGCCTGGAGCAGGAAGCGCAATTGATGGGGCTGTACAAGGCCTCCCAGGTCAGCGGTCATGAATTGCTGCTGGAAGTCATTCCGCCCAAGGATCATCCATCGCCGCACCCGGACGTGCTCTATCGTGCCCTCAAGCGCCTCTACAACCTGGGTATTTTCCCGGCATGGTGGAAAATCGAAGCCCAGAGCGCGGACGAGTGGAAACAACTCGACGAGTTGATCCAACAGCGCGATCCGTATTGCCGTGGCGTCGTGCTGCTAGGCCTCAACGCCCCGGCCGCCGCACTGGCCGAAGGTTTCCGCCAGGCCAGCCAGAGCAGCACCTGCCGCGGATTTGCCGTGGGTCGCACGATCTTCCAGGAACCGAGCCGAGCCTGGCTGGCCGGGGAAATCGATGATGAAACGCTGATCCGCCAGGTGCAGGGCAGGTTTGTGGAGTTGATCGAGGCGTGGCGTGCTGCGCGGGCCTGATGGATGTTGCGCCGGCTCTTGTGGCGAGGGGATTTATCCCCGCTGGGCTGCGAAGCAGCCCCAAATCCGGCAACTCGGTGAGTCAGGCAAATTACATTCAACTCTAAGGGGGCCGCTTCGCGACCCAGCGGGGATAAATCCCCTCGCCACAATGATGTACTCACAAACGGTTTTCGATATTCAGTTTGAAAAACAATAAAAGGTGCAGCCATGCCCGCTATTCGAATTGGCATCAACCCGATTTCCTGGAGCAACGACGACTTGCCATCGTTGGGCGGTGAGACGCCGTTGAGCACGGCGCTGAGCGAAGGCAAGGCCATCGGCTACGAAGGTTTCGAACTCAACGGCAAGTTCCCCAAGGACGCCAAGGGCGTTGGCGATGTGCTGCGGCCTTATGATCTGGCGCTGGTTTCCGGCTGGTATTCCAGTCACCTGGCCCGGCGTTCGGCGGCCGAGGAGATCGACGCCATTGCCAGCCACGTCGAGCTGCTGGCGCAGAACGGCGCAACGGTGCTGGTGTATGGCGAAGTCGCCGACTCGATCCAGGGCCAGCGGATCTCGCTGGTCGAACGGCCGCGTTTTCACACCGATGAAGCCTGGCAGGCCTACGCCGACAAACTCACCGAACTGGCGCGCTTCACCTTATCCCAAGGCGTGCGCCTGGCCTATCACCACCACATGGGCGCCTACGTCGAATCGCCCGCCGACATCGACAAGCTGATGGCCCTGACCGGCAGTGAAGTGGGCCTGCTGTTCGACTCGGGTCACTGCTACATGGGCGGTGGCGAACCGTTGCAGGTGCTGCGCAAACACATCGAACGGATCTGCCATGTGCACTTCAAGGACGTGCGCAAACCGGTGGTGCAACTGGCGCGCAACAACCTCTGGAGCTTCCCCGACTGCATCATCAACGGCACCTTCACTGTGCCGGGGGACGGCGACATCGACTTCGCCGCGTTGCTCGATGTGTTGCTGGCCGCCGATTACCAAGGCTGGCTGGTGGTGGAAGCCGAGCAGGACCCGGCCGTGGCGCCGAGTTATGCCTACGCCAAGAAAGGCTACGAGACCCTGCGCGCCTTGCTGCAAGAGAGGACTGCTTCATGAGCCTGTTGATCAAAAGCCATTCCAGCGGCCAGACCATGGTTCAGTTGCCGGCGGGCGAACTGGAATATGTCGGGTTCGCCGCCTATCGCCTGAGCCTCGGCGAAACCCTGCCGGTCGCTGCCGGCGACAAGGAATTATGCCTGGTGCTGCTCAGCGGGCGCATCAGCCTCAAGGGCGAAGCACCGGGGCAGGGCGCCTTCGATTGGGACAACCTCGGTGATCGCCAGTCGGTGTTCGAGGACAAATCGCCCTATGCCGCTTATTTGCCTCCCGGCAGCCAGGCCCAGGTTACCGCCCTGAGCGATGTACAGATTGCCGTGTGTGCCGCGCCGGGTTCCGCGCAAAACGGTTACGGCCCACGGCTGATCCGTCCGGACAGCATGAAGCGCAGCGTACGCGGCAAGGGCGCCAATACCCGCTATGTTTGCGACATCCTGCCGGACAGCGAGCCCGCCCATTCACTGCTGGTGGTGGAAGTGCGCACGCCGTCGGGGCACTCCTCGAGCTACCCGCCGCACAAGCACGACACCGACGACTTGCCGCACCAGAGCTTTCTCGAAGAAACCTATTACCACCAGGTCAACCCGTCCCAGGGCTTCGTGTTCCAGCGCGTCTACACCGACGATCGCAGCATCGACCAGGCCATGGCCGTGGAAAACAGCGACCTGGTGGTGGTGCCCAAGGGCTACCACCCGGTCAGCGTGCCCTACGGGTACGAGTCGTATTACCTGAACGTCATGGCCGGCCCGAAGCGGGTCTGGCAGTTCCATAACGACCCGCAGCACAGTTGGCTGCTCGACCTCTGAATTCCACCCTTTGCACGGAGAACAAGAACAATGAGTGACGCCCCGGTAGTAGGCCATTACATCAACGGCCACGTGCAACACAGCGACGGCGCGCGATTCAGCAAGGTCTTCAACCCGGCCACCGGCGCGGTGCAAGCCCGGGTCGCCCTGGCCGAGCCGGGCACCGTCGATGCGGCGGTGGCCTCGGCGCTGGCGGCGTTTCCGGCCTGGTCCGAGCAATCGTCCCTGCGCCGTTCGCGGGTGATGTTCAAGTTCAAGGAATTGCTCGATCGTCACCACGACGAACTGGCGCAGATCATCAGTCGCGAGCACGGCAAGGTGCTGTCCGATGCCCACGGCGAAGTCACCCGGGGCATCGAGATCGTCGAGTACGCCTGCGGTGCGCCGAGCCTGCTCAAGACCGATTTCAGTGACAACATCGGTGGCGGCATCGACAACTGGAACCTGCGCCAGCCCCTGGGCGTGTGCGCCGGGGTCACGCCGTTCAACTTCCCGGTGATGGTGCCGTTGTGGATGATTCCCCTGGCGCTGGTCACGGGGAACTGCTTCATCCTCAAGCCTTCGGAACGTGACCCTTCCGCCAGTTTGCTGATGGCCCGGCTGCTGACGGAAGCTGGCTTGCCTGACGGTGTGTTCAACGTGGTCCAGGGTGACAAAGTGGCGGTGGATGCGCTGTTGCAGCACCCGGACATCGAAGCGATTTCCTTTGTCGGCTCCACGCCGATCGCCGAGTACATCCATCAGCAGGGCACCGCGAACGGCAAGCGCGTGCAGGCCCTGGGCGGGGCCAAGAACCACATGATCGTCATGCCCGACGCCGACCTCGACCAGGCGGCGGATGCGTTGATCGGTGCGGCCTACGGTTCGGCTGGTGAGCGCTGCATGGCGATTTCCATCGCCGTGGCGGTGGGGGATGTGGGCGATGAATTGATTGCCAGACTGTTGCCGCGCATCGATCAGTTGAAGATCGGCGACGGCCAGCAGCCCGGCACCGACATGGGGCCGCTGGTCACCGCCGAGCACAAGGCCAAGGTCGAAGGCTTCATCGACGCCGGTGTGGCCGAAGGCGCTCGCCTGATCGTCGATGGCCGTGGTTTCAAAGTGCCGGGAGCTGAGCAGGGGTTCTTTGTCGGGGCGACGCTGTTCGACCAGGTCACCACCGAAATGAGCATCTACCAGCAAGAGATTTTCGGCCCGGTGCTTGGGATCGTTCGCGTGCCGGATTTCGCCACGGCAGTCGCGCTGATCAACGCCCATGAGTTCGGCAACGGCGTGTCCTGCTTCACCCGTGACGGCGGCATTGCCCGGGCGTTCGCCCGCAGCATCAAGGTCGGCATGGTCGGCATCAACGTGCCGATTCCGGTGCCCATGGCCTGGCATTCCTTTGGCGGCTGGAAGCGTTCGCTGTTCGGCGATCATCATGCCTACGGCGAGGAAGGCCTGCGCTTCTACAGCCGCTACAAAAGCGTGATGCAACGCTGGCCCGACAGCATTGCCAAAGGCCCTGAATTCAGTATGCCGACTGCCCAATAACTCATTTTTGAATGACTGCCGGAGGGAGAACAATAATGAACAAGCCCCTGCGTTTTGCCTTGAACCGAATGGTTGCCCCACGCTTGTCACTGCCCGCTTTCATCGACCTGGCCCTGGCGTTGAAAACCGATGCCATCGAGATCCGCAACGACCTCAAGGGTGTCGAGATCGAAGACGGCATGCCGCCGGCTCGCGTACGTGAGTTGTGCGAGGCGCGCGGCATCAAGGTGCTGTCGATCAACGCCCTGTACCCCTTCGATGCGTGGAACGAAGAGCGCCGCGCCCAGGCCGTGCGCCTGGCCGATTACGCCCGCGAATGCGGCGCCGAGGGGCTGGTGATGTGCCCGCTCAACGACCGCGCCGACCCACGCAGCGAAGCTGAACGCGCGGCGGGGTTGCGCACGGCCCTCAGCGAACTGGCGCCGATCCTGCGCGCCTTCGGCATCTACGGTTTCATCGAACCCCTGGGTTTCGAGGAGTGCTCGCTGCGGCGCAAGCGTACGGCGGTGGAAGCGATCAAGAGCATCGGCGGGCTCGACGTGTTTCGCCTGGTGCATGACACCTTCCACCATCATCTGGCGGGCGAGCAGGAATTCTTTCCCGAACTGACCGGGCTGGTGCACATCTCCGGGGTCGAGGATGCCCAGGCGCCGTTGGCGACGATCCGTGATGGTCATCGGGTGCTGGTGGGCGAGGCCGACATCCTCGGTAATTCCGCCCAGATCGAGGCGTTGCGGGCCGGTGGTTACGAGGGCTACCTGTCCTTCGAGCCGTTTGCCGAGAGCGTCCATGAGCTGGCCGACATTCGCCAGGCGTTGGGGGCGAGCATGAATCACCTGCAGAACCAACAGGCCTGACACAGTAATCAGAATGATGAAGTCCCCCTGTGGGAGCGAGCCTGCTCGCGATAGCGGTAGCACATTCAACACATAGGCGCCTGACACACCGCTATCGCGAGCAGGCTCGCTCCCACAAAGGGCTAAGTCAGCTGCAAATTTTGCATTCCAGACAAGGTGCAAGCATGACCACAACACGACTGACCATGGCCCAAGCCCTGGTGAAATTCCTCGATAACCAGTACATCGAGGTCGATGGCGTCCAGAGCAAGTTCGTCGCCGGGGTCTTTACCATTTTCGGCCACGGCAACGTGCTGGGCCTGGGCCAGGCGCTGGAGCAGGACAGCGGCGATCTGGTGGTCCATCAGGGCCGCAACGAGCAGGGCATGGCCCATGCCGCCATCGGCTTCGCCAAGCAGCACCTGCGCCGCAAGATCTACGCCTGCAGCTCGTCGGTCGGTCCTGGCGCGGCGAACATGTTGACCGCCGCCGCCACGGCGACGGCCAATCGCATTCCATTGCTGTTGTTGCCCGGCGACGTCTACGCCAGTCGCCAGCCGGATCCGGTGCTGCAACAGATCGAGCAGTTCCACGACCTGAGCATCAGCACCAACGATGCCTTCAAGGCCGTGAGCAAATACTGGGACCGCATCAACCGCCCCGAGCAATTGATGACCGCCGCGATCCATGCGATGCGCGTGCTGACCGACCCGGCCGAAACCGGCGCGGTGACCCTGGCGCTGCCCCAGGACGTACAGGCCGAAGCCTACGATTACCCGGATTACTTCCTGCAAAAGCGCGTCCATCGCATCGACCGTCGTCTGCCCACCGAGGCGATGCTCGGCGATGCCCTGGCGCTGCTCAAGGGCAAGCGCCAGCCGTTGATCATCTGCGGTGGCGGCGTGCGGTATTCCGGAGCGAATGCCGCGTTGCAGGCCTTCGCCGAACGCTTCGATATTCCGTTCGCCGAGACCCAGGCCGGCAAGAGCGCGGTGGTGTCCAGCCATCCGCTGAACGTCGGTGGCGTCGGTGAAACCGGTTGCCTGGCGGCGAACCTGCTGGCCAAGAAGGCCGACCTGATCATCGGTATCGGCACTCGCTACAGCGATTTCACCACGGCGTCGAAATGGCTGTTCCAGCACCCGGACGTGCAATTTCTCAATCTCAACATCAGCCCGTGCGATGCCCTGAAACTCGACGGCGTGCAACTGCTGGCCGACGCGCGTGCGGGCCTGGAGGCACTGTCGGCGGCGATGGGCGACTATCGCGCCGAATGGGGTGGGCAGGTCGCCGATGCCAAGGCCCAGCTGAACGCCGAAGTGGACCGGATCTATCAGGCCGACTTCCAGACCGAGGATTTCGTCCCGGAAATCAACGACCACATGGACCCGGCGGTGTTTCGTGAATTCATCGAGCTCACCGGTTCCTGCCTGACCCAGAGCCGCGTGTTGGGCACGCTCAATGAGACCCTGGCGGATGACGCCATCATCGTCGCCGCCGCTGGCAGCTTGCCCGGCGACTTGCAGCGCAGTTGGCGCAGCAAGGGCGTGAACACCTATCACCTCGAGTACGGTTATTCGTGCATGGGTTACGAGGTGAATGCGGCGCTCGGGGTGAAGCTCGCCGAGCCCGACAAAGAGGTCTACGCCCTGGTGGGCGATGGCTCCTACATGATGCTGCACTCGGAATTGGCGACCTCGATCCAGGAGCGGCGCAAGATCAATGTGGTGCTGCTGGACAACATGACGTTCGGTTGCATCAACAACCTGCAAATGGAACACGGCATGGACAGCTTCGGCACCGAGTTCCGTTTCCGCAACCCCGAGACTGGCAAGCTCGATGGCGGTTTCGTACCGGTGGATTTCGCCATGAGTGCCGCGGCCTATGGCTGCAAGACCTACAAGGTCAAGACCCTCGACGAGTTGCACGCGGCCCTGGCCGATGCGCGATTGCAGACGGTCTCGACGCTGATCGACATCAAGGTCCTGCCCAAGACCATGATCCACAAATACCTGTCGTGGTGGCGGGTCGGCGTGGCGCAAGTCTCCACCAGCGCCCGCACCGATGCGGTTGCCAAGACCCTTAACGAGCGACTGGCCAAGGCCCGTCAATATTGATTGCCCCACCAATACGAAAGGAGTTTTCCATGTCTTTGAAGCTGGGCGTCATCGGCACCGGGGCCATCGGCCAGGACCACATCCGTCGTTGCAGCCAGACCTTGCTCAACAGCCAGGTGGTGGCGGTCACCGACATCAACCTGCAACAAGCGGCCAAGGTCGTTGCCGATCTCAAGCTGACCGCCGAGGTCTACCCCGACGGGCATGCGTTGATCAAGGCGCCGGACGTGGAGGCGATCCTCGTCACCTCCTGGGGCCCGAGCCACGAAGAGTTCGTGCTGGCGGCGATAGCGGCGGGCAAACCGGTGTTCTGTGAAAAGCCCCTGGCCGTCACGGCCGAAGGCTGCCGCAAGATCGTCGAGGCCGAAATCGCCCACGGCAAGCGCCTGGTGCAGGTCGGTTTCATGCGCCCGTACGATGAAGGTTATCGGGCGCTCAAGGCGGTGATCGACAGTGGGCAGATCGGTGAACCGCTGATGCTGCACTGCGCCCACCGCAATCCGAGCGTTGGCGAAAACTACAAGACCGACATGGCCATCACCGACACCTTGATCCATGAACTGGATGTGTTGCGCTGGCTGCTGGCCGATGACTACGTCTCGGTGCAGGTGGTGTTCCCGCGCAAGACCAGCAAGGCCCTGGCGCACTTGCGGGATCCGCAGATCGTTCTGTTGGAAACTGCGAAGGGCACGCGCATCGACGTGGAGGTGTTCGTCAACTGCCAGTACGGCTACGACATCCAGTGCGAAGTGGTGGGGGAGACCGGCATCGCCAAGCTCCCGGAGCCGTCCCAGGTGCAACTGCGCAGCGGTGCCAAGCTGTCCAACGCGATCCTGATGGACTGGAAGGATCGCTTCATCGCGGCCTACGACGTCGAATTGCAGGCCTTCATCGACGGCGTGCGCGCCGGGCAGGTGGGCGGGCCGTCGGCCTGGGATGGCTTTGCCGCGGCCGTGGCGGCGGATGCCTGTGTTGAAGCCCAGCAAAGCGGGCAGATCGTCAAGGTCGAACTGCCTGAGCGGCCGCGTTTCTACGGCTAACCACAATCCCCCTGTGGGAGCGGGCTTGCTCGCGAAGGCGTAGTGTCAGTCGACTCAATGTTGAATCTACCGCCGTCTTCGCGAGCAAGCCCGCTCCCACAGTCGACCGCGTTCACCCAAAAGGTACTCGGTCGAATTGTGGGAGCGAGCCTGCTCGCGATAGCGGTGGGTCAGTCAACATAATGCAAGCTGATCCGACGCCATCGTGAGCAGGCTCGCTCCCACGGGGCGGTGTTATATCCAAATAAGGAGCTTTCATGCGAATCGGACTAGTGGGCTATGGCAAGGGCGGGCGGTTTTTTCATGCGCCGCTGATCAGCAGCCTGCCGGGGGCTACGTTTGTTGGCGTGGTGACCCGGTCCGCCGAGCGGCGCGAGCAACTGGCGAGTGATTACCCGCACGTCCAGGCCTTCGACACTCTCGAACAACTGGTGGCGGCCGGCGTCGATGCGGTGGTGGTGTCCACGCCTCTGGATGGTCGCCCGGCCATTGTGCTGCAGGCCATCGAACTCGGCGTGGCGGTGGTCAGCGACAAACCGTTCGCCCCCGACGCCGTGCAGGCCGAGGCGATGGTGCTGGCCGCCGAACGACGCAACGTGCCGTTGAGCGTGTACCAGAACCGTCGCTGGGATTCGGATTTCCTGACCCTGCGCAAACTGCTGGCATCTGGAGCCCTTGGGCAAATCATTCGTTTTGAATCCAGCGTCGAGCGCTATTCGCCGATGTCGGTGGGCAAGGGCAGTGGTGGCGGATTTCTGCGTGACCTGGGCAGTCATCTGGTGGACCAGGCGCTGCAACTGTTCGGGCCGGTGACGCGGGTTTATGCCGAGCTGGACTACCGGCAGCCAGGCCAGGTGTTCGATAACGGCTTCTTTATGTCCTTGACCCATGCCGGCGGCGTGATTTCCCACTTGAGTGGCAATTGCGTGCAAAACGCCCCGCGTCCGCGCTTTCGGGTCAATGGCACCCAGGGCTGCTATACCGTCGAAGGCCTGGACGGCCAAGAGGCCCAGGCGCTGGCGGGATTGAGCCCGGCGACCGAGGGCGAACGCTGGGGCGCTGAAGAGCATCGGCGTTGGGGCTGGTTCGAACACGGCACCGAGCGCGAGCGGGTGACCTCGGAGCGCGGCTGTTGGCTGGCGTTCTATCAGCGCCTGCAAATTGCGTTACAGGGCTCTGGGCCACTGCCGGTGGAGGCCCGTGATGCCTTGGCGACCACGCGCGTCCTGGACGCTGCAAGGCGCAGCGCCGAGCAGGGCGAAGTGGTGATTTTGGCTGCGCCAATCGGTCATGGAACAAAAAACTAATAAAATTCTAAAATGAGTTGATATGGAAAATATTTTCCAATAAAGTCGATTCCAGGTTACCGACAATCCTGTCCGCCTCCTGCCAGGCCCCGCCTTGAATGGATGAAGGACGAAACAAAAACAAGAAACACAGCTAGGTACCGTCGATGAAAACCTTCAGCCGCTCTGCGTTTCACCTGCCACATCTGCTACGCCTGTCCGCAGTCCTTCCCCTGTTCGAATCCCTGTGTATCCAGCGCGGAGGCGCCGTGGTGTGTTGCATGCCCGGTGCGCCCATCGTGCGCTTGCCCCGTTCCTGATCCGCTACGCCTTATCCATAAGACCAACAAAAAAGTGGAGAAAGACCGTTCATGAAGACCAAGACCCGTATCGCCTCGCTGGCCCTGTCGTTGATGCTCACCAGCGGCGCAGCCCTGGCGGACCTGAAGATCGGCGTCAGCATGTCCCAGTTCGATGACACCTGGCTGACCTACCTGCGCGAATCCATGGACAAGAAAGCCAAGTCCTTCCCGGACGGCGTCACCTTGCAGTTCGAAGACGCGCGCAGTGATGTGGTCAAGCAACTGAGCCAGGTGGAAAGTTTCATCAGCCAGAAGGTCGATGCGCTCATCGTCAACCCGGTGGACACCGCCGCGACCCAGCGCATCACCAAGGCCGCCGTGGCCGCCGGCATCCCCCTGGTCTACGTCAACCGCCGCCCGGACGAGTCGAAGTTGCCGGAAGGGGTGGTCACCGTCGCCTCCGATGATCTGGAAGCCGGGCACATGCAGATGCAATACCTGGCCGACAAGATGGGCGGAAAGGGCAGCATCGTCATCTTGTTGGGTGACCTGGCCAACAACTCCACCACCTACCGTACCAAGGGTGTCAAGGACGTGCTGGCCAAGTACCCGGGCATCAAGATCGAAGAAGAACAGACCGGTACCTGGTCGCGGGACAAGGGCATGACCCTGGTCAACGACTGGCTGACCCGGGGCCGCGCATTCCAGGCCGTGGTGTCCAACAACGACGAGATGGCCATCGGCGCCGCCATGGCACTCAAACAAGCGGGCGTTGAGAAGGGCACCGTATTGATTGCCGGGGTCGATGGCACGCCGGACGGCTTGAATGCCATCAAGAAAGGCGACATGGCGGTCTCGGTGTTCCAGGACGCCAAGGGCCAGGCCGATGGTTCGATCGACACTGCGGTGAAAATGGTCAAGAAGCAGCCGGTCGAGCAGGCCGTCTGGGTGCCGTATCGCCTGATCACGCCGGAAAACGTCGATCAGTTCAAATGACGTTTAACGTACTGCTACCACAACAATAAACAGGCAGGGTCGTCCACTGACCTTGCCGAGGGAGTACCTGATCATGTTCGCTTCAGCGACTGCTTCGAGCGCCCCGGCGATGACCTTCCGGCCGGATGTAATACCTGATGAATCGTATCTGCTGGAAGTCGTCAATGTCAGCAAAGGCTTTCCCGGCGTGGTGGCCCTGTCCGATGTACAGTTGCGGGTACGCCCCGGTTCCGTGCTGGCCCTGATGGGCGAAAACGGTGCGGGCAAATCCACCTTGATGAAGATCGTCGCCGGCATCTACCAGCCGGACGCCGGTGAACTGCGCCTGCGCGGCAAGCCGGTGAAATTCGACACCCCCCTGGCAGCCTTGCAGGCCGGCATCGCGATGATCCATCAGGAACTGAACCTGATGCCGCACATGAGCATCGCCGAAAACATCTGGATCGGCCGCGAGCAGCTCAACGGCCTGCACATGGTCGATCACGGTGAAATGCATCGCTGCACCGCCCGGCTACTGGAACGCCTGCGCATCAACCTCGATCCTGAAGAGCAAGTGGGCAACCTGAGCATTGCCGAGCGGCAAATGGTCGAGATCGCCAAGGCCGTCTCGTACGACTCCGACATCCTGATCATGGACGAGCCGACCTCGGCCATCACCGAGACGGAAGTCGCCCACCTGTTCTCGATCATCGGCGACCTCAAGGCCCAGGGTAAGGGCATCATTTACATCACCCACAAAATGAACGAAGTGTTCGCTATCGCCGATGAAGTGGCGGTGTTTCGCGACGGTGCCTACATCGGCCTGCAACGGGCCGACAGCATGGACGGTGACAGCCTGATTTCGATGATGGTCGGGCGCGAATTGAGCCAGTTGTTCCCGGTTCGCGAGAAGCCCATCGGCGAGTTGGTGCTGTCGGTGCGCGACCTCAGCCTGGACGGCATCTTCAAAGGCGTGTCCTTCGACCTGCATGCCGGGGAGATTCTCGGTATCGCCGGGTTGATGGGCTCGGGCCGGACCAACGTGGCCGAGGCGATTTTCGGCGTGACCCCGAGTACCGGCGGTGAAATCCTGCTGGACGGCCAACCGGTACGCATCAGCGATCCGCACATGGCCATCGAGAAGGGCTTCGCGCTGTTGACCGAGGATCGCAAGCTCAGCGGCCTGTTTCCGTGCCTGTCGGTGCTGGAGAACATGGAAATGGCCGTGCTGCCCCATTACGTCGGCAACGGCTTCATCCAGCAGAAAGCCTTGCGCGCCTTGTGTGAGGACATGTGCAAGAAACTGCGGGTCAAGACCCCATCCCTTGAGCAGTGCATCGACACCTTGTCCGGCGGCAACCAGCAGAAAGCGCTGCTGGCCCGCTGGCTGATGACCAATCCGCGCATCCTGATCCTCGATGAGCCGACCCGTGGCATCGATGTCGGTGCCAAGGCCGAGATCTACCGGCTGATTGCCTACCTCGCCAGCGAGGGCATGGCGGTGATCATGATTTCCTCGGAACTGCCGGAAGTACTGGGCATGAGCGACCGGGTCATGGTGATGCACGAAGGCGACTTGATGGGCACCCTCGACCGCAGCGAAGCGACCCAGGAACGAGTGATGCAACTGGCATCGGGCCTGTCCTGATGCCCGTCAGTCCAGATAAAAAAGGTGAATGGTTATGAACGCGATACTGGAAAACAAACCCGCTGCGGCACCGGCCAGGACGCGCCGGCGGCTGCCGACGGAACTGAGTATCTTCCTGGTGCTGATCGGCATCGGCCTGGTCTTCGAGATGTTCGGCTGGATCATGCGCGACCAGAGCTTCCTGATGAACTCCCAGCGCCTGGTGCTGATGATCCTGCAAGTGTCGATCATCGGCCTGCTGGCCATCGGCGTCACCCAGGTGATCATCACCACCGGTATCGACCTGTCGTCCGGCTCGGTATTGGCGCTGTCGGCCATGATCGCCGCCAGCCTGGCCCAGACCTCGGACTTCGCCCGGGCGGTGTTTCCCTCGTTGACGGACTTGCCGGTGTGGATACCGGTGGTGGCGGGGCTCGGCGTAGGGCTGCTGGCCGGGGCGATCAACGGCAGCATCATCGCCATTACCGGCATCCCGCCGTTCATTGCCACCCTTGGCATGATGGTCTCGGCCCGGGGGCTGGCGCGCTACTACACCGAGGGCCAGCCGGTGAGCATGTTGTCCGATTCCTATACCGCCATCGGTCACGGGGCGATGCCGGTGATCATCTTCCTGGTGGTGGCGGTGATCTTCCACATCGCCCTGCGCTACACCAAATACGGTAAATACACCTACGCCATCGGCGGCAACATGCAGGCGGCACGCACGTCGGGCATCAACGTCAAGCGCCACTTGGTGATCGTCTACAGCATCGCCGGGTTGCTGGCGGGGCTGGCCGGCGTGGTGGCCTCGGCGCGGGCGGCGACCGGCCAAGCGGGCATGGGGATGTCTTATGAACTGGACGCGATTGCCGCGGCGGTGATCGGCGGCACCAGCCTGGCGGGCGGGGTGGGGCGCATCACCGGGACCGTGATCGGGGCGCTGATCCTTGGGGTGATGGCCAGCGGCTTTACCTTTGTCGGTGTCGATGCCTACATCCAGGACATCATCAAGGGCTTGATCATCGTGGTGGCGGTGGTCATCGACCAGTACCGCAACAAGCGCAAACTCAAGCGCTGAGCCCCCGAAGGTTGCGACAAAGCGCCACGCCTGACCCGCGTGGCGTTGCCATTTGTCTTCTTAATACAGCTATTGCACCGAATTTCTTGTTATAAACGCACTCCGATGACTGCTAAAAGCCTGTCAGAGAACATTTGAAGGGGTTGTCGGACATTTTCCCTATGTTTTCAGTTGCTGAGGCCTCGACTCGGCCTTAGACTGCCGCCCCTCGTAAATTGAGTGCCGGGTGGCGCTTGGAATAGACGGCGCCTTCCCGATGAGCGTGGCAGCTGCGCTGCGGGACGCTCCATAATTCGCCTTAATGCACGTTTTTTTATAGAGAAATCAATGACAAAGGAAAAGTTGCTGGCCATGCCGGCGGATGACTACATGAATGCCGAGCAGCTGGCTTTCTTCACCAAGCTGTTGCAGAACATGAAGGTCGAAACCCACGAGCGCATCGAACAGAACCGAATCGCCATTGAGAGCCTGGACACCCCGGCTGACCCGGCGGACGCTGCTTCCGTAGAAGAAGAGCGTACCTGGCTGGTCAACGCCATCGATCGCGACCAGCGCATGCTGCCTCAGTTGGAGCAGGCCCTGGACCGCATCAACGACGACAGCTTCGGCTGGTGCGACGACAGCGGCGAGCCGATCGGCCTCAAGCGCCTGCTGATCAGCCCGACCACCAAGTACTGCATCGAAGCCCAGGAACGTCACGAACAGATCGACAAGCACCAGCGTCAGGCCTGATTCGCGTTTTGCGCAAAAAAGATCGCGACCTTTTGACGAAGGCCGCGATCTTTTGCTTTCGCCCGTGCTCGTTCGTCAGCTCCCATTGATCTGCTGCAAGAACGCGACTAATGGACCATGGATAATGGCTCTGTAGTGGCGTTTAATGCAGTTATAACAACGAGAGTGTGGGTGACGAACATGGCGACAGACGGAACGCTGGCGGGTGCGGTGCCGGCCTCGGTACCTGAGACAAAAAGCACGGCGCGCTGGCTGACGCCGACCTTGCAGAGTCTCGCCCTGGCATTGTTGCTGTGCGGCATGGCCCTGGGCGGCTGGTCGCTGTACCTGGGCTTGCCGCTGGTCATGCTCATCGTCTGGTTGCCGCGCCTGCGTTCGCGCCTGGCCACTGTGCCTGCTCCCACGACCGACACCCTGGCCGAATTGACCCGCGACCTGTCCTACACCACCAGTCATAACGCGCTGTCAGCGGCTGGTGTCGCCTATTCGGTCAAGCAACTGGCCGGCAGGGTTCAGTCCCAACTCGACGCGGCGGCGCAGATCGTCAGCAATGCCGAATCGATGATCGCCACCGAACAAGCCACCTCGCAACTCAGCCAGCAAGCCCTGGGCGCCGCCAGCGAAGCCCATCGTAGCAGCGTGGCCGGGCGCGGCGAGCTGGTGGAATCCATCAGTCGCATGCACCAGCTCAGCCAACGGGCAAACGACAGCCGTGAGTTGATCGAAGCCTTGAGCGTACGCAGCGATGAAATCCAGCGGGTCAGCCTGGTGATCCAATCGATCGCCAGCCAGACCAACCTGCTGGCGCTGAACGCGGCCATCGAGGCGGCACGGGCCGGTGAGCATGGCCGCGGTTTCGCGGTAGTGGCCGATGAGGTCCGTGGTCTGGCCGGGCGTACGGCTGCGGCGACCGGTGAAGTCGGGGTGATGGTGGCGGACATCCAGCAACGCACCGCCCAGGTGGTGGAGCAGATCCGGCAATTGGCGGCTGACCTGGACAGCGGCGTGCAGCAGGTCGAGCACACTGGCCAGCACCTGGAAAACATCGCCCGGCTTGCAGAAGGCGTCGAAACCCAGGTCAGTGCCATTGCCCAAGGCACTGACACCAATCGTGAACAACTCGACAGCCTGTTCCACGCTATCGAGCAGATGCGCAGCGACCTGTCCATCAGCGACCAGCAGACCCAGCGCCTGGCCGATGCGGCGGTGCAAATGGAAGGCCAGGCAGAAACCATCAGTGAGCGTCTGGCGGAGGTGGGCCTCGACGATTATCACCAACGGGTCTACGACCTGGCACGGGAAGGCGCGAGCCAGATCGCCGCGCAGTTCGAGGCCGACATCGACCAGGGCCGTGTCAGCCTGGAGGATCTGTTCGACCGTAACTATCAGCCCATCCCCAATACCCAGCCGGCCAAGTACCAGACCCGCTTCGACCGCTACACCGACCAGGTACTGCCAGCGATCCAGGAGCCTTTGCTGGCCCGGCACGAGGGCCTGGTATTTGCGATTGCCTGCACCCAGCAGGGCTACGTGCCGACCCATAACAAGGTCTTCAGCCAACCGCTGACCGGCGACCCACAGGTGGACACGCTGAATAACCGCACCAAGCGCAAGTTTTCCGATCGCACCGGGATCCGCTGCGGCAGCCACCAGCAGCCGGTGCTACTCCAGACTTACACCCGCGACACGGGTGAGTTGATGCATGACCTTTCCGTACCGATCATGCTCAAGGGGCGTCATTGGGGTGGCTTGCGCTTGGGCTACAAACCCGAGAAACCGCGCTAGGCCTCAACGCCACTGATTGGCAACGGCGCTTTTGTGGCGAGGAAATATCTGTGGGAGCAAGGCTTGCCCGCGATGAAGGCGACGCGGTCTCATGAGGGATCGATGCGCCTGTATCGCGAGCAAGCTTTGCTCCCACCAATCCCCTAGCCACAGGGGACTCATGGTTCTTGGCGCTACTTACCGTCGTGCAGGCGCACATTCAGTTCGTCTACCAACAAAGCTTCTTCGCCGTCCGCGAGCAGCCATTCCTGAAGCAGGTCTTTCTGCTGGTCCGACCAGAAATCGGCTTCCACCAGCTTGATCTCCGGCGCCAGTGGGTGGGCGACGATGAAATCGTCGATGGCCTTGCCGTCGGAGGGCAGGCCCAGTTGGTCGAACAGGGTCTTGAGATCGTGCGAAGGTTGTTCCATGGAAGTCTCCTGTGAATGGGGCGCCGTCATGGCGCCCCGACTGCTTCCCTTTATCTGAGGCAAGCGCTCGCCAGGAGTTCGATCAAATTCAGGCTTTCAAGGCCCCTTCATCCACTGCGGCCTTCAACGCCTTGGCCGCTTCCCTGGCGGCCTCGGCAGCGATCTCCGAGGTCTTGAACCAGCGATCCTTCTCCACCTGGTGGCAACTGACGGTGGTCAAGGGTGGCTTGGCGCGCATCAGGATGACGGCCTGGAACTCGCCTTCGACCTCTCTGGCTTCGCCCCGGATAAAAAATTCGCCGATATCAAATTCCGTCACGTCGCGCCTTCTCCTCAAGCTCATATCATGGATGCGCGATCGCCGATGAACGACGCTCTTCGCTGGGCGAGCAGTATGGCAGCAGTTGCCCGTCGGTGGCTGAGTTAAGTCATGGACGGGCACATATGAGTTCAGGCGCTGCGTTCGAGACTCCTGGCCAGGTAGCAGGCCTCGTTATGGTCGGTTCGGAATCCTCTTACACGTCCAGTCGATGTTTCCTCTATGTGAAAAAAGCACTTGCCCGCCAGAACGACCCGATAACGCGGTTGAATCAACGAAATGGGCGGGCAGTCGACTGCGTCAAAGGTGTCATCTGTGTCCACGATGCAAGGGGATACGGTGCGGGGCAGGGTTGTGAAAGCGGCCATGCGAATTCCTTTTCTATGGTTTACCGACGAATTGTCGGGTACTTCGAGTAGTCTCCACGCCTTCGGCTGCTCTAGAATCGGCAGTGTCGTGTGGACGGTTGCGCCTATCTAAAGCAATTTTTTTTGGGCTCGATGTCAGAAAAATGCTTTTTTAAGTGAGAAATTTCCCTAAAGTTAGTAGTCCCATCTTTTCCGATGCTCAGAGTGGCTTTTTCCTTCAGCCTCTGGCGACCCCCCGGGAAAGACGGCGGGAGCGGCAACCTTTAGTCTGCTCTCGGCCCGGGATAGGGCGCGCCTTTCACTTCGAATTTCAGTTACAGGTCCATTACGACGATACAGTCGGTACGGGTTCTCGTGGTCCGTCCTTTGTGCAGGGCGGGCCTTTTTCAAAAATGGGGATGTTTCCTTGGCAGTAAGTAATCTCGACATGCATGCGTTATTCGTACTTGGTGACCTGCGGGCAAAACTGGTCAAACTATTCCAGTCACGTTTCGTCTACATCACCGAGCAGACCGCCGAAGGTATTTATGTCGCCGAAATCGACACCGAGTCGGCGTTGGTGGTCGATGACAAGCCCAGGCTCGAACTCAAGGTCGGTGATCATTTTCGCGCAGCGGTATTGCCCAGCCGCGAAGGTGGCAAGTTTGAAATCCGCTTTCGCGAAATCAAGCTGACGGTCTATGGCCTTGGCGATTACGCCTTCGTCACGACCCCCGGTGGTCATGCAATCCTGTTCAAGGAAGGCCACAGCGTGGTGACCGTGTTTGCGGCCAACGAACAGTTGCAGGAAGGCTTGACCAAGACCCTGAAGGCGGTCACCGCCAAGGCGGCCAAGTGGCGCAAGGGCGAACTCGTGACCTTCAAGGCCAGCGAGTGACCGCTTCAGGGCCGGTGAAAAGCGCGTAGGCATCGGGCTTGCTGGGGCTTTGCGCCCAAACCGCTGGCAGTTTCGCAAGATCTCGCTGGAACCTCGGCTACAGTCAATTGACTGAACTATTCAGGGCTTGCGTTCGGTTACGCAGGGCCGTTCAGCTATTGCTGTATCTGCATGAGGTGCAAAGCATGAAACGAGTTCGACAGTGGCTGGCTGCCTGGGCCACCTTCGCTGTGTTGGTTTCGCCACTTCCGGTGTCGGCCGCTTCAACGCCGATCCATTTCGCCGACCTGAACTGGGAAAGCGGTAGCCTGATCACCGATATCCTGCGGATCATCGTCGAAAAGGGCTATGGACTTGCGACCGACACACTGCCGGGTACTACCATTACCCTGGAAACCGCCCTGGCCAACAACGACATACAGGTGATCGGCGAGGAATGGGCCGGCCGCAGTCCGGTGTGGGTCAAGGCCGAGGCCGAAGGCAAGGTGATCGCCCTGGGCGATACGGTCAAGGGCGCGACTGAAGGCTGGTGGGTGCCGGAGTACGTGATCAAGGGCGACCCGGCCAAGGGCATCAAGCCCCTGGCGCCGGATTTGCGCAGCGTCGAAGACCTGGTGCGCTACAAGCATGTGTTCAAGGACCCGGAGAGCCCCGACAAGGGCCGCTTCCTCAACAGCCCCATCGGCTGGACATCCGAGGTGGTCAACAAGCAGAAACTCAAGGCCTATGGCCTGTCTGACAGCTACGTGAACTTTCGCAGCGGTTCGGGGGCGGCGCTGGATGCGGAAATCAGCTCGACGATCCGCCGGGGCAAGCCGATCCTGTTTTATTACTGGTCGCCCACGCCGCTGCTCGGGCGCTTCAAGCTGGTGCAGTTGCAAGAGCCGCCATTCGATGCCGAGGCCTGGAAAACCCTGACCGACGCCGATAACCCCAACCCGAAGCCGACCCGCTCACTGGCCTCGAAACTGTCGATTGGCGTATCCGCGCCGTTCCAGAAGCAATACCCGGACATCGCCGAGTTCTTCAGCAAGGTCGACTTGCCGATCGAACCGTTGAACAAGGCCCTGGCTGACATGAGCGAGAAGCGTACGCCACCCCGTGAAGCGGCCGAAGCGTTCCTCAAGGCCCATCCACAGGTCTGGCAGGCTTGGGTGCCCAAGGAGGTGGCAGACAAGGTGGCCGCCGGCCTGTAGCACGGCTCGGATGCCAGCGGGTTGAACTCTTGATCCTGGGCAATGCGTCATTCACTGGAAACTGGCAACCTGCGCCCGTCCAGCGAAATGCCAAATTCGAGCTAGGATGATTGTTCAACCTTTTTCAGGAGGCTGGCGAATGACGCTTTTATTGGCTCGGTCGCTGGTCGCAGTGTTTGCGACCATCAGCTTGATTCATTTGTATTGGGCCCTGGGTGGGCGATGGGCGGCCCTGGCGGTGGTGCCTCAGGTGCCGGTGAAGCAAGGGGAGGCGTTGCGACCGGCGTTCGACCCCTCGGGCTGGCTGACCTTGTTGGTGGCCTTGGCGCTGCTGATGATTGCGCTGCTGGTGTGCCTGCGAGTCGGCCTGCTGGCGCAGCCGGTCACCCATCGGGCATTGCAATGGCTGATCAGCGCGATCGCCTTGCTGATGTTCGCCCGGGCCATTGGCGAGTCGGAGCTGGTGGGTTTCTTCAAGGAGGTCAAGGGCTCGACCTTCGCCAAGCTCGACACCTGGGTCTATTCGCCGTTGTGCGTGGTGCTCGGGGCCGGGTTGCTGGCGGTGGCCTGGGTCTGAGTCTCTAACGGCGAATGCAACTGTGGTGAGGGGATAAATCCCCTAGCCACAATAGTGTTCGGCTCGAGATTGTCAGTCGTTTCGGCGGCTGCTGACTTCCGCCGGCACATCATCCCCGGCCATGCGCTTGCGAAACAACGCTGCCCGGGCCAACAGCAGGGTGGTCACCGGGACGGTGATGGACAGCAGGATCGGTATCAGCCAGGCATGCAGTACCGGGCCGGACTTGAGCGCCGAAAAATACACGATCGAGGCCAGCGCCACGCACCAGGCTCCCAGGGTAGACGCCAGGGCCGGTGGGTGCATGCGCTGGAAATAATCCTTGAGCCGCACCAGGCCGATGGCCCCGGCCAGGGCGAACAGGCTGCTGAGCACCAGCAGGATCGCCACCGGGATTTCGACCCACATCGACAATTCACCGCTCATTCGATCACCTCGCCACGCAGCAGGAACTTGGCCAGGGCGAACGAGCCGACAAAGCCGAACAGGGCGATCAGCAGTGCCGCCTCGAAATAGGTGTCGCTGGCATAACGAATGCCCAGCACCAGCATCATCAGCATCGCCACGATGTACAGGTAGTCCAGGGCCAATACCCGATCCTGGGCCGACGGGCCCTTGAACAGCCGCCACAGGGTCAGCACCATTGCCAGGGAGAACAGGAACAGGCTCAACAGGATCGCATTGGACAACAGCGGGCTCATTGGAAAATCTCCATCAACGGGCGCTCGTAGGTGGCCTTGAAATGGGCGATGAAGGACGCCTCGTCCGCCAGATCGAACACATGCATCAACAGGATGCTGCGATCCAGGGCCAATTCCGACCAGACCGTTCCCGGAATCACCGTGGTGATCATCGACAGCGCCGCCAGGCCGTTGGCGTCGTGCAGGTCCAGCGGCACCTTGATGAACCGTGAGCGAGGCGGGCGACGCCCCGCGTTCAGCACACCCCAGGCCACCGCCAGGTTGGACATCACTACATCGCGGCCCACCAGCAGGAACAAGCGCAACACCACCCACGGCCGGCGGATACGGATGGGGCGCGGTCGCAGCGGGCGCATCATCAGAGGGGCCAGGAAGCCCAACGCGGCGCCCAGCAGCAAATGACCGACGCTGAGGGACACGTTCAGCACCAGCCACAGCAACCACAGCGCCAGGGACAACCACGGAGCGGGAAACAGGCGCTTCATGGCTGCACCTCCTGCAACGCGGCGCGGGTTTCGGGGTTAGGCACGGGGCGGGTGGCGAGTACCGACATCACGTAATGTTCCGGGTTGTTCAGCGCATCGGCAGCGGTTTGGGTATAGCGCAGCAACGGTTCGGCCTTGAAGGTCAGGGCGATGCCCAGGCCCAGCAGAACGATGATCGGCAGGCATTCGAACGGCCGCAGCAACGGTGACGGGCGTTCCTGGGGCGTCCAGAAGCGTTGGATGCCCAGGCGTGAAAAGGCGATCAGCGAGGCCAGCCCCGAGAGGATCAGCAACGCCAACAAGCCCCACGCCTGGTTCGACACCGGCGCCCCGGCGCTGGCGCCGAGCCCTTGAGGATTGAGCAAGGCGCTCAGCAAGCTCAGCTTGCCGATGAACCCCGACAGCGGCGGCATGCCGATGATCAACAGCGCACAGAAAATAAAGCTCAGGCCAAGGAAGGCCATGGTCCAGGGGATCACTTGCCCGACCACGGCCTTCTGCTCGTCATCGAGGTTGGTGCCCTTGGGCGGTTGCAGGGATTCCAGCGGTCGCGGCAAGGTGTCGAAGTCGTCGTCCAGGGACAATTCATTGGCCGAGCGCGAACGTTCGATCAGCTCCGCCAACAAGAACAGCGCGCAGAGCGCCAGGGTCGAACTCACCAGGTAAAACAGCGCCGCGCCCACCAGGTTGGGTTGGGCGAAGCCAATGGCCGACAACAGGATCCCGGCCGAGACCAGGATGCTCAAGCTCGCCATGCGCTCCAGGCGTTGCGCCGCCAGAATGGCGATGGCGGCGCAGACGATGGTCGCCATGCCGCCGTAGACCAGCCAGTCGGCGCCGAAATACGCCGAGGCGCCGGCCTGGCCGGAGAACAGCAACGTCCATAGGCGCAGGATCGTGTAGACGCCGACCTTGGTCATGATTGCAAACAGGGCCGCCACCGGTGCGCTGGCCGCACTGTAGGCCGGCACCAGCCAGAAGTTCAGCGGCCACATGCCGGCCTTGGCCAGGAACGCCACCGCGAGGATGCCTGCCCCGGCGTGCAGCAGGCCGCGGTCGGCCTCCGGCACCAGCGGGATCTTCAGGGCCAGATCGGCCATATTCAATGTGCCGGTGACGCCATAGATCAGCGCGGCGCCGATCAGGAACAACGACGAGGCGAGCAGGTTGATGGAAATGTAATGCAAGCCCGACGACACTCGCGCTCGGCCCGAGCCGTGCAGCATCAGGCCGTAGGAAGCCGCCAGCAGCACCTCGAAGAACACGAACAGGTTGAACAGGTCTGCCGTCAGGAAGGCGCCGTAGAGGCCCATCAACTGGATCTGGAACAAGGCATGGAAACTCGCCCCGGCGCGATCCCAACGGGCAGTGGCGAACAGCAGGGCGCTGACACCGATGATGCCGGTCAGTACCAGCATCAGCGCCGACAGCCGATCGACCACCAGGACGATACCGAACGGCGCCTGCCAGTTGCCGGGCAGGTACACGCCGATGGAAGCGGGCAGGGCCTGGTCCTGGGTCCAGTACAGCAACAGTGCGGCGATGCCCAGGCCCAGCAGGCTGGAAAACAGATTGATCCGGGCCTTGAGCGGGCGGTGCTTCTCACCCAGCATCAGCATCAACGCGGCGGTCAGCAGCGGCAGCAGGATGGGGGCGGCGATCAGGTGAGGCGTCAATATCATTCCTTGGGCTCCCGACCGTCCACGTGGTCGGTACCGGTCAGTCCCCGGGACGCCAGCAGCACCACCAGGAACAGCGCGGTCATGGCGAAACTGATGACGATGGCGGTCAGCACCAGGGCCTGGGGCAGTGGGTCGGTGTAGTGCAGCAGGTCCTGGGGCACGCCGTCCTTGATGATCGGCTCCTTGCCGATGAACAGGCTGCCCATGCTGAAGATGAACAGGTTGACCCCATAGGACAGCAGGCACAGGCCCATGACCACCTGGAAGGTCCGTGGCCGCAACACCAGCCAGACACCGGAGGCGGCCAGTACGCCGATTGCGATTGCGATGACTTCTTCCATCAGGCGGTGGCTCCTTTGACGGGGGCGACGGGTTTGGCTTGCAGGCCCGGCTTATGGGCTCGTACCGACTGGTGAGCCAGGGCGGTAAGGATCAACAGTGTCGAGCCGACCACCACGGCGTACACGCCGATGTCGAAGAACAGCGCGCTGGCCAGGTGAATGTCGCCCAGCAGCGGCAACTCGAAATGCCAGGTGTGGGTGGTCAGGAACGGATAACCCACGGCCATTGCCCCCAGGCCCGTAGCGGTGGCGAACAACAGCCCGGTGCCCATCCAGCGCAGCGGCCGCAGGCTCATTTGCGCCTCGACCCACTGCGTGCCGGCGACCATGTATTGCAGGATGAACGCCACCGACATCACCAACCCGGCCACGAAGCCGCCGCCGGGTTGGTTGTGGCCGCGCATGAACAGGTAGAACGACACCACCAGGGCAATCGGCAGCAGCAGGCGCACCAGCACCGACGGCACCATCATGAAGCCCAGTGCGGTGTCGCTGGCATGGCGCGGGTTGACCAGGTCGGTGACCACGTCCGGCGCCAGCAGGCGCTGTTGCGCCGGCAGCTGCATGCTTTCCTTCGGTGGGCGGAAGCGTCGCAGCAGGGCGAACACCGCCAGGGCCACCGCCACCAGTACGGTGATTTCTCCCAGGGTGTCGAAGCCACGGAAGTCCACCAGCATCACGTTCACCACATTGCTGCCGCCGCCTTCGGGCAGGGCACGGCTCAGGTAGAACGAAGAAATGTCGTTGGGTGTCTGGCGTGTCAGCATCGCGTAGGCCAGCAGCGCCATGCCGCCGCCCACGGCAATGGACAACAGCAAGTCCCGCAGGCGCCGAATGCGCGCGCGCCGTTCGCTGTTGGGCCTTGGCAAGGCATCCTCGATCCGCCGAGGTAGCCAGCGCAGGCCCAGGAGGATCAGCACCGTGGTCACCACTTCCACCACCAGTTGCGTCAAGGCCAGGTCCGGCGCCGAGAACCAGACGAAGGTCACGCAGGTCATCAGGCCACAGACGCTGACCATGGTCAGGGCCGCGAGCCGGTGGTACTTGGCCTGCCAGGCCGCGCCCAGGGCACAGGCGATCGCCAGCAGCCAGAGGCAGACGAACACGATGGAGCCGGGGATTTTCGGCCGGTCGCCCCACACCAGCGTGCTGTGCAGCATGGGGATCAGCCCGGCGAGCACGGCGGCCAGTACCAGCCAGAACAACTGGGCCTGCAGGCGGCGGGTGCTGATCCGTCGTTCCAGGCGCCGGCTCTGGCGCATCATCAGCACCAGGCCGCGTTCGAACAGCCGCTTGCCGTTGAGTCGGCCAATGAACGGCGGGTGCTTGATGTGCCCTTGCCTGAATTGATTGCGCAACAGCAGGTACAGGACGATGCCGCCGGACATCGCCACCAGGCTCATGATCATCGGCGCGTTGAGGCCGTGCCAGATCGCCAGGCTGTATTCGGGCAGCGTGCCGCCCACCACCGGCAACGCCGCAGCGGCGAGCAATGAGCCGACCACCTGGGCCGGAAAAATCCCCACCACCAGGCAGGTGAACACCAGCAACTCCACCGGCGCGCGCATCCAGCGCGGTGGTTCGTGGGGGGTATGGGGCAGGTCGGTGGCGGTGGGACCGAAAAACACGTCCACGGTGAAGCGCAGGGAATAGGCGACGCTGAACGTCCCGGCGATGGTGGCGATGATCGGCAGCGCCAGCTCGACCCAGGCCGTGGCGGAAATGAATACGGTCTCGGCGAAGAACATTTCCTTGGACAGGAAGCCATTGAGCAACGGCACCCCGGCCATCGCCGCGCTGGCGACCATGGCCAGGGTCGCGGTGAACGGAATCAGCCGCACCAGGCCGCTGAGCTTGCGAATGTCGCGGGTGCCGCTTTCGTGGTCGATGATCCCGGCGGCCATGAACAGCGAGGCCTTGAAGGTGGCGTGGTTGAGGATATGAAACACCGCCGCCACCGCCGCCAGCGGGCTGTTCAGGCCCAGCAGCAGGGTGATCAGCCCGAGGTGGCTGATGGTGGAATAGGCCAGCAGACCCTTGAGGTCGTTCTGGAACATCGCGCAGTAGGCGCCCAGCAGCAACGTACAGGCCCCCGCGCCGCCGACGATGTAGAACCATTGTTCACTGCCCGACAGTGCCGGCCACAACCGCGCCAGCAGGAACACCCCGGCCTTGACCATGGTCGCCGAGTGCAAATACGCCGACACCGGTGTGGGCGCGGCCATGGCGTGGGGCAGCCAGAAATGGAAAGGGAACTGGGCACTTTTGCTCAGGGCGCCGATCAGGATCAGCGACAACAGGATGGGGTAGAGGGCATGGGCGCGGATCAGATCGCCGGCGGCCAGAACCTTGTCCAAGTCATAGCTGCCCACCACATGGCCGAGCAGCATCACCCCAGCCAACAGGCACAGCCCGCCAGCCCCAGTCACCATCAACGCCATATAGGCACCGCGCCGGGCGTCGGCGCGGTGGTGCCAGTAGCCGATCAGCAGGAACGAGAACAGACTGGTCAATTCCCAGAAAAACACCATCTGGATCAGGTTGCCGGAGATCACCAGCCCGAGCATGGCACCCATGAACGCCAGGAAAAAGGCGAAGAAGCGCGGCACCGGATCGTCCGGCGACATGTAGTAGCGGGCGTACAGCGACACCAGCGTGCCGATACCCAGCACCAGCAACGAAAACAGCCAGGCGAAACCGTCCAGGCGCAGCACGAAATCCAGGCCGAGGCTGGGCAACCAGGAATATTGCTCACGGATCACGCCACCGTCGGCGATCTGCGGGTACAACAAGGCCACCTGAACGGTGCCGACCAGGGCCACGAGGCCCGCCAGCAATGATTCGGCGTTACGGGCGTTATGCGGCAGCAGCGCCGCGACACAGCTGCCGATGAAGGGTAAAAGCAATAGAACTATCAGTGACATAGGCTTCTATTCGGCGGGAGTTTGTGAGGGATCATACGTGGGGGATCCCCGATCACCAACCGTGAGGGTGTCGCAGAATCCTACAAGGTAGGTGGAGTTTTCTTACTTTGCGTAGTTTTGGCGAGGGGATGCAGAGTCAGAGCTAGCCACACCTGTGGCGAGGGGATTTATCCCCGCAGGTCTGCGCAGCAGACCCAAAGCAGGCAATTCCATAGCGCTGACACACCGCAGCGGCAGGTTTCGGGGCCGCTACGCGACCCAGCGGGGATAAATCCCCTCGCCACAGTTTTGCTCGCCGCTATTTCGTTGATCGACCTCACTGCTCGCGCTCAAGCACCTCATCCACCTCGACCGCGTTTTTGCTGCGGGTCTTCAGCTCACTGACAATCACCGCCGCCACGATCAACGCCGCGCCGAACAAGGCAATCGCCGGCAGCCGCTCGCCCGCCAGGCGCCCGGCGATGCCGGCCCACACTGGCTCGCCGGCATAGATCAGCGTGGCGCGGGTGGGCGAGACGCTTTTCTGCGCCCAGTTCATCGCCACCTGGATCGCTGCGCTGGCGGCCCCCAGGCCCACGGCGCTGACCAGCAGCAACCAGGAAAAATCCGGGATGGTTTCCTGGGTCGGCACCACCATCAGGAATGCCAGCACCGCGGTGCTTGCCAGTTGCACCACGGTCACCCGGCGCACATCGACCTGGCCGGCATAGGCGCTGATCAGGATGATCTCGGCGGCAATCGCGATGGCGCTGATCAGCGTGGCAATTTCGCCGGCACTGAAATTCAACGAGGCACCCGCCGGACCCGAGACCAGCATCAGCCCGGTGAATGCCAGCATGATACCGATGCTGGGCATCAAGCCCGGTCGACGGCCCAGCACCAGCCACTGCAGCAAGGGCACGAACGGCACGTAAAGTGCGGTGATGAACGCCGACTGGCTGCTGGGGATGGTTTGCAGGCCGACGGTCTGCAAACCGTAGCCGAGCATGATCGCCACGCCGATGAAACAGCCGGCCTTGAGTTCGAACAGGGTCAGGTCGCGCAGGTGGCGCCAGGAGAACAGCGCGACGAAAGCGGCTGCGGCGGCAAAGCGCAAGCCGACGAAAAACATCGGTCCGCTGACGGTCATGGCGTGCTGCACCAACAGGAACGTCCCGCCCCAGATCATGGTAATCAGCACCAGCACGCATTCGGCCTTGCTGAACCTTGAGAGATGGGAGGAAGCTTGTGGGGAGTTCACCGATGCCATGACCTTGCGCGCCAATTGAGGCGGACGCACAATGCGCCCGAAGTTGGGCAGTATAATGCGCAACCCAGCCATGTGAGCAATATAGTGCACAAAGAATCCGGCCAGCGGGCCTCCGTCCTGCAACACGTCAGCCAGAACGTCCGTCGTCTGCGGCATGCCGCACAGCTCAGCCAGACCGCGTTGGCCGAACGGTCCGGGGTCAGCCGGCGGATGCTGGTGGCTATCGAAGCCGGGGAAAAGAACGTCAGCCTGACCACGCTTGACCGGGTCGCCGAAGCCTTGGACGTGGCCTTCAGCGACTTGATCCAGGCCCCCGACGCCCGCGACCCGAGCCGCATCAACGAACTGGCCTGGGCCGGTACCATCGCTGGCAGCAAAGCCGTATTGCTCGCCAAGGCCACCGCCAGCCGTGAGGTCGAACTCTGGGAGTGGCGCCTGGAGCCCGGCGAGCATTACCCTTCCGAACCCGACGCCGACGGCTGGAGCGAACAGCTCTATGTGTTCGAGGGCTGCCTGACCCTGTTGTTGGGCGGCGAGGAACGCCGGATTGGCGCCGGTGAGTTTTTCATGTTCGCCAGCAACCAGCCCCATGCCTATCGCAACGATGGCCCGGTGGCGGCGAGATTCGTACGCAACGTGGTGATTTGATTTCTGGAGAGCAGTATGGACACAGCGCTGGAGCGACAGGGGAGCGGCCTCATCCGCGAAGCCGATATCCTGATCATCGGTGGCGGCTTGAGCGGCGCGATGCTGGCCGCGCAATTGCTGCGCCTGCCGGGCCGACGCGAGGTGCTGATCGTCGAGCCGCGCAGTGAACTGGGCCGGGGCGAGGCCTACAGCGCGGTGGAACTTGGCCACACCTTGAATGGCAACGCGGCGCGCATGAGTGTCGACCCGGACAACGCCGATGACTTGACCCAATGGCTCACCGCGTTCATCGAAGCCGGCGGCTGGCCCGAGTCGGATCAACAGCACGTGCCGATCAGCGAGTTGTTCCCACCCCGGGGGATATTCGGCCTCTATGTGCAGCAACGCCTGGCCGAAGCTCGCGAGTTGGGCGCACAAAACGGTTCGACCGCCGAGCACGTGCGCGGGGAGGCCGTGGACCTGCGGCTTGCCGACGATGCCGTGATGGTGACGCTGGACGATGGCCAACTCTTGCGTGGCCGTTTCGCGGTGCTGGCTACCGGCATGTTCCCGGCGGCGCGCACCCCGCAGACCGAATCCAGCGGCTTGAATGCCGCGGCCCTGGATCCTTGGGATGTGGCTGCGATGCGCCAGCTCGACCCGCAGTCCACGGTGTTGATCATCGGCTCGGGACTGACCATGGTCGACGCCGTGGTGTCCCTGGAGCAGGCCGGGCACCGCGGGCCTATCGAAGTGTTTTCCCGTCATGGACTGCTGCCTCATGTGCGTCGCCAGCCGCCGGCCTGGATGGATTTCCTGGCCGAGGATCACAGCCTGCGTTCGCCGCGCCAGTTGATGCGGGCCCTGCGTGAGCAATGCCGCCAGGCCCAGACCCAAGGCGTCGATTGGCAGGCACCGCTGGACACCGTGCGCGCGCATATCGGGCGCTTGTGGAACCAGGCCAGCGATGTGCAGCGCCGACAGTTCGTGCGGCATGTGCGGCCGTGGTGGGAGAGTCATCATCATCGCTCGCCACCGTTGAGTGCTGAGCTGGTGGCGCGTTTGCATGGGGAAGGGCGGTTGCGGATCCAGGCGGCGTCGTTCATGGGCTTGGCTTCCACGGCAGAGGGGGGGCTGGCTATTCACATCCGTCGGCGGGGTGAGGTTGGGCTGACGGTGGTGCAGGGCGCGGCGCTGATCAATTCCAGTGGTATCGAATATGACTGGCGTCGCGTCGCGCGACCGCTGCCGCAGCAGTTGCTGGCCCGAGGCCTGATCCAGCCGGGCCCATTGGCCCTGGGTATCGCCGCACGGCCTGACGGGGCGGTGCTGGACGCCCAAGGCGAGCCTGCCGAACGGCTGTTCGCCATGGGCCCGCCACTGCGGGGGTTGTGGTGGGAAAGCACCGCCGTGACCGACGTGGCGAGCCAGGCAAAGGCGCTGGCGGCGCGCTTGGTTGAGTTGCAAACCCAACATCCAAACTGAACACCTACCCTCGCCACAGGGGGTTACAAGGTGCGGCAAAAATGAGCGTTTACAGCTCGCTGATTTTCACCCACCGCTGCTCCCGCGCCGCCACACGAATCGCCGCCGCCAGCCGCTCCACTTCCCAGGCCTCGGCAAAGTCGGTCCCGCTGCCACCCTGGCCAGCGAGGGCCATGAGTAGTTCCTGCACTTCCAGGGTCTTCAATTCGTTGTACCCCAACTGGTGCCCGGCCGCCGGGCTGAACGCGGCATACCCCGGTAAATCCGGGCCGGCCAGCAGGCGCTGGAAACCTGCCTGACCGACGCGGCACAGGCGCAGTTCATTGAGCCGTTCCTGATCGAACGCCAGCGTGCCGAGGGTGCCGCTGATCTCGAAGCTCAGGTGGTTCTTGTAGCCGTGCTTGAGCCAACTGCTGCTCACCGTACCTCGGGCGCCATTGGCGAAACGCAGCAGGGCGTGGACCTGGTCGTCCACCGCGATGGCGCGTTGTTCGGCGTTGCCGGCGCTGGCGGGGCGTTGGTGGTGCACGGTCTGGCTGTCGGCGCACACCGCTTCGACATCGCCCAACAGGTGACGAGCCATGGCCAGCAAGTGGCTGCCCAGGTCCGCCAGTGCGCCACCGGCGTGGGCGGCTTCGCAGCGCCATGACCACGGCGAGCTCGGGTCGGCCATGAAGTCTTCGCTGAACTCACCCTGGAAGCTGATGATCTGCCCCAGTTCCCCGCGCTGGATCATGTTCCGCGCCAGTTGGATGATCGGGTTGTGCTGATAGTTGTAGCCGACCCGCGTCACCACGCCGGCGGCCTTGGCCGCTTGCCGCATCTGTTCGGCTTGCTCCAGGGACACCGCCAAGGGTTTTTCACAATAGACCGGCTTGCCCGCCGCCAGGGCTGCCATGGCCATGGGGAAGTGCAGGTGGTTGGGCGTGGTAATGGCGATCAGGTTGACCTTCGGGTCGTCGATCAGTTGTTGCCAGTCACTGTGGGCCGTCGCGAACCCCCAGCTCTGGGCGCATTGCCGGGCGCGCTGCGGATCGGCGTCGGCCAGGGCCGCCAGTGTCAGGTTCAGGGGGAGGTCGAAGACCGCTTTGGCATTGTGGAACGCCAGCGCATGGGCACGGCCCATGAAGCCGGTGCCAATCAGACCGATGCCGAGTTCGCGCATGAGGAAGAGCCCTTTGAATTTTTGTTTTCAGGAGGGCTCTTTATGGAATAAATATTCGCTAATTGCAAATGTTGGAATAAATATTCATTTCTGCAATCACTGAAGATCCTCTGTGGGAGCGGGCTTGCTCGCGAATGCGCCGGATCAGTTGATACAGTTATGACTGACTCATCGCATTCGCGAGCAAGCCCGCTCCCACAGGATGAATGTCGATATCAGGAGAGGAAGCCCCCATCCACATTCAACGCCACGCCCGTGGTGTAGCTCGACGCATCACTGGCCAGGTACAACACCGCGCCGGCCATTTCGCTCGGGTCGGCCACGCGCTTGAGGGGGATTTGTGCCAGGGCGGTTTTCAGGATCGCGTCGTTCTTCACCAGCGCCGAGGCGAACTTGGTGTCGGTCAGGCCCGGCAGCAGGGCGTTGCAGCGGATGCCGAACTGCGCGCACTCCTTGGCGAAGACCTTGGTCATGTTGATCACGGCGGCCTTGGTCACCGAATAGATGCCTTGGAAGATCCCCGGAGAGATGCCGTTGATCGAGGCCACGTTGATGATGCTGCCGCCGCCGTTCTCGCGCATCAGCTTGCCGGCTTCCACTGACATGAAGAAGTAGCCGCGAATGTTCACGTCGACGGTTTTCTGGAACGCCCCCAGGTCGGTGTCCAGCACGTTGCAGAATTGTGGATTGGTGGCGGCGTTGTTGACCAGGATGTCCAGGCGGCCGAACTGCTCGCGGATGCCAGCGAACACCTGGCTGATCTGCTCCATTTCCCCGATGTGGCAGGCAATGGCGGTGGCCTTGCCGCCGGCGGCGATAATCGCGTCGGCTACGTGCTGGCAACCGTCGAGTTTGCGACTGGACACGATCACATGGGCGCCTTGTTGGGCCAGCAGTTTGGCGATGGCTTCGCCGATGCCACGGCTGGCGCCGGAAACGAAAGCGATTTTACCGTCGAGTTCGAACAACTGAGTCTTGGACATGCTGTTTCCTTGTTATAGGTGCGCTCAAAGCGTGGATTTGCCGATGACCTGCAAGCTCATCTGCTCCAGCAGTTTGTTCATCTGAACGAACTGCGCGAAGCGTTTGTCCTGGGTCTGGCCGTGGAAGAAGCGGTAGTAGATCTGCTGGACGATCCCGGCCAGACGGAACAGGCCGTAGGTGTAATAGAAGTCGAAGTTGTCGATGCGGATCCCGGCGCGCTCGGCGTAGTAATCGACGAACTCACGGCGAGTCAGCATGCCGGGTGCGTGGCTTGGCTGGCGACGCATCAACTGCACCGGCTCCGGGTCGTCGGCTTCGATCCAGTAGGCGAGGCTGTTGCCCAAATCCATCAACGGGTCGCCGATGGTGGTCAGTTCCCAGTCCAGCACGCCGATGATCTGCATCGGGTTGTCCGGGTCGAGGATGACGTTGTCGAAGCGGTAGTCGTTATGGACGATGCTCGAGGTCGGGTGGTCGGCGGGCATCTTGTCGTTGAGCCAGGCCTTGACCGCTTCCCACTTTGGCGCGTCGGGGGTCAGGGCTTTTTCGTAGCGGTCGCTCCAGCCACGGATCTGCCGGGCCACGTAGCCCTCGGGCTTGCCCAGGTCGGCCAGGCCGCAGGCGTTGTAGTCGACTCGGTGCAATTCCACGAGCCGATCGATGAAGCTCTTGCACAGTGCTTCGGTGCGGGCGGCGTCGAAACCCAGTTCCGGCGGCAGGTCGGAGCGCAGGATGATGCCCTTGACCCGTTCCATCACGTAGAACTCGGCGCCCATCACCGACTCGTCGGTGCAGTGCACGTAGGCTTTGGGGCAGTACGGGAAGCCTTCGCGCAATTGATTGAGGATGCGGAACTCACGGCCCATGTCGTGGGCGGACTTGGCCTTGTGGCCGAATGGCGGCCGGCGCAGGACGAATTCCTGCTCGGGGTATTCCAGCAGGTAGGTCAGGTTCGACGCGCCACCGGGAAACTGGCTGATCCGCGGCACGCCGGTGAGGCCTGGAATGTGGGCCTTGAGGTACGGGTCGATCAGGTTGGCATCGAGTTCTTCACCGTCGCGCACGCGGGTGGACTGATCAGTAAACGCCATGCTTATCCCTTCTGCTTATTTTGGAGGCCATCGATCATTGGCTAATCTAATGGCGCGTGGGAGGCGTCACAAGCACGCCAGGGTCTTATAGGTTAGCGTGTTGCAGGATAATCAGCGGGCCTGATGCACGACGGCCATGGGCGAGCTATGGTTGTGATGCCTGCAGCTTTCAAAGGAGCAATCGCGATGGGATGCCCGCAAGTCTGTGGCACCGCAACCTTGCAATGCAGCTTCGGCGTCGCCCCGGCGGTGCTCAATGTGCTGCCGGTCAATCGCCTGCTGACCGGCGGGATGCCAGCGGCGAACATCATGGATCACATCCCGCTGGTGAACATCACCACGTTCGGCATGTGCCAGAGCCTGGCCAACCCGACCGTGGCTGCCGCGACCGCTGCGGCACTGGGTGTACTGACCCCCATGCCGTGCATTCCCGCCACCGCGACCCCATGGATCCCTGGCGGCGCGCCCACATTGTTGCTCGGTAACATGCCGGCCATCGACGCCAACAGTACCCTGATGTGCACCTGGGCCGGGGTGATCAAGATCGTCGTGCCGGGGCAGGTGCAGATGCTCATTCCCTGATGGTTGTGAGGTGGATGCGGGCTTGCTGTCCACCTCAAATCCCCTGTGGGAGCGAGCCTGCTCGCGATTGCGGTGGGTCAGTTGGTGGTGATATTGACTGTGAAGCCGTCATCGCGAGCAGGCTCGCTCCCACAGGGGGAAAGGGGAAGACAATAGTTATGCCTGCGCTGGATCATTCCAACGCCTGAACCACCAGCGCACCCGAGAGATCGGTTTGCCCTCGGCATCCAGTGGTCGACCATCTTCAGCGTAGGCGTGGGCCGGTTCCAGCAGTTGGCCGTTGAGGTAGCGGGCCTCGACCGCCGGGTTGCCGTTGGGGTGCAGGCGCCGATAGCGGCCGTCGCGCACACCGTCGCGATAGAACTCGGCTTCGGCCAGTTGTCCGTCGGGGAAATAGTTGTTGGCCTCACCGTGCAGTAGCCCATTGCGATACGTGGCCTGGCGCTGCAACCCGCCTTCGGCGGCGTAAAAACTCGCTACACCCTGCAATTTCCCTTTCACGAACGGCAGTACCGCCGAGACCCTTCCATTGGGGTGATACAGGGTGCTGCTGCCGTGCAGTTCACCTTGGTTGTAGTTGAGTTTTGCCTGCGGGCGCCGGGCCTCTTCAATCTGTAGCGGGCCGTCGAGCCGGCCGTCGACCAGTTGCCCGCTCAGTTGGCTGTCGCCACGCTCCACGTCGAGTTTTTTCGAAGCCATTGGAGCGCTCCTGTCAGTTGACCTTCACCAAACCGCCCTTGATCGTCAGCATGCCACCGCCATCCACGGTCTGTTCGGCGGCGGCCTTGTTCACCAGGCTGATGCCGGCGTCGTTGGTCAGAGTGGTGCCGGCCTTGTTTTCCAACGACGTGCCGGCCTGGTTGCTCAGGGCCGTGCCAGCCTTCTGGCTGATGGAGGTGCTGGCCTGGGCCGCCAGGTCGGCGCCGCTCTTGATCGCGAAACTGCCGCCGCTTTGCAGGGTCAGGGTGCCACTGACCTTGATGGTCAGGTTGCCGTCCACCGTCAGGTCGTAGTTGCCGGTGACCTTGTGCGCGTAGTTGCCGCCGGTGCTGTGGTTCTGGTCCGAGCCTACGGTGACGGTGCGGGTGTCTTTCACGTCGAGGCTGTCGCTGCCGGTCTGGAGGGTCACGCTACGCTTGCCTTTCTCCAGAGTGATGGTCTCGTCGCCGTCCTTGACCGTGCGGGTGCGGGCGTTCTGCACCGTGAGGGTTTCGTCATGGCCGACCGTGGCGGTGGTGTCGTTGAGTACGTTGATGTTGAAGTCTTTCTGGGCCTGGAGAAACACCTCCTCGGCGTCCTTCTTGTCTTCGAAACGCAACTCGTTGAAACCACCGCCGCCCTTGGACGAATTGGTCTTGATCCCGGACTGGGTCTGGTTCGCCGGCAACGCGTAGGGCAGGGCGTTGTCGCCGTTGTAGACGCAACCGGTCACCAGCGGACGGTCGGGATCGCCGTCGATGAACGTGACGATGACCTCCTGGCCGATGCGCGGTACGAACTGCATGCCAAAGCCCTTGCCGCTCCAGGGCAAGACCACACGGACCCAGCAGGACGAGGTTTCGTCGTTCTTGCCGGTGCGGTCCCAGGGGAACTGCAACTTGATCCGGCCGTATTCATCGGTCCAGATCTCTTCGCCGGCCTTGCCCACCACCAGCGCGGTCTGGGTGTGCATGCGTGGTTTCGGCGTGATGCGGGCCGGTCGATAAACCGTGGCCTTGGGGATCGCTTCGAAGCGATTGCGATAGCTGTCGTGGCTGGCTTCGTGGCTGACCGAGGTCACCACCCAATCGATATTCAACGTTGTGTCTTCGTGACCGGCGAGGGTGAACCAATACCCCGGCACCAGCCAACGGCAGTCGCTTTCGCCGACAAAACGTTTCTCCTGGCTGCGCAGACCGTCCACCCGCAACTTGGTCAGGGCATCGCCCTGGGCCTTGGCGGTATAGCCGCCCGGATGTTCGTACATCGAGCTTGGCCCAGCCACGGCTTCGGCCTGGCTGAACAGCGACGTCGTCGGCGTAGTGAATTCGTAATCGGTGGCCTGGTAAACCCCGCTCACCGCTTGCAGGCACACTTGCCCGCTGCGGATGCCGTGCAGTTCCCGCTCACCCAGTTTCTGCCCGAGATAATTCACCGTCGGCCCGTTGGGGATGGGCGCGAAGGCGTCGTTGCTGTCGGCCAGAACCAGCGTGTGTTTGCCGTTCTCATGACTGAAGAACCAGAAGATCCCGTCTTCCTCCATCAAACGTGAAACGAAGGCCAGATCGGTTTCGCCGTATTGCACGCAGTACTCGCGCGGGGTGTAGCTGCCGGTGAGCTTGAGCTGGAAATCGGTGAAACCATGGGCCTTGAAAATCGTGGTGACGATGTCCGAGGTGGCCAGGTTCTGGAACACGCGGTTGTTGCTGGCAAGGCTCAGCCACCAGAGCCAGGGACGGAGCAATAGTTGGTAGCGCTCGGCGGTGGCGTCGGCGGGGAGTTGGCGGATTTCTGCCACCAGCCAATCCAGCGGACGCAGCAAGGCGTCCTTGTGCAGCGTGGTGGTCACATGGCTGGCGACTGCCGTGGTGAGGTCCAGCGAGGCGCCGTCGTTGACGCCATTGAGGATGTGCGAGCCCAGGGCGTTGAGGCGTTCTTCGCCGGACAGCGAGTCAGGGTACAGCGCCGACAGCGAGCTGGCGGTGAGTGATAGCGTGGTGTTGCTGTCGGTGGCGCGAGGCATAGAGATCTCAGTTGCATAAGAGGTTCATGATCTTGCGCATCTGCAGTCTTGAATTCAGGTAGGTATGACTTCGAATTTCAACCCTTTGTAGACGACCGGATTTGCTTCGATATAACTCATCATTTGTTTGGCGTCGCTTATTGTGATTGTGGGCGTCACTGCGGTGCGCCCCAGATTGTTTGCGTTGGTCAGTGCGGTTTCGATATTCAACGTCCAACCATTGGCTCTTCTTGCAAAATCGGTAAGCGCGGCTCTGGCGAAGGTTTCGCTGATGGAATTGTCATTGAGCAGCACAATTGCACAGGTCTTCGAGTTGAGAATCTGTTCCAGGAATTGGGCTCTTTGATTGGAAGCCGGGTGCGTTGCGTCACCTGTGGAGTTCAAGCGATTAAGGTAATTGATGGCCGCCAGTATCACTCTCAGGCCATGCTCGGTTTTCTGAGCGATCCAGTGATTGAGCGAGTACACGTCAGCATCGATTTCATTACGATATTGCGCGGGTATCGCGGCGCCTGGGTTATTTACGGTATCGGTCGGCGCCAAACCGGCGATATGCCCTAATCGAAGATGTCCGACTTCATGCATGAAAACAAATTGGGATACCAGTGAGCCACCTTCGCCAACGTCCGACGCAATATAAAGGACAATTGGCTCGCCCGGTATTGCACCCAGCACGTTGCTGCTCATGGGGTCAGCTTGATTGTAGGTGGTCGCGAACATGTAATAACCTTTATGGGCATGGGGCGCTCTGTTTCGGTTGATCACGATTGTTTTTATTCCGTTCGTGACCACGGGAAGGGAGACCAGCGTCTGCCTCCAGTCCACTCCATTCCAGTCTTCAGGCAGCGCCATAGCGAGTTCCTTTTCTTTGGTCATTCCATATGGGAAATGGCAACGGAGTTATTCCAGCACCCATTCCGCCAACTTCCCCGTCACCTGCGTCATCAGCACATTCTCGACATCCCTGGCGCCCGCCGCGCTGCACTTGGCCAGTACCGCCTTGACGATCCCGGCATCGAACTCGAATTGCTTACCGGTCGCGGCCTTGTAGCGCCCGCGCAATTTCTCCAACTTCGCCAGCACAATCCCCTCGAGTGTCGCCTCATCCAGCGGCCGATACGCCACCACCGTCATGCGCGCCAGGAACGCCGGGCGAAACGCTTGCAGCAGGACCTTGTGCAGGGCTTCGTTGAAGGCATCGGTGCCCAGTTGCGCGGCGGGCGTATCCAGCAGCAGTTCGGCGCCGACGTTGCTGGTGGCGAGCATCACCGTGTTCTTGAAGTCCACCACCAGGCCGGTGCCGTCTTCCATCAGGCCTTTGTCGAAGACGTTGTAGAACGCTTCGAGCACGTCCGGGTGGGCCTTTTCGATTTCATCCAGCAATACCACCGAATAGGGTTTTCGCCGTACCGCTTCGGTGAGTACGCCACCGCTGCCATAGCCGACATAGCCGGGCGGGGCGCCCTTGAGCTGGCTGACGGTGTGGGCTTCCTGATATTCCGAGAGGTTGATGCTGATCAAGTTGCGTTCGCCACCATACAAAGCGTCGGCCAGGGCATAGGCGGTTTCGGTCTTGCCCACGCCAGTGGGGCCCACCAGCAGGAACACACCGACCGGTTTCTGCGGGTCGGTGAGGCCGGCGCGGTAGGCTTGCAGGCGCTGGGCGATGGTGTTCAACGCGGTGCCCTGGCCCATGACCCGCTGGCCCATGCGCTGGCCGAGGGTGCGCACGGCATGGGCTTCGTCGGCGAGCATCTTGCCGACCGGGATGCCGGTCCAGCCGGCGATCACCGCGGCGACGGTCTTGCTGTCCACTTGTTCGGGCACCAACGGATCGTCCTGGCGAATGGCATCGAGGCCGGCTTCCAGGCGTAGCAGTTCGGCGGCCAGGTGATCGATGCGGTTATCGATCTCGGTGTCGGGTTTTTCGCTGTCGGCGCGTTCGCTCAGGGTGAGCAATTCGCGCCGAGTGTCGAGCAGTTCGCGCACCGCTTCACGCTCTTCGCCCCAGCGGGTTTCCAGCTCGCGGATGGCTTGCACATTGCTGCTCGATTCACCTTCGAGCAGGGTGATGCGTTCGCGGTGATCCAGCCCGGTGGCCTGTTCCCGGCGCAGGCGTTCGACTTCGTCCTTGAGGCTGTTCTGCCGATGGCGCAGGCTTTCCAGGGGCGGCGGTACGTCGTGCTGGCCGAGGGCGACCCGGGCGCAGGCGGTGTCGAGCACGCTGATGGCTTTGTCCGGCAATTGGCGCCCGGAGATGTAGCGGTGGGACAGTTTCACCGCCTCGTGGATGGCCGCGTCCAGCACCTGCACGCCGTGGTGCTGTTCCAGTTTGCTCGCCACGCCACGGAGCATTTCCACGGCGGTGAGTTCGTCCGGTTCCTCGACTTGCACCAGTTGGAAGCGACGCGCCAGGGCCGGGTCTTTCTCGAAATATTTTTTGTACTCCAGCCACGTAGTGGCGGCCAGGGTGCGCAGCTCGCCCCGGGCCAGGGCCGGTTTGAGCAGGTTGGCCGCGTCGCTGCCGCCTTCGGCGCCACCGGCACCGATCAGGGTGTGGGCTTCGTCGATGAACAGGATGATCGGTTTCTCGGCGCTGCGAACCGCGTCGATCACGCCCTTGAGGCGTTGTTCGAACTCGCCTTTGACACCCGCGCCGGCCTGCAACAGGCCCAGATCGAGTACGCGCAAGGTGACTTCCTGCAACGACGGTGGCACATCCCCGGCGGCGATGCGCAGGGCCAGGCCTTCTACCACGGCGGTCTTGCCCACGCCCGGCGCGCCCACCAGGATCGGGTTGTTCTGCCGGCGGCGGAGCAGGATGTCGATGCACTGGCGGATCTCGCCGTCGCGGCCGACGATGGGATCGATGCGTCCGTCCCGCGCGTCGGCGGTCAGGTCCTGGGTGTACTGGTCGAGGACCGGATCCTGTTTCTGTGGCGCCTCGCCGGATTTGGCCGGGCGCACGCCGCCGACGTGCTCGCGGGAACTTTCGGTCCATTCCAACAGATGGGCGCGCAGGGCGTCACGAGGTATGCGCAGCAACGACGAGGCGCTGTTGAGCAGCAGGCTGCGACGCTCATCGCGGTCCAGCAGCGCCAGCAGCAACAGCCCGGAGCGGATGCTGTCCAGGCCTAGTACGCTGGCCTCGACCACGGCGTCTTCCAGCAGGCCGATGGTTTGCGTCGACAGGGCGGGTGTACGGGTGCTGCCGGATTTGAACAGGTCCAGGGCCTTGTTGGTTTCCGCCGCCACGGCATCACGCTCCAGGCCGAAGCGCGGTAGCAGGCAGGCGAAGTCGCCACCCTCGATGTCGAGCAATTCCAGCAGCAGGTGTTCGATTTCCACGTAATGGTGGCTGCGCTGCATGCAGCGTTGCGCGGCCCGTTCCAGGGCGCGGCGGTTGTCCGGGTTGAGGCGTCCGATCAGGCTGGCCAGTTCCATTTCAGGCGATCTCCGGCTGACGAAGGCGGGTTTCGATCCGTTGCACGGCCAGGCTCGGTTGGCGTTGCAGGCCACCGTTCCAGTTCAGCCGTGGCGCTGCCTGGCGGTCCAGTTGCAGGGGGCCGGCGCCACGGATCAGCAGCACCAGGGTGCAATCCAGATCGGGGCCGAAATACAGGGCGTAAAGGCTGGCGAGTAGCGGATGAGTCTCGCCGTTGGGCAGCAATCCGCTGGCCTGGGTCGTGCTCAGCGGGCCGAGGGTCAGACGCACGCCGGCATGCTCGTCCCAGACGTGGGCGCCGGCCACCGCATTGCGGCCCAGGCACAGGTTGCGACCGCCTGGCTGCAAGCGGCTGCGACTGGCCGGCGGGATTTCACGCCAGCCACCTTCGTAGGCGCTCAGTTCCACCGGCAGCGCGAACTGCTCACGGACAATCGCCGCGAACCCGGCCAGGGAGCGCCGGCCATCGGCATACAGCGCGGTGCAGGCCAGTACCGCCGAGTCGGGGGCGGCCTGGCGCTCCTGCAAGGCCTTGGGCAGCAGGCCGGTCAACGCCCGTAGTTGCGCGTGTACGGCGGATGCGCCGGGGGCCGTGAAACCCAGGGCGATGCGATGTTTGCGCATCACCTTGTAAAGCAGGCTGAGCAGTCGATGCTGGAACAGGTCGAGGAATTCCGCCGGGGCATGATCCTTCGCCCGTGCCCGTTGTTGCAGCCATTCCTGGTAGGCATAGGGCAGCGGGCCGTCCGGGCCACCGAGGCCGAAGATCGGCGTGGTCAGGATTGGCGCAAGTCCTGGTTCCTGACCCAGGCTTTGCACTTCACTGGCGGCGAACAGCGGTGTCAATGGCCCGCGCAGACGCAACGCCTCGGCATGGGGCGCGGTGCCGCTGCCCAGGGGCTCGGCCTGGGGATGTTCGCGTTCGAGCAACAGCAACGCCTGGAGCCATTCGAAGCGTTGCGGGTCGCGCCGCAGGCGCTGGCTCAGGTTCAGAGCACCAGGGGCTTGCCGGCTTGGGGTTGCCATGTCTTCACCTCCCTGTCGGACTGGACCAGCACAGTGCGCACGAAGCGATTGGCGGTGGCGTAAAGGGAAAAGAATTGCGCCAGCACTGCGCAGAACAGCACGGCGCTGCTGCCGACAAAGTGTTGCGGATCCAGCTGCAGGCGCACCTCCAGCCCATTTCGCCAGCCGCGCCAGGCGTCTTCACCGACATGGGCGATGACCCGGTCGCAGCCCAAACCCAATACCCCTTCGATCTGACGATGGGCGCTGGCTTCATCCCGCAGGTTGTGCAATTGCAGAATCTCGCGCAGTGCGTCCAGTGCTTGGGGGCCTTCGACCAGTGATAAATGGTTGAGGGTCAGTTGCGACACCAGCCGCCAGCGCGACTCACCGTCCAGGCGTGGCAGGCTCTGTGGGCTGGGTGGGTTGCGCAGGCGGGCCCAGGCCACCGGCCCCGGTCGCTCGAAACCCAGCGGCGTGCCGGCCGGCAGGCTTTGGGCCAGGTGGCGGTTGGTGCACAGCAGTTCGGCGGTGAGGCTGTAGTCGCGGGTGTCGGCCAGCGGGTCGAACTGGGTGTCCACCAGGCTCACCATCAAGTCGCTGCCCAGTCGGTTCGGGCTCATGCCACTGACCCGGCGCGCATGCCAGTAAAAGGTCTGGTCGCTGTCATGCTGGCTCCCGTAGTAGGCCGGCACTTTGCGCACGCCCTGGCTGGACATGGCGCGCATGCCACGGATGCTGTGGATCTCGACGCTGTTTTCCCGATGACTGTCGGCCACCAGCCGGTACTCGCTGCGGGTGCCATCCGGGCGCAGTGGCTCGGAAGTCCGGGGAAACAGATTGATCACCGGCGTGCAGCCCAGGGCGATGTCGCTGGCCTGGATTGGCAGGCGGCTGGGGGGAGGGCGGTCGAAAACGATGTACAGGTACAAGGACGGGCTGTCGCTGGTGGCGCCAGCCAGTGGCAGGTCGAAGAAGCCGAATTTATCCGGGAAGGCAAAATATTCGGCCAACAGGCGCATGCCTGGATGTACGCCGTCCTCGTCCGGCAGCAAGACCTGGTCGCTGGCGAAGCCGACGATCTGCGGCAAGCCGGCCAGTGGTTCCGGCACGCTACCCGGAGCGCCGGCCAGGACCTTGATGGCATGGGCGCCGAGCAGGTCGTACAACCCGGCGTTGATGATCGGTGACGCCGCCAGGTGCACCCGCAGCGAGTCGATTCCCAGCGTCGCCCACTGGCTTTCGCCCAGGCACCGCAGTTCCAGGCGCAAGGCCGAGCGGGCCTGGACCACCCCAGTCAGCGCCTGGGTCTCGTCGCTGCCCAGCAACAACGCCTCGCTGACCTCCACCGGCCACAAATGCACGGCGGCGGTGGTGCGAAAATGAATGCTCTGGCCCTTGTCCGTGGTGACGAACAACGGTGTGTCGCGGGGCAGCGGGTAGCCCTCGTTCAAATTGCCTTTGCTCGGGTCAGGTTCGAACTGCACGATGGCGCACGACGGCAAGGGGCGCATGGCCAACGGGTACAGCTGTTCGAGCAGGGCATCGCTGAATTCGGCATAGTCGTCATCGAGCCGGCGTTGCAAGCGGGCGGCCAGCAGCGCAAAACCTTCCAGCAGGCGCTCGACGTGCGGGTCGGGGCATTCGCCAGGAGACAGTTCCAGGCGCCGGGCGACCTTGGGGTAACGCTCGGCGAACAGGCTCCCGGCATGCCGCAACCAGGTCAGTTCGCGCTGGTAATAGTCCAGCAGTTGCGGGTCAATCGAGTCGCTCATGTCGTACCTCAAGGCCGTCGCCGGCGTGCTCGATGACAAATGCCACGGGCCAGGCGTGCAGGTCGCCACGCAGCTCGCCCGACAGCCGTATGCACAATTGCTGCGGATGGCCCGGCACCGGGCAGACCTCGACCTCGCCCAGGCGCAGGCGAGGTTCGAAATGGCTGATGGCTTGGCGGATTTCCCGGGTCAGTTGGCGCCTGTCATCGCTGCGCTGTTGTTGCAGCGCGGTCCAGTCGGCGATGCCGTAGTCGAGGATGCTCGGTGGTTCGGTCAGCGCCCGTGGGCCGCGTCGGGTGTTGAACAGGCGCGACAATTCGGCATGAACCGAGTCTTGCAACGCCTGTCGGTCGAACGCCCGAGGGGTATCGTCCGCCTGGTTGGCCAGGCGTTCGAACAGGGGCGGGCGCAGCCCGAAGCCAGCCATGGGCGGCGCTTCCTTACTTGGTCATTTTGTTGGCGGCCAGGTCCCAGGTCGTGCCTGCCGTGCCTTCCTTGGTGCCGTCGTCTTTCTGTGCGGTGAGCTCCCATTTGATCTTGGTGAAGTTCAGCGACAGGGTTTCCACCGGTTTGCCGCCGGTGCCGCCGCTGACGCTGACGTTGGACAGCACCACGTTGGTCAGGGTGTAGATGATGAACGGCATGAGTTTGCCGCTGCCCTCGGCGGCGTTGCGGCCGATGGTGATGACAGCTTGCGGGATCGGCTTGCCGGCGCAGCAATACTCGTTGAGGGAAGGGGTGGAGCTGTCGATGAATTTGGTCAGGGTGAACTCGCCGATGTGGGGCCGGCCGGAGGTGCGCTCCGAGTTGCTGACGTCGTTGGTGACCTGCATCGCCACGTTGTGGCTGTAGGACATGACCTCGATCTTGTCCGTGAAACCCTCCAGCAGGCTGTCGCCCTTGATGTCGCCGCCGAGGTCGAGAATGATTGCATCCATTGTGTGGAACTCCTGAAGTCGAGTGGGGTGTTACCCGATACCGATCCGTTAAAGACGAACGCCGAACCTGTGGCGAGGGGATTTATCCCCGTTGGGCTGCGCAGCAGCCCTGAGCAGTCAGCTCAATCTGCCTGACACACCGGGTTGCTGGTATTCAGGGCCGCTTCGCGCCCCAACGGGGATAAATCCCCTCGCCACAACAAGCCCTTTCGCCATAGGTTTTTATTGATCAGGCAGCCACTGGTGGCGGCAGGGTCGCCACCAGGCGGATCGAGGCGGTCAGTTCCTCGAGCTGGAAGTGTGGCCGCAGGAATACCGTGGCCTTGTAGGCCCCCGGTTTGCCCGCCACCTCCGTCACGTCCACCCGCGCTTCGCGCAACGGGTATTGCGCCTTGATCTCTTGTGGCGCGTTGTCGTTGATCAACACGTAGTCGGCGATCCAGTTGTTGAGGTAGGTCTGCACGTTGTCGCGGGTCATGAAGCTGCCGACCTTGTCGCGCATGATCACCTTCAGGTAATGGGCGAAACGCGAGGCCGCGAGGACATACGGCAACATCGCCGAGATCCGCGCGTTGGCGTTGGCCTCGTTGGTGTTGTAGAGCTTGGCCTTGTTGGTGGTCTGGCCGCCGAAGAACACCGCCACGTCGCTGTTTTTCTTGTGGCACAGGGCGATGAAGCCCAGGTCGTTGAGTTCTTTTTCGCGGCGATCGGTGATCGCCACTTCGGTCGGGCATTTGAGTGACAGGTCCCCGGAACTGGTGCGGAAGGTATGGGCCGGCAGGCCTTCGACCGCGCCACCGCCCTCGGCCCCGCGAATCGCCGCGCACCAGCCATATTTAGCGAAGGCTTCAGTGATGCGTTGCGACAGCGCCCAGGCGGCGTTGCCCCACAGGTATTTGCTGTGGTCGGTGCCGTTGACGTCTTCGACGTAGTTGATGCCCTCCACCGGCAAGGTGTCCGGGCCGTAGGGCAGGCGCAGCAGGAAGTGTGGCAGCACCAGGGACACGTAGCGCGAGTCTTCGCTTTCACGGAACGAGCGCCACTTGATCAGTTCCTGGCTCTCGAAAATCTTCGACAGGTCCCTGGGAATCGCCAGTTCGGTAAAGCTGGTCATGTCGAACAAGCGCGGGCTGGCGGCGGCAATGAACGGTGCGTGCGCCGCCGCGGCGACGTTCGACAGTTTTTCCAGCAGGCCGATATCCTGCGGGTGCCGGCCAAAGGTGTAGTCGCCCACCAGCAGGCTGAACGGATGTCCGCCGAAGGTGCCGTATTCCTCCTCGTAGATTTTCTTGAACAGCGCGCTCTGGTCGAATTCGACGGCTTTTTCCAGATCGTTCTGCAGTTCTTTCTGGGTGACGTTGAGCAGGCGCAACTTGAGCCGCGTGCTGGTTTCGGTGTTCTGCACCAGCATGTGCAGGCCGCGCCAGGAGGCCTCGAGTTTTTGCAGGTCGGGATGGTGCAGCACTTCGTTGAGCTGGGCGCTGATCAACTGATCGATCTGGCTGATGCGGTCGTTGATCATCGCCACGGTGTCCTTGTCGATGGCCATGCCTTCGTCGAGGACCTGGGTCGCGAATTCAGCGAGCATGTCGCGGGCATAGTCTTGCTGGCTATCGTCGTGGGCCATGCGGCCTTCGGCGATGATCTTGTCCAGCAGAGACAGGGTCTGGGTCGTGCTCTCGCTGGTTTGAGCGCTGGATGAAGCAGGCATGGCTTTATCTCCCTTGAATGATGAGCACGATCAGGCCTGTGGTTCGGTCGGGGCCGGGTCATCGTTGGCGGCCACCGTCGGTAGCTCTTGCGGTGCATCCTGGGGCCGGGCCGACTTGATCTCTTGCAGGCCTTCGGTATTGGCGATCACGTCGCGCAGCAGCTTGTCGAGGTCGTCGTTGCCATCGAGCTTGGTCAACAGGTCCCGCAGGCGTTGACGGGCTTCGAACAGCCGGCGCAGCGGCGTGACCTGCTCCACGACCTTGACCGGGTCGAAGTCATCGATGTGACGGAAGTTGAGTTCGATGTTGAGCTTGCTGTCGTCGCCGCTGAGGGTGTTGTTCACCTGGAGCGTGGCGCGGGGGGAGATGGAAGCGAGTACCTCGTTGAAATTATCCCGATCGATTTCCGTGAAGCGCCGCTCGTTGAGCTTGGGCAGCGGCTCCAGTGGCTTGCCCGAAAGGTCGGCCAGAATGCCGACCACCAGTGGCAATTCTTTTTTCTCGATGGCGTTGCCGATTTCCACGTCATAGGTGATCTGGACGCGGGGAGGACGGACTCTGTCGAGCTTGTGCTGGGTACTTTCTGCCATGGCGGCCGACTCCGATGCATATGGGGAGCAATGCATCGGGAGGCCCGCTCATCGCATTCCCTTGCTGATCCGCAGGTTGCAAATGGACGGCAGAAAACCTGTCATTCCCTTGACGAACCTGGTCCATTCGACCGTGCTGGTCGAACTATCCAAGACGCTAGAACAGGTCTATAAAAATGCAAGCAAAAACAATTTTTGACCGCTGAGAAAAGGAAGATTCATTTTGCGTGTCTTTTTTTCCGGATTTTGTTTGAGCCTGGTGCTCACCGGTTGCTCGCTTTTCGCCCCCAGCGTCGACCTGGACAGTCTGACCCTGGACGTCGCGCCACGGGCTAATGACGACACGCCGATCGCGGTGGACTTCATCGCCGTGAACGACCCGGACCTGCTCAAGCAGCTATCGGGTATCACCGCCAGCCAGTGGTTCGCCGAGCGCGAACAGTTCCAGCGCGACTATCGTCAACTCATGTCGGTGTGGGGGCTGGAGCTGGTTCCGGGGCAATTCATCGACCGCCAACCCTTCCCGCTGGAGGGCCGGCGCGCCGCTGGACTTTTGGTCTTCGCCAGCTATAACACTCCCGGAGCCCACCGGCTTCGGCTGGACGATCAGCGCAAGGCCTGGCTGAAATTCGACAGTCGCGAGATGACCCTCGTGAATGACGGCCAGCAGGGTGACAGTCAGCCTTGAGTGAACCGCGGGCCGCCATGGGCGGCGACATTGGGATGTCGAAGGGAGTCGTATGAGTCTGTTACCTGACGCGGTGTGTTGGCATGAGGGCATGCAGTTGTTGCCCCAGCATTTTCAATTGCAAGGGTTGCGCGCCGAAGCCCTGGCCGCGCATTTTGCCGGGGCCTGCAATCCCTGGTTCTGGGGCGTCAGCCAATTGGAAGTCGATCCTTCGGCCCTCAGCGCCGGCCAGGTACGACTGCTGCAACTGCAGGGCACCTTGCCGGATGGCTTGCCGGTCAACCTGCAGGCCGGTGTCGGGCCGACCCTGGAGTTGGACATCAGCGAGGCGGTCAACAAGACCGACGACGCCACCGTGACCGTGTACCTGGCCATCAGCCCGCTCTGGCGTGCCGGGCAATTGCTGCCGCTCAAGGGCCGGTTGCAATCGGTGATCGGCGAGGCGCTGCCGGATCTCACCAGTGGCGAATTTCCCGAGTCGATCACCGTCTGGCGTCCGAACCCACGGCTGTGTACGCAGCTGAGCAAGGCCGATTCGGTCTGCCTGCCGCTGTTGCGTATTCGCAAGGAGGGCGGTGGCTTTTTGCGGGTGCCCTATACGCCGCCCACGCCTGTGCTGCTGCCCGAGTCGGAACTCGGTCGGCGTGTCGCCGGGCTGTGTGCCCGGGCCCGGGAAAAGTGCCTGTTTCTCGCCGGTCGGCTGCGTCAGGCCCAGGCCGCGGGGAACCAGGACGATGCCCTGGAAATCCGCCGGCAGTTGACCGCGTTGTGGGCGCGGTTACCGGAAATCGAAGGTGCGCTGAACACCCGGGTGGCGACCCCGCAATCGCTCCATGGCTTGCTGCTGGGGTTGGCCGGCGCTTGGTCGGCCCTCGATCCGCTGGCGGGCGTGCCGGCCTTCGCCCCCCTGGATTTTCTGGAGTTGCAGCGCGGCTACGAGCCACTGCTCGACTGGTTGGAAGACACCCTGGAGCTGGTTCGCGCCGGCTATCGCAGCCTGGCCTTCGAGCGCAACGACCAGGTGTTCTCGATCCAGTTGCCCGACGATCAGCCCAGCCAACGCCTGGTCATTGGCCTGCGCATGCCCAATGGCGCCAGCGAGCAGGCCGCAGCCGAGTGGCTGCGCGGGGCGATCATCGCGTCCGCGCCGCACGTGCCGCTGTTGAGCCGCCAGCGCATGAGTGGCTTGCCCCATCAGGCCATGAGTCGCAACGAGCAGGTGGCCTACAGCGTCGGCGATGACACCCGGTTGTTCGTGGTGGCCGCCAGCGGGCAATGGTTCGACGGGCAGTTGCCGTTGCACATCGTGGCGCCGGCGTCGGCCCAGGCCAGCAGCCCGTGGCAAGTGGTGTTGTTCGTGGCGCAAGTCGGTGAAAGTGCCTGATCGCAAAAGGGGAGTCGTATGCCTGACGGAAGTGGCGGGGCGGTTCGGAGTCTGCATGAGGCGCCGCTGAGCAGCGCTTTTCGTCAGGCTTGGCTGAAGTGGTCCCAGGACTGGCAGGACTTGCCCAAGGACAGCGACCCTGCGGTATTGGTCAATCGGGTGGTGGAGTTTTCCGGACGCAGCGCCCAGCGTCTGTGGCGGGTGGCCTTCGCCACCGTCGGCGATGCCGCCATCGAGCAGGTCAAGGCGCTGGTCTATGCCTTCGTGGCGCTGGTGGATGAAACCCTGCTGTTCAGCCCTTGGCCGGGGCAACTGGCCTGGCAGCAGCATCCGCTCGAATCGCGTATGTATGCCAGTCGCCAGGCTGGCGAGCGCTTGCCAGCAGCGATCAAGAAACTGCTCGACGAGCAGATGCCCGGCACCCGGGACCTGGCAAATGTCTACCTGCAATGCCTGATCCTCGGGTTTCAGGGGCGGCTGCGCGGCGAGCCCGGTCAGGTCCAGCATGAAAAATGGCGCCTGGCGTTGTTCACCTTTGCCTGGCAGCACGACCCCGATTATGTCGATGTCAGCCAGCGCCTGGCGTTGCCTTCGGCGGCAGCGCCAGTGCGTATGCCGGGGCAACAGTCACTGCCGGACGGGGTTCGCCTGGGGCTGGCGATCCTGGCGATGGTGCTGTTGCTGACCGGGTTGGGGCAGGTGTTCTGGCGCGATATTGGTTCGGCCCTCGAACCGGTCCTGCAACTGAACGAGTCGGCGGTCCAGGAGCAGGATTCATGAGTCCCCTGAGCGTCTTCGCCCTGGTGTTGCTCGCCATCGTCCTGGTGCTGTTGATCGTGGCCGGGATCTGGTGGCTGCGGACCCAGGGTGGCGCGGCGATCCGCAGTTTCTATGGGGCGGTGCGCCATATGGAGCAGGAGCAGGGCACCCGGGATCGTTATCAGATGCCTTGGCTGATGATGCTGGGCAATGAAGCGGACGGCGCGCAGCTGTGTGCCCAGTGGCGTTTGCAACCCACTGACAAAGTCGCATGGTTCGGGCGCTGGTGGTCGGATACCGAAGGCGCGGTGCTGGTGGTGCCCCAGGCGTTGTTCCTGCCCGATGAAGGCATGAACCGGCAACGGGGCAACTGGTGGCGCTTGCTGGGATTGATCCTGCGACTGCGCAGCAGACGGCCTCTGGATGCGGTGATCTGGACTGTCCCGTTCGGCAAGCTCGATGACATCGAACATGCCACCGAATTGAGCCTCAAGGCCCGGCGCGGTTTTATCGACCTTCTGCAACGCTTTGGCCTCAGCCTGCCGGTGTACGTGGTGATCACCGGGATGGAGCAGTTGCCCGGGTTCCAGGAACTGGTCAGCGCATTGCCTGCCGAGGCCCGGGAATCGACGTTGGGCTGGTCTTCGCCGTACTTGCCGGATGCGGCCTGGCAATCGCAGTGGAGTGACCAGGCGTTGGATCAGGTGATCGCTGCGCTGTCGCAATCGATCATTGAGATCGGTGCGCTGTCGGGGCAACTGAGTGCCGATCTTTACGGGTTGCCCGAGCGTTTCGAAGGTTTGCGGCGGACCCTGCAGATTCTGCTGGAGCCGGTTTTCCAAGGTAACACCCAGGGCGAAGCACCGCGTTTTCGGGGTGTCTATTTCACCGCCAGCCAAGCACCGGCGGTTACGGGAGATGGGTTCGCAGCCACTGACAACGTTCTGCGGCAGACGGTTTTCGCTCGACAACTGTGGTCACGTCGCTTGGTGGCCGAGCGTGGCCTGGCCCAACCCGTACCGCGTCTGCTGCGTTTGCGCCAGCGCTGGCATCGACTGGCCGGCGCGGTCGCGTTGGTGGTCGGCCTGGTCTGGCTGGGGGGCATGTTGTGGGTCTGGCACGATTCGGTGGAGGAGGCCGAGGAACTCTCGCGCTTGATCCTCAGTGCCCATAAGAACCATCTGGTAGTCGACTCGGACGAGCCACAACTGGAACCGACCCGGCACAACGTCCAGAACTACTGGAACGTGTTGGAAAAAGCCCCGCGCTGGCGCTTCGTCTCGGTGGTCTTTCCCACTTCGTGGTTCTCCTCGGTGGACGCGCAATTGGAGCAGGGCTTGCGCCTGACCGCTCGGCACCACTGGGTATTGCCGCTGCGTGACCTGTTGAACTGGGACCTGGAACAACTCAAGTCCATCCGCAACACCGAGCGCCGGGGCAACGTGGAAAGTGAAGACCCGGCGCAATGGCAAAGCTACGTGAAGGCCAAGGACCTGGTGGAGCGGGCCGTGCGCCTGGAGCAACACAATCAGCTGTTCAACCAGGCGATAAACAACCCCAAGGCGCCGCTGGATGAGCTGGTGCAACTGAGCAACAACGCCTTGTCGCTGAACCTCAACACGGGAACCTTGAGCCGGGCACGCTTCTACAACCGGGTGCTGTTCGATGCGCAAAACACCGACTTGAAAGGGCTGGACCTGAACGCCGTGCGTCCGGCGATTTCCGATAACTTCATCGGCCTGATGCAGCGCTGGCTCGATCATTATTTCCTGGCGGACAACTTCGTGCGCCAGGCCGGCTACCTCAAGCTGCATCTGCAACGACTGGAGGCGGGGAGTGGAAACTCCTTGAGCGAACTCGAAGACCTGATGGCGCTGATCGACGACTTGCAGACGCTGGTCAGCCTGACCAATTCGGCCTGGGGCCGGGGCAAGGGGCAGGACCTGGTGCCCGGTTACACCCAGATGATGGACAAGGTCAGCCACAGCACCTTGCTTGGCCCGGATATCGAACAGGACCTGGAGAGCCAGGCGGCGAAGCTGCAGCAGAGTTTCAGGGACCAGTGGATCGTCCAGACCGGTTCCCGGGACAATCTGCTGGTGCAGCAGGGCAGTGGCCTGCTGGTGCTGCAAGACCATGTCACGGCGCTGGACGGTGCGGTACAAGCCCTGTTCAAGCGTGATTTCGTGGCGTTGGCGTTGCAGAAGGATCCCTCGGGCAGTAATGCCGATTCGATGGGCCAGGGCGACGGCAGCGATGATTTCAGCGTCGCCCTGAACTACTTCGCCAGCTACAAGAGTTACGCCAACGAGGAGCTGCCGCGCATCCCGCCGGATTACCGTGACGCGCTGATGCAGGCCGCTGAAGGCGCCGCGGCCCGGGCCATGTGGTTGAGCCTGGATGAAAGCGACGAGTCGTTGCCCGGCATGGGCTTCAATGTACAAACGGCCCAGGCGGTCGCGCTGCAAAAGGCTTTCATGGACGTGCACCGTGGCGACCTGGCGATACGTTTCCAGCGTCTGCTCAATCGCCGGGCATTGGCACAGATCAAGAGTGGCCTGGACGAGATCGACGCCCAGCCGCTGTTCAGCCAGCGGGCCGATATCCAGCGTTGGGACGGCTCGAAAAACTTCGGTTTGCTGCTTTACGGAGCCAGCGATCCACAAGACCTGAAGCTGAACCTGAACCAGCAATTCGGCGCGATGCTGCAGATCGCCGAGCGGCGAATGCCCGCGCTGGAATGGCTGATCGTCCAGCAGGACAACCTGTCGGCCCTGGAACACGACCAGGTGGCGCGCTTCATGGCCCTCAACGATGAATTGCTCAAGTACAAGAACCAGAACCCGGCCAGTTCGGCGGCCCAACTGGAGCAATTGGTGAGCCGGGATTTCATCGCCATGGACACCGCGTCTTGCGCGCAGATCCTGCAAACCTCCAGCCTGTCCGGCGGGCGCGGTGACCTGGCCCAGCGCACCGTCGCGTTGCAGCAGAGCGCCCTGCAACGTTGCCTGTACCTGCAACAGAACCAGGCCGCGACTGCCTGGAATGATCTGGCCAACTATTTCAATCAATACCTGGCCGGACGCTTTCCGTTTTCCCAGGATGTGCGGGCCAGCGATGCCGACCCGGCGCGGGTCCAGCATTTGCTCGAGCTGATCGAAACTCGCCTGCCCCTGGCCCAGGCCGGGCTGACGTTGAGCCAGGCGCCGGAGCGATTGGCGGCCGAGGATTTCCTCAACCGCTTGAAACAGGCTGGGGCCTGGCTCGGGCCGCTGTTCGTGCGCGACAAGAGTGGCATCCTGGGTGTGGAAATGGATGTGCGCTGGCGCACCGATCGCGATGAAGAGCGCGGCGCCGACCAGGTGATCGCCTGGAGCCTGGACGCCGGCAACCAGCAGATCAGCTACCCCGGCGGCGGCCAGCAGAACCTGCGCTGGATGGTCGGCCAGCCCGTGCGCCTGACTTTGCGTTGGGCCCGCAACGGCTACCAGCGACCGGCCAACGACCCGTTGCAACCGAACCTGGTGGTGCGCGACCTGGAGGCCGGTTGGGAATACCAGGGGCCTTGGTCATTGCTGCGCCTGATGCGTTCGTTGGTGTCGAGCCAGCGCCAGCCGAATGTCGACTACACCGATTTTCCCCTGGCCCTGCAACTGCCGGTGACCGCCCAGACCCAGGCCCGCACGGCGCAGCAAACCTTGATGTTCGTGCGCCTGTCGTTGATGAGCCAGGGCTCCAAGCTGCCGTTGTCGATCCCGCCGCTGCCGACGCGGGCGCCCCGTTCACCTTTCATGGCGACCTCATCGAGCCCCGCCATTGCCACTCGTGAGGAGGGCCTGTGAGCTTACCGATATCGCCTTTGCCTGAGCTGGTCAGCCAATTGCTCGAGCCGATCAGCGCTGAATCGCCCTGTGGCCAGGACCTGCGCTACGAACCGGAATATGACCAGTTGCGCGAATTGCGCCGGGAGGACGACACCAGCCTGCCCACCGGCGTGTGGCAGTCTTCGATCAAGCGCGCCCTGTGGCCAGACCTGGAACGACTGGCGACCATGTTGCTGCTGCAGCGCAGCAAGGACTTGATGATCAGCGCCTGGCTGGGGGAGGCCTGGTTGCATATGGCCGGGCTGGAGGGGTTGCCGGGCAGCCTGGCGCTGGTGGCGGGGCTGTGTGAGCGCTACCCGGAGCAGTTGCACCCCCAGGCCGATGAAGGCGACCAGTCGTGGCGGGTGATCCCGCTGGAATGGCTGGCCCGTCGCTACAGTGAAGTGTTGCTGACGCGCGTGCCATTGCTCGATGGCCGGGATCAGGATTTCGCCGGTTTCTGTCTGGACGACTGGCAACGCTTGCAGCGCCAGCAAGTACTGGTGAACGACAGCAAGAACGCCAAGGCATCGGCGGAAGCGGCGCGCAACGATCAAAAGAAACTCAGCGAACTGATTCGCAACACACCCTTGTCATTCTGGTTGCATCGCCAGGGCAGCCTGATGTTGAGCCTGCAACACCTGCAGCGGCTCGAAGCCTGGAGCGACGCTTACCTGGGCAACCAGGCCCCGGGCTACAAATCCCTGCAGGACGTGATGCAGGCCTTGCTGGCACTGATAGAGGAGTTCATCGCGATGCACCCACAGCAACCCGCTGTCGTGCCGGTGCAAGCGTCGCCGACACTTACACCGCCGACGTCCCAGTCGCAGGCGGCACCTGCCCAGGTCTTCCAGGAGCCGGCCAATCGTGAGGAGGCCTATCGACAGCTACTGGTCATCGCCGGTTACCTGGCCCGCACCGAACCCCACAGCCCGGTGCCCTATCTGATCCGGCGCGGCGTGGAGTGGGGCAACAAGCCGTTGAGCGAGTTGCTGGGGGAACTGATCAGTGCCGATGCCGAATCCCGCCGGTTATGGACATTGCTGGGGGTGCTTTAAGGCTGCGCGTCGGGTAGCGGTACTGGCGTCAACACCGGCTTGCCGGAAAAGAACGCGTTCAGGTTCTGGCCCACCAGCTCCACCGTGCCACGCGTCGCTTCCGGCGACAGGCCGGCCACATGGGGCGTCAGCACAACGTTGGGCAGGTGTTTCAGCGCGTCGGGCACTTCGGGTTCGTGATCGAACACGTCCAGGGCCGCTCCGGCAATTCGCCGTTGCTCCAGGGCGCTGATCAGGTCGGCGGTGGCGACCACGCTGGCGCGGGCGATGTTCACCAGGAAACCATTGGGGCCCAGGGCATCGAGGGCCTGTTTGTTGATCAATTGCCGGGTGTCCAGGCCGCCGGGTGTGGCGACGATCAGGAAGTCCGAGGCCCGGGCCAGTTCCGTAGGCGTGGCGCAGAAGGTGTAGGGCACGTCGTTGCGCATCCGGCGATTGTGGTAGCTGACGCTCATGTCGAACCCGAGGGCGGCCCGCTTGGCGATCGCCATGCCCACCGCGCCCAGGCCCAGCACGCCCAGGCGCTTGCCGGCCAGGGAAGGGCGCATGACCTTGGGCCATTCGCCACGGCGTACGCACGCGTCGGCCCGGGGAATGTCGCGCACCAGCGCCAGCAGCAGCGCCATGGCATGGTCCGCCACCGACGAGGCGTTGACCCCGGCGCCGTTGGTTACCACGATGCCCCGGTTGCGCGCGGCCTGCAGGTCCACTTGTTCGTAACCGGCGCCGATCACGCAAATGATCTGCAAATTGGGCAGGGCGGCGATTTCTTCCGCCGTCAAACCCAGGGGGCCGCGGGTCAGAACCGCGCTGAAGCGTTCACCGTGTTCGAAAATCGCTGTCTTGCGTTCGGCAGGCGTGGGCGCCAATTCCAGGTGATACCCCTGCCGCTCGAGAATCGGCAGGTACTCATTGACGGTTTCAACCAGTACCAGAACGGTTGCTGTCATGCTGGGCTCCTGTGGGTGCTGGGGCGATTGCAAGTATTCAACCTGATTGTAGGAGCAGAGGGCAGGGGGTTCCGGCTTTTTATGTGCATTTCGGTTTTGGTGTCGTTCTTATGGGGGATTGCTCGCTGTGGCGGCCTGACAGCTGACTTGGCTCTGGCGGTCGTGCTGCAATCCAACTGTGGGAGCGAGCCTGCTCGCGATGGCGATGGCACATCCAACATGAATGTCGATTGATCCTTCGCTCTCGCGAGCACGCTCGCTCTCACAGGAAATGCGGGGGCATCTTTTATGAGAGTAATCTGATCCGCACAACCACTCCTCAGCTAAGTCTTTGCTTCTGCTCGCTAATCCCGGACAATCGCGCCCCTGTTTCGGTCGGGGCGCTGCCTGTCGGGTTTTTCCGACTCGTCCCGGCCGGGTGCACGTGACCGGAAAGCGGAGATCCGACCGGATGAATGATCAGGCCAATAGCGTCGAAGAGCGCTTTGAAACGACTGTCCCAGCCACCCTCAGCCAATGGAGTCGTCAGGACACCACGTGGATGCTGGGCCTGTTTGGCACCGCCATCGGTGCAGGCACGCTGTTCTTACCGATCAATGCAGGTCTGGGCGGCTTCTGGCCGCTGTTGATCCTGGCGTTGCTGGCGTTCCCCATGACGTTCTATGCCCACCGGGGCCTGACCCGTTTTGTGTTGTCCGGTCGTGACGGCGCGGACATCACTGAGGTGGTGGAAGAGCATTTCGGCCTCAAGGCCGGTGCGTTGATCACCCTGCTGTATTTCTTTGCGATTTTCCCGATCCTGCTGATCTACAGCGTGGCGCTGACCAACACCGTGGGCAGTTTCCTGGAGCATCAACTGCATATCCAACCGCCCCCTCGGGCCGTACTGTCCCTGGTGCTGATCCTCGGCCTGCTGGCGGTGGTGCGCTGCGGCGAGCAAGCGATCGTCAAGGCGATGAGCCTGATGGTCTATCCGTTTATCGTGGCGCTGCTGTTCCTGGCGGTGTTCCTGATCCCGCACTGGAACGGCGGCATCCTGACCACGGCGTCGACACCACCTGAACCTTCGGCGCTGCTGCACACCCTGTGGCTGGCGATCCCGGTGATGGTGTTCTCGTTCAACCACTCGCCGATCATCTCGGCGTTTGCGGTGGACCAGAAGCGTCGCTATGGCAGCAACGCCGAGGAGCGCAGTTCGCAGATCCTGTCGCGCGCCCATGTGCTGATGGTGGTGATGGTGCTGTTTTTCGTGTTCAGTTGCGTGCTGACCTTGTCCCCGGCGCAACTGGCTGAGGCCAAGGCGCAGAATCTGTCGATCCTGTCGTACCTGGCCAACCATTTCAGCAACCCGACCATCGCTTTTGCCGCGCCGCTGATTGCGTTTGTCGCCATTTCCAAATCGTTCCTGGGGCACTACATCGGCGCCAGCGAAGGCCTCAAGGGCCTGATCGTCAAGAGCGGCCGCCGTCCGGCGCCCAAGACCCTGGACCGGCTCACCGCAGCGTTCATGTTGGTAGTGTGCTGGATCGTCGCCACGCTCAACCCGAGCATCCTGGGCATGATCGAAACCCTCGGTGGCCCGGTCATCGCGGCGATCCTGTTCCTGATGCCGATGTACGCCATCCGCAAAGTCCCGGCCATGGCCCGCTATCGCGGCCAGGCGTCGAATGTCTTCGTGGTGCTGGTGGGCCTGGTGGCGATTACCGCGTTGGTCTATTCCTTCGTGGCCTGATTGGATCCCTGTGGGGACGGGCTTGCTCGCGAAAGCGCTGGGTCAGCTTGCATTGATGTTGGATGGGCCGCCGTCTTCACGAGCAGGCTCGCTCCCACATGGGGTTGTGGGTGTTCATATATTCTCCATTCACCACATATCCCCTGTGGGAGCGGGCTTGCTCGCGAAAGCGCTGGGTCAGCTTGCATTGATGTTGGATGGGCCGCCGTCTTCGCGAGCAAGCCCGCTCCCACATGGGGGCCGGGGTGTTCGGTGAAATTGCATTCACCATAAATCCCCCTGTGGGAGCGAGCCTGCTCGCGAAAGCGGTGGCCCGGCTAGCATTGAAATCCCAGGCATAAAAAAACGCCGCCCCTCGCAAGAAGGGCGGCGTTTTTAGTCGGGCGTTGAAGCGTTAGGCTTGAACGACCGGGATGTTGGCGTTTGCAGCCGCTTCACGGAACTCGGCGATCTGGTCGAAGCTCAGGTAGCGGTATACGTCCGCTGCCATGCTGTCGATCTTGCCGGCGTATTCCATGTACTCCTCGACGGTCGGCAGGCGACCCAGGATGGACGCAACGGACGCCAGTTCGGCCGAGGCCAGGTAGACGTTCGCGCCGTCACCCAGACGGTTCGGGAAGTTACGGGTCGAAGTCGACACCACGGTGGAGTTCGGCTCGACGCGTGCCTGGTTACCCATGCACAGCGAGCAGCCTGGCATTTCCATCCGTGCGCCGGCCTTGCCGTAGATGCCGTAGTAGCCTTCTTCGGTCAGTTGGTGAGCGTCCATCTTGGTCGGCGGCGACAGCCACAGGCGGGTTGGCAGCTGACCCTTGACCTGATCCAGCAGCTTACCGGCAGCGCGGAAGTGACCGATGTTGGTCATGCACGAACCGATGAACACTTCGTCGATCTTCTGGCCAGCAACGCTGGACAGCAGGCGGGCGTCGTCCGGGTCGTTCGGCGCGCAGAGCACAGGCTCCTTGACGTCGGCCAGGTCGATCTCGATGACTTCGGCGTATTCGGCGTCCTTGTCGGCTTCCAGCAGTTCCGGGTTGGCCAGCCAGGCTTCCATCGCCTGGGCGCGACGCTCCAGGGTGCGGGCATCGCCGTAGCCTTCGCCGATCATCCAGCGCAGCAGGGTGATGTTCGATTGCAGGTACTCGGCAATCGATTCCTTGGACAGCTTGATGGTGCAACCGGCAGCCGAACGTTCGGCCGAGGCGTCGGACAGTTCGAAGGCTTGCTCGACGGTCAGGGTTTCCAGACCTTCGATCTCCAGGATGCGGCCGGAGAAGGCGTTTTTCTTGCCTTTCTTCTCGACGGTCAACAGGCCTTTCTGGATCGCGTAGTAAGGGATGGCATGTACCAGGTCACGCAGGGTGACGCCCGGTTGCAGCTTGCCCTTGAAACGAACCAGGATCGATTCCGGCATATCCAGCGGCATGACGCCGGTGGCAGCGGCGAAGGCCACCAGGCCGGAACCGGCCGGGAACGAGATACCGATCGGGAAACGGGTGTGGGAGTCACCACCGGTACCGACGGTGTCCGGCAGCAGCATGCGGTTCAGCCAGCTGTGGATGATGCCGTCGCCCGGACGCAGGGACACGCCGCCACGGGTCATGATGAAGTCAGGCAGGGTGTGGTGGGTGGTCACGTCGATCGGCTTTGGATAGGCCGCGGTGTGGCAGAAGGACTGCATCACCAGGTCGGTCGAGAAGCCCAGGCACGCCAGGTCCTTGAGTTCGTCACGGGTCATCGGGCCAGTGGTGTCCTGGGAGCCGACGGTGGTCATCTTAGGCTCGCAGTAGGTGCCAGGACGAACGCCCTTGACGCCGCAGGCCTTGCCGACCATTTTCTGCGCCAGGGTGAAGCCCTTGGTGCTTTCGGCCGGTGCTTCCGGCTTCTTGAACAGGTCCGAAGGTGGCAGGCCCAGCTCGGCGCGTGCCTTCTCGGTCAGGCCACGGCCGATGATCAGCGGGATACGGCCGCCAGCACGGACTTCGTCCAACAGGACCGGGGTCTTCATTTCGAAGGTGGCCAGGACTTCATCGGTACCGTGCTTGCAGACTTTGCCAGCATGCGGGTACAGGTCGATCACGTCGCCCATGTGCATGTTGGACACATCGAATTCGATCGGCAGGGCGCCGGCGTCTTCCATGGTGTTGTAGAAAATCGGGGCGATCTTGCTGCCGAAGCAGAAGCCGCCGGCGCGCTTGTTCGGCACATAAGGAACGTCGTCGCCGAAGAACCACAGTACCGAGTTGGTCGCCGATTTACGCGACGAACCGGTACCGACCACGTCACCGACGTAGGCGATCGGGAAGCCTTGGCCACGCATCTCTTCGATCTGCTTCATCGGGCCGGTCTTGCCTTGTTCGTCAGGCACGATGCCGTCACGGGCCATTTTCAGCATGGCCAGGGCGTGCAGCGGGATGTCCGGGCGGGACCAGGCATCAGGGGCAGGGGACAGGTCGTCGGTGTTGGTTTCGCCGGTGACCTTGAACACCCGCAGGCTGATCTTGTCGGCCAGTACAGGGCGGTTCTTGAACCACTCGCCGTCAGCCCAGGATTGCAGCACGGCCTTGGCGTGAACGTTACCGTTCTTGGCTTTTTCAGCGACGTCGTGGAAGGCATCGAACATCAGTAGGGTGTGCTTGAGTTCTTCGGCGGCTACCGGCGCCAGTTCGGCGTCGTCCAGCAGTTCCACCAGGGTCACGATGTTGTAGCCGCCCTGCATGGTGCCGAGCAGTTCAACGGCGCGCTTCTTGTCCAGCAGAGGGGATTGGGCCTGGCCCTTGGCCAGGGCGGACAGGAAGCCGGCCTTGACATAGGCAGCCTCGTCGACTCCAGGCGGAACGCGATTGGTGATCAGGTCAACGAGGAAAGCTTCTTCGCCAGCCGGGGGATTTTTCAGCAGCTCGATCAGGCCTGCGGTTTGTTCGGCGTTGAGCGGCTGGGGAACGATACCCAGGGCTGCACGCTCTTCGATATGTTTGCGGTAGGCTTCAAGCACAGTTATTACCCTCATCAGTGGTCCCAAATGGGTGTCCGGGACGCTCATCCAGGAACCCACGGTACTCATGCGCGTCGGGGGCTTTTTGGGCCACCACGCCAGAGTTTCCGTAGGTTCCTCACAGAAGCTGCTTTCAAAGTTTTACGCCTGCAGAACGGGGAGCTGATGAGGGTTGGCGTTGGGCTTTCCCCGCTGGAAAGACCCTTCGCCAACACCGCTCTGAAGGAACGACTGTGCTCGTGACGCTTTGAAAACAGCTTCTAACGGACATTGGCGCCTTAAAAGGCTGGCTGATTCTACGGGAAAAAAAAATTAAAGGTAAGTTGGACCTGAAAGTTTGAGGGGTGATCAATCTTAGACAAAGGGCTAACATGCCGGCCTGTCCTGCTTTTGCGTGTGCTTTTTCCTATGCCCAACCAGCTCATCAAGACCCCCTGCGTCGGCCTCTGCTCCACTGTCTACGGTGACCTGGTGTGTCGTGGCTGCAAGCGGTTCCACCATGAAGTGATTCACTGGAACGGCTACAACGAGGAGGAGAAACGCGCGGTGTGGATGCGCCTGGAGCAGCTGTTGGTGCAGGTGATGGTGGCCAAGCTGGAGGTTTTCGACCCCGGATTGCTGCGCCAGCAACTGGAGTCGCGCAAGATCCGCTTTGTGCCGCACCAGTCGGAATACTGCTGGGCCTATCAGTTGATCGCCCGGGGCGCGCGGGTGATCAACAACCTGGAGGCCTATGGCATGGTGCTGATGCCGGAATTCCGCGACTGGGAACTGCCGGACCTGCGCGACGCCATTGATCGGGAATTTTTCCTCCTGTCCGAAGCCCATTACCAGCGTTACATCGCGCCGGGGTTCTTGAAGGATGCGATCGGCGGCTGACAGCTTTTTGTGTGGCGAGGGGTGTCACTCCTTGGCCGCCAACTCCACCAGATGATCCTCGACTTCCTGCGGCTTGAGCACCAGCACATCGCTTTCCAGCGTATCGAGCACGGCCTCGGCGGTGTTGCCGATCAGGACTCCGGACAACCCCGAGCGGGCCACGGTGCCGATCACCGTCACCGCCGCCTGCAGCTTGCGCGCCATGTAGGGAATCAAGACGTCCGCCGGACCTTCTTCGATGTGCAAATGCTGGTCGTCGATGTCGAATTCAGCCTGGAACGCCCGGCACTGTTCGCGGTACTTGGCCTCGATGGTTTCCTTGAGCTGGAACGTCGGGTCGGCGGACGAAAGCATCGGTGTCGGGTGGGCACTGATCACATGCAGGTGTGCCTTGGCCAGCAGGGCAATGTCATAGCCGTGATCGATGATGGTGTTATGCAAATGGCGGTGCTCGCCATCGGCATTGCCGACATCGACGGCCGCCAGGATCACCTTGTCTTTCCAGGAACCAGCGGTTTTCACCAGCAGCACCGGGGTCGGGCAGTGGCGCAGCAGCTTCCAGTCCGCCGGGGTCAGCAGGGCTTTTTTCAGCGGGCTGTCGGGGAAGTGCTGCTTGATCACCAGCCCGCAACCTTCAGCCTGCTGCACGTCGATGATGGTTTCGTAGAGGCTTTCGTTCCAGGCCTGTTCGGTGGTGACACTGTAGCCGTCCGCCAATAGTGCGGCCTTCAGCACGCTAAGCATGCCGGCATGGTCATGTTTTTTGTCGCACACCAGCAGGTGCAGGTGGGCCTGGGTCACTCCGGCGATCAGTTTGGCGCGCTTGAGCGCCAGGCTTTCCGAATGTTCGGGCTCAATGACCACCAGGATGCTGCGAATGGCTTGCATGATCGGCGTTCTCCTGCAATGAAAAGGCTGGCGTTGCTCAACTGTAGTTACTGTGGAACAGTCTAGTTGCTCTGGGTGAGTCGTCGACTTGACGCATATCAACGGCGGTGGCTGGTGGTCTGGGGGCAGGCCGGTATAATCGGCGCCCTTCGCTCGACTACCTTTTTCCCGTGAGCCCCATGAATCTTCCCGAAATTCACGAATTCCTCGGTTGCCGCACCCCCGATGCCTGGGTCCAGGCCGCGCTGGCCGACCAGGAAACGTTGCTGATCGACCACAAGAACTGCGAGTTCAAGGCCGCCAGTACCGCCCTTAGCCTGATCGCCAAATACCATTCCCATGTCGACCTGATCAATCTGATGTCGCGCCTGGCCCGGGAAGAGCTGGTGCATCACGAGCAGGTCATGCGCCTGATGAAAAAGCGCAAGATCGGTTTGCGCCAGCTCTCCGCCGGGCGTTACGCCTCGGGGCTGCGCAAGGTGGTGCGCAGTCACGAACCGGTCAAGCTGGTGGACACCCTGGTGGTCGGTGCCTTCATCGAGGCCCGCAGCTGCGAGCGTTTCGAGGCCGTGGTGCCGCACCTGGACGAGGAATTGGGCAAGTTCTATTTCGGCTTGCTGAAAAGCGAAGCCCGGCATTTCCAGGGTTATCTGAAACTGGCTTACCAGTACGGCGACGCCAAGGACATTGCCCAGGTGATCGACAAGGTCCGCGACGCCGAGCGGGAACTGATCGAGTCGCCGGATGTGGAGTTTCGGTTCCACAGTGGTGTGCCGACTTTGTAGTGCTGGGTTACCTGGGCTGACGCCATCGCGAGCAGGCTCGCTCCCACAAGGGATTTTCTGTGTACACGCTATTTGTGAGCACTGAAGATCAAATGTGGGAGCGAGCCTGCTCGCGATAGGGTCGTTTGCAGCTCTGCCTCTTAACCAATCAGCCCCAGGCGCTCATGCCACTGGGCTATCGACTCCTTGGGATAGACCTCGAAACGCTGGTCACCCGGATGCGCCTCGACTTCCACCCATGGCGCCTTGGAACCGAGCATCAGGTGGGTGTGCTCCGGCGGTACTGGCAGTGGCGTGTCGATCGCTGAGGCAAAGGGGTGAACCAGTTCCGGCCATTCGGGGCTGAACAGCCATAACCCCGAACCGCACAGGGCACAGAAATGCCGTTCGGCGCTGCTGCGGTGGGCGCGTTTGTCGCCTTCGTCCTTGAGCCGCGCATGGTAGATCGAGATGTGCTTGCGCCCGCGCACCTTCAGGCTTCGGGCATCGCCCCCCAGGTTAATCGCAAAACCGCCGCCGCCCTGGGTCTTGCGACAGATCGAGCAGTAGCAGCGCTGATAAGGGTAGGGGTGGGCGCTGTCGAGGCTGAACGACACCGCGCCGCAGTGGCAGGAACCTTCTAGCTGCATGGGAACCTCCAATTGGGGATTGGAATGACTCAGGACAGCCTAGACGGTCGGTGTCTTGATCGTTGAATTGAGAGTGACCATGCGACCGCCTTCGCGAGCAAGCCCGCTCCCACAGGGAGTTTGTGTCGGTCGCAAATGTTCTGCCCGCTCTCGGTCAGTGTGGGAGCGAGCTTGCTCGCGAAGGCGTCGGTACAGCCAACATTACCTGGGCACTCGCCACAAATACCACGCCGCCACCGTTCGATAAGGGCTCCACGCCCGTCCAATCTCGACCATTTGCTTGCGGCTGGGCTGTTGCTCCAACCCCTTCAGCCGGCGATAACCTTCGCGTACGCCGAAGTCATCGGCCGGCAGGATGTCGGGTCGCTCCAGGCTGTAGACCAGTAGCATTTCCACGGTCCAGCGCCCGACGCCGCGCAAGCTGACCAGGCGTTCGATCAACGCCTCGTCCTCCATCGCTCGCGCGGTGGCGTAATCCGGCACCACCCCGTCCAGGGCCGCTTGGGCGATGCCCTGTATGGTCGCGATCTTGCTGGCGGAAAAACCACAGCCGCGCAACTGCATAACGTCTGTCGCCAGGATCTGCCCGGGCCTGGGGAAGGTCTGCGCCGGGAACAACGCCAGCAACCGCCCCAGAATCGCATCGCCGGCCTTGGCGTGCAGCTGCTGGTAGGCAATCGCCCGCACCAGGGCTTCATAGGGTTCGCGGGCTGGCTTGGGCAGCAGCAGACAAGGGCCGATCGCCTCGACATGACGGCGCCAGTCTTCGTCGAGGCCTGCCAGGAAGACACTGGCGTCGTGGTAGGGCACAGGCATCAGGTGTTCTTACTCCGGAGCGCTCAAAATGCCAGGGGCAGTGAAACCTGCACCGCGGCTTTTTCCAGCCGCAGCAGAAATGCCTTGCGCGGTTGTCCGCCACCATAGCCGGTCAACGAGCCATCGGCACCGATCACTCGGTGACAGGGAATGACGATAGCCAGGCGATTCTGCCCGTTGGCCAGGCCCACGGCGCGGCTGGCGCCAGGGCTGCCCAGGGCCGTGGCGATAGCGCCATAGCTGCGGGTTTCGCCGTAGGGGATTTTTTGCAGCTCAGCCCAGACCCGCACGGCAAAGGCGCTGCCGGGCATGTGCAACGGGACCTTGAATGCCGTGAGTTTGCCGGCGAAATACTCGGCCAGTTCGGTTTCGATCTGTTGCAAATGGGCGTTATGGCCCGGCGCAACGGTGTAGCCGTAGCGTTGCTGCAGCTCTTCCAGTTCCTTGGTCAGGGCCGGGCGGTCGAGGAATTCCAGCAGTACCAGGCCGCGGCGCTCGGCCATGGCCAGCATGGGGCCCAACGGTGTGGTCAGGCGGGTGAACAGCAAGGGTTCGCTGAGGGACGCGCGACCCGGTGTGATATGAAAGGATTTCACGAAGGCGTCACGAAAACCGCTCAATGACTCATAACCGGAATCGAACGCGGCATTGTCGATGGAGGCACCTTCCTTGATACCGCCCAGGGCAATGCCCAGGCGGCGGGTGCGCAGGTAGGCGTGAAAGGTCATGCCGAAATGTTGCTTGAACCAGCGGCGCAATTTCAGCGGTTCAATGCCTTGCTCCAGTAGCAGGGCGTCGGTCCAGCGCAGGTCTGGCTCGGCGTCTACAGCCTTGAGCAGGGCCTGGATCCAGTCCGGAGCGATGGCGGCGGCGTCCAGTGGCTTGCAACGCAGGCAGGCCCGGTAGCCGGCCGACAGGGCTTCGTCGGCATGGGCGAAGAACTCCACGTTCTCCGGTTTCGGCTTGCGTGCCGTGCAACTGGGGCGACAGAAAATGCCGGTGGTCTTGACCGCAGTGAAGAACACCCCCTCGTAGGCGGTGTCACGTTCGAGCATGGCGCGGACCATCTCGGCATGGGGCGGGAGCAGCGAGTCTTGTAGGTTCATGGGGCTGAGCATAGAACCGTGTCCGCAGCGACTCCACCGAAAAATCGACAGCGAATTTCCGTGCACTTGGTCGGCTGCTCGCGAACAAAAATTGAACCTCTGAGTCTTAAAGGTTCAACCGTTGTTTTTGTCTTTCGGAGACATCATGTCCAAACATAAGAAATCCCTCGTTGCCGTTGCTGTCTGTGCCTTGGCGCTGGGTGCCTCGGCCTTGCTGCCTGCCGACCTGTCGCCTATCGGTTCGAGCTACGCCGCAGGCGGTGGTAACGGTGGTGGTGGCGGTAATGGTGGCGGAAACGGCGGCGGTAATGGCGGGGGCCACGGCGGTGGCATTGGCGGCGGTATCGGTGGTGGCCAGGGCCACGACAAGTCCGGCGACTCCAGCGGCCTTGGCAAAGGATTGGCCAGCGACCACGCCGGCACTCGTACCCGCGATCATGGCCTGAGCGGCAAGCACACCGGCACCACCCGAACTGACCGTACCAGCAAGGCTTCGCTGACTTCGAGCATCGCCAAGGACCGTGATACGCGCGGCCTGACCAAGGCTTCGGCGATTTCCACCGCGACGCCGGGGACCCATAACACCAAGGGCCTGACCAACGCGACCAGCTCTTCGACCAAGAACGATCGCTGATCGCCTGAACAAGCCGCGATGCCTGATCGAGGTGTCGCGGCTTTTTTGTGGGCGAGGGTTTTGCCTTGTCCTCATTAGGCAGTTTTCTTCAATACCCGCCGTAACGGGCCACTTACCCTGATCGCCACTTCACAGACATGAAAGAAGGTATGCGATGAGCCTGATATTTTCCATGGCGGCGTTTGCCCTGGTCGCCTCCATCACGCCGGGACCGGTCAACATCGTGGCCCTCAGCTCCGGGGCTCGGTATGGGTTTCGCGCCACCTTGCGCCATGTAGGCGGTGCGACCCTGGGCTTTGTCTTGCTGCTGGTACTGATGGGGCTGGGGTTGCATGAAGTGCTGCAACGCTGGCCTGGGCTCACGCGGGTGGTGCAACTGGGCGGTGTGGGGTTTCTATTGTTCATGGCCTGGAAACTGGCGATGGATAACGGGCACCTGGGCGACGAAGAGGATGGGCGGGCGCCTTCGATGTTCTATGGCGCGCTGATGCAATGGCTCAACCCCAAGGCGTGGCTGGCTTGCGTGGCGGGGATGGGGGCATTCGTGGCCGATGGCGAGGCGCGGCTGGTGTGGCAGTTTGCGGCGATCTACCTGGTGATCTGCTATGTCTCGGTGGGTTGCTGGGCCTACGCCGGGAGTTTTCTGCGCACCTGGCTGGGGAATCCGGCGACCATGCGGCTGTTCAACCGGGCGATGGCGGTGTTGCTGGTGGCCAGTGCGGTGTATCTGTTGTTGCCTTGAGTTGCGAGGGCCTCCTTCTGTGGCGAGGGGACAAATCCCCTCGCCACAGAAGTGCGGGGCGGTGTCAGCCGCGATATTGGCCCGGCGTAGCCGCCAGGTGTTGCTTGAAGGCGCGTTGGAAATGCGCCTGGTCGGCAAACCCACTGTCCAGCGCCACGTCGGCGATCAGCTTGCCTTCGCGCAACTGGCGTCGGGCAAACTGGATCCGGCGGTTGACCAGGAAGGCATGGGGCGTCATCCCGTAATGGTGCTTGAAGGCGCGGCTCAGGTAAGACGGCGAGAGTTGCGCGGCGGCGCAGATGTCGTCGAGCTTCAACGCTTCGGTGCAATGGTCATGGATGAACTGCGCCGCTCGCATCAGCCCCGGATGGCTGCCACGGTCCGGCCGGCCGGCGGGGTTGAGCCGTTGTTGCAGGTCAGTGAAGAACGTCTCGGCGGCGGTGCGCTTGTGGTTGGTGCCGACCTGTTCATCCACCAGTTGCTCATACAACCTTTGCAGGCCAGTAAACAGCTCGATATCGCGACTGTGGGTGGTTGCGAAGCCCTGGAAATCCAGGTTTTCGTCAAAGCCGATACGGCGCTGCAAGTCCCGAAGCCACTGGGTGTCGACGTACAACATCAGGTAGGACCACGGCTGATCGTCGATCGGGTTGCACGCATGGACATCGCCGGGGTTCATCAGCACCACCGTGCCGCTCTGTACTTGGAAACTCGACCGTTCGTGAATGTATGTGCTGCGCCCGGCGGTGATCGCACCTATGGAAAAATGGTCATGGGAATGGCGCGAATAGCAGACCTTGCGCCCATCGGCGATGGCCCGGGCTTCGATGAAGGGCAGGGCCGCGTCGCGCCAGAAGCGAGGGGCGGCGTCGTGGGGGGCGTGCTTCATCGGTCGGCGTCCTCGTCTTGAACCTGGGTGGCAGTGTATTAGCCCTGGCCGGCAAATGCCCGTTGGATTTAGCCGTTCGATTTGAACGGCAGGGGTCCTGGACTAGACTTCATGAAGACCCGCCAATGGAGTTTTCGATGCTTGCGCCACGCAAACCGGACGACGAAGCCGCTCGCCTCAAGAGTCTGCACTCGCTCAAGCTGCTTGATACCGCACCCGAAGAACGGTTTGACCGCCTGACCCGCCTTGCCCGCCGTCTGTTTGACGTGCCTATCGCGCTGGTGTCACTGATAGACGCCAACCGGCAGTGGTTCAAATCCAGCGCCGGCTTGGACATTAGCGAGACCCCGCGGGAGATTTCCTTCTGTGGGCATGCGATTCTGCAGGATCGGATCCTGGAGGTCTGCGATGCGGAGCAGGACGAGCGCTTCCACGACAACCCACTGGTCACGGACGCGCCTGGCATTCGTTTCTATGCCGGGCATCCGCTCGAGCTGGAGGATGGCAGCAAGCTCGGCACGTTGTGCCTGCTCGACACCCGGCCGCGCAAGCTCAATGATGAGGAACGCGAACTATTGCGCGACCTGGCGCGCATGGCCGAGCAGGAAATGGTCGCGGTGCAGATGGCGAGCATGGACGAACTGACGCTGCTGTCCAATCGACGCGGCTTCAGGACCTTGGCCCAGCATGCGTTGAATGTGTGTGATCGCTTGTCGCGCCCGGCGACGCTGCTGTACTTCGACCTCAACGACTTCAAGCCGATCAATGACCGTTATGGGCATGCGGAGGGTGACAGCGCGCTAAAGACCTTCGCCGATGTGCTGCGTATCGCCTTTCGCGAAAGTGATGTGATCGGTCGCCTGGGTGGTGATGAGTTCGTGGCGTTGCTCACCGGTTCGTCCCATGTCGAGACCGCGGCGATCATGGCGCGGCTCGAGGAAATCCTCGATGAGCGCAATGCGATGTTGCAGCGTGGCTATGACATTCGGTTCAGCGTCGGTCAGATCGAGTACGACGCCCAGCGCCATCAGTCGATCGACAAGCTATTGGCTGACGCCGATGCAGCGATGTACGCGCATAAGCAGGTGCTACGCAGCTAGCACAGGCTGATCCCTGTGGGTGCGAGCCTGCTCGCGCCCACGGGTAGTGCGGTGCAATCAGACAATCAGCCATAAAAAACGCCGCTTGCCCTTTTCAGGACGAGCGGCGCTTTTACGCGTGGCGCGGATGAAGATTATTCTTCGATGTTGCCCATGGCAGTGGTGTTGAAGCCGCCGTCCACGTACATGATTTCACCGCTGATGCCCGATGCCAGGTCCGAGCACAGGAAGGCGCCGGCGTTGCCGACTTCTTCGATGGTGACGTTGCGACGCAGCGGGGTTTGCGCTTCGTTGGCGGCCAGCATTTTGCGGAAGTTCTTGATGCCGGAGGCGGCGAGGGTGCGGATCGGGCCGGCCGATACGGCGTTGACGCGGGTGCCTTCCGGACCCAGGGAGCCGGCCAGGTAGCGCACACCGGCTTCCAGGGAAGCCTTGGCCATGCCCATGACGTTGTAGTTCGGCATGGTGCGCTCGGCGCCCAGGTACGACAGGGTCAGCAGGCTGCCGTTGCGGCCCTTCATCATTTCGCGACCGGCTTTGGCCAGGGCGACGAAGCTGTAGGCGCTGATGTCGTGGGCAATGCGGAAACCTTCGCGGGTGGTGGCTTCGGTGAAGTCGCCGTCCAGTTGGTCGCCCGGGGCGAAGCCCACGGAGTGCACGATGCAGTCCAGGCCGTCCCACTTCTTGCTCAGTTCTTCGAAGACCTTGGCGATTTCTTCATCGCTGGCCACGTCGCACGGGAAGCACAGCTCAGGGCTCGAACCCCAGCCTTGCGCGAACTCTTCTACACGACCTTTCAGCTTGTCGTTCTGATAAGTGAAGGCAAGCTCAGCGCCCTCGCGATGCATGGCGGCGGCGATGCCGGATGCGATGGACAGCTTGCTGGCGACACCGACGATCAGTACGCGCTTACCGGCGAGAAAACCCATGTGTTGCTCCTCTTTCAGGTTATTCGGCAGTTGTTGGGGCCAGGAAGGCGGCCTCCAGCAACTGCTGTGTATAGGGGTGTTGCGGCGCGGCAAATATGCTGCGGGCATCACCTTGTTCGACCACTTGGCCATGCTTGACCACCATCAATTGGTGGCTCAGCGCTTTGACGACAGCCAGGTCATGGCTGATAAACAGGTACGTCAGGTTGTACTTGGTTTGCAACGACCGTAACAGCTCCACCACCTGGCGTTGCACGGTGCGGTCCAGGGCCGACGTCGGCTCATCCAGCAGAATCAACGCCGGCTTGAGCACCAAGGCCCGGGCAATGGCGATACGCTGGCGTTGCCCTCCGGAAAATTCATGGGGGTAGCGGTTCCGGGTCTCCGGGTCCAGGCCTACCTCCTTCAAGGCCGCGATTATCGCTTGTTCCTGTTCGGCTGCGGTGCCGATCTTGTGGATCCGCAGGCCTTCGCCGACGATCTGGCTTACACACATCCGTGGGCTCAGGCTACCGAACGGGTCCTGAAACACCACTTGCATCTCCCGCCGCAGAGGCCGGACCTGTTGCTGTGTCAGGCTATCGAGCTGTTTGCCCTCAAAGCGGATTCCGCCCTGGCTGCCGATCAACCGCAAGATCGCCAACCCCAGGGTGGACTTGCCGGAACCGCTTTCGCCAACGATGCCCAGGGTCTGGCCCTGGGGCAGGCTGAAACGGATGCCGTCCACGGCCTTGATGTAGTCCACGGTGCGTTTGAACAGGCCTTTCTTGATCGGGAACCAGACTTTGAGGTCCTCGACCTGCAGCAGCGGCGGGCCGATTACATTGGTTGCCGGGGTGCCGCTGGGTTCGGCGCCCAGCAGCTCCCGAGTGTACGGATGCTGCGGCGCGCGGAACAACTCTTCGCACGACGCCTGTTCGACGATGCAACCGCGCTGCATGACACATACGCGATGGGCAATTCTGCGCACCAGGTTCAAATCGTGGCTGATCAGTAGCAGCGACATGCCCAGTCGCGCCTGCAGTTCCTTGAGCAGTTGGAGGATTTTCAGCTGGACAGTGACGTCCAGGGCGGTGGTCGGCTCGTCGGCGATCAGCAATTCCGGCTCGTTGGCCAGGGCCATGGCGATCATCACCCGCTGGCGCTGGCCACCGGACAATTCATGGGGCAGGGCCTTCAGGCGCTTGTGCGGTTCGGGGATGCCAACCAGCTCCAGCAATTCAAGGGTTCGGCGGGTCGCGACCTTGCCGCTCAAACCCTTGTGGATGCCGAGCACTTCATTGATCTGTTTTTCAATGGAGTGCAGCGGATTGAGGGACGTCATCGGCTCCTGGAAAATCATCGCGATCCGGTTGCCGCGGATGTGGCGGATGGTTTTTTCCTTCAACCCCAGGAGATTCTGGCCGGCGTACTGGATGGTCCCGGTCGGGTGATGGGCCAGCGGGTAGGGCAGCAAACGCAGGATCGAGTGGGCGGTGACCGATTTGCCCGAGCCGCTTTCACCCACCAGGGCCAGGGTTTCGCCGCGCTTGATATCGAAGCTGACCCCCTCGACCACGCGCTGGCGGCGTTCGCCGACAATGAACTCTACCGCCAGGTCGCGCACTTCGATCAGATTGTCCTGGTTCATATCACTTCCTCGGATCGAAGGCATCGCGAGCGGACTCGCCGATGAACACCAGCAGGCTCAGCATCAGGGCCAGCACCGCGAATGCGCTGATGCCCAGCCACGGCGCCTGGAGGTTGGATTTGCCTTGGGCCACCAGCTCGCCCAGGGACGGCGCGCCGGGCGGCAGGCCGAAACCGAGGAAATCCAGGGCGGTGAGGGTGCCAATGGCACCGGTGAGGATGAACGGCATGAAGGTCATGGTCGAGACCATGGCATTGGGCAGGATGTGGCGGAACATGATGGCGCCGTTCTGCATGCCCAACGCCCGCGCGGCGCGCACGTACTCCAGGTTGCGCCCGCGCAGGAACTCGGCGCGGACCACGTCCACCAGGCTCATCCACGAGAACAGCAGCATGATGCCCAGCAGCCACCAGAAATTCGGCTGGACGAAACTGGCCAGGATGATCAGCAGGTACAGCACTGGCAGCCCGGACCAGATCTCCAGGAAACGCTGGCCGGCCAGGTCGATCCAGCCGCCATAGAAGCCCTGCAAGGCACCGGCGATCACGCCGATGATCGAGCTGAGCAGTGTCAGGGTCAGGGCGAACAGCACCGAGATGCGGAAGCCATAGATGACCCGGGCCAGCACATCGCGCCCTTGGTCGTCGGTTCCCAGCCAGTTCACGGAAGAGGGCGGTGCCGGGGCCGGGACCTTCAGGTCGTAGTTGATGCTCTGGTAGCTGAACGGAATCGGCGCCCACAGCACCCAGGCGTCCTTGGCGGCCAACAGCTCACGGATGTACGGGCTCTTGTAGTTGGCTTCCAGGGGGAATTCGCCGCCGAAGGTGGTTTCCGGGTAGCGCTTGAGGGCCGGGAAATACCAGCCATCGTCGTAATGGATCACCAGCGGCTTGTCGTTGGCGATCAACTCGGCGCCCAGGCTCAGCCCGAACAGGATCAAAAACAGCCACAGCGACCACCAGCCTCGCTTGTTGGCCTTGAACAGTTCGAAACGGCGGCGATTGAGAGGGGACAGATTCATCTCAATGCTCCCGGCTTTCGAAGTCGATGCGCGGATCGACAAAGGTGTAGGTCAAGTCGCCGATCAGTTTCACCACCAGTCCCAGCAGGGTGAAGATGAACAGCGTGCCGAACACCACCGGGTAGTCGCGGTTGATCGCTGCTTCGAAACTCATCAGGCCCAGGCCGTCGAGGGAGAAGATCACTTCCACCAGCAGCGAACCGGTAAAGAAGATCCCGATGAACGCCGAAGGGAAGCCGGCAATCACCAGCAGCATGGCGTTGCGGAAGACGTGGCCGTAGAGCACCCGATGGCGGGTCAGGCCCTTGGCCTTGGCGGTGACTACGTATTGCTTGTTGATTTCGTCGAGGAAGCTGTTCTTGGTCAGCAGGGTCATGGTGGCGAAGTTACCGATCACCAGGGCGGTCACGGGCAGGGCCAGGTGCCAGAAGTAATCGAGGATCTTGCCGCCCATGCTCAATTCGTCGAAGTTGTTGGAGGTCAGCCCGCGCAACGGGAACCAGTCGAAATAACTGCCGCCGGCAAACACCACGATCAGCAGGATGGCGAACAGGAACGAAGGGATCGCGTAACCGACGATGATCGCCGAACTGGTCCATACGTCAAAATGGCTGCCATGGCGGGTAGCCTTGGCGATCCCCAGCGGGATCGACACCAGGTACATGATCAGCGTGCTCCACAACCCGAGGGAAATGGACACCGGCATCTTTTCCTTGATCAGGTCGATGACCTTGGCATCGCGAAAGAAGCTGTCGCCGAAGTCCAGGTGGGCGTAGTTCTTGATCATGATCCACAGGCGTTCGGGCGCCGACTTGTCGAAGCCGTACATGCGCTCGATTTCCTTGACCAGCCCCGGGTCCAGGCCTTGGGCGCCGCGATAGGAGGAACCCGCCACCGACACTTCGGCGCCGCCGCCGGCAATGCGGCTGGTGGCGCCCTCGAAGCCCTCGAGCTTGGCGATCATCTGTTCCACCGGCCCGCCGGGCGCGGCCTGGATGATGACGAAGTTGATCAACAGGATGCCGAACAGCGTCGGGATGATCAGCAGCAGTCGCCGGAAGATATAAGCCAGCATCGGGTTACTCCACGCTCGCGGGGGCGGCGTTGATCTGTTGTTCCATGACTTGTTTTTCTACTTCGATGGCCGGCTTGGTGTCCGGCTTGACCCACCAGGTCGTGGTACCGATGTCATAGGTCGGCGTGATTTTCGGGTGGCCGATGTGGTTCCAGTAGGCCACGCGCCAGGTCTTGATGTGCCAGTTGGGGATTACGTAGTAACCCCATTGCAAAACCCGGTCCAGTGCTCGGGCGTGGGCCACCAGGCTCTTGCGCGAATCGGCGTTGATCAGTTGTTCCACCAGTTGGTCCACGGCCGGATCCTTCAGGCCCATGGTGTTGCGGCTGCCGGGCTTGTCAGCGGCGGCGGACATCCAGAACTCGCGCTGCTCGTTCCCCGGCGAGCTGGATTGCGGGAAGCTGCCCACCACCAGGTCGAAATCCCTGGAGCGTACGCGATTGATGTACTGGGACACGTCTACCCGACGGATGACCAGTTCGATGCCCAGGTCGCTCAGGTTGCGCTTGAACGGCAGCAGCACCCGCTCGAACTCGGTCTGGGCCAGCAGGAACTCCAGCACCACCGGTTTGCCTTGGGCATCGACCATTTTGTCGTTGACGATGCGCCAGCCGGCTTCTTGCAGCAATTGATAAGCCTTGCGCTGCTGGTCGCGGAGCATCCCGCTGCCGTCGCACACCGAAGGCTGGAAGGCTTCGGTGAAGACCTGCTCGGGAATCTTGCCGCGCAGGGGTTCGAGAATTTTCAACTCGTCTTCGCCGGGCAAGCCGGTGGCGGCCATTTCCGAATTCTCGAAATAGCTGCGGGTACGGGCATAGGCGCCGTTGAACAGTTGCTTGTTGGTCCACTCGAAATCCAGCAACAGGCTCAAGGCCTTGCGCACTCGCACATCCTGGAAGATCGGACGGCGCAGGTTGTAGACGAAGCCCTGCATGCCAGTGGGGTTGCCGTTGGGAATCTGTTCCTTGATCAACCGGCCTTCGGTCACGGCCGGGATGTTGTAGGCATTGGCCCAGTTCTTGGCGGTCATTTCCAGCCAGAAATCGAATTGCCCGGCTTTCAAGGCCTCGACCGCGACGGTGTTGTCACGATAGTAGTCGGTGACCAGCACGTCGAAATTGTAGAAGCCGCGATTGACCGGCAAGTCCTTGCCCCAGTAGTCCTTCACCCGTTCATAGCGGATCGAGCGACCGGCCTTCACTTCAGTGACCTTGTAGGGACCGCTGCCCAGGGGGATCTCCAGGTTGCCCTTGCTGAAGTCGCGCTCGGCCCACCAGTGTTTCGGCAATACCGGCAGTTGGCCGAGGATCAGCGGCAGCTCGCGGTTATTGGTGTGCTTGAATTTGAACAGCACCTTGAGCGGTTCTTCGGCGATGACTTCGGCGACGTCGTTGTAATAGCCGCGAAACATCGGTGCGCCGTCCTTGGTCAGGGTCTGGAAGCTGAAGACCACGTCTTCTGCGCGCACCGAATGGCCGTCGTTGAACCGGGCTTCGGGACGCAGGTAGAAGCGCACCCAGCCATTGTCCGGGGCTTTCTCGATTTTTTCGGCGATCAGGCCATATTCGGTGAACGGTTCGTCCAGGCCCTGCTTGGCCAGGGTGTCGTAGATCAAGCCAATGTCATCGGCGGGCACGCCTTTGCTGATGAACGGGTTGAGGCTGTCGAAGCCACCGAAGCCGCCCTGGCGGAACACGCCGCCCTTGGGTGCGTCCGGGTTGACGTAGTCGAAATGCTTGAAGTCGGCCGGGTACTTCGGTGGCTCGTTGTACAAGGTCACGGCATGCTGCGGCGCGGCACAGGCCAGCCCGGCGAATAACAGGCCGCTGGCCTGCAGGAGCAGGGCGCGAAAAGGCTTCATTGATCTTTCTCCGAAGATTTCAGCCACCATGCGCTCAGGCCAAGGGTGTAGGGCGGCGTGGTGACGAAGGCGAACCGGTTGCGGTACGCCAGGCGATGATAATTGAGATACCAGTTGGGAATGCAGTAATGCTGCCACAGCAGCACACGATCCAGGGCCTTGCCGGCGGCGACCTGTTCGTCGCGGGTCTGGGCGGCGAGCAGCTTTTCCAGCAGATGGTCGACCACCGGGTTGGCGATCCCGGCGTAGTTCTTGCTGCCCTTGACCCCGACCTGGCTGGAGTGGAAGTACTGCCATTGCTCCAGGCCCGGGCTGAGGGTCTGGTTCAAGGTCAGCAGGATCATGTCGAAGTCGAACTGGTCCAGGCGCTGCTTGTACTGGGCGCGGTCCACCGTGCGCAGCCGGGCCTGGATACCGATGCTGGCGAGGTTCTCGACGTAGGGTTGCAGGATGCGCTCAAGGTTCGGGTTCACCAGCAGGATTTCGAAGCTCAGGGGCTGGCCGTCGGCGTTCACCAGGCGCTGGCCGTTGAGGGTCCAGCCGGCCTCCTTCAATAACCCCAGGGCTTTGCGCAGGGTTTCCCGGGGAATGCCGCGCCCGTCGGTCTTGGGCAAGCTGAAGGGTTCGGTGAGCAGTCTGGCCGGCAATTGTTCCCGATACGGCTTGAGCAACAGCCATTCATGGCCCACCGGCAGGCCGGTAGCGGAGAATTCGCTGTTGGGGTAGTAACTGAGGGTGCGCTTGTAGGCGCCGCTGAACAAGGTGCGGTTGGTCCACTCGAAATCGAACATCAGCCCCAGGGCTTCACGCACCTTGACCTCGGCAAACGTGCCGCGTCGAGTGTTCATGAACAGGCCCTGGGTCTGGGTCGGGATCTGGTGGGGAATCTGCGCCTTGATCACGTCGCCGCGCTTGATCGCCGGGAAGTCATAGCCGTTGGCCCAGTTCTTGGCCTGGTGTTCGATGTAGATATCGAACTCGCCGGCCTTGAAGGCTTCGAAGGCGACTTCGCTGTCGCGGTAGAACTCCACGTCCATGCGGTCGACGTTGTACTTGCCGCGATTGACCGGCAGGTCCTTGCCCCAGTAATCCTTGACCCGTTCGAACACCAGTTGGCGGCCTGGCTGTACTTTGGTGATGCGATAAGGTCCGCTGCCCAGGGGCGGTTCGAAGGTCGTCGCCTTGAAGTCGCGGTCTTTCCAGTAATGCTGCGGCAACACCGGCAACTCGCCCAGGCGCAGGATCAGCAACGGGTTGCCCGCGCGCTTGAAGACAAAGCGGATTTTCAGCGGGTTGAGAATGTCGACCCGCAGCACTTCCTGGAGGTTGGTGCGGTATTGCGGATGGCCATCCTTGAGCAGCGTCCTGTAGGAGAACGCCACGTCATAGGCGGTGATCGGCACGCCATCGTGAAACCGTGCTTCGGGTCGCAGGTTGAACACCACCCAACTGCGGTCTTCGCTGTACTCCACCGATTGGGCGATCAGGCCATAGCTGGACGTCGGCTCATCACCGGACGGGGCGTACTGGCCGGTGCCGACCATCAACGGCTCGTTCAGCTCATTGATGCCATATTGCAGGAAGTTGGGCGTGGAAACCGGGCTGCTGCCCTTGAATGTATAGGGGTTGAGCGTATCGAAGGTGCCAAACGCCATGACCCGCAGGACTCCGCCCTTGGGCGCTTGCGGGTTGACCCAGTCGAAGTGGGTGAACCTGGCCGGGTACTTGAGCGTGCCGAACTGCGCATAGCCATGGCTTTCGCTGATGGTTGCGCTGGCGGGGAAGCTCAAGGCCAGGCTGATCAGGAGCAGGAGGAGGGGACGTGTCAAATCTGAGATCCGAACCAGGCGGCTTGGGCTTTTATGGCCTGTACAGTAACAGCTTGTATCGGCAGGAAAAAGGCGGGGTTTAGAAGGGGGGGCAGTCGGCTAAGCGGATACCGGTCGAGCGCAGGACCTTTGGTGAGGGGATTTATCCTCTTTGTGGGAGCTTGACCTGTGGGAGCAAGGCTTGCCCGCGATGAACGATATCGCGGTTCAACTGTTAAACCGCAGTGTGGCCATCGCGGGCAAGCCTTGCTCCCACAGATGAACCCCTCACCACACAAAGCTCCCCGGTCACCTTAGTGCGGGGAGTAGACCGTCAGCATCTGCCCAGGCTTGAGTGCCTTGCCCATCCGCGGGTTCCAGCGCTTGAGGTGCTGCATTTCCACGTTGAAGCGCTTGGCTACCACATACAGCGAGTCGCCTTGCTTGACCTTGTACTGGGTCTGCTTCTTCTGGTCCTTGGTATTGGCGGCTATCACGGTGCTGATGCGCTTGCCGGTGGCCTTGGCATCCTGCATCACCAGGGTCTGGCCGACCTTGAGCTTGTTGCCACTGAGTTTGTTCCAGCGTTGCAGGTCTTTGGTCTGGACGTTGTTGGCCTTGGCGATCTGGGCCAGGTTCTCGCCGCGCTTGACGCGGTAGGTGCGTCTTGCGCCTTCCACCTCGCTGTCGTCGACGTTTTCAAAGACTGGTTTGAGCGAGCGCTGGCTGATCAGCTCTTCCGGGCGCATGGTCGACAGGCTGGCGGTCAGCAACTGGGCCTTGGATGTCGGCACCAGCAGGTGCTGCGGGCCGTCGATGGTGGTGCGCTGCTTGAAGGCCGGGTTGAGCTGGAACAGCTCGTCTTCGTCGATGTTGGCCACTGCCGCGACCTTGGACAGGTCCATGCGCTGGTTGATTTCGACGACCTGGAAGTAAGGTTCGTTGGCGATCGGGTTGAGGTTCACGCCATAGGCATCGGGCGACAGCACAACCTGGGACAGCGCCAGCAGCTTCGGCACATAGGCCTGGGTCTCGCTGGGCAGCGGCAGGTTCCAGTAGTCGGTGGGCAGGCCGAGCTTCTCGTTGCGCTCGATGGCGCGGCTGACCGTGCCTTCGCCGGCGTTGTAGGCCGCCAGCGCCAGCAACCAGTCGCCGTTGAACATGTCATGCAGGCGCGTCAGGTAGTCCATGGCGGCCGTGGTGGAAGCGGTGATATCGCGACGTCCGTCATAGAAACGGGTCTGGCGCAGGTTGAAGTAACGCCCCGTGGACGGGATGAATTGCCAAAGGCCCACTGCGTTGGCCCGGGAATAGGCCATGGGGTTGTAGGCACTCTCGATCACTGGCAGCAGCGCCAGCTCCAGCGGCATGTTGCGCTCTTCGAGGCGTTCGACGATGTAATGGATGTACAGGCTGCCGCGCTCGCCGGCGTTTTCCAGGAAGGAAGGGTTGCTGGCGAACCACAGGCGCTGTTGCTCGATGCGTGGATTGACGCCGGCGGTTTCCTGCAGTTGGAAGCCCTGGCGCATGCGCTCCCAGATGTCCTGGGGGACTTGGGGACTGGGTTTCTCGCTGAGCCATACCGGCTTCTGTTTGGCGCGAGCGGCGATATTCGGCGTGTGGGCCGCGTCTGTCTGCGGCAGCTGGCTCGTGCTCTGGCAGCCCGCCAAAGTGGCGGACACAGCCACCGCGATGGCTTGAGCCAAGCGGGTCAATGTGTCTGACTGGACGGACCTGCGTATAGATGACGACATTGGCTGGAAGTAAGTTCCGGGCAAAAATGTCGGCCGATTCTAGGAAGCGCACCCCAACAGGTCAACCTTTCAGAATTTTTGTATCAATCGATAGCTGCCTTAGAACGTATCTTTCCAAGCCCTCAAGGCAGCAAAAACCTCACTCGGCGTCTGGTTTCGCTGGCCGCTCCGTTCGTCTGCTTTTTGTTTAACGGATGTTTCAGCCGTGCGCAGGAATGGATTGGTGAGCTTTTCCAGGGCCAGGGTCGAGGGCAGCGTCATGATGCCTTCACTGCGTTGCCGGCTGACTTTTTCCAGGCGGGCGGCGATGTCCGGGTTGCCTGGCTCCACTGCGGCGGCGAATTTCAGGTTGCCGAGGGTATATTCATGGGTGCAGTAGACCAGCGTATCTTCAGGCAGGGCGGCGAGGCGACTGAGCGAGTGGTGCATTTGTGCCGGCGTACCTTCGAAGAGCCGGCCGCAACCGGCGGCGAACAGGGTGTCGCCACAGAACAGCAAACCATGGTGGTAGTAGGCGATGTGTCCCAGCGTATGGCCAGGCACGGCGTAGACATCGAAGTCCCAGCCGAGCACGCTGACCGTGTCGTTGTCATTGAGGGCCTGGTCCCGCGCCGGGATGTTTTCGCTGGCCGGGCCATGGACGATGGCATTCGTCGCATTTTTCAGCGCCTGGACGCCGCCGACATGGTCATGGTGATGGTGGGTGACCAGGATGTCGCTCAGGACCCAGCCCGGATGGGCTTCGAGCCAGGCCTGCACTGGCGCGGCGTCACCCGGGTCGACCACGGCGCAGCGCTGGGTGGCGTGATCCTGTAACAACCAGATGTAGTTATCGGTGAATGCGGGCAGGGCACTGATCTGTATCATCGTGGAATTCGCCAAGCGGAAAACAAAGGCGCATCTTAGAACTTCCTGACGCGTTGGAGAATGCAATGACCGATGAAGCGTTCGCTCAGGCTGATCCTGACTGGCTGGCGTTGATCAGCGCCGCCCGTGAATGGCTGTCCGGCCCTGTCGGGCAATTTTTGCTGGAAGAAGAACGGCGCATGCTCGAAGACGAGTTGGGTCGGTTCTTCGGCGGCTACCTGGTGCATTACGGGCCTTCGGCCCAGACCCCGCCGTCGGCACCGCAGGTCCAGCGTAACGTGCGCCTGGGCGCGCCGTTGCCCGGGGTGGAGATCGTCTGCGAGGAGCAGGCCTGGCCCTTGAGCGAACATGCCGCCGACGTCGTGGTCTTGCAGCACGGCCTGGACTTCTGCCTGTCGCCCCATGGCTTGCTGCGTGAAGCCGCCAGCAGCGTGCGTCCCGGTGGCCATCTGTTGATCGTCGGTATCAATCCCTGGAGCAGTTGGGGGTTGCGTCACGTGTTCGCCCACGACGCCTTGCGCCAGGCCCGCTGCATCTCGGCCTCAAGGGTCGGCGACTGGCTCAACCTGCTGGGCTTCGCGCTGGAGAAACGCCGCTTCGGGTGCTATCGTCCGCCGCTTGCCTCGCCCAAGTGGCAGGCGCGCCTGGCCGGCTGGGAGCGCAAGGCCGGTGACTGGCAACTGTCTGGCGGCGGTTTCTATCTATTGGTGGCGCGCAAGATTGCGGTCGGGCTGCGCCCGGTACGCCAGGCGCGTCGCGAGCCGATGGGCAAGCTGATTCCCTTGCCGATGGCCAAGGTCAATCGTCGCCACATCGAGCCGTAGCCTTTTCGATGGTTCTTGCCGGCATTGGGCTGCGGGTGTTGCCGGGCCCGATCGGCGGGTCTTTGCATTTTTTTCTGGATAGATTGGCATGAGCGATAGCGTAGAACTCTTCACTGATGGCGCCTGCAAGGGCAACCCCGGTCCGGGCGGCTGGGGCGCGTTGCTGGTGTGCAAGGGCGTGGAGAAGGAACTCTGGGGTGGCGAAGCCAATACCACCAACAATCGCATGGAGCTGATGGGCGCCATCCGTGGCCTGGAGGAGCTCAAGCGGCCTTGCGACGTGCTGCTGGTGACCGACTCGCAGTACGTCATGAAAGGCATCAACGAGTGGATGGCCAACTGGAAGAAACGCGGCTGGAAGACGGCGGCGAAGGAACCGGTGAAAAACGCCGACCTGTGGAAATTGCTGGATGAGCAGGTCAGCCGGCACAACGTCACCTGGAAATGGGTACGCGGCCACATCGGCCACCACGGCAACGAACGGGCCGACCAGTTGGCCAATCGTGGGGTGGATGAGGTGCGGGGCTACAAGCAGGCCTGATCCGGAACTCGTTAGGGGCTGGACAGGATAGATTTGTGGCGAGGGGATTTATCCCCGCTGGGCTGCGAAGCAGTCCCGAAACCTGACACCGTGGTGTGTCAGGCAGATTGAATAGGGCCGCTACGCGCCCCAGCGGGGATAAATCCCCTCGCCACAAAAAAGCGGTCTGCGGCTAATCCCCCACAAGGGCGTGTTAAGATCCGCGCTTTTGCAAGACTGCCCGTTGAGAGCTGAACACTGATGGCCAACAGATCTGTAGTACTGGATACCGAAACCACCGGCATGCCGGTGACCGATGGTCACCGGATTATTGAAATCGGTTGTGTCGAGCTGATCGGCCGGCGCCTGACCGGTCGTCATTTCCACGTTTACCTGCAACCGGATCGCGAAAGTGATGAAGGCGCCATTGGCGTGCACGGCATCACCAACGAATTCCTGGTAGGCAAGCCGCGTTTCGCCGAAGTGGCCGATGAATTCTTCGAATTCATCCAGGGCGCGCAGTTGATCATCCACAACGCGGCGTTCGACGTTGGGTTCATCAACAACGAATTCGCCCTGATGGGCCAGCACGACCGGGCTGACATTACCCAGCATTGCACCATCCTCGACACCCTGATGATGGCTCGGGAGCGTCACCCGGGGCAGCGCAACAGCCTCGATGCCTTGTGCAAGCGCTACGGCGTCGACAACTCCGGCCGTGAACTTCACGGCGCCTTGCTCGACTCCGAGATCCTGGCCGACGTCTATCTGGCCATGACCGGCGGCCAGACCAGCCTGTCCCTGGCCGGCAACGCCTCGGACGGCAATGGTACCGGCGAAGGCTCCGGCAACCAGGCCACGGAAATCCGCCGTTTGCCCGCTGACCGTCAGCCAGCGCGGATCATCCGTGCCAGCGAAAGCGACCTGGCCGAACATGCCGCGCGTCTGGAAGCCATCGCCAAGTCCGCAGGTGCTCCGGCATTGTGGACGCAGTTGGCCGAGGCGCAGGCCGCGGCGAACTGATGAGCCCCTGTGGGAGCGGGCTTGCTCGCGAAGGTGTCGGTACGCTCGGCGCACATGCAAGCTGACCCACCGCTTTCGCGAGCAAGCCCGCTCCTACTAAAGGATGCCACCGATCAATTATTCATTTCTCGCCACAATCGCCACGACCTTCTAACCTGAGGTAACGGCAAGCTATGGATCCCGCTTGATGTGTGAAGACTTGAAAGGCAAGGGCAATGGATGGCAATGCGCCGTTGGTTGGCTCAAGGAATGAGGACCTTCCCCAGTATGCAACCGGTCATGAATCCCAAGCACCCGGGGTTGTCGGTGCGCGTTGTCGATGATGGCTTCGCCGCCTATATATGGGGCAGTGATTTCAGTTTCGAAGTCAGCGACTACGGTACCGCGCAGATAGGCCGGCCCGTGAGCCAGTGGCCGGTGACGCCCATCGTTCCCTATCGCAAGTGCTACGGCATCGATCCCGAAGAGTTCAGCAGCTTTCGCGATGCCCCGGACAGCGAGATCTTCATGGCCTACCTCGACGATCAGCCCGTGGGGCACATCGTGGTCAGTACCAACTGGAACGGTTTCGCCCACATCGACGAACTGGCGGTGCATGCCCCGGCGCGGCGCCATGGGGTGGCCAAGGCGCTACTCGACGTCGCTCACTTCTGGAGTCGCAAGAAGAAACTGCCGGGAATCATGCTGGAAACCCAGAACAACAACCTGGGCGCCTGCCGGCTCTACGAGCGTTGCGGCTACGTGCTCGGCGGTATCGATCACCTGCGCTATCGTGGCATTGACCGCCATACCGCCGAGGTCGCGCTGTTCTGGTACCGTCTGTTCGACGACCCACTGGGCATGTCGATCAGTGGCCCAGCAACGCCCCGGCTTGTTCCGTAATCCGCTCCAGTAGCGCTTGGAGGGCAGGCGAGGGTGCCGTGCCGTTCAGGCTCAGGGCATAGAGGTTGATCGCAACGGCGGGTGACACCGGACAGACATCCAGGCCGCCGTCCTTGGCGCCCGAGGCGGTGAAAGGGTCGACGATGGCCAGGCCTTCGCCGGCCTCGACCATGGCGCGCATCATCTGATGTGTCTGTACCCGAATCTGGATCACCGGCGCCGGGCGTAGCGCCGCCAGTTTATGCTCGAACGCCGGGCTTAGCGGGTCATGGCCATCGAGCCCTACCAACGACTGGCCTGCCAGGTCCTGTAGCGAAACGTATTTCTGCCGTGGTTGCAGCCAGCCGTGGGGCGCCAGCAATTGCAGTTTGCCCTGGGCGATCATCTGGCAATGGATGTCGGGGTGTTCAGGGTCGTGCAGGCTCAGGCCCAGGTCGCTTTCACGCAATAGCAGGCTGTGGACGATGTCGCGGGTCGGTTGGCTGAGCAGGGTGCAAGGCGCATCCGGATGGCGTCGACGCAGGGCGGCGATGCTCTGGGGCAATAATTGTTGGGCTAGCGGCGGGGTGCAGATGATACGCAGGGGCGGTGCCTGATAATGCTTCAGGCTGCTGGCCAGTCGCTGCACCGGCTCAAGGGTGTCGTACACCCGCGTGATGCCGTCACGCAGCTCAAGGGTTTCCCGGGTGGCCTGCAAGCGCCCGCGTACGCTGGCAAACAGCATGAAGCCCAATTGGGCCTCGGCATCGCGCAGGATCGCCTCGACCTCCGCCACCGGCAGTTGCAGCCATTCGGCCGCCGTACCGAGGTGGCCGGTCTGCAGCAGCGCCTGGATCACTTCGATGTGGCGTAAACGCATGCAAGAAGTCCATGTTCGGCGGGTAAGCCATTGAGTGGCTGAATCCTAACCCAAGTCCGGGCATGACTTCTGCTCATAACAACCGTTTATAAGGCGATTTGCGTTTCAGTGGGCGTTTGAGCTTGCAGCGGCGTTTCCGGCTCGCGCGTCAGTTCGATTTGCGACTGCACCAGCACGAATTTTCCGTCGTCGAGTTTGTTGACGCGATCACCGATCGCCAACTTATAGGTAGTGACAGGCTCCTTGCCATTTCCGTCGGGCGACGGGGTCGATTCCTGGAACTCATGCACCGAATAGACGCGACCTTCGGCGTCCCGCGCATGAAATTGTCCGACAAGTACTGCTGCCATTGCTTAGAACCTCTGGAAATAGATCACTCGATTTGCGGTTCTGTAGACCCCGGTCAAGCGCGGTAAGTTTTCCTACATGAAAAAAATAGTCCAGCCGGCGGGTTTTCGTCTCTCCACTGGTCCAATTGTGATGCCGATCATCTATAACTACAGGCTCCTTTGAGCCGACAGTCGAGAAGTCTCCATGAGTAATGTCTACACAGTGGCCGTTTTAGTGGGCAGCCTGCGCAAGGCATCGATCAACCGCAAGGTCGCCCTGGCGCTGGCTGACCTGGCGCCAGCCAACCTCAAGTTGAACATCGTCGAGATCGGCGAGTTGCCACTTTATAACGAAGACATTGACGTAACGCCGCCGGCAGCCTACACCACATTCCGTCAACAGGTGGGTGCGGCTGATGCTTTGTTGTTCGTTACGCCTGAGTACAACCGCTCAGTGCCGGCACCGTTGAAAAATGCCATCGATGTCGGTTCGCGTCCCTACGGCCAAAGTTGCCTGAGTGGCAAGCCGGGTGCGGTGATCAGTGCTTCGCCGGGTGCCATTGGCGGTTTCGGTGCCAACCATCATTTGCGCCAGTCGCTGGTATTCCTCGACGTTCCCTGCATGCAGCAGCCGGAGGCCTACCTGAGCGGTGCCGGGACGGCGTTTGACGAGGCGGGCAACCTGTCGGAGTCGGTACGGCCTTTCCTGCAAACGTTCATCAATGCCTATGGCAAGTGGGTCGAGCAACACAAGAAGGCCTGATAGCCCGTTACTTCAGGCAAACAAAACACCTGTGGCGAGGGGATTTATCCCCGTTGGGGCGCGAAGCCCCCCCATTTGAATTACTTGACACACCGCAGTGTCAGTTTTGGGGGCTGCTTCGCAGCCCAACGGGGATAAATCCCCTCGCCACAGGTGCGTCTAAACCTCAGGTGCCTCCACAATTTAAAATCCTCGCTTTACTGAATATTCGAATCTCCATATATTCGCCCTTCGCTCATCCAGGCTTTCTGTCGCCATGTCTGATTCCCACAACCCCGTCGATGTCTTCAAGGCCCTGGCCGATGACACTCGTACGCGTATTGCGCTGCTGCTGGCCCGCGAAGGCGAGTTGTGTGTTTGCGAGCTCACCGCCGCGCTGGGCCTGAGTCAGCCGAAGATCTCCCGGCACCTGGCGCAGTTGCGTAGCGCTGGCCTGCTCAGCGATCGGCGCCAAGGGCAATGGGTCTACTACCGTCTGCACCCGCAGTTGCCGTCCTGGGTCAGCACCTTGCTGGAGCAGGCGTTGGCCGCCAACACGGCATGGCTGATGGCCGATGTCGAGCGCTTGGTTGCCATGGTTGATCGTCCGGTGGCGCGTTGCTGCTGATTTCCTCTTTTCAAACCTTCTTTCAAGGCTGTTGCGCATGCTCATCGCGTCGTTGATTTTCCTGCTGACCATTACGCTGGTGATCTGGCAGCCCAGGGGGCTTGGCGTTGGCTGGAGCGCGACGCTCGGCGCGTTGCTGGCCCTGTTGAGCGGGGTGGTGCAGGTCGGTGACATTGCGCTGGTCTGGCAGATCATCTGGAACGCCACCGGTACCTTTGTCGCGCTGATCATCATCAGCCTGCTGCTGGACGAGGCCGGCTTCTTCGCCTGGGCGGCCCTGCATGTGGCCCGTTGGGGGAAGGGCAGTGGGCGCAAGCTGTTTGCGTTCATGGTGCTGCTGGGGGCGCTGGTGTCGGCGCTGTTTGCCAATGACGGAGCGGCGCTGATTCTGACGCCCATCGTGATTTCGATGTTGCTGGCGTTGCGTTTCTCCCCGGCGGCGACCCTGGCGTTCGTGATGGGGGCTGGTTTCATTGCCGACACCGCGAGCCTGCCCTTGGTGGTGTCGAACCTGGTGAACATTGTCTCGGCGGATTTCTTCGGCATCGGTTTCAACCGCTACGCGGCGGTCATGGTGCCGGTGAACCTGGTCAGCGTCGCGGCGAGCCTGGCGATACTGCTGTGGCTGTTTCGTCGCGACATCCCGCGTGACTACGATCCGCATCAACTGGACGATCCAGCGACGGCGATCCACGACAAGGCGACGTTTTATGCCGGTTGGGTGGTGCTGGTGATCCTGCTGTTGGGCTGCTTTGCCTTGGAGCCGCTGGGGATTCCCATCAGCGCGATCTCGGCGGTCTGTGCGGCGTTGCTACTGGCAGTCGCGGCCCGCGGCCACAAGATTTCCACCCGCAAGGCGATGAAGGAAGCACCCTGGCAGATCGTGATTTTCTCCCTCGGTATGTACCTGGTGGTGTATGGCCTGCGCAACGCGGGGCTGACCGGCTACCTGGCGCATTGGCTCGACGGTTTCGCCGAATATGGCGTGTGGGGTGCGGCGATGGGCACGGGCGTGCTGACGGCGTTGCTCTCGTCGGTGATGAACAATTTGCCGACGGTGCTGATCGGCGCCTTGTCCATCGATGCCAGCCAGGCCACCGGCGTAGTGAAGGAGGCGATGATCTACGCCAACGTCATCGGCAGCGACCTGGGCCCGAAAATCACACCGATTGGCAGCCTGGCGACGTTACTGTGGCTGCATGTGCTGGAGCGCAAGAATATCCGGATCGGCTGGGGGTATTACTTCAAGGTCGGGATCGTGCTCACGGTGCCGGTGTTGCTGGTGACGTTGGCGGCGTTGGCTTTGCGGTTGTCACTTTAAACCGTAGCGGCCCCTTCGCGAGCAAGCCCGCTCCCACAGGAGAATGCATTCCAATGTGGGAGCGGGCTTGTTCGCGAAGACGGCTGCCCAGGCACCACAAAACTCACCCATTCCCCGGCACATTCGGCCAAAGATCGGCCACCAGGAATACCCGCTCGGCTTCCTCCCACTCTCCCTCGGCATTTTCAGTCAGGCGCACCATCAACTGCGCCGGTGCCATGGGCTCGAGGGCCGTTCGCCAGGCTTCCAGTTGCGAGGTGTCCCAGGTCTGCTCCGCCGGATAGTGGGCCGGGGCCAGCCAGGCGGCGCGGGGCAGGGGTTGCCAGCGCCCTGGTGGACGTTGGTCGACGAATGCTGGCCAATCACGCTGATGCAGCCAACTGCCCCGTAAATGCCGAGGGTGCGCACCGGTTGGCGGGGCGGCCCGGCCCGGCCAGGGGTAAAGCAGGTAGCCGCCGAGCCAGAGCTCGGAGCGAAACGACTCGAGGCCGGCCGGTTCAATGCCCAAGGTCGCCAAGGCCTCGCGGCTTTCCGGGCGGGCCGAGATTGGCAGTTGGTGTTCGCGCAGATGCGTCAGCTTGCGGTCGAGCCGGTCATGGCAGCCCGGGCCGAGCCATTGTGCGGCGTCCAGCCCGTTGCCCTGCTGAGGCCCGAGGTACAACTTGATGGCCAGCTCCAGGTGGTGGATGCCGTCTCGATCGCGCAGCAGCAGGTCCAGCTCGCCCAGCGTATGGCCTTCGCGCCGGATCGGCAGGTTCGCGGCGATCAATTCGATGCCCGGGGCGTGCTGCACGGCAAACTGCCAGAGCCTTTCGTAATACAGGCCCAGGCGTCGCGTCCGTCCTTGGGACAGGCAGTGCAGCAGTGGGTAGCTGTCGCGGTCCAATTGCCGCAGCCAGTGTTCCAGTCGATGGGGATCCTGCACCCAGTCGCTGCCAGCCAGGGGATGGCGCTGGGGCCAGGGCGTGTCGATGAGCATCGGCGGGGCGACGATCGCCCACGCGAGGTCGCGCACTTCGGGATGGCGCAGGTGGCGGGGCAAGTCCAGCAGTTCAGGGAACAGGATCATTTTGCGAGCATAGCCTGTGGCAAGGCTTAAAGAATTTTGTCTATGGAGCGCTTTCGCCCATAATCGTGGTTTTCGCCCGCCGCAGACCCTCGCAGGAGCCTCATGGAGCAATTTCGCAATATCGGCATCATCGGTCGCCTGGGCAGTTCGCAGGTGTTGGACACCGTTCGCCGTCTCAAACGTTTCCTCCTGGAGCGGCACCTGCATGTGATCCTCGAAGATACCATCGCCGAAGTGTTGCCGGGCCATGGCCTGCAGACCTCGTCGCGCAAGATGCTCGGCGAAGTCTGCGACATGGTGATCGTGGTTGGCGGCGACGGCAGCCTGCTGGGGGCCGCCCGGGCCCTGGCGCGGCACAATATCCCGGTGCTGGGGATCAACCGCGGCAGCCTGGGGTTCCTCACCGATATCCGCCCTGACGAGCTGGAAACCAAGGTCGCCGAAGTGCTGGACGGCCATTACCTGGTGGAAAACCGCTTCCTGCTGCAAGCCGAGGTCCGCCGTCACGCCGAGGCCATCGGCCAGGGCGATGCCCTCAATGATGTGGTGCTGCACCCCGGCAAGTCCACGCGCATGATCGAATTCGAACTGTACATCGATGGTCAGTTCGTCTGCAGCCAGAAGGCCGACGGCCTGATCGTCGCGACCCCGACCGGTTCCACCGCCTACGCGCTTTCCGCCGGCGGGCCGATCATGCATCCCAAGCTCGACGCTATTGTGATCGTGCCCATGTACCCCCATACCTTGTCTGGGCGACCGATTGTGGTCGATGGCAACAGTGAGCTGAAAATCGTCGTGTCCAAGGATATGCAGATCTACCCGCAAGTGTCTTGTGACGGCCAGAACCATTTCACCTGCGCGCCGGGTGACACCATCACCGTCAGCAAGAAAGCGCAGAAGCTGCGCCTGATCCATCCGCTGGATCACAATTACTACGAAGTCTGCCGGACCAAGCTCGGCTGGGGCAGTCGGTTGGGGGGTGGAGGCGACTGATGCTCGATCCTGCGCGAAGTTACGATTTGATCGGTGACGTGCACGGATGCGCCCTGACCCTGGAACACCTGCTGGACCGACTCGGTTACCACAAGCAGGGCGGGGTCTGGCGGCATCCGTCGCGCATGGCCGTGTTCCTGGGGGACATCATCGACCGTGGCCCGCGGATTCGTGAAGCGCTGCACATCGTCCATGACATGGTCGTGGCCGGCCAGGCGCTGTGCATCATGGGCAACCACGAGTTCAACGCCCTGGGTTGGAGCACACCGGCCTTGCCTGGTAGTGGCCAGCGCTATGTGCGCGAGCACACGCCGCGCCACGCCCGCTTGCTCCACGAGACCCTGACCCAGTTCGAGCAGCATCCCGGTGATTGGCATGACTTCCTCGAATGGTTTTATGAACTGCCGCTGTTTGTCGACGCCGGTCGGTTCCGGGTGGTGCATGCCTGTTGGGATGCGGGCCTGATCGAACCGTTGCGTGGGCTGTTCCCGGACGGTTGTGTCGACGAGCATTTCCTCCAGGCCTCGGCGCAACCGGGCAGTTTTGCCTGCACGGTGTTCGATCGTTTGCTGCGCGGCACGGACATGCGCCTGCCCCATGGCCTGACGCTGACCGGTGGCGATGGCCTGACCCGTTCGTTTTTCCGCACCAAGTTCTGGGAAGACAACCCGCAGACCTACGGCGACATCGTGTTCCAGCCCGACGCCTTGCCGGAACCGGTGGCCCGCACGCCGCTGTCGCAAGATGAAAAAAACAACCTGCTGCGCTATGGCGTCCATGAACCCTTGCTGTTCGTCGGCCACTATTGGCGCAGCGGCAAACCCGCGCCGATCCGCCCGAACCTGGCTTGCCTGGATTACAGTGCGGTGCTCTACGGCAAGCTGGTGGCTTATCGCCTGGACCAGGAAACCCGCCTGGATCCGCACAAGTTTGTCTGGGTCGATGTCGAGCGACCGGAGGTGGTGCAATGAGACGGTTTGTCACGCGAACGCATTTTTTGAGGAAGTGCCATGGATGATTCGACGTTCGACCAGCTGGAGGCCGCGCTCCTGGCTGCCCCCGGTAACGTCGCGCTGCTGACACTGTTGCTTGACGCCAGTGTCGAGCGCAGCGAGTACGAGCGCGGGCTTGGGTTGTTGCCTGCGGATCTTGAGCAATGGAGCGATGCCCAGGCCTTGAAAATGGCCGCGGCCAGATTATGTATCGCCGCGGGCCAGGCGCAACGGGCCCTCGGCCTGGTTGAAGGCAACGAGCCTGCCGCGCGGATGCTCAGGGCGCGCGCCTTCGCAGCCCTTGAGCAGATGAAGGAAGCCCAGGTGGAATACCGCGCCGCGGTAGACGCCAACCCGGCCCTGGAAGACATGGCGCTATGGCGTCGCCTGAACGTATCCGTGACCGATTTTTCCGCTGCGCAAGGGCGGCCGCGCCTGCGCGTGATCTCCAATGACAACACCGACCAGACCGAGGTCCGGCGCCTGTTGGTGCCGGAAAAGGAAGCCCTGTCCTTCGATGACATCGGTGGCCTGGACGAGCTGAAGAAAACCATTCACAAGAAAATCATCCTGCCTTACCAGAAGCCCGGCCTGTTCCAGCGCTTTCGCAAGCGGGTCGGCGGGGGCGTGTTGCTCTATGGGCCTCCGGGATGTGGCAAGACCATGCTGGCCCGGGCCACGGCCGGGGAGTGCAAGGCGACGTTCCTCAACGTGGCCATTTCCGATGTCCTGGACATGTACATCGGCGAATCCGAGCGCAAGTTGCACGCGCTGTTCGAACAGGCCCGTGCCCAGGCGCCGGCGGTAATGTTTTTCGATGAAGTCGAGGCCTTGGGTGGCAAGCGTTCCAACACCCGGGACTCGACGTCTTCGAAGCTGGTCAGCCAGTTCCTGTCCGAGATGGACGGTTTTACCAAGGACAACCACGGTGTACTGATCCTCGCCGCGACCAACGTGCCATGGTCGGTGGACTCGGCCTTCAGGCGCCCGGGGCGTTTTGACCGGGTGTTGTTCGTACCGCCACCCGACCGACCGGCCCGGGAAGCGATGCTCAAGTTGATGATGGAAGGTCGTCCGATGGCCGAGGACATCGACTTTGCCTTCCTGGCGAAAAACACCTCGGGCTTTTCCGGTGCGGACCTGGGTGAGTTGGTGGAAACCGCCGCTGACGAAGCGATCGAAGAGTCCATCAGCGGCGCGAGCGAACAACCGATCTGCGACCGGCATTTCAAGCAGGCGCTCAAGGAAGTACGGGCGACCACCCTGGAATGGCTGACCACCGCGCGCAACTACGCGCGCTATGCCAATGAAGGCAACCAGTACGACGAAGTGCTGGCCTTCCTCGACAAACACGGGAAGGGTCGCTGATGGCGCAGTACGGTGGTTATCGCATTGAGGACGAGCCACGTCCGGGCGCCCTGGCCAAGTGGGCCGTCTCGCCTTTCTGGCCGCTGCTGGGGCTGATGCTGGGGGGCGCCTGGCTTGGCCTGCCGTGGTTTGTCTTCAACGCCATCGCGGTGGGCAGCCCGACCCGCGTGCGTGAATGGCTGCTGGCCGGCCTTTGCCTGGTGGGCAGCCTGCTCATCGGTTTGGGGTTGTTGCAACTGGTGGAGGCGGGGTACATCCAAAGCCAGGCGCAGATTCAGTACGCCTTGTTGACTTTGGTGGTGTGGAAGCTTGCCATCGGTTATCTGCTGTTCATGCAGCAGAACGCGACCATCGAGATCTACCAGTACTACGGGGGCGTGCTGAACCGCTTCGGTTTGCCAGTGGTGTTGATTGGCGCGTTCGTGCTCAAGGGCATGGTCATCAAGTGGGTGCCTGCCACTCTCTGGTATCTGGTGGTGAGCTGATGAATACCGATTATCTGCTGCAACTGGCGTATCAACGCTTGCAGGCCGACCATTACGACGGTGCCATCGACGCGCTGCGCCAACTGCTGGCGAGCGATCCGGACTCGGCCGAAGCCCATGCGTTGCTGGCGGTGTGCCTGATCAATCTGCGCCGCGTGCATGCCGCCAGGCGCGAGGTGCAGTTGGCGCTGCTGGCCGATGCACAGTTGCCGCTGGCCCATTACGCTGCCGCCCAGGTTGCCATTGCCCTGCGCAAATTCAAGCTGGCCCAGGAACACTTGACCCAGTTGCTGGATATGGAGCCGCTCAATCCGATCAACTACCGCACGCTGGCCGACCTTTACCAGTTGACCGGCCGCCTGGAACAAAGCCGCGAACCGTTGGAAAAAGCCCTGGAACTGGCCCCCGACGATGCGTCCAACCTGGTGGCCATGGCTCAGTTTTATCGTGCCAGCGGCCAGTGGGGGCAAGCACATCAGTTCGCCCGCCAGGCCTTGCAGGCCGAGCCTGGACATACCGGGGCCGTGGTGGTGCTCGGACACCTGCTATTGCGCGAAGGTGACGTCGAGGGCGCGCGCGAGCATGCCATCTGGGCTTTGCAGGAAAACGCCAATGACCGAGCCGCATTGCACTTGCTGACCGCAGTCAAGGCTCGCAGCAGTCTGTTTCTGGGAACATGGTGGCGATTCAACAGTTGGATGAGCGAGCGCAGCGCCAGTCGCGCCATCGTGGTGTTGTTGCTCATGTTCGTGGTCTATCGGGTGGTGGTCATCACCCTGACGGCCCAGGGTTACCCGCAGGTGGCCCAGGTGATTGATTGGCTATGGCTGGGGTTTGCCGCGTACACCTTTGCCGCGCCACAGATATTCAGGCACTCCCTGGAAAAAGAGCTGGCCCAGGTCAAGCTGTCCAGGGAATTCTAAACCGCGAGTGCCCACACGGCGGTCAGTCGTGCTTTGCCTTGGAACCCGCGACATTATTGGAGATTGCTTAACATGTCGTCTTTTGCAGAAATGATCGAGAACATCACCCCTGACATCTACCAAAGCCTGAAACTGGCGGTGGAAATCGGTAAATGGGCCGATGGCAACAAGCTCACCGCCGAGCAGCGCGAGTTGTCGCTGCAAGCGATGATCGCCTGGGAGATCCAGAACTTGCCTGAAGAAGAGCGTACCGGCTACATGGGCCCGCAGGAGTGCCAGTCGAAGGCGACCACCGTCCCGAATATCCTGTTCAAGTCGGACGCCATCCATTGATCGAGATTGGCCGCGGTGCAATCAGCAAGATGTCGGCGCGCCTTGACGGGTCGACCGTTCAATACGCCTTTCGCCTGGGCGATACCGAGGTGCCGGTCAACCCGTTGATTGGTAGCACGGTACGCCTGGAGTTTCTCGGTGCGATCCACTGCACCCATTGCGGGCGCCGGACCAAGACCAGCTTCAGCCAGGGTTATTGCTACCCTTGCATGACCAAGCTGGCCCAGTGCGACATGTGCATCATGAGCCCCGAACGCTGCCATTTCGAAGCGGGCACCTGCCGCGATCCGGCTTGGGGCGAGCAGTTCTGCATGACCGATCATGTGGTCTACCTGGCCAATTCCTCGGGCGTGAAAGTCGGCATCACCCGCGCCACGCAATTGCCGACCCGTTGGCTCGACCAGGGCGCCAGCCAGGCGCTGCCGATCCTGCGGGTCGCCACCCGTCAGCAATCGGGGTTTGTCGAAGACCTGTTCCGCAGCCAGGTGGCGGACAAAACCAACTGGCGCGCCTTGCTCAAGGGCGACGCTGTGGCGGTGGACCTGCCTGCGATCCGTGACTCGCTGTTCGAAAGCTGCGCCCAGGGATTGCAAGGCTTGCAGGAACGATTTGGCTTACAGGCGATCCAGACCATCGCGGACGTCGAGCCTATCGAGATCCGTTATCCGGTGGAGCAATACCCGGCCAAGATCGTCAGTTTCAACCTGGACAAGAACCCGATCGCCGAAGGCACGCTGCTGGGGATCAAGGGCCAGTACCTGATTTTCGACACCGGCGTGATCAACATTCGTAAATACACGGCCTACCAGCTCGCCGTACATCAGTAGAGGGACTCGACCCATGCGCACCGAACAACCGAAGATGATCTATCTGAAGGACTATCAGGCCCCCGAATACCTGATCGATGAGACGCACCTGACCTTCGAGTTGTTCGAGGACCACAGCCTGGTCCATGCGCAACTGGTGATGCGCCGCAACCCTGAGCGTGGGGCCGGGCTGCCGCCCCTGGTGCTCGATGGCCAGCATCTGGAACTGGTCTCGCTCAAGCTCGACGACGCCGACCTGGGGCAGGGCGAATACCAGTTGGACGACAGTCACCTGACCCTGCAGCCCAAGGCCCAGGCCTTCACGGTCGACACCACCGTCAGGATCCACCCGGAAACCAACACCGCCCTGGAAGGCCTGTACAAATCCGGCAGCATGTTCTGCACCCAGTGCGAGGCCGAAGGTTTCCGCAAGATCACCTATTACCTCGACCGCCCGGACGTGATGAGCAAGTTCACCACCACGGTAGTGGCCGAGCAGCACAGCTATCCGGTGCTGCTGTCCAACGGCAACCCGGTTGCCAGCGGTCCTGGCGAAGACGGCCGCCATTGGGCGACCTGGGAAGACCCGTTCAAGAAGCCTGCCTACCTGTTTGCCCTGGTGGCCGGTGATTTGTGGTGCGTCGAAGACACCTTCACCACCATGAGCGAGCGCACCGTGGCCCTGCGCATCTATGTCGAGCCGGAAAACATCGACAAATGCCAGCACGCCATGACCAGCCTGAAGAAGTCGATGCGCTGGGACGAAGAAGTGTATGGGCGTGAATACGACCTGGACATCTTCATGATCGTTGCGGTCAACGATTTCAACATGGGCGCCATGGAGAACAAGGGCCTCAATATCTTCAACTCCAGCGCCGTGCTGGCCCGCGCCGAGACCGCCACCGATGCCGCGCACCAGCGGGTCGAGGCGATCGTCGCCCATGAATATTTCCACAACTGGTCGGGCAACCGCGTGACCTGCCGCGACTGGTTCCAGCTGTCGCTCAAGGAAGGTTTCACGGTGTTCCGCGATGCCGGGTTCTCGGCCGACATGAATTCCGCCACCGTCAAGCGTATCCAGGACGTGGCTTACCTGCGCACCCACCAGTTCGCCGAGGATGCTGGCCCCATGGCCCACCCGGTGCGGCCGGACAGCTTCATCGAGATCTCCAACTTCTACACCCTGACCGTGTACGAAAAGGGCTCGGAAGTGGTCGGCATGATCCACACCCTGCTGGGGCCTGAGGGCTTCCGCAAGGGCAGCGATCTGTACTTCGAACGCCATGATGGCCAGGCCGTGACCTGCGATGACTTCATCAAGGCCATGGAAGATGCCAACGGCGTCGACCTGAGCCAGTTCAAGCGTTGGTACAGCCAGGCCGGTACGCCACGGCTGGCGGTGAGCGAGTCCTACGACGCCACGGCCAAGACCTACAGCCTGACCTTCAGCCAGAGCTGCCCGCCGACCCCGGACAAGCAGGAAAAACTGCCGTTCGTGATTCCCGTCGAACTGGGGTTGCTGGACAGCAAGGGCACCGAAATACCTTTGCGCCTGGCCGGTGAAGCCGCTGCGAGCGGCACCTCCCGGGTGATCTCGGTGACCGAAGCCGAGCAGACCTTCACCTTTGTCGACATCGCCGAACAACCTTTGCCATCGTTGCTGCGCGGTTTCTCGGCACCGGTGAAACTGAGCTTCCCGTACAACCGCGACCAGCTGATGTTCCTGATGCAGCACGACAGCGACGGTTTCAACCGCTGGGATGCCGGCCAGCAATTGTCGGTGCAGGTGTTGCAAGAACTGATCGCCCAGCATCAGCAGGGCACCAGCCTGTCGTTGGATCCGCGTCTGGTCAGCGCCTTGCGCACGGTGCTGTCGGACGAATCCCTGGATCAGGCCATGGTCGCGGAAATGCTCTCGCTGCCGAGCGAAGCGTATCTGACGGAAATCAGCGAAGTGGCCGATGTCGAGGCGATCCATGCCGCTCGCGAGTTCGCCCGCCAGCAATTGGCCGAGAACCTGTTCGAAGCCTTGTGGTTGCGCTATGAAGCCAACCGCGACCTGTCGAAACGCACGCCATATGTGGCCGAGGCCGAGCATTTCGCCCGTCGCGCATTGCAGAACATCGCATTGTCGTACCTGATGCTTACCGACAAGCCCGAGGTGCTGAGCGCGACCCTGGAGCAGTTCGACACGGCTGACAATATGACTGAGCGCCTCACGGCGCTGGCAGTGCTGGTCAACTCGCCGTTCGAGGCCGAGAAGGCCAAGGCCTTGGAAGTGTTCGCGGAAAACTTCAAGGGCAACCCGCTGGTCATGGACCAATGGTTCAGTGTCCAGGCCGGCAGCCCGCTGCCGGGTGGCCTGGCGCGGGTCAAGGCATTGATGGAGCACCCGGCATTCAACATCAAGAACCCGAACAAGGTGCGGGCGCTGATCGGTGCGTTCGCCGGACAGAACCTGATCAACTTCCACGCCGCCGACGGTTCTGGTTATCGCTTCCTGGCGGACCTGGTGATCCAACTCAACGGTTTCAACCCGCAGATCGCCTCGCGGCAACTGGCCCCGCTGACCCGCTGGCGCAAATACGACAGCGCCCGCCAGGCACTGATGAAAGCCGAGCTGGAACGCATCCTGGCCTCCGGCGCGCTTTCCGCCGATGTGTTCGAGGTGGTGAGCAAGAGCCTGGCGTGACCTTGATGCCGCGGTCTGCCTGGCGGACCGCGGTGCCTTCATCGCGAGCAGGCTCGCTCCCACAGTAGGTCTTCAGTGAACACATATTTTGTGCTCAGCAGAGATCCATTGTGGGAGCGAGCCTGCTCGCGATAGCGCCAGATGCTTCACCGCTATAGCTACTCAGCCATCACCCCACCGAATACCCCGCCATTCACCCCCCAGCGCCAACCCCCCCGGTTAACAAAAGATAACGTGGCGTCGATTGTCAGACCTTTCGAAAGCCCGATAGGATAGGTCAGCTTCCGAAGTGGCTCTAGATTGCAGGTTTCAGGACTATGCTCCAAGACTGGCAACGTACCAAGCCATAACAATAATAATGGGGGAAAGGTCTATGAATGAGCCTGTCATGGCTGTGGGCCGCAGCCGGCCGCCGATGCTGCGCAGAGTCGCGTTGCTGGCTTCGGCGCTCTCGCTGCTGGGCTCTGCGGTGTTATCGGCACCGGTGATGGCTGTCGCGGCGTCGACGTCCGATGTCATCTATTCCGTCGAATCGGCCAAGGCCAGCAAAACCCTGATGCTCGATGTGGTCCACGCCGGCCAGCGCCTGGTGGCGGTCGGTGATCGGGGTCACATTGTCTATTCGGACGACCAGGGCAAGTCCTGGACCCAGGCCAAGGTGCCGACTCGCCAACTGCTTACCGCGGTATTTTTCGTCGATGACAAACACGGCTGGGCTGTGGGGCACGACGCGCAGATCCTCGCCAGCGATGACGGTGGCAGCACCTGGACCAAGCAATTCGAAGACCTGACCCGTGAGGCGCCGCTACTGGATGTCTGGTTCAAGGATGCCAGTCACGGTTTCGCCGTGGGCGCCTACGGCGCGCTGCTGGAAACCATTGACGGCGGCCAGCACTGGGAAAGTGTCAGCGATCGCCTCGATAACGAAGACCAGTACCACCTCAATGCCATCGCCGCGGTGAAAGATGCCGGGCTGTTCATTGTCGGCGAGGCCGGCAGCATGTTCCGCTCCGCCGACTGGGGGCAGACCTGGGAAAAGGTCGAAGGCCCTTACGAAGGCTCGCTATTCGGGGTCATCGGCACCGCCCAACCTTCGACGCTGCTGGCCTACGGCTTGCGCGGCAACCTTTATCGCTCCACGGACTTTGGCGGTACCTGGGAACAGGTCGAACTCAAGGCTGCTCGGGGTGCCCTGGAGTTCGGCCTGTCAGGTGCCACGCTGTTGGCGGACGGTTCCATCGTGATCGTCGGCAACGGCGGCAGCGTGGTGCGCAGTACCGACGACGGCGTGACCTTCAGCGTGTTCAACCGTCCGGACCGGATTTCCGTGGCAGCCGTCACGGCGGCAGGCAACGGCAACCTGATCCTGGCGGGGCAAGGCGGCGTTCGTGCCACCACGTCCACTGGCGCTGAACTGAGCAAATGAGTCAGGCCTGCAAGAAGGGCACAAAAACAAGAAGGCGCAACCCATGAGCAGTCATCACCAAGACAAGGCGACGTTCCTCGAGCGCCTGATTTTCAACAACCGCCCGGCAGTGATCGTCATTTGCCTGTTGGTCAGCATTTTCCTGTTCTGGCAGGCCACGCTGATCCGGCCATCCACCAGCTTCGAAAAAATGATCCCCCTCGAGCACCCCTTCATCCAGAAGATGCTCGAACACCGCAACGACCTGGCGAACCTGGGCAACACGGTGCGCATTTCCGTGGAAGCCACCAACGGTGACATCTTCTCCAAGGAATACATGGAGACCCTGCGCCAGATCCACGACGAGGTCTTCTACATCTCCGGCGTCGACCGTTCCGGGCTCAAGTCGTTGTGGAGCCCGAGCGTGCGCTGGACCGAAGTGACGGAGGAGGGCTTCGCCGGTGGCGAGGTCATCCCGCAGAGCTATAACGGCTCGGCCGACAGCCTCGACCTTTTGCGCAACAACGTACTCAAGTCCGGCCAGGTCGGGCGGCTGGTGGCCAACGATTTCAAGTCGAGCATCATCGACATCCCACTGCTGGAGTCCTATCCGGATCCGCAGGACCAGGGCAAATTGCTCGCCCTCGACTACCGGAAGTTTTCCCACGAGCTTGAAGACAAGATCCGCAACAAGTTCGAAGCGCAGAACCCGAATGTGCAGATTCATATCGTCGGCTTCGCCAAGAAAGTCGGCGACTTGATCGACGGCCTGGTCATGGTGGTGCTGTTCTTCGGCGTGGCCTTCGTCATCACCTTGATCCTGCTGTACTGGTTCACCAACTGCATGCGCAGCACCGTGGCGGTGTTGAGCACCACCCTGGTGGCGGTGGTCTGGCAACTGGGGTTGATGCACGCCGCCGGTTTCGGCCTCGATCCGTACTCGATGCTGGTGCCGTTCCTGATCTTCGCCATCGGTATTTCCCACGGCGTGCAGAAAATCAACGGCATCGCCTTGCAGTCCAGCGAGGCGGACAACGCCCTGACCGCGGCGCGGCGAACTTTCCGGCAGTTGTTCCTGCCGGGGATGATCGCGATCCTGGCGGACGCCGTCGGCTTCATCACCTTGCTGATCATCGACATCGGTGTGATCCGCGAACTGGCCATCGGCGCCTCCATTGGCGTGGCGGTGATCGTGTTCACCAACCTGATCCTGCTGCCGGTGGCGATTTCCTATGTCGGCATCAGCAAGCGCGCGGTCGAGCGCAGCAAGAAAGACGCGACCCGCGAGCATCCGTTCTGGCGCATGCTGTCGAACTTCGCCAGTGCCAAGGTCGCGCCGGTGTCCATTGCCTTGGCGGTGATCGCCTTTGGCGGTGGCCTCTGGTATAGCCAGAACCTGAAGATCGGCGATCTCGATCAGGGCGCGCCGGAATTGCGTCCGGATTCGCGCTACAACCAGGACAACAACTTCATCATCAGCAATTACTCCACCAGCTCCGATGTACTGGTGGTGATGGTCAAGACCAAGGCCGAAGGCTGCTCGCGCTATGAAGCCATGGCCCCCATCGACGAGCTGATGTGGAAGATGCAGAACACCGAGGGCGTGCAATCGGCGATTTCCCTGGTGACCGTGTCCAAGCAGATGATCAAGGGCATGAACGAGGGCAACCTGAAATGGGAAACACTGTCGCGCAACCCTGACGTGCTGAACAACTCCATCGCCCGGGCCGATGGCCTGTACAACAACAGTTGCTCCCTGGCGCCGGTGCTGGTGTTCCTCAACGACCACAAGGCCGAGACCCTGGACCGTGCGGTGAAGGCGGTGCAGGACTTCGCCAAGGACAACAATCGTGATGGCCTGGAGTTCATCCTCGCCGCCGGTAACGCTGGCATCGAGGCGGCCACCAACGAAGTGATCAAGGCGTCGGAACTGACCATCCTGATCCTGGTGTACATCTGCGTGGCGACCATGTGCATGATCACCTTCCGCTCCTGGGCGGCGACGCTGTGCATCGTGCTGCCGCTGGTACTGACCTCGGTGCTGGGTAACGCCCTGATGGCCTTCATGGGCATTGGCGTGAAGGTCGCGACCTTGCCGGTGGTGGCCCTTGGCGTCGGGATTGGCGTGGACTACGGGATTTACATCTACAGCCGCCTGGAGAGCTTCCTGCGTGCCGGATTACCGTTGCAGGAGGCCTACTACCAGACGCTGAAGTCCACCGGTAAGGCCGTATTGTTCACCGGCCTGTGCCTGGCCATCGGTGTGTGCACCTGGATCTTCTCGGCCATCAAGTTCCAGGCCGACATGGGCTTGATGCTGACATTCATGCTGCTGTGGAACATGTTCGGTGCGCTGTGGCTGCTGCCGGCGCTGGCACGGTTCCTGATCAAGCCGGAGAAGCTGGCGGGGCAGAAGGGTAATTCGTTGTTTGCGCACTGACCCCTTGCCTGAAGTGCACACTCAACTGTGGTGAGGGGGTAAATCCCCTCGCCACAGGGGTTACCTTGGGCTTCCTTGCGCAGTGATCAAGGCGCCAACGGCAAGAACTTGCTCTGCGCCAATGGCCGGCCGATCTGCCCTCGATGCACATTCACCACTGCATAAGGGCTTTTCGCCTTGGCCAGCATCGAGTGGTAGTGCTCCCGGCGTTGCTCCTTGGTTTTCAAATGCGCGACGCTGAAATCCGCTTTCGGCGTGTCGGTCGCTTCATAATGAAAATGCGCGTACCAGAGCGGCCAACCGTCGCGGTCGTTGATGGCGTATTCCTGAAGGAAATCCTTGCGTTCGCCTTTCAAGGCTTTGCGTTCGCCGAGCCGTGCGACTTGGATCAGGTTCTTTTCGAACAGGTAGCGCAGATTGCTGTCGGTGGGCGGCAACTTCAGGCTCAGTTCGGTGCGCAGTTCACTGCCCCGGGTGGTCAGGCGGGAAGCTGCGTTTGACAGCTCATCGATCAAGGTCTGATCCGCTGCTGTGCGCGGTTTTGTCGAGGCGGTGAAGGCTCTTTCGAGTTCTTCGCAGCGTTTGCGGTAGCGACTCGCCTCATTGTTCATGATTTCCTCGATTTCCTGAGGAAAGCGGCATTGGGTTTTATATCGCTCGGCGCTCAGCAAACTGTTCTCCAGTTGATCCAGCAGCTTACGCGCATCGCCCTTGATCGCTTTGACCGACCTTGTGCGGGGCGTTGGGGCCGGTCGTTGTACTTCGACGATGTCCCAGACGTCGTCGTGTTGTGAGTACGTGGCGAGCAACTCGTCATCGACTTCGGAGCGTAGCTCGACGACTTCAATCGGCAGGGAGGTGCCGGCGGGTTTCAGATCACCAATCAAGACGCCGCCCTTCCGGGTTTTGATCACCTTTTTTTGCGGACGCCCGCTCGCCGTTTTGGTGCGTTTTGGCGCTCGCTTGCGCGGCTGCGGCGCAGGTTTGAGCTCGGCGGACAATGTCTTGGAAACGTCGTCATAGAGACGTTCGATCAGCTTGAACAGCCTGTCGAAATAAGACGGGTCAATGTCGCTGGCATTGAGTGCCTTGATACCCAGCAAGGCATCAAGGGAGGCACCATAGTTTTCGGTCAGACTTTCCAGCACTTCAAGCCGCTCCGAAGGGGGCAGGTCATATGTTCCCAGGTCGGAGTGGGAGCGCACCTGTTCCAGCAAGAGCTTGATGAAATTATGCAGGCTGGCGGGAAGGTCGGAGTCGGGGTTTTTGACCAGCAGGGCGGCGAGTATGGGTAACTGCACGGCCTTGGTGGCCAGCGCCGATCTTTCTTCCTGGGGACGGTTCTTGGTCAGCCGCTCGAATATCTGCGCGCCTTCGGCGTCCAGGTTCAATAGTGCGTCCAGGTGCCGCTCCTCGAGCTCCAGCCAATAAATAGTACGATCGTTGATGACGCTTATTGCGTCGAGGTACGCAAAGTAGCCTGCGGGGTTGTCGGCGACAGCCTCCTTCAACGCCGGCCCATTTTTCATGAAATGGATATTGGCGGCGTCCAGGGCCACTAAATCCAACTCGACGACAAGAAAGGCCTTGCGGGCGTTGTTGATCACGTTTTCCATCAGGGCGCGAAGCATTTCCGGGGGCAACGTCATGTCAAGGCTGGCATATTCCGTTGCTTTGCTCAGCAGCCGCAGATAATCGTCAGTCTGGTCCTGGAGCAGTTCATAAAACTGCGCACGTTTTGCCGCACGTTGTTCCTCGGTAAAATCGCCTTCCTGAGTTCTGCTCAAGACTTCCTGGGCAACTTGCACGGCCTTTAGCTTATCGGCTTCCTGTGCATGATAATTTCCCAGCTCCTGGGTCAGTTCCATCCCCCGCTGGGCCCTGAGCTTGCGCAGTTCTGCCACCCGCTTCGGGGGCATGCCGCCGCGCAGACGCAGCCCTAGATCCATGGACCAGTTGCCTTGGTTGTCCGATTTCAACACCGGACCATTTTTTGCCGGGTCTCGCGGAGCCTGCGGGTCGACGATCACCGTGTTGCCGTCCGGCTCCGGACTGATCCGATACAGTTTGTCTTCCACCAGTGCGTGCCATTTGTTCTGGATCACGTACAAGCCTGTGTAAGGACCATATTTGATCGGCTCGGGCATTGAAGTGGGGCGTGGCACCTGTAGCCTCTGCAGCCGGTTATGTTGCTCCAGCGTCAGGCGCTGCCTGGCGCTGGCGAAACTGAGGTCCAGAGCGCCCTGCGGGTGTTCGCCGGGCAAGCCCACCGGCCCTTCCAGAATCCTGGGCGGCATCGGCGCCGGCCACTGCTCAGGGATGACGCGCGGTGCAGGGGCGCGCATTGCCTGTTCCTTGAGGGTTTCGGGCAGCGGCGTACGAGAAGGCGCGCTGATGGCGGGAAACTGGTGCACCAGCATGCCGAGGTTGAGCAGTAGGTCGACGGCGGCCAGTTCACGGGTCACCGGGTCTTCGCTGCTCAGGGCCGGAATATCATGACTGGCACTGCCCATCAGGCTCCACAGCCAGAACGTCGCCATTACCGGGCCACGCAGCAAGGGCATCAGCAGCGTATTGAACAGCAGGCTGCCGCCTTCCAGCAGCACGGCCCAGCGGCTTTCGCTGTTGGAGACCGAGTCGTGATCGGCCTGGCTGACCAGGGCTCGCGCATTGCTGCCGTAAAGATATTGCATCAGCTCGCCGTTGCGCAGGAACTGTGCTAGCTCATCGTTGACGCCGTCGACGGCGAGCGTTGCGGGGGCGGGCTTTTCTGGGAAATTGAATTCGTCGCCTTGGAAAAACCGCACGATGTGCGGCTCCTGGAAGCCGCCATTGGCATAGATTGGGCGCGCGGCGTCGGGCAGCCAGGTCAGGATGCTTTTCTGCAGATCCCCCGCTGTGGCGATGGCCTGCAACAGCGCCTGGCGCGTCGGAAACTCCTGCAACGAGGGCGCGTAAAGCGGGCGATACAGCAGGTGCGGTCCGGTTTGGACATCCTCCGGCTCAATGATGAACATGTTGCTCACGATGTCGGGGTGGGCCTCGGGCTTGCGCAGGAAGGCCAGGTGGCGGATGACCACCGACTGGCCGCTGAGCTGTTGGCTATTTGCGTCGGGGTTGAGGAGCGCTTCAACCAGGTCCAGGCCTTGGCGGGTCACGCCGTTTTCGTTGTTGAGCATTTGCTGGAGGGCTTCAAGGACCAGTTGGGCCGGGATCTGCTCGGCAAATATTCGCTGGCGTTCCTGGGCCTGGGGCAAATCGTCCAGCAGGCGTTGTTGCAGGTAGCGAGGATAGGTCGTGCCAATGTCGACCTGTTCGATCAGTCCACCCTTGCGCGTAATGAAGTCCGGTGTCAGCCACGTGGGAAGGGGCAGGCCCTGGCGATGACCGAGGACCAGGTTTGCACTCGGTCGGGCGATGAGGTTGTTGATGGCCAGCTCGGTCAGGCTCATCGTTCTTTTTTCGATGATCCCGCTAGTTCCGGGATAACCGGCGGCGACGGTGAAGGTCAGCTCCACATCGTCGGGCTGGTATTGGCTGGTTTGAGCCTTGTCCGGGTCGCTGTCGTTGGTTGATTGCATCTGCTTGAACAGGGCGTCGGCGGCAAAGGTCTTGATGTCCTCGATGTCGCTGAGAAAGGTGCGGCCCTGGTGGCGTTTTTTCGCGCTGGCCAGTGTCAGGCTGTAGTGCTGGAATTTCGTTTGATCGACGATGGAGGCTTGTTTCAGCCAGTCGGGCAGCAACGGCTCGATCCGTGCCGCCGTTTCAGGCGTCAACTGCGGTGCGTCAAGCAGATAACGAGCGGGATCGCTCAGCTCTTGATAGAGCGTCGACAGGTCTTGCAGGCCGATTCGCGAGGGCAACTGCACTGCGTTCAGGTCGGCCAGTTGCTGCTCCAGCAGCATGACTGCCTGGGTGTCGAAGACATTGCCACTGATCTCGTTGCGTTGACAGGTGAGCGTGTCGACCACGTACCGGCTGGCGATCAGTGCGCCCCAATGGCTGTTGAACGCCTCCAGGGATGCAAACGACTGCACGGCGCCGCCAGGGCTGCATAGCAGGAAGGCGGTCGCGCCTTTTGTGGCGTGGGTCAGGAGGATTTCGTTGCCGATCAGCACGCTGCTGGAGCCGTCTCGGATGAGCCTGGTCTCCAGGCTGTAGGCGTAGACCGGGGACAGGCTGTTGCGTCGCAGGCGCTGATCACGCTCCGGCCAGCGGACGATCTGGTCCAGGGCTTCGCGCGCCTGGTCAGTGAGGCCGGGTTGTTGCAGGTTGCGGATAGACAGCGTGTTCTTGAGGGCATCGCTGAGCCAGCGCCAGCGGCTGATGTCATTGCCCGTGTCGACTCCGGCGTTCCAATAGCGGGTCAGCGCATCCGCCAGCCCGATCGGTACGGTCCAGGGCAGTTCGAGCAGCAGTTTCTCGATGACCTTGATGTCCAGCTTGCCGTCTTGCGGTGAGAGCTCGCGGGGCGGTGTGTCGGACAGAAAGCAGCGACGCCCGCCGCGTTCCGTGAAGTCCAGCGGGCTGCCCAACGCCAGGTAATCGAGGACGCGGGGCATGAAGGGTTGCAGTGTAAAGCCGCGAGAGGCGGGATCCGGCGTTGCCAAACGGGTCTTGGACAGGTCGAAGGTCAGCGAGGGATATTTTTCCTTGATGGCTTGCTCGAGCATGCGTTGCGCGACTTCTTCGAAGGTCGGGAGGCTGGCGAATTGCAGGCTGACGCTTTGTACAAGCGCGGAGGGAGTGTTGGCCGGAGTGGCTGCGGTCATATGAAATCCTTTTCATAAGTTCATGGCCGCCGGGAGTGACGACGAGGGAAGTATCGACATCCCGTTCTCGCGAGGGCGGTAAATAAATACCACCCTGGCGAATGCGGGTTATGCCGGGCCTCGTCGGGAGGGAAGATCAAGGCGCCAAAGGCAAGAACTTGCTCTGCGCCAATGGCCGGCCAATCTGGCCGCGATGCACATTCACCACTGCATAAGGGCTTTTCGCCTTGGCCAGCATTGAATGGTAATGCTCCCGGCGTTGCTCCTTGGTTTTCAAATGCGCGACGCTGTAGTCCGCTTTTGGTGTGTCGGCTGCTTCGTAATGAAAATGCGCGTACCAGAGCGGCCACCCGTCACGGTCATTGATGGCGTATTCCTGGAGGAAATCCTTGCGCTCCCCCTTCAAGGCCGTGCGGTCGCCGAGCCGCGCGACTTGGATCAGGTTTTTTTCGAACAGGTACTGAAGGTTGCTGTTGGTGGGCGGCAATTTCAGGCTCAACTCGGTGCGCAGTTCACTGCCTCGCGTGGTCAAGCGGGATACGGCGTTTGCAAGTTCATCGAGCAATTTTTGCTCGGCTGCCGTGCGCGGGCTTGTCGAGCCCGTGAAGGCTCTTTCGAGTTCTTCGGAGAGTCTGCGGTAGCGACCCGCCTCATTGTTCATGATCTCCTCGATTTCCTGAGGAAAGCGGCATTGGGTTTTATAGCGTTCAGTGTTCAACAGCCCGTTTTCCAATTGCCCGAGCAGTTTTCGTGCCTCGGCCTTGATCGTTTTGACCGACCTTGTGCGGGGCGTCGGGGCCGGCCGTTGTACCTCGACGATGTCCCATACGTCGTCGTGTTGCGAGTAGGTGGCGAGCAACCTGTCGTCGACTTCGGCGCGCAGCTCGACGACATCGATCGGCAGCGATGTGCCGGCCGGCTTCAAGTCACCGATCAACACGCCGCTCTTGCGTGTCTTGATCACTTTTTTCTGCGGGCGTCCGGAAGGCGTCCTGCTGCGTTTGGGCGGGCGTATGCGCGGTTGCGGTTCGGGTTTGATCTCGGCGGCCAACTTCGTGGAGGCGTCCTCGTACAGGCCCTCCACCAGCCTGAACAGCCTGCCGAAATAGGACGTGTCCATTTCACCGGCGTTGAGGGCTTTCATGCCCTGCATAGTATCGAGGGCCGCGCCATAGTGCTCGACCAGGCTCTCCAGGACCTCAAGCTGTTCTGATGGGGGCAGCTCGTAAGTGCTCAGGTCGGACTGGGAGCGGGCCTGTTCCATCAAGAGCTGAGTAACCTTGTGCAGGCTGTCGGGAAGATCGGAGTCGGGATCCTTGAATATCAGCGCCGCCAGGGTAGGTAATTGCAAGGCCTTGGTGGCCAACACCGTGCGTTCCCCCAAGGGGCGGTCCCGGGTCAGACGCTCGAATGCTTGCGCGCCCGCGGCATCCAGGTTCAACAGCGCGTCCAGGTAACGATCCCTGAGTCCCAGCCAATGGATCGAGCGATCATTGATGTCACTCAACGCGTCGAGGTAGTTGAAGTACTCCGCGAGATTGTGGACGACATTTGTTTCCAGGGCCGATCTGTTTTGCGTGAATTGGCTATAGGCGGCATCCAGGGCGGTTAAATCGAACTCGCTGATCAGGAAAGCCTTGCGGGCGTTGTTGATCACATTTTCCATCAAGGCAGGAACGATGCCGGAGGGTAGCTGCATATCGAGGCTGGCGTATTCGGATACATTGTCCAGCAGCCTCAAATAGCCGTCAGTCTGCTCCTGGAGCAACTTGTAGAATCGCGCCCGCTTATCCGCGCGTTGCGCCTCGGTAAAGTTGCCTGCCTGGGTTCGGGTCATGATTTCCTGGGCGATATCCAGGGCTCGTTGCTGATCGGCTTCCGTTGCGTAGTAGTCCTTCAGGTATTGGCCCAATTCAGCCGCTCGTTGGGTTTTGAGGCGGCGCATCTCGGCCAGGCGTTTGGGTGGCATCCCTCCCCGCAGACGCAGGCGCAAATCCATGGACCAGTTGCCTTGGTTGTCCGATTGCAACACCGGGCCATTTTTTGCCGGGTCTCGCGGAGCCTGCGGGTCGACGATCGTCGCACTGCCGTCTGACTCTGGACTGACTCGATACAACATGCCTTCAACCAGGCCATGCCATTTATTCTGGATCACGTACAAGCCTGTGTAGGGGCCATATTTGATCGGTTCAGGCAGGGATGCCGGGCGCGGTACCTGTAAGCGTTGTATTCGGGTGCGTTGCTCCGCTGTCAGGCGTTGGCGGGTGCTGGCGAAGCTGAGATCCAACTGCCTGCTGGCGTCGGCGAAGTGTGCGCCCGGCAAGCCCACGGCCCCTTCAAGAATCCTTGGCGGGGCCGGGGCGGGCCACCGCTCGGGAATGGGGCGCGGCGCAGGGGCGCGCATCGCTTGTTCCTTGAGGGCTTCGGGCAGCGGCGCATGAGGCGGCGCGCTGATGGCGGGGAACTGGTGCACCAGCATACCGAGGTTGAGCAGCAGATCGACGGCGGCGAGTTCCCGGGTCACCGAGTCTTCGCTGCTCAGGGCCGGAATATCCCGGCTGGCACTGGCCATCAGGCTCCACAGCCAGAAGGTGGCCATGACCGGGCCGCGCAGCAAGGGCATCAGCAGCGTATTGAACAACAGGCTGCCGCCTTCCAGCAGCACGGCCCAGCGGCTTTCGCTGTTGGAGACCGAATCGCGATCGGCCTGGCTGACCAGGGCTCGCGCATTGCTGCCGTAAAGATATTGCATCAGCTCGCCGTTGCGCAGGAACTGTCCTAGCTCATCATTGACGCTGTCGATGGCGAGCGTTGCCGGGGCGGGCTTTTCCGGGAGATTGAATTCGTCGCCTTGGAAAAAACGCACGATGTGCGGCTCCTGGAAGCCGCCATTGGCATAGATCGGGCGCGCGGCGTCGGGTAGCCAGGTCAGGATGCTTTTCTGCAAATCTCCCGGTGCGGCGATGGCCTGTAACAGCGCCTGGCGCGTCGGAAACTCTTGCAACGAAGGCGCATAAAGGGGGCGATACAGCAGGTGAGGGCCGGTTTTGACGTCTTCCGGCTCAATGATGAACATGTTGCTCACGGTGTCGGGGTGGGCCTCGGGTTTGCGCAGGAAGGCCAGGTGGCGGATGACCACCGACTGGCCGCCGACCTGTTGACTGCTAGCGTCGGGGTTGAGCAGGGCTTCAACCAGGCCCAGGCCTTGGCGGGTCACGCCGTTTTCGTGGTTGAGCATTTGCTTGAGTGCTTCAAGTGGCAACTGCGCCGGGATCTGTTCGGCAAACAGCCGCTGGCGTTCCTGGGCTTGAGGCACATCGTCCAGCAGGCGTTGTTGCAGGTAGCGAGGATAGGTCGTGCCAATGTCGACCTGTTCGATCAGTCCGTTCTTGCGAGTGATGAAATCCGGCGTCAACCAGCTGGGCAGCGTCAGGCCCAGGCGATGGCTGAGAACCAGGTTTGCACTCGGTCGGGCGACGAGGTTGGCGATGGCCAGTTCGGTCAGGCTCATCTTCCTTTTCTCGATGATCCCGCTGGTCCCGGGATAACCGGCCGCCACGCTGAAAGTCAGTTCCACATCGTCGGGCTGGTATTGGCTGGCTTGCGCCTTGTCCGAGTGGCTGTCGTTGGTTTGCTGCATCTGCTTGAGCAGGGCGGCGGCGGCAAAGGCCTTGATGTCCTCGATATCGCTGAGAAAGGTGCGGCCCTGGTGGCGTTTTTTCGCGCTGGCCAGTGTCAGGCTGTAGTGCTGGAATTTCGTTTGATCGACGATGGAGGCTTGTTTCAGCCAGTCGGGCAGCAACGGCTCGATCCGTGCCGCCGTTTCAGGCGTCAGTTGCGGTGCGTCAAGCAGATAACGAGTGGGATCGCTCAGCTCTTGATAGAGCGTCGACAGGTCTTGCAGGCCAATCCGCGAGGGCAGCTGCACCGCGTTCAGGTCGGCCAGTTGTTGCTCCAGCAGCATGGCCGCCTGGGTGTCGAAAGCATTGCCGCTGATCTCGTTGCGTTGGCACGTCAGGGTGTCGACGACGTAGCGGCTGGCAATCCGTGCGCCCCAATGGCTATTGAACGCCTCCAGGGATGCAAAGGACTGCACGGCGCCGCCCGGACTGCACAGCAGGAAGACGGTCGCGCCATTTTTGCAGTAGGTCAGCAGTATTTCGCTGCCGGTCAGCACGCTGCTGGAGCCGTCTCGGGTGACTTTGGTTTCCAGGCTGTAGGCGTAGACGGGGGACGGGTTGTTGCGGCGAAAGCGCTGCTCGCGCTCCGGCCAGCGCACGATCTGGTCCAGGGCCTCGCGCGCTGGGTCAGTGAGGCCGGTTTGTTGCAGGCTACGGATAGACAGCGTGTTCTTGAGGGCATCGCTGAGCCAGCGCCAGCGGCTGGTGTTATTGTTCGTGTCGACTCCGGCGTTCCAATAGCGGGTCAGCGCATCCGCCAGCCCGATCGGTACGGTCCAGGGCAGTTCGAGCAGCAGTTTCTCGATGACCTTGATGTCCAGCTTGCCGTCTTGCGGTGAGAGCTCGCGGGGCGGTGTGTCGGACAGAAAGCAGCGACGCCCACCGCGTTCCGTGAAATCCAGCGGGCTGCCCAACGCCAGATAATCGAGGACGCGGGGCATGAACGGTTGCAGCGTAAAGCCGCGAGAGGCGGGATCCGGCGTCGCCAAACGGGTCTTGGACAGGTCGAAGGTCAGCGAGGGATATTTTTCCTTGATGGCTTGCTCGAGCATGCGTTGCGCGACTTCTTCGAAGGTCGGGCGGCTGGCGAATTGCAGGCTGACGCTTTGTGCAAGCGACAAAGGGCTGTCTACCGGGGAGAGTGAGGTCATGCAAAATCCTTTTCATGAGGCGTTGAAAATGACGCCTGGAAAAGTATCGACCTCTGGAACCCGTGCGGGCGGTACATAGATACCGCCGTAGCGGATGAAATCTGTGCCAGGCCCGCCACCGGGCCCGAGCGTGGAATCAGTCGGGATCGGCGCCCAGCACCACATTCAGCGCGCTACGGGCGTCGTCCAGTTGCACCAGGGTGGCATGGCGGGCGCCGAGGGCGTCGCGGTTCTCGATGGCGGTGAGAATCGCCTTGTGCCGCGGCATCGCCAACTCGTGCAGGTTGGGCCGCTGGTTGGAGTGCTTGAGCGCTTCGGCGATGGCCACCGACAGCATGTTGCACAGGTTGGCGAGCAGATCGTTGTGAGTGGCGTCGGCGATGCGGCTGTGGAAGTCCAGGTCCGGTTGCAGCACGGCCTCGGGGGTCGGTGCCGCTTCCATGCGCTGGTAGGCCTCGCGGATGGCGGCGATGTCGGCCTCGTCGGCGAATTGTGCGGCGAGGGCAGCGGCGGCCGGTTCGATGATGCTGCGCACGCTGGTGAGCAGGTTGAAGAATTCATTCTGCGGGCTGCTCTGCATCAGCCAGTGCAGGACATCCGGGTCGAGCATGTGCCACTCCCGCCGCGCCTTGACCACCGTGCCCACGCGCGGGCGCGAATACACCAGGCCTTTGGCGACCAGTACCCGCGTGGCTTCGCGCAGCACCGGGCGACTGACCGCATACTCTTCGCACAACAAGGCTTCGGCGGGTAGTTTGTCATCCGGTTTGAAACGCCCGGAGACGATCTGCATGCCCAGTTCCTGGACGATGCGCGCGTGCATGCTTTTGCGGTCGGAGGGTTTACGGTAATCCATGGGGGATGGCGCGATCCTGTACGAAGGGGATGCTGCGCATGATAGCAGGCGCGGTGAGGGCGGGTCGCTAGTGCGATTTTGTATAGGCCCGAACCCATTGTGGGAGCGAGCCTGCTCGCGATAGCGGTGGATCAGTCAACATTGATGCCGGCTGATCCATTGCAATCGCGAGCAGGCTCGCTCCCACAGGGGAACTGGTGTGTCAGTGGGAGTGGCGCGGCACCTCGGCGCCGCGGCAGCCGACCAGGAAGTCGAAGTCACAACCCTGGTCCGCTTGCAGCACATGGTCGATGTACAACTGGCGATAGCCGCCCACCAACAGGTTCTGCGGTGGCGGCAGGTCGGCCAGGCGCGCGGCCAGTTCGGCGTCCGGGATGTCCAGGTGCAGACGGCCGCTGGCGCAATCGAGCTCGATCCAGTCACCTTCCTTCACCGCGGCCAGAGGTCCGCCGGCGGCGGCTTCCGGTGCCACGTGCAGCACCACGGTGCCGTAGGCGGTGCCGCTCATGCGTGCGTCGGAAATCCGCACCATGTCGGTCACGCCCTGGGCCAGCAGCTTGGCCGGCAGGCCCATGTTGCCGACTTCGGCCATGCCCGGATACCCCTTGGGCCCGCAGTTCTTCATCACCAGGATCGAGCTGGCGTCTACATCCAGTTCCGGGTCATTGATCCGCGCCTTGTACTCGTCGAAGTTCTCGAACACCACCGCGCGGCCGCGATGCTGCATCAGCTCCGGTGTCGCGGCGGACGGCTTGAGCACCGCGCCCAGTGGTGCCAGATTGCCGCGCAGCACGCAGATGCCGCCATCAGCGCGGATCGGGTTGTCCAGGGTGCGGATGACTTCGTCCTGGCCGTAGATCGGTGCGTCCTTGGTGTTCTCGCCGAGGCTCTTGCCGTTGACGGTCAGGGCGTTCGGATGGGGGATCAGGTTCGCTTCACCGAGACGACGCAGCACGGCGGGCAAACCGCCGGCGTAGTAGAACTCCTCCATCAGGAAGCGCCCGGACGGCTGCAGGTCGACGATGGTCGGCATGCCACGGCCGATGCGGGTCCAGTCGTCCAACTCCAGTTGCACGCCGATGCGCCCGGCAATGGCCTTGAGGTGGATCACCGCGTTGGTCGAGCCGCCGATAGCGGCGTTGACGCGGATGGCGTTTTCGAAGGCTTCCTTGGTCAGGATTTTCGACAGCTTCAAGTCTTCACGGACCATTTCGACGGCGCGCATGCCGGACATATGGGCCAGCACGTAACGGCGCGCGTCCACCGCTGGAATGGCCGCGTTGTGCGGCAGGGACGTGCCGAGGGCTTCGGCCATGCAGGCCATGGTCGAGGCGGTGCCCATGGTGTTGCAGGTACCGGCCGAGCGAGACATGCCGCCCTCGGCCGCGAGGAAATCGTCGATGGTGATGGTGCCAGCCTTGACCTGCTCGCTCAGTTGCCAGACCACCGTGCCTGAACCGATGTCCTGGCCCTTGTGCTTGCCATTGAGCATCGGCCCGCCGGTGACGACGATGGCCGGTACGTCGCAACTGGCGGCGCCCATCAGCAGGGCTGGAGTGGTCTTGTCGCAACCGGTGAGCAACACCACGCCGTCAATCGGGTTGCCACGGATCGCTTCTTCCACGTCCATGCTCGCCAGGTTGCGGGTCAGCATGGCAGTGGGGCGCAGGTTCGATTCGCCGTTGGAGAACACCGGGAATTCCACCGGGAAACCCCCGGCCTCGATCACGCCGCGCTTGACGTGCTCGGCGATTTGCCGGAAGTGCGCGTTGCACGGTGTCAGCTCCGACCAGGTGTTGCAGATGCCGATGATTGGCTTGCCATGGAACTGATGGTCGGCGATGCCCTGATTTTTCATCCAGCTGCGGTACATGAAGCCGTTTTTGTCGGCGGTGCCAAACCATTGGGCCGAGCGCAGGGAGGGTTTCTTATCAGACATGATCGATTCTCTTATTGTATGACTATATTGTTCGAGCTGAAGCGTAACATAAGCGCAATTTGCACGGTTTGGAAGTGTTGTTGGGTAAATAGTATTACTATATAGTCCGATTCAACGGAGGGATTGTCCTGGCTGTCATTGGCGAGAGAAATCCCCCGAGGTTCCATAACAACAACAATCGGAGACCGGTCCCATGAGCCAGGAATTGCGGCTTATTCGTCGCATCACGCTGAAACTGATTCCCTTCCTGATCCTGCTATACCTGATCGCCTATGTAGACCGCTCCGCCGTGGGCTTTGCCAAGCTGCACATGGGCGCTGACATCGGTATTGGCGATGCCGCCTACGGCCTGGGTGCAGGGCTGTTTTTCATCGGTTATTTCCTGCTGGAGATCCCCAGCAACCTGATGCTCGAACGCTTCGGTGCCCGCCGCTGGTTTGCCCGGATCATGATCACCTGGGGTGCCATCACCATCGGCATGGCGTTCGTGCAGGGCCCGCATAGCTTCTATGTGATGCGCTTTTTGCTGGGCGCGGCCGAAGCCGGGTTCTTCCCGGGCGTGCTGTACTACATCACCCAGTGGTTCCCGGTGCGCCATCGCGGCAAGATCCTGGGCCTGTTCATTCTTTCCCAACCCATCGCAATGATGATCACCGGCCCGGTGTCCGGTGGCTTGCTGGGCATGGACGGCATTCTTGGCCTGCACGGCTGGCAGTGGCTGTTCATCGTCATCGGCCTGCCAGCGGTGCTGTTGACCTGGCCAGTGCTGCGCTACTTGCCGGATGGTCCGCAACAAGTGAAATGGATGGACCAGGCCGAGAAAGATTGGCTGACCGGTGAACTGAAAAAAGACTTGCAGGAATACGGCCAGACTCGCCATGGCAACCCGCTGCACGCCTTGAAAGACAAGCGTGTCTTGCTGCTGGCACTGTTCTATCTGCCGGTGACCTTGAGCATTTACGGCCTGGGCTTGTGGCTGCCAACGCTGATCAAGCAGTTCGGCGGCAGTGATCTGGTGACCGGCTTCGTGTCCTCGGTGCCGTACATCTTCGGCATCATCGGCCTGTTGATCATTCCCCGCAGTTCCGACCGCCTGAACGACCGCTACGGTCACCTGGCCGTGTTGTACGTGCTGGGCGCCATCGGCCTGTTCCTCAGCGCCTGGTTGTCGGTGCCGGTGTTGCAATTGGCGGCGCTGTGCCTGGTGGCGTTCGCGCTGTTTTCCTGCACGGCGGTGTTCTGGACCTTGCCCGGGCGATTCTTTGCCGGCGCCAGTGCGGCGGCGGGTATCGCGCTGATCAACTCGGTGGGCAACCTGGGTGGTTACATCGGGCCGTTCGTGATCGGCGCGCTGAAGGAATACACCGGCAACCTGGCTTCCGGGCTGTATTTCCTGTCGGGCGTGATGGTCTTTGGCCTGGTGTTGACCGGCGTGGTGTATCGGTTGCTGGAGCGCAAGCATGTGCTGCCGGCGGATCAGTTCGCGGCCAGCGCCCGGGGGGCTACGCGTACATAAATTTGCGGGTCGACCCCGATCAAACTGTGGGAGCGAGCCTGCTCGCGATAGCGGTATTACATTCACCCATGATATCGACTGTGAGATCGCATCGCGAGCAGGCTCGCTCCCACAGGGGACCGCACCGAATTCAAGTTTTGTTTACAAGGAGAAAATCCATGCGTCTAGTTCAGTTCGAATTGCCTAACGGCGAGCGCCGTGTCGGTGTGGTCGACGGCGAGCAAGTGCGGGAAGTGCAGGGCGCCGGGAGCGTGCGCGACCTGGCGCTGGCGGCCATCGAGGCTGGTGTGAAGCTTGAGCAGCAGGTCAACAGCCTGGGTCTGGGGGCCGGTCATGACTACGCGCAATTGCTCGAAGAGCTGCGCGTCCTGCCACCACTGGATCACCCGGACCCGGCGCACCTGCTGGTCAGCGGCACCGGCCTGACTCACCTGGGCAGTGCCTCGGCCCGGGACAAGATGCACCAGCAGGCCGGCGACGAAGCGGCCATGACCGACACCATGCGCATCTTCAAGTGGGGCGTGGAGGGCGGCAAACCCGAGGCCGGGCAGGCGGGCGTGCAGCCGGAATGGTTCTACAAGGGCGACGGCAGTATTGTGGTCCGTCCGGGTCATCCGTTCCCGCTGCCGCCGTTCGCCGAAGACGCGGGCGAGGAGCCGGAAATCAGCGGCCTGTATGTCATCGGCCACGACGGCAAGCCGTATCGCCTGGGCTTTGCCGTGGGCAACGAGTTTTCCGATCACGTGATGGAGCGCAAGAATTACCTGTACCTGGCCCATTCGAAATTGCGCAGTTGCAGTTTTGGCCCGGAACTTCGCGTGGGTGAACTGCCTCAACATTTGTCCGGGACCAGTCGTATCCTGCGCAACGGCGAAGTGCTATGGCAGAACGAATTCCTCAGCGGCGAGGCGAACATGTGCCATAGCCTGGAAAACCTGGAGTTCCATCACTTCAAGTACAGTCAGTTCCTGCGCCCGGGGGATGTGCACGTTCATTTCTTTGGCACCGCGACGCTGTCGTTCGCCGACGGCATCCGCACGCAGCCGGGGGATGTGTTCGAAATCAGCCAGGCTGAGTTCGGCGCGCCGCTGGTCAACGGCATTGCCCCGGTGGACGCGGTGTTCAACCCGGGTACTATCGGCACACTTTAAAGGAGACTTGCGATGAACCAGATCCTTGGCCACAACTACATCGGCGGGGCGCGCAGCGCGGCCGGCCAGACTCGCCTGCAGAGCATCGACGCCAGCACCGGCGAAGCCTTGCCCCATGATTTCATCCAGGCCACGGCAGAAGAAGTCGACGCCGCCGCCAAGGCCGCTGCCGCTGCTTATCCGGCCTATCGCAGCCTGAGCGCAGTGCGCCGCGCCGAGTTCCTCGAAGCCATTGCCGATGAGCTGGATGCCCTGGGCGATGAGTTCGTCGCCGTAGTCTGCCGTGAAACCGCATTGCCGGCGGCGCGGATCCAGGGCGAGCGCGGTCGCACCAGCGGCCAGATGCGCCTGTTCGCCAAGGTCTTGCGCCGTGGCGATTTCTACGGTGCGCGCATCGACCGGGCCTTGCCGGAGCGCACGCCGTTGCCCCGTCCAGACCTGCGTCAGTACCGCATTGGCCTGGGGCCGGTGGCGGTGTTCGGCGCCAGCAACTTCCCCCTGGCGTTCTCCACGGCCGGTGGCGACACGGCGTCGGCCCTGGCCGCCGGTTGCCCGGTGGTATTCAAGGCCCATAGCGGGCACATGGCGACCGCCGAGTACGTGGCCGATGCAATTATCCGTGCGGCGGAAAAGACCGCGATGCCGGCCGGTGTGTTCAACATGATCTACGGCGGTGGCGTCGGCGAATGGCTGGTCAAGCATCCGGCCATCCAGGCCGTGGGCTTCACCGGCTCCCTCAAGGGCGGGCGTGCCCTGTGCGACATGGCGGCCGCGCGGCCACAGCCGATTCCGGTGTTTGCCGAAATGTCGAGCATCAACCCGGTGATCGTGCTGCCGCAAGCGCTGGAGACCCGTGCCGAAAGTATCGCTCGCGACCTGACTGCCTCGGTGGTGCAGGGCTGCGGTCAGTTCTGTACCAACCCTGGCTTGGTGATCGGTATTCGTTCGCCGCAGTTCAGCGCTTTCACTCAACAGGTGGCTGCGTTGATCGGCGACCAGGCACCCCAGACCATGCTCAACGCCGGCACGCTGCAAAGCTACGGCAAGGGCCTGCAGAAGCTGCTGGCTCACCCGGGCATCGAACACCTGGCCGGACGCGAGCAGCAGGGTAACCAGGCTCAGCCGCAGCTGTTCAAGGCCGGCGCCAGCCTGCTGATCGACGGTGACGAGGCGCTGCAGGAAGAAGTGTTCGGCCCGACCACGGTGTTTGTCGAAGTCGCCGACCAGGCGCAACTGAGCGCCGCGCTGAATGGCCTGCACGGTCAACTGACCGCAACGATGATTGGCGAGCCGGCGGATTTCGAACGGTTCAGCGAATTGACGCCGTTGCTGGAACAGAAGGTCGGTCGCATCCTGCTCAATGGTTATCCGACCGGGGTGGAAGTGTGTGATTCGATGGTGCACGGCGGGCCTTACCCGGCGACGTCGGATGCCCGTGGTACTTCGGTGGGGACTTTGGCAATCGATCGTTTCCTGCGTCCGGTGTGCTTCCAGAACTATCCGGACAGCCTGTTGCCCGAGCCGCTGAAAAATGCCAATCCGTTGGGGATCCTGCGGTTGGTGGATGGGGTGCCGGGGCGCGAGGCGCTCTGACGATTGCGGTGAGGCAGCTGGATTGAGGTTGACCGGGCTGCCGCCATCGCGAGCGGGCTCGCTCCCACAAGGGATCTCTAGTGGATACAGAGTTTGTGTTCGCTGCAAATCCAAGTGTGGGAGCGAGCCTGCTCGCGATGGCGATCTGGCAGGCGAAAGTGCTTTCGAACCTTATGGCCCAAGGCCCACTGCCACATTGGGTTATCATGGCAACTTTCCCAATGACCGACTGATCACCATGACTGCCGTAACTGCCCCCCTCCTGCTTGCCCTCGAATCCTGCGACATGCTGATTATCGACAGGTTGCACGCGTTCGATTTTTACCTCGACGAGCAGGAGCAATTGCACGTCGAGTGCATGAACGGCCGCACCCGCGAGCACTGGCGTTTCACGCCGAAGCAGATGAAGGCCGCGACGCTCGACGAAGCCGAGAATCACTGGATCATCACCAGCGATTCAGGCGACCACCGCCTGGAGTGCGTGGAAGCAACCAGCGGCCACGACGATGAGGACGAGGAACATGAAGATGCGTAGTTTCTGGCCGCTATTGATAGCCGGCAGCTTGGGCGCCATGGGTGTTCAGGCCGATACCAACGAGCGTCATCAACTGCTGGTGGGTTCCTACACCGCCGGCCAGAGCCAGGGCATCTACCGCCTGCAGTTCGACAGCCGCACCGGCCAGCTCGAGGCCAAGCCGTTGCAAGTGATCAAGACCGACAACCCTTCGTGGCTGACCCTTTCCAAGGACATGACCCGGCTGTTCGTGGTCAACGAAAACGGACCAGGACAGAAAGACCCGGTGGGCAAGGTCAGCAGCTACACCATCGACCCGAAGACCCATGAACTGAGCCTGATCAATCAGGTGCAGTCCCTGGGCAACGAGCCGACCCATTCCAGTCTCAGCGGTGATGGCCGGCACTTGCTGGTCAGCAACTACTCGGTGGTGGAAGACCCGGGTGGCACCCTGGCGGTGTTGCCGGTGGCCGCCGACGGCAAGCTGTCGCCCCCGGTGCAGTTGAGCAGTCATCAGCCGAGCCGGGTCAATCCCGAGCGGCAGATGTCGGCCCATGTGCATGCGGCGGTGTCTTCGCCCGATGGCAAGTACGTATTCGCCAACGACCTGGGGGCGGACAAGGTGTTTATCTACCGCTACGACCCCAAGGCCAACCCTGAGCTGCCGCTGACCGCCGCCGACCCTGCCTTCGTGCAGTTGCCGCCCGGCAGTGGCCCGCGTCACCTGCTGTTCAGCGCTGACGCCAAGCACGCCTGGTTGACCATGGAAATGAGCGCGCAAGTGGCCGTGTTCGATTACCAGGACGGACGCTTGACCCAGCGCCAATTGGTCGACCTGGCGGCTGGCAAACCTCAGCCGGGCAGGGCGGCAGCCGCGCTGCATGCCTCGCAGGATGGCAAGTACCTGTATGTCAGCAATCGCGGTACCACCAACGAAGTGTTGGTGTTCGCCATCGACCCGGCGGCGGGCACGCTGAAAGAACTTCAGCGCCGTTCCGTGGAAGGTGACCATCCGCGCGAGTTCAGCCTCGACCCGAGTGGGAAATTCCTGCTGATCGCCAATCAGAAGAGCAACCAGATCGTGGTGCTCGAGCGCGATCCGAAGACCGGCTTGCTGGGTAAAACCGTGCAGAAAGTGGCGATGGATGCCCCCAGCGACCTGAAGTTCATCGTCCGTCAATAGACCGCAGGCCGCGATTTTCGGGGCCTGCGCCGTTGTATCAACGAGACTGATATTCGCTAGTACTACAAAGCATTTCAAGACGAGACGCCTCGGCGCGTAAGTTTGCTTCACGGCCCAACCGGGCAAGCTAGCCAACTGAATCCGAGGACTATCGCCATGAACCTGAATCTCTTCTCTGTGATCGCTGCTTCCGCTATCTCCGCCACCGTGGCGCTGCCCGCCAGTGCCAACATCGAGATCAGCGACAAAAGAAACCGCACCCAGAGCTACACCGAGAAATACCTGCAACAGAGCGCCAATTTCTATGCGGCGCTGGACCACAAGACCCAACACTGAAATAGCGCGCAACGACAGAAGCCTGCGATCTTTTCATCTTCACTGACGTTCAGTTGGAGAGAAAAGATCGCAGGCTTCGCCGTTTCTGAAGAAATGCTGCTGTAATATCACTTGGCCATGTGTTTAAATTTGACGCTGATAAATTGACTCCTTTACCGATAAGGATCGACACCATGGCGATGCGTCTGGCAGTGATGCTGCTGTTTCTCTACTCGACTCCAATTGTTTCAGCCGCCCAGCCGGATTCCGGCGAGTTGGAAGTGGCTCGTGAGCGATTGTTGAGCTTGCTCAGCGACTGAATAAGTCAATTCGCAGGATGGCCTTTGTGGCGAGGGGATTTATCCCCGTTGGGTCGCGAAGCGGCCCCAAAGCTACCAACCCGGTGTGTCAGGTTGATCAGGTTGTCACTTTGAGGGGCTGCTGCGCAGCCCAGCGGGGATAAATCCCCTCGCCACAGGGCTGTGTGCAGGCAGTTACTTGGCCATGATCGCCACGAACAGCTCGGACTCCAGAAGATGCCGCAGCCATTGCCGTAGATGAGGGTAGGGCGCCTGGGCGAACCATTCACGGTCGACATGGGCGAACTGGCGCACGAACGGCAACAGCGCCACGTCGGCCAGGCTCTGGTGATCCGCCGCCAGGAATGGCCGGGTTTCAAGCAATGCTTCCAGCCGGCGCAGAAAGACCTCGCCCTCGGCCCGATAGTGCTCCACCGAGTGTTCAGGATGGCGCTCAGGGTATTTGTAGCGGTTCAGATGCAGCTTGAAGACCTGGTCGTTTTCCTCGATCAACGCTGCCGTCAACGCCTGGCCTTCGGGTTCACCGAGCAATCTCCAATTATCCGGGTCCTGCTGCGCCAAGGCCCAGCGCATGATTTCCAGGCTTTCATCGATCACCCGGCCATCGACCTGCAGCACCGGCACCGTGCCCTTGCTGGAGAGTGCGAGCATCTCGGCGGGCTTGGCCTTCAAGCTGACTTCGACCATCGCAAGCTTCACCGCACTGTAGCGCAACGCCATGCGCGCCCGCATCGCGTAGGGGCAGCGGCGAAAGGAATAGAGCGTGGCGTGGCTCATGTCACCTCCACCGTGCTCAAGCCGTTGCCCTGGCGCCGGACCTGGATCTGTACCGGGATCCGCTCATGCATTTCCTGCACATGGGAAATCACCGCGACCTTGCGCCCCTGAGCCTGCAACCCGTCGAGGGCATCCATCGCCAGTTGCAGGGATTCGGGGTCGAGGCTGCCGAAGCCTTCGTCGATGAACAGCGATTCGATCTTCAGTGTGCTGGACGCCATCGAGGCCAGGCCCAACGCCAGGGCGAGGGAGACCAGGAAAGTCTCGCCGCCGGACAACGAATGCACCGAGCGCAGTTCATCGCCCATTTCCGTGTCCATCACCAGCAGCCCGAGCATGCTGCCGCCGCGCTTGAGCCGGTAGCGGCGCACCAATTGCCGCAGTTGGGCGTTGGCGTGGTGCACCAGCAAATCGAGGTTGTAGGCCTGGGCCAGCTTGCGGAAGCGGTCGCCGGTGGCCGAGCCGATCAGGGCATCGAGTCGCGCCCAGCGCTGGTATTCGCCATAGGCCTGTTCGATCTGCTGGGCCAGGGCCTGGTTGGCGTTCTGCCGGCGCTGGTCCTCGGCCTGTTCGGCGCGCAATTCGGCGCAACGCTGCTCACTGGCGGCGAACTGGACCTGCAAGTCGGCGAGGGCCTGGGCGAGTTGGTCGGGCGCCAGGTTGCCGTTGTGCTGGGCCTGGTGGCTTTGCAGGCGCTGCTCGCGTTCGGTGAGCAGTACGCGGGCCTGTTCGATGGCTTTCTCGCTGTTGAGCAAGTGTTGGCGCAACTGGCTGACGTGCTGTTCGTCGAGGCTGAGCAGGGCCTCCAGGGAAGCGTCGTCCAGTTCGGGATGGGTCGTGCGCCATTGCGCGATGCCCGTTGCCAGCGCCTGCAGTTCGCTGTCCAGGGACTGGGCCTGTTCCTGCCGGGCCTTGAGTTCGGCGGCCAGTTGCACGAGGTTGTTGCGCAATTGCTGCAGCTGTTGATTGGCCGCTGCTTCGCCAAGACGAGCCTGTTCCAGGGCCTGATCGAGTTGTTGCTGCCACTGTTCGGCGCTGGCGTGTGAGCCCAACAGGTGTGTGAGTTTTTCCTGGCAGACGTGATGTTGTTCGGTCAGGGCCTTGAACTGCTGCTGCGCCGACTCCAATTGCTGCACGCGGGTCTGCTGGCGGTCCTGTTCCTTCTCCAGGGTTTGCTGGCGCTGAAGCTGTTCGCCGAGTTCGTCGCGCTGCTGTTCCAATTGCTCCAGGCGTTGGGCGATCTGCTGGTCGAGCTGCATGAAGGTGGCGGCGGGCTCGGTGCGCAAGGCCTGCAATGTGTCGGCTGGCAACAAGGCGCTGAAGTGATGCAACTCATCGTCCAGGCGCTGGCGATCACGGGCCAGTTCCTGCTGCTGGTTGCTCAACTGCTGTGATGCCTGCTGGCTGGCCGTTTCGGCATTGCGCAGTTGCTGCGCCAGGCGCGCGGCGTCCTGTTGCAGGGTCAGCAGGGCGGTTTGCCGTTGTTCGTCCTGGTTGATGTGCTGGTGCAACTGGCTGTTCTGCTGCGCGAGCCAGGCGTCGCGTTTGTTCGAATCCTGGGCCAGCAATTGCGTCGACAGCGGGTGGGCTTCAAGGCTGGGCGCCAGGCTTTGTTGCTGGGCGGCGAGTTGTTCCTGCTGCTGCTTGAGCTCCTTGAGTTGGGCGATGACGCCACTGTATTGGGCCCGCAGGTCGATGACTTTTTCATTGAGCAGGTCGACGGCCTTGCGGGCGTTGGCCTCTTCGGTTTCATCGAAGCGCCCGAGGCTTTGCAGCAGGGCTTCGGGCTGATGGTAAGGATGCTCGACGCTGCCGCACACTGGGCACGGTTGCTCGTCCTGCAACTGCGCGCGCAGTTGCTCGACGCTTTCACTGCGGGCCAGGCGTTGACGTTCCAGCAGTTCCCGGGTGACGGTCAGGGTCTGTTCGGCAATGGTCAGTTCGGCCTTGGCTTCGCCGCCTTCACGCACCAACCGGTCACGTTCCTGCAGCGCTCGTTGCTGGCGCTGCTCAAGCTCGGCCCCGCGTTTGTCCAACTCTTGCTGAGTGGCCCACAGTCGGGTCAGGTCTTCGAAGGCGCGCAATTGCTTGCGGTTGTCTTGCAGCAGGTTGCCGAGCAACTGGATCTGTTCGGCCACCGCGTCCGGTTCAGCGCCGGCTTCTTTGTAGAGCACTTCGAGGTTTTGTCGCTGGTTTGCCAGCGCCTCGACGGCGCGCGCGGCGCTTTGTTCCAGTGCGGTGAGTTCGGCCTGGCCCTTGTTCAAGCGATTGCCGATCAGCATCAGTTGTTGGAGGCGATCGCGATAGGCGTTCCAGGCATCGCTCAGCGGTGCCAGGTGCGTGCTTTGTTCAAGTTCGCCGGCGATACGCTGCAAGCGCTCGGCCACCAGCCTTTGCTGTTCGAGCAGGCTGTCAATCGTGCGTTGGCCTTCGCTGCAAGCTTGTTGCGCCTGTTCCTGGCGCTCGGCGCCCTGGCTGACGTCCCTGGCGAGGCGGGCGAGGGTACTTTGCTCGTCGAAGGCCTGACGCAGCAACGGGACACTGTCGCTGCTGTGCTGGCGAGCGGTGGTCAGTGCCAGTTGCGCATTGGCCAGGTCCTTCTCCAGCGTGGTCTGCTGGGCCTGCAGGTCGATCTGCTGCTGGGTGAGCTGCTGGATCTGCACCGCCAACGGTTCGAGCTGGCGGGTCAGTTCCGTCTGGCGAATGAACTGATGTCGCTGGGGCGCCAGTTGTTCCAGGCGGGTCAGTTTCAGGCGTTCGTCGGCCAGGGCGTCCCAATCGGCTTGGGCCTGGTGCAGTTGTTCGGCGGCGCTGGTCTGTTCGTCCTGCAACTGGCGCAGGTCCTTGAGCCAGGTGAGTTGCAGCTCCAACTGCTTGAGTTGTGCCTGCTGGGCCTTGAGTTGCTGCTGGGCGTCGTTGAAGCGCTGGTCCAGCTCGGCCCGGGCCTCAGGGGGCAGCGGGGTGACGCCAGTGGCCTGGTCCTGCAACTGCTTGTGGGTTTCCTTGGCTTGCTTGGCCTTGTCGAAGGCGCGCCGGCCGAGGCGGGTGTACAGGGCGGTGTCGGTGAGCTTTTCCAGCAGTTCGCTGCGGTCGTTGTCATCGGCCTTGAGAAAGGCGCTGAACTCGCTTTGGGCCAGCAGCACGGCGCGGGTGAACTGTTCGAAGTTCAGGCCCAGGGCGGCTTCGAGCTGGGCCTTGTATTCGCCTTTCTGGCTCGCCAGCAGTTGATCGTTGTCCAGGTCTCGCAGGCTCTGGCGGCTGGCTTGCAACTTGCCGCCGGCCTTTTCCCGGGCGCGATTGGCTTCCCAGCGGGCCCGATAGCGACGCCCGTCGATGCCGCGAAAATCCACTTCGGCATAGCCATCGCCCGTGCCACGGCGCAACAGCGTGCGCGGATCGCCGGTGGCGATTTCTCCATCGACGTCCGGCACCTTGGCGTCGCGCCCGGTGTTATTGAGGCGCGGCACGGCGCCGAACAGCGCCAGGCACAAGGCGTCGAGCAGGGTGCTCTTGCCGGCGCCCGTGGGGCCGGTAATGGCGAACAAACCGGCACTGGCCAAGGGTTCTGCAGTGAAATCGATTTCGAAAGGCCCGGCCAGGGAGGCGAGGTTCTTGAGGCGGATCGCGAGAATCTTCATGGTTGCTCGCTCTCCATCTGCACGTCTTGCAACAGCACGGCAAAATCCTTGAGGGTCTGTTCGTCCACTTCGTTGCCGTAGGTGTCCTGCCAGGCACGGCTGAACAGTTCCTGCGGGCTGAGTTGATCGAGCTCGATCAGCGCCGCGCCGTCGTCGGCACTGCCGCTGCCAGCGTTGCCGGCGTACTCGGCGGCGATCCGCACCAGCCGCACGGCCTTGCCTTGCAGCGCGGTTTCCACCTGATGACGCAGGTCTGGCTGCGGCTCGTCGAGGCGTACCCGGACCTCCAGCCAGGGCTGGCGCTGGACGTCGGCCAGCAGGTCGATGTCCGGCAGGTCCTTGAGTTGCACCAGGATCTCGGCCAGCGGTGCCGGACCCAGGCGTTGCAGGTTGACCGCCCGGGGAATCAGCCGGGGTTCGACCTTGACCAGGGTTGCGCCGTCCAGGGTGATGTCGAGGATCTGATGCTGATAGCCGATCTCCGAGAACGACAGTGGAATCGGCGAGCCGCTGTAGCGGATGCGCTCTTCACCGTTGACCTTTTGCGGCTTGTGCAAGTGGCCAAGGGCAACGTAGCTGATGCTCGGGCCGAACAGGCTGGCGGGCAGGGCTTCGGCATTGCCGATGATCAGGCTGCGTTCGGAGTCCTCGGACACCGAACCACCGGCCATGTGTGCGTGACTGATGGCGATCAGCGCCTGGCCTTTCTTGCGTTTGCCGTTGGCAGCGGCGATCAGCCATTCATGGACCTGGCCGATACCGCGCAGGTAGTCATCGCCCAGTTGCGCGCCGGTGACTTCGGCGGGGCGCAGGAACGGCAGGGCCAGGCACCACGCCTTGACCTTGCCCTTGGCGTCGGGCAATGGCAGCAGCAGGCGTTCGACGTCCAATTGGCCGTCGTCCAGCCACAACACCCGGCCCAGGGCGTGGGTGCGCAAGCGGCGCATCAGCGGCGCCGGCAACTCGATCCGCGAGCCGGAGTCATGGTTGCCGGCGATCATCACGATGGTCAGGTTGGCGTTTTGTTCATGGGCGCTGACGATGAAATCGTAGAGCCGCTCCTGGGCTTTGACCGGTGGGTTGACGGTGTCGAAGATATCCCCGGCGATCAGCAGCACGTCAGGTTTTTCACTGGCCAGTTGACGCAACAGCCAGTCGAGGAAACAGCCGTGTTCGAAGTCGCGTTCCTGACCGTGCAGGTTTTGCCCCAGGTGCCAGTCGGAGGTGTGAAACAGACGCAAGGCAAACTCCAGAAAACAGATGATGGCCGCGGTGAAGAGAAGGGCGGCTAAAAGAAGGAGAGTTTACTGGGAAACCGGGCAGAGGACCCGTGCAACTTCCAGATGATCTGACACCGATGCTTGTGGCGAGGGGATTTATCCCCGCTGGGCTGCGCAGCAGCCCCTCAAAGGGACAACCTGACACACCGGCTTGGTAGCTTTGGGGCCGCTTCGCAGCCCAGCGGGGATAAATCCCCTCGCCACAAAAGCGCTATCTCCCGAAAATCGTGGGTTACTTGGGGTAAAGCGGCGGCAATCCCGAATCGCCCGCCGAATCCAGAGCCCCTTCGGTGGGCGGGATGGTGCGAATGGCCCGCCACAGGTCTTCGCCTTGCCAATGCTGGCCGGTTTCGCTGTAGAGCGCGCCGTTGAGGCCGTCGAGGGCGTCGGACAGCGGCACGAACCGCGCCGCCATGTCGGCCAGGGTTTCCGGTTGCTGCCGGGCCCAGGCGTCCAGAGCCTGGCGGGTGGCGTGGGGATCGTTGGCCAGGCAGGCGCGCTTGAGGTCGTCCAGCAGAGTGCGCGGACTCGGCCCGGCCTGGGTCGAGCGCAGGATGGCCGGCTGCCAACGGGCGCGCCACCACAAGCCGAAGCCGAGCAGCGTCGTGCAGGCCAGGATGACGGTGCTCAGTTGCCAATACCACAGGGTCTCGTTGTCGACCGTTGTCACGATCTGCGCCGTGCCCGCCGGCGTATCCACCATCAGACTCGGATTGTTCGCCACTTGCAGGGTCCGCGCCGGGAGACTGGTGCGGTCCAGGTGGTCTTCCAGGGTGTTCCACCAGACCACTTCCACCGGCGGCAATTCGATGGTGCCGCTGCGGTTGGGCACCAGCGCCTCGCGGTCTTCGCGGCTGCCCACCAGCCCGCGTTCACTGCTGCGGCTGCTGAGTACCGGTTGGTCCGGATAGCGCCGCAAACCATTGATCTCGGTGGCCGGCAGGGGCGGCAACTGGGCGCTGGCCAGGCCTTCGGCTTCCAGGGTCAGGCTGCGCGTCAGGGAATCGCCGACCTGGCTGTGGGTCGGTTCGGGGCTCCAGCTCTCACTCAAGGACAGGCTGCGTGCTGGCAGCCAGGGCACATCGGCTGGGTAGCTGGCCGGCTTGGGGTCGACGGTCAGCCGCAGTTGTTCGGAGCTGACGCGCATCAGTTGGCCGGGTTTCGGCCCCGAAGGCACTGCGTCCTGGGCCACCGGCTCGACCAGGGTGGCGCTGAAGGTCTGGGACGGAATCGTCAGTTCGCCGCTGCGCTGCGGGTAGATGCCGTAGCGCAGTTCGATCACGCCGTGGCGCACATCGTTGATGACTTTTTCATAGGTGCGCGATTCGCCCAGTTGTTCGGTGCGAGCATCGGGGATGTGCAACGGCGTCAGGCTACTGTCGTCGTACAGCGACACCGAATGGTAGATGCGCAGGGTCAGGATCGCCTGGGCCTGCACATACACGTGGGTCTGGTCGAGACTGGCCTCGATGAACACCGGCGCCAGGGTCCCCGATGCGTTGCGGGTTTCGCTTTCGATCACTTGCAAGGTGATCGGCTGGCTGGCCACTTCGCCCAGTTGCAGCGGGGGAATGATCACGGTGCCGCTCTGGCGCGGCAGCAGCGTGATGATCCAGCGGGTAGTGGCGCGGTTCTCACCGTCGAGGGTCGTCAACTGGTTGACCTGGCGGGTGCCGCGCACATCGAACAGGGCCTGGAGCGGGGCGAGATCGGGTTTGCCGAACAACGTGGCATCGTTGGATTCCAGGGTCAGCTCCACCGTTTCCCCGGAGTTCAGGCGGCTGCGATCCACACTGGCAGTCAACTGTGCTGCCTGGGTTCCAGAGGCCCAGAGCAGCAAGACAAGGAGGTAGGCGGTGAAGCGGGTCATGGGTTTTTTCCCTGGGCCTGATGGCTTTGCTGTTCGTACCAGAATTTACGCCTGAGCAGCTCGCCAGGATTGTCCGGGATCTGGCGCAGCCATTGTTCCAGGGCCTGGCGTTGTTCTTCGTCATTGCGCTGGCCAGCGGCGGGGCGCAGCGGCGGGGTGGTGGTCTGCTCGTCCGGCAGCTCGCTGCCCGGTACATCCTGGGCGGTGGGCGGTTGGGCCGTCCGTGGAGGCTGGGCTTCGTCTGGCGTCGCGGTTGCCTCGGAGGAGGGTTGTCCCGGTTCGGAAGACTGGCTGGTTGAATCGGTATCCGGCGCTTGCTCGGCGGGGCCCGGCTCCGCGTTTTCGCTGGGCTTGGGTTCTTGCGTCGGTGGTGTCTGCTCGTTCAGCAGGCTCTGTACCAGGGCCTTGTTGGTCTGGGCAGGACGCAGGTCGGGTTGCAACTCCAGGGCTTGTTCGTAGGCATCCAGTGCCGCTTCCAGCTCACCGCTGCGGGCCAGGGCGTTGCCACGATTGTAGTGCGCGCGGGCGTCGTTGCCTTCGGCGAAGCGCCGGGCGGCTTCGCTGTATTGGCCGGCTTCGTACAGGGCAACGCCTTGCCACTGGCTGTCCTCGAAATGCGCGGCGGCCTCGGCGGGGCGTTTTTGCTTGAGTAAGTGCTGGCCCTGTTGGTCGGCGCGCAGCCACAGGTCCTGGAATTCGAAGGCGTGGCCGGTTTGCGGCAACACGAACAGCAGCGGCAGGCAGAACAGCCAGCCTCGCCGCCCGGCGCAGGCGGCCAGCAGCAACAGGGGCAGGAGCAGCCAATAGCCCTGGTCGGCCCAGGTGTCCAGGCGCAACGTCTGTCCGTCGCTGCGCAGATGGCGAGGGCCGTCCAGCAGGCCCAGGCCGCGCAGGTCGCTGTCGTCCAGCCGCGCCGGCCGGTAGCGACCGTCCAACTCGTTGGCGAAGGCCTTGAGGCCCGGGCTGTCCAGGCGTGGCACCAGGATCGCACCCTGGGCATCCTTGAGGTAACTGCCATCTTCCTGGGCCACCGGTGCGCCTTCCCGGGTACCGATACCCAGCATCAACCATTGCGTGGCGGAACCATCGAGCACCTGGCGAATGCCTTCGCGTTCCTGCTCGTTCAGCGACGAGCCGATCAGCAGGATCCGGCCGTGGCCGAGCTCACCCTGATCCAGCAGGGCCATGGCCTTGTGGACCGCCAGGTCGGCGCGATGACCGCCCTGGGGCATGATCGACGGGGCGAGGGCTTCGAGCAGGTTGGCGCTGGTGGACAGGTCGTCGGACAGCGGCACCAGCGTGTGGGCGCTGCCGGCATAGACGATGATCGCGGTCTGGGCATCGCTGCGGTTGTGCAGCAGGTCCAGGACCTTGCGCCGGGCTTGTTCCAGGCGCGTGGGCGGGACATCGGTGGCGAGCATTTCCGGGGTCAGTTCCAGTACCACCACCAGCGGGTCGGCGGGTTTCTGGCTGGTCTGTTCGACCCGCGCCCAGCTCGGCCCCAGCAACGCCAGCACGATCAACAGCCAGCCCAGTCCCAGGGCAATCCACGGCAACCGGCTTTCACGGCCACTGCCACCGCTGAGCAGCACGGCATGGAAGGCAGGCGGCAAGATCATCTGCCAGCGACCCACCCGTTTCTGTCGATGCCACAGTTGCCAGAGCAACCAGCCCAGCAACGGCAGCAGCAACACGAACCAGGGGCGCAGCCAGTGTGGCCAGAGGGCGATCATCGACGCCTCCGCAAGCGCAGGCGTTTGAGCCGTTGGCGCCACTCGGTGTGTTGGGCCGGCTGGAACAGCGGCTGGTTGAACAGGCGTTGCAACGGATTGTCCGGCCAGCGCGCCCGGGCCACCAGCAACATGCTCAACAGCAGCGCAACGGTCAGGGGCCAGTGATACAGCGCCAGGGCCGGGCGGGCCTGGGTCGGTTGCTGGGTCACCGGTTCGAGCTGGTCGAGGGTGGTCTTGATCGCCAGCAATTGCTCACCGTCCTGGGCCCGAAAATAGCGACCGCCCGTGGCCTGGGCAATGTCTTTGAGGGTTGGTTCGTCGAGGTCCAGGCTCGGGTTGACGCCCAGAAAGCCCGCCGTGCCGCTTTGTTCCGGGTCGGCACCGATGCCGATCGGATAGATTTTCACACCTTCGTCGGCGGCCAGTCGCGCGGCGGTCAGCGGGTCGATTTCGCCGCCGTTGTTGGCACCGTCGGTAACCAGGATCAATACGCGACTGTGGGCCGGCCGCTGGCGCAGGCGCTTGAGGGCCAGGCCGATGGCGTCGCCGATGGCGGTATTCTTGCCAGCGATGCCGATGCGTGCCTCATCGAGCCAATGGCGCACGGTGCGCCGGTCGAAGGTCAGCGGTGCCTGCAAGTAGGCCTGGCTGCCGAACAGGATCAGGCCGACCCGGTCACCTTCGCGCCCTTCGAGAAAATCCCCGAGCATATGCTGGACCAGTGCGAGGCGACTGACTTCTTCGTCTTTCCACTGCATGTCGGGGAAGTCCATGGAGCCCGAGACATCCACCGCCACCAACAGGTCGCGGCCGCTGGCGGCAATGGGCAACGGTTCCCCCAACCACTGCGGCCGGGCAGCGGCGATCAGTAACAGCAGCCAGAGCAGGATGAAGGGCGCCTGTTGCCGCCAGGTCGGCAGATTGGCCCGGGCTCGACGGCCCACCAGGCCTTCCAGGTCGCCGAGGAAGCTGACCTTGAGCGCCGGCTCGCCACTGTCGGCCGCCGGCAGCACCAGGCGCATCAGCCAGGGCAGCGGCAACAGGGCGAACACCCATGGCCAGGCGAACTCAAACATGTTTGCGAATCCAGATTTCCACCGCCTGGGTCAGGCCGGCGATGGCTTTGTCGTCGAGCTTGCATTCGGGCTTGTAGGCGCCTTCCACCAGTACCATCCAGCGCGTCAGGCCGGCGGCCGGGCAACGGTTATCCAGGAAGGCCAGCCATTTACGCCCGTTGAGGGTGTGGCTCTGGCTGTAGGGATAATGGTTGCGACACAGGCGCTTGAGCAGCCCGTTGAGCTGTTGCAGCCAGGCACCGGCCGGTGCGCCGTCGTAGGGCTTGGGCAGCCGGGCGAGTTCGGCCAGGGCGGCCAGGCGCAACGGGTCCAGGGGTTGCTCGCTACGGGCGGTGGCGCGCTTGGCGGGAATGAACCGGCGCAATTGCCACAGCCCCAGACCCAGCAACGGCAATACCACCAGCAGCAACCACCAGCCCGGCGCGGGCGGCCAGAACCCAATGGGGGGCGGCGCTATCAGCGGCTGCAATTGATCCAGGTTGCTCATCGGCTTTTCCCGGCCCGCTTGGGGTTCAGGTATTCGCGCAGTTGTTCGACCATGTCGCCCTGGGTGCTCAGGGGCATCATCAGGACCCGCAGTTTCTGCGTCAGCAGTTCCCAGCGCTCCTGGCGCGCCTCGGCCTGGGCGCGATAGGCCTGGCGCAGTTCGAAATTCAGGGTGTCGAGCTCCAACTGTGAACCGCGTTGGGCGAAACGCAACAGGCCGGCGGCGGGCAGGGCATGATCCAGTGGGTCCGACAGCGGCAACAGCAGCAGGTCGCAATGGCGCGACAGCAGGCTCAGTTGCTGCTCGGCGCTGTCGGACAATGCGCGCTCGTCGCAAATCACGATCACCAGGCTGCCGGGCCGCAGCACTTCCCGGGCCCGGCGCAGGGCGATGCCGAACGAGTCGCGGTCCGGCTCGCCCTCGGTGTGCAGTGACTGATTGACCCGCACCAGCCGATTGAGCAATTGCAACAGGCTCTGTTTGCTGCGCCGCGGCTTGACCTCGTAATGGGTGTTATTGCCGAACACCAGGCCGCCGACCCGGTCGTTGTGTCCCAGCGCGGCCCAGCCGATCAGGCTGGCGGCCTGGGCGGCGAGCACCGACTTGAACATCAGTCCCGAGCCGAAGAACAGCCGGTGGCTTTGCTCGATCATGATGAAGATCGGCCGCTCGCGTTCTTCGTGGAACAGTTTGGTGTGGGGTTCCTGGGTTCGGGCGGTGACGCGCCAGTCAATGGTGCGCACATCGTCGCCGGCCTGGTAGACCCGCACCTGGTCGAAATCCACCCCGCGCCCGCGCAGCTTGGAATGGTGCAGGCCGATCAGCGGGCTGCGCTGGCCGGGTGTCGAGAACAATTGCACCTCGCGCACGCGATGGCGCATCTCGATCAGCTCCGAAAGGCTGACGCGGATGCCCGGTGCGGACGTCAGTGGGTTATTCATGACTCATGCTCAAGCGACAGCGACGACGTCGAGAATCCGCTGCACGACCCGGTCCTGGTCGATGCCGGCGGCTTCGGCTTCGAACGACAGGATGATGCGATGGCGCAGCACGTCGAACAGCACGGCCTGGATATCTTCCGGGCTGACAAAGTCGCGTCCGGCCAGCCAGGCATGGGCACGGGCGCAGCGGTCAAGGGCAATGGAGCCCCGTGGGCTGGCGCCGTAGGCGATCCACTCGGCCATTTCCGGATCGAACTTGGCCGGGTTGCGGGTGGCCATGATCAGTTGCACCAGGTACTCCTCCACGGCGTCGGCCATGTACAAGCCGAGGATTTCCTTGCGCGCGGAGAAAATCGCCTGCTGGCTCACGCGGCGTTCGGGCTTGGTCTCGCCGTTCAGCGCTTCACCCCGGGCCTGCTGGAGGATGCGGCGTTCCACCGTGGCATCGGGAAAGCCGATCTTGACGTGCATCAGGAAGCGGTCGAGCTGGGCTTCGGGCAGCGGGTAGGTACCTTCCTGCTCGATCGGGTTCTGCGTGGCCATTACCAGGAACAGCGGTGACAGTTCATAGGTGCTGCGCCCGACGCTGACCTGGCGCTCGGCCATGGCTTCGAGCAAGGCCGACTGGACCTTGGCCGGGGCGCGGTTGATTTCGTCCGCCAGCACCAGGTTGTGAAAGATCGGCCCTTGCTGGAACACGAAGCTGCCGGTTTCCGGGCGATAGATTTCCGTGCCGGTGATATCGGCGGGCAGCAGGTCGGGGGTGAACTGGATGCGATGGAACTGCGCTTCGATGCCCTCGGCCAGCTCTTTGATGGCCTTGGTCTTGGCCAGCCCAGGCGCGCCTTCCACCAGCATGTGGCCGTCGGCGAGCAGGGCGATGAGCAGGCGCTCGATGAGTTTTTCCTGGCCGAGAATCTGCGTTGAAAGAAAGGTTCGCAGCGCCAGCAGCGCTTCACGATGTTCCATCGATGACTGTTCCTGGAAAGGGTGGCCCAGGCGTTCGGATAACGCCGGGGCTGGGGGCGTTACTTTAATGCATGGCGGGGGTTGGCGACTAACGGGATTTTGATCGGCCGTGTGAATTGTGATCGGCTTGGAATCATTGTGGGGGGAGCTTGCTCCCGCTTGAGTTGCAAAGCACACAAAATGGGGGGGTGTTTATCCGGACGTAGGAGTGCTCTGGAACAGGCTACGTGGTCTTGCGCCATTGCCTACAACTACGCCAGAATCCGCCGGCTTGTGCGCTTGGGAGGCAGGTTCTATCGTTTCCGGGTCGCTGATGAATCAGCGATCGGGTTTGGTAGCCCGGCTCTCCACATGACGCAAGCGTCACTTGTTACAAATGCATCTCAGCATTTGTTTGATGGTGGCCATGCGTAGGGCGCTCTCGAGCGCGCCGGAGTTCATGTGGGCCGGTCTACCAACCTTCGTATGGCCGCCACCCTCGTTTGGTAGCGAGGTGGTGGTTCCTCCTATCCCACATGAGGTTCTACTTATGTTCAAAGCTACCCCCAATCCCCCGGACACCGATCCGACCTCACTGCGCCCAAAAACCAAGTCCCAAAAACACGACGAAGTCACCGACCGAGTCCTCGACCATTACCTAAACCCCAAACCGGGCAAACCCGAAGCAGAACCTGCCCCCGGCCAACTCTTCGCCGTCAACAAAGACATCGACACCGAAAGCTTGCTTGCCAACCTCAGCGAAACCCTGGCTTCGGCAAATGCCATGGCCAATGATCTGGCTTTCGACCTGGACGGTTCACGCCGGCATTTCCTCCTGGGTATTCAGCAACTGATCGAACTGGGCAGCCTGCTGGCGAACCGTGCACTGGACAACATCGAAACCTGTCAGCCGACATAGCCCCCGTGGCGAGGGAGCTTGCTCCCGCTGGGCTGTGCAGCAGCCCCAAACCGAGCCGGCGCGGTTCCCCATACACACCGCGCCCGCCGGGCCTGCGACTGCTGCGCAGCCGAACGGGAGCAAGCTCCCTCGCCACAGAAGCGCTGCTGTGCTCGGATGATTGCTCAGCCTACCCACGCCCCCGCATTCACCAGATTCACCGGCCGCTCCCCCGCCAATGCCGCCAACAGGTTGTCCACCGCACAGCGCGCCATCGCCTCCCGTGTCTCGTGGGTGGCCGAGCCCATGTGCGGCGTTGCCACCACGTTGTCCATCTGCAACAACGGCGAGTCCGCACTCAAGGGTTCGCGCTCGAAGACATCCAGCCCCGCGCCACGGATCTGTCCGTTGCGCAGGGCGTCGATCAGTGCCGCTTCGTCCACCACCTTGCCCCGGGAGATATTGATGAAGATGCTCTCGGGGCGCATCCGTGCAAAGGCTTGTGCCCCGATCAGCCCTTGGGTCTCGGCGGTCAAGGGCAAGGTCAGGCAAATGAAATCCGCCTGGCGCAACAGCGTTTCGAGGCTGCAGTAACGTGCGCCGAAACGCTGTTCTACCGCGGGTTTGGGTGAATGGCTGTGGTAGATCACCGGCATGCCAAAGCCAAAATGTCCGCGCTGGGCCAAGGCTTCGCCGATGCGGCCCATGCCGATGATGCCCAGGGTCTTGCCGTGGACATCGCTGCCAAAATGCTTGGGGCCGATGCTCTGTTGCCACTGCCCGGCGCGAACCAGGTTGGCCAGTTCCACCACCCGTCGAGCTGTTGCCAGGATCAGGGCGAAGCCGGTGTCCGCAGTGGTTTCGGTCAGCACGTCCGGGGTATTGGTGAGCAGGATCCTGCGTTCGGTCAGATAGTCGATGTCGTAGTTGTCGACCCCCACCGAGACGCTGGCGATGGCTTGCAGGTTCGGCGCCAGGTCCAGCAGTGGCGCATCCAGCTTCAGGCTGGCTCCCAGCAGGCCGTGGGCACCAGGCAAGGCGTCGCGCAGTTGGGCCAGGCCTTGCTCATCGAGACGCTCGATGAGAGTGACCTGGGCCTGCGCTTGCAGGCGATCCATCAGTTGCGCCGAGAGCGCTTTGTACAACACCACGTGCTTTTTCATGGGGGTCTCGATTCAGGAGTGGGCGGGGGCCGATTGCGGCGTCGCGGTTTTCGATTCGGTCCGGTCACTGGCGCCGGGCTTGAGAGCGAGGGTCAGCACCACTGACAGCAGCAACGCGCCGCTCATCAGCAGGAAGGACATGCCGGGGGAGCCGGTGGTGCCGTTGAGGTAGCCCACCAGGTACGAGCCGCCGAACGAACCCAGCGCGCCCATGCTGTTGATCAACGCCATGGCACCGCCAGCGACATTGGCCGGGAGGATTTCCGGAACGATGGCGAAGAACGGACCGTATGGCGCATACATGCAAGCGCCGGCGACCACCAGCAAGCCATAGGACCACCAGAAATGCTCGGCCCCCAGCAGGTAGGAGGCGTAGAACGCGACGGAGGCGATCAGCAGCGGCGGCCAGACAAAACGCTTGCGCTTCTGCGCCTTGTCCGACGCCCAGGACACCGCCAGCATGCCGATCACCGCCGCCAGGTAAGGCAAGGATGACAGCCACCCAGCCTCGACCATGTTCATCTGCAGGCCAGCCTTGAGGATCGACGGCAACCACAGCACGAACCCGTAGACCCCGATGCTCCAGCAGAAAAACTGCAGCGCCAGGATGATGACCTTGGGCGAGCGGAAGGCCTCGGCGTAGTTTTTCACCGCCTTGATGCCGACCTGTTCGGCCGCCAGGGCGCTTTCCAGGTCCTGCTTTTCCTGGTCGCTGAGCCACTTGGCCTGGGCCGGACGATCATCGGCCAGGCGCCACCAGACAAAGGCCCACAGCACGGCCGGCAGGCCTTCGATGATGAACATCCAGCGCCAGTCGAATTGCTGCACCAGATAACCCGAGACCACCGACATCCACAGCATGGTTACCGGGTTGCCGAGGATCAGGAAGGTGTTGGCGCGCGAGCGTTCGGCCCGGGTGAACCAGTGGCACAGATACACCAGCATGGCCGGCATCACGGCAGCTTCGACCACGCCGAGCATGAAGCGGATCACGATCAACCAGTACGCGTTGGAGACCACGCCCGTCAGCGTCGCCAGCGAGCCCCAGAGGATCAGGCTGACGAAGATCAGCTTCTTCACGCTGTGTTTCTGCGCGTAGATCGCCCCCGGGACCTGGAAGAAAAAATAGCCGAGGAAAAACAGTGCACCCAGCAGCGACGATAGACCCGGGGTGATCATCAGGTCCTTGGCCATGCCCGAGGCCGCGGCAAATCCATAGTTGGCCCGGTCCAGATAGGCCAGGCTGTAGGTGATGAACACAATGGGCATGATGTACCACCAGCGGCGGGTGGCGAGGTTGAGCGTTTGCATGTCTGTGACTCCTGAGCTTGTTGTTTTTGTTGCAGCAGGTGTGTGTTGCGGTGGCTCTATTGCGAGCAGGCTCGCTCCCACAGGGTTAACGTCAACCGCTGTGGGAACGAGCCTGCTCGCGATGGGCTGTTTCAAATTCAGTCGATAATTCAATGCGGGTCGGCAACCCCTCCATGTCCCCGCGGTTCTGCACCGCGCGGCTGCCAATCCAGTTGGCGCGCTGCACGGCTTGGGTGATGGCGCGGCCTTCGAGCAGCGCACTGATCAGGCCGACCGCGAAGCCATCGCCAGCGCCCACGGTGTCCACCACCTGGGCCACTGGCACGCCGGCGACAACGCCCTGGTCAAGCTGTGTGCGGTAATAGGCGCCATCCGCGCCGAGCTTGATCACGACGATTTCGGCACCTTGGTCCAGATAGAACGCGGCAATGTCGGCCGGGTCGTCGAAACCGGTCAGCAAGCGGCCTTCGCCGAGCCCCGGCAAGACCCAGTGGGCGAGGGCGGCGAGGCGATTGATTTCGCGAATCATCATCGACTCGCTGGCCCACAGGCTCGGTCGCAGGTTGGGATCGAAGGACAGGCTGCGGCCGGCCTCGCGCATCCGCATCATCAATTCAAAGGACATCTCACGGGCCGTGACCGACAGCGCCGGGACGATGCCGGTGGCGTGCAAGTGGCGGGCTTCAAGCAGCGCGGGCGCGATGGCTTCGACCGACAGATGACTGGCCGCCGAGCCGCGACGGAAATACTCGACTTGCGGGTCGCTGCCATCATCGCTACGGGATTTGAACTGGAACCCGGTGGGGTGGGCTGTATCGACCGCCACGTGGCGGCAATCCAGGCCTTCGTTTTCCAGCGTCTGCACCACGAAGCGTCCCAGGGAGTCAGCACCGACCCGGCTCAGCCACGCCACCTTGAAGCCCAGTCGCGACAGACCGATGGCCACGTTGCTGTCGGCCCCGGCGATGCGCTTGTGGAACTGCTCGACACTGGCCAGGTCACCGCACTGGTTGGCCACCAGCATCGCCATGGTTTCGCCGAACGACAACACATCGAACTCAGGCATGGGCAGGCTCCCGGCGCGATTGCCCGAGGTGGGCAAGGGTGGCGACATGGCCAGCGGTCAATTGCAGCAAGTCATCGCCTTGCAACGGGTATTCGGCGGCGCGCATTACACCGGCGGGCATGTGTTTGAGCAGTTGTTCCCACAGATGCAGGTCTGCCATCCCCGGGGGCACCGCGATCAGTTTGCCGTCGGCGCGCCGGGCCACGGCCTTGCAATGCACATAAGCCACATACCGTCCGAGCTGCCGGGCGGCCACGGCGGCCGATTGGTCCTGCCATTGCCAGTTGCCGATGTCGAAGGTCATGCCGATGGGCAATGTTTGCTGCTCTACGGCGGTGAAAAAACGTTGCAACGGTTCGATCCGTCCACCCTGCAAGGTCTGGTCGTTTTCCACCAGCAACTGCACCGGGCTCGTGGCGAGTACGTGGGCCAGTGCCGACAGGTCATTGGAGTCGGTGAAATGCCCGAGAGAGACTTTCAGCCACGCCGAGCCGAACGCTTCGCAGCGTTGCAGGGCAACGGCCAGGGCGGGGTTGGGCCTGGCCTGGCCGGCGAGCCACAGCTCCAGCGGCGACGAGAAAATACTCTGCAGTCCCTGGGCGCGGGCGCGAGCGGCCAGCTCGGCGGGCTGTTCGGTGGTGAGCAATTCTTCGCGCCATTCAATGCGCGAGGCACCGGCGGCGGCCAGCAGGTCAATGAAACTGCCTTGGCCGTGTTGCCGCACCAGGTCGGCGCCGTAGCTGGAAAGGCTGATGGAGACGGGTGGGTTGTGCATTGTTTTTATACCTCTGAAACCGGTTTCAGTTTTGTCCAAAAAAAAGGTCGTGCCTGAGGGCCCTATCGCGAGCAGGCTCGCTCCCACAGGGGACTTCCAGTGGCGCAGATCCAGTGTGGGAGCGAGCCTGCTCGCGATAGGGCCTGATCACCGACCATTTCCCCGCGTCGACCCACGCTCGATCAGCCGCGCCGCAAAATCCAGGGTTCGCACCGGCCCGTTATCGCCGCGCAAACGCTTGAGCAAACACTCGAACGCGCTGGCGCCGATCTCGGCCGTCGGTTGGGCCAGGGCGGTGATGCCGCTGCCCACCAGCGGGTACCAGTCCAGATCGTCGAGGGCGATCAGGCCCACGTCGTCGAACAAGTGGCAACCCAGGTCGCGCAGTATCGTCGTGGCGGCCAGCGCGGCAATGCCATTGGCACAGAACAGCGCCTTGGGGCCTTGGCCTGGCTGGTCCAGGAAGGCCTTGATGCGTGCGCTCAATTGGTCGCAGGTTTCCACCACGGCGCCGCTCAGGGCCGGGCGTCGCTCGATGCCGGCCTTGAAACTCTCGACCCGCTCGATTCGCGAACTGGTGCCATCGAACGGCTCGGTCACCAGCAACAGATCACGGTAGCCCCGTTGTTCAAGGTGATCGAGGGCCATCTCGATGGCGGCCGGGTTATCGAGGCCGACCAGATCGCTGTCGAGCCGATCGACCTTGCGATCCACCAGCACCAGAGGCATTTCGCTGCGCAGTTCAAACAGTTCGTCGCGGTGATGCCCCAGGGTGTTTACGATCAGCCCTTCGATGTTGTAGGCGCGCAACAACGCCAGGTGCTGGCGTTCCTGCTCGTCATCGCGGTCGGTGTTGCACACCACCAGGCTATAGCCATGGCGCCGGCAGGCGGTTTCCACGCCATGCATCACGGCAATTGAATAAGGGTTGCGGATATCGGCCACCAGCATGCCGATCAGGCGTGTACGCCCGCGCTTGAGGCCTCGGGCCATCTGGTTCGGGCGGTAGCCCAGCTCGCTGATCGCCTGCTCGATGCGCCGGGCGATGGCCTCGGAGAGCAGGGCGCGGTCCTCGCCAATGAAGCGCGAGACGCTGGCCTTGGAGACACCAGCGCGTTCGGCGACGTCGAGCATGGTCACGCGGCTGCGCTGGGCGGCGGAGAATGAGTTCACGGATTGAAACCTGCTTATTGGATTTATTAGTGGTTCTGAAACCGGTTTCAGGAAACACCAGAACCCAATCGGACGTCAAGGGCGACGTGTCAGAGGTACGACCGACGGCGGTTCACTTCAGCCAGACAATGGCGACGATCCAGGCAGGTCGCCAGGCCGAAGTAACAGAACAAGCCCTCCAGGCGATTTGCAGCGCGTAAGGCCGTGTGGTTAGCTGCCTGCCTTCCCCAACCCCTTTGACGACCGAAGCCTCCATGAATTTTTCCCAGCCTCGCGTGAGATTGCTGTCGATACTGAGCGTGACCTTGTTGGTGGTGGGCTGTGCGTCCTATTACCTGTTTCGCCACAGCGGCGCGCCGGTGGATGAAGGTTTCGCCGCCGAGCAACTGAATGAAGGGGGCATGGAAGACATCGGCACGCTGGCACTGCCCGAGGTGGAGAAACGCCTCAATTATTTGATTCAGGACACCGGTGAAACCCTCCGCTCCCTGGAGCTGCTCAGTGACGCGCAATTGAGCCTGAGTATTGAGACGACCGAGCCGGCCCACGAGCAGCCGTTGCAGTACGAGCCGCTGTTTGTCCCATTCACCAGTGCGCAACTGAAAGCTGAACTGGCGTCGATCCAGGGCCTGCGTTTTGCCCAGAGGTTATTCGCCGACGGTTCCGAAGTGAGGCTCGACACCAGCAGCCTCGATCCGCTCTGGAAGCGCGCCGCTACGCCGGATGAGCCGACGGCCGAGCAGTACCTGCCGCAGCGCCTGCGGTTTCGCGATGGCAGCGAAAAAACCTTCGCCGATCTCAAGGCGCCGCCCAAGGTCGAGTCCGACGACGTGATCTCGTCCCATGACACTTTCCCGCTCTCAGTCAACAAACCCTTGGCGAGTCTCGGCCTGACGGTCGCTTATCGCAGCTATCCGGCGTTCAAGAAAGTGGTGCTGGACAAGGATCACCCGAAAGTGACCCTGAACGACGGCCAGTCCTTCCAGCTCACTGCCCTGGGTGATGACAGCGCGTCCGTGCGGTTGAGTACACCGAAATTGTCGACCTTCGTGGTGCAGGGGCTGGATGATGCGGGCAGGGCGCTCTACAGCCACGGTAACAACTCCCGGGCGTTTCCCTCCGATGGCGATATCGCGGCGTTGCAGGGTTATTACAACGCGCTGCTCCAGACCAAGGACGATCTCGAGCAGCTCAAGACCGGCCAGGCGGTACAACAGCAACTGGAGCGCCTGACCGAGGCGCTGGCCGCTCAGGTGGGGCCGTTGAAAAACACCGAGGTCGACTATCAATTCGAGGCCACCCCACAACGTATCGTCATTCATGTGCTCGATCCGATGGAAGACAACTCCGTGGAGTTCACCCAGGTCGACAACGTCCTTGCAGCACAAACGCGTTACATCGCCCTGGACCGGAACGCCGAGCGCTACGGCTTCATCGACCAGGCCGGCCAGTGGTTGATCAAGCCCCGTTGGGTGCAGGTGCAAGATAGCCAGATGGCCGATACCTACACGTTGTTTTCCCCGGAAAAGTCCAGCGACCCGGATTCGGAGTGGCAGGCGTTGCGCAGCCAACTCGCCTATTTTCCTGCCGGCAGCAACAAGCTTGTGGACCTGCCGTTCGAATACATCACCGAGGCGTTGAGCAATGGCCTGCTGTTGGTGGAGCGGGAAACCAACGGACCTTATGGGCTCTACGATGCCAAGGGGCATCGTTTCGTATTGCCGATGAAATTCGTCAACCCCACCGTGACTGGCAACGTATTCATCGCCCGTCTCGGCAAACGAACCGATGTCATGGAAGGCCTCTACGGCGCCTATACCCTGGACGGCAAGGAAATCCTGCCGGCGCAGTTCTCAGGCATCGAGTACAGCGAGGGTTTGCTCTATGCCAGCTCTGCCGACCGGAGTCGTCAGAACGTTTTCGACCTGGACGGTAAACGGATCAACCTGCAGGGTGACAACGTGATAGGCCGGTTTGTCGGGCAACAACCGCTGCTGGTGCAGGACGCTAAAAGCAGGAAATTCGCTTTTATCGATCGCCAGGGTGAGCGGCTACCCATCAAGTTGCCGTATGACGAGGTGACGCCGTTTTCCAATGGCATGGCGGTGGTGGGACGCGAGGGTAGCTACGGTGCCATCGACCTGGCGGGCAGATTGCGGGTCCCGCTGGATTACGACCAGATCAGCGCGTTCCAGACCCGTTACGCCGCGGCCATCCCGGCCGGTGGTGGTTCCGGGCTGGTCTTGATCAGCCAGGACAACAAGGTGACCAAGGAACTGGGATCCTACACCAGCATGAAGGTGCCGGATAACGGCAATGAGGCCCGTTACTACGTGAGGGATCCGAGTAACAGTGACGAGTATCTGGTCTATGACGCCGATGGCAATCTCGTGCAGAAAGACGAATAAGAGCTGGCGCGCTGATCCTGTGGCGAGGGGATTTATCCCCGTTGGGCTGCGAAGCGGCCCCCGAACCAGGCAACTCGGTGTGCCAGGAAGATTGAATTAACTGCTTTAGGGCTGCTGCGCAGCCCAGCGGGGATAAATCCCCTCGCCACAGGGGAGCGGTCGCCTTGGGAGTCAGAGCAGGCTTATATAGGTACCCGTCCCCTTGAGAATGTTCTGCAACGTCAATTCCACTTCCGCCAAATCCGCCACATCGGTGTCGTGGGTGATCTCCAGCACATCATCCCCATTCAACGCATCGGCGTCCGCCGCGGCGATTTCGATCTTCAGCAGGGTTGGGCTGAGGGTCACCTTCACGCCATCCAATGTCGAAGGCTCGCCGTCGAGAGCGATCTCCAGTTCGTCTTCATCGGGGTAGCGGGTCATGAGAAACATTTCGCCCTGGGCGCTGTGGCAGCAGAGCATGGCCATGTTGTCTTCTTCGTCGTCGCACGGGTTGGCGATCAGAAGGGCGGTGGTCATTTGCATGGTGATGGCTCCTGGCTCGATGAGCCCTGCGGGTACGAAAAGGGGATTTTGCCAGCCCGGGAGAATTTCTGCTGGGTTAGCTGGATCCCGGGCGATTTCACGCCGCCAGGTGCCGTTTATCCCTCAGGCTGCTAGGGTTGTTCGAGGCGTACCGCTAGCCGATGACCGAATATGTCGCAGCGCTGCAAGCAGGCAGGTTGTCGCACTCGTTAAGCTGCGCAACGGATGTGCACCTGCAAAGGCCACCCCAGGGTGTGTTTTGCAGGTGTCCATGACATGAAATTACATGGAAAAGGATGTGACCTGCAGGTCCCGTCCAGCTTCACCCACCTGTCATCCTGTTTCCTCTGCCCGAGAATCAGGAACGGGATGGCCGACAGCCCCGCAGGGGTGGGGTTGCACGCGACGCTTCAATCAATAACAAGCCCAAGCGGAGTACCACAGATGGCGTTCTTCACCGCAGCCAGCAAAGCCGACTTCCAGCACCAACTGCAAGCGGCACTGGCGCAGCACATCAGTGAACAGGCACTGCCACAAGTGGCGCTGTTCGCTGAACAATTCTTCGGCATCATTTCCCTCGATGAACTTACCCAACGCCGGTTGTCCGACCTTGCCGGCTGCACCCTGTCTGCCTGGCGCCTGCTTGAGCGCTTCGATCACACGCAACCGCAGGTGCGCGTCTACAACCCCGATTACGAGCGCCATGGCTGGCAGTCGACCCACACGGCCGTGGAAGTGCTGCATCACGACTTGCCGTTCCTGGTTGACTCGGTCCGCACCGAGCTGAACCGTCGCGGCTACAGCATCCATACCCTGCAAACCACCGTGCTGAGCGTGCGTCGCGGCAGCAAGGGCGAGTTGCTGGAAATCCTGCCAAAAGGCACCCAGGGCGACGGCATCCTGCAAGAGTCGTTGATGTACCTGGAGATCGACCGTTGCGCCAACGCCGCCGAACTCAACGTCCTGAGCAAGGAACTCGAGCAAGTGCTGGGCGAAGTGCGCGTGGCCGTGGCCGATTTCGAACCGATGAAAGCCAAGGTCCAGGAAATCCTCGACAGCCTGGACAGCAGCGCCTACGCCATCGACGCTGATGAAAAGAGCGAGATCAAGAGCTTCCTGGAATGGCTGGTGGGCAACCACTTCACCTTCCTCGGCTACGAAGAGTTCGTGGTGCGCGATGAGGCCGACGGCGGTCACATCGAGTACAACCCCGAGTCGTTCCTCGGCCTGACCAAATTGCTGCGCGCCGGCCTGACCGCCGAAGACCTGCGCATCGAAGACTACGCCGTCGCCTACCTGCGCGAACCGACCCTGCTGTCGTTCGCCAAGGCCGCGCACCCGAGCCGCGTACACCGTCCGGCCTACCCGGACTACGTGTCGATCCGCGAAATCGACGCCAGCGGCAAGGTCATCAAGGAATGCCGCTTCATGGGCCTGTACACCTCTTCGGTGTATGGCGAGAGCGTGCGGGTCATCCCGTACATCCGCCGCAAGGTCGCGGAAATCGAGCGTCGCTCCGGCTTCCAGGCCAAGGCGCACCTGGGCAAGGAACTGGCCCAAGTGGTCGAAGTGCTGCCCCGTGACGACCTGTTCCAGACCCCGGTGGACGAGCTGTTCAGCACCGTCATGTCGATCGTGCAGATCCAGGAACGCAACAAGATCCGTGTGTTCCTGCGCAAAGACCCGTATGGCCGTTTCTGCTACTGCCTGGCTTACGTGCCACGTGACATCTATTCCACCGAAGTGCGCCAGAAGATCCAGCAAGTGCTGATGGATCGCCTGAAGGCCTCGGACTGCGAATTCTGGACCTTCTTCTCCGAATCCGTGCTGGCCCGCGTGCAGTTGATCCTGCGGGTGGACCCGAAGAACCGCATCGACATCGACCCGTTGCTGCTGGAAAAAGAAGTCGTACAGGCCTGCCGCAGTTGGAAGGATGACTACGCCAGCCTGGTGATCGAAAGCTTCGGCGAAGCCCAGGGCACCAACGTGCTGTCGGATTTCCCGAAAGGCTTCCCGGCCGGCTACCGTGAGCGTTTTGCCGCGCACTCGGCCGTGGTCGACATGCAGCACCTGCTGAGTCTGAGCGAAAAAAATCCGCTGGTGATGAGCTTCTACCAGCCGCTGGGCCAGGTATCCGGCCAGCGTGAGCTGCACTGCAAGCTGTACCACGCCGACACGCCACTGGCGTTGTCCGACGTGCTGCCGATCCTGGAGAACCTCGGCCTGCGCGTGCTGGGCGAATTCCCGTACCGCCTGCGCCACACCAATGGCCGCGAGTTCTGGATTCATGACTTCGCATTCACCGCCGCCGAAGGCCTGGACCTGGACATCCAGCAACTCAACGACACCTTGCAGGACGCCTTCGTCCACATCGTGCGTGGCGATGCCGAGAACGATGCGTTCAACCGCCTGGTGCTGACCGCCGGCCTGCCATGGCGCGACGTGGCCCTGCTGCGAGCCTACGCCCGTTACCTGAAGCAGATCCGCCTGGGCTTCGACCTGGGTTACATCGCCAGTACCCTGAACAACCACACCGACATCGCTCGCGAATTGACCCGGTTGTTCAAGACCCGCTTCTACCTGGCGCGCAAACTCAGTGGCGATGACCTGGAAGACAAGCAACTGCGCCTGGAACAAGCGATCCTCTCGGCGCTGGACGACGTCCAGGTGCTCAACGAAGACCGCATCCTGCGTCGTTACCTGGACCTGATCAAGGCCACCCTGCGGACCAACTTCTACCAGACCGACGCCCACGGCCAGAACAAGTCCTACTTCAGCTTCAAGTTCAACCCGCACCTGATCCCGGAACTGCCGAAACCGGTGCCCAAGTTCGAGATCTTCGTCTACTCGCCACGGGTCGAAGGCGTGCACCTGCGCTTCGGCAACGTTGCCCGCGGTGGCCTGCGCTGGTCTGACCGTGAAGAAGACTACCGCACCGAAGTGCTTGGCCTGGTAAAAGCCCAGCAAGTGAAGAACTCGGTGATCGTGCCGGTGGGCGCCAAGGGCGGTTTCCTGCCCCGTCGCCTGCCGCTGGGCGGCAGCCGGGACGAGATCGCGGCCGAGGGTATCGCCTGCTACCGCATCTTCATCTCGGGTCTGTTGGACATCACCGACAACCTCAAGGACGGCGCGCTGGTACCGCCGGCCAACGTCGTGCGCCATGACGACGATGACCCGTACCTGGTGGTGGCGGCGGACAAGGGCACTGCGACCTTCTCCGACATCGCCAACGGCATCGCCATCGACTACGGCTTCTGGCTGGGCGATGCGTTCGCCTCCGGCGGTTCGGCCGGCTACGACCACAAGAAAATGGGTATCACCGCCAAGGGCGCGTGGGTGGGCGTGCAGCGTCACTTCCGCGAGCGCGGCATCAATGTCCAGGAAGACAGCATCACCGTGGTGGGCGTCGGCGACATGGCCGGCGACGTGTTCGGCAACGGCTTGTTGATGTCCGACAAGCTGCAGTTGGTCGCGGCCTTCAACCACCTGCACATCTTCATCGACCCGAATCCGGAGCCTGCCAGCAGCTTCGCCGAGCGCAAGCGCCTGTTCGACCTGCCGCGTTCGGCCTGGACGGACTACGACACCAGCATCATGTCCGAAGGCGGCGGCATCTTCTCGCGCAGCGCGAAGAGCATCGCCATCTCGCCACAGATGAAAGAGCGCTTCGACATCAAGGCTGACAAGCTGACCCCGACCGAGCTGCTCAACGCCTTGCTCAAGGCGCCGGTGGACCTGTTGTGGAACGGCGGTATCGGCACCTACGTCAAGGCCAGCACCGAAAGCCACGCCGATGTCGGCGACAAGGCCAACGATGCGCTGCGGGTGAACGGCAACGAACTGCGCTGCAAGGTCGTGGGCGAGGGCGGCAACCTGGGCATGACCCAACTGGGTCGCGTCGAGTTCGGCCTGCATGGCGGCGCCACCAATACCGACTTCATCGACAACGCCGGTGGCGTGGACTGCTCCGACCACGAAGTGAACATCAAGATCCTGCTCAACGAAGTGGTGCAGGCCGGTGACATGACCGACAAGCAACGCAACCAGTTGCTGGCGAGCATGACCGACGAAGTCGGTGGCCTGGTGTTGGGCAACAACTACAAGCAGACCCAGGCCCTGTCCCTGGCGGCGCGCCGCGCCTTCGTGCGGATCGCCGAATACAAGCGCCTGATGAACGACCTGGAAGCCCGGGGCAAGCTGGATCGTGCCATCGAGTTCCTGCCGACTGAAGAACAGCTGAGCGAACGTGTCGCGGCGGGCCATGGCCTGACCCGTGCCGAACTGTCGGTGCTGATCTCCTACAGCAAGATCGACCTCAAGGAAGCGCTGCTCAACTCCCTGGTACCGGACGACGATTACCTGACCCGTGACATGGAGACCGCGTTCCCGCCGACGCTGGTGAGCAAGTTCTCCGAAGCCATGCGTCGCCACCGCCTGAAACGCGAGATCGTCAGCACCCAGATCGCCAACGACCTGGTCAACCACATGGGCATCACCTTCGTTCAACGGCTCAAGGAGTCTACGGGCATGAGCCCGGCGAACGTGGCGGGCGCTTATGTGATCGTGCGCGACATCTTCCATCTCCCGCACTGGTTCCGCCAGATCGAAGCCCTGGACCACCAGGTTTCCGCCGACGTGCAACTGGAGCTGATGGATGAGCTGATGCGCCTGGGGCGTCGCGCCACGCGCTGGTTCCTGCGCAGCCGTCGCAACGAGCAGAACGCTGCCCGTGACGTCGCGCACTTCGGTCCGCACCTGGCGGCGTTGGGCCTCAAGCTCGACGAATTGCTGGAAGGTCCGACCCGCGAAGGCTGGCAGACCCGCTACCAGGCCTATGTCGCCGCCGGCGTGCCGGAGTTGCTGGCGCGCATGGTTGCCGGCACCACGCACCTGTACACCTTGTTGCCGATCATCGAGGCGTCCGACGTCACCGGACAGAACGCCGCCGATGTGGCCAAGGCTTACTTCGCCGTGGGCAGTGCCCTGGACATCACCTGGTACCTGCAACAGATCAGCGCCTTGCCGGTGGAAAACAACTGGCAGGCACTGGCCCGCGAAGCGTTCCGCGATGACGTCGACTGGCAGCAACGGGCGATCACCATCTCGGTCCTGCAAGAGGGCGATGGCGCCCAGGACGTGGAAACCCGCCTGGCACTGTGGCTCGAGCAGCATCACGATATGGTCGAACGCTGGCGTGCCATGCTGGTGGACATTCGTGCCGCCAGCGCCACCGACTACGCCATGTACGCGGTCGCCAACCGCGAACTGCTGGACGTGGCAATGAGTGGTCAGACGGTCAAGACGCCCAACTGATCCGGCGTTGAATGAAAAAGCCCCGCATTGAGAGATGCGGGGCTTTTTTTGCTTTGACTCCGGTCCATCAGCAGACTCAGTCCTTGTGGGAGCGAGCCTGCTCGCGATAGCGGTCGTTCAGTTACATAGAGGTTGGACTTGCTGCCGCCATCGCGAGCAGGCTCGCTCCCACAGTGGCTGATCAGTTCTTCAGCGGTATCAACACCGCCTCATCCTCCCCCATCACCATGAACACCAATAACTTGGCCGGTTGGCTCGCGCTGGCATTCTTCGACACCAGGTGCTCGGACCCCGCCGCTTCATACCAGAACTCCCCGGCCTTGTAGGTCTTTGCCGGTTCGCCCTTGACCTGGGAGGTGATGGCGCCTTCGAGCACATAGGCCATGGCCGTGCCCTCATGTTTGTGGGCGATGGACGACTGGCCGGGGGCATAGTCGACGGTCAGCATCATGGTTTTTTTACCGGGAACGTTTTTCAGCAATTGTTCCTGCAACACCGTGACCTTCTCCGAAGGCGCCGCTTCGTGGGCGTAGGTCTGGGTAATGGGCAGCAGGCTGAGGGCGGCGATCAGACAAAGTGTTTTCATGAAGGTATGGCCTGTGTGGTTTCGAGTGATTTCGCGCTGTCGCGGCGATGGATTCACCCTAAGCCCCCAGGTGGAGCGAGCAAACGTCCAATCTTTCGGAAGGTGGGTAGACCAATTGGCTGGGCTACAAATGGATGTGAGCGGGCGAGCTTTTTGTGGTGAGGGGATTTATCCCCGCTCGAGTGCGCAGCACTCGCCAGATCCATCGCCGATATGAAGATTTTGGGACTGCTGCGCAGCCCAGCGGGGATAAATCCCCTCGCCACAACTTGGCTAGTCAGGAATGAAGCTGCGAATCTCAGACAATCGGAAAACTATTGAAGTCCACGCTGCGAGCCAGGCGATTGTCGATCAGGCTGATGAAGCCCTGCACTTCCGGGCAGTTGAAGTGGGCCTGCATGGCCGCTTCCGATTGCCAGCGGGCGCTGACGTTCCAGCGGTCGCTATCCTCGGGGCAACGGTCGACCATGTACGCATCGCACCCCGGCTGTGCACGCAAGGTCTCGACGATTTGCTGCAATTGTCGGCCCAGTTCTTCCGAGCGACCGGCGGCGGCTTGCACCTGTACGGTATTGATCACTTGGCGAGACATTGTTCAGGCTCCTGAATCAAGTCGGACGGGTTTGCTCAACATCAGTCACACCCGTGCAGGATAGGCCTGGCGGCGCCAGGCTCAAACAGCCAATGGGCGGATAAATGCCCAGTCCAATCTTTAGGCCACCTGCTGCAGAATGTCGCGCAAGCGGTCCAGGGCGATGTCGATGTCCAGGGTTTCGATAGCGCCGAAGCCAAAGAATAGGCCCGGTCGCACGGGGGCGTCATTGAAGAAGCCCTCGAGACTGTAGAGCCCGACTTCGGCTTTTTTCGCCAGCTCGATCACCAGCGCCAGGTCCACCGGAACCTTGCACAACACCGCCATGTGAAAGCCCGCCGTGGTGGGCACGGCTTCGAACCAGGGTGACAAGTCCCCGGCCATGCGTGCCAGGATTCGCTCGCGGCGGCCAGCATACAGGGTGTGGCAGCGGCGAATGTGCTTGAGCAGGCAGCCCTCGGCGATGAACTTCGCCAGTGCCCACTGGGGCAGGGTGGAGGTGTGCTGGTCGGTGAGGCGCTTGGCCAGGATCACCGCTTCGAGGATCGCTGGCGGCAGGATCGCATAGCCGAGCCGCAGTTCCGGTAACAAGGTCTTGGAGAAGGTGCCGACGTACGCGACGATGCCGCGTTCATCCATGCTCTGCAACGAATCGGCGGGCCGGCCTTCGTAGCGAAACTCGCTGTCGTAGTCGTCCTCGATGATGATCGCCCCCAGCTCATAGGCCCGCGCCAGCAAGGCCTCGCGGCGGGCCTGGCTCATGGGCATGCCCAAGGGAAACTGGTGGGAGGGCGTCACATAAATCAGCCGCGTGCCGTCAGGGATCAGGTCCACGCGCAAGCCTTGCTCGTCCACCGGCACCCCGGCCACCGTGGCGCCCTGGGAGCCGAACAGCAACCGAGCCGGCGGATAGCCCGGATCTTCCATGGCCACCAGACTGCCGGGACGGGTCAACACCCGCGAGATCAGGTCCAGGGCCTGCTGCGCGCCGTTGCACACCACCACATCGTCATCCTGGCAATTGACCCCGCGGGAAAACGCGATGTGCCGGGCAATGGCATTGCGCAGCGCCGGCAGGCCTTCGGGCTGGCTATAGAAGCCTTTGGCACTGGCGATCTGGCGCAGTGCGTGGGCGGTGCAGCGCCGCCAGTCGTCCAGCGGAAACTGACCCTTGCCGGTGGCGCCGCCGATGAAATCGTAGCGCAACGCACCTTCGAGAGTCGGATGGCGCATCAGGTCCGGCATGGTGCGCCAGGCTTCGACGACGTCGGCACCGGCCAGCTCGTGGTGGCTCTGTTTGCGCACGATCCTGGCCGGTCGTGCGTTGACGTAGGTGCCTTTGCCGATGATGCCGGTGAGGAAGTTTTCGTAGGTCAGTTGGGCGTAGGTGTCGGAGACGGTCTTGCGCGAGACACCCAGTTGCTCGGCCAGCAAGCGGCTGGGCGGCAGTTGTGTGCCGGCCGCCAGGCGACCGCTCTCGATGGCGCTGCGCAACTGTTGATACAACTGGCCCGAGAGGTCCTTGCGGCCGTTGATGACAACATGAAGTTCCATACCCGCGAGCTCCTGGGCGATTGTGTGGCGGCCAGCGTCAAAGGCGCAAGGTTACCCGCATTGTGCGGCCGCGTAGAAGTTGCGTGGAGAAAATCCCGCCCATTGGACTTGTCCCCGGGTTTTTCGGCGAATTGGACCTGTCATTGACCGGTCCCACGGCCTACCGTGAGGGTCTCGAACGCCACGGAACCCGCCATGAGCCCGCGTCTGGATTACTACACCGCATCCCCCGGGGCGATGAGGGCCATGATCGGCCTGGAAGCCCTGACCAGTCGCCTGAGTATCGAACCGGCGCTGTTGCACCTGATCAAGATCCGCGCTTCGCAACTCAATGGCTGCGCCTTCTGCACCGACATGCACTCGGTGGAGGCGCGCCGCCAGGGCGAGACCGAGCGGCGGCTCTACGCGGTGGCGGTATGGCGTGACAGCGGCTTTTTCACGGCCCGCGAGCGCGCCGCCCTGGCCTGGACCGAGGCGGTGACATTGTTGGCTCAGAGCCAGGTGCCGGATGAGGTCTATGCCCAGGCACGAGCCGAGTTCAGTGAAGAAGAACTGGTGGACCTGACCCTGGCGATCAGCACCATCAACAGCTGGAATCGACTGGCGGTGAGTTTTCGCCAGAGTCCGGGTGGTTGATTTGCCTGGAGCAAGCTCCAAAGTGTGTTCCTGGGGCGAGCTGCTTATGTGGCGAGGGGATTTATCCCCGTTGGGCTGTTAGCAGCCCTAAACGCCTGCATCTCGGTGTTTCAGAAGGATTGAGTTGTATGCTTTGGGGCCGCTGCGCGCCCCAACGGGGATAAATCCCCTCGCCACAAAAGCAGTGTCGTCACTTTGGCAGTGGTGAGTTGTTAGCCGGAGCCGATGGCCTTTGCGGCTTGACCGAGGTGCCAAAGGTATTGCCCATGCGTACGCCGGTGGCCGCCGGGGTCGCCAGGCCGACGCTGTTCGGCGCGCGTTCGTCGATCGGCACATTCATGGCGTCCTGGGCCCGCTGGGCGGTTGTCGCGGCCTGCGGGTCGTTGCCCATCTGCCGGCTCAGGCAGTTGTAGTCCGGGGTCTTGTAGCCACCGACAGTCACCTCGATACACGCCGGGGCTTCTTCGCCCTGGGCCCAGGGCAGGGCCATGAGCAGGCCGAGGCCTGCCGTCATCGTCATCCACTGTTTCATCACGACCTCCTGGCCCGCCGCAGCGGACGGTTCGTTGTCTGGGCATCAGTCTAGTGCGGCCTTGAGGATTTGTATCAGGTGTCATACGACATTCATAAACACCCCTCAGGATGACGGTTTTCAACGGATACGTCAGTCGTGCAGCAGGGCAGAGCCGGGGGCGGACGCGGGCGTGGATTGACCAGGGCGCCCTTGCGCTGGCTGATGGTGTTGTTGTGCCTGTTGGCCGCGCCGATCCAGGCGGTCGGCCTGGTGGACCTGGACATCGCACCCCAGGAACTGACCACGGCGCTGGAGCAGTTCAGCCGTGCGACGGGCATGGCGGTGCTGGTGGACCACCAGTTGTCGAGCCAGAGCCATACGCTGGGGGTCCAGGGGCAGTTCACACCCTCGGAAGGGTTGCGGGTGTTGCTCAGCGGCACCGGACTGGCGGCGCACTATGCCCGGGCGGATGCGTTCACGTTGCAGCCGGTGCGGGTCCGCGAAGTGCCGCTGCCTCCCGGTGTTACTCCGGGCCTGAGTGACAGCAACTACGCGGCAGCCATCCAGGCGGTCATCCAGCGCAACTTGTGTCGTTCGCCGTTGACCCGCCCGGGCAGTTTCCGGGCGGTGCTGCAAGTGTGGATCGGCCGGGACGGAGTGGTCCAGCACAGCCGCCTGGTCAGTTCCACGGGCGATCTGATGCGGGACAGGGCTTTGGTCAACAGCTTGCAAAACCTCAGGATCGACCGCCCGGCGCCCAGTTCGTTGCGCCAGCCGGTGACCCTGCTTTTGTTACCCGACTCATCAGGAAGAAGCATGGAATGCATAGCAGGGGAAGGGGTGTCCGGGCGATGAAAGACTCCGGTCGCAGCCCGTTGGTGAAGTTGTTCCTCACCTCTTATGAGGATTTCAAGGTGCGCCTGCGCAGGCGTCTGGGCTCCGAAGAGCTGGCCAACGATGTGTTGCATGAAACCTATCTGCGGGTCGATCGCATGGTCGATACGCAGGAGATCGCCCAGCCCAACGCTTATTTGTATCGCATGGCCCTGAACATCGCCGCCGACCGTCGACAGGCCGACGCGCGCCTGCTCACTGGCGATGAAATCGAGGAACTGCTGCAGGTCTCTGATGAAGCGCTGGACCCGGCCCGGGTGGTGGGTGGGCAGAAGGAGTTGCAGATCCTGCTCAAGGCCTTGTACGAACTGCCGGCGCGCCGTCGCAGGATCTTTATCGCTGCACGCCTGGAAGAGGCGCCGCACCTGGAAATCTCCCAGCGCTTTGGTATCTCCACCCGCATGGTGGAGAAGGAAATCAAGGCTGCGCTGGGGCACTGCGCCCTGCGCCTGGAAAGAAAAGTCATTCAGCGGTTCGGTCCCGGCGCGGGAAAACCGTCTTGAGAGTAGAGACCCGACCCTTTCGTGAGTGTGTGTGCGCTTGAACATCTTCAGCATCGCTTCCCCTGACGCCACGCCCCAGGCCCGATTGGCCAGCGAGGCCCGAGACTGGCTGATCCTGCTGACCTCGGGACGCGCCACCGTGGCCGATGCCCGGGCCTTGCGCCTGTGGTGCGGGCAAAGCCCCGAACACGCGCAGGCCTTCGAACAGGCCAAGGCACTATGGCATGGGCTGCAACCCGCCGCAGCGGCATTGCAGGCACCCCGGCATTTCGGGCGGCGGGCGTTGCTGGGCGGCGCAATCGCGGCGTCGGCCGGTTTCCTGTTGATCCGCGCCACGGTGCCCGGCGGTGTTTCCGGGCTGGGGGCCGATTACATCACTGAGGTGGGTGAGCAGCGCCGGGTAGAGTTGGCCGAGGGCGTCAGCCTGGAGCTCAACACCCAGACCCGTCTCAGCCGTCGCCCGCTGACCGATGGCGGCCAAGGGTTGCAATTGTTCAGTGGCGAGATTGAAGTGCAGGGACGTAGTGCGCAGGTGGTCAGCGTCCAGGCCGGCACCGGCTGGATCAGCGCCGCCCGGGCACGCTTCAACATCCGCTACACCGACCAGAGCGTCTGCGCCACCTGCCTGGAGGGCGTGGTGCAGGTCGAGGTACAAGGCCAGCGGTTTCGCTTGGAACCGGGTATGCAGCTGACTTACGACCCTGGCCGGGTGGGCGCTCCCAAGCGTGCCGATGTGTCGGCGGCCGTCGCCTGGCGCGAGCAGGTGCTGGTGTTCAACGACGCGACCCTGGCCAGCGTCATCGATGAAATCAATCGCTATCGGCCCGGTATGTTGCTGCTGCTCAATCGCGAACTGGGTCAGCGCAAGGTCCAGGCGCGGTTTCGCCTCGACCAACTGGCGGGCGTGGCGCTGTTGATCCGCGATGCCTATGGCGCCAAATGCACGGAATTGCCAGGTGGGGTGGTGGTGCTGAGCTGAGGCCGGCGGCGCCTGGGCGGGCCTCATCGCGAGCAGGCTCGCTCCCACAGAGGGCCTGTGTTGTGCCGAAATATTGAGGTCATCCAATAACCCTGTGGGAGCGAGCCTGCTCGCGATGGGGCCGGCACATCCGACCTCACTGCAACAGACCCACCGCTATCGCGAGCAGGCTCGCTCCCACAAGGGACTGTGTTGTTTGGCTTACTCCAGCGGCCCTAGCACCTGCCGATACTTCTCGACACCCTGGGGTGTCTGTCGACTCAAACTGATTTCGATGCCCATCGGGTTTTCCTGGCGGTTGCCGCTGAGCTTGCGCCAACCTTTTTCCGTATCCCAGAACCGCAGCCCGGCGTCGCTGACGTCACTGAGCACGGCCACGCCCGGGCCGGGTGCTGGCAGTGGGTAGCGATCGCGGGCCTGGCCCTGGGCGCGGTAAAGCGTGTCGCCTTTGAGCCACCAGCGTACCCGTTGCAACTCGCCTTCCCGGGCTGCCGCCACGCGGATCACATCCAGGCGAAACCCGCGGCCTTCAGTGCTGCGCACAGTGAGGGCGGGCGGGGCGGTCGAGGGCTGGTCGTCGACGCCGGGTTTTACCGGTTCACTCAGCTCGATGCTGGCGCGCAGGGCGACGTCGCGTTCCAGTTGGTTCAGCACTCGCAGCAAGGCCTCGGTCTGTTCGGTACTGGCCTGCAAGTGGCTGTCGGCACGGGTCACGCTGTCCAGCCCGCGCCAGGCGATCAGGCTGACCACCGCCATCAGCAGGATCGCCACCATCACTTCCAGCAAGGTGAAACCCGTCTGCCGCGTGCTCATTGGAGTTGCACCCGCCCGGCGGCACTGCGTTGCACAGTGAGACTGTTCAGGCCGTCTGAGAGGCGGATCTGCAAGGGTTCGCCGATCCATTCGGCATTCAGCACGACCCGCTGCCTGGGTTCCACGCGAACCTCCATCGATGGGCTCTGCCAGTGCCGTGGATGCAGTTGCGGGTCGTCCTTGAAGCGATCCACCCCGGCGCCCTGATCGGCGCGACGACTGAAGCCAAAACCCTTGGCGTCCCAGCGCCAGGTAATCGGCCGCCCGTCGGTGCGTGCTTCGGTCTGGGCCAGTTGCAATAGCTGCACCAGCCGTTCGCCATCCTGACGCAGCAACTTCAACGGATCCGGCTTGATGCTCAGGCTCACGGCGGCGCTGGCAATGCCGATGATCACCAGCACCACCATCAGTTCGATCAGGGTGAAACCGCGTTGCTTGCCGGGGTTCATGGGCGCTCCTTTGCGTGAGAGTCATCCTGCACGGTGAAGATGATAGGGATGTGAAATAAAACGGAGAGAATTGGCGCGTACGCTACTAGTTGGAATCAAAAAGGAGATTCAGGCCATGGCGTTCATCGAGCGTGTGTCCCCGGCGCAAATCGTTCAGGCGGTGGGTCTGTTGGCGGCGTTGGCCGGGGTGGCGACCTGGTCTTCGCTGCTGCTGACATCAGCCGAGTCGCGCACGCCGGATGTCGCCCCGCAACGCCTGGCCGAGCGTTCCGATAATCCGGCGCTGCAATGGTTCTCCAACCAGCCGGCGCCGGTGGACATCAAGGTCAGTGGCGTGATGGCCGGCACTCGCGCGCCCGTGGCAATCCTCAGCCTCAACGACGGACCGCCGCGCAGTTTCCTGGTCGGTGAACGCGTGGCCCAAGGGGTACGGTTGGTGGCGATCGAAGCACAGGCGGTGGTGATCGAGCGGGGTAACGAGCAGACCCGACTGGTCCTGGCCCGGTTGCCGGATTCAGTGAGTTTGCCTTCCCTGATCCGCTGAAATCCTTGTGGCGAGGGGATTTATCCCCGCTGGGCTGCGCAGCAGCCCCTGTGTCTGGCACCTTGGTGTGTCAGGCTGATTGCGTCCATTTTTTGAGGGGGCTGCTGCGCAGCCCAGCGGGGCTGGTGCGACGTTTCGCTAAATCCCCTCGCCACAGGTGGTTGTGTTTGCCTTTATTTCTCTCGGCTAACCAACGTCTCCAACCGAGCCAAGGGCGGCGCTTCGCGACTACGGTCGGATACGCTCAGCTCAACCCGCAACATCCGGCCATTTTCCGCCGGGCGCAGGTTCTGTTCGCAACGCAGCAGCAACCGGCCCTGATCGCATTCGAAGACGGTCGAGCCTTGGGCAAAACGTCCTTCCAGGCGCAACTGTGCCAGTTGGCTGCGCGCGGCCAGCAGGGCGATGGATTTGTCGCGCAGCAGGCCGTTGCTCTGGGTCATCACTGCCGCCACGCGCACCGCCGCCGACATGGCCACGGCGATGATCGCCAGGGCCACCAGCACTTCGATCAGGGTGAAGCCGGCTTGCGGAGCGGGGCGTGGCATGGCGCGGGCTCGAGGGCGAGGGCAGCCTTCAAGGCTAGCCGGCGTTCATGACCGATTGACGACGCAAGCTCCTGAGCAATTTCAATATCACTGACATATTTTCTTGCAACACTGCGCCTCGAATCGAATCCAGCGAAGGACCGTCGAGATGCAGATCGCCCGTTACAACGCCCGTTCCCAAGGCCCTCGCGGGCAGTTGGGTTTCACCCTGATCGAGATCATGGTCGTGGTGGTCATCCTCGGCATCCTGGCGGCGATGGTGGTACCCAAGGTCCTCGATCGCCCCGACCAGGCCCGGGCAACGGCGGCGAAACAGGACATTGGCGGCCTGATGCAAGCCTTGAAGCTCTATCGCCTGGACCACGGCAGTTACCCGAGCATGAACCAGGGCCTCAAGGTGCTGGTGGAAAAGCCGGCCGATGCAAAAAACGGCACCTGGCGTTCCTATCTCGAACGCCTACCCAATGACCCCTGGGGCCGTCCCTACAACTATCTCAACCCCGGCGCCAACGGCGAAGTCGATATCTTTTCCCTGGGGGCCGACGGCCAGCCTGACGGCGATGGCGTGAATGCCGACATTGGCTCCTGGCAGTTGTAAGGGCCGTGATGCGAACGGATTCGTCCTTCGCGGCGAAGCAGCGCGGCATGGCGGTCATCAGTGCCTTGCTGATTGCCGCCGTGGTGGCGGTCATCGCCGGTGGCATGCTGACCCGCCAGACCCTGTTCACCCGCAGCCTGGAGGCCGAGCAGTTGCGCGTCCAGGGGACGGCGCGGTTGCAGGGCGGCCTGCAACTGAGTCGCCAGTTGCTCTGGGACGCCCGCCAGCGCGATCCGCTGACGCGCTTCGGTCAACCCTGGGCGAAACCCATCGTGATGCCGGGCTCAGGCCTGATCGATACGCCGTTCGAAGGCCAGCTGGAAGATGAGCAAGGCAAGTTCAACCTGCGCAACCTCGTCGCCAATGAGCAGGTGGATGAAGAACAAGTGCGCGCCTTCGAACGCTTGTGCGAGCAGCTTGGTGTTACCGCGATAGTCCGCAAGCGCATCGTTGAGAGGGTCGTCGAGGCTTATCCGCGCCTGTTGAATTCGCAGCGGGCGGAACAAGCGCCAAAGGGCAATACCTTCGACAGCGGCCGGGATACCTCGCCCCAGGCCGCCAACAGGGCGCTGGCGCCGACGCGCCCGATGCTGCGCACCTTGCAAGACCTGCGCAGCGTCAAGGGCGTCACCACACGGTTACTGGAAACACTGGCGCCTTACGTGACGGTCCTGCCGACCAACACCTGGCTCAATGGCAACACCGCCAGTGCGCCGGTGCTGGCCGCCTACGTGCCGGGGTTGTCGCTGCAACGGGCCGAAGCACTGGTCCGGGAGCGTGACGGCGGCCACTGGTTTATCAATCGCGGGGATTTCGTCAATCGCCTGCGCATGCCGGAACTGGATACCGCCAGCGTCAAGGTCGGCATCACCAGCGACTGGTTCCGCCTGCGGGGACAGGCGCGCAGCGGTCAGCGGCGGATTGAACTGGAGGCTTTGCTGCAACGCACCGAGGACCGCTTGCCCCAGGTGATCTGGTCAAGGGTGGGCGTATGACGCGTTTGCGCATCGCCCTGGCGCCGCTGGGCAGCCTGGATCTCGACAGCGAGGTGGTATTTGCCTGGCTGGATCGCCAGGGCCAGGTCCGCGAACAGGGCCGCAGCAGCCTGCGGGCATTGGGCCAGGGCGCTAAGAATATTTCCGTGGAATGCTTCCTTCATCCCCGCGACAGTTTGCTGACCCGCCTGGAATTGCCGCTGTTGCCAGCGGCCAAGATCACCGCGGCGGTGACGTGCGCGGCCCAGGCCCTGATGCTTGGTGCCAGTGAGCAGATGCAAGTGGCGCATAGTCCGCGTGGGGCCGACGGGCAGGTACAAATCGCCTGGCTGGACCGTGAGTCGCTCGCCCACCTGGGCCGGCTTGTGCACCAGGCCGGCATGAAGCTGCGCGGTCTCTATCCGGCGGCCTACGCCTTGCCGGTGCTGTCGGGTCCGGTGGCCTGTATCGAGGACGGCCACCTGCTGGTGCGCCATGATCTCCAACACGCCGTGGTGCAACCGTTGCAGGAAGAGGCGCTGGATGAATGGCTGCTGGAAATTGGGGCCGGGCTGCATTGGGTCGCAGGGGCGCCGCCGCAACCTGCGATCAGCACCTTGGCCGACACCCAGCGCTGGACCGGTCCGGCGCCGGGCTGGGGCTTGCATGCCGGTCTTTCACGCAATGCAGTCGAGCGCGGTGGTTGGGGCCGGGCGGCGGCGATCTGCGCGACAGCGCTGGCGGTCTGGGTGGTCGGGCTGAACCTCTACGCCGCCCGCGAAGCGGCCCAAGGCCAACGGCTCAAGACGCAGATGAGCCAACGGGTGAAGCAGGCGTTTCCCGAGTTGCCGGTGATCCTCAACCCACTGCAGCAGGCGCGCCAGCAAGTCGCTGCGCGCCAGGGCGGTGCGGCGAGTGACCCGGCCCAACGCTTCTCCAGCCTGGTGCAACAGGCGGGCAGTGCCATGCCGTTCATGAGCGGCAATGTCCAGGCACTGGTGTTCGAGAACGGTGAATTGCGCCTGAATGTCGTGGCCGAGGCGCAGAAAACCACTGCCGAAGAGGATTGGAAAATTCCCCTGGCCCAGGCCGGCATCGACGTCGTTGCCATCGATCAGGGCTGGACCCTGCGGGTGGCAACGGCCGGCCAGGGCAGCCAGGACTCCCCCGACGAAACCCCGGACGCCGATGATGAATAAGCACTCCCTGGCGCTGGCGTGGGGGCGCTGGCAAACCGTTCGCACGCGTTTGCGCACGTTCTGGCAGGGGCTTGCCGGGCGTGAACAAGCCGCCGTGGCCCTGGCTGCGTTGGTGTTGGGCGGTTGCCTGGGCTGGCTCGCACTGATCCAGCCGCCGCTCAAGAGCATCGCCTATTGGCAAGCCGAAACTCCGAAGCTGCGTTCACAGGCCGAAGCCCTCGAAGTGCTGTTGCGTGACGTCGCTGGGCCTGCACCAGGCCAGCCCCTCGAAGCCGCCTTGCGCCAGAGCCTGGAAGCCGGTGGCTTGAGCCAGCACTACCAACTGCAAACGCTCGGCACCGGGCTCCCCAATGCCTGGCAGCTCACGTTCGACAAGGCCCCCGCCGAGGCTGTGATCAGTTGGCTATTGGGCAACCCCCGGCAATTCTCCCTGGAAGTGATCGAGGCCCGCTTGCAGCGTACCCCGACCGATTCCGACCACCTCGCTAACCCCGACAACACCGCCGGCACACTGTCCGGAACCGTTCGCATGAATCAGGCGCAAGGCGCTAAGGAAGCTTCATGAAAGGGGCCAGATACCCACGTCATTGGCGCAAGGCTGCACCGTTGTTATTGCTGGCGCTGAGTGCATGCAACAGCTCGCCGCCCGTGTCGCAGCCACCGTTGCTGGTGGACAGTGAACTGGGCATTCCGCTGGGCAGTACTCAACGCAGTGGCGATGCACTGCTGGATCGCCAACGGGCCCAGGACCTGCGTGAACGCAAGCCAGCGGTGCGGCATCAGGTCGATCTCACCGCCCGTGCCCGAGAGCCGCGCAGCAGTGCTCCGGTGCGTACGCCCCTGGGTGACCAACCGGTGACGCTGAATTTCGTCGAGGCGGATATCCAGGCAGTGGTGCGGGCCTTGTCTCGCTCCACCGGTCAACAGTTCCTGGTGGACCCGCGGGTCAAGGGCAACCTGACGCTGGTGTCCGAAGGCCAGGTCCCGGCCCACCAGGCCTATGACATGTTGCTGGCGGCGCTGCGCATGCAAGGCTTCAGCGTGGTGGATGTCGGCGGCGTCGCCCAAGTGGTGCCAGAGGCCGATGCCAAGCTGTTGGGTGGGCCGATCTACAGCGCCGACAAACCGGCCGGCAACGGCATGCTGACCCGCACCTTCCGCCTGCAATACGAAAACGCGGTGAACCTGATCCCGGTGCTGCGCCCGATCGTGTCGCCGAACAACCCGATCAATGCCTACCCGGGCAACAACACGATTGTCGTCACCGATTACGCCGAGAACCTGTCGCGGGTGGCGCAGCTCATAGAAGGCATCGACACCCCGAGCGCCATCGACACCGACGTGGTGCCGATCCACAACGGCATCGCCGTGGACATCGCGCAGATGGTTTCCGACCTGCTGGAAACCCAGGGCGGCGACCAGACCCAGAAGATCAATGTGATTGGCGACCCGCGCTCCAACGCCATCATCATTCGCGCGGGGAGCCCCGAGCGTACGGAGCTGGCGCGCAACCTGATCTACAAGCTCGATAACGCCCAGAACAACCCGAGCAACCTGCATGTGGTGTACCTGCGCAACGCCCAGGCCGGCAAACTGGCCCAGGCCCTGCGCGGCTTGCTCACCGGGGAAAGCGAAGGCGAGGGCAACGACAACTCGCGCTCGGTGCTCAGTGGCATGGGTGGCAACACCAATGGCCAGAGCGGGCAGGGCAGCAGTGGCGATGGCACCAATAGCACCACCACCAGCGGCAGTGCGTCGACCAGTGGTAGCGGCTACGCCCAGGGCAGCACCGGCAACACCCCGGCTTCGACGAACAACGAGCAGGGCACCGCCTTCAGTGCTGGCGGCGTGACCATCCAGGCCGACGCCACCACCAACACCTTGTTGATCTCGGCGCCGGACCCGCTGTACCGCAACCTGCGGGAAGTCATCGACCTGCTGGATCAGCGACGTGCCCAGGTAGTGATCGAAAGCCTGATCGTCGAGGTCGGCGAGGACGACGCCAGCGAGTTTGGCGTGCAATGGCAGACCGGCAACCTGGGTGGCAGCGGGGTGATCGGTGGGGTCAACCTTGGTGGTACCGGGCTCAACCTCAACGGCAAGAGCAGCATCGATGTATTGCCCCAAGGCCTCAACCTGGGGGTAGTCAACGGCACCGTGGACATTCCCGGCATCGGCAAGATCCTCGACCTCAAGGTCCTGGCCCGGGCGCTGAAGAGCAAGGGCGGCACCAACGTGCTGTCGACGCCGAACCTGCTGACCCTGGACAACGAAGCGGCGAGCATTTTCGTCGGCCAGACCATTCCCTTCGTCAGTGGCAGCTACGTCACCGGCGGCGGTGGCACCAGCAACAACCCGTTCCAGACCGTGACCCGCGAGGAGGTGGGTTTGAAGCTCAATGTCCGGCCGCAGATTTCCGAAGGCGGGACGGTCAAGCTCGATATCTATCAAGAGGTCAGCAGCGTCGACAACCGCGCCTCGAGCACCACGGGGATTGTCACCAACAAACGTGCGATCGACACCAGCATCCTGTTGGACGATGGGCAGATCATGGTCCTCGGCGGGTTGCTGCAGGATGGCTACAGCCAGAGCAATGACGCAGTGCCGTGGTTGTCGACGATCCCTGGAATTGGCGCGCTGTTTCGCAACGAGCGGCGACAGATCACCAAGACCAACCTGATGGTGTTCCTGCGGCCCTACATCATCCGCGACACGGCGGCGGGACGCGGCATCACCCTCAACCGCTACGACTTCATGCGCCGCGCCCAGGGCCTGCTGCAACCGGAACGCAGTTGGGCGTTGCCAGACATGCAGGCGCCGCAACTGCCAGCCTCGGCCCGGGCGATCCCGGGGGCTGCGCCGGTTGGCTTGCAGACACCCAGGGCGGTGATCAAGGCGGTGCCGATTGAAGGAGGCACTCGCTGATGGACACCAGCCCTGGAAACACTGCATTTGTGGCGAGGGGATTTATCCCCGCTGGACTGCGCAGCAGGCCCCAATCTGACACCAAGGTATATCAGGTAAATGTTGTTGGATTTTTTGGGCCTGCTGCGCAGTCCAGCGGGGATAAATCCCCTCGCCACAGATTTTGTGTATGGCCAAGTGGTCGGAGTTTGTTCCCATGAACACCCTCCCATACGCCTGGGCCAAGGCCCAACGCCTGGTGCTGCGCCAGTCCGATGAAGGCGCGGTGCTAATGGTATGTCCCTCCACCCCGGGTTGGTCCATCAGTGAAGTACGCCGCCAGTTCGGCGAGGTACGCCTGGAGCGAGTGCGTGACGAGGAACTCGACGGGTTGCTCAACACGGCCTACGCCGACACCGGCAGCGCCGCCGCCGTGGTGGGCGCGGCGGAAAACGAAGTGGATCTCGACCGGCTGATGCAGGACATCCCCGAGATCACCGACCTGCTGGACACCCAGGACGGCGCGCCAGTGATCCGCATGATCAACGCCTTGCTGACCCAGGCCGCGCGGGACGAGGCCAGCGACATTCACATCGAACCCTACGAAAGCCATTCGGTGGTGCGCTATCGGGTCGACGGCACCCTGCGCGACGTGGTTTCGCCACGCAAGGCCCTGCACGGCGCGCTGGTGTCGCGGATCAAGATCATGGCCCAGCTCGACATCGCCGAAAAGCGCCTGCCCCAGGACGGCCGCATCGCCTTGCGCGTAGCTGGCCGGCCGATCGACATCCGGGTTTCGACGGTGCCCACCGGCCATGGCGAGCGGGTGGTGATGCGGTTGCTGGATAAGCAGGCCGGCCGCCTGCAACTGGAAACCCTGGGCATGGACCCGGACGTGCTGGCCAAGCTCGATCACCTGATTCGCCAGCCCCACGGCATCGTACTGGTCACCGGCCCCACCGGCAGCGGCAAGACCACCAGCCTCTACGCCGCCCTGGCCCGGCTGGACGCCAGCGTGCACAACATCCTCACCGTGGAAGACCCGGTGGAGTACGACCTGCCGGGTATCAGCCAGATCCAGGTCAACGCCAAGATCGACATGACTTTCGCCCTGGCCCTGCGCGCGATCCTGCGCCAGGACCCGGACATCATCATGATCGGTGAAATCCGCGACCTGGAGACCGCGCAAATCGCCGTGCAGGCCTCCCTCACCGGTCACCTGGTGTTGGCCACGCTGCACACTAACGATGCGGTGTCGGCCATCAACCGCCTGGTCGACATGGGTGTCGAGCCGTTCCTGCTGGCCTCGTCGATGCTCGGCGTACTGGCCCAGCGCCTGGTCCGCAGGCTCTGCCCGCAGTGCAAACAGCCCGATCCGGCCACGCCTGGCACGTGGCGTCCGGTGGGCTGCCCGAGCTGTAACCAGACCGGCTACAGCGGGCGCACCGGCATCCACGAATTGTTCTGCATCGACGACGACATCCGCACGCTGATCCACCAGGGGGCAGGGGAGCAGGCCCTGCGTGTCGCCGCCCGCCAGGCCGGCATGTTGAGCATGCGCGAGGACGGTGAACGCTGGGTGCGTAGCGGCGCCACCGCCCCTGAAGAAATCCTGCGCGTGACACGGGACGCCTGATGAATCGCTACCGTTTCGAGGCCGCCGACGCCCAGGGCAAGATCGAATCCGGACACTTGGAAGCCGACAGCCAGGGAGCCGCTTTCAACCTGTTGCGCAGTCGCGGATTGACCGCGTTGCAGGTGCAGCTGGAGCGCAACACGACGCAGGCCAATGGCGGTGGACTATTCAGCGCCAAGCTATCGGACAACGACCTGGCCTGGGCCACCCGGCAACTGGCGAGCCTGCTGGGGGCGAGCCTGCCGTTGGAGGCGGCGTTGAGCGCCACGGTGGAGCAGGCCGAGCGCAAGCACATCGCCCAGACCCTCAGCGCAGTGCGTGCCGATGTGCGCAGCGGCATGCGTCTGGCCGAAGCCTTGGCTGCGCGGCCACGGGATTTTCCGGAAATCTACCGGGCGTTGATTGCCGCCGGAGAGGAGTCCGGCGATCTGGCTCAGGTCATGGAGCGGCTGGCGGATTACATCGAAGAGCGCAACAACCTGCGGGGCAAGATTCTTACGGCGTTCATCTATCCGGGTGTAGTGGGGCTGGTGTCGATCGCCATTGTGATTTTCCTCCTCAGCTACGTCGTGCCGCAGGTGGTCAGCGCGTTCTCCCAGGCCCGACAGGACTTGCCCGGATTGACCTTGGCGATGCTGACCGCCAGTGACTTCATCCGTGCCTGGGGCTGGCTGTGTTTCGGCATTTTGGCCGGTGGGTTCTGGGGTTGGCGGATGTATTTGCGCAACCCGCAGGCACGCTTGAGTTGGCACGCAAAGGTGTTGCGCCTGCCGCTGATCGGGCGTTTCGTGCTGGGCCTCAATACCGCGCGCTTTGCCTCGACCCTGGCGATTCTCGGCGGCGCCGGGGTGCCGTTGCTGCGGGCCCTGGAGGCGGCGCGCCAAACCCTGTCCAACGACCGCCTGAGCCGGAGTGTCAGCGATGCCACGGCCAAGGTCCGCGAAGGGGTCAGCCTGGCCGCAGCGTTGCGGGTGGAAAAAGTCTTCCCGCCGGTGCTGATCCACCTGATCGCCAGTGGCGAGAAAACCGGCTGCCTGCCACCGATGCTCGAACGCGCCGCGCAAACCCTGTCCCGCGACATCGAACGCCGCGCCATGGGCATGACCGCGCTGCTGGAGCCGTTGATGATCGTGGTCATGGGCGGCGTGGTGTTGGTGATCGTCATGGCGGTGTTGTTGCCGATTATCGAGATCAACCAGTTGGTGCAATAAACCCACACACCTTTTGGGCGGGCCGGAACCTTGTGGCGAGGGGATTTATCCCCGTTGGGTTGCGAAGCAACCCCAATCATATTGAATGCGATCAACCTGCCACACCGAGGTGTCAGGATTTGGGTCTGCTGCGCAGCCCAGCGGGGATAAATCCCCTCGCCACAACAGCAGAAACCAGCCCGTTATTTTTGCGGTGCGGGGACATCTCCCGAGCCTCGCCCGCGCCAAACTCGGGTTCCTCGTTCTGTCATGTTCGCTCGCCAGGCGACCACCCGCCGCGACCTTCACTGCCCCCTTACCGGGCTCGACCGCCAAACCAGCTCGAAACCCCAGTCCAGAGCCCTGGAACACCCGAGAAAAATGCCTTGAAAACAGCCCTCAGCTCCCGAGGTTTTTTCCTTTATCTGTCACCGGAAACTGCGAATTTCTAACCCATGGCCTCACCCCATCGCCACCGGCACAGGACCGAGCGCCATGACGGCAAGCACGCGTCACCCAACCTACGTACGAACACGATGAAAGGAGATTCTTCATGTTTAAGCGCAACGTTCTCGCGGTATCCCTGACCCTCGCCGGCCTCTGCGCCGCTCAGGCCGCCATGGCTGATGTCAATGGCGGTGGTGCTACCTTGCCTCAGCCGCTGTACCAGACTTCCGGCGTACTGACTGCCGGTTTCGCCCCTTACATCGGCGTGGGCAGCGGCGCCGGCAAGTCGGCTTTCCTGACCAACGACTACACCAAGTTCGTGCCAGGCACCACCAACAAGAACGTGCACTGGGCCGGTAGCGACTCCAAGCTCAGCGCCACCGAACTGAGCACCTACGTCAGCGCCCACGGTGCCGCCTGGGGTCCATTGATCCAGGTGCCTTCGGTTGCCACTTCGGTTGCCATTCCGTTCAACAAGACTGGCACCGCCAACGTCGACCTGAGCGTCAACCAACTGTGCGGCGTGTTCTCTGGCCGCTTGACCGACTGGAGCCAGATCACAGGTTCGGGTCGTACTGGCGCAATCACCGTGGTCTACCGTGCGGAGAGCAGCGGTACCACCGAGCTGTTCACCCGTTTCCTGAACGCCAAGTGCGCTGAAACCGGCACCTTCGCCATCACCACCAACTTCGCTTCCAGCTACAGCGGCGGCCTGCCAGCCGGCGCCGTTTCCGCCACTGGTAGCCAGGCTGTGATGACTGCGGTGAACGCTGCCCAAGGCCGCATCACCTACATGAGCCCGGACTACGCCGCTACCACCCTGGCCGGTCTGGATGACGCCACCAAAGTAGCCCGCGTTGCCGGTGTTTCCCCAGCCCCAGCCAACGTATCGGCCGCCATCGCTGCTGTTGCGGTACCGGCAGTTGCCAACCGCTCCAACCCGAACGCCTGGGTACCGGTGTTCGCCGCTACCACCAACCCAAGCGACCCTAGCGTGGTGGCTTACCCATCCACCGGCTACCCGATCCTGGGCTTCACCAACGTGATCTTCAGCCAGTGCTACGCCGATGCGACCCAGACCACCCAGGTTCGCAACTTCTTCAGCCGCCACTACGGTTCGTTGACCAACAACGATTCGGCCATCACCGCCAACCGTTTCGTGCCGCTGCCTTCGGCTTGGAAAACCGCGATTCGTGATTCCTTCGTCACGGCTTCCAGCGGTCTGAGCATCGGCAACACCAGCGTCTGCAACGCCATCGGTCGTCCGTTGTAAGCCCAGGCTTGAGCGACCCGCAATACCGATCAGCAACGGCGAAAGCCGTTGCTGATTTTTTTGCGTCAACCCGTACCAACACAGCCACATGAAATTTTCATGACATCCGTTCGGTCCCGAGCGGCTGTAACCGCCTATCCCCTATAACCAACGCTGGCAGCTTGATAGCACTGCGTTGCGCCCCTTAGAGCGAACCCGAAAGGATGAGTAGGATGCTGCGCTGCAAACCCCAGACGAACCTGAATGCTCCACATCGCGATGGCGAGTTGTCGATGTTGCGGCTCAAGCCGCTGGCCCAGGCCATTGCCCTGCTGATGGTGGCCGGCAATGCCCACGCGGCCACGGTGTTCAGTTCGGCCTGGTTTGCCGCCAAGGGCGCGTCCCAGGCCGGTGGCGCGGGGCGGCCTACGACGGCGCAGCCCGGCATGCCGCCACCCTTGGCGCAGCAGCAACGGGCCAATGCGCAGTTGCAGCGTTCGCTGACCAATCTGAATAACACCGTGGCGGCCATCGCGGCCCAGCAAGCAGCGCAGGCTGCTGGAAGGCAAGCCGCGTTCGGGCAGGTGCAGACCGTGCCCGACGGCTTGGGCGAGGGCGGGCTCAAGGTCGACAACAGCCTGACCCAGGGCTGGCTCAACGCCAAGGGACCGCAGCAGACCCAGGCCGGTGGCAAGACCACGGTGAAGATCGAGCAGACCGCCGACAAGGCGATTCTCAACTGGGAAACCTTCAACGTCGGGCGCAACACCACGGTGGATTTCCAGCAGCAAGCGGATTGGGCCGTGCTCAACCGGGTCAACGACCCGCAGGCGCGACCGAGCCAGATCCAGGGCCAGATCAAGGGCAATGGCACGGTGATGCTGGTCAACCGCAACGGCATCCTTTTCAGCGGCAGCAGCCAGGTCAACGTGCGCAACCTGGCGGCGGTGGCGGCCAACATCAGCGATGAGCAATTCAGCCAGCGCGGCTTGTACGTCGATGTCACCGGCAGCCAACCGACCTTCACTGACGCGGCGGGCAAGGTCGAAGTGCAGCAGGGCGCACTGATCGAAACCCACCGTGCCGCCACTTCCACGGCCGGGGGCGGCTATGCCTTGCTGCTGGGTAGCGAAGTGGAGAACGCCGGCTCCATCATCACCGCCAAGGGCCAGACCACCCTGGCGGCGGGCGACAGTTTTTATATCCGGCGGGGCCAGGGCACCAGCGGCAACCTGCGTTCCACCACCCGTGGCAACGAGGTCGCGACTTCACTCAATCCGGGCAGCAGCGCCGGCACGGTGATCAACAACGGCCTGATTCAGGCCAGTACCGGCGACATCACCCTTACCGGGCACCGGGTCGAGCAGAACGGCGTGGTTGTCGCCACCAGTTCAGTAGACACCCGCGGCACCGTGCACCTGCTCAACGCCTTCAGCGACCGCACCGGCAGCGTGACCCTGGGGCAGGGCAGCGCCACGGCGGTGCTGCTCGACGCCGCGGGCGGCAGCGCCCTGGATAGCCAGCGCAGTGCCGGACCGGCCGGCCTGGATGGCACGCCGAACAACCTGATCACCGGTCAGTTCAACAACCTCAGCAGCGTGGTGGACCGCACCGATCAGTCGCGGGTCGAGATCGTCAGCGGCGGCAGCGTCGACTTCCAGAACGGTTCCATCACCCTGGCGACCGGCGGCCAAGTGGCGGTCAGCGCCGCCGGGCGCAGCCTGGTGCGCGATGGCGCGGTGATCGATGTGTCCGGCGCCATCGGCGTCAAGGTGGCGATGGAATCCAACTCCATCAAGGTCAATGTCCAGGGCAACGAGCAGCGCGACGCACCGGTGAACCGCGGCGGCGGCAAACTGACCAACAACGATGTCTGGGTGGACGTGCGTGACTTGATCTACGTGCCGGCAGGCACCAACGGCTACGCCACTGACCGTTGGTACACGGCGGGTGGATTGTTGGAGGTTGGCGGTTACCTGGGCACCCGCGGGCACAGTGTCGGCGAATGGGCAGCACAAGGCGGTACCCTGACGTTCACTGGCGACGACGTGGTGACCCAGCAGGCAGCGCAGTTGAACCTGTCTGGCGGCACCTTGGATGTGCAGAGCGGCTACTTGCGCCAGTCCTGGCTCAAGGGCGCCGATGGGCGTTTGTATGAGTTGTCGAAGGCGCCGGGGGACATCCTCTACACCGGCATCTACAAAGGCTACGAAGACCACAGCCAACGCTGGGGCCAGACCGATTACTACTACAACCCAATGATCGCCCCACGCGAGCGCTTCGAAGCCGGCTACACCGTCGGCCGCGATGCCGGCAAACTGGTGGTGTCGACCCGCAACGCGGTGCTGGAAGGCCAGATTGTCGGTGAGGTCTATCAGGGCGAACGCCAGACCCAGGCGCCGAACCTCAATCTCGACGGCTACCAGCAATCACAAAACGCCGTGGCCCGCCGGGCGCAGTTGTGGGTGGGCAGCTACACACCGATCTATGACAAGACCAGCGGCGTGATCAACAGTGGTTTGAACCCCACCTTCGATCAGGTCACCGTCGGCAAGGTGACCGACAAGATTGCCGCCGGCCTGGACCTGACCTCGGCGGTCGGCAGCGACCGGCAAGGCAAGTTGGTGCTGGATAACGAACTGCTCAATGGCTTCCAGCTCGGCGCGGTCAAGGTGGCGGCTGCCGAAGGCATCAAGGTCGACGGTGCACTCAAGGTAGCCGACGGCGGCGATATCACGCTTTATACCCCGCAGGTCGAGGTGAACGCCGACCTGACGGCCCGCAGTGGTCGCATTGTATTGGGTAACATCCTCAAACAGGTCAGGAGCGATAATTTCCAGATTGGAGACGTCACGCTTTCACCTGCCACGGGACAGCGGGCGGTGGTCACATTAGGAGAAGGCGTCAAGCTGAACGCCGCCGGACGATGGAGCAATCTGCTGCTCGACGGCAACGACCGCCAAGGTCTGCCATTCATCAACGGCGGCACCGTGTCCGTGCGCAGCGACAACATCGATGTGCGCCAGGGCAGCCTGATCGACGTCAGCTCCGGTGCCGCAGTCATGGCCGATGGCAAGACCCGCGGCGGCAAGGGCGGTGATTTGACCCTGACGGCGGTTACCAGTACGTCGCCAGACAGCGGCGACTTGAGCCTCGGTGGTGAGCTGCGCGGCAGCGGAGTGAACGGTGGCGGGACCTTGAAACTGGCGGCCAACAAAGTGCTGATCGGCAACAGCAGTGCGCCCGTCGAACCCGGCACCTTGCAACTGGGCGGCGACTTCTTCGACAAAGGTTTCTCAGCCTATGACATCACCGGCAACCAAGGCCTGACCGTGGCCGACGGCACCCGCGTCGATGTGACGATGCCGGTGTACCGTTTTGGCGAGCAGGCGTTGAGCACCGGCAGCGGCGCGGAACCGGCCGATGCGTTGCAGCGCTGGACGCCGCGGCTTTACCAGGAAGATGCGATCAAAGGCGTCCTGACCCAGCGTCGCGGCGCAAGCCTGAGCCTCACTGCCGGTACCGCGAACTCCAGCGCGGCCGACATGGCGAGCACGGTGTTGAACCTGGGCAAGGGCAGCGTGATCAGCGTCGATCCGGGCCAGGGCATCGATGTGCGCAGCATCGGTCAGTTGACTGCCAGCGGTACCCTTAATGCGTGGGGTGGGCGGGTCAGCCTCACCGGGTTGAGCGTCACAGGTACGGAGGGTGAAGCCGTCAACGCTCAGGGTCACGGTCGCTCCATCTGGCTGGGCGAGCAGGCGCTGATCGACGTCTCCAGTCGGGCCGTGACCGCCCAGGATATGCGCGGTCAGACCTATGGCCTGGTGCGTGATGGCGGGCAGATTGTCATCGGCGGCCAGATCGATGCAGCGAAGGGATCGGCTTCCGCATCCGAATTGTTTGTGGTGGTGCGCGAGGGGGCGCGTCTGCAAGCGGATGGCAGCCAGGCCGTGCTGGATGTTCCCGGCCAGGGACGCACGGCGGTGGCGAGCAATGGCGGCAGTATTTCCCTGGCATCGGCCAATGGGTTGTATCTGGATGGTGATTTCAGCGCTCGTTCGGGTGGGGCAGGGGCGGCGGGCGGCAAGTTGTCGGTGGCACTGGAAACGCCTTACTACGTGAAGAGCGCAGCCAGCGACCGAGTGATGAAGGTGCGTGAGCTGGTGCTGGGACAGACCGCGCCTGCGAGCCTGCTGGAAGGTAATGCCGAGACAGCGGCGGACTCGTTGGTCTACGGCCACGGGCGCTTGGGTGTTGATCAGGTCCAGTCGGGTGGCTTCGACAGCCTGGCGCTGTTGAGCAACGGGCTGTTGAGCATCGAGGGTGACGTGTCGCTGTCCCTTGGCCAAAGCCTGAGCCTGTATGCCCGCAGTTTTGTAACGGGTGCAGCCGCGCCAAATGCCCGGGCTCAACTCAATGCTTCCCATGTACTGCTGTCGGGTCCCGCGGCCAACCTTCTAAACAAGGATAACTACGTCCGACCGGTGGTCGATGGCGGCGTATCGTTGCAGACGAACAAGGCCGTGTTTTCTGTCGGCGCAGACCTGCTGGATGTGCAGGGTAACGTGACGTTCAGTAGCAAGGGGACCGTGCGGCAGGCCGACGGCAGCACCGTCGAGTTGGAACGCTCCGGTTTTGACCAGGTTCAATTAAGCAGTCGGGGGGACGTGCGATTCCTGGCCGGGTTCTCGGGCGAAGGGTTGCCCGAAGGTTTCACAACTCAACTGGTGACGCCTGCGGACATGATTTTGCAGGCCGCCCAACTGTATCCGGCGACCGGCGTAGGCGCTCGTGTTTTGGCAGGGTATGGCTGGGGGCGCGATCCCGTTAACAACATCCCCCTGTACGATCCGACGCGCAGCTTGGTGATCGGCCGCACCACCCAGGTCGTCCCCCAGGTACCTTATTCGGTGTTCGGTCGCTTGCAATTGGGCAGCGCAAAGATCGAACAAGGTGGTGTCGTACGGGCCCCGCTTGGGCTGCTTGAAGTCGGTACAAATGATAGTTCGGCGGGCATATCCGCCCGGTTGAACTTGTTGCCGGACAGTTTGACCTCCGTCAGCGGCCTGGGGCTGATCCTGCCTTATGGCGGTACTGTCGATGGACAGAGCTACCAGTACGCAGGCAAGAAAGTGGTTTTGCTGGGGCAAGGCGCGGTGCCTTCCGACAATGGTGACCTCAATGTCGGCGTGATTCTTGGGGGGCAGTCGGTGGTTGCTCAGGAAGGCTCGGTACTCGACCTCTCGGGTGGTGGTGATTTGCTCGGCGCCGGGTTTATCTCTGGCCGAGGCGGTTCCACCGACGCGCGTTTCAATCCGCTGGTGCAAATCGGCGCGAATGGCGGGTTTACCTTGCCGGGCCTATCCAGCAACCCGGTCTACGCCATCGTGCCGGGCAACCAGAGCCCCTATGCGCCAGTCGCCCCCGAAGGCGGCGCTGTGGACCCCAGGATAGGCCAGCAAATTACCATTGGTGCCGGCGTTCCGGGATTGGCCGCGGGTACCTATACCTTGATGCCCTCCACCTACGCCCTGTTGCCGGGAGCGTTCCGGGTCGAGGTCAATGGCCTGGCGGGCCAGGGGGTGACAACGGCTGCGCAGCAGATGCGCAACGGCTCCTGGACCACCGCTGGGGTACTGTCGGTGGCTAATACCGGGCAGCGCAACAGTTTGTCCAGCCAGGTCATCCTGACGTCGGGAGAGGTGCTTCGCCTCTACTCGCAATACAACGAAACCAGCTACGCCCAGTTTGCCCTGGCCGACGCCGGACGCCTGGGTGTCCCCAGGGCTTTATTGCCAGTGGATGCCAAGACTTTGAAGCTGAACCTGGCCAGGGGCGCAGGGGACCAGGCTTTCTCCTTCAAGGGGATTGGCAAGTTCGCGCCTCAGACGGGTGGATACGGCGGTACCGTTGCAGTGGTGGGGGGCACCGGTAGCGCGCTGGAGGTCGTTGCTGACGGACGCGGGGCCACGGTCGGTTTCGAAGGTGTGACCCTCAATGCCGGAAGCCTCAATGCGTTGAACGCCTCGCGCCAAGTGATCGGCGGCCAGTTTTCAATTCTTTATGGCCAAGGGGGTAACTACATCACGCCGCAAAGGGTCTCCCGCAGTGTGACGTTGCGTGAAGGTGCGACTCTGGCGGCACCGGAGGTTTTTCTGCTGACCGACGGCGGCGAGCTGTTGGTGGAGCAAGGCGCCGCCATCAACACTCTCGGGCAAGGCAAGGCTGCGTACGATGCCCGTGATGGCTTTATCTATAACCTCAATGTGAGGAACCAGAATTACAACATGCTGGCGGCTTCCAACGGCTTGCTCAACGTGTTGGCTCCGCAGTCGGGCTCCACGGGTACGGTCAATATTGGCGGTTGCAGCCTGACACCCTGCACAGGCGTGACGAAGATCCACTCCGAAGGCAGCATCGTCGCCGCCTCGGGCAGCAGCCTGGAACTGGACGACCAAGTGCGCTACGGCACCCGCCACCTGACCCTGGCCCTGAGCAACATCAACGTCGGCACTGCCCAGGCACTCAGCGATGCGGCGACGCGCCAGGTCTTGCCAGCGGGTCTGACCCTGAGCCAGACCGTGCTCGATCGCCTGTTGCGTGGCGATACCGAATATGGCGCACCGGCCCTGGAAACCCTGGAGCTGTCGGCCCGCGAGGCGTTGAATTTCTACGGCACCGTCAGCCTTGACACCTATGATCCGACAACCGGCAAGTCGCGCCTGAGTAACCTGATGCTCAGCACCCCGGCCATCTATGGCGCCGGCAACGCCAGTGACGTGGCGACCATCCGTACCGCCAACCTGATCTGGAACGGTGGCGTCGATGCGCCGGGTTCGGTGATCGCCGGCGGGGCTGGCACCGGCGCCGGTCGCCTGGACATCCAGGCCCAGCGCATCGAATTCGGCTACGGTGAATTCGCCCAGCCTAGCTCGGTCACTACCCTGGATCGTCTGGCACTCGGGTTCGCCAACGTCAATCTCAGCGCCAGCGAACGCCTGACCGCCAACCACAAGGGCAGCCTGGCGGTGTATCAGCGCCAGGGAGCCTATGACGCTAAAACAGGTTACGCCTACAGTGGCGGCAACCTGAATATCCTCACCCCATTGCTGACCGGTGAAGCCGGCTCGGTCAACCGCATCACCGCAGGCGGCGCGGTCAATGTAACGGGTACAGCCGCCAAGCCGGGCACTGTCTCCGGGCTTGGCGGCGAGCTGTCCATCAAAGGTGCGAGCCTCAACCTGGCTAGTGCGGTGGTGTTGCCCAGCGGCAAGCTTACCCTCAGCGCGACGGATGACCTGACCCTGGCCGATGAGGCACTGATCGACGTGGCGGGCCGCGCCGTCACCTTCAACGATGTGACGCGCTACAGCGCTGGTGGCGAGGTGATCCTGCAAAGCCAGAACGGCAACATCCGCCAGGCGGATGGTTCAAGCATTGACCTCTCGGCCCGCAACAACCAGGCTGGCCGGCTCAGTGCCGTGGCCCTGGACGAGTCCGCCGGGATCGTTGATTTGCAAGGGCGAATCCTTGGCAGCAGCACGGGCGAATATGACGCCGGGGGCACCGCCATGCCGTACCTGGCCGGCGGCGTGGAAATCCAGGCCCAGCGCCTGGGCGGCAACGGCGACCTCAGCGAGCAGTTCGCGGCCTTGAATCAACGATTGAATGACGGACAGGTGTTCGGTTCCCGTGGCTTCCAGCTCAAGCAGGGTGACCTGGTGATCGGCAACGAACTCAAGGCCTCAACCATCAGCGTGTCGGTCGATAACGGAAACCTGTTGGTCAGTGGCAAGGTAGACGCCAGCGGCGAACGGGTCGGCAGCATCCGACTCGCCGCCGGACGGTCCCTGACCCTGGGCGGCAACGCGATGCTCGACGCCCATGGCAACCGCCTGCGGGTGGACAGCTACGGCAAGATCATCGACTCACCGAACCGCGCCATGGTCGACCTGACCTCCCGGGGCGGCGTGCTGACATTGGCCGACGGCGCGCGCATCGATCTGCGCCATGGCACTGCGGCGCCTGCGGGGCAACATGACGGTCGCGCTCGCGGCACCCTGGAACTCAATGCCCGGCGCGCCGGGCCAGATGCCATCCACGGCGACATTGCCATCGACGCCAGCGGAAACCTGGATATCCAGGGCGCGCGGTCCATCGCCGTCAATGGCATGTGGCAATACAACGATGCAGCCTTTGGCAGCGATCCTGCGGCCAGTGGCCGGCCTTATCAGGTCATCGACCAGGCCTACCTGGATGGCAAGCATCAGGACAGCCTCGCCTTCATCAACGCGGCGCTGGCCAACAGCGATTTGATGCAACGCAAACTCGCCGGCCTGAACAACGCCCGTTACGCCGATGCGTTCCACCTGCGGCCCGGCGTCGAGATTGTCAGCGCCACGTCCGACGGCGACCTGGTGGTGCAGGGTGACCTGGACCTGTCCGGTTATCGCTACGCCAGTGTCAACCCGCACACCCGGCAAACCGCCGTGTACGGCTCCGGCGAGGCCGGCGCGTTGACCCTGCGCGCCGGTGGTGACCTGAGCATCTATGGCAGCATCAACGACGGTTTTGCGCCACCGCCGGCCACCCAGGATGACAAGGGCTGGGTGTTGCTGCCTGGCATCGATTTCACCGGTGGCGACATCGTCGTCCCCGGTGCCGGCGTGACCCTGGCCGACGGTACGGCGTTCCCGGCGGGCACCACGCTCAACTACGACTTACCCATCAAAAACGTGACCCTGGCGGCCGGCACCCGGTTGCCAGTGGCGGCGATCCTGGAACAACCCTTGGAACTGCCGGCCGGCACGGTATTGGCGGCTGCGGTGCACGACGCCTCCGGCAACCTGCTGTTTGCCGCGGGTACTTTGTTGAGCCGGGCCCAGACCCTCGAAGCCGGCTCGCAGTTGGGCGCCGGCAGCGTATTGAGTGGCGCCGCCGCATTGCGCGGTTTCACCTGGCCCAAGGGCGTTGCGCTGCCCAACGTGGCAAACGCGGGCAATGTCCAGAGCAATATCCTCAGGCTGGACGGCAGCCTAGCGCTGAACCGTGGCTCGCTGATCCCGTCCGGCACCGATGTGAAGTTGCCCAATGGCGTTGAGTCGGTGCAGTTGCGCCCAGAGATCGCGGGCAGCGACGGTCGCTTGTGGGCCATTGCCCCGATGCTCGCCGAGGGTTCGCAATCCTGGTCGCTGCGATTGGTGGCTGGAGCCGATACGACGGCGGCGGACAGCCGGATCGTCCAGCCCGACCCGGTACAAGGCGACTTGCGTCTTGCCGATAGCCATTACGGCATGTTCGGTAAACCCGTGCCGGCCAAGGGCACCTATCGGTGGACCGAACTAGCGGTCTCTGAACTGGCGGCCGCAGGGTTCACGGTAGAGCTTGGGCAGTCCGTCGACCTGGAAATCATAAGTAATTTCGGTTACGACTCGGTTGACGCCTTCTGTGCGGATTTCGCTGGTATCTGCGCGCTTGAAGCTTCTTACAGATGGACCAAGGCCGCGGAGGAGGAATTGGCAGGGTCCGGCTTTGAGGTCAAGGCCGGCGAGCTGATCAGCCAGGCCGCCGCGCAGTTTTTCCAGTTTGATTCGGTTCAGTCACTCTGCGACGCGGCGCCGAGTGTCTGTGCCCCCGCAGACGTGGAGTATGAGGCGGTTGCCGGCAGTGTCCGTCCGAGCGTCATTCGCACCGGCATCGGCGACCTGGAATTGCTCAGCGGTGGCAGCCTGCGCATGGATTCGTTGTTCGGCATCTACACCGCCGGCACCTCGTCGGTACCGACGTTCCCGGGCGATCCCTACAACCAGCCCAAGGCCCTGGGCGCCAACGGCAAGGTGCTCAACGACGAGGATGGCAGTCACGAAAAGCTGGTCGATGGCGGCACCGAAAGTCTCTATCGCGCCTGGTACCCGGACGCGGGCGGCAATCTGTTGCTCAAGGTCGGCGGCGACCTCAGCGGTAACCTGACCGCGCCTGCCAATGCCGTCGGGCGTCCAAATCCCGCCGATACGGGCCAGGACTCGACCAACGTGGGCAATTGGCTCTGGCGCCAGGGCAATGGTGATTCAGCGAACAGCCAGCCGACCGCCTGGTGGATCAACTTCGGCAGTTATACCGCGTCGACCGTGCCGGGGGGCGCTGATCAAATGGCCGCTTTCACCGGGTTCGGGACTCTGGGCGGCGGTGATCTGGATGTACAGGTGAAGGGGGACGCGGGCGTATTGAACCGACTCGCCGGTAGCGACTTCAACTCAAACATCAACCCTCGTAGCCAGGGGCTGCTGTTGGCGGTGGGCAGCACCGGGCGTGTAGGGGCTGATGGCAGCCTGCAATTGACTGGCGGTGGTGACCTGAGGCTGCGGGTGGGGGGCGTCCTGAATGCTGATAGCCGGCTCACGGACGGGCGTCTGAGTGGCGCAGTGATCAATCTGCGTGGCCATGCGCAACTCGACAGCAGCGCCATCGGGCGAATCGACCTGCGCTACGGTAATCAAGGCACGGATCAGTCCCCGGGGGAAACGCGGGCTTACGATTCCTTCCGCTCCACACGCGGCCAAGCAACCAGTGGCCTGACCCTGATGCCAGGCGACGCCACGTTCAATCTGTCGACCCTGGGCGACCTGGTGGTGCAGGAGGTTGTCGACCCGGGCAGGGCGCCGATGATGAGCGTTTCGCCCTTCAAGAATGGCGAGGTCAATGGATCGGGTGTGAGCTGGTTTACGCTGTGGACGGCCAATACGGCAGTGGACCTTTGGTCGTCGGGGGGCAACATGACGCCCCTGGTGTCAGAGATCGAAACCGACCTGGCGGTGGTCTATCCCTCCATCCTGCGGGCGGTGGCCGCCAGTGGCAGCCTCTATTACGGCCAGGCCAAGGCTTTTGGTACCGCAGGTTACGATGGCAGTTATCGCAGGGCGCTGCTACTCGCACCTGGCATCAACAGCGAGCTGCAGTTCCTGGCCGGCGACTCCATCTATGGCGGCGACCTGACGGTCAGTCGTTCCGGGGCCTCGGCTGCGGCCATGGCCACACCGCTGCGACCGGCCTTCATGGGGCTTGTCAATGGCAGTGTGGTGGTCAGCAACCTCTCTGCCGATGCTAATCGTGTGCCTCCAGACGCAAGTCGGTTGCCTTTGTTTGCCTTTGACAATAGCAGCGCCTCCAGCGAGTGGGCCCTCAACTCCGATCCAGCTCGTTTCTATGCGATCAAGGGCGACTTGCTGGCCGTCAATAGCGGACGGGCGATGACGTTTACCACCACGAACGACAGCCGACTCGGACAGACTTATTACGAAGGCACAGGTTCTGTGCGAATGATGGCCGGACGGGACATCGTCAGCAGCGGTACACCGCTGAGTGGCGGCCGGGGTGGTGAGTCGGTCACGGGGGAGTACACCAGCACCGGCAACCTCTTCATCCACAACAACGCCACCGATATCTCCATCGTCTCAGCCGGGCGCGACATCCTCTACAGCAACTTCAATGTCGCCGGCCCCGGTCTGCTGGAGATCACTGCCGGGCGCAATATCCTGATGGACGACAAGGTCAGCATCACCAGCCTCGGCGCCGTGGTGCCGGGAGATTCGCGCCCTGGCGCGAGCCTGGTGCTGCAAGCCGGCGCGGGCCTCAACGGCGCGGATTACCAGCGCTTCGTCAAGGCGTACCTGGACCCGGCCAACCAGGCCTTGGCCGGTGTGCCCCTGGCGAACCAGGACGGCAAGGTCGCCAAGACCTACGAGGCCGAGTTGGTGGATTGGCTGGAGAAACGCTTCGGCTTCAGCGGCGACACCGAGCAGGCCCGCAGCTTCTTCGCGGCATTGCCGGCGGAGCAGCAGCGGGTGTTTGCCCGCGATGTGTACTTCGCCGAACTCAAGGCCGCTGGCCGGGAGTACAACGAAGCCGGTGGCGTGCGCCAGGGCAGCTACTTGCGCGGGCGGGAGGCTATCGACTTGTTGTTCCCGAGCAAGGATGTGGCGGGCAACGCGATCACCTACAAGGGCGACATCACGATGTTTGGCGGCGCGGGTGTGCACACCGATTTTGGTGGCAGTATCCAGATGCTCACCCCGGGTGGCGGGCAGACCTTCGGCATCGAGGGCAATGCGCCGCCGTCCACCGCCGGGGTCATCACCCAGGGCGAGGGCGATATCCAGTTGTACGCGCAGAACAGCATCCTGCTGGGGCAGAGTCGGATCATGACCACCTTCGGCGGTTCGATCCTCGGCTGGTCGGCCCAGGGCGACATCAACGCCGGTCGCGGCTCGAAGACCACCGTGGTGTACACGCCGCCCAAGCGCTTGTACGACACCTGGGGCAACGTGACCCTGTCGCCATCGGTGCCGAGTACCGGCGCGGGTATCGCCACCCTCAACCCGATTGCCGAAGTGGCACCGGGGGATATCGACCTGATCGCGCCGTTGGGCACCATCGATGCGGGCGAGGCGGGGATCCGGGTGTCGGGCAACGTCAACATCGCGGCGTTGACCGTGGTGAACGCGGCCAACATCCAGACCCAGGGCAAATCCACCGGCGTGCCGCTGGCGGCCACGGTGAACACCGGGGCCATCACCTCGGCCAGTTCGGCGGCGTCCTCGGCGACGCAGGCGGCTGAAGACGTGGCCCGTCAGCAACAGAACGCAGCACGGCAGAACCAGGCCTCGGTGTTCACCGTGCAGGTGGTGAGTTTTGGCTCCGAGCAACTGGCCCCCTCACGCGACGGTGCCAGCCGCGAGGCGCCTCGCGCCTACGATCCGGCCAGCCCGGTGCAGGTATTGGGCGCAGGGCCGTTGGACGAGCAGAACCGCCAGCGGTTGACTGAGGAAGAGCGGGGGCGGTTGAGCTTGTAAGGGGATTGAGCTTGCAGCGAGGGTGGCTGTGCCGGCGTCATCGCGAGCAGGCTCGCTCCCACAGGGAGCTTGAGGTGTTCATGAGTTTTGCATGCACCGCCGGGCCTATTGTGGGAGCGGGCTTGCTCGCGAAGACGTTGGCACAGCCAACATATATGCCAGCAGGTCCATTGCCTTCGCGAGCAGGCTCGCTCCCACAGGGGGCTTGAGGTGTTCATGAGTTTTGCATGCACCGCCGGGCCTATTGTGGGAGCGGGCTTGCTCGCGAAGACGTTGGCACAGCCAACATATATGCCAGCAGGTCCATTGCCTTCGCGAGCAAGCCCGCTCCCACAGGGTCATTGGGTGACCTCAGGTTTTGGGTCCGATACAGGCCCATTGTGGGAGCGAGCCTGCTCGCGATAGCGGTGGGGAGTGGGTTACAGCCACCGTGGCGTGGTGAAGAACGAGGCCATTTCCGAGCGGGCCAATGCCGCGCCGAAGTAGGGGCCCTGGACATGGTCGCAGGCTACGTTGCGCAGTTGGCTGAATTGCCGGGCGTTTTCGATGCCTTCGGCGGTGACCATGAGCCCTACGCTGCGGCTCAACCGGATCATCGCCAGGACGCCTTCCTTGTCGTCCTCCAGGCCCAGCTGCGTCAGGATGTTGCGATCGAAGCGGATGCCATCGAACGGTTGGTCCAGTACCTCGCGAAGGGAGGCGATGCTGGTGCCGAATTTATCGATGTTGATCCGCACGCCAAGGTCCTTGAGCGCATGGAGGGTGCTGGCGACGGTCTTGTGGTCGGCCAGCAGGACCCCTTCGGCCACTTCCAGGGTCAGTCGGTGAGGCGCCAGGCCACTCGCTTCGAGGGCCTCTTGCACCTGGTTGAGCAAGAAGGTGCTGTTGAACCAGCGGGGTGAAACCGCGATGGAGACATTGACGGCGCTCGGCCAGGAGGCGGCTTCTTCACAAACGTTGATCAACATCCACGTACCCAATTCTTCAAGCTGGCCCGATGTCTCGGCCACCGGTATGAAGTCGGCTCCACCCAGCTCACCTTTTTCCGGATGGTGCCAGAACGTCTGGGCTTCGAAGCCATGCAACTGCTCGGCGCTGACATCGAAGCGAGGCAGGTAACGCAGTTCCAGTTGATCCCGCTGCATTGCGTCGCGCAGTTGCTGTTCGTACCGCCGGCGGTCGCGGGCCAGGTTGCCCATGGCCTCCACATACACGCGCCAGGTATTGCGGCCGGCGGCCTTGGCCGCATACAAGGCGATATCGGCGCGGCGCAACAGTTCATCGGTACGTTCGTCACCGGGCTGTGACCAGGCGACACCGATGCTCACTCCCAGGTACAGCGTATTACCGTCCAGGTGCATGGGCCGTTGCATGCAATCGATCAGTCGTTCACAGACTTGATCGAGAGCGTCGGTATCGCCCGGATCGGGCATGATAATGACAAATTCATCACCGCCCAGGCGTGCTACCAGATCAGTGTCGCGTACGTTTTGCTGGAGGATATGCGCCACTTCCTTGAGCACTTTATCGCCCACGGCATGACCCAGGGAGTCGTTGACCGGCTTGAATCGGTCCATGTCCAGGTTCAGCAACGCCAGGGGCGGGTGATCGGGGTGGCCCAGGTGTTCGCGCAGGCAATCGAACAGGCGGTTTCGGTTCGCCAGCCCGGTCAGTGGATCATGCAGGGAAAGGTGCTTGATCTGGGCCAGCGCCCGCAACTCGTCGGTGATGTCGGTGGCGGTGCCGCGAAAGCCCAGGGTGCCGGCTTCGATGGCCCGTACCGAGAGTTTGCAGGTGCGGATGCGCTGGTTGCGCGCGGTGTACTCGCACAACAGTGGCGTCGAGGAGAGGCTGTTGGCACCGCCGAGCAGCCATTGGGCAATCGAGATCGAGCCGCCATGGGGGTGAAGCAGCCGGTGCAGGGGTTTGCCCAGCCATTGCGTAGGGCTGAACCCGGTCACTTGTTCAAAGCGCTCCGACAGGTAAGTCAGCGTCCCGGTCGAATCGACCTCCCACAACCAGTCGGAGGACACTTCGGCAATGTCCCGGAAACGCTCTTCACTGCGTTCCAATGCCTTGCGGTGGGCCAGCAGGCTGGCGTATTGGCGTTCCTGGGCGCGGAGCATGGCCAGGGCATGGCGCAGAACGGCCAGCGCCAGAATCCCCAGCACCAGCAACGCCAGGGCCAGCAGGGGCAGGAGGATCTTGCGCAGATCCTGGCCCGGGGTTTGCGGCCGCCAGGCCAGGGCTTCCTGGGTCAGGTTGTTGAGCAGCAACTGGGCGGTATCGTCCGGGCCCGGTGTCCTGGCGATATGAGCATCGGGCAGGGCGAAGTCCCGCGCCAGGTTTTGCAGGGCGGCGGGATCAAGCACTTTGACGAAGAGCATCAGGCTGGGTGGGCCGGGGACTTGCGCCACGCTGTTGTCCGTGCCGGTGGTGATGGCGGACGCGGCGACGAACGCCGGGGCGTCCTGGTGATGCAGCATCTCGACGACCACTTCGTCGTGATTTTCCGCGGTGCTGGCTTTGTTCCACAGGGCGCGCAGGTCGCCTGTCAACCAGGTATCGGCATCGACATCACTCATCTGGCCATCGATCACCGAATAGACGGTCTTGCCGGTCGGAGAAATGACAAACACTGCCTGGTAACCGTAGAGCGAATACACGCTGCTGCCGACGTTTTCCTGGTCATAGGCCCATTCCTTGTCGACCTTGACATGCAGGTGCCGGTAGGCGTCGCTCCACTTGGAATAGTCGCTCAGGTCCCGGCCGATGCCGGTGCGGATCCCCTCGATGGCCCGCTGGGCGAAAAACAGGCTCTGTTCACGGGCGCGCCGGTCCTGGGCGCCGGTGATGTTGAGCAGCACGGCGATCGCCAGTGCAGACATGACAAACAGCAGGAGCATGATGGCCGGGAACGTGCGACGGGTGAAGCTTCGGGTTGGCGAGCCCGGGGAAAGGACAGTCGAGGCGTTGCCAGCATCTTCAATCATAAAAGTAAGTCATCAGCCAAAAAGCGATTTCACCCGCACTTGTCTTATATCGGCGGGAGGGCTGATTTACTTAGTCGTGTTAATGAAAGGCCCGACAGGCTGTCGTCTTCGTCATGTGCGGGCCTTGAAGCGTGAAGCCCATTCGAGGGCGATATCCCGTTGGCGCAGGTAATTGACCCCGGCGGCAGCCAGCAGGGCAATGAATGCGGCAAGCGCGGCCAAGGCCATGTCCTTTTGGGAGTCCCACGGGTCTTGTTGGGCGCCGACAAAGGCCTTGGCGGTGTCGCCGCCGATATAGGCACCGCCCAACCACTCGATGATCTCGTAAATGGCCGACGACGCGAGGATCAGGCTCCAGGCCAGTAAATAGCCCCTGAACCCCGTTGCTGGTGCAACCCGCAGTAAAACCTCGCGCAACGGATAGGCCAGCAGCAGCCCGTAGCTGAAGTGCACCAGCCGATCGAATTGGTTGCGCTGGAAACCCATGAGCTGATCAAGCGACTGGCCCCCTGTCATGGCCTGCCACCACTGGTTGTAAGGCACCTTGGCATAGGTGTAGTGGGCCCCCACTTCATGGATGCAGAGGAACACGAACAACAGCGTGGCGGACAGCCGGGAGAAACTGAAGCGCCGATGAGCGATCACCAGGATAACCAACAACGCAATGACCAGCAGGTTCTCCGCCAGCCAGTCGCTGCGTTTTATCGGCGCGATGGCCATCCATCCCCACAGCACGCAGAAAGCCAACAGCAGGGCTCGTTCATAGCGACGATGCAACTCGACCGTTGGCATTGCGTCACGCCTCACTTTTTATCGGTGTGATGGCCCGGCAGCAGGCTGCTCAGGACCTGCTTGGCGGTCTCGACCACGATGCCTCGCTCGTTCGGGTCGCCCTGGAGCAGGGTCGAGGCAAACTTCTTCGCCTGTTCCAGCTTGATGTGCGGCGGCAGCGGTGGCACGTCGGGGTCGGTGCGAAACTCGATCAGCACCGGACGGTCCGCCGCCAGCGCGGTTTCCCAGGCCGTGGCCACGTCGTCCTCATGCAGCACCAGGATGCCCTTCAGGCCAATGGATTCGGCGAACAGGTGGTAGGGCACGTCGGGGATGTCCTGGGAGGCGGCGAATTTCGGATCGCCCTCCATGACCCGCTGCTCCCAGGTGACCTGGTTCAAATCCCGATTGTTGAACACTGCGCATATCCAGGTGCCGTTAGTCCAGGTGCGCCAGTATTTGGCGACAGTGATCAGCTCGGCCATGTTGTTCATCTGCATGGCGCCATCGCCCACCAGGGCGATCACCGGCCGCTCTGGATGGCAGAGTTTCGCCGCGATGGCATAGGGCACGGCCGCCCCCATCGACGCCAGGCCACCGGACAGCGAACACATCATGCCGCGACGGATCTGCAGGTCGCGGGCGAACCAATTGGCGCAGGACCCGGAATCGCAAGTGATGATGGCGTCGTCCGGCAACCGCGGCGACAGTTCGAAGGTGACCCGCTGCGGATTGATCGGCTTGGCGGATACCCGGGCGCGTTTTTCCAGGGTCCGGTCCCAGCGTTCCCGCCAATGCTCGATTTTCTTGCGCCAGGCATGGTCGGTTTTTTCTTCGATCAACGGCAGCAGGGCACGCAAGGTATCGACGCTGTCGCCGTGCAGGTTGACTTCCATGGGATAGCGCAGGCTGAGCATGTCTGCCTGAATGTCGATCTGCACGCCTCGGGCCTGGCCTTCAGGGGGCAGGAATTCGGCGTAGGGGAAGCCTGAGCCGATCATCAGCAGCGTGTCGCAGCCGGCCATGAGGTTGTCACTGGGCTCAGTGCCGAGCAGGCCGATGGTGCCGGTGACCCAGGGCAGGTCATCCGGCACGGCGGCCTTGCCCAGCAGCGCCTTGGCCACGCCGGCGCCAAGCTTCTCGGCGATGGCGATCACCTCGTCGGTGGCGTGCAGCGCTCCGGCACCGACCAGGATGGCGACCTTCTTGCCGGCATTGAGGACCTCGGCGGCTTTGCGCAGGTCCTCTTCGTAGGGAACGATGCTGGGCTTGCGGTAGCCGACGCCGGAATGAACCGTCCCGTGCTTGTGAGGTGGCGCGGTGTATTCCATGTCCTGGAGATCGTTCGGCAGGATCAGCGCCGTGACCCGGCGTTCGCCCACCGCCGTGCGCACGGCGCGGTCCAGCAGGTGACGCACCTGGGCGGGCACGCTGGCTTGCTGCACGAACGCCCCGGCCACATCCTTGAACAGGCTGACCAGGTCCAGTTCCTGCTGGTAGTGCCCGCCCAGCGCGGCGCGAGCCTGCTGACCGCTGATGGCGAGCACTGGCATGTGGTCCATCCGCGCGTCGTAGAGACCGGTCACCAAGTGGGACGCGCCAGGCCCGGAGGTGGCGATGCAGACCCCCAACTCGCCGGTGAACTTGGCGTGGGCACAGGCCATGAACGCGGCCATTTCCTCGTGGCGAGCCTGGATGAAGCGGATTTTTCCCTGGGCGCGGTTCAAGGCGCCAAAGACGCCGTTGATGCCATCGCCCGGATAGCCATAGATGCGGCGAACTCCCCATTCATAAAGACGTTCCACCAGAAAATCACCGACGGTCATGCTCATGTCTGTCCCTCGTTTCGGGCCTCGGTCGCTTGGCGCGACCTGCAGCGGTTGACGTTCATACAGGACTTGACCGGTGCAGGCCTGCCAAGGTTTCGATTTTTTCAACATCAGGGGCCTCAGGCCGGGCAGGCGTGTATCGCAGTGTGTACCGCGCGGGCCCGGATACATCGGCTTGAGGAAGACCCGGAGCGGCGACACAGGCCGGATACACCCCGGCGATTAACTACGCCAGCCAGCCGGCACCGAGCCTCGGTGCGGGTGACTGGCGTATTGATCGTTCGAGGACTACCCCATGCTCAACTTCTCCCGAAATTCGTCCCTTGCACTCGGCCTGGCCCTGGTCGGCGGCCTCGGTCTCTCCACGGCGGCTTCAGCCTTGACCATGAACGACCTGGCCCAGGGCTACACCCTGGCGGCGGCCGATACCGTGAAGAAACCCGCCGAAGGCAAGTGTGGCGAGGACAAGTTCGCCAAGACCGATACCAACCACGATGGCAAGGTCTCGCGCGACGAGTTCATCGCCGCAGCGCCGGAGCGCGCCGCTGAATTCGACAAGATCGACGCCAACCACGACGGCGGTATCTCGTTGCCGGAAGCCAAGCAATACCTGTCGGCCCAGGCGAAGACCGCGGAAGGCAAATGTGGCGAAGGCAAGTGTGGGGCGGCTATCGAGTCCTGACTTCACTCTTAGGGGGGCCGATTGAGGACATTGAATCGAGCTCTGCTGTTGTGGCGAGGGGATTTAGCGAAACGTCGCACCGCCCCGCTGGGCTGCGAAGCAGCCCTGAAACCTGCCAACTCGGGATGCCAGGAAGATTGAGTCTGCTGCATTGGGGCTGCTGCGCAGCCCAGCGGGGATAAATCCCCTCGCCACAGGTTTGTGTTGCCTGGCATTAATCAGTTGTGGCTCCCCATCTCTTGCTTTCCAAGGAGATGTGTCATGTTGAATTTACCTCAACCCTCTGCAGGCCTCGGCCTGCGCCGGGCCTTGCTCGATGAACTGCGCGAGGCGCCGGCAGGGGATTTCGACTTTCTCGAAGTCGCCCCGGAAAACTGGATCGGAATCGGCGGCGCCCATGGCGCCGCCTTGCATTGGCTGGCCGAGCGCTATCCATTGTCGTGCCATGGCCTGTCGTTGTCCCTGGGTGGGCCAGCGCCGCTGGACTTGGCGTTTCTTGCACAGGTGCGCGGTTTCCTGGATCGTTTCAACGTACCGTTGTACAGCGAGCATTTGAGCTACTGCGGCGATGAAGGGCATTTGTACGACCTGTTGCCGCTGCCCTTTACCGAGGAAGCGGTGCGTCACGTGGCGGCACGGATCCGTCAGGCGCAGGATGTGCTGGGGCGGCGCCTGGCGGTGGAAAACGTCTCCTATTACGCCGCACCCCAACACGACATGAGCGAGCTGGAATTCACCCGAGCGGTGCTACGCGAAGCCGACTGCGACCTGCTGCTGGACGTCAACAATGTCTACGTCAACTCGATCAATCACGGTTTCGACCCCCTGGCATTCCTGCGGGGCCTTGAACCGGGATGCGTGGTGGCGATGCATGTGGCCGGGCACTACGACGAGTCCGACACATTTAAAATCGACAGCCATGGCGCGCCGGTCAAGCCGGTGGTCTGGGCACTGCTGGAGCAGGCCTACGCCCGTTTCGGCGTGCAGCCGACCTTGCTTGAGCGGGATTTCAACTTCCCGCCTTATGCCGCGCTGGTGGCTGAGTTGCAGACGATTCGCCAGTTGCAACACCAGGCCGTCACACGGCAGGCGGTGCCCCATGACTGAAGCCCGGCAGACGCTACACCAACAGCAACAGGCGTTGACCCGTTACCTGCGCGATCCTGAGCGCTGCCCAGTCCCGGCGGGCATGGATGCGGCGCGGGCGCGGGTATACCGCGACCTGATCTTCGAGAACCTGCGCTCGCTGCTCAGTGGCACCTTTCCGGTGCTGGTGAGCATATTGGGACAGGACAAGTGGCGTGCCTGCGTGCGGCGTTTCTTGCGTGAGCATCGCTGTGCCACGCCCAGGTTCGGTGAAATTGCCCAGGAGTTCGTGGCCTATCTCGCCGCCAGCCAGGTACCGGAGGAACCGCCGTTCATGGCCGAGCTGGCGCACTACGAGTGGGTTGAAATGGCACTGCTGCAATCGCCGGCCCAGGCCTTGTCGAGCCATCATGACGAGGCGGCGCTGTTCGACCGGCCCTTGCAGCTTTCGCCTCTGGCCTGGCCGCTGGCGTATCAATGGCCGGTGCATCGCCTGGCGCCGGATTACCAACCCTTGACGCCAGCGCCCCAGCCAACCTTGTTGCTGGTGCGGCGTACGCCCGGGCTTGACGTGCGTTTTTCCGAGCTCAGCCCCTTGGCCTGGCGCCTTTTGCAGCGAATCGAGCAATACCCCGAATTGGCAGGAAGGGCGCAGTTGCTGGCGTTGGCGCGGGAGGCTGGCGTGAGTACATTCGATTTCATGGACAACGCCGTGGCGCTGCTGCGGCGGATGCAGGAAGAAGGGGTTGTCGGGGCAAAACTGTAATAATCGAAATCCTTGTGGGAGCGAGCCTGCTCGCGATGGCGGTAGATCAGCAATGTTGCATTGACTGGAACTCCGCTATCGCGAGCAGGCTCGCTCCCACAGTGATGGGCATGATGTCTTATCTGCGGCGCAGCCCAGTCATGAGCACCGCATCCACACTCAACTTCCCCGCCCCCTGCAACACCAACGGCAACAACGCCACCAGGTAGATCAACGGCAGCTTGAAGTTGCCATGGCCTTTATTGGTGATCGCATAGCCCTGGGCCAGTTCGCTCAGGCTCGACCAGTCCGCCGGCCAATGCACGGCAGCGGTCGCCACCACGGTGACGATGATCAACACCAGCGCCGACAGGCGGGTGCCCAGGCCGATCAACAGGGCGATGGCACAGACCAGCTCGGCCCACATCGACAGTTCCCAGTTCCAATGGGCCGGTACATGGTTGAAGGGGAAAGGGAAGGCGGACTGGATTTCGGCGAACCAGTTCGTGCCGTTCCATTTCTCCAGGCCGGATTCGAAGAACTCCCAGGCCAGGAACAGACGCAGGCCCAGCGGCGCGAGCCATGCTCCGGCGTGATCGAGCTGGATGGGCAGGGTTTTCAGGCTTCTTGCAGACATGATGATCTCCCAGGGCTCAGGCCGCACGTTGCGGGGTGTAGAGGCGTTTGTTGGCTTGGGCCAGCTTGCCTACCAGACGGATGGCGGTGGCGGCGCAGATCAGGCCGAAGGGCAGCACATACCAGGCGCTCATGGGGATGCGTTTGAAATTGGAATAGGCAAAGATCGCCGCCAGTACCCACATACCGGTGACATGCAGGCGCTTCCAGGCCTTGAAACCGATCAGGCGCGTGGTGCTTTTGAATGAGGTCAGGGCCAGCAACAGGATGAACACGTAGCCTACGGTGCCTGGCACGTTGCCAAGGGTGGTGCGGCCGGGCCAGAACTCGGGATTGAGCTGGCCGTAGCTGTAGATCAGCACGGCATGGACCAGATGGGAAAACGCGAACGCCAGCCCGATGAAGCGTCGTTCACGCACCAGCGAGCGGCTCAGGGGCGAGGGCACCAGCACCGCGAATGCCGAGGCGGTGAAGGCCAGCAGGAACAAGATGAAGGACGAGCGAGCCGTGGCGCGAATGGCACTGCGCACGCCTTCGGTCAGGTCCGGGTTGAGCAGCAGGATCACCCCGGTCATCAACAGCACCAGGGCGGCGAGCAGGCTGAACAGTGACCAGCCTTGGTAGCGAAAAGGGGATGCGGTTGTGGTCGGCATGTAAAGGCTCCTTGGATGTCGAGGCCCGGTCGTGATAGTCGCCGGGGATACGAGGGAGTCTTTCAAGCCGGTGTAAGTGGGGTGTGTCCGCAATGCAGGACTGTGCAAGGTTGTGTATGCCGGTTAGCCGCAGACACACTGGCATACAAACCCGCATCCAATTAAATACTCAACCCCTGTGGGAGCGAGCCCGCTCGCGATGGCGTCAGCTCAGTCGAACAGGTATTGGCTGACACACCGCCATCGCGAGCAGGCTCGCTCCCACAGGGAGACTGGGTAAGGCATCAATATTTGTAGCGCCTCGGAACATTGTGGGAGCGGGCTTGCTCGCGAAGACGGCTGCATATTCAACATTGATACTGCCAGACACACCGCTTTCGCGAGCAAGCCCGCTCCCACAGTTGGACCTACGCCCGGGAGAGACCGTCGCGGTTCAGGCGCAACTCGGCGCAGAGGCCGCCGCCGTCGCGGTTGCTCAGGGTCAGTGAGCCGCCCATCGCGATCGCCAATTGCTGGGCGATGGCCAAGCCCAGGCCGGTGCCGCCGGTTTCCCGGTTGCGCGAGCTCTCTACCCGGTAGAACGGCTTGAGCACCTCGGCCAGCTCCTGCTCGTTGAGCCCGGGGCCACGGTCCAGCACCTGGATCGCCAATTGTCCGTTGCCGGCCAGTTGCACCTGGATCTGCGCCGCGCCGGCGAATTTCAGGGCGTTGTCCACCAGATTGACCAACACCCGGCGCAGGGCATGGGGGCGGGTGTCGATCACGGCGGCGTTTTTCCCGGACAATTGCACGTCCTTGCCGGTGTCCTGATAGTCGAACACCAGGCTGTCGAGAAACGCATCCAGGCTGATCCGGCAGCTGGCCTCGGTGGCGCCGTGAATGCTACGGGCATAGGCCACGCCTTCACGCACCAGGTGTTCCATTTCGCTCAAATCGCTCCACAATTTGTCCCGTTCGATCCCTTCGTCCATGAATTCGGCGCGCAATTTCATGCGCGTGATGGGCGTCTGCAAGTCATGGGAAATCGCTGCCAGCAACTGCATGCGCTCCTTGAGGTAGGCGGCGATGCGGTCCTGCATGGCATTGAAGGCCTTGGCCGCATGCACTACTTCGGTCGGGCCTTTTTCGTCCAGGCGCACGCTATGGGCGTTCGGGTCGAGGGTTTCCACCGCCTGGGCCAGCCGGGTCAGGGGACCGACGGCGATGCGCACGGCCAGCCAGGTGCAGCCGATCAGCAGCGCCAACTGCCCCAGCAACACCATCGGCAGCCAGGGAGAGAGGGGCGTCATCGCCGGGCGTACGTCGATGGTCAGCGGGCTGCCGTCTCTCAGGCGCAAGTGCGCCTGATAGTGCATTTGCGGCCCGGGGATCTGTTGGAAGGTCAGGCCATAGGCCTGGCCGATGGCTTCCTGGATCGAACTGACCGAGATCGGCGCGTCGGCCAAGTCCATCGGTTGGCCGGGCTGGCCTTCATCGAGCAGGTAGCCGTAGTTGCGTCGGGCGAGTTTCGGCAGCCAGGCCGGGCGCTCGGCGGCAGGCAGGCGATCGAGAATGGCGACGGAGGTCGAGACGTCGGTTTCCAGGTTGCCGAGCATGGTCGACCTGGCGCTCTGGTAGCGCTCGTAGTACTGGACGCCGAAGGACAGGCCCTGGGCCAGGATCAGGCCGATCAGGAAGATCAGCGACAGCCGGGAGGCGAGCGTCCGCGGCCAGCGCAGCGACAGGCTCATACCGATGCCTCGAGGATCTCCACAGGCAGCGAGAACACGTAGCCTTCGCTGCGCACGGTCTTGATGTAGGCCGGCTCCCGGGCATCGTCCAACAGACGCTGGCGCAGGCGGCTGACCAGCAGGTCGATGGAACGATCGAACAGGTCGGCGTCCCGGCCCTGGGTCAGGTTAAGCAATTGGTCGCGGTTGAGCACCCGTTGCGGATGGTCGAGAAACACCCGCAGCAAACGATACTCGGCACCACTCAAGGCCACCATGGTGCCGTCAGTGTCCAGCAGGTGGCGGGCGGTGGTGTCCAGGCGCCAGCGCCCGAACGCCAGCAGGCGACCGCTTTCGGTGACCACCAGATTGGGCGGCAGCATGCGGGTGCGGCGCAGCACGGCATTGATGCGCGCCAGCAGCTCGCGGGCGGCGAAGGGCTTGACCAGGTAATCGTCGGCGCCCATCTCCAGGCCGATGATGCGGTCGGTCTCGTCGTTGCGGGCGGTGAGCATCAGCACCGGCGTGGCCTTGTGCTTGCCGGCACGCAGTTCCCGACACAGCACCAGGCCATCATCGCCGGGCATCATGATGTCCAGCACGATCAGGTCCACCGGGGTGGTTTCCAGGAAGGCGCGCATCTGCCGGCCATCGGCAACCACGGTGGTGCGCAGGCCGTTCTTTTTCAGGTAATTGCCAACCAGCTCTCTGATCTCGCGATCGTCATCCACTATCAACACGTGATCGACATGATCCATGGTGTTCAGCCCCCTCGGCGTTTCGTTGTGATCAGTCTACAGACGCCGGCCGGCCCGGCTCGCGACGGTTTGTATTGCAGTGTATCTGGCGCGCGGTGGATACACAGCGATGCAAAAAGCCCCCTGGCTCGATACAGGCGTGATACCTGCGGGGCATTCAATGGCACCCATCGAGGCGACACAACAGGCCTCGGCAGATAAACACCCATTGAATCGAGGAATCGCCATGAACACCAAAGCCATCTACGCCGCCTGCCTCTTCGCCGCACTGAATATTTGCACGCTGTCGGCCCGGGCCGAAAGCAACGTGCCGGCGCAAACCTACACCTACGGCACCCACCTGGACATCCAGAAAGTGCTCTCCCTTAGTGAAGACGCCCAGCCGACCTGCGGTGTGGTCAACGCCCACATGACCTATCTGGACTCCGTAGGCCACAAGCAAGCGCTGAACTATCGCAAGCTTTCCGATAACTGCAGCAACCAGAACTGAGAACAGCCTGTCAGCCATGCCTGCGAGCTTTTGTGGCGAGGGGATTTATCCCCGCTGGGTCGCGAAGCGACCCCCAAAGTCTCAAAACTCGGTGTATCAGATAGACCCGGGGGGGCCGCTTCGCAGCCCAGCGGGAGCAAGCTCCCTCGCCACAGGGTTTGCGTCGGCCTTTTATAGTGAGGTATTGCCATGCTTCTGATCGCTTTCCTCGGCGGGATCCTGACGATCCTCAGCCCTTGTATTCTTCCGGTGGTGCCGTTTCTGTTCGCCCGGGCCGATCGCTCTCGCGGCTCGGTACTACTGACCCTCGGCGGCATGGTGCTGACGTTTGCTCTGGTCTCCAGCCTGGCGGTGGTCAGCAGCGAGTGGGTACTGCGCGCCAGCAGCGTCGGCCGGCAAGTTGCCTTGGCAGTGATGGTGGTGTTCGCCTTGTCGCTGATCTTCAGCCGGGTCGGAACCTGGCTGGCGCGGCCGCTGGTCAGCCTGGGCAATCGCCTGGACGCCGGTGCCGGGCGCATGGCCGGACCTGTGGCGTCAGTGTTGATCGGGGTAGCCACCGGGCTGCTCTGGGCTCCGTGCGCCGGCCCGATACTCGGGGTGATCCTGACCGGCGCCATGCTGCAAGGTGCCAGCGCACAAACCAGCTTGTTGTTGCTCGCCTATGGCCTGGGCAGCGCCTTGTCCCTGGGCACGCTGATCCTGGCCGGGCGTGGCCTGGTCGGTCGCCTGAAGCTCTCGCTGCCAATCACCACCTGGCTGCGTCGGGGAACGGGAGTGGTGGTGTTGCTGGCAGCCGTGGCGATTGGTACCGGGACGGATGACCGGTTGTTGGCGGCGACTTCGTCTCAACAGTCGGCCACCTTGGAAAAAAGCTTGCTGGAAAACGTGCCCAAGGCCATCGACTATGTGGTGAGCAAGGCCGGGGCGAGTTCCATGCCGACCCTGCAATCCCAGGGCACCATGCCCGCGTTGGACGGTGCGGTGCAGTGGTTGAACTCGCCGCCATTGAGCAGCGAGTCACTGCGGGGCAAGGTGGTGCTGGTGGATTTCTGGACCTATGACTGCATCAACTGCCAACACACCTTGCCCTATGTGAACGGTTGGGCGAAGAAGTATGAAAAGGACGGGCTGGTGGTGATCGGCGTCCATACCCCGGAATACGGCTACGAGAAGATCATCGACAACGTGCGCGAGCAGGTGCGCAAACTGGACATCCATTACCCGGTGGCGATCGACAACCAGTATGCGATCTGGCGCGCCTTCGACAACCAGTATTGGCCGGCCCATTACTTCATCGATGCCAAGGGGCAGGTGCGCTACAGCCACTTTGGCGAGGGACGTTATGACGAGCAGGAGCAGGTGATCCAGCAGTTGTTGCAGGAAGCGAAGGCGGGCTAATGAACCGTGGCGAGGGAGCCTGCTTGTGGTGAGGGTTTTATCACAAGCAATTGTGTCGCAGTGCTGGCCCCTTGCTCATTTGTATGAAGTCAAACTTCTTTCATTTCAGAAAGTTGGGCGACAAACCTATGCGTATTTCTATGTGGGTCGTAGCGACGTTTCTCCTGGCCGCCGTCTCGCTTGAGGCCCAGGCCCGGGCGCTGACGCAAAACCAGCAGTCGGTGTGTCGCTGGGGGGCGGACATCGCGGCGGGGGCCCAGGCGTCAAAGCTTTCCGGCGTCAGCCTGTACGGCGCGCGCAAGAAGCTGCAAGTGCGCAAGTTTCCCCGGCCCTGGATGCGCATGACCGCCCTGGGCATTACCGAGCAGACCTACAACAGCGCCTCGCGCCTCAAGCCGGTCGCGGTCAAGCAGACTTACTACGAACAATGTGTCCGTCACGAACTGGCACGACGATAGGTTCTCAGGCCGGGCTGCGGCCAGGCATTTCGATGCCATGCTGGTGCACCCGTCGATACAGGGTCGCCCGGGAAATGCCCAGGGCCCGGGCGGCGGCGGTGGGTTTCCAGCGATGACGCACCAACGCATCGAGCAACGCCTGGCGTTCCGGGCTGGCACTTGGCTCCGGCCCATGATCGGTGGAGTCTGTCCCGTGCATTGACTCGGGCAGGTGGCTGAGCTGGATCACACCAGCTTCGCACACCGCGCAGGCATAGCGCAGCACATGGCGCAACTGGCGGACATTGCCCGGCCAGTGGTAACCGAGCAGGCATTCCAGGGCTGCGCCGCTCAATTGCACCGTTTCTCCGCACAGCGCTGACTCCTCGGCAAGAATCCGATTGATCAGCGCCAGCCGGTCGCTGCGCTCGCGCAACGGTGGCAGTTGGAAGCGTGCGCCGCCCAGGCGGAAATACAGGTCCTCGCGAAACTCGCCGGCGGCCACCAGGGTCTCCAGGTCGCGGTGGGTGGCGCAGATCACCTGGATGTCCACGGCCTTGCGGCGCGACGCCCCCAGCGGCGCCACTTCACCCTCGGCCAGTACCCGCAGCAGGCGGGTCTGCAAGGCCAGCGGCATGTCGCCGATTTCGTCCAGGAACAAGGTGCCGCCATCGGCCTGCTGTAACAGGCCCTGCATGCCTTTGGCCGAGGCGCCGGTGAAAGCGCCGGCGACGTAGCCGAACAATTCGCTCTCGATCAGGCTTTCGGGAATGGCGGCGCAGTTCAAGGCTACGAATGGACGATCACGGCGCTGGCTGGCCTGGTGCAACTGGCGGGCGAAGACTTCCTTGCCGGAACCGGTTTCGCCCTGGATCAGCACCGGCAGGTTGCGATCCTTGACCCGCACCGCCAGGCGCAGGCTGTCGGCCAGGCGCGGGTCGATCTCGGACGGGTTCAGCGCGACCCGCGGACGCACACTGGCCCGATGGCGTGGCGCGCTCAAGCGGCCATGCATGGCGTGGTCGAGCGGGCAGAGGCTTTCGTCCCGGGCACGGTGCAGCAGTTGCTGGTCGAACACCTGGCCGATGTGTTGCGGCAACTGCCCGTAATGTTGCAGCAGGTACTGGCGGGCGGCGGGGTTCAGGGCTTGCAGGCAGCCGTCGTCGTCCCAGGCGAACAGGAAGTCCGGCTGGCTGTCGACGTAGCCGGGGTTGCGATGGGCCCGCAGCACCCAGTAGCCCTGGGCGCTGCTCATGAAAAACGCCTGTTCGATTTCCCGGGCGCTCTGTACCACCATTTGCCGGATCAGGTGCTGCGAGCGTCGATCGTCCGGCGAGCGCACCGCCGAGACGTCCAATACCCCGAGCAATTCACCCTGGGGGTCGAACACCGGCGCGGCGGAGCAGGTCAGGCCAATGAACGCCGCGCGGAAATGGTCGCGCTTGTGCACCGTCACCGGGGCCTTGGCGGTGAGCACCGCCGCCACGCCACAGGTGCCTTCTTCGCCCTCCGACCAACAGGTGCCCAGGTACAAGCCGGCCTTGCGGCAGTCGTTGCGGATCGTGGTCTCCACCCGGTAGTCGATGGTCTGGCCCTGGGCATCGGTCAGTAGCACGCAGTAGTCGGCATCGCGCACTCGGCCATGCAGGCGGGCGACTTCTTCGCTGGCGATATTGAGGAACAGCTCGGAGCGTTCGCGGCATTGCTTGAGCACGTCCTGGGACAGGATGCGCGGCCCCTGCAACGAACCGGGGTCCAGATGATGTTGCTCCAGGGACCGGCGCCAGGAATCGAGGATCAGGTCCGGGACGGGCAGCTGTGGCAATTGGTTCGCGTTTTTCACCACGCGACTGACGCAATCCACGTGCGCCCGGGAGTGAGCGGAAAGCATAGGGGCCTCCGATTCAGCTTCTTATCGTTGTGCGCACATTAAGCGCCGTTCGCCGGGTACAGACAAGCTCGACCGGTTGTTCGGCCCGTGTGAGACGCCACGTCTCAGGGTCTCGCCGAAGCCTCGTGCAACCTGACATGGAGCGTCTCACCAGGGCTCGCTCCGCTGCATTGAACAAACCGATTGGACCGCTCTGGTCCGGGCTTTTCGAAGACTTTTTTCGTTACTGGCACCGCCCTTGCTCTACCTCTGCAACCCGCTCGACGGGGCATCCAATAATAACAACGAGGTGCCTATGTTTTCCTGCCCAGGGTCTGGCTGCCCAGACCGTTCGCCTGTCCCCGCCACGGTGGCGCCATGAGTCGCCGGCCACTGACCGTGGGCATCATCGCCAACCCCGCATCGGGCCGTGACGTGCGGCGCCTGACCGCCAACGCCGGGCTGTTTTCCAGTACCGACAAGGTCTCGGTGATCCAACGCCTGCTGGCCGCGTTCGGCGCCACCGGCATCGAGCAGGTGCTGATGCCCACCGACATGATCGGCATGGCCGCCGCCGTGCTGAAAAACAGTCACAGTCGTCAGGCCCGCAGCAGCCATTGGCCGGCCCTGGAGTTCCTCGACCTGACCCTGCGCCAGACCGTCGAAGACACTCGTCGGGCCGCGCGTCTGATGGCCGAACGCGAGGTGGCGCTGATCGCCGTGCTCGGCGGCGATGGCACCCACAAGGCGGTGGCCGCCGAAGTGGGAGACATCCCGTTGCTGACTCTGTCCACCGGCACCAATAACGCCTTTCCTGAATTGCGCGAGGCCACCAGCGCCGGACTGGCCGGCGGGTTGTACGCCAGTGGCCGGATACCCACGCAGATCGGTCTGCGGCGCAACAAGCGCCTGCTGGTCTGCGATGCCGGCCGTGGCTTGCGCGAAGTTGCCCTGGTGGACGTCGCCGTGTCGCCGCTGCGCTTTGTCGGCGCCCGGGCCATCAGCCGGGCACAGGATCTGGCCGAAGTGTTCGTGACCTTCGCCGAGCCGCAATCCATCGGCCTGTCGGCGTTGTGTGGCCTGTGGTTCCCGGTGTCACGCCAGGCACCGGGTGGGGCCTGGATGCGCCTGGACCCGCAATCGCCCGAGGCGCTGCTGGTGCCACTGGCCCCCGGTCTGTTGCAGGGCTGTGGCGTGCTCGCCGCCGGACCTTTGGAACCCGGCGTCGCCCACGGCCTGTCGCTCTCCAGCGGCACCCTGGCCCTGGATGGCGAGCGGGAAATCGAATTCAACGTCCATGACCGGCCCACGGTCACCCTCGATGCCGGCGGCCCGCTGAGCATCGACGTCAACGCGGTGCTGGCCTACGCCGCGCAACAGCGCCTGTTGGCCATTGGCCGCGAACACCCGCAACACCCTCTGAATCTTCAAGAAGACACCTCGGGAGAATAAAAATGTCGACACCGCTCACCCACGATCAACTGCTGCACGCCTACCAGGTGATGCGCACCATCCGCGCTTTCGAAGAGCGTCTGCACGTGGAGTTCGCCACCGGCGAGATTCCCGGTTTCGTCCACTTGTATGCCGGCGAAGAAGCGTCGGCCGCCGGCGTCATGGCCCACCTGGGCGATGACGATTGCATCGCCTCCAACCACCGTGGCCACGGTCATTGCATTGCCAAAGGCGTGGATGTCTACGGGATGATGGCCGAGATCTACGGCAAGAAAACCGGCGTCTGCCAAGGCAAGGGCGGCTCGATGCACATCGCCGATTTCGAGAAAGGCATGCTCGGCGCCAACGGCATCGTCGGTGCCGGCGCGCCCCTGGTGGTCGGCGCTGCCCTGGCGGCCCGGCTCAAGGGCACCGACAGCGTCGCCGTGGTGTTCTTCGGTGACGGCGGCTCCAACGAGGGCGCGGTGTTCGAAGCCATGAACATGGCCTCGGTGTGGAACCTGCCGTGCCTGTTCATCGCCGAGAACAACGGCTACGCCGAAGCCACCGCTTCCAATTGGTCGGTGGCCTGCGATCACATCGCCGACCGCGCCGCCGGGTTCGGCATGCCTGGGGTGACGGTGGATGGCTTTGACTTCTTCGCCGTGCACGAAGCCGCCGGAGCTGCTGTCGAACGCGCCCGTGCCGGGGAAGGGCCGTCGCTGATCGAGGTCAAGCTGACGCGCTACTACGGCCACTTCGAGGGTGACGCCCAAACCTACCGGGCCCCCGATGAGGTCAAGCATTTCCGTGAGAACCAGGACTGCCTGATGCAGTTCCGTGAGCGCACCACCCGGGCGGGACTGCTGTCGGCCGAGCAGTTGGACCAGATCGATAAGGAAGTGGAGCAACTGATCGAAAACGCCGTGTACAAGGCCAAGTCCGATCCCAAGCCCACCGCGGCGGACCTGCTCACTGACGTCTACGTCTCCTATCCCTGAACGCCCTTTATAAAACAAGAATAGAGAATCCCATCATGGCGAGAAAAATCAGCTATCAGCAGGCAATCAACGAGGCCCTGGCCCAGGAAATGCGCCGCGACTCCAGCGTTTTCATCATGGGCGAGGACGTGGCCGGCGGTGCCGGCGCCCCCGGTGAAAACGATGCCTGGGGCGGCGTGCTCGGCGTCACCAAGGGCCTTTACGATCAGTTCCCCGGCCGCGTGCTCGACACGCCGCTGTCGGAAATCGGTTACGTCGGCGCGGCTGTGGGAGCCGCCACCTGCGGCGTGCGTCCGGTGTGCGAACTGATGTTCGTCGACTTCGCCGGGTGCTGCCTGGACCAGATCCTCAACCAGGCGGCGAAGTTTCGCTACATGTTCGGCGGCAAGGCTTCCACGCCGCTGGTGATCCGCACCATGGTCGGCGCCGGCCTGCGCGCCGCCGCCCAGCATTCACAGATGCTCACGTCCTTGTGGACGCACATTCCGGGGCTGAAAGTCGTGTGCCCGTCATCGCCTTACGATGCCAAGGGCTTGCTGATCCAGGCGATCCGCGACAACGATCCGGTGATCTTCTGTGAACACAAGTTGCTCTACAGCATGCAGGGCGAAGTGCCGGAAGAGCTCTACACCATTCCCTTCGGCGAGGCCAATTTCCTGCGCGATGGCAAGGACGTGACCCTGGTGTCGTACGGGCGCATGGTCAACACCGCGATGGACGCCGCCCGTAGCCTGGCTGGGCGTGGTATCGATTGCGAAGTCATCGACTTGCGCACCACCAGCCCGATGGACGAGGACAGCATCCTCGAAAGCGTCGAGAAGACCGGGCGCCTGGTGGTGATCGACGAGGCCAACCCACGTTGCTCCATGGCCACCGATGTTTCGGCGCTGGTGGCGCAAAAAGCCTTCGGTGCGCTCAAGGCCCCGATTGAAATGGTCACCGCGCCACACACGCCGGTGCCGTTCTCCGATTCGCTGGAAGACCTGTACATCCCTGACGCGGCGAAGATCGAACAAGCCGTGCTCAACGTGATCGAGTGGAGCAAGCGCTGATGAGCCAGATTCATACCCTGACCATGCCCAAGTGGGGCCTGTCGATGACCGAGGGCCGGGTCGATGCCTGGCTCAAGGAGGAGGGCCAGGCCATCACCAAGGGTGATGAAGTGATGGACGTGGAAACCGACAAGATTTCCAGCAGCGTCGAAGCGCCGTTTTCCGGAATCCTGCGCCGGCAGATTGCCCGGCAGGACGAAACCTTGGCGGTCGGCGCCTTGCTCGGGATTGTCGTTGAGGGCGAAGCCAGTGACGCCGAGATCGATGCAGTCATCGAGCAGTTCCAGGCCAGTTTTGTGCCGGGCGATGTCGCCGCCGAAGACAGCGGGCCGAAACCGCAGAAAGTCGAGTTGGACGGCCGGGTCATCCGCTATTTCGAGCGTGGCGAGGGCGGCACGCCGTTGGTGCTGGTGCATGGTTTCGGCGGCGACCTGAACAACTGGCTGTTCAACCACGAGGCGTTGGCGGCCGGGAGGCGGGTGATCGCCCTGGACCTGCCGGGTCATGGCGAATCCGCCAAGACACTGCAACGCGGCGACCTGGACGAACTGAGCGGCGTGGTATTGGCCTTGCTCGACCACCTGGACATCAACGCGGCGCATCTGGTGGGGCATTCCATGGGTGGGGCGGTGTCGCTGAACGCCGCGCGCCTGACGCCTCAGCGAGTACGTTCGCTGACCCTGATCGGCAGCGCCGGGCTGGGTGCGCAGATCAATGGCAGCTACCTGAAAGGGTTTGTCGAAGCGGCCAACCGCAACGCTCTCAAGCCGCAACTGGTGCAACTGTTCTCCAATGCCGAGCTGGTCAACCGCCAGATGCTCGACGACATGCTCAAGTACAAGCGCCTGGAGGGAGTGGACGCGGCTCTGCGGCAACTGTTCGCGACGCTGTTCGCCGACAGCCGCCAGCAGGTGGACTTGCGTGAAGTGGTGCAGGCCGGCCACGTACCGACCCTGGTGATCTGGGGCAGCGACGACGCAATTATTCCGGTGGCCCACAGCGAAGGGTTGAGTGCCCAGGTCGAAGTGCTGCCTGGCCAGGGCCACATGGTGCAAATGGAAGCGGCCGAGCAGGTCAACCGGCTGATCCTTGGGTTCATTGAGCAGCACTGATCAAGCGGGCGGCGAAATGATTCGTCGCCCCTACACAATCCTGGAGGCAACGTCATGAACGTTTCAATCAAGCCTACCCGCAGCATGCGCGCCGCCGTCTGGCATGGCCGCAACGACATCCGCGTCGAAGACGTGCCACTGCCGGTCTCGCCGCCCGCCGGTTGGGTGCAGATCCGTGTGCAATGGTGCGGCATCTGCGGCTCCGACCTGCATGAATACGTGGCCGGGCCGGTGTTCATCCCGGTGGACGCGCCGCACCCGCTGACCGGGATCAAGGGCCAGTGCATCCTCGGTCATGAGTTCTGCGGCGAGATCGTCGAACTGGGGGCCGGCGTCGAAGGTTTCAGCGTCGGTGAGCCGGTGGCCGCTGATGCCTGCCAACACTGCGGCACCTGCTATTACTGCACCCACGGGCTGTACAACATCTGTGAGAACCTGGCGTTCACCGGGCTGATGAACAACGGTGCGTTTGCCGAACTGGTCAATGTGCCGGCCAACCTGCTCTACAAACTCCCCGCCGACTTTCCGGCCGAGGCTGGTGCGTTGATCGAGCCGCTGGCGGTGGGCATGCACGCGGTGAAGAAGGCCGGCAGCCTGTTGGGCCAGAACGTGGTGGTGGTTGGCGCCGGTACGATCGGGCTGTGCACCATCATGTGCGCCAAGGCCGCTGGCGCGGCCCAGGTGATCGCCCTGGAGATGTCCGGCGCACGCAAGGCCAAGGCCCTGGAAGTCGGGGCCAGCCACGTGATCGATCCGAAGGAGTGCGACGCCCTGGCCGAAGTCCGTCGCCTGACTGGTGGCCTGGGAGCCGATGTCAGCTTTGAGTGCATCGGCAACAAGCACACCGCCAAACTGGCCATCGACCTGATCCGCAAGGCCGGCAAATGTGTGTTGGTGGGAATCTTCGAGGAGCCCAGTGAATTCAATTTCTTCGACCTGGTGTCCACCGAGAAGCAGGTGCTCGGCGCGTTGGCCTACAACGGCGAGTTTGCCGATGTGATCGCCTTCATCGCCGATGGACGCCTGGATATCTCGCCACTGGTGACCGGACGTATCCAGCTGGAGCAGATCGTTGGCCAGGGCTTCGAGGAGCTGGTCAACAACAAGGAGCACAACGTGAAAATCATCGTGTCTCCCGCACGGACCTGACTGAGAGCGCCCGGGTGGGCGATTTGGCGATGGCCGGCAGCGGCCATCGCCTTTTTTTTACAGTGTGTCGCTTCAGTCAGGCCGATAATCTCGCCAGACATGCCCTTCGTTGAGCTGCAGTTGTCGTTCTTCCTGTTGCCGGAACGGGCGGTCGCAATCGAGGAAAAATTCATCGAGTTGCGGCGGCTTGATACCGGTGCCACTGAGCATCCCGTGGACTTGGCCACGGTGGTGGATCTGGTGTTCGAACAGGTGCAGCAACAGCCGGTCGATCCGCTCACGCACCACGCCGTCCACGCGTACCAGCTCAACGCAGCGGGCGAGGTCTCTTTCTCGCAGGCTTTCGCACAATGCCAGCAGTTGCCGGTCGGTTCGGGTTTGGCTTTCATTCAGTTGGGCAAATGCCAATGTTTCGGAAAAGTCCTTGATCTGGCCGTCCCGGTCACCTTCCAGAGCGGTCAGGTAATAGCGGTCCACTTCCAGAATATGGCAGAGCGTGCCTTGTATGGACGGGAAGAACCCCGTGCGCGGCGCCGCGTATTCGGCTTCGCTCAACTGCGCGCAGGCAGTGAGCAGTCGGTGATTGGCCCACTGATTGTTCAGGGCCTGGGCCAGGAAATAGTTCATGGGACACCTTGAATCTCTGTGGGAGCGAGCTTGCTCGCGATGATGGCGGCACATCCAGCATAGTCGACTCAGACAGACCGCTATCGCGAGCAAGCCCGCTCCCACAGTTTTATTGCGTGTGTTCACGATTTGGTATTCACCACCAATCCTGTGGGAGCGGGCTTGCTCGCGAAGACGGCGGCACATGCAGCATAGTCATATCAGACAGACCGCTTTCGCGAGCAAGCCCGCCCCCACACAGGATGCCCTTGCTTCAGGGGGAAGTCTTAAAGCCCCACATCCGGCAACACCGGCCGATTCGCCAAAGCCTTGGCCATGATCTGCTCCACAAACAGCCGGTCCGCTTCCGGCAGGGCCAGGCGCGGCGGGCGGGTGAGGGCGCTGCCACGACCGGCGATGGCCTCGCACAGCTTGATGCATTGCACCAGGTCGGCGCGGGCGTCCAGGTGCAGGATCGGCATCAGCCATTCGTAGATCGGCATCGCTTCGGCAAAGCGCCCGGCGCGGGCCAGGCGGAAAATGGTCTCGCCTTCTTTCGGGAATACGTTGGACATCCCCGAGACCCAGCCTTCGGCACCCACGGCGAGGCTTTCCAGGACCACGTCGTCGAGACCTGCAAACAACACAAAACGGTCGCCGACCTCATTGCGTACGTCGATAAAGCGCCGGGTGTCGCCGGAGGAGTCCTTGAAGCACACGACGTTGTCGCAATCGGCCAGGGAAATCAGGATGTCCGGGGTCACGTCATTCTTATAGATCGGCGGGTTGTTGTAGACCATCAACGGCACGTCGGCATGCCGAGCGACGTAGCGGAAATGCTCGGCGGTCTCGAACGGCTTGGAGCCGTAGACCAGCGCCGGCATCAGCATCACTCCGTCGACCCCCACCTTGCGCACCGCATTGGCGACCTTGGCCGCTTGCACGCTGGTGAACTCGGCCACGCCGCAAATCACCGGTACGCGGCCACGGGAGGCGTCCACCGCGACCTCGGTCACGGCGATCTTTTCCTCGGCGCTCAGGGAAGTGTTTTCCCCCACCGATCCGCAGACCACCAGGCCGGAAACGCCATCACGAATGACGTTGGAAATCACTTGGTGGGTTTTTTCCAGGTTGATGGAAAAGTCATCGTTGAATTGGGTGGTGACGGCAGGGAAGACGCCGCTCCAGTTGATGCGTTTGCTCATGGGTTGTCTCCGGTTAGGGTATGTGGCGAGGGGATTTATCCCCGTTGGGCCGCAAAGCGGCCCTGATACAGGCAACTCGGTGTGTCAGTAGAACCCAGGGGGGCTGCTTCGCAGCCCAGCGGGGATAAATCCCCTCGCCACAGGGTTGTGTGTGAAAGTCATGCGCCAGGCCAGGTATCCGAAAGCCGATAGCCCTGCGGCCACGGATCGGCCGGGTCGAGCAACAGCTGATGGGTGCCGGTGATCCACGCGCGCCCGGCGATGCACGGATAAATCGCCGGGCGTCCGGCCACGTCGGCCAGCGAATCGATGCGGCAGTGGAATTCGGAGCCGATGATCGAGCGGCCGATGAACCGTTCGCCGACCTGCATCAAACCCTTGGCGTGCAACACCGCCATGCGCGCCGAGCAGCCGGTGCCGGTGGGGGAGCGGTCGATCTTGCCCGGCTGGATCACCACCGCGTTGGCGCCGGTGGCGATGCCGTTCTCCTGGACGATGGGCGCGGCGATCTGGCAGAACGAGATGTGCGACCAGTCGGGGTTCAACGGATGGACAAAGCCCAGTTGTTCATTGGCGGCCCGAGTGATTTTCAAGCCCACGGCCACCAGCTCGGCGGCCTCGTCTGGACGGATGGCGAAGCCCAGGCGCTGGGCGTCGACAATCACAAAACTGTCGCCGCCGTACGCCGTGTCCACCTGCAACGAGCCCAGGCCCTCGACTTCGATCCACGCATCGAGGCGGTCGGCGAAGGAGGGTACGTTCTTGACCTCCACTCGCTGCACTTTGCCGTCGCGGCAGTCGGCCACGGCTTCGATCAGGCCGCCCGGTGCCTCAAGCACCAAGCGAGTCTGGGGCTCGGTCATCGGCAGGATGCCGCTGTCCAGCAGCACGGTGGCGACGCACAACGAGTTGGAGCCGGACATCGGCGGGGTGTCGGCCGGCTCCATAATGATCCAGGCCATTTGCGCCCGTGGGTCCTTGGCCGGCACCAGCAGATTGACGTGGCGGAATACGCCGCCACGGGGCTCGTTGAGAACGAAGTTGCGCAAGGTCTGGTCCTGGGCGATCCAGCGGGACTGTTCCCACACCGTGGCGCCGGGCGGTGGGGCAACGCCGCCGACGATCACGTCGCCGACTTCGCCTTCGGCGTGACAGCTCACTACATGGATGATTTTCGATGAGCGCATGAGTCAAATCCTTGTGTTGTCTTGTAGGGCCTCATCGCGAGCAAGCCCGCTCCCACAGGGTTCTGTGGCGTACACAAAAACAGTGTGGGAGCGAGCCTGCTCGCGATGAGGCCATCCGCTATTTCACCGACTTGAGGAAAGCCGCCGTCTCCGGCTGCACCGGATTGCCAATCACCTGGTCCGGCGGCCCGATCTCATGGACCCGGCCATTGCAGAAGAACGCCACGCGGTCGGAGACGTCCCGGGCGAAACGGATCTCGTGGGTCACCAGCACCATGGTCATGCCGTCTTCGGCGAGCATGCGCATGGTGTCCAGCACTTCTCCCACCAGTTGTGGGTCGAGGGCCGAGGTGGCTTCGTCGAACAGCATGTAGTCCGGCGACATCGCCAGGGCCCGGGCGATGGCCATGCGTTGTTGCTGCCCGCCGGAAAGCTTGCCGGGAAAGGCCTTGAGTTTGTCTCCCAGGCCCACGTGTTCAAGCTGTTGCACCGCCAGTGCCTCGGCCTCCCGCTGGCTTTTGCCCAGGACCTTGCGCGGCGCCAGCATCACGTTTTCCAGCACGGTCAGGTGGGGGAAGGCATTCCATTGCTGGAACACGATGCCGATCTTCTGCCGCAGGCGATTGAGGTCGGTGGCGCGGTCATGGACCTCGATGCCGTCCACGCGGATGCTGCCTTTCTGGATCGGCTCCAGACCGTTGATGCACATCAGCAGGGTCGACTTGCCAGAACCGGAACCGCCGATGATCGACACCACTTCGCCCTTGTCCACCGTCAGGCTCACACCCTTGACCACTTCCAGGGCGCCGAAAGACTTGTGCACGTTTTCGATCTCAATCATTTTCCTGCCACCTTCTTTCCAGACGTGCGCCGAGGCGGGAGACCACCAGGCTCATGACGTAGTAAATGAGCCCCGCGATGCACAGCACCAACAGGGGTTCCTGAATGCGCGTGACAATGGTTTGCGAAGCACGGAGCAATTCGACGATGCCGATCCACATCACCAGCGCGGTGTCTTTCATCACGCCCAGCACCAGATTCAGCCAGCCGGGAAAGGCCACTCGCGTGGCAATCGGCAGGACAATGAAACGCAAGTCCTGCAAGTAACTCAGGCCCAGGGAACGGCTGGCTCGGCGCGTGCTCAGCGGCACTGCCAGCACCCCACCGCGGACGATTTCGGTGAAGTACGCGGCGGCGTAGACCCCGAGCACGATGCAGCCCACCGCGAAGGCGCTGAGGTTCAGGCCGACGATGCTCTTGAGGGAGTTGAACAGCACGAACTGGATCAGCAGTGGCACGCTGCGAAACACGTCCAGCACCCAGGCCAGGGGCAGGCTGACCCGCGGCAACAGGGCCCGCAACAGGCCGAACAGCAGCCCGGCCAGGGTGCCCAGCAGGATCGACCAGGCGGTCAGTTGCAACGTGACCCAGGCCCCATTGAGCAAGAACAACAGGTCGTTAACGGTGAGGCTTGTAGACAACATGACAGCCCTCCTCAATAACGAAACAAGCGCCAGGACAACAGCCGGGCCAGCCCGACGATCAGCTTGGCGATCAGGTAATACAGCACCGCCGCGAGGGCGAAGTATTCGAAGGTGCGGAAGGTCTTGACGTTGTATTCCTGGGTGACGCCAGTGAGGTCGTTGTTCAGGCCGACGACCACGCCCAGGGACGTCATCAGCACCGCCCAGACCATCTGGTTGGTCAACGGATAGAAGACGATGCGCAACAGTTGCGGGACGATGATCATCCGGTAGGCCTGGAAGGCGCTCATGCCCAGGGAGCGGGCGGCGCGCATTTGCGTACTCGGCACGGCCTTGAGGCCGCCGCGAAAGTTTTCCGCCAGGTAACCGGCATTGTTGAAGGTGATCCCGGCCAGCAAGGCCAGCCAGGAACTGACGTGCAGCCCGAGGGAGCCGAGGCCGAAGTAGAGGATGTAGATCTGGAATAGCGAGGGGGTATTGCGGGCGATGGACACCCAGCCATTGCCCACCCCACGCAACAAGGGCTGCCTGGCCTGGCGCATCACGGTCAGGACCAGGGCGATCAGCACGCCGAAAATCATCGACAGCGCAGCGGTCTCGAAGGTCACCCAGGCCCCGGCGAGCATGTCGGGCAGGGCGCGTAGGGCCGGACGCCATTGGAAGCTGTAGTCATCAAACATGGGTCGGGCTCCCCCTGCGGGCAGTGGGTTGCAGCCATATTGGCGGCTGGCCGCTGGTCGCGGCGCTGCACGCGGCCTCGACGCATTCGGCGAGGGCGGCAAAGTGCACGCCGCGACCGACCAGGCCGGGCGCGTAGTGGGCGTATTTGCCGGAGTTGGTCATCAGCGTGGTGGCGTGGGGTGGGATCACCGGTTCGCCCAACATGCACCAGCAGGTGTCGGTCACCAGGACCGCGCCGAAAGCCTCGATGGCGGTCAGGTATCCGGCCTTGCGCGCCTGCTCCAGCACCGCTCGACCGCAGGTAATCGCCAGCACCACATACGGATGCTTGACCCGGCCCGCGCACAAGGTCGCGAGGGCGGCGAATTCGCTGAGGGAGAAATGCGGATTGCCCAGGGACACCACGTCCACCCAGTTGTCCCGGGCGCTGTTGAGCTCGCGCCAACTGGCAAGCAGGCCGGCGACATCGACGCTTTCCTGCGGCAAGGTGACGTCGTTCTCCATGACATTGGCAGGGTCGAGGGCTTCCGGCGTCACCCCGGCAATGTGGAACAACGGCGCGGCGCTGGTGGTGGCGAACGCGGCGCCGAAGGCCTTGAGGTCGTCCAGGGTTGGCGCAGCGTGTTCCAGGCCGCGTATCAGCGGGATGCGCCGGCCCGCCAGGCCGCCGATGTGGTAGCCCAGCAGCGGATAGAAACTGTCGTCCACGTTGCCCAGCGCCGGCACGTCGACGATCAACCCAGCCTTGCGCTGGTCGTCGAGATGACAGCCAGTCAACGGCGCCCGTCCGCACAGGGCAATGCAGATATCGAGGAAGTCCGGGTACTTCTGCGTGCGCGCGCCCAGCACGCTGTTGGCGTAGACCACCGCATTGGATTCGGCCCAGACGATTTGTTCACCGGCCTTGGGCGCGGTGTCCAGCAGGTAGGGCGCGCAGGTGAAACTCAGTTGCGCGCCCATCGCCATGTAGGCGTCGCCCAGGGCACTGGCCGGCTCGCCCAGGGCCGGATCGACGCCCAGTTCACGCCAGCGACGCTGGTCCACGGAGATGGAATTGAGGGTGGTGGGCACGCGGACTTTCGCGCCCCACTGCACCAGTTGTTCGGCAAAGCGCAGGCTGGCCGGGCCGGTGTAGATGCAGCCGTCGATGTGGGCCTGGGTCACGTTTAGCAGTTGCGTGGCACCCTGGATCTCGGCCATGCGCAGCACAATCTGCATTGCCACTTGGGCCGCCTTGCCGTGGGTGCCGTCGAGCAACGCTTGGTCCTGTTCGGTCAGGTTCAGGGTCGAGGGAGCGGGCGGCTGCCGGCAGGCGTCCGCACCCTGCCAGCCGTCGTTGGGATGGCGGCCAGACAGCGTCAGGACGTCGCCCTCGAGGCGGACAAAGCCCTGGCCGCGCAACCTGTTGAAAGCCTCGTGCCCCACGCACAACACCGGCAACGAGCGTTGGAAAATCACCTGCGCCACCAGCACGCCCAGGGTCAGGATTTCATCGGCTTCGGCCAGCACCAGGGCCGCAGGTGCATGGCCGTTGCTGATCAACTCCATCAAGACGCTGCTGCCGGTGCAGGAGCCGCGTCCGCTGGGAATCGCCAATACGCGCCCGGCCAGGCGTTCACCGCTCAACGGGTGATGCCGATCGATGACCTCGCCACTGGCCGGATCGACCCCGCCCCAGAAACTCAGGCCGACTTCGGCGAACAGCAGGGCGCCCTCGGCGGCGCCCCCCACCAGACTGCGGCCTTTCATACGGACAGGCGTGCTTGGCATGCGCCGATCCTCAATAGTAGACCTGGGGAACAGTCAGGTTGGCCGGCGGGATGTCGGTGCCGACCCATTTGACGAACAGCTCCTTGTACCGCCCGGTGCGCACCTGCTGGTTGACGAACAGGTTGAGGTAGTTGAGCAGGCCGTACTCGCTGCGCTTGGCGCCCAGGGACACGTAGTCGATGACATAGGGCGCATCGCCGGCGATCTTCAGGCCTTTGTACTTGCCCGACTTGATGGTCGCGGCCGCCACGGTGTTGGTGACCACGGTCGCGTCTATGTGCCCTTGGGCGACCGCCAGCAGGGTGTCGTTCTGCGATTGGTAGGCGCGGAAACTGCCGCTGCCCCAGCTCTTCTGATCCTTCTCCAGGGCGATGGCTTCGTAGGTGCTGCTGGTGTTACCCAGGGCCTTGCCCTTGAGGTCGGCGTAGCTGTTGATGCCGGTGTTGTCGCGGGTCAGCACGACCATTTGGAAGGCGAAGTAGGGCACGGTCAGGCCGACGGTCTTGGCTCGCTCCAAGGTGTCAGACGTGGAGGCGACAATGACATCGGCGCGGCTCGACAGCAGCGCGGGGATTCGGTCGGAGAACGGGGTTTCCACCACTTCGGCGTCCACACCGAGGACTTTCGCCAGATCGTGACAATAGTCCACGTCGAATCCCGCCGGTTTATTGCTTTCATCGCGAAAGCCCATGGGTGGGAAGTCCAGGGTCACGGCGCAACGCAGCTTGCCCGAGCTGATGATGTCGTCGAGTTTGTCGGCGTGGGCGGGGGCAATGAAAAGCGGGGTGAGGACAACGCTGAGGGCTACGGCCAATGCAGGGTTTTTCATAAATGCCTCGCTGTCGAATAAATGCGGTGAGATATCGTATTGAGGATTTCGTATACGATATTAGATAAGCAATCGGCATGCCTGTTTGCGGTCGCGTCGCCGTAATGCTATTGGAGAGCTGATCTAGAGGCTTTCAGGTCTTGCGCTAACACTTCGGGCAGGGGCCGGCGCCAGGTCTGTGTGTTACAGATGGGAGCAACCATGGGGGCCGACGCCCCATCAGGGAACAGGCGTCAGTGCTGACTCTCGCGATATTGACTGGGCGACAGGCTGGTCAGGGCACGGAACTGACGGCTGAAGGCGCTGTGGTCGGTGTAGCCGCAACGCAGGGCGATCTCAGTGATCGGCAGGTTCTTGTCGAGTAACAGCCGCGAGGCTTCTTCCAGGCGTGCCTTGTGAATCATCTGCCGGGGTGTGAGTTGGAAAATCCGCTTGCAGTGCCGCTCCAACTGCGCCACCGACAACCCGGCGATGGTCGTCAATTCCGTCAGGCTGATGGGGCGGGCGAAGTGGTTTTTGATATGAGCATCCACCGCTGCCAGTTTCTGGAAGGCTGGGTGGCTCGACTGGGGCAGTTGCAGGTCACGGGAAATGCCGGCCAGGCCGACGATCTGGCCGTTTGGGTCATGCAGGGCGAGCTTGTGGGTCAGGCACCACACGGGCTGGTTGCCGTAATACAGATGCAATTCGAGCTGGTCGGCCAACTCCCGGCCGCTGGCCAGCACCCGGCGATCCTGCTCGGTGTACAACGGGCCGAAGCGTTCGGGGAACACCTGTTCGGCGGTGAGGCCGAGCAAGTCCGTGCTGTGCTTGAAGCCGCAGCGCCGGGCCAGGGTCTGGTTGACGAAGGCGTAGCGGGCCTGCTTGTCCTTGATGAAAAACACCACGTCCGCGAGGGTGTCCAGCAGTGGGGCGATGGGTTGCAGGCTGCGCAACAGGGTGTCCAGGTCACAGGGTGCGAGGGAAGTGAGCGAGGGGTACATGGCCGGCGTCGTCTTTTTTGTGGAAGCGATGGCGCAGTGTCAATCGAAAATGCGCTGCCTGTCACGCCGCTATCGCGAGCAGGCTCGCTCCCACATGGGGGCCTGCGGTGCCGCAAAGTTGAAGTTCACCTCAAATCCCTGTGGGAGCGAGCCTGCTCGCGATGGCGTCAGTACATCCAACATCGATGCAAGCAGGCCCACCGCTATCGCGAGCAAGCTCGCTCCCACTGGGAGTTTGTGGTGAGTACAGGTCTGAGTGGGATGTGTGTCGGGCTCAGGTGGGTGGGGCTTGTTCCAGGGCCAGCAAGGTTTCGATCCGCGCCGGGCTGAACGGCGGGCGTGGGGCGGGCGGTGTCCAGCCGAGCAGATGTTCCAGGGCGGCGCCGCACACTCGGCCTTGGCATGCGCCCATGCCGCAGCGGCTGGCCAGTTTCGCTTCGCGCCAGTTTTCATGGCCGACCAGTTCGCCATACGGCACGTCTTCGCAGCGGCAGACCAGGGTGTCGGCGCGGGCCAGGGTCTTGAGCTGTGGACCGAGGGTGAAGGCTTTGTTCAATGCCTGGGCGAAACCCTGCCAGCGTGTGCGTTGGGGCCACAGACGCTGGGCCGCCGCAGTATTGCCGACGGCGGCGTGGCCGGCGATGGCACCTTCCACCAACGCCAGTTCGCTGCCACCAAAACCGGTGCATTCACCGGCGGCGTAATGTCCGACGCGGGTGGTGGCTTGCCAGGCGTCAACGGCCAGGGCCTGGTCTTCAACCGCGCAGCCCAGGGCCTGGCCGAGCTGAGTGTTGGGAATCAGCCCGAAGCCACAGGCCAGCCGATCGCAAGCCAGTTCAAGCGTCTTGCCCTGTTGCAGCAGGCGCACGCCCTCGAGTCGCTCCCGCCCGAGTGCTTCCACCGCATAGGTGTCGGTGCGGTAGTGCCGGTCGAACAAACCGAACGACTGGAAAAACTTGCCCGGCCAGCGGGGCAATTGTGCAGCGAAACCGGCGACGGCGGTGCGACTGGCTTGCTCGGCGATGCGCACCAACTGCGCACCTTGATGTTTCGCCGTGGCGGCGCTGGCCAGTAGCAAGGGGCCGCTGCCAGCGATCACCAGCCGTTCGCCGCGCACCGGCAGGCCGCCCTTGACCAGCGCCTGCAAGCCGCCGGCTCCGGTCACTCCGGGCAACGTCCAGCCGGGGAAGGGCAGCAGCAATTCCCGGGCACCGGTGCAGAGGATCAAGCGGTCATAGCTGATCCGCCAGCCGCGCTCGGCATCTTCCACCAACAAGGTTTTGTCCGCCGCGCAGGCGATCACGCGAGCGCCGGCATGGCAGCGTACATTGGCGCAGGTTTGCAGTTGATCGCGCAGGCGCCGGGCTGCGCTGGGCAGGTTGGCCTGGGGACCATCGCGCCAGATCTGCCCACCCGGCAACGGGTTGTCGTCCAGCAGCACAATGCGCGCACCGCTGCTTGCCGCGGCAAGGGCGGCGGCCATGCCGGCGGGGCCGGCACCGATGATCAACAGGTCGGTGGTTTCGTTCATGGTCGGGTCTGCACCTGCATGCCGTCGTGGCAGAGGGTTTGGCAGGCCAGGCGTCGACGGCCATCGATCAGCACTCGGCATTCCTGGCAGATGCCCATGCCGCACAAAGGCGCACGGCGCTGGCCGCTGACCGAGGTACGACTGCACCCGTCCGCCCCCAAGGCCAATGCCGCCGCGACGCTGGTGCCATCGGCGACTGATAGCGGGCGACCGTCCAGGAATAAGTCAGGCATGGGCCGGTTCTCCGAAGAAACGCTGTGGCAGGTAAGCTTGAGGGGCAAGCGGCGAGGTTTCGTTGAACAGTTGGGCGACCAGCAAATCGGCCGTCGCGGGCGCCGTCGTGACGCCCAGGCCTTCGTGACCGACTGCCAGCCACAGGCCCTTGCGCTGCGGATGTTGGCCCACCAAGGGCAGGCCGTCAGGGCTGGCCGCGCGAAAACCGGTCCAGGCACGAATGCCGTTGAGCTGCGCCAGCCCCGGCATATATTCGACGGCGCGTTTGAGCATCTTCGCCAGCATCCAGCTTTCCACCTGTGGGTCGACGGTGCCGAACTGCCGCGAGGCGCCGATGAACAATTGCCCGGTCGGACGCGGCTGGATATTGCACGCCACCGATGGCCCGCTGGCGTTGTGGGCGCTGGTGACATAGCCCAGTTCCACCAGTGTGTGAGTGACGGTGGCGGGGTAGCGATCAGTGATCAGCAGGTGACCTTTTTTCGCTTCAATGGGCAGCTCCGGGCACAGCTCGGTGGCCTGGATGCCATTGGCCAGGACCACCGCTTCGGCACTCAACCAGCGGCCGTCGTCAAGGCGCACGCGCTGGCCGTCGACTTCGCTGACCCGGGCGCGCTGCTGGCGAATATTGGGCGCATCCAGCATCCAGCGCGCGGCTGCCGGGGCGTACAGGATGCCGTCACCCTTGATCAGCAGCCCACCTTCCAAACCTTCGCGTAATTGGGGTTCGCGCTGGTGCAGGGCGGCGCGACCGATCAGTTCGCAGACTTCGCCATGAGCCAGCAGATTCAGATATTTACTGTGGGCCACTGCCATTTCTTCGGCATTGGCCGCCAGCCACAGGGTGCCGTTGTTGCGCCAGGCGCAGGCCTCGGGCAGGGCCGGGGCCAGTTCGCGCCAGCGTTGCAGGGAATATTGACTGAGGGCCAGTTCCGCCGGGTTGTCATCCAGCACCAGCAGGTGGCCCATGCCGGCCGCCGTCGCGCCGTGCCAACCAGCGTCGAGCACCAGGACTTTCAAACCGCGTTGGGCCAATGTCCGGGCGCAGGCGGCGCCGATGATACCGGCACCGATGATGATCACGTCGGCGACCTGGCCCTCGCTCACGGACGAATGCCCCAGGCGAATGGGTCATCCGCTTCGATGACCAGCGTGGTCTCGGCACTGATGTAGGCACGGCCACGAATGGTCGGCACGATGCGCTCGCCCGAGCGTTCATAGGAACCCTCGAACTCGCTGCCAATGACACTGGCCTGGCGCCAGATCTGGCCGGGTTGCAGTTTTCCATCGGCGGCCAGGCAGGCCAGTTTGGCGCTGGTGCCGGTGCCGCATGGGGAGCGGTCATAGGCCTTGCCCGGGCAGAGTACGAAGTTGCGGCTGTCGGCTTGCGGGTCGTCGGCGAACAGTTCGACGTGGTCGATCAGGCCGCCGTCTTCGCCGCGAAAACCCTGCTGCTCCAAGGCTTGCTGCACGGCATAGGTATAGGCGGTCAACGCGTCGAGGTTATCGCCGGCCACGCGCTGGCCATGCTCGGCGACCAGGAAAAACCAGTTGCCACCCCAGGCCACATCGCCCACCACCTGGCCGATGCCGGGCACCTCCAGGGCCAGTGCCTTGCGGTAACGGTAGGCCGGCACGTTGCGCACACTGACCGAGCGATCCTCATGCAAGGTTGCCTGCACCGTGCCCACCGGGGTTTCGATGCTGTGCACGCCGGGGCCGATCCTGCCCAGGTGGGCCAGCGACGCCACCAGGCCGATGGTGCCGTGGCCGCACATGCCCAGGTAGCCGCTGTTGTTGAAGAAGATCACGCCGGCACAGGCGCTCGGGTCCACCGGCTCACAGAGCAGCGCCCCCACCAGCACATCGCTACCGCGCGGTTCCAGCACGCAGGCCGTGCGCCAGGCATCGTGCTGCTCGGCCAGACGCTGCCTGCGCTCGGCCATGCTGCCCTGGCCCAGGTCAGGAAAACCGTCGATGACCAGTCGGGTCGGTTCGCCGCCGGTATGGGAGTCGATCACGGTGATGCGTTTCATGGGGGGCCACGTCCGTTCAGATGAGTGAACGCAAGCGTGGCCCGCGCCGGGGGGTGACGGCTTGATGGATTTATCTGCCGCTGATGACGAAATCGGCACAGCGCGGCAACAGCCAAGGGAGCCTGCTCAGGCGTTCGTATCTTGCCATCGCCATTCGATGTGCTCGGTATTGATTCCCAGGGCATCGAACTTCTCGGCGACATACCGCAGGCAGGCGCCGCCGTCGGGCCTGTAATGCCCGGAAGCATCGTTGACCATGGCGATCACATGGTCCATGTGATGTTCGGTGACCCTGAACTCCCCGGCGCACATGACCGGCCTGCCGCTGCCGAGCTGGCTATGCCTTACATAGTTGGCCCGGTCGCTATGTTCCCAGCGCTTATAGATAATGGCGTGTTCGGGTGTGTAGACCCATGTGTAACTATTGGACTGGTCGTTGGGGGCGAGCAGCTCACTGGTGTGTGTCTTCAGTTGATTGCCAATCAACTTGCCGTCCCACATCCCGATCAACTGACCTACGCCGTCTATTTTCGACGGGTCATAACAGCGCCAATGCATCAGGTCGCCGATAAAGGGCATCCACCTGATCGGATAGGTCTGGGCGTTGAGATCGATGGATCTATGGTCGGAATTCTTCCAGTCGGAGAAATGAACATGTCCTGACCATACGAATTGCAAGTGCGCGGATGGGTTCCTCAGCCATTTGTTGATGCGTTTGAATGAGGTATTGGCGTAGATGTCATTGGCTTTGATCAGCACCGATTCCAGCGCCCAGTCATCAGAAGCGATCGGGTGTGCGACGGGCACCTGGTAGAGGGCCAGTCCGTCAATTTCCCCGAGCGAGATACGCGGTCGGCCGAACATCCGGGCAATGTCGATATCCACGTGGATGAGTTGCCCCACCCTGGGGGCTTCACAGAACAACTGCATCTGGCCCAGGGGGCCCATCGAGATATAGATGCTGTCGTCCGTGCCTGCCCAGTTTTGATTCTTTATGGAAGCTGTAACAGAAAGGCTGTCGATGAAGGTGTCGAATGGAGGTGTCATGGTTGAAAGCAAGTGTCTGTCTCAGATAACGAAGGCCCCTGATTCTAGGGCGGTGTCGGACAGTCGCTGCGGTACATATGTATAGGCCCTCAAGAATCCCGAGTCGATCATCGACTCGGGATTTCGGCCGGGCTCAATGGCTGGAAGGCAGGAACTCGAACAGCGTCTTGCAGACCCCGGCGATGTGTTCGTCCAGCAGCTTCACCGCCCGTTCGACATCACCGGCACGGCAGGCGTCGAGGATTTCCCGATGCTCGTGGTCGGCGCGCTCCTTGCCGGCGGAGAGGCTCATTTGCATGCGCAGATAGCGCTCCAACTTGTCGTGGACCGAACGGATCAAGCTCACCAGGAACGGCCGTTGGGCCGGTTCGTAGAGACAGGCATGCAGTTGCCAGTTCAGTTCGGCCCAACGTCCCACGTCATCTTCACCGATGAATTCACGGCAGATGCTCTCGGCCCGGGCGAAGGTCTCTTCGGTCATGTTGGGAATCGCCAGGCGCAACGCCTTGTCCTCCAGCAACATCCGCACTTCGAACATCTGCGCCAGCTCCGCCTCGGAAATGCGCGTGACCATCGCCCCGCGATTGCGCTGGAACATCACCAGGCCCTCGGCCTCCAGGCGCTTGAGGGCTTCGCGCACGGGGATCTTGCTGACGTTGAACTGGCGGGCGATGTCGTCCTGGCGAATCGGCTCGTCCTCGGCGAAATGCCCAGCCACGATGGCATCGCGCAGGTGGCGGGTGATGATTTCCGAAGTGGAGGGGGTGTTGCCCAGGTCGGGCAGGTTGAACTTGGATAAAGTCACGGCGGCGGGTCGTTCGGCTTAGGTGGGGATATGGTATACGACTTTGCCGGGGTGGTCCTTGAAGCAGGCGATGAAGCAGCCAAGGGTACGAAACTGTGGCGAGGGGATTTATCCCCGCTGGGCTGCGCAGCAGCCCTAAAACCTGATATTGCGGTGTGTCAGGCAGATAGGAACCGCTCATCTTGGGGCTGCTGCGCAGCCCAACGGGGATAAATCCCCTCGCCACAAGGTTTTGTATTCAGCAGTGGGACAGGCGAGTCACATAAGCTTCTGTTCGCACGATACGCCATCCAGTGACAGACGCCCCAGCCAGCAGCGCCAGGCCGAACACGATCAACGCCACGTCAGCGCCAAAAGCGTCAGCCAGCAGCCCGGTCACCACCACCGGGATGCTGAACCCGACATAGGCGAACAGGAAGAATCCGGCGCTGACCCGGGCCTTTTCCACGCCGGCCATGGCGGTGACGGCTGACAGCCCGCCCAGGTACAGAAAGCCATAGCACGCACTGCTGGCGCCCAGCGCGCCAAGCAATACGGCGGCCAAGGAACCGACACTTGCCCCCCAGGCCAGCAACGCGTAGCTCAACGGCAGGATCAGCAATCCCAAGCCCGTAGCCCTGGCTGGTTGCATGCGCCGAACCCAGGGCTGGAACAGCAAGCCGCAACTGATGACCGTGAAAGTCGACAAGCCAGACCAACGCTGCAAATCGTGGGTCGCCAGCACCGAGGGCAATATGGCGATGACCAGGCCCGAGGTCGCCCAGGCCAACAGCATGGAAAAGCTATAGGGCAGGCTGCCGGCGGGAAACAACGGCAGGCGCAGCAGCGGTGCGTCTTGGATTTTTCGCGCCGGATCCGGTAGCCGCCAGACCACGCCGATCGCCATGGCCGCCAACATCAGCTGCAACCAGAAGCTGCCGGGCGTGGCGCTGTGATGGACGAACAGGAAAAGACTGGTCAACGCCGCGCCCAGGCCAAACCCCAGGGAGGTGCTGGCGGTGACCCGGTTGGCTGGCGAGCGGGGGTCGCCGGTTGCCATGAGCTCGGTCATATAGGCGGTCGACGTGGCCGAGGCCAGTCCCGTGCCGATCCCCATCATCAGGCGTGCCACGCCCAGGGCTTCCAGGCTTGGCCAGAGCAGGGTCACCAGCGTCGCCAGCATCGACAACCCCAGCGCGACCAGGATCAACGGCTTGCGTCCTACCCGGTCGGCCAGCCCGCCGAATGCCAGCAAGACGGGCAGGACGCCCAGCACATAACCGGAAAACGCCACCGCCGTGGCGCCGGCCCCGTAGCCGGACAACTGCGCGTAGGTGGTGTACAGGGGCGCCTGCAGGTTGACCGCGAGGGTGATCAGGCAAAGGCCGAAAGCCAGTCCCCAGGAATGTCGATGCTGTGGGTTCAAGGGGGTTCCTTAAAAGGTGTGCAGGAAGTCCCGGGGACTATCACGTCCGGGTACAACGCAAACAAGGAACAGACGCCAGCCATTTGTGTTTAACTGTTTTCTGAAAAAACGAGAACACTTGGCCAAGAGTGCCCGCCGTGGACCTGAAGATTGATCGCAACGTTGCCGAGCCCGTGATCCGGCAGCTCGTGACGCACCTCATGGGCTGGATCAATGCCCATGGCATTCGTCCCGGCGCACGGATGCCGTCCATTCGCCAACTGGCCCGGGAAAATGGCCTGAGTCTGTCGAGCGTGATCAAGGCCTATGACCAACTGGTCGCCAGCGGGGTACTGGAGTCCCGGCATGGCGCGGGTTTTTTTGTCGCGCAGCGGTTGGCCCGGCCGGTGGCGCCGGCACCTGAAGCGGATAACACACCGTGGCGGTTGTTCGACAATGAATCGACGCAGCTCAAGCTGGGGTGTGGCTGGCTGCCCGACGCCTGGCGCGACGACACCGACCTGGGCCAGGCGATCCGCCAGGTGGTACGCAGCGACAACCACGCGTTGTTCAACTACAGCACCCCGTTGGGCTCACCGCATCTGCGCCTGCACATTCAAAAGCGCCTGGGTCTGATCGACATTCACGTTGACCCGGCGCAGATCATCACGACCCAAGGCGCCAGCCAAGGCCTCGACCTGCTGGTGCGAACCCTGCTCAAGCCCGGTGACCTGGTGCTGGTGGAAAGCCCCGGTTACTACAACCTGTTCAATCTGCTGAAGCTGCATGGGGTCAAGACCCTGGCGGTGCCAAGAACCGCGCAAGGTCCGGACATCGCTCGCCTGGAACAGCTTCTCGGCGAGCATAAGCCCTCGTATTTCTTCATCAACAGCATGTACCAGAACCCCACCGGGACCAGCCTGGCGCCAAGCGTGGCCTATCGTTTGCTGCAACTGGCAACGGCCCACGACTTTCGCCTCATCGAGGATGACATCTACGCCGATTTCCAGAATGGCCCGACTTCACGGCTGGCCTCCCTGGATGCCCTGGACCGGGTGATCTACCTGGCGAGCTTTTCCAAGACGCTGTCCAGTTCGCTGCGCGTCGGTTATGTGGTCGCCCATCCCGACATCATCCAGCGCCTGGCCGAAGTCAAGATGATTACCGGCATCGGTTGTTCGCTGCTGGCGGAAAACGTGGTGGCGACGTTGCTGGCCAACGGCGCTTATCGCAAGTTGATCCAGCGCTTGCGCCAGCGTCTGAACAAGCAGATGGCAAGTACGCTGCGCCAACTGAACCCGGCCCATTGGGAGGTGTTTGCCGAGCCGACGGGAGGGCTGTTCATCTGGGCCAGGCCGCGGTGCCTGGCTGCACAACGGGTGCATCAGATCGCCCGGGAACTGCAAATCCAATTGTCCCAGGGCTCGACGTTCCTGCCCCAGGGGGAGGACTGCGACTGGTTGCGGTTGAATGTGGCGTATACCCAGGACATTCGGGCGCAGAGGTTTTTCCAGCGGGTCGAGACGGAGTCTGCAGCGAAGCGGGGTTGAATTTACCGGCGTCATCGCGAGCAGGCTCGCTCCCACAGGGATTTGTGGCGGACGCGATTTTTGTGAATGCCCTGAACCAATGTGGGAGCGAGCCTGCTCGCGATGGCGGACTTGAAGGCAACAAAATAAAACCGGCGTTAATGGGAGTGAATATCAAATAAGAATGAGTTCCTGTATCTTTCGCGACACATTCTTGCCGGCCTCGAAAAAAGGGCCGGTATTCTTTCATTAGGATTGTGCGTCGATGCGTCGGATTCTCGTTTCACTGTGTGTGCTCCAGGCTTATTCCGTTTCCACCTGGGCTGAAGAGCCAATCCCTGGCAACCCCGCGACCCTCGAGCTGCAAGCCACGGATATCGTCGGCGCTGCCGACTATGAATCGGCACAGGGCCCGGTGAAGGGCTATCACGCCACCCGCTCAGCCAGTGCCACCCGTACCGACACGGCGATTCATGAAACCCCGCAATCCATTTCCGTAGTGTCCCGCGACGTGGTCGAAGACCTCAGCGCCACGCGCCTGCAAGACGCCCTCGATTACGCTGGCGGGGTAGGCCGGGCCAACAACTTCGGCGGCCAGGGCCTGACCACGTTCACCGTGCGCGGCTTCACCACGGGGGAGTTCTACCGCAACGGCTTCCCGATCAACCGTGGCTACCCGAACATGCCTGACGCCAACACCATCGAGCGTCTGGAAGTCCTGCGCGGCCCGGCCACCATGCTCTATGGCCGTGGCGACCCGGGCGGTACCTTCAACGTGGTGTCCAAACAACCGTTGGCCGAGCGCACGGTGACCCTGGGCAGTCAGCTCAGCGACCAGGGGATGCGTCGCGGTACGCTCGATACGTCCGGTCCATTGGACGAAGAAGGGCGCCTGGCTTATCGCCTGAACGTGATCGGCGAGGGCGGTGACACGTTCCGCGACCACGTCGAGACCGAGCGCTACGGCGTCGCGCCAGTGGTGACCTGGCAGGTCAACGACACCACGCGCCTGACTTTCGAAGGTGATTTCATGCGCAACAATGCGCCCCTGGACCGTGGCTTGACCCATTACGCCGGCCAGCGCGGCACCGCCTCGCGCGATACGTTCTTCGGCGAAAAAGACGCCGGCAAGCTGCACAACGACAACAACATGCTGCAGGTGCGTTTCGAGCACATGCTCAACGACGACTGGACGCTGGCCGGCGGTACCCAATGGCTCGACGGCACCTTGCAGGGCAATGCCGTGGAAGGCAACGGCATCGCCGCCGACGGGCGCACCCTGGGCCGCAACTTCAACTACCGCAAATTGGAATGGAGCGACCGGGACACCCAACTTAACCTCACCGGGCATTTCTCCACCGGCGGGTTCGAGCACACGCTGTTGACGGGCATCGAGTATGAAGACTACGACTACCAGTCCATCATCCAGCGTTCCGCCGCGGGTGCCGGTGCCTACCCGATCGATATCTTCGACCCGGTGTATGGCCAGCCGCGCCCGGCATTGACGCGTACGCCCACCGATGACCAGGAAAACCTCAAGACGTTTGGCGTATTCGTCCAGGATCAGGTGGCGTTGACTGAGCGCCTGAAGGTGTTGGCTGGGGCGCGGTTTGAGCGATTCGAGCATGAGTACGAATCCTTCGTCCCTCAGGCTCGGCCCGGTAGCCGTAACTGGGACAAGACTGAAAATGCTGTCACCCCACGCCTGGGGGTGATCTACGATCTGACCGATACCGTTGCGCTCTACGCCAACACCGCGCGCTCGTTCAAACCCAACACCGGAGCCAGTCGCCAGGGGCAGGGTGAGGGGTTTAAGCCGGAAGAGGGCAAGTCCTACGAAATGGGCGTCAAGTGGGAAGCGCTGGATCGTCAGTTGAGCGTTGATGCGGCGATCTACCAGATTGAAAAGCGCAACGTACTCACGCCCGATCCGCTGGATTCCACCTTCAACGTGGCTGCCGGGGAAGTGCGCAGCCGTGGTTTCGATTTGAATGTGGCGGGCAATTTAACGCCAGAATGGCGCGTGATCGGTGGCTACGCGTATGTAGATGCCGAAGTGACCAAGGACATCAATATCCCAACCGGCACCCGCTTGCTCAACGTGCCCAAGAACTCCTTCAGCCTGTTGAACGTCTATGAGTTCCAGGACAGTGGCCTCAAGGGGCTCGGCCTGGGCCTGGGCGTCAAGTACGTCGATGAGCGGGCCGGCAATACGGCGGCCAGCACCTTTACCATGGACAGCTACACCGTCGTCGACCTGCTCGGCTACTACAAGGTCAACGAGCGGATCCGCCTCAACCTGGACCTGAAGAACCTGTTCGACGCCGACTACGAAGAGGGTGCATTCGGTGGCGTCTATGCCTACCCAGGCGCACCGCGGACCGTGCAGGCCGGCATTTCCTACACGCTCTGAATCCAGTGCGTCATGAAAACCCCGAAGGTCCTGCCTCCGGGGTTTTTCTTTTTACCACTTGCCGCTGCTCATGCCGCCGTCCACCGGCAGTATCGCGCCGGTCGTGAAATCAGCGCCCGCCAGGTACAACACGGCTTCGGCAATTTCCTCGATGGTGCCCACGCGACCGGCCGGGGCCAGGTTTTCGAGGAAGTCGCGGTGCGCCGGGTCATGCATGGGCGTGTCGATGATGCCGGGGGCGACGGCGTTGACCTTGATGTTGTGAGGCGACAATTCCAGGGCCAGGGCGCGGGTCATCTGGTTGACGCCGCCCTTGATCAACACCGGCAGCGCCGCCGGCACCTGGATGTTCGGTTGCAGCGCCACGGCGGCCGAAATGTTGATGATGAAGCCTTGCCGGCGCCCGATCATGTGCGCGGCAGCGGCCTGGCTGGCGTAGACCAGCCCCTTGAGGTTGGTGTCCAGCAGCGCGTCCAGGTCCTGGGGGCTGTATTCGACGAAGGGTTTTGGCAGGAAGAACCCGGCGTTGTTCACCAGCCCGTCAACGGCACCAAACGCCTCGACGGCTTGGGCGATGAGGGCGGCTGAAGTGGCCGGGTCAGCGATGTCGCCGGCCACGCCGATGAAACCGGCCGGGTGACCGAGCTGGGCAGCGGCAGCGTCCAGGCCGGCCGGGGAGCGGGCATTGCCCACCACGTTGTACCCCCGGGCCAGGAACGCCTTGACCAAACCCAGGCCGATCCCGCTGGAAGCGCCGGTGATGATGACGGTTTTGTTGAGGCTCATGATTGACTCCTGATCACATTGAGTGGAACCGCTACGCCTGTAGAGGCGGTGGTTGAGTTCAGGGTATTGGTGCATCAGGGTTTGATAAATAAGGCTTCTGGTACTTGAGTTGATACGCCATGTAATCAATGACTGGATCAACGCAAGCCACTGTGGGAGCGAGCCTGCTCGCGATAGCGGTACATCAGCCGACTCAAATGTCGACTGACGCACCGATATCGCGAGCAGGCTCGCTCCCACAGAGTTATTGGGGTGATAGATATAGAAAGCCCGGTCAATTGGACCGGGCTCGGAAGGGCAGAGGGTTATTCCTTGGGAAGACTTCGATACGCCGTCGTCGTCATTCCCGCGTATCCCCAGTTATCGGTGTCGACTTCCTCGATCACGATATGGGTCAAATGCGGGTCCTTGCCCAGCACGCGCTGGAGGGTTTCGGTGATTTCGGAAATCACCTGGGCTTTTTGTTCACGGGTGACGCCGTCTCGGGTAATTCGCACATTGACGAAAGGCATGTTGCACTCCTGCTGCTGAGAAATGCGCAGGAGTATTCCCGCGCCATTGAAGGACCACTGTATTTATACGCCGCAGGCTGATAAACAGGCTTTTGGCAACTTCAGTTGATACGCGGTGTAATCAATCATGAAACGTCATTTCGAAGACCTGCAGCTGGGCAGCATAGAACTATTCTGCCTGGCGGCGGAGGCCGGCAGTTTCACCGCCGCGGCGCAGTTGGCGGGCGTTACTCCGGCGGCGGTGAGCCGCTCGATCTTTCGTCTGGAAGAGCGCCTGGGTTCACGACTTTTCGTGCGCACCACCCGCAGCATCCGCTTGACCGAAGCCGGCAGGACCTATTTCGAGCAATGCCGCCAGGCGTTGACGCAACTGGTGGAGGCGCAACAGGAAATGATGGGGGCGCAATCGGTGCCGTCCGGGCAACTGCGTATCAGCCTGCCCACCACCTACGGTCATCACCGCATCCTGCCGTTGCTGCCGGCCTTTCGGGCGCTGTACCCGCAAGTGACTGTGGACCTGCACCTGAGCAATCGAAACATTGATTTCGTCGCCGAGGGATATGACCTCGCCATTCGGGTACGGGCCCAACCCGACTCGTCGATGATCGCCCGGCTGCTGGAGGATGCGAAACTGGTGGTGGTCGCATCCCCGGATTATCTGCGCAAGGTCGGCACGCCACAGAGCCTTGGAGACCTGGACGATCACGAGTGTATCCAGTTCGAATTGCCCAGCAGCGGGCGACGGATTTCCTGGCTGTTCAATGTCGAGGGCAAGGAAAAGGAAGTGTTCGGCGAAGGGGGTTATTGCTGTTCGGACGATGTGCTCGGCGGCGTGACGCTGGCCAAGCATGGGGCGGGCTTGTTCCAGACCTATAAATTCATCGTGGAGCAGGAGCTGGCCAACGGGCAATTGGTGGAGGTGCTTGCGCCTTTCGCGGGGCGTTCACGGCCGTTCACCTTGTTGTATCCCCATGGCCGGTACGTGCCGCAGCGGGTGCGTGCTTTTGTGGATTTTCTGCTGCAGTACCGGGAGCAATGGGCGACGGATTGAAGTAACGGTGACCTGTGGCGAGGGGATAAATCCCCTCGCCACATAGATTTTCAGGTCAGAACCGAAACGCCTGGCGACCGATCAGCAGCCACTTGCCATTCTTCTGCTTCTGCCAGATCTGGAAGTTCTCGATTTCCGTCGGCACCACCTCTGTGCCCTTGAGCGCCTGGGCCGAAAAGTGATTGCGCACCAGCGCCACGTCACCTGACAGGGTGATTTTCTGGTTCTGCATCTCCAGGGTCTTGAACGCGCTCTTGCCCGTTTCGATGTCGGCGATGAAGGCTTTCTTGTCCTGGATGTTGCCGCTGGAGTGCCCGTAGGTCAGGTTCTCAGCGGCCAATGCCTGGAGTTGTGGGATGTCTTTGTGCAGCATGGCTTGGGTCAGATGGTCGACCGCCTGGGCCACTTCCTGCTCAGGCGATGTAGCCGCCGCTGCGTAGCCGCTGAACAGGCACAAGAGGCTGATGACCAATGTCGCTTTTTTCATGGGGATTTCCTTGTTGTTGTAGGTATCAGGAACGCGAGCGATTGCGCTCTCGTCTGTCATCGTACAACTTGCAGGGAAGGACTGGAATAGGGCGCTGGCAAACCCATCAGACACATGGCTCAAGGGCGCTGGTCATATGGCGAGGGAGCAAGCTCTCTCGCCACGGGTTTCACATGCCACAGCTTTTGTGTATCGCTTAAAGTCCCTCCCGAACCGCTCCCCGAATCCCCTCCAGCAACATGGTGAACGCCGGGTTGTCGTTGTCCTCGCGCCACACCAGGTGCAACTCGCTCTGCACCCCTTCACCCAGGTCGATCTCGCGAAACACCACCTGCTTGAACACCACGCTGGTGGCGCATCGCGGCACCAGCGCCAGGCCCATGCCGGCGTTGACCAGCGCCAGGATCGTCAGCGACGACCCCAGCCATTGCACGAATTGTGGCGCGACCCGGGCCGAGCGAAGCATGCCGGTGAGCAGTTCGTTGAAGGGCGGGTAGGCGGAATGGGAGTACATGAGGAACGGTTGACCGTCCAGGTCCTGGACGCCCACGGTCTCGGCATTGGCCAGCGGATGCCCGGCAGGCACCGCCAGGACGAAGGGCTCGCGCACCAGGCATTCGGTGGCGTAGCCGGTTTCCAGCAGGGGCGAGCGAACGATGCCCAGGTCGATGCGCCGGGCGCGTAAGGCCTCGTGCTGCTGGTAAGTGTTCATCTCTGCCAAAACGATTTTGACCTGGGGCTGTTTCAGCCGTGCCTCGGCAATGACCTTGGGCAAGAACTCGTACACCGCGCTACCGACGAAGCTGATGGTGACCGAGCCGATGTCGCCCTGGGCGAAACGCTTAGCGGCAACGGCAGCTTGTTGTGCCTGCTCCAGCAGGTTCTGCGCTTCGATGAAAAACGCTCGGCCAGCGGCGGTGAGTGCCACGCTGCGGGTACTGCGGGTGAACAGTTCGACCCCCAGGTGATGTTCCAGCAATTGGATCTGCCGGCTCAGCGGTGGCTGGGTCATGTTCAGGCGTTCGGCGGCGCGACGGAAGTTGAGTTCGGTCGCCACAGTGGTAAAGCAGCGCAGTTGGGCCAGTTCAAACATTGATTCAATCCAGGTATCAATCAAGTGCCAAGTTAGATTAGACGGGAACAATCCACCGCGTCCATCATCGCCACGTTCCCCACAAAAACAATGATCGGGAGGCACCCCTTGAATAACGTAACGGACTCCACCCATGACAGCACCCTGGCGCGCGCAGCGGCCAAGGTCAAACGTCATGTCCTGCCGCTGGTGGTGGTGATGTTCATCGTCAACTACATCGACCGGGTCAACATCGGCTTCGTGCGCAGTCACCTGGAAACCGACCTGGGCATTGGTGCCGCGGCCTACGGGCTCGGCGCCGGGCTGTTCTTCGTCGGCTACGCGCTGTTCGAAGTGCCGTCCAACATGCTGTTGCAACGCTACGGCGCCCGGGCCTGGCTGACGCGCATCATGTTCACCTGGGGCGCAGCGGCCATGGCCATGGCCTTTGTGCGCGGCGAGACCAGTTTTTATGTACTGCGCTTTATCCTCGGCGCGGCGGAGGCGGGGTTCTTTCCCGGCATCATTTACTACTTTACCCAATGGCTGCCCGCCAACGAGCGGGGCAAGGCGATGGCGATCTTCCTGAGCGGCTCGGCCATCGCCTCGGTGATTTCCGGCCCGGTGTCCGGCGCTCTGCTGCACGTCAGCGGGATGGGCCTGCATGGCTGGCAGTGGATGTTCCTGATCGAAGGTTTCGCCTCCATCGTGCTGTGCGGGTTTGTCTGGTTCTGGCTGCAATCGCATCCGAGCCAGGCCAAATGGCTGACGGCTGAAGAAAAAACCGTATTGATCGCCGCCATCGCCGAGGAACAACGGGCCCGGGAAGCCGCCCAAGTGGTCAAGCCGTCGATGTTCAAGTTGCTGGCCGACCGGCAGATCGCGCTGTTCTGTTTCATCTACTTTTCCATCGCCCTGACCATCTACGGTGCCACGTTCTGGCTGCCGAGCATGATCAAGAAAATGGGCAACCTGGGGGACTTCCAGGTCGGTTTGCTCAACTCCATTCCGTGGATCATTTCCATCGTCGCGATGTACGGCTTTGCCGCCCTGGCCGGCAAATGGAAGTTCCAGCAGGCCTGGGTTGCGGTGACGCTGGTGGTGGCTGCGTTCGGCATGTTCATGTCCACCACGGGCGGACCGATCTTTGCCTTCGTGGCGATCTGTTTTGCCGCGATCGGTTTCAAGGCCGCGTCGGCGTTGTTCTGGCCGATTCCCCAGGGCTACCTGGATGCACGCATCGCGGCGGCGGTGATCGCCCTGATCAACTCCATCGGCAACCTCGGCGGCTTCGTGGCGCCGACGGCCTTCGGTTTCCTGGAGCAAACCACCGGGTCCATCGAGGGCGGCCTGTATGGGCTGGCGATAACCTCGCTCGTCGCTGCCGTGGTGATCTTTTTCGCCCGCACCGCGCCCAAGCGTGACACCCCGGATGCCGGTCGACCCGGAACCATTGCCGAAGCCGAGCCCTCGGACAAACCCCAAGCCTTGAACCCTGGCCCATCGGGAGCCGCTGTATGAAGATCAAACGCGTCACTGTCACCCCCATCGCTTTTCGCGACCCACCTTTGCTCAACGCCAGCGGCATCCATGAGCCGTTCGCGTTGCGCTCGATCATCGAGATCGAGAGCGACAACGGTTACATCGGCCTGGGGGAGAGCTACGGCGATGCGCCGGCCCTGGCGATCCAGCAGCAGTTGCAGAGCCAGTTGATCGGCCTGGATCCGTTCAATCTCAACCAGTTGCGGGCCATCGTCCAGGCGACCGTCGCCGCGCAGAAACCGCCGAGCCTGGCCGGTGCCGAACTGGCGCCGGGTTCCCATGCGAGCAAGGCGGTGAGCAATGCCTATTCGGCGTTCGAAGTGGCCTGCCTGGACCTGCAGGCCCACTACCTGAACGTGCCGCTGGTGGACCTGCTCGGCGGCGCGATTCGCGACGAGATTCCGTTCAGTGCCTACCTGTTTTTCAAGTATGCCGAGCACATCGATTCGCCGTATCCGCCAGACAGTTGGGGCGAGGCGCTCGACGAACAGCAGATCGTTGCCCAGGCCCGGCGGATGATCCAGGACTATGGCTTCAAAAGCATCAAGCTCAAGGCCGGTGCCCTTGATCCGGAGCATGAAGTCGCCTGCATCAAGGCGTTGAAACAAGCGTTTCCCGGCTATCCGCTGCGCATCGACCCCAACGGCAACTGGTCGCTGGAAACTTCGATCCGCATGGCCGAACTGCTGGGGGATGACTTGCAGTACTACGAAGACCCAACGCCAGGGCTGGAAGGCATGGCCGAACTGCACAAGCGCACGGGGCTGGCGCTGGCGACCAATATGGTGGTTACCGATTTCGACGAGTTTCGCCGTAGCGTAGCGTTGAACAGCGTGCAGATTGTATTGGCTGACCACCACTACTGGGGCGGCCTGCGGGACACCCAGGCCTTGGCGAAGATGTGCAGTACCTTCGGCCTGGGCGTGTCGATGCATTCGAATTCGCATCTGGGCATCAGCCTCATGGCCATGGCCCACGTGGCGGCGGCGGTGCCGAACCTGGACTACGCCTGCGACACCCATTACCCGTGGCAGGAGCCGGATGAGGAGGTGGTCAAGGGCGGCAAGCTGCCGATTGTCGATGGCTGCGTGAAGATCACCCGGGCGCCGGGCCTTGGTCTGGAGTTGGACCGGGATCAACTGGGCAAGCTGCATGACCAGTTCCTCAGTTGCGGCATCCGCCAGCGCGACGATGTGCGGCAGATGCAGCGCTACCGGCCGGACTGGAAGACCGTCAAGCCGAGGTTCTGAGGCGAAGGCGGGGGGGCCTGCTGCGCAGGTCAGCGGGAGCAAGCTCCTGTGGCGAGGGGATTTATCTGTGGGAGCAAGGCTTGCCCGCGATAGCCGCGCCGCGGTCGAACAGTTAAAGCGCGTTATCGTTCATCGCGGGCAAGCCTTGCTCCCACAGATCCCCCTCGCCACAGGTCGGTGGTATTGATCCCCCCTACATTCCCCGGCCATCCCGCGGCCCACACCCAAAGTACCGCACCCGCCAGCCTCGCCGTCTTACACCCAAACTGCCGCGCCAGGCCGGCGCTTCCAAAGCATCCGCCAATTGCCTCCAAGGCAGCGTATGACGCGCCCCGACGCCTTTCGATAATCGCCTCCGACATCCCGTCCCCTGTTGCGGAGCGCGCCATGCACAACAATAAAAATACCCGCCAACGTTTTTTGCCTGCAGTCCTCGCCGGCGTTTCGAGCCTGGGCCTGATGCCTTGGGCCAACGCCGAAATCATGCTGTACGACAAGGACCAGACCACCTTTTCCACCGACGGCTACATCAACGCCTTTTACGTCAACAGTGACGTGGACCGCGCGGGTGAGCAGTACGACCGTCGGCAGGCACGAGTCAAGATGGGCTTCTTGCCCAACTACCTGGGCTTCAACATGGGCAAGCAGGTCGATGACCTCAAGCTCGGTGCCCGGGCCTCGTTCTGGGTGACCATCAACGACAGCGAAACCAACGGCACCGACACTGCCATCGACGTGCGCCAGTTCTACGGCACCGTGGCCAATCCGGAGTGGGGCGAGGTGCTGATCGGCAAGGACTTCGGCCTGTTTGCCCGCTCCAACATCCTGCTGGACGAACTGCTCGCCGGTTACGGCCAGGTCAGCGACACCCTGGGGTTGGTGGACGGCGGCGGCGTGTCGTTCGGCAACATCGGCAGTGGTTATCCGTACCCGTTCCCGACTTCGCAGATCACCTACCGCACGCCAGTGATGGACGGGCTGCGAGTGGCGGTGGGGATCATGGACCCGGTGGACACCAACGACAACAGCGCCACCGGCAAGGCCTACCAGGAAAACCCGCGCACCGAGAGCGAGATCACCTACCAGTTCGACCTGGGCGGGGCGAAGATCTACAGCTGGCTCAACGGCAGCTACCAGACCTCGGACAACACCGATTCCACCGTCGAATCGGTCACTTCCAAGGGCCTGGGGTATGGCGTGCAGGCCAAGATGGGCGAGTTGTCGCTCACCGGTTCGGGGTTCCAGGCCAAGGGCATCAACCCGTTCTTCACCAACAACGCCGGTGAAGCCACCCTGCGCAATGTCGACAGCAAGGGCTACCTGTTGCAGGGCTCGTACAAGCTGGGCAAGAACCGCCTGGCGCTGTCCTACGGCAAGACCGATGACGACGGCAATGGCGTGGTGGGCAGTGGCGCCGATTACGAAACCCGTGGCATCGCGCTGTTCCACGACATCAACGACAACCTCAAGCTCGTGGCCGAGTACAACCAGTTCGAAATCAACGGCCACGATACCAGCGCCCAGAACGAAGACACCGACACCTTTGCTGTGGGTGCGGTGCTCACCTGGTAAAGGGGGAGTGGGAGCAAGGCTTGCCCGCGATAGCCGCGCCGCAGTCAAACAGTGGAACCGCGTTATCGTTCATCGCGGGCAAGCCTTGCTCCCACAGGCCTTTGTTCTCACAGATAAATCCCCTCGCCACAGTAGTCATTCCAACTGGACACCGTCGCAGTCTTTTGTGGCGGAGAAGTTTGCTCCCGGGGGCTGCGCATCAGCCCCTTTTTTTCAATGAGACGTCCCCTCGGCGAACTCGACCTTGTTACCGACGTTGTACTTGCCCGAAGGTTTGTTCATGGGCAGGCGCTTGATCTCCTCGAGGGTGTTGCTGTCGTAGACGATCAGCGCGCCGTCGGTATCCCAGATGCTCACTAGCAGGTAGCGACCGTCACGGGTGAACTCGACGTGGGCCGCGGTTTTGCCGGGTATGGGCCGCAGGGTGTGGGCGATTTCCAGGGTCTGTTTGTCGATCAGGTGGATGGCATCGTTGTCCGGGCCGAAGAACACATCGGTCCAGGCGTAGCGCGAGTTGGCGTGGCTGCGCAGGAAGAAGCCCGGCCCCAGCGTGGGGATCTGCTTGATGACTTTCCAGGTGTCGAAGTCGATCACCGAAATCAGCCCCTTGCTGATGTTGGGCGTGGCGAACACCCAATGCCCATTGCGTTTCCAATAGGTCCCCGAGCCCAGGTGCGGCATGCCCGGCAAGGCGATGTCAGTGACGACCCGACCGGTGTCGAGATCGATCACCTGTCCGCCCTGGGCCTTGCGCGAGGTGGCGAGCAATTGCCGGTAATCGGGCGAGAAGGAAAAATCGTCCAGGTAATCCTCGGCCTCGATACGCCTGGGCACAAAGTCCGGGTTCGGCCCGGTGGACAGTTCCCAGACCTCTTTCACGTCTTTCAAGGCCACGATAAAACTGTTGCGCGGCGGCGCGGTATAGACCGCACTGACCCGCGACGCCTGGCCGTCCAGCCCCACCGTTGCAAGGGTCTTGACCAGTGACAGATCGCGGGCATCCAGCACCACCAGGTTGCCGGGCAGGGTGTTGCCCACCAGCACCCAGCGACCGTCCTTGCTCACCGCCAGGTTGCGGGTATTGAGCCCGGCCCGTACCTCGGCGATGAGCTTGAGGTTATGCAGGTCATACAGGCTGATCCAGCCGTCCCGAGAGGCGAAATAGACAAAGCGCCCGTCGGGAGAAAATTTGGGGCCGCCATGCAGCGCAAAGTGTGAGGCGAAGCGCGCCAGGACTTCGAAGCGATCGCCGTCGACGATATTGACGTGATGATCGCCAGCCTCCACCACCACGAACAGGTTCAGCGGGTCGGCGTGGTGCTGGGGTTTATCGGGCAGGGTAGCGACATCCACCACCAGGCGATGACTGCGACGAGTGTCGTCCTCGCTCCAGGTCGGTTCGACGGCGGGCGGACGCTGGAGATAGTGGGTCAGACCGTCGATCTGCGCAGGTTCCAGCACCGCACCGAACGCCGCCATCTGGCTGGCCGGACGTCCATTCTCGATCACCTGGCGGATCTCGTCGGGCTTGATCCGGCTCAGGCTCTGGGGCAACAGCGCCGGCCCGGCAGCGCCGATGCGATTCACTCCGTGGCACTGCTGGCAATGTTGCTGGTAGGTCTGTTCGGCCAAGGCCAGGTCCGGTTCAGCCGCCGTGGCGCCTGGGACGACACCGATCCACAACAGCGGGGCAAGCCAGCCGATTCTCATGATGCCACCCTCGCGATACCAGGCTGGAGCGATATGGCCGGGTGCAGGCGGGCCGGATGCTCCAATAGCTGATGGGCGAACAAACCGACCACCTTGCCGATCACCGTCAAGGTCGGCAGGCCTTCGGCGCACGCCAGGGCCATCTCCGGCAATTGCTGGAGGGTGCCGCGCAGGACCTGCTGGTCGGGGCGCGTGCCGTTGCTGATCAGCGCCGCCGGAGTCTCGGCCGCCAGGCCCGCCGCGATCAGCCGCGCGGCGATGGTGCCGAGGTTCGACAAGCCCATGTAGAACACCAGGGTCTGGCTGTCATCCGCCAGGCTTTGCCAAGGCAGGTTCAAATCCCCTTCGCGTTGCAGGTGGCCGGTGATGAATCGGCAGGAATTGACCAGGTCACGGTGGGTCAAGGGAATGCCGGCATAGGTACTGCAACCGGCTGCGGCGGTGATGCCCGGCACGACTTGGCAATCGACACCTCGGGCCAGCAGATACTCCAGTTCCTCGGCGCCGCGACCGAAGATGAACGGATCGCCGCCCTTGAGCCGTACCACCCGTTGTCCCTGGTCGGCCAGCTCAGCCAGCAGTTCGTTGATCTGCGGCTGGGGCAGGCTGTGGCAACCGGCGGCCTTGCCGACGTAATGCCGGGCGCAGGTCAGCGGGATCAGGCTGAGCAATTGCGAGCTGATCAAGCGGTCGTAGACCACCGCGTCGGCCTGCATCAACAGGCTCCAGGCGCGCAGTGTCAGCAGGCCCGGGTCACCGGGACCGGCGCCGACCAGGGCGACTTCACCCGGTCTGAAGGGCGATTGCAGGGCAGCGGGCAAAACGATGGAGGCAGGCATGGGACTTCCTTGGTTCGGTATCAGGTTCGCCGTCGGGCTATTGGGCGCAGGGCTGCGCAACGCAGGGAATCGCGTGCACGCCAATTTCGTCATCGCTGAGGTGGCAGCCGGGGTCTTGGCCCCAGAGGTCGCCGTCGGCCCAGGCGCGGGTGCGGGTATTGCCGTTGCAGATCGCCAGCCAACGGCATTGCCCACAGCGGCCACCCACCGCCCGTGGATGTTCACGCAGCTTGAGCAGCAGGGCATCGGGGCGTTCTGACCAGAGCGTCTTGAACGGGGTCCGGCGGACATTGCCCACCGAGTGCTGCCACCAGTACGTGTCGGGGTGGACCTCGCCGGTATTGTCGATGTTGGCGATGCCGCTCCCCGACGCGTTGCCGCCCCAGGCCCGCAGCATCTGTTCCAGTGCGGTGTAGTGTTGCGGTAGCCGACGGGATACCCATTGCAGCAACAGGATCGCATCGGCGTCGTTGTTGCCGCTGACGAAGTCACTGTCGCGGCCCTGTTCGATGTCGTGCCAGGCCCGCTCGAAGATCAGTGTCATGGCCTCGCGGCTCATCTGCTGCTGGGCATCGAGCTTGCGACTGCGTTTGCCTCGGCCGCTGTAGTTGAGGTGCGACAGGTAGAATTTCTGCACGTCGTACTCATTCATCAAGTCCAGCAAGCGCGGCAACTGGGCGTGGTTTTGCTGGGTGAGGGTGGTGCGCAACCCGACCCGGATTCCTTGCTCGCGGCAGAGCCGGATGGCTGCCATGGAACTGGCGAAACTGCCCTTGAGCTGGCGGAATTCATCGTGGGTCGCTTCCAGACCGTCGATGCTGATGCCGACGTAGTCGAAGTGTGCCTCGCTGATGTGCTGGATATTGTTCGCGTCGATCAGCGTGCCGTTGGTGGACAGGGCGAGGAAAAAGCCCTTGCCACGGGCGTAGGCGCTGAGCTGGAACAGATCGTCGCGCAGCAGGGGTTCGCCGCCGGACAGGATCAGCACGCGCACCCCGGCATCATGCAGGTCATCGATGACCTGAAGCGCCGCCGCGGTGTCCAGTTCATCGCGAAACACGCTGTCGGCCGAGGTCGCATAGCAGTGCTTGCAGGTCAGGTTGCAGCGCCTGAGCAGGTTCCAGATCACCACCGGCGGGCGCTGGCTGCCCGGTGGCGCGACCCGTGGCGCGGGGCATTGCCCGGCCAGGGCCCGCAGGTAGTGGCTGATCCTCAACATAAAAGCGCTCCTTCGATCGGCATGCGGGTTCAGCCCAGGCTTGGCGACAGGCGTAGGCCGGTTTTTTTCAGGATGCGGCTGCTTACCAGCATGTCGTCGGCGGCACAGGCGTTCCCCAGCAGGTAGCGCAGGTGGTCGCGGTAGCTGTCGATTTCTTCGCGGCTGCGGCCATGGACCATGGCGAACAGGTTGTAACGCCAGCCGGGCCGGCGCGGGCGTCGGTAGCAGTGGCTGACGAAAGGCTGCGCACCCAGCAACGCGCCGAGGCGCGAGATGTCGCTGTCGGCCACGTCCCAGACCGTCATGCCGTTGTGGCGATAGCCCAGGCGATAGTGATTGGGCACGGCAGCGATGCGGCGGATCGCGCCTTCGGCCTGCAAGCGCTTGAGCAGGTCGAGGGTGGATTCCACACTCAAGTCCAGCTGCTCGGCGAGCCAGGCCCAGGGGTCTTCGAGCAAGGGCAGGCCGGCCTGGGTCAGTTCCACCAGCCGCAGGGCCAGGGGCGTTTCATCCAGCCGTGGTGGCGCTTGCCACAAAGACTCAGACGGGGAAATACAGGCCGACATGGTAGGTCTCCTCTTTGGGCAGGTTCAGCGGCACCAGGCCGGTCAGATGTTCGATGCGCAGCAGGCTGTCGTTGATCGCCTGTTCGCTGGGGCAGGCGAGCACGAACCACATGTTCCAGGCGTGCTCGCGGCGGTAGTTGTGGGCGACCTCGGGCATGTCCGCGAGCAGCTCGGCGACGGCCTCGAAGCGCGGCTCGGGCACCGCCAGCGCCGCCAGGGTGAACGCACCACCCAGGCGATCGATGTCGAACATCGGGCCGAAGCGGGTGAGTACACCGTCGTTGAGCAGCTCATGCAGGCGGTCGAGCAATTCGCTAGCGTTGCTGTCCAGTTCATGGGCCAGGGCCTGCCAAGGATGACGGACCAGCGGCAGGCCCAGTTGCAGGCGATTGATCAGGCGACGGTCGAGGTCATCCATCGATACGCGCTCCGACCGGTGCGGCGAAACGTCCGCCGCATTGCTTGAACAGGTGTGTGCTGAACAACAACTGGTGGGGCAGGTCGTCCAGCAGATGCTCTTGCAGCAGCGCCTGGACCTGGGCTTCGACACGGTCACGCTGGCGACCGTGGATCATGCAGAACAGGTTGTATTGCCACTGGGGCAGGCGCCGGGGGCGTTGGTAGCAAAGGCTGATGCCCGGGGCCTGACCGAGGCGACGGCCGACTTCATCGACCAAGGCGTCGGGCACGTCCAGCACCAGCATGGCGTTGGCGGCAAATCCCAAGGCGCGATGGTTGACCACCAGGCCGACACGGCGGAACAGACCCTGTCCATGCCAGTGCTGCATCTGCTCGAGCACCTGTTGTTCGCTGGCCCCGATCTGCTCGGCCAGGTCCTGGAAGGGCCGCGAGGTCAGGGGCAGGCCGGTTTCCAGCAGACGGCGCAGTTCCAGTGACTGTTGCTCACTCAGGGCGTTTTTCATGGGGTGGCCTCCAGGGCAAAGCCCAGGTCGATGCGGTAGGCGGTCAGCATGGGCAGGTCCAGCGGGGTGAGACCGGTGTCGTGTTCCAGTTCCTGGAGGATGTTTTCCAGGTGGGCACGGGTGGGGCCGGTCAGCACGAACCACAGGTTGTAGCGATGTTCCCGGGCATAGTTGTGATTGACTTCCGGGTATTGGCTGATGCGTGCCGCCACCTGGTGCAAGCGGTCTTCGGGCACGGCCAGGGCAGCCAGGGTGCTGGCCCCGGCCCGGGTGTGTTCGAACACCGGGCCGACCCGCGACAAGGTCCCGGCCACTTGCAGGTGTTGCAGGCAGTCGATGACCTGGGCTTCGCTGCAGCCCAAGGTCTCGGCCATGGCCCGATAGGGCTCGGCGCACAACGGCAGGCCATGCTGGAATTGGTCGATCAGGCGCCGGGCCAGTGAGCTGGATGTCATGGTCAATACCCCGGCTTGTGCGCACGGCTGCTGAAGAAAATACCGCTGGGGCTCAGGGCCGGCAGACTGCCCAGGCGTTCGAGCCGATACGGGTTCCAGACCTGTACCTCGCCACCGTCCCGGGCGGACAGCCACAGTTGGTCACCCCGGGCGGTGAACTCCATGTGCAACACGGCCGGGCCCGGTCGAAGGTCTGCGACGATGGCGTGAGTCTGGGTGTCGATGACTTGGACGCGGTCGTTATCCGGGTAGGCGAAGTTGACCCATAGCTGGCGACCGTCCGGCCGCGCCGTGACAAACACCGGTTGGCCGGCCACGGCGATGGCGTCGGTCTGCTGCCAGTCCCGGGCATTCATCACCAACACCTGGTGATGCCCGACGGCAGGCACGAAGGCCTGCTGGTCGGCCAGGGCCCAGCCTTCCAGATGCGGCATCTTGTACACCGGGAGCCGATCCTGGCCGCGCCCGTAATGCCCCAGCACCCGTTTCACGCCGTGTTCCGGATGCCAGAGGTCGAGTTGGGCCATGCCGTCCTCACCGAACAGCCCAGCCATGTAGTAGCGCCCGTCGGGGGTGATCAGGGCGTCATAGGGTTGTTGGCCGATGGCGGTGAAACGCTCGATGCGCGGAGTGAGGCCCTGGCTGAAGTCGGCGGTCCAGATTTCGCCGGTGTCGAACAGGCTGAACACGAAGCGTTGTCCGGGGGCGTCCACCAGACCCACCACTCGCGAACGTTTCTTGCCGTCAGGCAACGGCGTGGCCGGAATGTCGCTGACCTGTTCCAGGGTCTGGGCATCGAACACCTTGACCCCGCCGGGCTCGTAGTTAGAGACGGCGATCAGCTTACCGTCCTGGCTGATCGCGCCGCCGATGCTGTTGCCGCCCTGGATGATGCGTCGGTCGATGTGGGCGGTGAGCAGGTCGACCTTGCTCAAGCCACCATCGCGGCCGAACACATAGGCGTAGCGTTGGTCGCGGGAGAACACCACCGAAGCGTGGGAGAGGTCGCCCAGGCCTTCAACGCGTGCGAGGGCGGTGCGGGTATCGCTTTCGATGATTTGCAGGCTGCCGCTGGCGCGCTCCACCACCACGCCCAGGTCGCCGGTGCCGCGCAGTGGTGTCTGGGCGCAAGCCGAGAGCAGCAGGGCGATGGCGGTGAGGGACAATAGAGAACGGATCATGAGGCGGGTTTTCCTTGAAGGAGCCGGTCCACCAGCCAGCGAATGTCGTCGGGCGCAAGCAGCGCTGCCCAACCGGGCATGGCGCTGCCGGGCCGTCCGAGGGTGACGGTGGCGATGAGGCTGTCGCGGGATTTTCCGGTCAGGGCTTCGAGGGTCAGGGGTGGGCCGAGGCCGCCGGTCATGTACAGGCCGTGGCAAGCGCCACAATCCTGGTCCAGCAGGTGTTGCAGTTGGGCCTGGCGCTGGCTGTCGGGAGCGGCCAGCACGCAGGAGGAAAACACCGAGAGGAGGGTGGTCAGCAAGGTTGCAGCGCTGTGTCGTTCCATGACGTCCTCCGAGATTGAATTTTTGCGTGTCCCTGTGGCGAGGGGATTTATCCCCGCTGGGGTGCGAAGCAGCCCTAGAACCTGACATCGCGGTGTGCCAGGCAGATAGGTTTTGCCCTTCTTGGGGCTGCTTCGCAGCCCAGCGGGGATAAATCCCCTCGCCACATAGATGTGTTCCTTGAGTGTTACTTAAGGGTCAAGACCCACGCAGCGAGGATCTTGGCTTCTTCTTCGGTCACGGGGTTGGCCGGCATCGGCATCGCTCCCCAGTTGCCTTGCGTACCCTCCTTGATATGTTTGGCGAGCACGTCTTGCGCCCCTGGGACACTGGCGTTTTTCGCCGCCACATCCTTGAGCGCCGGGCCAACCACTTTGGTATCGATGGAGTGGCAGGCTGCACAGGGCTTGCTCTTGAACAGCGTCGGGCCGTCTTGTGCCAGCACCGGCAGGCTGTAGGCGGCAGTCAAGGCCAAGGCAATCAGAATAGGCTTCATGGTTTTTCCTCTTATTGATGGGGCTCAATAGATGTCGTGTTGGGTGTTGTAGACGTTGAATTTCCCGGTAGGGGTGATCAGGCGCTTGTCCTTGATCACGTTCTTGACCTTGAGGGTCTTGTCGTCGATCACCACCAGCGCCGACTCGTCTTCCTGGCCACTCCAGACCGAGAACCAGACTTCGTCGCCGGCCTTGTTGTATTCCGGCTGCACCACACGCAGCGCGCCTTTCTTGATACCGGCGTACTCGGCAATCGGTAGCACGGTGTAGCCGGCGTCGAGCTTGTTGATGTCGAACACCGCCACCGACTGGCTGAGCTTGGCGTCGGGGCTGAGGGTGGTGTCGACATACAGGTGGTTGGACGCGGGGTGAGTCTTGATGAACAGCGAGCCGCCACCCTGGCCCTGCAACGAGCCGACCTGTTTCCAGGCGTATTGCGGGTGTTTGACCGGGTCGGTGCCGATCAGCGAGACCCCGGCATCGCCCAGGTGGCTGGTGGCCCAGACCGGTCCGTAGAGTGGGTGGTTGAAGTTGGCGCCGCGTCCCGGGTGCGGGGTCTTGCCCACGTCCACCAGGGCGGTGAGCTTGCGTTCCTTGGAGTCGATCACCGCGACTTTGTTGGAGTTGTTTGCGGCCGTCATGAAATAGCGATGGCTGCTGTCCCAACCACCGTCATGCAGGAACGGCGCGGCGTCGATGCTGGTGATGGTGAGGTTCTTGATGTCCTGGTAGTTGACCAGCATCACCTTGCCGGTTTCCTTGACGTTGACGATGAACTCCGGCCATTCGTGGGAGGCGATGATGGCGGCGACCCGAGGTTCGGGATGGTATTGCTGGGTGTCGACGGTCATGCCGCGAGTCGAGACGATCTGCTTGGGCTCCAGGGTCTCGCCGTCCATGATGGTGAACTGCGGCGGCCAGTACGAACCGGCGATGGTGTACTTGTCTTCGTAGCCTTTGAACTTGGAGGTTTCCACCGAGCGGGCTTCGATGCCCACCTTGATTTCCGCGACCTTGGTCGGCTCTTTCGGCCACAGGTCGATCATGTCGATCTTGGCGTCCCGGCCAATCACCAACAGGTAGCGACCCGACGCCGAGATGCGCGAGATGTGCACCGCATAACCGGTGTCGATCAGCTTGACGATCTTCTTGCTGTCGCCGTCGATCAAGGCAATCTTGCCGTCGTCGCGCAGGGTCACCGAAAACAGGTTCTGCAGGTTGAGGGTGCTCAGTTGCCTGGTTGGCCGGTCTTCGGGCTTGACCAGCACTTTCCAGGTCTTGCGGGTTTCGGCCATGCCCCATTCCGGCGGTGTCGGCGGGGTATGCTGGATGAACTTGGCCATTATCGTGATCTGGTCTTTGGTCAGGGCGTTGGAAGTGCCCCAGTTCGGCATGCCGGCGGCCGAACCGTAGGTGATCAGCGCTTCCAGGTAGGCCTGGCCGCGGGACTGGGTGATGTCCGGTGTCAGCGGCTTGCCGGTGGCGCCTTTGCGTAGCACGCCGTGGCACCCGGCGCAGCGCTGGAAGTAGATTTCCTTGGCCGAGTCGAAGTCGGCCTGGCTCAGGTCGGGCGCGCCTTCGGTCTTGACCACGCGGGGTTGCTCCGGCGCAGTGGTTTGGTCGGCGAAGGCGTGGGGGGCGGCCAGCGCTGTACACAGCGCCGTGACCCGCAGGGCCCACGATTTTTTGTGGCTGATCAGCATTCCATTTCTCCTCAGGCGTGACCCGCGCTGCGCTGTAATTGACGTTCGGCGCGCAGGTTCTTGGTGCGCTGCAAGGCTATGCCCAGGCCTGTGGTTAGCCGCTTGACGGCGATCAAGTTTGCCGGCCGCAAGCCTTGCCAGGTTGTCGCAGGGCACCGTAGCGTGGCCCGTAATCGTGTTGTCTGATCAGGCCTTGCCATGAACGCTATCCACACTTTGCAGCACCCCGACGAACCCTTTTATCAACCCCAGGACAACGAGCAGGCGCTGTTCGAGCAGGCCTGGCATCACGGCATGCCGGTGCTGATCAAAGGCCCTACCGGCTGTGGCAAGACCCGTTTCGTCCAGCACATGGCCCACCGCCTGAAACTGCCGCTATACACCGTTGCCTGCCACGATGACTTGAGCGCGGCCGACCTGGTGGGCCGTCACCTGATCGGCGCCCAGGGCACCTGGTGGCAGGACGGTCCCTTGACCCGGGCGGTGCGCGAGGGCGGTATCTGTTATCTGGACGAGGTGGTCGAAGCGCGCCAGGACACGGCCGTGGTCTTGCACCCCCTGGCCGATGATCGTCGGCAGTTGTACCTGGAGCGCACGGGCGAAGTACTGCAGGCACCGCCGTCCTTCATGTTGGTGGTGTCCTATAACCCGGGTTACCAGAACCTGCTCAAAGGCATGAAGCCAAGCACTCGCCAGCGTTTCGTGGCGATGCGTTTCGGTTATCCGGCGGTGGCTGATGAAGAGCGCATCGTCGCCCGTGAAGCGAACGTGGACATGGCCTTGGCGGCCCAGGTGGTGCGATTGGGGCAGGCACTGCGCCGGCTCGACCAGCATGATCTGGAGGAAGTCGCCTCGACGCGTCTGCTGATCTTCGCCGCGCGCATGATCGGCTCCGGCATGGACCCGCGCCAAGCCTGCCTGGCCTGTCTGGCCGAGCCATTGAGCGACGACCCGCAGACCGTCGCCGCGTTGATGGATGTGGTCGATGTCCACTTCGGCTGAAACCATCGCCTTGCCCCGGCGCTTGCCCGGGGACCTGGCGATGTGGTTTTTCATCCTCGCCGAGCTGTCGGTGTTCGCGCTGTTGATCCTGGCGTTCACCGTCGCCCAGGCGTTGCACCCGCAGGTCTTCAGCGAAGGCCGGCAGTTGCTGGACCGCTCCACGGGCCTGGCGATGACCCTCAGCCTGCTGACCGCCGGCCTGTTCGCCGCCCTGGCCCAGGAGCAGGTCAGGCAGGACCGGCCGCGTCGAGGTGCGTTGTTGTTGTGTGTGGCGTTGTTGCTCGCCTGCGGCTATGTGGGGATCAAGCTCGCTGAGTATGCCCATCTGCTGGCGAACGGCCTGGGGATGGAGCACAACACGTTCTTCACCTTGTACTGGATCCTTACCGGGTTTCATTTCCTTCATGTGCTGCTGGGCATGGTGATTCTCGCCTGGCTGGCCGAGGGTTGTCGGCGCCGTCGCTATGGGGCGCAGCGCAACAGCGGGCTGGAATCCGGCGTGTTGTATTGGCACATGGTCGATCTGGTCTGGGTGCTGCTGTTCCCGGTGGTCTACATCCTTGATTGAGCGGAGGTGCTCATGTCCGCTTCCCCTGTCTTGATTGCCTGCTGGATGGCGTTGGCGGTGTTGAGTACCGGCACTGTCGTCCTGGCTCAGGTCGCGGCTAGCGGGCTGGTGTCCATCGCCATCCTGGCGCTCGCGGTGACCAAGGCCTGGCTGATCGCCGACGGCTTCATGGAACTGCGCCATGCGCCGCGGTTGTGGCGGCGGTTGGTGTTGAGTTGGGCGGCGGCGCTTGCGATCGTTATAGGGATCGTAATTTCCATCGCGATCTGACCCTGCCAACACAAAACCCTGTGGCGAGGGGATTTATCCCCGCTGGACTGCGGAGCAGTCCCTATGGCCGGCTCCTCGGTGTGTCAGATGTAGCGAGAGAGTTGTCCTGGGACTGCTTCGCAGCCCAGCGGGGATAAATCCTCTCGCCACAGAAGCTCACCTGCCTTTCTGGCGGTGTTGGAAAAACCCACCAAAACCATCGGAGATTCTTGATCGCCATCAAGCGGTTTCTGACCCCGCGCTTCCTAGAATGAACACGCCAAGCAATGAGGAAGTGACCATGTCAGATACCTTCACCAAAGGCATGGCCAGGAATATTTACTTCGGGGGAAGCGTGTTCTTCTTCCTGATATTCCTGGCCCTGACCTACCACACGGAACAGACCTTTCCCGAACGCAGCAACCAGGCGCAATTGACCGAATCGGTGATACGCGGCAAGGGCGTCTGGGAGCGCAACAACTGCATCGGCTGCCATACCCTGCTGGGCGAAGGCGCGTACTTTGCGCCGGAGCTGGGCAACGTGGTCAACCGGCGCGGTGGCGAGGAGGCCTTCAAGCCGTTCCTGCAGGCCTGGATGAAAATGCAGCCGCTGAACGTTCCGGGTCGTCGGGCCATGCCGCAGTTCAACCTGAGCGAGCAGGAAGTCGACGACATCGCCGAGTTCCTCAAGTGGAGCTCGAAAATCAATACCAATGGCTGGCCGCCAAACAAGGAGGGCTGAGAGATGAGCATGGCTAATCCGCATCTGAAATTCGCCTCGCAGGCCGTCGCCAAACCCTACTTCGTATTTGCCCTGATGTTGTTCCTGGGGCAGGTGCTGTTCGGTTTGATCATGGGCCTGCAATACGTGGTCGGCGATTTCCTGTTCCCGCTGATTCCTTTCAACGTGGCCCGCATGGTCCACACCAACCTGCTGATCGTCTGGCTGCTGTTCGGCTTCATGGGCGCGGCGTATTACCTGATACCGGAGGAGGCCGATCGCGAACTGCACAGCCCGAAACTGGCGTTGTTGCTGTTCTGGGTGTTCGCCGCCGCTGGCGTGGCGACGATCCTGGGCTACCTCTCGGTGCCTTATGCGACGCTGGCCAAGTTCACCGGCAACGACTTGCTGCCGACCATGGGCCGTGAATTCCTGGAGCAGCCGACCATCACCAAGATGGGTATCGTGGTGGTGTGCCTGGGGTTCCTCTATAACATCGGCATGACCTTGCTCAAAGGGCGCAAGACCACGGTCAGCATGGTGATGATGACCGGCCTGATCGGCCTGGCGGTGTTCTTCCTGTTCTCCTTCTACAACCCGGAAAACCTCGCCCGTGACAAGTTCTACTGGTGGTGGGTGGTGCATCTTTGGGTGGAAGGCGTCTGGGAACTGATCATGGGGTCGATGCTCGCTTTCGTCCTGATCAAGATCACCGGCGTGGACCGCGAAGTGGTCGAAAAATGGCTCTACGTGATTATCGCCATGGCGCTGATCACCGGGATCATCGGCACCGGTCACCACTTCTTCTGGATCGGTGCGCCCGAGGTCTGGTTGTGGGTGGGTTCGATCTTCTCGGCGATGGAGCCGCTGCCGTTCCTGGCGATGGTGGTCTTCGCCTTCAGCATGGTGAAAAACCGCCGCCGGCACCACCCGAACCGCGCGGCCACGTTGTGGGCCAAGGGCACCACGGTGACCGCGTTCTTCGGCGCGGGCGTCTGGGGTTTCCTGCACACCCTGGCACCGGTCAACTACTACACCCACGGTTCGCAACTGACCGCGGCCCATGGTCACCTGGCCTTCTACGGTGCCTACGCAATGATCGTGATGACGCTGATCAGTTACGCCATGCCACGCTTGCGGGGCTTGGGTGAAGCGGCGGATGAACGCTCGCAGCGCCTGGAGATCTGGGGCTTCTGGTTGATGACCTTGTCGATGGTGATGATCACCTTGTTCCTCACCGCGGCCGGAGTGGTCCAGGTCTGGTTGCAGCGCTGGATGGCCGATGGCAGTGCCTTGCCGTTCATGGCCACGATGGATCATTTGAAGCCGCTGTTCTGGGCGCGACTGGTCAGCGGCGTGGGCTTCCTGGCCGGGTTGCTCTGCTACCTGTTCAGCTTCCGTCAACGTGGTCGTGCGGCCCTGCGTGCACCGGCGGCGGTGGTGCCGTCGTAACTCACCACGACTACTGAGCCGGACTTATTTGTGATGAGAGGATTTATGTGGGAGCAAGGCTTGCCCGCGATGGGGGCGATGCGGTCTTTCAGAGATCAAGGCGCCTGCTTCGCGAGCAAGCTTTGCTCCCACATGAATCCCCTCGTCACAATAGGTTCGGCTTAAGAGGAGAGTAACCATGGCATTCACCCTTGAGCTGGAAGAGTGGGTCGGCAGTGTCTGGCACCGTTTCATCACCCGCCGCGCCAGTGCCGATTTTCCCGAGGCACGGGTCGAGCTGGTACCCCGGCAGCGCGCACTGCAGGTGCTGTTTCGCGCCACCGGTGGCGCTCGTCATCTGGGGGTGGAAGCGGTCAGTGATCGCGACCTGCTGCTGCGTCGCAACCTGTTGCAGCAGATCGCCGGCACCTGCAAGCAAGTGCCCCTGGCCTGCTGCGATGGTGACAACTTGCGGATGCCCGCGAGCCTGGCGGCGTTTCCCGATACCGAATTGAACGAGGAACTGTATCGCTGGCTCGCGTTGCTGGCCGCGCAATCGGGGCCGATGCGGCACTGGGGGCGCGACAATCAGCGCTGGACCCAAGCGGTGTTGCAGCGCTACCCGGCGCTGCGGCCTCGCTACCGACGCTTGGTGGACGCGCACCTGTCCCTGCGCCCCGATCCCGCCACGCTCAACCCCGCCGAAGCCGCCCTGGAGCGTACGTTGTGCCAAGCCTTGCGCGAACCGGGCAGCATCGAACATTTTCCCCGCAGCGAGCGTGCGGCCTGGCCGTTGCCGCTGTGGCTCTACCCACCCCAACACCTGGCCAATCCCCAGGCCGCCAACCTCGAGGAGTCCGAGCAATACCTGGCGACACCACCCGGCGAACAGCAGGGCGGTCGCAAGCGCGCCGAACGCATCGACGACACCACCCGCGACGGTGGGCTGTTGATCGTGCGCCTGGAGAACCTGTTTAGTTGGACCGAACACGTGGACCTGGACCGCTGGGCAGATGACAGCGAAGACCCGGACGCCGCTCGCGTCGCCGAGGACCTGGACCAATTGACCCTGTCGCGTACCCGCTTGCGCAAGGGCGGCGGCTTGAAACTGCATTTGGACCTGCCGCCGGCCGACGTGGATGACATCCCGTTGGGCGCAGGCATCCTGTTGCCGGAATGGGACTACCGCAAGCAACGACTGCAGGACGACTTCGTCAGCCTGCAAACCTTCACCCCTCGCGATTGTCAGCCCCAGCCTTTGCCCGCACGCTTGCGAAGCCCGGCTCAGCGCCTGCGTCGTCAGTTCGAGCACTTGCGCAATGATCGCCAGTGGTTGCGCCAGCAAACCCAAGGCTCGGAACTGGACCTGCAAGCCTGGCTGGATTTTCATGTCGAGCGCCAGCACGGCCAGAGCAGCGAACGCGGGTTGTTCATGGACCAGCGCCAGACGCGCCGTGATCTGGCCTGCCTGCTGCTGGCCGATTTGTCGATGTCCACCGATGCCCACCTCAATGACGAGCACCGGGTGATCGATGTGATTCGCGACAGCCTGTTGCTGTTCGGCGAAACCCTGTCGGTGCTGGGGGACGATTTTGCCTTGTACGGGTTCTCTTCCCTGCGTCGCCAGCAGGTCCGCATGCATGAACTCAAGGCTTTCAACCAGCGTTACGACGATCACACCCGGGGGCGGATCCAGGGGCTGAAACCGGGTTACTACACACGCATGGGCGCGGCGATTCGCCAGGCCACGCAACGGCTGGAGGGCTGCAAACGGCGGCGCAAATTGTTGTTGCTGCTCAGTGATGGCAAGCCCAATGACCTGGACCTCTATGAAGGCCGCTACGGCGTGGAAGACACCCGCCAGGCGGTGCTCGAGGCGCGGCGCCAAGGGCTGACGCCGTTCTGCATCACCATCGATCGCGAAGCGGGGGATTACCTGCCGTACATGTTCGGGGCCAACGGCTACACCTTGATTCGCCAGCCCGAGCAGCTGCCGTTACGCCTACCGCAGTTGTATCGGCAGTTGACTCAGGATTGAGGGTTCAGACGATGTCGCGGGGCAGCCAGAAGAACATGACGATGCAGAAGATCGTCAGCCCCACACAGAACCAACCGAAGCGCCGTAGCCGGCGCTCGCCGGCCTGCGCTGCTTCAGCCGGCAGGGGCATGCCGCACTGGCGACATTCGTTTTCCTCGGCAGGGTTGGCGTGTTGGCAATACAGGCAGATGGACTGTGCGCTCATTCGAATTGTTCCAGGCGCAGGCGATCGAGAATGGCGATCTGGCGACCGTCCTGGGTGATGATCTTTTCGTCGATCAGGCGGCGGATGATCCGTGAAAAGGTTTCCGGCTGGATCGACAGGTGCCCGGCGATCAACTGCTTGGCCATCGGCAGTTCGAACTGGCTGTCCACGGTTTGCAGGCGCACCAGTTGCGTCAGCAGGTAGCGCACCACCCGGTGGGTGGCATTTTTCAGCGACAGGGTTTCAATCTCGTTGACCCGTTGGTGCAGGCGCACACAGAGCTTGCCGAGCAGGGCGAAGGTCAACCGGCTGTTGCTTTGCAGCAGACGCATGTAGGTGGCATTGGACAGCCGATACAACTGGGTTGGGCCGACGGCTTCGGCGGATGCGACGTAGTTGGGTGTGTCCATCAGCATCATCGCCTCGGCGAAGGTCTGGCGCTCGCCGATCACCTCGAAGACTTTTTCCTGGCCGTCCGGGGTCAGCCGGTAGATTTTCACCGCGCCGGAAATCACGAAGTAAAACGCCTGCGCCGGTTCTCCCTGGCGGAACAGCGGGTCGCCCTTGTCGATGTTCAGCAGTTGGCTGTTACTCATCAATTCGTTGAGCTCCTCTTCGTTCAAGGGCTCGAACAGGTGATGGCTGCGCAGAATCTGGTGATAGACGCGATGGAGCACCATGGCATGGATCCTTGTTTTGGCAAATGTGAGGTCGGGGTCAGACCAGGCTCAGGGACAGGCCGCTGGCAAGCGCCACGACGCAGGAGAGCACGAAGAACCAGGTAAGCGGCAGAACGACAGATTTCATGGAGAGCCCCGGCAAGAAAGGTGATGCCGTGCCTGAGCAAGAGCCGGGCCAGGCTTGGGGGCATTGATTCGTGGGGCCCTGGGATCGAGAGGGTAAAAATGACCCCGATGCAATAGGGTTAAAACAACCATTAAAGGGTCATAAATACCCTGCTCGGCTACCATCCTTGTGGGAGCGAACTTGCTCGCGATGGCGGTGGACCAGACAACTCAATACTGACTGACCCACCGCCATCGCGAGCAAGCTCACTCCCACAGGGGGGCAGAGGTGTTTTCTTGGGCGGCTCGGCCCGGTTCGGCAAGCCCCTTGCAAGTGCCTGTTCGAGACGGAGGTTGTCGATGAGCTGGCTTGATCTGAGACAAGGCCTGCCGGCGTCGATAACCGATCATTCGAACCCTGATTTGTCGTACCTCGCTGGCGGGCCAGATCCCGGGTGAGGCTGAGGAGTGGTGTATGCAAGTGCTCGATCGTCGCAAGGCCATGGCCATTTTGCCGCTGTGGCGCCTGGCGTTCCGGCCATTTTTTTTGGCCGGTTGCGTGTTGGCGCTGTTGGCCATTCCCTTTTGGCTCGCGGCGTTTACCGGGTGCTTGTCGGCCTGGCAGCCGGCCGGCGGCTGGTTGGCCTGGCACCGGCATGAACTGTTGTTTGGTTTCGGCCTGGCGATCATCGCCGGGTTCCTGCTGACGGCGGTGCAGACCTGGACCGGAACCCCGGGGCTCAGCGGCAAGCGCTTGGCAACGCTGGCGTTGTTGTGGCTGGGCGCGCGGCTGGCCTGGCTGATCGATGCGTCCTGGCCGTTGCTGGCGCTGCTGGAGCTGGGTTTTGCCCTGGCGGTCGCCGTATTGATGGGCGTGACGTTGTGGCGCGTGCGGCAGAAGCGCAATTACCCGATTGTGCTGGTATTGCTGCTGTTGGCCGCCGCCGATGGCTTGTCCGTGTATGGCCTGCTCCAGCACAACGAGGGCTTGCAGCGCCAAAGCGTGCTCACCGGCCTGTGGCTGGTGGCGGCGATGATGGGGTTGATCGGCGGGCGAGTGATTCCGTTCTTTACCCAGCGCGGCCTCGGTCGGGTCGAGGGCGTTGCCCCTTGGCCTTGGCTCGATCGCCTGCTGTTGGCCGGTTCGGCGCTGGTGGCGTTGTTGTATGCCTTCGGCCCGGCGCTGGCGGCCAGTGCCTGGGTCGGCCTGTTGTTCGCGGCGTTGGCGGTGGGGCACGGGATTCGACTGGTGCGTTGGCATGATCGGGATTTGTGGCGGGTGCCGCTGCTGTGGTCGTTGCACCTGGCCTACGCTTGGCTGGCGGTGGCCTGCCTGGGCATGGCGCTGTGGCACTTCGGCGTGCCGGTAAACCCGAGCCTGGCGGTGCACAGCCTGACCATCGGTGCCATGGCCGGGTTGATCCTGGCGATGATTGCCCGGGTCAGCCTGGGCCATACCGGGCGCCCCCTTGAACCGCCGGTGGGCATGACCCTGGCCTTCATCCTGTTGAACCTGGCTTGTCTGAGCCGCGTGCTGCTGGTGCTGCTGTTGCCGTTGGCCGGACTGTGGCTGGCAGGGGTGTGCTGGGCGTTGGCGTTCGGTTTATACGCCTGGCGTTATGGGCCGATGCTGTTGAAGGCCCGGGTGGATGGGCATCCGGGATGAGTCGAGGGGATCGATGATGTATGGGGTTTTGCTAATCACTCATCTATTGGCGGCTATTGCTTTTATCGGCACGTTGTTTTTCGAGGTTTTTATCTGGCATGCCGCCCGCCGGCCCCTGGCCCAAGGCGTCAAAGACGCCGCCGACCAGGCCATCGCCAAGCGCTCGCGACATGTGCTGCACGGTGTGGTGCTGGTGTTGTACGGCGCTGGCATGGCCCTGGCCTGGCAGCATCGCGGCGCATTGAGCCAGCCATTGAGCAGCAGCTTCGGCCTGCTGCTGAGCCTGAAGATCCTGCTGGCGCTGAGTATCATCGGTCACTATTTGTGGCTGGCGTACTGGCTCAAAAGTGGTCGCCTGACGCCCAGCCGAGCCTGCTGGTTGCGGCGCAGTATCCTGGGGCACATGGTGCTGATCGTGGTGTTGGCGAAGGCGATGTTCTATTGGCAGTTTTGAGCAAGAAAGAACAACACTGAACCGAGGTGATTGCAAAAAGGGTGAGTATCACAAATCCCTTGTGGAAGCAGGCTCGCTCCCACAGGGGGTATGCAATGCTTGAGAGTTAGCGGGCAGGCTTCATCGCATTGACGAACAACACATTGTTTTCCAGGTGAATGTGCTGCATCAGGTCATCGCGAAACTCCACCAGCCCGCGATACAGGGCGCGCCAGGTGTTGCAGGCGTTGGAGGGCGGGGTGATCTGGTCGGTCAGGGCGAGCAGGGTTTCCAGGGCTTCACCGTGCTGGTCGTGTTCGTAGCGCAGGACCTGGATCGGCGCCGAGGCCCGTTCGCCGAGGCCCTGTTGCAGCATCGGGAACAGCACCTGTTCTTCCTTGAGCATGTGGCCTTCGAGTTCCTGATACATGTCCTGCAGGTGATCGGCCAGGCCGTTCGGGCAGTTGGGCCGCGCACCGTGGACCTGTTCGACGCGCCGGGCCAGGCGGATCAGTTCCGGCAGTTGTTCGCGATGGCGGGCATGGTAGCGCTCCAGGATGTGGGCGATCAGCAGGGCCTGGGGCTCGTCGCGCCAGTCATGGCCGAGTTCGCCGGCGGCCTGCAGCGTGCGCAAGGCATCGGCGATGAGCAGCGGGTTCAGGCCTTTGCCCAGCGCGGCTTCGCGCAAGGACTTTTGCCCGCCGCAGCAGAAGTCGAGGTTGTAATGATGGAAGGTGCGCGTGGCACCGGGAATGTCGCAGGCCAGTTGGCCAAGGCTTTGTTCCAGCAGGTCGAGGCTCATCATGTTTCCTTGGGTGGAATCCCGGGGAGGGACAGATGAGCGAACTTTGCAGCCCGCGTGCCAGATGTAACTGACTGAAAATGAAGCACTAAATTTTCTCCAGGGTGATTGTCACCCTGACTGCGAAGGGTCAAATGAACCCTGGAGGGTCATCACTACCATGCTGCGTGAAAGCCTGGCCGCCGACCTGATCGTCGAGCTGCCCAATGCCGTGCGCTTGCAGCGCCTGGTGCAGACCCTGCGCGAATACTTCAACAGTGGCGCCGTGGGCCTGTTGCGTCTGGACGATGACAGCCTCAGGCCCGTGGCCACCGTAGGGCTGGTCCACGAGGCGCTGGGCCGTCGCTTCGTGATCGCCCAGCACCCGCGCCTGGCGGCGATCATGGCTTCGCGCGAACCGACCTGGTTCGAGCCGGACAGCCGTTTGCCGGATCCTTATGACGGCTTGCTCGACAACCACGTCGGCGAACCGCTGCCGGTGCACGATTGCATGGGCGTGAGCCTGTACGTGGAAGGCCGGCTCTGGGGCGCGATCACCCTGGATGCGTTGCACGCCGGCACCTTCGACAGCCGCGCCCGGGAGGAACTCAAGCGCTGTACGTTGCAGATCGAGGCGGCGGTGCGGGTCACTCGGCTGGAACAGGAAAACCGTAGCCTGCGAGCCTCGCGCAGCGACCAGAGCGACCTGCGCTTGCCAGCGGAGGAGGGTGAGATCCTCGGGCGCAGCGAGGGCTTGCAGCAATTGCTCAATGAGTTGGATGTGCTGGCCGACTCCGAACTGCCGGTGCTGCTGCTGGGGGAGACCGGCGTGGGCAAGGAGTTGTTCGCCCGCCGCCTGCATCGCCTGTCCCGGCGCGGTCACAAGCCGCTGGTCCAGGTCAATTGCGCAGCGTTGCCCGAGTCCCTGGCCGAAAGCGAGTTGTTCGGCCACGTCAAAGGCGCGTTCTCCGGGGCGACTACCGACCGCGCCGGGCGTTTCGACGCGGCCAATGGCGGTACGTTGTTTCTCGATGAGGTCGGCGAATTGCCGTTGAGCGTGCAGGCCAAATTGCTGCGCACCTTGCAGAACGGCGAGATCCAGCGCCTGGGAGCGGACAAGCCGCTGCACGTCGATGTGCGGATCATCGCCGCCACCAATCGGCATCTGCCCGACAGCATTCGCGACGGGCTGTTTCGCGCCGATCTGTACCATCGGCTTTCGGTCTACCCGGTGCCGATCCCGCCGCTGCGCGAGCGCGGTCACGACGTGTTGATGTTGGCCGGGCACTTTCTCGAACTGAATCGCACGCGACTGGGTTTGCGCGGCTTGCGCCTGTCGCCGGCGGCCGAACAGGCACTGCTGGCGTACTCCTGGCCGGGGAACGTGCGGGAGCTGGAACACGTGATCAGTCGCGCGGCGTTGAAGCAACTGAGCCACGGCGCCAGTCGCAGCTTGATCATGACCTTGGAACCGCAGGTGCTGGACCTCGATATCGATGCCAGTGCCGGCACGACGCAAGCAATGCCGGAACAGGCCCTGCAAGCCTTGGAGGCGCCCGTGCAACCCCTGAGCGAGGCCGTCGATAGTTGCCAGCGACAGGCAATCCTCAGGGCCTTGGAGCGCTGCGGGCAGAACTGGGCGGGGGCGGCGCGGCTGTTGGAGGTCGACCCGAGCAACCTGCATAAGCTGGCGCGGCGGTTGGGGCTTAAGTAGGGGGGATCTGTCATACCGAGTCGCCTTCATCGCGAGCAGGCTCGCTCCCACAGTTGATCTGCGGTGTTCACAAGTCCCCCTGTGGGAGCGAGCCTGCTCGCGAAGGTGGTCTCCCATTCACTACAAGAGTTGCCATTGACAACGATCAAGGCCCGCCACCGCCGCAGAACCCACACTGGAGCAAATCCAGCGTGGAGATCACTGTCATGCCCCTTTCCCTGGCCAAAATGCGCCGCCAGTACACCCTCGATGGCCTGGATGAAGCCCAGGCACCGGACGACCCGATGGTTCTGTTCGGATTGTGGATGCAACAGGCCCGCGACACCGAAAGCCCGTCGGTGGAAGCCAACAGCATGGCCCTGGCGACGGTGGACGAGCAGGGCCGGCCTCATTGCCGGATCTTGTTGCTCAAGGGCTTCAGTAGCGAAGGCTTCTCGTTTTTCGGTAACTACGACAGCGGCAAGGGCCAGGACCTGGCCGCCTATCCCTGGGCGGCCATGACGTTTTTCTGGCCGGGGCTGGAGCGGCAAGTGCGCATCGAAGGGCCGGTCAGCAAGCTCGATCCGGCGTTGTCGGATGCTTATTTCGAGTCACGCTCCGTGGCCAGTCGCCTCGGCGCCTGGGCGTCGCCACAAAGCCAACCATTGGCAGACCGGGCCGCGCTGGAAACCTTGCTCGCGCAGACCGAACAATGCTTCGCCGGGCAACCGGTGCCGCGTCCGGCGCATTGGGGTGGCTATTGCCTGCGACCGGAACGACTGGAGTTCTGGCAGGGCCGTGCCGACCGTTTGCATGATCGTCTCGACTATCGCCTGCAAGACGGCGCCTGGCAGCGCACGCGTCTGGCGCCTTGACGCCGAGGGAGGTACCTCCAAGGAGGAATAGGCCCGGCAACGATTGCGGTTCAGGCTGGGCCATCTTTTTTCTGACAGGACGGCTGATCATGGCCCATCTGACGCAACGCCTCTTTCAACCACTGAACATCGCCGTACTCACCATCAGCGATACCCGCAGTTTCGACACCGACACCTCCGGCCAGACCCTTGCGGATTTGCTGCAAACGGCCGGCCACGTACTGGTCGATCGCGGGCTGGTGAAGGACGATATCTACCAGATCCGTGCACAGGTCTCACAGTGGATCGCCGACCCCAAGGTGCAGGTGGTGTTGATGACCGGCGGCACCGGTTTCACCTCGCGCGACAACACGCCCCAAGCGGTGGCGCCGTTGCTGGACAAACAGGTCGACGGTTTCGGCGAGCTGTTCCGCCAGGTGTCGCTGGCCGAGATCGGCATGTCCACCCTGCAATCGCGGGCATTGGCGGGCATGAGCAACGGTGTGCTGGTGTGCTGCTTGCCGGGTTCGCCGAGGGCTTGTCGGACCGGTTGGGAGCAGATCCTGGTCGGGCAATTGGACAGCCGCACCGGCCCGTGCAATTTCACGCCCCACCTCAAGCCGCAGCCAGGTATTGCCCTGGAACCTTGCGAGGCACGTTCATGAGCAGCGGCGGGTGTGGCAGCGCCTGTGACAGCGGCGCGCTGATGCCGGTGGATGAAGCCATCCGCTACTTGCTGGATCAGGCGCCGCTGCCGCCTCCGGTGCAGCGGGTGGCGCTGGACCAGGCCTTGGGCCGCGTGCTGGCGACCGATGTTCGCTGTCCCATGAACCTGCCGCCGTGGGACAACAGTGCCATGGACGGTTATGCCCTGCGGGCCGCCGACTTGCCGGCCGCTGGCGGTTATCTGACCCTGGCCGGGCGCATTGCCGCCGGGGAGGCACCGGGTCAACCATTACAGGCCGGGCAGGTGGTGCGGATTTTTACCGGCGCGCCGCTGCCGCCGGGGGCTGACACGGTGGTGCCCCAGGAAAATTGCCGGGTGGAAGGTGAGCGAGTCTGGTTGCCACCGGTCAATGGCGCAGAGCATGTGCGCAAGGAAGGCGAGGAAATGCGGCGCGGGGACCGTTTGCTCCAGGCCGGGAAACGCTTGCGCGCCCAGGAACTGGGGTTGTTGGCCGGTGTCGGGATTGCCCGGGTGGAGGTCTATCGCCCCTTGCAGGTGGGCCTGCTCAGCAGTGGCGATGAACTGCGCGAACCCGGCCAAACGCTGGCGCCAGGACAGATCTACAACAGCAATCGCCACAGTCTCATGGCGCTGCTGCGCGGCTGGGGACTGGAGGTGCATGACTACGGCGTCATGCCTGACAAGCTGCTTGCCAGCCGCCAGGCCTTGAGCCTGGCGGCAACCGAATGCGACTTGCTGCTGACCTCCGGCGGTGTGTCGGTGGGTGAGGAAGATCATCTCAAGCAAGCCATCGAAGCGCTGGGTAGCGTTGACCTGTGGCGTCTGGCGATCCAGCCGGGCAAACCCCTGGCCTTTGGCGAGGTGGCCGGCAAACCCTGGATCGGGCTGCCGGGCAACCCTTCGGCGGCGCTGATTACCGCGTTGATCGTCGTGCGGCCGTTCCTGTTCCGGGCCCAGGGCATGGATGAGGTGTTGCCCACGGCGTTGCAGTTGCCGGCCGGGTTCGACTGGTTGAAGCCCAACCGACGACGGCAGTACCTGCGGGCGAAATTGACGTCGAGCGCCGATGGCTCGCTGTGTGTCGAGCTGCATCCCCAGCAGAGTTCGGCCATGTTGGCGGCTGCGTGCTGGGCCGATGGCTTGGCCGTGGTGGAGTGTCAGGCGCAAGTGCACAAGCACGACCAAGTGATGTATCTGCCGTTCGCGAGCCTGATGCATTGATGGCAATTGATTGCCGTCAAGGTGGCCGGCGAAGGGCTGGCTAGACTGGCGGCGCCCTTAGTTTTCTCACGAGGATGCCCCATGCAACTGGTTTGCCCGGCAGGGAATCTGCCTGCCCTCAAAGCGGCGGTGCGCCAAGGCGCCGATGCCGTCTATGTCGGCTTTCGCGATGACACCAATGCCCGGCATTTCGCCGGGCTGAACATGGACGACAAGCAGTTCGACGCCGCTGTCGCGCACATCCGTCAACACCAACGCAAACTGTACGTGGCGGTCAACACCTACCCGCAACCCAAGGGTTGGGAGCGCTGGCAACGGGCGGTGGACCGCGCCGCCGATTTTGGCGTGGACGCCTTGATCGCTGCCGATCCCGGCGTGCTCGGTTACGCCCGCCAGCGCCATCCACAACTGGCGCTGCACCTGTCGGTCCAAGGCTCGGCGACCCACGCGGCGGCCCTGGCTTTTTACGCCGAGCGCTATGACATCCGCCGCGCCGTGCTGCCACGGGTACTGTCCCTGGCCCAGGTGCGGCAGGTGGCGGCGGCCAGTCCGGTGCCGATCGAGGTCTTTGGTTTCGGCAGCTTGTGCATCATGGCCGAGGGCCGTTGTCACTTGTCTTCCTACATCACCGGCGAGTCGCCGAACCTCTGTGGCGTCTGTTCGCCGGCCAAGGCAGTGCGCTGGAGCGAGGACGCCCAAGGCCTCAGCGCACGCCTGAGCGAGGTGCTGATCGACCGCTATACCCCCGAAGAACCGGCCGGTTATCCGACCTTGTGCAAAGGCCGCTTCCTGGTAGGCGGCAAGCGCTTCCATGCGCTGGAAGAACCCACCAGCCTCGATACCCTCGACCTGCTGCCGGAACTGGCGGCCATCGGTGTCGAAGCAGTGAAGATCGAGGGGCGCCAACGCAGCCCGGCCTACGTTGAGCAAGTGACCCGGGTCTGGCGCGCCGCGCTGGATGCCCACCAGGTCGCGCCGCAACGGTTCCGGGTGCAGGAAGAATGGCGCCAGGTGCTGGCGGGTTTGTCCGAAGGCAGCCAGACCACCCTGGGTGCCTACCATCGATCATGGCAATGAGGGGAGACCAGATGAAACTCAGCCTGGGACCGGTCCTGTTTTATTGGGACAAAGCGCAACTGGGGAATTTCTATGCCGAGATGTCGGCATTGCCGCTGGACGTGATTTACCTGGGGGAAACCGTGTGTTCGAAACGCCGGGCGTTCTCCCTGGATCAATGGCTGGGCCTGGGGCGCGAGCTGCAAACCTGCAGCCAGGCACAGATTGTGTTATCGAGCCTGACGCTGATCGAAGCGGCCTCGGAGCTTTCTTCGCTGCGCCGCCTGTGTGACAACGGCCAATTGCTGGTGGAAGCCAACGACATGGGCGCGGTGCAATTCATGGCCGAGCGCAAGCTGCCCTTTGTCGCAGGCCCGGCGCTGAACCTGTACAACGGCCACGCCCTGGCGCAATTGCAAGACAGCGGCATGATCCGCTGGGTGCCGCCCGTGGAGTGCTCGGCGGCGCTGATCGGCGACGTGCTGGAGCAGGTGCGGGACATGGACCGCGAGGTGCCCGAAGTAGAGATCTTCGCCTACGGCCATCTGCCCTTGGCGTACTCGGCGCGCTGCTTTACCGCCCGGGCCGAAAACCGGCCCAAGGACGACTGCCAGTTCTGTTGCATCAACTACCCCGACGGGCTGGCGTTGAGCAGTCAGGAAGGTCAGCAGTTGTTCACCCTCAACGGCATCCAGACAATGTCCGGCGAGGTGACGAACCTGCTGGCCGATTACAACGCGCTGATGGCCTGCGGTGCCGACGTGCTTCGCCTGAGCCCGCGCGCCCAGGGCATGGCCGAGGTGGTCACGGCGTTCGACAAGGTGCGCCAGGGCGAGGCGCCGCCACTGTTCGTGGACGGTTGCAACGGTTACTGGCACGGTCATGCCGGCATGTTGAAGGTAGAGGAGGCGGGCCTGTGTTGAGTCCGAAGAAGTGGGTGCTCAAAGGTGCCGACCGCATGTTGCCGCTGGTGAGCAAGGTGCCGTTCGTGGTGCAGCGACTGGCGTTGCAACAGGCGCTCAACCGTTGCCTGGCCGAGCCAGTGCGCGATGGCGGATTCGATGTGCTGCGTGGGCGCTGGTTGTGCCTGCGGGTGCCCGACTTGAAGCTGTGTTGGTACCTGACCCTGGCACGGGATGGATTGCGCATCGCCGAGCGGGCCGAGGCCCAGGTCACCATCAGCGGCAACTGGCGTGAGTTCCTGTTGCTGGCCAGTCGTCAGGAGGATCCGGACACGTTGTTTTTCCGTCGCCGCTTGGTCATCGAGGGGGATACCGAACTGGGGTTGGCGTTGAAGAACTTGATCGACAGCCTCGACCCGGAGGTCTTGCCGCCGTGGCTATGGCGCAATCTGGAGCGGGCGGGCAAGGGGCTGGCGGCAAGTTAGGGCAGATTGCATTGGCTCTTGTGGCGAGGGGATTTATCCCCGCTGGGTCGCGAAGCGGCCCCATTCAATGTGCCTGATACATCGCCTTGGGACTGCTTCGCAGTCCAGCGGGGATAAATCCCCTCGCCACAAGGGAACTGGGTCTGGGCCCACTATTGCTGGTAAGCCTCCAGCTCATCCTCGGCCAGGATGCGAATGTTACGTCGCTCCATGGCGATCATGCCGCCATCCACCAACCGATGAAGAATCCGCGAAAACGTCTCCGGCTGGATCCCCAGCTTGGAAGCCACCAGGCGCTTGGACACCTGCAACACCACCTGACCATCCCGCGGATCGCGCTCCTGCAACAGGAAATTGATCACCCGCCGACTGGCACTGGCCAGGGTCAGGTTGTCGATATCCTTGAGGCGTTGGTGCAGATGGATGCTCATGCTCGCCAGGATCGCCAGGCAGACCTTCGGTTGGTCCTCCAGGGCGTTCCGGTAATGGTTGCCTTCGACACTCACTAGCACGCTGTCCTTGATTGCCGACGCGCTGACCGGGTAGCAACGGGCCTGGCTGAACAACAGGGCCTCGGCGAAGGTCTGGCCGGGCTGGATGATCTCCACCAGGTTTTCCTGGCCCTCGCCGGTCACCCGATACAACTTGATCTGTCCACTGACCAGCAGGAAAAACCGCTTGGCCGGGTCGCCCTGATGCATGAGCGTGCTGTTGCAGGGCAGGCGCTTGAGGACGGCGAGGTTGCACACGTCCTCGAAAATCCGCTCCGGCAATTGGCTGAACAGGTGGTGACGACGCAACAGTAAAACGATGGAAGGGTGAGTCAGCATGGCGTACCTCCGCGTACCCTCATGGTAGGGCCCAAGACGCCGCTGGCCTATGCCTCGGCAGGCCTACCTCGGAAGAGGGATGAGCCCCGCTCAAGACACAAACCTTGTTGGAGCAAAGCTTGCTCGCGATAGCGGTGGGGCAGCTTGCCGGGGGGGTGAATGTGCCGCCGCCATCGCGAGCAAGCTGTGCTCCCACAGTTTTTTCGGGTGTTCCCGGATCTTGTATTCACTGCCAATCTCCTGTGGGAGCGGGCTTGCTCGCGAAAGCGGTGGATCAGCTTGCCGGGATGTTGGATGTGCCGCCGCCTTCGCGAGCAAGCTGTGCTCCCACAGGGAGGGGGATGTGTTGGCTGGGCTAGCCCGCCCCGCGCAGATGCTCCATCGCCCACACCGCCGCTTCGACCCGTGAACGCAAGCCGAGCTTGTGCAGCAGGTTCTTCACATGGACCTTGACCGTGCCTTCAGTGATCCCAAGCTTGTGCCCGATGACCTTGTTGCTGTAGCCGCCAGCGATGGTCTTGAGCACCTGGCGTTCGCGCTCGGTCAGCTCCACATCGGCCTGGCGCGGCGGGGAGCGCAGGGCCTGGGCCATGACGCGGGTCAGGCCGGGGCTGATCACCAGGGCGCCGTTGAGGGCATCGCGGATGTACTGGATCAGCAACTCGGGCTCCATGTCCTTGAGCAGGTAACCGTTGGCGTCCAGGCGCAGGGCGTCGCGGATGTCGTCCTCGGCATCGGACACGGTGAACAGCAGCACCTTGCCGGTGTAATGCATGGCGCGCAGCCGACGCAGGGTCTCGATACCGTTCATCTGCGGCATGTTGTTGTCCAGCAACACCAGGTCGGGCTTGAGCGGCTCGATCAGGGCCAGGGCTTCTTCGCCGTGGTTGGCTTCGCCGACGATCTGCAAGTCGTCTTCAAGCTCAAGCATCTGGCGGATCCCGCGACGCATCATCGGGTGATCGTCGACCAATAGCAGGGTGTGACGCAGAGGGGCGTTCATGTTGCGAGGCCTTCGGTGGGTTGGCCCAGGAATTCCGGTTGGAAATGCACCTGGATACGGGTGCCCTGGGGTGTTCGGGAGAGAATCTGCAATTGGCCACGCAGGCTGCGGGCCCGTTCGTTCATGATGTTCAGGCCATGATGTTCGCGCTGGTCCACTTCGCCACTGAAGCCTCGGCCATCGTCTTCGATTGACAGCCGCACCGTCTCGCCTTCCTGGCGCAGTTCGAGCCAGGCGTTCTCGGCATGGGCATGGCGCAGGCAGTTGGACAGGGCTTCACGGGTGATCTGCAGAATGTGGATCTGCTCGCTGGCCGAGAGCTCGAAAGCCAGGCTGTCGACGAACAGGTGCACCTTGAAATCCCCACGGTTGGAGAATTCTTCGGCGGTGTCCTTGAGCTCCTCCACCAGGCCGTCGTCGTGGATCTGCAAGCGGAAGGTGGTCAGCAATTCGCGCAATTGGCGGTAGGCATTGTTCAGCCCTTCGCGCAGCTCACCGGTGACGGTTTCCAGGGTCTGCACCGGCTCGCCTCGACGCATCAGGGTCTGCATGCGGCTGACTTGCAGCTTCATGTACGACAGGGCCTGGGCCAGGGAATCGTGGAGCTCGCGGGCGATGATCGTGCGTTCGTCGAGCAGCAGCAGGCGATGATCCTGTTCGCGCTGGCGCTTGAGGGACAGCGACGTGCCGATCAGGTTGGCCAAGGCTTGGATCAGTGCGGTTTCCCAGGGCTGCGCCGTGTGGCCGTCGACAAAATGCGCCTTGAGCTCACCCAGTTCATTGCCTTGGTTACTGATGCTGAAGGCCTGCGGGCGCGCAGCGTTGTGCTTATGGCAACTGGCGCAATCGCTGCTGGCGCAGACCTGGCGGCTGTCGGCGCCATGCAGGGACAGCAGATGCCTGGCCGGGGCCTGCAATTGCCCTTGCAGGCACAGCGTCAGGCGCAGGCCCGGTAGGCGCTGCTGGAAGCGTCGGATCAACTCGTCCAGCCCTTCGGCATTGGCCTGTCGCGTCGCCAGGCTGCGACTGCTCTGGTACAGCAGCTCCAGGGCGGCGTTGGCGTGTTGCAGGTTCAGGGTCTTTTGCTGGACCTGGTTTTCCAGGGTGCGGTGGGATTGTTCGATGGTCTCGGCCATGGTGTTGAAACTGGTCGCCAACTGGCCCAGTTCATCTTCGGACTGGTGATTGACCCGCACCTGGAACTCGCCACGGCGAAAGCGCTGGGTGGCGTCCACCAACTCCTGCAAGGGGGTGACCACGCCGTACTGCAATTCATACAGGCCGATCAGCAGGATGATCATGGTGCTGAACAGCGCCATGCCCTGGATCGTCTGTTGCCAGCCTTGTTTGTGTTCGCTCTGGCGTTGCAGCAGGGTCACGAACTGGTCCAACTGCTCAACGAAGGAGCTGGCGCTGCTTTGGAAAAACGCCGAATCGCCGCGCTCGATGGCCGGGCGCAAGGTCTGGTTCCAGCGTTGCACAAGGTTCTGGTAGCTCTGGCGCAGGGAGGTTGTCGGCCCGTCTTCCAGCACGGCGCGCAGGGCCGGGCTGTCGAGACGTTGTTGCAGGCTGACGATGATCGCCGGGATGTCGTCGTTGGCCCCCGCCGCCAGTTTCCAGCTCAGATGGTAGGTCTCCATGCGCACGGAGCCGGCGGTGTTGATGGCGGCAGCGTCGCCCTGGCTGAACCAGGCGATCAACCCGGCGCTCAAGGAACTGGCCAGGGCGAGGATGGCGATCAGGATCACCGCCAGCCCGGCGCGAGCGGGCAGGGAACTGCGCAGCCAGCGCATCATCGACGCGGGCCTGCGAGGCAAAACTGTGAACCGAGCATAGGAGGCGCCCTGGACCTGGGGTGTAGCAGCCGATCCCGGGCGCACTACCTCTAAAGAGTTGTCGGCCGCTCCATTTCCATAAAAGCCTCGGCAGACTTGTTCAAGATATTGATAAATAAAGGGTTGTATCAATATCGGGATCTACCTCCTTGGAGGTAGATGGGGTAAGCATAGGCCTGTACCGCCCCGGGGCACGTTGACCCAAGTCAAGTTTTTGCGGGGTTCGTATCACTAGGCTGCGCTCATCGAACTGACGGAGTGCATCGTGATGCGAGCGCAAGTGCAACAAGGGCTGGTACTAGGGATGAGTACCCTGGCCTTCACCGTGTGCTTCATGGTCTGGATGATGTTTGCTGTGCTAGGCGTTCCGATCAAGGAGCTGCTGGCCCTCAATGAAACCCAGTTTGGCCTGCTGGCCGCCACGCCGGTACTGACCGGTTCGCTGGTGCGTCTACCCCTGGGGATTTTGACCGACCGCTTTGGCGGACGGATCGTGTTCTTCCTGCTGATGCTGGCCTGCGTGTTGCCGCTGTACCTGATTACCCTCGCCACGGCCTTCTGGCAGTTCCTGGTGCTGGGCCTGTTCGTCGGCCTGGCCGGTGGTTCGTTCTCGGTGGGTATCGCCTACGTCGCCAAGTGGTTCGACAAGCAGAACCAGGGGTTTGCCATGGGCGTCTTCGGTGCCGGCAATGCGGGGGCGGCGGTGACCAAGTTCCTCGCCCCGGCGTTGATCGCCTTCGGCTCCTGGCACCTGGTGCCAAAAGTGTTCAGCGCGATCCTGTTCATCACCGCGCTGTTGTTCTGGTTCCTCACCAGCGAGAAAAAGGAACACAGCGGCACCGGTGGCGCCACGTTGCGCGAGCAATTGAAAACCCTGAAAGAGCCGGCTGTGTGGCGCTACTGCCAGTACTACTCGATCGTGTTCGGCGGCTACGTGGCCCTGGCCCTGTGGATGACCAAATACTACGTGCAGGAATACGGCTTCAGCCTGCAAAGCGCAGCGTTGCTGGCGGCATGTTTCTCCCTGCCCGGTGGTGTGCTGCGAGCCGTCGGTGGCTGGATGTCCGACCGCTGGGGCGCCCAGAGCGTGACCTGGTGGGTGTTGTGGGTCAGCTGGATCTGCCTGTTCCTGCTGTCCTATCCCCAGACTCAACTGCAAGTGATGACCGTCAACGGCATCGTCGATTTTCACATCGGCCTCAACGCCACGGTGTTCACCGTACTGCTGTTCGTGATGGGTATCGCCTTCGCGTTCGGCAAGGCCTCGGTGTTCAAGTACATCGCCAACGACTACCCGAAAAACATGGGCGCAGTGTCCGGCATCGTCGGCCTGGCCGGCGGCCTGGGTGGGTTCGTGCTGCCGATCATGTTCGGCGCCCTGGTGGACCTCACCGGCGTGCGCTCGTCCTGCTTCATGTTGATGTACGGCGTGGTCTGGGTCTCCCTGACCTGGATGTACTTCAGCGAAATGCGCAAGCGCCCGCTGCTGGGTAAACAGTCGCCGGCCAGCCAATCCCCGTTTTCCAGCATTGCCCAAGGAGAAGAACATGTCCGTTCTGCAAACGCCTGAAAAAGGCCCGGTCATTCATGACTGGCGCCCGGAAGACCCCGCATTCTGGGGCCGCAGCGGCAAACAGACCGCCCGGCGCAACCTGTGGATTTCCATCCCGGCGCTGCTGTTGGCCTTCGCGGTGTGGATGGTCTGGAGCACGGTGATCGTGCGCCTGAACGCCATCGGCTTCAGCTTCAGCACCGACCAGTTGTTCTGGTTGGCGGCATTGCCGGGGCTGTCGGGTGCGACCTTGCGCATCTTCTATTCGTTCATGGTGCCGATTTTCGGCGGCCGGCGCTGGACTGCCCTGAGCACCGCGTCGCTGTTGGCACCTGCACTGTGGATGGGCTTCGCCGTGCAGGATCCGGCCACGCCCTACAGCGTGTTCGTGCTGATCGCGCTGCTCTGCGGTTTTGGTGGCGGCAACTTCGCCTCGAGCATGTCCAACATCAGCTTCTTCTATCCCAAGTCCCAGCAGGGTACGGCCCTGGGCCTGAACGCCGGGCTGGGTAACCTGGGCGTGTCGGTGATGCAGTTCTGTGTACCGCTGGTGATTTCCTTCGGTGTGTTCGGCTTCATGGGCGGCCAGCCGCAGGTGTTGGCTGACGGCAGCTCGCTGTGGCTGCAGAACGCCGGTTTCATCTGGGTGCCGTTCATCCTCGCCGTGACCCTGATCGCGTGGTTCGGCATGAACGATTTGTCCAGCGCCCGTGCTTCGTTCAGCGAGCAGGCGGTGATCTTCAAGCGCAAGCACAACTGGCTGATGTGCTGGTTGTACCTGGCAACCTTCGGTTCGTTCATCGGCTTCTCCGCCGCCTTTCCACTGCTGATCAAGACCTCGTTCCCGGACGTCATTGCCTTGAAATTCGCCTTCCTCGGGCCACTGGTGGGTGCGCTGGTACGGCCGTTGGGCGGTTGGCTGGCGGACAAGCTCGGCGGCGCGAAAGTCACTTTGTGGAACTTCGTCCTGATGATCGCGATGGTGTTCGGGGTCCTGCACTTCCTGCCTCAAGGCGGCCAGGGCGGCAATTTCTACGGCTTCCTGGGCATGTTCATGTTGCTGTTCATCACCACGGGCGTGGGCAACGGTTCGACCTTCCGCATGATCCCGGTGATCTTCCGCACCCTGCATGAAAAAGCCGCCCTGGGGAAAAAGCCCGAGGTGCGCGAGCAAGCGATCAAGAACGCCGGCAAGGAGTCGGCCGCGGTGCTGGGTTTCAGCTCGGCCATGGGTGCCTTCGGTGCGTTCTTCATTCCTAAATCATTCGGCTCTTCGATGGCCCTGACGGGCGGCCCGGAGATGGCCTTCTACATGTTCGTCGGCTTCTACCTGAGCTGCATCGTGGTGACTTGGTGGTGGTATGCCCGCAAGGGCGCCGCAACACCTTGCTAAGCCGAACCTAAACCTGCGTGGGCGGGGCGCAGACCCCGCGGAGCAAGCCTGAGAGGAACACACTGTGAGTCATTTATTGGATCAACTGCGGTTTTTCAACCGCAAGCAAGGCGAGTTTTCCGATGGTCACGGCGAGACCCGCAAGGAGTCCCGGGACTGGGAGAACGTCTACCGCTCCCGCTGGCAGTACGACAAGATCGTGCGTTCCACCCATGGGGTGAACTGCACCGGTTCGTGCTCGTGGAAGATCTACGTCAAGAACGGCCTGATCACCTGGGAAACCCAGCAGACCGACTACCCGCGCACCCGTAACGACCTGCCCAACCACGAGCCACGTGGCTGCCCTCGCGGCGCCAGCTACAGCTGGTACATCTACAGTGCCAACCGGCTCAAGTACCCGAAGATCCGCAAGCCATTGCTCAAGCTGTGGCGTGAAGCCCGGCAGACCCTGGCGCCTGTTGAGGCCTGGGCCAGCATCGTCGAGAACAAAGCCAAGGCCGACTCGTACAAGAGCAAGCGTGGCATGGGCGGTTTCATCCGTTCCAACTGGGAAGAAGTCAACGAGATCATCGCTGCGGCCAACGTCTATACCATCAAGGAGCACGGTCCGGACCGGGTGGTGGGCTTCTCGCCGATCCCGGCCATGTCGATGGTCAGCTATGCCGCCGGCTCGCGTTACCTGTCGCTGATCGGTGGCGTGTGCCTGAGCTTCTATGACTGGTACTGCGACTTGCCGCCGGCCTCGCCGATGGTCTGGGGTGAGCAGACCGACGTGCCGGAATCGGCCGACTGGTACAACTCCAACTACATCATTGCCTGGGGCTCGAACGTTCCGCAAACCCGTACCCCTGACGCCCACTTCTTCACCGAGGTGCGCTACAAGGGCACCAAGACCGTGGCGATCACCCCGGACTATTCGGAAGTCGCCAAGCTCACCGACCTGTGGCTCAACCCCAAGCAGGGCACCGACGCCGCCCTGGCCCAGGCCTTCAACCATGTGATCTTCAAAGAATTCCACCTGGACAAGCCGAGCGCCTATTTCACCGAATACGCCAAGCGCTACACCGACCTGCCGGTGCTGGTGATGCTCAAGCCGATGCTCGGCGCAGCGCCGGGCGCCGGTTACCAGCCGGACCGTTTCCTGCGGGCCAGCGACCTGACCGACAACCTCGGCCAGGAAAACAACCCGGAATGGAAAACCATCGCCCTGGATGCCGCCGGCGAACTGGTTTCGCCCCAAGGCTCCATCGGCTATCGCTGGGGTGAGAAGGGCAAGTGGAACATCCTGCCCCGTGAAGGCGGCGAAGGGCGTGAGATCGACCTCAAGCTGAGCCTGATCGGCGGCGACGTCGCCGAGGTGGCGTTCCCATACTTCGCCGGTGAAGCCCAGGAGCACTTCCAGCATGTGGCCGGTGAAGCGGTGCAGTTCCGTCGGGTGCCGGTGCACAGCGTGGTGCTGGCCGATGGCAGCGTGGCGAAAGTCGCCACCGTATTCGACCTGTCGGCGGCCAACCTGGCCATCGACCGTGGCCTGGGCGGCGCCAACGTTGCCAAGGACTATAACGACGCCTCGGTGCCCGGCACCCCGGCCTGGCAGGAGCAGATCACCGGCGTGAGCCGCGAGAAGGCGATCCAGATCGCCCGTGAGTTCGCCGACAACGCCGACAAGACCCGTGGACGCTCGATGATCATCGTCGGTGCGGCGATGAACCACTGGTACCACATGGACATGAACTACCGCGGGCTGATCAACATGCTCATGCTCTGCGGTTGCGTCGGCCAGACCGGCGGCGGCTGGGCCCACTATGTCGGCCAGGAAAAACTCCGTCCGCAATGCGGCTGGCTGCCCCTGGCCTTCGGCCTGGACTGGAACCGTCCGTCGCGGCAGATGAACGGCACCAGCTTCTTCTATGGCCACAGTTCGCAATGGCGCCACGAGAAGATGAGCATGCACGATGTGCTCTCGCCCCTGGCCGACAAGTCGCAGTTCCCTGAGCACGCCCTGGACTACAACATCCGCGCCGAACGGGCCGGCTGGTTGCCGAGCGCACCGCAGCTCAACACCAACCCGCTGCACATCTGCCGTGATGCCGCCGCCGCGGGCCTTGCGCCCAAGGACTATGTGGTCAAGTCGCTGCAGGACGGTTCCCTGCGCTTTGCCTGCGAGCAACCGGACAGCCCGGTGAACTTCCCGCGCAACATGTTCATCTGGCGTTCCAACCTGCTGGGCTCCTCGGGCAAGGGCCACGAGTACATGCTCAAGTACCTGCTGGGCACCAAGAACGGCGTGATGAACGAAGACATCGGCCAGGTCGGCGACTGCAAGCCTACCGAAGCCGAATGGGTCGATGAGGGCGCCATTGGCAAGCTCGACCTGGTGACCACCCTGGACTTCCGCATGTCCTCGACCTGCGTGTATTCCGACATCGTCTTGCCGACCGCCACCTGGTACGAAAAAGACGACATGAACACCTCGGACATGCACCCGTTCATTCACCCTCTGTCGGCGGCTATCGATCCGGCCTGGGAATCGCGTTCGGACTGGGAAATCTACAAGGGCATCGCCAAGGCGTTTTCCGCCATGTCGGTCGGCCACCTGGGCGTGGAAAAAGACTTGGTTACCGTGCCGTTGATGCACGACAGCGTCGGCGAACTGGCCCAGCCGTTTGGCGGCACTGACTGGAAAAGCGCCGGTGTGGCGCCGGTACCGGGCAAGAACGCACCGAACCTGCAAGTGGTCGAGCGCGACTACCCGAACATCTACAAGCAGTTCACTTCCCTGGGCCCGATGCTGGAAAAACTCGGCAACGGCGGCAAGGGCATCAACTGGAACACCGAGGCCGAAGTGAAATTCCTCGGCGAACTGAACCACAAGGAAGTCGAGGCGGGCATCAGCCAAGGGCGGCCAAAAATCGACAGCGCCATCGACGCTGCCGAAGTCATCCTGTCCCTGGCCCCGGAAACCAACGGCCACGTCGCGGTGAAAGCCTGGGCGGCGCTGTCGGAATTCACCGGTATCGACCACAGCCACCTGGCGGTGTCCAAGGAGCACGAGGCGATTCGCTTCCGTGACATCCAGGCCCAGCCACGCAAGATCATTTCCAGCCCGACCTGGTCCGGCCTGGAAGACGACCACGTGAGCTACAACGCCGGCTACACCAACGTCCATGAATCGATCCCATGGCGGACCATCACCGGTCGCCAGCAGTTCTACCAGGATCACCCGTGGATGCAGGCGTTCGGCGAGCAGCTGATGAGTTATCGGCCGCCAGTCAACACCCGCACCATCGCTGGCGTGAAAGGCAAGCGCAGCAATGGCCAGACCGAGATCGTCCTGAACTGGATCACTCCGCACCAGAAGTGGGGCATCCACAGTACCTACACCGACAACCTGCTGATGCTCACCCTCAGCCGTGGCGGCCCGATTGTCTGGCTCTCGGAAATCGACGCCAAGCGCGCCGGCATCGAGGACAACGACTGGATCGAATGCTTCAACGCCAACGGCGCGCTGACCGCCCGTGCGGTGGTCAGCCAGCGGGTCAAGGAAGGCATGGTGATGATGTACCACGCCCAGGAACGGATCGTGAACGTGCCGGGTTCGGAAACCACCAAGACCCGTGGCGGCCACCACAACTCGGTGACCCGCGTGGTGCTCAAGCCCACTCACATGATTGGCGGCTACGCCCAACAGGCGTACGGCTTCAACTATTACGGCACGGTCGGTTGCAACCGCGACGAATTCGTCGTGGTACGCAAGATGGCCAAGGTCGATTGGCTCGACGGTTCCAGTGGCGATGATCTGCCGCGTCCACTGCCGACTGATATCGAGGAGAACTGAGATGAAGATTCGCTCACAAATCGGCATGGTCCTGAACCTGGACAAATGCATCGGCTGCCACACTTGCTCGATTACCTGCAAGAACGTCTGGACCAGTCGCGAAGGCATGGAATACGCCTGGTTCAACAACGTCGAATCCAAGCCCGGCATCGGCTATCCCAAGGAGTGGGAAAACCAGGACAAGTGGAAGGGCGGCTGGGTCCGTAACGCGGACGGTTCGATCAACCCGCGCATCGGCGGCAAGTTCCGCGTGCTGGCGAACATCTTCGCCAACCCGGACCTGCCGAGCCTGGACGACTACTACGAACCGTTCGACTTCGACTACCAGCACCTGCATACCGCACCGCTGGGCGAGCACCAGCCCGTTGCACGGCCGCGTTCGGTGGTGTCCGGCAAACGCATGGAGAAGATCGAGTGGGGCCCGAACTGGGAGGAAATCCTCGGCACCGAATTCGCCAAGCGGCGCAAGGACAAGAACTTCGACAAGATCCAGGCGGACATCTACGGCGAGTACGAAAACACCTTCATGATGTACCTGCCGCGCCTGTGCGAGCACTGCCTGAACCCGGCGTGCGCGGCCTCGTGCCCAAGCGGTGCGATCTACAAGCGCGAGGAGGACGGTATTGTCCTGATCGACCAGGAGAAATGCCGCGGCTGGCGCATGTGCATCAGCGGCTGCCCGTACAAGAAGATCTACTTCAACTGGAAGAGCGGCAAGTCGGAAAAATGCATCTTCTGCTACCCGCGCATCGAAGCGGGTATGCCGACCGTCTGCGCTGAAACCTGCGTTGGCCGCATCCGTTACCTCGGCGTGCTGCTGTATGACGCCGATCGCATCAGCGAAGTGGCCAGCACTGCCAATGAGCAGGACTTGTACGAAAAACAACTGGAGATCTTCCTCGATCCGAACGACCCGGCGGTGATTCGCCAGGCCCTGGCCGATGGTGTACCGCAGTCGGTGATCGATTCGGCGCAACGCTCGCCGGTCTACAAAATGGCCGTTGACTGGAAACTCGCACTGCCGCTGCACCCGGAATACCGCACCTTGCCAATGGTCTGGTACGTGCCGCCACTGTCGCCGATCCAGAACGCCGCCGCGGCTGGCACCGTGGGCATGAACGGGGTGATCCCGGATGTCGACAGCCTGCGCATTCCGCTGCGTTACCTGGCGAACATGCTTACCGCCGGTGATGAGAAACCGGTCAAGCATGCCCTCAAGCGTCTGCTGGCGATGCGTGCCTACAAGCGTTCCGAGCAGGTCGACGGCGTGCAGGACCTGCAAGTGCTGGCCGACGTTGGCTTGAGCGTGAACCAGGTGGAAGAGATGTACCGCTACCTGGCCATCGCCAACTACGAAGACCGTTTCGTCGTGCCAAGCGCTCACCGCGAAGACGCCATGAGCGACGCGTTCGCCGAGCGCTCCGGCTGCGGTTTCAGCTTTGGCAGCGGTTGCAGCGGCAGCTCCGACACCAACATGTTCGGTGGCAAGAAGGCCAACCGCCGCGACGTGATCAAAACCGTGCAGTTGTGGGAGGAATGAGCATGCGCATTCTCAAGGTGATTTCGTTGCTGCTCGATTACCCGACCGAGACCCTGGTGGCCGGTCGGGATGAGCTGGAACAAGCGATTCTTCAGGCACGGGAAATCAGCCCCAACCAGCGCGCCGGGTTGTTCGAATTGCTGGAGGTGATCTGCGGCAAGGACCTGATGGACGGCCAGGAGCACTACGGTGCGCTGTTCGGCCGCGGCCGTTCGCTCTCGCTGCTGTTGTTCGAACACGTGCACGGCGAGTCCCGCGACCGCGGCCAGGCCATGGTCGACATGATGGCCCAGTACGAGGAAGCCGGTTTCGCCATCGGCGTCAAGGAGCTGCCGGACTACATCCCGCTGTACCTGGAGTATCTCTCCACCCGCGAAGACATCGAGGCCCGCGAGGGCCTGGCCGATGTAGCGCACCTGCTGGCCTTGCTCGCGGCGCGCCTGGAAGAGCGTGAAAGCGCCTACGCCAGTTGCTTCCGGGCCTTGTTGCAGATCTCCGGGGCCGAACCCCAGGGCGCGGTCGCCGAACTGCGTGAGCAGGTCAAGGCCGAGCCACGGGACGACTCCCTCGAAGCCCTGGACAGGGTCTGGGAAGAAGAGGCAGTGGATTTCATGAAGGCCGAGCAGCAAGACCGTTGCAGCTCGATGCCAAGCGCGCCGGGCAAGGCGCGGGACGAAAGTGCGGTACCGCTGCACTGGGTGGATTTTCAGCATGAAGGGCTGGCCGCAGCGCCAGCCGGGGAGGTGGGCAATGTCTAAATGGGATCTGTTGTTGTTCGGGGTCTACCCCTATATCGCCCTGGCGATTTGCCTGATCGGTAGCTGGGCGCGGTTCGACCTGTCCCAGTACACCTGGAAGGCAGGTTCGAGCCAGATGCTCAACAAGCGCGGCATGCGCGTCGCCAGCAACCTGTTCCACATCGGCGTGCTGTTCGTGCTGGCCGGGCATTTCGTCGGCCTGCTGACTCCGGCGGCGATCTACCACCATGTGCTGAGCACCGAGAACAAGCAGTTGCTGGCGATGGTCTCCGGCGGTTTCTTCGGCGTGCTGGGCCTGATCGGCCTGGTGATGCTGCTCAACCGTCGCCTGACTGACCCACGGGTACGTGCCACGTCCAACACTTCGGACATCCTCGTGCTGGTGGTGTTGCTGGTGCAACTGGTGCTGGGGCTGATGACCATCGTCGCGTCCACCGCCCATATGGATGGCTCGGTGATGGTGATGCTGGCCGACTGGGCCCAGAACACTGTGCTGTTGCGTCCGGTTGAAGCCGCTACCTCGATCGCACCGGTGAGCCTGATCTACAAGCTCCATGTGGTGCTGGGCCTGACCCTGTTCGTGTTGTTCCCGTTCACCCGTCTGGTCCATATCGTCAGCGCGCCGGTCTGGTACCTGGGACGTCGTTATCAAATCGTTCGGCAGAAGTTTTGAGGAGAAGATCATGGCGAGTGGATGCGGATGTGGCGGTGGTGGCGGCGGTAGTGGTGGTTGCGGTTCCTCGGCAAAAGCGGCAGCGGTGATCGCGCCGGTTGTCGATACCGAACCGGCGGGGACGGTGCAGTTCGAGCCGGCCCAGGTTGGGCCGGTGGCGGAGGATGAAGCGCCGCAGTTGATTGCCAGCAGTGAGCAGGAGTGGCCGATCATCAGCGTCAATGGGGTCTCGATCACCCCGCAGGCGATGGCCCAGGAGCTGCAATATCACCCGGCTGACAGTCGCGAGGATGCGGTCTACCAGGCCGCTCGGGCCCTGGTGATTCGCGAATTGCTCCAGCAACGTATCGCCGAACTGGGCCTGGCGTTGCAGGTCGGTGCCGGTGAAAACGAAGAAGAGGCAGCCACGCGGTTGTTGCTCGAACGTGAGGTGCAGGTGCCGCAGTGCGACGAGGCCACCTGCCTGCGTTATTACGAAAGCAACCGGGCGCGTTTTCACAACGCACCGCTGCTGGCGGTGCGGCACATCCTGCTCGAATGTGCCCCGGACGATGCCGAGGCGCGCAGCCTGGCTCATGTACAGGCCGAGCTGCTGCTGGAACGACTGGACCAGTTCCCCGGCAGTTTCGCCGAGCTGGCGCTGAAGTATTCGGCCTGTCCGTCCAAGGAGCAGGGTGGCTCGCTGGGGCAGATCAGCAAGGGCCAGACCGTGCCTGAGCTGGAGCGGCAGTTGTTCACCCTGCCGGCGGGCCTGGCCAGCAAACCGCTGGAAAGTCGCTACGGCTGGCACGTGATCAGCATCGACCAGCGCATCGATGGCCAGCCGTTGCCCTATGAGGCGGTGGCGACGGCGATTCGTACCCAGTTGCAGCAGGGCGTTTGGCAAAAGGCGCTGGTGCAGTATCTGCAAACCCTGATCGGTGCGGCGGATATTCGCGGCATTCACCTTCAGGGTGCCGACTCGCCGCTGGTGCAGTGAGCACTGGCTCAATCGGGAGATCTTCATGAACGCGGTGTTGCAGGACGGTTTTGGGCGCCAGATCGATTATTTGCGGATGTCGGTGACCGATCGTTGTGATTTTCGTTGTGTGTATTGCATGGCGAAAAACATGACCTTCCTGCCGCGTCAGCAAGTGTTGACCCTGGAGGAGTTGCAGCGCCTGGCGCGGCTGTTCGTCGGCCTGGGGGTGAAGAAAATCCGCCTGACCGGTGGCGAGCCGCTGATCCGTCCAGGCATCGTCGGGCTGTGTCGCGACATTGCGGCATTGCCCGGCCTGCGGGAACTGGTGATGACCAGCAACGGCTCGCAGCTGGGGCGATTGGCCCAGCCGCTGGTCGAGGCTGGGGTCAAGCGCATGAACATCAGCCTCGACAGCCTGGACGGTGAACGCTTTCGGGCGATCACCCGCAACGGCAACCTGGACCAGGTGCTGGCTGGCATTGAAGCGGCGAAGGTGGCCGGGTTCGAACGGATCAAACTCAACTGCGTGGTGATGAAAGGGCGCAACTTCGATGAAGTCCCGGCGCTGGTGCAGTACGCCATCGATCAACGCATCGACATCAGCTTCATCGAGGAAATGCCCTTGGGAGAGGTCGGGCGTTCCCGGGGCGAGTCGTTCTGTTCCAGCGATGAGGTCCGGGCCGAGATTGCCCGGCATCATCGCCTGCTCGATAGCGCCGAGAGCAGTGGCGGACCGGCGCGCTATGTGCGCCTGGAGCGTCATCCGGATACTCGGATCGGGTTCATTTCACCCAACACCCATAACTTCTGTGCCAGTTGCAACCGTGTCCGCATGACTGTCGAAGGGCGCTTGCTGTTGTGCCTGGGACAAGAGGATTCCCTCGACCTGCGCGGCTTGCTGCGGCGTTATCCGCTGGAAGACCAACCGGTGATCCAGGCGGTGCAGCAGGCGCTGCGCGGCAAGCCACTGCGCCATGACTTCAATCCGGGTGGGGAAGTGCAGATCGTGCGGTTCATGAACATGAGTGGGGGCTGAGCCTCGCCGCAACTGTGAATGTACCGCCGCCATCGCGAGCAGGCTCGCTCCCACATTGGTTTTCAGGCGACTGCAATTTCTGAGTACCCCGAAAATCCCCTGTGGGAGCGAGCCTGCTCGCGATGGCGGCAGCAGGGGCGGCAGCACTTTCTGCGGACCCACCCTCGATTCTTGACATCGATCAATTGCAACCCAGGCTTTTGGCCGTACTCTCCACTGCATGTTGTGTCTATAGAATTAAAAAAGCCTATATGTAGTGTCTGGAGCCAAAATGCAGAGCACGTTGATCACAGTAGGATGTAACCGCTTGCATAAGCGCGATGGCAGTGTGGTTGCCTTTGACGCGGACAAGATCCGCCAGGCGCTGATCGCTGCGGGCAAGGCCACGGGCGAGTACGCCGAAGCCGAAGCCGAGGGGTTGCTCAAGGCGGTGTTGGCGCGGTTGGAAGGGCAGGCGCGGTTGAACGTCGAGCAGATCCAGGACCGGGTCGAGCGAGTGCTGATGGACGCCGGTTACTTTCTCTCCATGCGGGCCTACATCGTCTATCGCGAGCAACACGGACGCCTGCGTCGGGATCGCCGTACGTTGGTGGAAGTCGCCACGTCGATGAACGAATACCTGGATCGCGAAGACTGGCGCGTTCAGGCCAACGCCAACCAGGGCTATTCCCTCGGCGGGCTGATCCTCAACGTATCGGGCAAGGTCACCGCCAACTACTGGCTCGACGAAGTTTATAGCCAAGCCATCGGTGAGGCGCATCGCGAGGCTGACCTGCATATCCACGACCTGGACATGCTCGCCGGCTACTGTGCCGGCTGGTCCTTGCGCACCCTGTTGCACGAAGGCCTCAACGGCGTGCCAGGGCGGGTCGAGGCCGGGCCGCCCAAGCATCTGAGCAGTGCCCTGGGGCAGATGGTGAATTTCCTCGGCACCCTGCAAAACGAATGGGCCGGCGCCCAGGCGTTCAGCTCATTCGACACCTACCTGGCGCCCTATGTGCGCAAGGACCAACTCAGCTACGACGAGGTCCGTCAATCGCTGCAGGAGTTCATCTACAACCTCAACGTGCCGTCGCGCTGGGGCACGCAAACCCCGTTCACCAACCTCACGTTCGACTGGGTCTGCCCACAGGACCTGCGCGAACAGATCCCGGTGATTGGCGGCGAAGAAATGCCGTTCGCCTACGGTGACTTGCAAGCGGAAATGGAGCTGATCAACCGCGCCTACATCGAAGTGATGCAGGCCGGCGATGCGAAAGGCCGGGTGTTCACTTTCCCGATCCCGACCTACAACATCACCCATGACTTCCCCTGGGACAGCGAGAACGCCGACCGCCTGTTCGAAATGACCGCCCGCTACGGCCTGCCGTATTTCCAGAACTTCCTCAACTCGGACATGCAACCCAACCAGGTGCGCTCGATGTGCTGCCGCTTGCAACTGGACGTGCGCGAGCTGCTCAAGCGCGGCGGCGGCCTGTTCGGCTCGGCGGAACAGACCGGTTCCCTGGGCGTGGTGACGATCAACTGTGCCCGTCTGGGCTACCTGTACAAAGGCAATACCAGCGCATTGCTGCAACGCATCGATGCCCTGATGGAATTGGCGAAAGAGAGCCTGGAGGTCAAGCGCAAGGTTATCCAGCATCACATGGATGCCGGTTTGTACCCCTACACCAAGCGTTACCTGGGCACGTTGCGCAATCACTTCTCCACCATCGGTGTGAATGGCCTGCACGAAATGCTGCGCAATTTCACCGATGACCAGCAAGGCCTGCACACCGAACAAGGCCGGGAATTCGCCCTGAAGCTGCTGGATCACGTACGGGCCACGCTGCTGCGTTTCCAGGAAGAAACCGGCCACCTCTACAACCTGGAAGCCACGCCCGCCGAAGGAACCACTTACCGTTTCGCCAAGGAAGACCTCAAGCGCTACCCGGATATCCTGCAGGCCGGCAGCCCGCTCGCACCGTACTACACCAACTCATCGCAACTGCCGGTGGGCTTCACCGAGGATCCGTTCGAAGCCCTGGAGCTGCAGGACGAACTGCAATGCAAATACACCGGCGGCACCGTGTTGCACCTGTACATGGCCGAGCAGATTTCCTCCACGCAGGCCTGCAAGCAATTGGTGCGCAAGGCCCTGGGGCGCTTCCGCCTGCCGTACCTGACCATCACGCCGACCTTTTCCATCTGCCCGGTGCACGGCTACCTGGCCGGCGAACACGAGTTTTGCCCCAAATGCGACGAGGCCTTGCTGCTGCAACAACAGCGCCAGGGCAGCGTTCACTGACCCGATCCATCGACCGCAAGGAGCTTCATCCATGAGCGCATCACAATCTCTTCCGCAGGCACAGCGCCAACGTTGCGAAGTCTGGACCCGAGTGATGGGTTATCACCGCCCGGTGGCGGCCTTCAACCCGGGCAAGCAATCCGAGCACCGCGAGCGGGTGCACTTCACCGAACGCGCGGCCGGACGTCCATGAGTCGAGTGCTACGGGTCGGGGGCATGGTGCCCCTGACCACCCTCGATTATCCGGGCCAACTGGCGTGCGTCCTGTTTTGCCAGGGCTGTGCCTGGCGTTGTCGTTACTGCCATAACCCGCAACTGATCCCGCCGCGCGGCAGCGAGGAGGTGGATTGGTGCCGGGTGCTGGCGTTCCTGCAACGCCGTCAGGATCTGCTCGACGCCGTGGTGTTCAGCGGTGGCGAGCCGACCTTGCAGGACGGCCTGGCGCCGGCCATGGAGGAAGTGCGGCAGATGGGCTTTCGCATCGGCCTGCACAGCGCCGGCATCAAGCCGGCGGCCTTCGCCAAAGTGGTCGGGCAAGCCGATTGGGTGGGGTTCGACATCAAGGCCTTGCCCGAAGATGCCCTGGACGTGACCCGGGTCGAAGGCAGCGGCGCCGCGAACTGGCGCAGCCTCGACCATCTGCTGGCCAGCGGTGTGGATTATGAATGCCGCACCACCGTGCACTGGCACCTGTTCGACCCCGAGCGCCTGTTGACCCTCGCCCGGCGCTTGAGCGAACGGGGCGTCACACGGTTTGCCGTGCAGCTGGTACGTACCGCGCGGATGCTCGATCCGCATCTTTCCAGCGTCTCGGCACACCGCTTGCAGCCTGAACTGTGGGCCGCGCTGCGTGAGATGTTTCCTTCGTTCGTGTTACGCAGTTGACCGAGCGCGGGAATGAGCGACCGACAGCGGCCCGGGATGACCGGGCCCTTCTTTTTTCAAGGTTTTCAAATGCGCTGCCAGCCGGCAGGTAGTTGAACAGGGAGCATTTGACATGACCAGACTCACCACCGCCCGACGTATCGTGCTCGGTTTCGCCATCGCACCGCTGGCCTTGATCGCCTTGACGTTCTACGCCTTGAGCGACCTGGCGATGTTGCGCGACCAGGCCGAGCAGGTCGTCAGGCAGGATTGGCCGAAGATCGATCCGATCATGGTGATCGCCACGGGCGTGCGCGATAACGCCAGGAATACCCGGGACTTGCTGATCGACAAGAACAATGCGCAGGTCCAGCAATCCATCGACGCCACCCGGCAACGGATTACCCAGGCCTTCGCCACGCTGGAGCCGCTGTTCGATCAGCCCGAAGGCAAGGCCGCGTATGCCGAACTGAAGAAACGTCGCGAGGCCTATGTGGCGGCGTTCGTCCAGGTGCAGGCGTTGATCCGCCAGGGCGCGACGGAGGAGGCGATGACGCAGCTCAAGCAAGGAGTGATCCCGGCGGAGCGCGAGGTGTACAAGAGTCTCGAAGGGATCATGGCGATGCAGGGCAAGCTCTTCGTCGAGCGTGAGCACCAGGCACAGGCGCGCTACAACGATGCGCGACGCAACATGCTGGCGATGGTGCTGGCTTGCCTGGCCCTGGTGAGTACTGTCGCGATCCTGGTGACCCGCAGCGTGACCCGTCCCCTGGGCGGTGAGCCCGATGACGCGGCGCGGGTGCTCAGCCATATCGCCCAGGGTGACCTGACGATCCGCGTACCCGTGGGTGTCGGCGCCAATGACAGCGTGATGAGCAACATGCACGACATGCAGCAGAGTCTCAACAGCATGGTCCGGCATATCGCGGCCTCGGTGGATCGAGTGGCCAGTTCCTCCGAGGAGCTGAGCGCCGTGAGCAGCCAGACCAGCAGCACCTTGCAGTTGCAAGGCCAGGAAATCGAACAGGCTGCCGCGGCCGTGAACCAGATGACCGCGGCGGTGGATGAAGTGGCGCGCAATGCCGTGAGCACCAGTGAAGCTTCGCGAGTATCCGAGCAAACTGCCCAGCGCGGTCGTGAACAGGTCCAGGAAACGGTCGTTTCCATTACCGCGCTGGCCGAAGGTGTCACGGACAGTTCCGGGCGAATCCAGCAACTGGCCGGACGGGTCCAGGACATCAGTTCGGTGCTGGATGTGATCCGCAGCATCGCCGAGCAGACCAATCTTCTGGCCCTGAACGCCGCCATCGAAGCGGCCCGTGCCGGCGATGCCGGGCGTGGCTTTGCGGTGGTGGCCGATGAAGTCCGCGCGTTGGCTCATCGGACCCAGGATTCGACTCGGGAAATCGAGGGCATGATCGGCAACATCCGCCTGGACAGCGGGCACGCGGTGAGCTCCATGCAAAGCAACAGCGAGCTGGTGCAGGTCACGCTGCAAGTCGCCCAGCGTTCCGGCGATGCCCTGGACGAAATCGCCCGCTCGATCTCGCAGATCAACGAGCGCAACCTGATGATCGCCAGTGCCACCGAACAGCAGGCCCTGGTGGCGCGAGAGGTGGATCGTAACCTGATGGGTATTCGCAACCTGTCCGAGCAGGTCATGCTGGGCGCCCGCCACACCGATACGGCTGGCCAGGACTTGGCGCAGATGGCCGGTTCGCTGCATGAGACGGTGGCGCGGTTCAAGGTGTAGGCGAGTCACTGCCAGGCTTCACGGCAATCGACCTCACCGCAAATCCCCTGTGGGAGCGAGCAAGCCCGTTCCCACAGGGTTTTGTGTTGTGTCTGAATGTTGTGGGCAACACAAATCCAATGTGGGAGCGAGCCTGCTCGCGATGGCGGAGGGTCAGCTTGCAGGGATGTTGGATGTGCCGACGTCATCGCGAGCAGGCTCGCTCCCACAGGTTTTTTTTTGAATCCAGGTGTTGGAGCGGCGATCACCAACCCCAGAACTGCAACCACCAGCCATAGCCCACCAAGCCGCTGGCCAGGACCAGGCAGGCCATGGCTGGCAGTCGTTGAATCGGTGATGCAGTCATCTGCTCCAGGCGTTTGCAGCCCAGCCACAGGCTCCATGCGGTCGCCAGCACCAGCAACCCAACCCGAGCCGGCTGTACCCATTCCAGCAGCAGCCCTTCATAACGCAGCAGCTTGACCGTGGTGGCCGACAAGCCGAGGAACAACCCTGCACCGCCGAGGGGCGTCAGGGTGATGGCCAAGGGCCAATATTGTGCGCTGTCACCCGTGAGTCGCGCCGCCAGACGCATCAGCAGCATCAGCGAAGTGCCTATCAGCAGCGCACTCGTGCCCAGGTACGCAACAATGCAAAAACCATCGAGCCAACTGAAGCTGTCATTGAGCTGCGGATAGTGCGTCAGCAGCCACCAAGGTGCGTTGTCCTGGAGTGCCCACAGCCAATCGTGACTGACCAGCCACTGGGCCAGGCTCTGCTTGAAGTCAATGAACCAAGGGCTGACGGTCCACTGGAAGGCGCCCATGGCCAGGCCGATCACACCGAACAGCAGCAAGCGAGCATCCCAGGCTGAAAGCGTGTTAGCCGTCGAATGAAGGATTTCCTCGCTGCTGGAGCGGGCAATCAGCCGCACCGCGTCGCGCTGGCCGCTGCAGCGACCACAGGCGTGGCAATCGGCGGCGCCGCGCAGGCGACGGATGTCCAGCAGCGGTGCGCAATTGGGAGGAGGGCGACGCGGCGGCGGGTTCTCCAGCCAGCGTTGTTCGTCCACCTGGAAGTGCACCGGCGCCAAGCGAGCCAGCAGGGAAAAGACACCACTGACCGGGCACAGGTAACGGCACCACACCCGCTTGCCCCGGGCGAATAACAGGCCGACGATCACTGCGGCGACGGTCGAGCCCCCCAGGATCAGCAGCGCCGCCTGGGCATAGTCGTACACGCTGATCAACTGGCCGTAGACCGTGGTCAGGCAGAACGCCAGGGTCGGCCAGCCGGCCCAGCGCAACCCGCGCGGCACCCCGAGGCCCTTGCCGTAGTGGCTGGCCCATTCGCTCAGGGCGCCTTCCGGGCACAGCACGCCACACCAGAGGCGACCGAACAGCACGATCGACAGCAGCACGAACGGCCACCATAGGCCCCAGAACAGAAACTGCGCCAGCAGCGTGAGGTTGTCGAACAGACGCGCCTGGCTGCTGGGCAGCGCCGACAGGGCCGGCACCACCAGCAGCACCGCGTAGAACAGCACCACCGCCCATTGCACGGCACGAATGGTTGCACCGTGGCGCCGCATGCCGTCGCCCAGGCGCTGGAGCCAGGGGTTCAGGTCGGGCATGGCAGGTTTTCCGCCTTGCGTGGGCGCAGCCAGCCCGCGACGAAGCCCCAATAGCCCAGCCACACCAGCAGTGTCATCGCGCTCGGGCTGGCCCGATACCCGGTGAAGTCCGCCAGGAACCCGCCGAAACCATGACCGTCGTCGAGTATCGCGCTGCTGTCCCACAATGCGTCGCCAATGCCGCGATACACCGCCTCGGGCCAATCCATCGCGAGCAGTTGCCCGCCGACCCGCTCGATACCGCTGACCAGCAACGCCGCGCCCAACAGCAGCAGGATCGCTTCGCTGACGGCAAAGAACCGCGGCCATGAGATGAACCGGCGACTGCTGTGCAACAAGGAGACGGTCAGCAACGACAGTACCAGCCCGGCCAGCGCACCGACGGCGAACAGGCCCAGTTGCGGCCCTTGCAGGCGCGCGCCGGCACCGTACAGGAAAACCACGGTTTCACTGCCTTCGCGGCTCACGGCGAGTAACGCCAGCAGCAACAGCCCGAGGCCGCCCTGGCGGCTCAGGCGCTGGTCGGCGTGGCGCGTCAGGTCATGCTTGAGCGTCCGCGCGTTCCGGTGCATCCAGCCTACCATCTGCACGATCAGCAGGCTGGCGACCAGGGCCAAGGCCGCCTGGAACCATTCATTGGCGGTACCGCTCATGGCTTCGCCGGCCAGCAGGATCAGCCCGGCCAGCACGCCGGAAAGCAGCAAGCCCATCGCCGCGCCGGCCCATACGTAGCGCAGCAGTTGGCTGGCTTGTTGCTGCCGGCTGACCCAGGCCTGGAGAATCCCGATCACCAACAACGCCTCGACGCTTTCGCGCCAGACAATAAACATCGATTGAGTCATGCAAATGCCTCTTGCTGGCCGATTACCGGGCGAGAATCCCGCCCTCGGGCAGTTGCGGATTGAATTCATCGAAAAACGGATAGTGCCCCGGGCGCAACGGGTGGATCACCACGAAGGTGGTGACGCCGGGCGAGAGCACTTTCTCTACGCGCAATGGCGTGCTTTCGAACTCCGCCGGGCCCTGGCCGACGTTCTTCAGCACGATCTTGAAGCGTTGCCCGGCTGGCACTTCCAGTTGCGGCGGCGTGAAATGCCCGTCGCGGATGCTCAACTCGTAGGTCGGCAGTTCGGCATGGGCGATCGAGGGCAGCATCAAGCCGGCCAGCGTCAACCAGGCCAGGCGTCGATGAGCCGCGATGTGCCGGGGGCAGAAGGAGCGGCCCATGCTCAGTACCCGCCTTTTTTACCGATCCCGGCGTAGACGAATTCGTAATGCAGTTCGCAGCGGTCGAACCAGGGTGCCACGCCGGTTTCCTTGTCGGTATGACGACCGAGGGAGCCGTGGCCGCCAGGTGGCAGGACGGTGAAGGTCAGTTGATATTTGCCAGGGCCGAGCAGTTTGACATTGTCGCCATAGTGCGGCCCGTCGTTGGCGACCATGGCGTGGAAGTCACCCTTGAGCTCGGTGTCGTTGCCTTGTTTCTTCAGTTGGAACGACACATTGAGATAGGGCACGAAACTGCCTTCCTGGAAGCCCTGCTTGTTGTCCGCCGTGGCGCGGATGTCGGCTTCCAGGTGGACGTCGGAATCGGCCGTGGCCCGCATCATCCCGGCCGGTGCCATTTCAATCGGCTGCAGATACACCGCACCGACCTCCAGCCCCGGGCACATTTGCGGTTCGCCGATGGGGTATTCCTTGGCCTGGGCCAGCGGTGCGAGAAACAGCAGGGCGAGAGACAGCGGAGCAAGGGTACGCATGGTGACTTCCTGGACGACGTTAGAGATGGCCGAGTCTAGGAAGCTTTGCTGCGAATAATAATGATTCTTGTCAATTTTCAGCGCGAATTTTTGATCGGCGAACGTCGGTTCGCTGTCGTGCGGCTGTTCTTGATCGGGATCAAGGGAGGCAGGGCCCCGACGCGCTAGGGTGCGGGTACACCCATCGGTCACAAGGGGTCGTCATGGCAAAGCCCTTTCCCATCAGTCCCAAGCATCCCGAGCGCATTTGCTGGGGCTGTGATCGTTACTGTCCGACCAGTGCCTTGGCCTGTGGCAACGGTGCCGATCGCACGATGCACCCGGCCGAGATGATCGGGGAAGACTGGTACCTGCATGGGGATTGGGGGCTGGAGCTGGTGGACATTACCGCCAAGGTCATTGACCCAAGCGCAACCCACCTGAAGGAATGAAATAAAGCTGTGGCGAGGGGACTTTCCCGTTCGGTTGCGCAGCGACCGCAACATCCTGGGGCTGCTGCGCAGCCCAACGGGGATAAATCCCCTCGCCACAATGAAAACCAACAGACCTTGACAACGGTCCCGTGCTGGGCCGATCAGAGCTTCGGCAACTGCCCGATCCGTCCCATCATCTCAGTCACGATCTGCAAGTCCAACAGGAACTGCTCGACCGTCTTGAACTCGTTGTCGTTGTGGCCGGTGTACTTGACGTCGGGCATGGCCAGGCCGAACTGCACGCCGTTGGGCAAGTCGTGGACCGATGTGGCGCCAGCGGAGGTGCCGTATTTGTGTTCCATGCCGAGATTCTCAGTGGCGACGGCCAACAGGGCCTTGACCCATTCACCCTCGGGGTTGCGGTACATCGGCGCGTCAACGGAACAGTCGAAGGCCACCGCAACGAGGGACTTCTTGCTCCAGGCGGTCAGCTTGTCGGCAATTTCAGTCTTGAGGGCCTCGGGGGTCTTGCCGACTGGCACTCGCAGGTTGACCGCCAGCTTGAAGGTTTTTTCATCCATGCCAACGTAGGTCAGGGACGCGGTCAGCGGGCCCATGAAGGCATCGGAAAAGCCAATCCCCAGTTTGCTACCCAGGTAGTCCAGGCCCCAGTTGTCGGCGGCGTAGCGAGCGGCGTCGGTGATGTGGTTGTGCTTGAGTGCGACCTTGCCGTCGAGGCTGTTGATGAAGTCCAGCATCCTCGCCACCGGGTTGACGCCGGATTCGGGTTCGGAGGAGTGCGCGGAAACGCCGGTGAAGGTCAGCTTGACGTCCTTGCCGACGACCTGGGTGCTCACTTCGAAGTTGCCACCGTTACGCTTGGCATAGTCGGTCGCGGCTTTGAGCAGGCTGGCGGCCAGTTCGGCGGGCTTGTCGCTGGCGAAGGTGGCAACGGAGGTCGACGGAATCTGATTGGTCGCCAGACCGCCCGTCAGCGCGGTAATTTCTGCTCCCTTGCCCTGTGCGGCACGCCGGGTGAAGTTCGCCATGACGGTACCGTAGCCTTTCTCGGCAATGATCACGGGGTAGCCGCCATCCAGCGCCAGGTTGTAGCTGGGCGTCGGGTTGCGTTCGAAGTAATAGGGGATCGCGTCGCCAGTGGTTTCCTCGGTGGTGTCGACCAGCAGCTTGAAATTGCGCGCCAGCGGCAGTTTCTCTTCCTTGATGATTTTCATGGCGTAGAGCGCCACGACGATACCGTTCTTGTCATCCTCGGTGCCGCGGCCATACATGCGGTCGCCCACCAGGGTGACCTTGAACGGATCGAGACGGGTGCCGTCCTTGAGCACCCAGTTTTCCGGCGTCACCGGCACCACATCGGCATGGGCGTGAATGCCCACGACTTCGTCGCCGCTGCCGTCGAGGGAAATCTCATAGACGCGGTTATCGACGTTGCGGAAGTTCAGGTTGAAAGACTCGGCCAGGTTTTTGATCTTGGCGGCGATCTCGAGGAACTCCGGGTTCTCGTGCTGGGCTACGCCGTCCTTGCGAAAGGTCGGGATGGCGACCAGTTCCTTCAGCGTCTCGGTGGCTGCGTTGCCGTACTTCACTCGGGCATAGAGGCCCAGCAGGCGATGGATTTCGTTCTGCTGTTCCGCCGAAAGGGTTTTGTTAGCGACGAAGGCATCGATGGCCGGGCCGAGGTTGGCGGTCTTGGCCAGGTCGCTCTTGGCCACGCTTGCCAGGAACTGCCGGAAATCCGTGACTGAGGTGTCAGAGAAGGTTTTGACGATGGCCGCGCTTTGTTGGGCGGTGATGTTGGCGAAGGCCGGCGTGGTCATCGATGCGAGGCTGGACAGCATCAGGGTGGCCATGGCCAGGTGTTTGAGCGAGAAGTCCATTGCTGGGCATTCCTTTGCAGGCTGTAGGGGTTAAGTGTCTGATTTGTGACACAAACATTTACAACCTAACAGGCGAGTGCGGGGTAGGGGAGTCTTGCGGGGGAATCTGTCGCACAGTGAGGCAAAAACGGCGCAGAAATGAAAAACAGTGTGGGAGAGCTGGCACCCATCTGGTCTGAGTTGAATGTTGGACCTGTGGGAGCGAGCCTGCTCGCGATGACGGTGGTCCGGTCAGTTTCTCTACAAGCTGGACCACTGCTATCGCGAGCAGGCTCGCTCCCACAAGGGATCTGTTCATAAGTGTAGTGAACACCCTCAGTCCAATGTGGGAGCAAGCTCCCACATTGCTCAATGCGGTGCGCGGGGGATCGTCTTGAGCAGGTCTTCAGGGCTGATGTAGCCGACCACGGGCTGCGCCGTGCTGCCCGGTAGCGGCAGGTCAAGGATGTGGCCCTTGATCTTGCCGACCACGTGCATCTCGCAGGGTTTGCAGTCGAACTTCAGCGTCAGTACTTCATCACCGTGGATCAGTTGCATTGGCGCGACCTTGGTGCGCACGCCGGTGACGCCCTTGGCCTGCTTGGGGCAAAGGTTGAACGAGAAGCGCAGGCAGTGCTTGGTGATCATCACCGGCACTTCACCGGTCTCTTCATGGGCCTCGAACGCGGCGTCGATCAGCTTGACGCCGTGGCGGTGATAGAAATCCCGGGCCTTCTGGTTGTAGACGTTGGCGAGGAACGACAGGTGCGACTCCGGGTACACCGGTGGCGGGCTGGTCTCGGCCTTGCGGCCACCGCGCGGGTGGGCCTCGATGCGGGCGGCGGTCAAGGCTTCGATGACTTCACGACGCAATGCCTTGAGCTGCGAGTTGGGAATGAAGTACACCTGGGGCGCATCCAGCCTGGTCGAGGTGGCGTGATACTCAGTGGTGCCCAATTGCCCGAGCAGGTCATGCAACTGCTCCAGCGCTTGCTCCGGCTTGTTGGCCAGGCCGAACGGTCCATCCAGGGCCACGCTGGCGCTGACGCCTTCCTCACTGGTGGCGGTCAGTTCCAGGCGGTCTTCGCGCAGGCGCGCCACCCAGGACAGGCCCACACGGCGCTCGGAGGAAGTCTTGAGCAGCGCTTGCTGCCAGTTGTGGTCCAGGTTGCGGCTCAGCGGATGGTTGGGGCGCAATTGGTACATTCCGGCCGGCATCTCGTTGGGCTCGACGCGGTAGCGATAGCGTTTCTGGCCGTCCTCTTCGAATTCGCCCTTGGGCTCGGCGATGTTGGCCCGGAACCCCAGCACTTCGCGCTTGACCAGCACATTCAGGCCGTCGCCGTTGGACAGTGGGTCGAAGGTCACCACTTGCAGGTCGCGCTTGCCGACTTTCTCCACCACGCCCACCGGCACGCCGGTAAAGGTCGGGGAGTCGAAGGCACCGATGTCGATCTTGCGTTCGCTGACGAAATAGTCGGTGCTGCCGCGATGGAACGTCTTGTCCGGATCCGGCACGAAGAAGTGTGCGGTGCGGCCACTGGAGGCGCGGGCCAGGTCCGGGCGGTCCTCGAGAACGTCGTCCAGGCGCTGGCGGTAATAGGCGGTGATGTTCTTCACATAACCCATGTCCTTGTAGCGTCCTTCGATCTTGAACGAACGCACGCCGGCTTCCACCAGGGCGCGGATGTTGGCGCTCTGGTTGTTGTCCTTCATCGACAGCAGGTGTTTTTCGTAGGCGACCACCCGACCCTGGTCATCCTTGAGGGTGTAGGGCAGGCGACAGGCCTGGGAGCAGTCGCCACGGTTGGCGCTGCGGCCGTTCTGGGCGTGGGAGATGTTGCACTGGCCGGAAAACGCCACGCACAGCGCGCCGTGGATGAAGAACTCGATGGCCGCTTCGGTTTCGTCGGCGATGGCGCGGATTTCCTGCAGGTTCAACTCGCGGGCCAGCACCAGTTGCGAGAAACCGGCCTGGTCGAGGAACTTGGCCCGTGCCAGGGTGCGGATGTCGGTCTGGGTGCTGGCGTGCAGCTCGATGGGCGGGATATCCAGCTCCATCACCCCCAGGTCCTGGACGATCAGCGCATCGACGCCGGCATCGTACAACTGGTGGATCAGCTGGCGGGCCGGCTCCAGTTCATTGTCGTGCAGGATGGTGTTGATCGTGGTGAACACCCGGGCGTGGTAGCGATGGGCGAACTCCACCAGCCGGGCAATATCGCCCACCTCGTTGCAGGCGTTATGACGCGCGCCGAAACTCGGGCCACCGATGTACACGGCGTCGGCGCCATGCAGGATGGCCTCGCGGGCGATGGTCACGTCGCGGGCGGGGCTGAGCAATTCCAGATGATGTTTGGGCAAGGACATGTATTTTTTATCAGGCTGGTCACGGACGAAGCGAGCATTGTAGCCGCCAGGCGACTGGTCGGCACCTGTGGACTTGGGTTTGCACGATCCTGACCGATGCGCGGCGCTCCCGCGGGGCTCACTCCGGCGTCGAGCCGGCGCTGCACCAGTGGTTTCGCCCGGTGTTCTTGGCCAGGTACAAGAAGGCGTCGGCAGCCTTGATCAGCATGGCCGGGGTGACGTCCTCGCCGCTCGGCTGGCTGGTGGTGACGCCCGCGCTGACAGTCACCAGGCCCAACGGATGATCGCCGTGTTCAATGTTCAAGGCCCTGACGGCTTCGAGGATTTGCTGGGCGACCTTGGCGGCACCGGCGCTGTCGGTGTTTGGCAGCAACACGGTGAACTCTTCACCGCCATAGCGGACCGCCAGGTCGGCCGGCCTTTTGATGGTCTGCCCGATCGCGGCGGCAATCGCCCGCAGGCAATCATCGCCGGCGGCATGGCCGTACCGGTCGTTGAAACGTTTGAAGTAATCGACGTCGAGCATGATCAGCGCCAAGGAAGAGCCCTGGCGCCTGGCCAGGCGAATCTCGTCGGCCAACGCGATGTCCAGCCGCCTGCGGTTGCCCAGCCCGGTCAGGCTGTCGGTCAGCGCCATGTCGCGCATGGCCTGGTGGGCGCTGCGAATCTGCTTCTCCATGGTCATGCGGTAGCGCAGTTGGCTCAATACGATGAGCCCGAAGCCCACCAGTACCGCGATCAGGAAAATCAGCACCAGACCGGTCTTGAGCAAGTCGCGGCGCCAGGGCGCGATGATCGATTCGCGGGACAAGCCGGCTTCCACCACCAGCGGATAGGTGGTCAAGGCGCGATAGCCATACAGCCGCTCGGTATCGTCGACGACGGCCCTGGCCTCCGCGATGCCCTGATTCGACGTGGGCAAGTAGTTCCTGAAGATCACGCTATTGACCAGGCTCTTGCCAATCACCGAGGCGACGAAAGGACGGCGCACCAGAATCGTTCCGCTGCGTGTCGCCAGGACCAGCGCCCCTTTGTCATCGATCTTGAAGTCACCGTAGTAATCGACGAAATAGCTGACCTTGACCGTTCCGAGCAGCACACCGGCGAACGAGCCGTCGGGATTGTTCAAGCGCCGGGAGACAGGGATGATCAGGTCGTCGGTGGACCGACTCTTGATCACTGTGCCGATGCGCACGCTTCGGTCTTCGTGGGTACGGTGATACTGGAAGTAGTCGCGGTCGGCATTGTTCGCCGGCTCCGGAATGTTTTCCTTGTCCGTTACCAGCCACTGACCGTCCGGGCCATAGATAAACAACCCGTGCAGTTGCGGCATGATCGCGGCCTGCTGCACCAATAGCTTATGGATGCGCGGCACGTCCAGGTTCTGCAGGCCGTCGCCCTCTACGCGTTCGGCGAGGGCAGCGGTGACCACATCCACTTGTCGAATGGTATCTTCGGCGTGCTGGGCCGTCGCCCGTGCCAGGTTCGTCACCGAATCCCGGGCAGACGCAAAAGCGGCGCGGTAGTCGCGCCAGGTCCGCCAGCCTTCGACGGCCAGGAAGGCGATGATGACTACCAGCATGAAGCTCACGGTCAGGCGCAATGCCGCTCCGGCCCGGACTGCTTGGGGGGAAAAGGCTTCATCAGAGCTTTCGATCTTTGGCTCCGGCCGTTTGCGTCCGAGCATCAACATTTCCTTTTACGACGGGTCTGCGCACTATTGATGCGAAGCCTATCTTATTCGATTTCAGCACGTTAGCTAGCTGCGGCGAGGCAGGTATAACCGGCGACACACGATTGGGGAGAAAGGTTTCATGAAAGTTGGCGTCATTTCCGATACCCACGGCCTGCTGCGCCCCGAAGCGCTTGCCGCGCTGCAAGGCTGTGAGCGGATTATTCATGCCGGCGATATCGGCAGCCCGGAAATCCTCGACGCCCTGGCTGCCATCGGCGAGCTGCACGTGGTGCGCGGAAACAACGACCTGGAGGCCGAGTGGGCAGGGCACCTTGCCGACTGCCTGCAATTCGACCTGGGGGGGTGGCAGGTCTTATTGGTCCATGACCTCGCGGATGTGCCGGCAGCACTCGACCCGGGCGTGAGGCTGGTGATCACCGGCCATTCCCATAAACCGCTGATCGAATGGCGTGGCGAGCGGCTTTATCTCAACCCTGGCAGCGCCGGCCGGCGGCGGTTCAAGTTACCGGTGACGTTGGCGCTGCTTGAGGTGAGTGAACAGGCGATCGAGCCGCGGCTGGTCGGGTTGTTGGAATGAACCCGTCTACCTGAAGTACTTGTCGACGTAGGCCTGGATTTCCTTGCGCATGAAGCGCCCGGAGTCATCCGCCCGTTCTTCCCAGCCGAACACGCAGGCGGTGACGATGCCGTCGAAGCCGGTCTTGGCCAGTTCGCTGAAGAACAGGTCCCAGTCGATCTCGCCCTGGTGCATGTCCATGTGCTGGTGGACGGTGACCTTGGCACCAGGTGGGTTGACGATGTAGCGCAGGCCGGAGGAGGCCTTGTGGTTGTAGGTGTCGGCGATGTGGACATGGGCGATCATCGACCCGGCCTCGGCGATCATGGCCTTCATGTCATCGCCGAAGTAGAAGGTGTGCGGCGTGCAGTAAAGGAACTTGACGTTGTCCGAGCCGATGGTCTTGAGCATGTCGAGGGCCGGGTGCAGGGTTTCGCACCAGTCCTCCGGATGCGGTTCGACGTTCAGCGTGACGCCCTCGTTTTCCAGGATCGGCACCAGTTCCTCCATCGAGCGCCACCAGGCCGCTTCGCTGGACTCATGGCTATGCACGCCACCGCAGCAGCTGACTTTGTGCCCGCGATCCGGTGAAGGCCCGCGACCGAACTCCGAATTCATGGTCGTGCAGCCCATCTCCACCGCGACCTGGATGGCTTCCTTCCAGTAATTCACCGCTGCCCGGCGTTCGTCTTCGTGGGGGCTGGCCCAACGATACATCGGCAACAGCGAGGCCAGTTGCAGGTTATGGTCGCGCAGGGCTTTCTTGAACTCGGCGATGCGTTCCTTGTGGGCGCGGGGGCGTACCCACCAGGGCAGGAAGTCTTCCCGTGGCGACAGTTCCAGGTATTCGTAGCCAAGCTCGGCGGTCTTGCGGCACAGATCCGGCAGGCTCAGGTGGCGGTGCATGTAGGGGTCAAGGGCGATTTTCATTGTTGTTCTCCTTAGGAAACGCTCATTACCGTGGCGAGGGAGCTTGCTGTGGCGAGGGGATTTATCCCCTCGCCACGGGGGTCAATAGGCGACCCAGGTTGAATCCCGGTTGGCTGATTCCACGCAGCGTTCGACCCAGCGCACGCCTTCCACGCCGGCATTGATGTCGGGGTAGCGCAGGGCGGCCAGTGCCTCGCTGTCGCCACGGTTGGCCGCATCCATGGCCAAGGCGAAGCGGCGATAGAGATTGGACCAGGCTTCGAACAACCCTTCGGGGTGCCCGCCACCGATGCGGTCGTCCTGCAGCGCGTCGGGGTGCAGGTAGCCCATGCCGCGCTCCAGGACCTGCGCTGGTTGGCCCTGGATTTCGAAACTCAGTTGGTTGGGCCGTTCGTCCCACCATTCAAGGCTGGCCCGGGAGCCGATCACGCGGATCTTCTGCCCGTGCATGGACCCGGCGTTCACCGCGCTGGACCAGACCATGCCCATGGCGCCGCCTTCGTATTCCATCAAGGTGTAGGCGTTGTCCTCCAACGGGGCGCGGCTGGCGACGAAGCTTTGCCGGCTGCACATCAGCCGTTTGATCTTGAGCTCGGGCAGCATCACTTTGGCCAGGTACAACGGGTGGGTGCCGACATCCCCCAGCACGTAGCTGGGACCGGCCTGGCGCGGGTCGACGCGCCACTGGGTGGCCTGGTTCTGCGCCTCGACCGGTGCACTATGGAAACCATGGGCGAACTGCATGTGCACCATACGCACGTCCCCCAGTTCTCCCGCCGCGATCATCGCCCGGGCCTGTTCGACCAACTGGTGCCCGGCGTAGCCGTAGGTCAGGCCGACGATGCGGCCCTTGGTTTGCGCCAGGGTTCGCAGCGCCTCAGCCTGTTCGAGGGTGAAACACAGTGGCTTTTCGCAGATCACATGCAGCCCGGCTTCCAGGGCGGCCCGGGTGATGGCGTAGTGTGTGCCGTTGGGTGTGGCGATCGACACTGCCTCGATCCCATCGGCCCGTTGCGCTTCCAGTTCGAACAGGCTCAGGTAGTCCGAATAGCAGCGCGCGGGGTCGATGCCCAATTGCTCGCCAAAGGTCCGGCCGCGCGCAGGGTCGATATCCAGCGCTGCGGCGACCAATTCGAAATTCCGGTCGCGCAGGGCGGCCGAGCGGTGGATGTAGCCGATCTGGCTGTGTTCGCCGCCACCGACCATGGCCCAGCGGATGGGACGTGTAAGGGTTTTGCTGCCGTTGATCATGGGTTTTGTCCTTGTGCTGATCAGAAACCGATTCGGGCCAGGTAGGCGCGGCTGGCCGCTACGTCGTCCAGGCTGGTCCCGGCGTTGCGCGGGTCGCGTTCCTGTTCGACGGTGATGCAGCCCTGGTAACCCAATTCATGCACGAGGCTGTGCAGCGCTGGGTAGTCGATGACACCGCGCCCGATAGGGCACATCACGCCTCGGGCGCAGGCGGCGAAGAAACGGATGTGTTCGTTCAGCACCTGGTCGAAAACCACCGGGTCGATGTCCTTGAAGTGCAGATAGTCCAGGCGATGAGCGTAGGTGCGCAGCGAGGCGAGGGGATCCATGCCGGCGTAGTAGAGATGCCCGGTGTCCAGGCACAGCCCGGCAACTTCATCGGGAATGTCGTCCACCAGGCGCGCCAGCTCATCGGCGAACTCGATGTAGCCGCCAGCGTGGGGATGGATAACGGCGCGGATGCCGTAGGTGTGCCAGGCGAGGTCGGCGATGGCGCGGATGTGCGTCATCATGGTGTTCCAGCGTGCATCGTCCAGGCGTGGCGCGCGGTCCGAGTGGCCGGCGGCGTAGTCGCGCTCCTCGTGGCCCCAATCGATGATCACCAGGTAGGGCCCTGCATGACGTTGGCCGGTTTGCTGTTCCATGGGCGGCAGCTGTTTGAGCAGCGTGCAGATGTCATGGGTCTGGCGCAGCAGTTCGGGCAGGTTGGCGGGGCTGACGAGGTCGTCGAAGATCGTCCCGGCGACCACATGCAGATCAAGTTCGGACAAGACGGGACTGACGGTTTCGGCGTCGAGCGGCAGGTAACCGTAGGGGCCCAGCTCGATGCCGCGATAGCCGGCCTCGGCCGCTTCGCCAAGCACTCGGCGCCACGGCGGCAGGAAAGGGTTCTTGACGTCGTCGACGCCCCAGCAGCAAGGCGCGGTGCAAATGTGGATGGTCATGGGGCACTCCGGCTGTGTTTGTTTTTATGTGCTTGGCCTGATGCTATTGGGTTGCCGCAGAGGGGGCCATGGGGTGATGGTTTAATCTGTCAAAACCCATCATGATGCCTCGCGGAGGTGTCAAAACATGTCAGAAAAACCACGTCGTAAACTGCGTCCCACGATGGCCGATGTCGCTCGAGAAGCCGGAGTCAGCCTGTCCACCGTCGACCGGGTGCTGAACCTGCGTGCCGACGTGCGCGCCGACACCGCCCAGCGCATCGCTGCGGCGGCTGCGCGGTTGGGGTTCCATGCCAAGGGCGTTATCGAGCAGCGGGTGCTCAACGACCGACCGACCTTGCGGCTGGGCTTCCTGTTGCAGAAAAGCGGCGTGCCTTTTTACCAGGGGCTCGCCCACGCGTTGTCGAACGCCGCCGCGACCTGCACACGAGCACGGATTCGCGTGGTCATCGGTTATCTGGACGATCTCGACCCGGTCGTCGTGGCGCAACGCATCCTGGCCTTACGCGATCAAGTGGACGGCCTGGGCGTGGTGGCGGTGGATCATCCCCGGGTCCGGGAGGCGGTTGCGCAGTTGCGCGAGACCGGTGTTGCGGTGGTGGCGCTGCTGTCGGAGCTGTCCAGCGCCGCCGGTACCGGTTACGCAGGCCTGGACAATCGCCTGACCGGGCGCACGGCGGGCTGGTTCGTCAGCCGCCTTGCCGGCCAACCCGGGCCTGCGGCCGTCATGCTCAGCAGCCAGCGTTTCCAGTGCCAGGAGTTGTGTGAGCTGAGCTTTCGCAGTTATCTGGCGGATCACTCCAGCGAATGGGAACTGCTCGCCTCGCGCCTGACGCTGGAAGACGATGAATTCGCTTACGGCAACACGTTGGACTTGCTCACGGCAGAGCCTGATCTTGTCGGGCTTTATGTGGCCGGGGGCGGCATAGCGGGGGTGTTGCGGGCTTTGCGGGGCTTCAAGGAACAACAGCTTCGCTTGCCCATCGTGGTGTGTCATGACCTGACACCACTGACGCGTGACGCGTTGAAGACCGGGCTGGTTCAGGCCGTGCTGTCGCATCCGGTCGTGGCGCTGGCGGAGCAGGCTGTCGATGCGCTGGTCGAAGCTGCGACAGCCTCGCCACCCGGACCGGCGCCGAAGCGGGTGGTGCCGCTGCAGATCGATGTGCCTGAGAGCATCTGAACCCGCCAGGGACCGCAGTCAGCACCTGCCGCGCAAAATCCTGTGGGAGCGGGCTTGCTCGCGAAGACGTCGGCATGGCCAACATCACTGCAAACTGACCCACCGCTTTCGCGAGCAAGCCCGCTCCCACACTGGTTTTGTGTCGGTCCCAGGTTGGGTGTTCGACACAGATTCCTTGTGGGAGCGGGCTTTGTCTGCGCCAGCGCTTAGCGGTCCTGGACGTCGGCCAGGGTCGGATAATCCGTATAACCCCGCTCGTCACCCTGGTAGAACGTCGCTGCGTCAGGGGTGTTCAGGGCCTTACCCAGTTTGAAACGCTCCACCAGGTCCGGGTTCGCCAGAAACGGCGTGCCGAACGCTACCAGGTCTGCTTCACCACGGCTGATGGCAGCGGCTGCGCGTTCGGCGCTGTAGCCGCCGTTGGCAATGTAGGGCCCGCCGAAGCGGCGCTTGAGTTCCTGGAAGTCGAACGGGCCTTCGCCCAGTTCCACGATGTGCAGGTAAGCCAGGCCATAACGGCTGAGCATCCTGGCGACGTATTCAAAAGTTGCCTGTGGGTTGCTGTCGCTCATCGAGAAGTAGCTGAAGATTGGCGACAGGCGAACGCCGACACGGCTGGCGCCGAAGACTTCGATCACCGATTCGACGACTTCCTTGAGCAAACGCGCGCGGTTTTCGATCGAGCCGCCGTAGGCATCGGTACGTTGGTTGGTGCCGTCGCGCAGGAACTGGTCGATCAGGTAGCCATTGGCGCCATGGATCTCCACGCCGTCGAACCCGGCCAGTTTCGCGTTGGTCGCAGCCTGGCGGAAGTCGGCGACCACGCCTGGCATTTCATCGAGCTCCAATGCCCGTGGCAGTTCGTAGGGCTTGAGGCCCTCGGGCGTGTAGATCTCGCCATCGGCCTTGATCGCCGAAGGGGCCACGGGCAGGGCGCCGTTGATCTGCACCAGCGGATGGGAAAGACGGCCTACGTGCCAGAGCTGCAGGAAGATCTGTCCGCCCTGGGCATGCACTGCGTCGGTCACTTGTTTCCAGCCGGCGATTTGTTCGCGGGTAAAGATCCCTGGCGTACGCAGGTAACCCTTGCCCTGGGTCGACACCTGGGAGCCTTCGCTGATGATCAGGCCCGCACTGGCGCGTTGGCTGTAGTACTCGGCCATCAGGGGCGTGGCCGCATCGCCTGCTCCTGCGCGGCTGCGGGTCATCGGTGCCATGACCATGCGGTTTTTCAGGGACAGCTTGCCGACTTGAGTACGGGACAACAGAAGATCGAGACCGATGTCAGTCATGATTCACCTCTAAGGGGTCAGGTATGAGCAGGGGTTGGATAGAGGGGCGGTCAGGCCAACCGGCCCTCCAGTTGCAACTGGGCGCCGATGCGCTGGATCTCGTTCTCACCTTTTTCCAGGGCGGCCTGGCTGGTGTGCACGGAGTAATAGCCCATCACCAGGTCGTGGGGATGTTTGACTGCCGAGCCCAGCACGAAGGACGTCGCGCCTCGGGCAACGATGTCGATGGCTGCGCCGGACTCTTCGAATATCACCATTTCTCCGGCATTGACGTTGCCGCCAGCGTCGAGGCCGCCGCTGTTGACCGCCAGCCAGGCGACGGTGTGCCCGGCCGGTGGCGTGTAGCGCCAGCGTTCGTTTTCCTGTAACTGCACGGCGAGGTAGTTCATGCCCGCTGGGGAGGCGACGCGGCTGCGAGCTGCGCCGTATTGGCCGAGCAGTACCAGCGCCGGACCTTCCCGAGGGATCTCGGCGGGCGCCAGGTAGAGGCTGTGGGCCGGGGCATTTTCTTCTGCCGCCGGCAGCGCCACCCAGAGCTGGAAACCTTGGATCGGCGAGCCACCGACCGGCCGGGCGGTGTGCCAAACACCGTTGCCGGCCTGCATCCACTCCATGCCGCCGCTGGGCAACGTACCTGACTGGCCCGTGGTGTCTTCGTAGATCACTTGGCCTTCGATCATGTAGGTCAGCGTGGCGATCCCGGAATGAGGGTGCATGCCGAACCCCCTCTGCATGGCATCGGCGTTGAATGCGAAGCGATCGAGAAACACGAACGGCTTGCAGAGCTGGCCCAGGTCGCCGGGGCTCATGAGCCGGGTGATCGGCCCGTGGCTGCTGCCGGAGGTACGGTGGACGATGGCGCGTGGCGGTGCTTTGACGATGCTGTTCATGGTGAGCCTCGGATGCTTGAGCGTTTGGGAGCCCGATGCGAGAGAGGATAAGTGCCTGCCAATAGATTGATTAGTCGATACAATCGGATTGAACTCATCCAATAAACGAAGGAATGCCGCCGCCATGCTCGATCTCAACGACATTGCGCTGTTTGTCCAGGTGGTCCGCAGTGGCAGCTTCGCCGAAGCCGCCAGGCGGTTGGGCATGCCTTCCAACACCGTCAGCCGGCGGGTCCAGCAGTTGGAGGCGCAGTTAAAATCGCGACTGCTGCAACGCTCGACTCGCAAACTCACGCTGACCCATGTGGGCCAGGGGTTTTATGAGCGCTGCGTGGAGGCGGTGGATGGCCTGATGGATGCCGGGCAGGAACTGATGCTGGGCAGCGAAGAGCCGAGTGGCCTGGTGCGCATCGCGGCGATGGCGGATTTTTTCGACTTCTTCCCCATGGAATGGGTGGCCGACTTTTTAGCCGCGCATCCTCGGGTGCAACTCGATTTCGTGCTCAGCGATGCCCGCGTCGACCTGATTGCCGATCGCATCGATGTCGCTTTTCGCGGCGGTCCATTGCAGGATTCGGGATATGTCGGTCGTCAACTGCTCCAGAACGACGGCGACGGCATGGTTGCCAGCCCCGCGTACATTGCCGCACGCGGCGCTCCGGTTTCGCTGCAGGACCTGGCGCACCACGACGGCGTGAGTTTCGCCCATCCCAGTGGCTTGACCGACTGGCGACTCGTCGGCCCGGACGGCATCGAGGAGCACGTGCAGATCGCCTGCCGGTTCCACGCCAACACCGCCCAAGCGTTGCGCAGGGCGACCGTCGCCGGCCTGGGCATCGCCGTGTTGCCAGGGGCGCTGAGCGCCCTCGACCTGGAAGCCGGAAGGCTGGTGCGTGTGCTGCCACAATACCAACGCATCGGCTTCGGCCTGAATGTGCTCTATCCGAGCCGGCGACAGTTGCCGCTGGCGGTTTCGGCCTTCATTGGGTTGGTGATGGAGAAGCTTGAGCTCAAGGCGTTTCCGGCGCGGATACAGTGAGCCGGCCAATGCGATCAGCATTTGTCCGTTCCTGCCGTTTTGCAGGGCGGTGTCGTGGCTGGATAAGCACATTTTTGTGCCGCACCGGATATTGTGGCGAGGGGATTTATCCCCGTTGGGCTGCGCAGCAGCCCTTCTAAGCAGTCAACTCAATCTGCCTGACACACCGGGTTGTCGGTATTAGGGCCGCTCCGCGTCCCAGCGGGAATAAATCCCCTCGCCACAGTGACTCGCCTTGTCCCAGTGATCATCACGCTCGGGCAGTAGCCCATTTTTTTCCTTCCTAGCAACGACAAAAACCCTCGTTTCGCAAATCCGCGCCTGCCAACACAATCGCCTCGACACCTCATTTCGATGGTCGCAATCGCAGAACAAAAAATCAGAACCCGAGGCGGCGCCATGCCGGCCTGAACCAACCCTCTGCCGGAAGTGCACAGACATGCCCGTTGAAACCCTACGCATCGATACGCTTGTTATAGGCGCCGGCCAGGCCGGCGTGGCCATGAGTGAACACTTGAGCAGACAAGGTGTGCCTCACCTGGTCGTGGAGCGCAATCGGATTGCCGAGGCCTGGCGCACTGCGCGTTGGGATTCGCTGGTCGCCAACGGCCCGGCCTGGCATGACCGTTTTCCTGGCTTGGAATTCGAGGGGCTTGACCCTGATGCCTTCGCCGCCAAGGATCAAGTGGCCGATTACTTCGAGGCCTATGCGCGCAAGTTCAATGCGCCGATCCGTACCGGCGTGGAGGTGAGGAAAGTCGAGCGCAATGTCGGCCGCCCGGGGTTCACCATTGAAACGTCCGAGGGCCTGATCGAAGCCATCCATGTGGTCGTTGCCACCGGGCCATTCCAGCGACCGGTGATTCCGCCCATCGCATCTGAGATGGCGACGGTCACCCAGATTCACTCCGCGCAGTATCGCAATCCGCAGCAGTTGCCCGAGGGGGCGGTGCTGGTGGTGGGCGCCGGATCGTCGGGGGTGCAGATCGCCGATGAGTTGCAGCGCGCCGGCAAGCAGGTCTACCTCTCGGTGGGGGCCCATGATCGTCCGCCACGGGCCTACCGCAACCGCGATTTCTGCTGGTGGCTGGGGGTGCTGGGCGAGTGGGACGCCGAGGCGGTCCAGCCTGGTAAAGAACACGTCACCATCGCGGTGAGCGGTGCCCGTGGCGGCCATACCGTGGATTTTCGCCGGTTGGCCCAAGAGGGCATCACCCTGGTGGGCCTGACGAAGTCGTTCAACGGCAGTGTGGTGACCTTTGAGTCGAATCTTGCCGAAAACATCGCCCGCGGCGACGAAAACTACCTGGCACTGCTGGATGCCGCTGATGCCTATATCGCCCGCAACGGCCTGGACCTGCCCCTTGAACCGGAAGCCCGCGACCTGCTGCCCGATCCGCAGTGCCTGACCCAGCCGATCCTGGAGCTGGATCTGGTCGCCGCCGGCGTAACCAGCGTCATCTGGGCCACCGGCTACTCGGTGGATTACAGCTGGCTGAAGGTCGACGCCCTCGGCGCCAATGGCAAGCCTCGGCATCAGCGTGGTGTTTCCAGCGAGCCGGGCCTGTATTTCGTCGGCTTGCCCTGGTTGTCGCGGCGCGGTTCGGCATTCATCTGGGGCGTCTGGCATGACGCCCGGCATATTGCCGACCACATCGTGAAACAACGCATTTATCTCGCCTACCAAGATGCTGCCCAGCGCCAGGCCTCGGCGCTGGACAGCGATTCGTATCGTTCGCAAACCAGTCTCACGGGAGTCCGTTGATGCCTACCCACACACGTATTCGCATGTTCAACACCAAGGACACCTACCCGAACCAGACGCTGGACAACGACTTGTGCCAGGCCGTGCGCGCCGGCAACACCGTCTATGTGCGCGGCCAGGTTGGCACCGATTTCGATGGCCAACTGGTGGGGCTTGGCGATCCACGCGCCCAGGCCGAGCAAGCCATGCGCAACGTCAAGCAGTTGCTGGAAGAAGCCGGCAGCGACCTGAGCCATATCGTCAAGACCACGACTTACCTGATCGACCCGCGTTACCGCGAGCCGGTGTACCAGGAGGTCGGCAAGTGGCTCAAGGGCGTGTTTCCGATCTCCACCGGGTTGGTGGTCAGTGCCCTGGGCCAGCCGCAGTGGCTGATGGAAATCGATGTGATCGCGGTGATCCCTGAATAAGGAGCGGAGCATGACTTTCTCCATCGTAGGGCGCTGTGCCGAAACCGGCCAGTTGGGCATCGCCATCAGTTCCTCGAGCATTGCCGTCGGCGCCCGTTGCCCGTGGTTGCGGGCGGGCGTCGGTGCGGTGTCGAGCCAGAACATTACCCTGCCGGCCCTGGGACCGCAGATTCTTGATGAGCTGGCTGGCGGCCTGGTGGCGCAGGCAGCACTGGAGCGAACCCTGGCACGCAATGGCTACAGCCAATACCGCCAGGTGGCGGTGCTCGATGCCGAGGGTCGCACGGCGATTTTCAGCGGCGAGCATACCCTGGGCACCCACAACGCAGTGGCCGGTGAGCAATGCGTGGCGGCCGGCAATCTGTTGGCCAATGCCGGGGTGATCGAGGCCATGGTCGTGGCCTTCGAGCACAGCGGTGGCTGTCTTGCCGCACGGTTGATGAATGCGTTGCAGGCCGGGCAGGCGGCGGGCGGTGAAGCCGGGCCGGTGCATTCGGCGGCGCTGTCGGTGGTCGATGACCTGACCTGGCCCATCGTCGATCTGCGGGTGGATTGGGCCGAGGAAAATCCCATCGGCGAACTGGAAAGACTCTGGCTCGCCTATCAGCCGCAACTGCAGGATTACCTGACCCGTGCGCTCGACCCGACCCAGGCGCCGAGTTATGGGGTGCCGGGCGATGAGTGAGCTGCGTAGCCGCGCGTTGCTCGAACGGTTGGTGGGTTTTGCCACGGTCAGCCGCGAGTCGAACCTGGCCTTGATCGAGTTCGTGCGCGACTACTTGCAGGGGCTGGGTGTGGACAGCGAGCTGATCTACAACGCCGAGCGAACCAAGGCCAACCTGCTGGCGAGCATCGGCCCGTCGGTGCCCGATGGCGTGGTGTTGTCCGGGCATACCGACGTGGTGCCGGTGGATGGACAGGCCTGGACGGTCGAGCCGTTCTGCCTGAGCGAGATGGACGGCAAATTGTTCGGGCGTGGTACGGCGGACATGAAGGGGTATCTGGCTTCGGTTCTGGCAGCGGTGCCGGTGTTCCTCGCCAGCGCGCTTCGGCGCCCGGTGCATCTGGCGTTCTCCTATGACGAAGAGGTGGGTTGCCTGGGCGTTCACAGCCTGTTGGACGTGTTGGTTCGGCGAGTTCCCCCACCGGCCTTGTGCCTGATTGGCGAACCCACCCAACTCCAACCGGTACTGGGGCATAAAGGCAAGTTGGCGATGCGTTGCCACGTCAAAGGGGCCGCCTGTCATTCGGCCTACGCACCTTACGGCGTAAATGCCATCGAGCAGGCGGCGCGCCTGATTGGCCGGTTGGGCGAGATCGGCGCAGCACTGGCCGATCCCTCGTTGCATGACGCGCGCTTCGATCCGGCTTATTCGACGGTGCAGGTCGGCGTGATCCAGGGCGGTACGGCGTTGAACATCGTTCCAGCCGATTGCCGCTTCGATTTCGAAGTGCGCGCCTTGCCGGATTTCGCCCCGCAAGTGGTGGCCGAGCAATTGCAGGAATATGCCGAACAGACCCTGCTGCCGGCGATGCAGGCGGTGGCAGGCGATACCGCGATCCGTTTTGAGGCGCTGTCCGCCTACCCGGGCCTGGCGACCGCGCCTGACAGCGCCGCCGCCCAACTGGTTGCGCGACTGTGCGGCAGCGACGCTTTCGGCACCGTCGCCTTTGGCACCGAAGGCGGCCTGTTTCACCAGGCCGGCGTGCCGACGGTGGTCTGTGGTCCCGGCAGCATGGACCAGGGGCACAAGCCCGATGAGTACGTGAGTGTTGAACAAATGGCCGCCTGCGATCGCTTGATGGATCGGCTGGCGAGCTATCTCTGTGAACCCAATGATTGCTGACCGCAAGGGTGCCTGAGGAGAACGATTTCAATGGACGGAGATTCCTGGTGGTCAGCCAGGCGACAACGAACAGGCCGACAAGAGCCTTTGCTGTAGACCATACCGCCCGTGTTTACGGTCACCTTTGAGTCCCGTCACCGGCTCGTGCGGGCGAGCCGGCATTTCGAGGAACCGCTTCATGTCCAGATCCTTGCGTTGCAATATTGCGTGTGCACTGGCGTTGTTGAGTACCAGCGTCATGGCCGCGCCCCAGAGCTTGACCGTGATTTCCTTTGGCGGCGCCACCAAGCAGGCCCAGGACAAGGCCTACTTCCAACCCTTCAACGCCAGCGGTGCGGGAAACATCGTGGCCGGCGAATACAACGGTGAACTGTCGAAGATCAAGGCCATGGTCGCGGCCGGCCACACCAGTTGGGATGTGGTTGAAGTGGAAAGCCCCGAGTTGCTGCGTGGTTGTGAGGAGGGCTTGTTTGAGAAGCTCGACCAGACGGCCCTGGGCGACCCGGCGAATTTTGTCCCGGGGGCACTGACCGAATGTGGCGTGGCCACCTATGTCTGGTCGATGGTCCTGGCCTATGACCAGAGCAAGCTCGCCAAGGCGCCCAAATCCTGGGCGGACTTTTGGAATGTGGCCGATTACCCGGGCAAACGCGGTTTGCGCAAAGGGGCCAAGTACACCCTGGAAATCGCCTTGCTGGCCGATGGAGTCAAGGCCCAGGACTTGTACAAGGTATTGAGCACACCGGAAGGTGTGTCCCGGGCCTTCGCCAAGCTGGACCAGATCAAGCCGAACATCCAATGGTGGGAAGCTGGCGCCCAACCGGCGCAATGGTTGGTGGCGGGGGATGTGGCGATGAGTGCGGCCTATAACGGGCGCATCGCGTCGGCACAAAAGGAAGGCATGAAGCTGAGCATTGTCTGGCCGCAGAGCCTGTACGACCCGGAGTACTGGGCCGTGGTCAAGGGCACGCCGAACAAGGCCTTGGCCGAGCAGTTCATTGCCTTTGCCAGCCAGCCTCAGACGCAGAAAGTGTTCTCGGAAAACATCCCTTATGGGCCGGTGCACCGCAAGACACTCGCGTTGTTGCCGGCGGCGGTACAGGAACAGTTGCCCACCGCCGAGGCCAACCTGGCTGAAGCCCGGGCCGTGGATGCCGAGTTCTGGGTCGACCATGGCGAGGAGCTTGAGCAACGCTTCAACGCCTGGGCGGCTCGCTAGGCACCGAACGTCCCATCAATTGTAAGTTAAGGACCTGTGGCGAGGGATTTATCCCCGCTGGGGCGCGAAGCGGCCCCAAATATCGACAAACTTAGAGTGTCAGGCAGATAGAGCTGACGGGTTTGGGGGCTGCTGCGCAGCCCAGCGGGGATTAATCCCCTCGCCACAAGAGTTAGTGTTTAGCAGGGCTAGTTCAGGCCAGCCATTGCCTGAACTGTTCCTTGCAGTAGTCCACGAATAACTGCGCTGGTTTGGTCAGGTGCGCGCGCTTGAGCCAACCGGCCACCAACGCCGAGCCGGTCACGTCTTCGGCGATATTGACGCAGACCACTTGCTGGCCATCGTAGGTGCAGGTGGAATGCGGCCGGGTTACCAGCACCGCAAAGCCGAACGCCTGGCCGACCATGCCACGCACCATCTCGATGGACGGCGAGCTGAACACAATGTTCGGGGTCAGGCCCAACTCCTCGAAGATGCTCACGAAGTAAGTCCGGCTGGGCTGCACGTCCAGCAGGATCATCGGCTCCAGCGCCAGGTCGCGCAGCGACACTTGCGCCTGGTTGGCAAAGCGGTGCCCCGCCGGCAACAACGCGTAGGGGCGCTGTGGGGCGGTCAATGCTTCGGTCTCGATGGTGCTGTCCAGGTCGTGCTCATAGAAAATCGCCAGGTCGAAACGCCCACCCGTCAAGCCTTGCACCAGTTCCTGCTGTTCGCCGTCCTGCACGCGGATTTCCACCCCGGGAAAGCGCTCACGGAAACCGGCGATCAACCGTGGCAGGTAAAGCGGGGCGACCGTTTCAAAGCAGCCGATGTCGATCTGCCCGCTGACCACATCGTTATCGGCCAGGGCGTTCTGCTCGAACTCCCGGGCCATGCGCAACAGCTCCTGGGCCTTGCGATAGAAACGCGCGCCGCCGGGCGTCAACGTTACCCCCTGGGCGTGATGACGAATGAGCAACTGCACGCCGAAACTGTCTTCCAAGCCCTTGATGGCGGTGGCGATCGACGGCTGGGCGATGTACAGCTTGCGGGACGCTTCAGCGACGCTGCCACATTCGACGGTGGTGACGAAGTATTTCAGCTGACGCAAGGAATAGGACGCCACGGGCACACCTCGATCCGGATGGTTTCTGCCTACCTTACCTTGTGCACAAGGAGTAAGGGGTGGGCATTGATACGGATTTTGCTGGGCAGTGACGATATTCTGGCTGGCTTGGGGACGAGCGCCTGAAAAAAAACGCCTGCCCAAGTATCAGTGGCGGGCGTCTGGGAAAGACCGGCGCAGAAAGGAGGGACTGGCCGGGGGCGGGAACGGGCTCAGGCCACCGGGATCAGCGGGTCGGCGGCGGCCAGGGCGGTCGCGCGATCAGCTGCGGGCGGGTAGATCCACACGGTGTTGATCTGGGTCTTGAGGTCCTTGGCTTCCTGCCCGACCAACTTGAGCTGGCGGTCCCAGCCTTCGGTATACACCGCGCCCCAGGCACCCAGGTCCAGGCAGGTCACATACTTGGGTTGGCTGTAGGCCATCGGCGCCACGCCGAGCAAGTCGGCCGCGACGTTGTTGCCGGCATAGCGACCCAGGGCGATGGCGTGCTGGCAGGACATCACCGCGTAATTGCCCAATGTGTCGGTGGCGGCATAGGCCACGTCACCGGCGGCGAATATGTCGTTTTGTCCCAACACTTTCAAATGACCGTCGACGTGCAGGCGACCCTGGCGATCACGAGTGCCCGGCACATGCTGGGTCAACGGGCTGGCACGGAAACCCACGGTCCAGATCACGGTATGGGACTCGATACGCTGGCCGCTCGACAGAGTGACGCCACCGGCATCCACCGATTCGACCGAGGCGTTGAGGACCCACTCGATCCCCAGGTGCTCGGAGGCTTGGACAATGGACGGACGAATGCCGTCGCCCAACGCTGCGCCGATCTGCGGCCCGCGATCCACCACGATGACGCGGATGTTCGCGTCTTCACCCAGGACCGTGCGCAGGCGTGCAGGCATTTCGGTGGCGGTTTCGATTCCGGTAAAGCCGCCGCCGGCCACCACCACGGTGTTGCGGGCCGGGCTGTCCGGCAGGTTTTCCAGGGATTTGATATGGGCTTCGAGGCGGGTGGCCTGTTCGATTTCATCAACGTCGAAGGCATGCTCGATCATGCCCTCAAGGTCGGGACGAACCAGCTGGCTGCCCGCCGCGAGCACCAGGCGGTCATAGCCCAGGGTGCCCTGGGTACCGAATACGTCCACGTAGCTGACCCGCTTATTGTCGACATCGATACTGCTCGCCGAGCCCTGCACGAAATTCACCCCCACCGCCTCGAACAGACCACTCAGCGGCGCGGCCATGGTGTGAACGTCCGGCTCGTAGAAGCGAGGACGAATGCGCAGCTCAGCCTGGGGGGCCAGGACGCTGATCTGCACGTCATGACGATCGTGTTGGTCCAACAGCCGGGCCGCGCTCAATGCGCTCCAGACCCCGCCGAAACCTGCGCCAACCACCAGAATATGTTGTTTCATGATGAGCTCCCGAAGACAAAATCGATACGTTGAATTGTTTGACTGTTTCAGCGTGACCGTCGCGAAGTACTCCAAAAACGCCAGGCTGCAATGAATGGTCATCGAGCGCATTCAGTTTCGGTTCGCTGCAGGGAAGCTTATTGGCGGGCGCGGTGTTTAACACTTCTACATAAGGTCGTCAGGTTTATGCCTGAGTAGGGGATATCTATACGAAGGTATGAGGCCGCGACGCAGTCAGGAAGGTCGGGCAAGTACCGATTCGATGCAGGCGATCAATTCAGCGCAGTCGAAGGGTTTCGGGAAAAACGCCACCGGCTGGGGCGTACCCGCGCTGACACGGGGTGGTACACCAGGGTATCCGGTGATGAAGATGATCGGGATATGAATGCCCAGGGTCGACAATCGATCGCACATCTGAATGCCTGTCATGCCAGGCATTTGAATATCCGATATCAGGCACGTGGTGTTTTCAAGTTCGCAGGAAGATAAAAAGTCCAAGGCGCCCGGGTATGTTCTAACCCGATATCCGTGGGAACGTAACAAGCCATCCAGTGCAATTCGAACTGACTCATCGTCATCAATGATTGAAATAATTGCAGTGTTGGACATGTCGATACCCGGGGGTGATATCAGGTCGCCATAAAGGCACCCGTATCAGCGCAAGATACGCCGTCCAATAGTCCCGCCAAGTATACGTGTGTATGAACTTTCTATTGCTTGCTACGCCATTCTCCCGCACAGCCTTGCTCCCTCGGAGATATCGACGGTTGGCCAGGTTATGGCGAGTGCGAGGGTCAAGGGCGTCGTGGAGCAACAATTGGGGCAACAATAAGGAGGGGACCTCACTGGAATGCTTAGATCGTTGCCCGCAATTCACGTGGTGACAGGCCATAGTGTGAGCGAAAGCGCACCGCAAAACGTGAGGCCGAGGCGTAACCGCAGGCACCGGCAATTTCACCAATAGGGCGAGACGTTGTTTGCAACCATTGCAACGCTGCCGCCAGTCGGACGCTCTCCAGAATGTCCCTGAAACTGTCCCCCTCATTCGCCAGTTGGCGACGCAACGTCGATTCACCCAGGTTAAGGTGTCGTGCAACGCTCGCAACCGTCCAGTCTTTCTCCGGGCTGCCCATTACTATCTGCTGCACACGTTCGCAAATTGGATCGTTGCGACCCATCAGCAGAGGTCCGACCTGGCCACTAAGGCACAGGCTCAGAAGAACCGCTTCCCCATAGAGCGTGCGTAATGCGTCCGGGGAGTTCGCATTGATAGAGACCAACAACTGATCCCATGCCTGTGTTGTGTGCCTGTCCAGAGGAACGCATAGATCGCTCTTCAGCACACCGCGACGGCTCATGATCTGCTGGCTATATCGGCTGCTGAAGTTACGCAGTGTCGAGGTGGGAAAGGTTACCGCATCGGCGATGTAGTGACCGTGAGGTCCGGGGAAGTTTGAGATACCAAGCTCGCGTCCGGCCGGCATCAGAATCAGATGTTGCGGCCCCGCGCGCATCTCCCGGTCATCCCATTGCAACAGTTTTTCCCCCTGGCGCACTCGACACAAGGTGGTCACGAACACCGGCACCCTTGGCAAGGTAAGGGGCTGTCGCGCCCGTATGACACACGCATCGATAATGTTTTCCCGGTGCTGTATGCCGTCACAAGGGCGCATCGTTCTTAACGTCCGTAAGTTGAAGTAATGGTCGCTTTGGCCAGGGCGTTGGCATTGAGCATGTACCCGACCAAGGCGCCACTGGCTTCACCGTCGAGTGGTAGCTTATCTACTTTCAATGCCCATACGGTGAATTGATAGCGATGGGGTTTATCCCCTACAGGTGGGCAAGCCCCGCCAAATCCCGGCTGGCCATAATCGGTTCGCCCTTGTACTGCGCCGGCAGGCAGGTTCGCTCCCACGCCTCTTGGCAAGCTGGTGGTAGAAGTGGGTAGGTTAACCACTGTCCAATGCCACCAACCGCTACCGGTCGGTGCATCGGGATCGTAGACCGTGATCGCGTAGCTTTTGGTACCTGCGGGGGCGTTTGTCCAGGAAAGCTCAGGAGACGTGTTGCCACCTTCGCAACCGAAGCCCTGGAACACTTCGCGACTGGTCAGCGGGCGGTTGTCGGCAATATCCCGGCTGGTCAGTGAGAAGTCGGCAGCGTAACCACTGAGTGCCACTGCCATGGAAAGTGCGGGCGGTATTAATCTGAATTTCATCGCGACTCCATCTGGGTCTTAAGGAAGTTCGAGTCTAGGTTGAACGAAGACGGGTTACTGTGCCGAAACGCTCGACAAAGGTGCCGAAATGCTCGATGACGGGGCGCGGCCGCCCAGTGCAAGAGGCTATCGAACTGTATTAGCCAGACGCTTACGCTATTCCAGCACCTGGGCCATGCGTACCAGATCGGCAAACGAGCGTGCGCACATCTTGCGCATGGCCTGGCCGCGGTGAATCTTTACGGTGATTTCACTCAAACCCAGCTCCCCGGCGATCTGCTTGTTCATCAGGCCTGACACCGCCAGCGCCATGACCTGTTGCTCCCGGGGCGTCAATGTGGCGTAGCGGCCAAGCACTTGCTGATGGCCGCGTTCGGACTCGCGCCGCTGGCGGTCCTGGTGATGGGCGGCGGTCACGGCGTCGAGCAGGTCTTGTTCGCGGAACGGTTTGGCGAGGAAATCCACCGCTCCGGCCTTCATTGCCCGCACGGTCATGGCGATGTCACCGTGACCGGTCATGAACACGATCGGCAGTTGAACGTTGGCCGCGGCCAGCTCCCGTTGGCAATCCAGGCCGCTGGTGCCTTGCAGCCGCACATCCAGTACCAGGCAACTGGGCTGGTCGGGCCTGGGATGGTTCATGAACTGGGCGACCGAACCGAACAGATGGACCTGCAGGCCGATGGAGCGCAGCAGGCTGCCGAGGGATTGGCGCAGCGGTGCGTCGTCGTCAACGATGTAGACGATGGGGGCGCTGTCGATGACCGGGCTTGAGGACTGCAGGGAGGTCATTGCTCGCTCCCCGATAGAGCGGTGCCAGTGAGCTGCGGCAACGCAAACCGGAACGAGGTGCCTTGGCCGGCCTCGCTGGTTGCCCAGATCCTGCCGTCATGGAAGTCGATGATGGACCGGCAGATGGAAAGGCCCATGCCCAGGCCGTTTTCCTTGGTGGTAAAAAACGCATTGAACAAAGACGGCAGTACCTCGGGGGCAATGCCGATTCCGTGGTCGGTCACCTCCAGCAGCGCTTCGTCATTCTCCGTCCAGGTGCGTATGTGCAGGGTTCGTTCGTGTACCTTGACCCCGTCCATGGCGTGACAGGCATTGATGATCAGGTTGATGATCACTTGCTGCAGTTGCACCCGGTCTGCGCTGACCTGGCTGTCGGTCGTTGTCAGGTCCACCTTGGTCCGGACTCTATGATGAGCCAGTTGTTGCTGGACCAGATTCAGGGTCTCGCGGACGATGTCGTCCAGTCGCTCGGGCTGGCGCAACGGGTCGCACTTGCGCGACAGCGCCCTGATACCGCTGATGACTTCGCTGGCGCGACAGCCGTTGGCGACGATTCGGTCGAGGCAATCCAAGGCTTCCCCGAGATCGGGTTCCGGACGTTTGAGCCAGCGGCGGCAGGCCTCGCCGCTGCTGGTGATGGCCGTCAGTGGCTGGTTGACCTCGTGGGCAATGGAGGCGGCCATTTCCCCCAGGGAGGTCAAGCGCGTGACGTGGGCCAGTTGGCTCTGGGCGCGAAACAACGCTTCTTCGGCCTGCTTGCTGGCAGTGATGTCCCTGAGTGCGCCGAGGTACTGGAAGCGACCATGCTGGACGAGCAGGGGGCTGGCGATCATGTGGATGTGTTTGATGCGCCCATCAGGCATCAGTAGCCGCAGCTTGACCTCGATCTGCGGTTCGCCGGCGGCGGCCTGTTGGAAAACCCCGCGTGCCAACTCCAGGTCCTCAGGGTGGGTGCGCTCCAGCATCATCGACACCGTCGGCGTCTTGCTGGGTGGGTACTCGAAAATCCGTGCCGATTCCTCCGACCAGGACAACGCTTGTCGATCACCGCGAAAGCCCACGCTGCCGGTCTGGCTCAGGCGCTGGGCGCCGGTCAGGTAAGCCTCGTTGTGCCGCAGGCTGTCGGAAGCCTGCTTGCTGCGCAACGCCAGGAAGGCGATAGCCGACAACGCGGTCAGGCAGCGGAAGAAGCCGGTGGTCGATTCCCAGCGGTGATAGCCGCCGTTGTACAAGAACATCGCGGTGAGCAAGCACATGCACATCAGCGCGACGGTGATCACCAGATTGATGGAGAACAGGTTGGCCGCCATCAACAACAAGGTGATGTACAGCAGGGTCGGAGCCAGGTCGGAATGGGTTTCGGAGTTGATGATGATAATCCCGCAGGCCACCACCAGGCCCACCACCCAGCCGAGTGCGTTGACCAGTGGGTGGGTGCTGATTCCCATCGACGGCCGAGGCCCGCTCTGGCTCGGGCTGTATCGAAGGCTGTCATAGACGTTCTTGAGCACTGCGGAGGGTAGGGGCACGTTGGCAGACCTTTTGTTTTTTACATGGTCTCGCTCTGGATTGGCGGGGACAGAGCATCGGTTCGTATCTTACGAAGCGCCGCTTTGCCTGAGGTAGGACATAAAACCCTGAAATCCCGCCAAGCCGTCCTGAAGAGGAGGGACCGCCGCGCAGCCCCGCGCGAGAAAGCACCTTTGCCACAAAAGTCGGTGGTCGCCACGGAGCCTGGGTTCATGCCGAAGTGCGTTCATGTGCAGCGCGCTCCTGGCCGAGCAGGCTGACCCGCCAAAGCGATCCAGGAAGGTAGCCTGACGGGACGGTGCCGCGAGGGATTCGCGCTTAGCGGGAAAAGCGCAGGCGATACTCCCGAGGAGAAATCGACAGGTGGCGCTGGAAGGTGTGGCGCATTCGTTCCTCGTCACCGAAACCGCAGGACCGGGCGATCTGGTCGATGTTGCGCTGGGAGTCTTCCAGCATTCGACGCGCGGCTTCCAAGCGGAACATCTCGATGGCTTTGGCCGGGGTTCGGCCGGTCTGGCGTTTGTAGACTCGGGCAAAATTGCGCGGGCTCATCCTGGCCTGGCGGGCCAGCCGTTCGACGGTGAGGTTGTTGTCGTCCAGGTGTTCGGTAATCCAGGCATGCAGTTCGTCGAACCCGGCGCTGTCCTGCATTTGCGACTGCAGCAGTTGGCTGAACTGCGCCTGTCCGCCGGGGCGCTTGAGAAACACCACCAGCTCACGGGCCACCTGCAGGGCCACGTCGCGACCGCAATCGGCTTCGACCAATGCCAAGGCCATGTCGATGCCGGCGCTGACACCGGCCGAGGTCCATACGCTGTCCTGCTGGATGAAGATCGCGTCGAGGTCCACTTCAATCGACGGGAAACCGCTCTTGAGCATCTCGCACATGGCCCAGTGGGTGGCGGCCCGGCGTCCGTCCAGCAAGCCGGCCTGGGCCATGAGGAAGGTGCCGCTGCATACCGATGCGGTGCGCCTGGCCTTGACCGAGGCCTTGCGTAGCCACTGCACCAGGTCGACACAGTCGATCATCGCCTGCCGTATGTCCGGTGCGCCAGGCACGATCAGTGTGTCGATGAGCGTTTCGTCGAGCTCATGCAGGGCCCGGGTATCTACCACCAAGCCTTCGGCAGTTCGCATCAACCCACCTTCCAGGCTCGCGGTGTGCATTGTGTAGCCGGGCAGGTCGCGTTCGGTCATGGCTTTGGTGGCAGCCCAGAAAACGGTCTGGGCACCGGTCAGGTCCAACAGGCCCATCTGTGGGTAAGCCAGGAACACCAGTGTGCGCGGCTGGGAAATGGACTCGGTGGCGATCCCGACATCCAGGGTCATCTCGTTCATGATTGCTTCGCGCTTGGTATTCGTCGGGACGGTTGGGGGAGCAGGCACCGCTACTGTATCGCTTTGGTGCAGGTCTCCAAAGACTATCAAGCGATCGCGCCGGTGAGTGCGAGACGCATGGGCTCTGGTGCGAACATTTAGGTGCTATTGTTATGCAATCTAGGTATTTAAATTAATTTTCTTATAGCTTTAAAGTCGTGACCTTCAGTCTTTTCAACTTACTGTGAGGTTCACCAGACCATGGCTTTCAAGCGTTCTGCGCTCACCTTGTTGGTTTCCCTGGCGGCCACTGCGCTGCTCAATCCCTTGGCCCACGCCGAAGGCAAGATCAGCATCGCCCAGCAATTCGGTATCGGCTACCTGATCCTCGATGTGGTGCGCGACCAGCAGCTCATCGAGAAGCATGGCAAGGCCCAGGGCCTGGATATCAAGGTGGATTGGAACAGCATTTCCGGTGCCACGGCGATGAACGAGGCCTTGCTGACCGGTGCCCTGGATGTGGTGTCGGCGGGGGTTCCGCCGATGCTGACGATCTGGGATCGGACCCGCGGCAAGCAGAACGTCAAGGCCATCGCCTCGCTGGGGTCGATGCCCAATTATCTGTTGACCAACAATCCGAACGTGAAGAGCCTCAAGGACTTCACCGACAAGGACCGGATCGCCGTTCCGGCGGCGGGTGTCGGGTTCCAGTCGCGCACGTTGCAGATCGAAACCGCCAAGGTGTTCGGGAACGATCACTTCAAGAAGTTCGACGATATCTCGGTCAGCCTCCCGCACCCGGATGCGACGGCGGCGTTGATCGCCGGCCAATCGGAAATCAATTCGCACTTCTCCAGTCCGCCCTTCCAGTACCAGGCACTGCAAAGCCCCAACGTGCACAAGGTGCTCAGTTCCTACGATGTGCTGGGTGGGCCGGCGACGTTCAATGTGCTCTACACCACGGAAAAATTCCACGACGAAAACCCCAAGACCTACAAGGCGTTCTACGACGCGCTGGTGGAGGCGCAAGGCATTATCCAGGCCGACAAGCCGGCGGCTGCCCAGACCTACATCCGCGTGGAGCAGTCCAAGTTGCCGCTGTCGCTGGTGGAGAAAATCGTCACCGACCCTGAAATCGACTTCACCGTCGTCCCGCAACGCACCTACATCTATGCCGAGAAACTGCATGAACTGGGCGTGCTGAAAAACAAGGCCGACAGCTGGAAGGATTATTTCTTTGAAGAGGCCCATGCCGGCGCGGGCAGTTGAGCCCTGGCCGATTATCCGTTTTCGGCACAATTGAACGACCGGTCCACGGGGCGGAATGGAACTTGCCTGAGCTTTGACCCGTAAGCCCTGGAATCACCAAAGGTCGGGTCAATGAACAACTCCAACATGGCGCAGCCGGTGGTTTCGTCGGACCTTTTGCCGACGCTGCCGATCAATCGGTTCCGCACCACAGACATCGACGAGCACGCCCGGAACATGGGCGGCTGGCAGGTTTGCTATGACCAGTTGACCCCCGGACGCTTCGACGGCGAGTTGATCGAGTTCCGCTCGGACTGGATGCAACTGGTACGCGACCGCTCTAATCAGGCACTGACCAAACGGGGCATGGCCTGGGAGGGCGCCATCACCTTCAGCGTGCCGCTGAGTGCGGACGGGCCGGTATTTTGTTCCGGGCATCCGATTATCGAGCCCAGCCTGTTGGTCGCCTGTGGGCATAACTTGCCCGAGCTGCGCACCCCTCAACATCTCGATCTGCTCGGTGTCGCCATCGAGGAGCAGGCCTTGGAGCATGTGCTGGAGCGTCAAGGCAGTCGCTTTCGAATTACCGATCTTCCCAAGTGTTACCGCCTTGGCAACTCGACGCTGCCTGCCGAGCTTGCGGCGTTGTTCGATGAGCTCGAGGGCGGCGAGCAGGGGGGTGACTCATTGCTGGGGTACGAGTCGATCCGCCGTGGCCTGCGTGACACGGTGATGCTGCACATACTGGAACTGGTGGCACCGGATGAGGCGCCGCCGCTCAACCCCACGGCGCGCAAGCGCATGGTCGACCGGGCTCGGGAATACGCCCTGTCCCACGTCGATGAGCCGCTGTCGATCCTCGACCTGTGCAACCACATCGGTGCCAGCCGACGCAAATTGCAGTATTGCTTTCAGGAGACACTGGGGATCAACCCCGTGGCCTATTTACGGGCGTTGCGCCTCAATGCCGTGCGTCGTGAACTGCGCAATGGCGATCGGGCACTGGGAGTCCAAGAGGTGGCGGCGCGCTGGGGGTTCTGGCATTTGAGCCGGTTTTCCGCTGACTATCGGATCCTGTTTGGCGAAACCCCGTCACAAACCTTGCGTCGCACTCAACTGTGCTGAAAACGGATAACCGCTGACGGAGCGGCTCCCTAGGATGACCCCAACACCACATGGTCGAAGGGGCATTCGATGTACCAAAATAAAAAAACCAACATCTGGCACCGTACATGGCTGACCTTGGGGCTGATCGGTCTCTGTAGCGCTGCTCATGGCACCGAAAACGGTGCGCCGACCACGGCGGTCGGGGTCTATGATTTCGGCGCGGGCATGATGCCGCCGGCCACGCCCTTTGGCACCGTCGGCCTGCGTACCGCGTTCTATTCGGCCAATGTGCAGAAGGATCGCCACGGCAAATCCGTGGACAACAATTTCTCCCTGGATGTCTTGTCCATCGGCGTCGCCTACATGCGCATGACCGATTACACCGTGCTGGGCGCCAAGTATGGTTTCGGCACAGTCGTGCCGTTCTTCCAGATGGATGCCTCGATACAGGTGCAGACACCTGTCGGTCCGTTGGATCTGCAAGCCGATCCGTTTCGCATGGCCGATATGCAGTTGCTGCCGGTGATCCTGCAGTGGACCCTTTCTCCGAACCTGTTCGTCAATGCCCAGTTCCAGATCCAGGCCCCCACGGGCGACTACGACAAGAATCGCTTGATCTCGCCGGGCCTGAACCACTGGACCTTCTCGCCGATTCTCAACGCCACCTACATCTCCGACAGTGGCTTCGAAGTGTCTTCAAGCTTTGAGGCCGACATCAACACGCGCAACCACGCCACCGACTACAAGAATGGCGTCGAGTACCGCCACGAGTTCGCCGTGGGCCAGCACATCGGCCCGTGGACCGTGGGCATGGGTGGCTATTACTACCGGCAATTCACCGATGACGATGCGCCGGGCCTGGAAGCAGGCAATCGCGCCCGGGTGCTGGCTGTCGGGCCGGCGGTGAGCTATTTCGAGCCTGGCATGCCACCGGTATGGCTGCATGTCTACAAGGAGCTCGACGCGCGAAACCGCGCAGAGGGCTACACCACGGCGCTGCGCATTTCTCACAGTTTCTAGAAGGGGCTCGCCATGAACCAATCAAGTTCCGTTTCAACGGCGGCCATCCCGGCGCGCCAGGCCAGTTGGCGTGAAGGACTGGTGCTGATGCTGGGCAGCAGCCTGACAATCATGGGCTCGGTGATGGTCACGCCCGTTCTGCCCAGGTTGGGCGCTGAGTTCGGGCCTCTGGAGCCACGCGCCGATCTGTTGGTGCCGTTGGCGGTCACCGGGCCGGCCCTGGCGATTGCCCTGTGCGCGCCATTGGCCGGCTGGCTGGCCGACAGGGTCGGGCGCAAGGCCTTGCTGGTGCTTGCGACGATTCTCTATGCCTTGCTCGGCGCGCTGCCGGCCGTGCTCGATAGCCTGCCCTCGATTGTCGGTGTGCGTCTGTTGTTCGGTTGCATGGAAGCGGCGGTGATGACCTGTTGCGCGACGTTGATCGCGGACTATTGGCACGGTGAGGAGCGGCTGCGCTACGTCAACCGGCAAGTGGTGACCATCGGCCTGGTGGGGGCGCTGTTTTTCGTGGTGGGAGGTGCGCTTGGGGAACACTCATGGCGTGCGCCGTTCCTCTTGTACTTGCTGCCATTGTTGCTGGTGCCAGCCATGATGAAGGTGCTCTGGGAACCACCGGTTTTGAAGCCGCAGAGGGTCGAGCCGCATGTCGAGGCGTCGGGGCCGGCCAAGGTCGCCGTGCCGCAACTGCTGGTCGGCTACCTGATGATCCTCGGTGGCATGGTCCTGACGTTCATCATGCCGATCCAGGCGCCCACGCTGTTGGTCAGCCTGGGCGTCACCTCCAGCACGATGATCGGCCTGGCGGCGGGGCTGAGCCTGTTGGCGACCTTGGGTGGTTCGCTGATGTGGCCGTTGCTGCGCCGTCGCTTCGGCATCGCCGGTTGCAACGCGCTGCTGCTCGGCCTGATGGGCCTGGGGCTGTGGCTGTTGATGCGCGGGCAAAGCTACAACGAAGTGCTGGTGGCGGTGTTCATCCAGGGCCTGGGGGCCGGGTTGCTGGTGCCCAATGTGATGGCGCCGGTCATGAATGCGTTGACCGCCAGCACCCGCGGCCGAGGCTTGGGTGGGTTCACCTCGTGCCTGTACATCGGCCAGTTCCTCAGTCCGCTGGTGGTGGCCTTGGTGGTTGTCTTCGCCGGTGACCTGCGTCACGCCATCCAGTGGTTGGCCCTGACCAGTTTTGCCTTGGCGCTGCTCTGGGCCATTGCCGGCTTGCGGGCACGGGGCCAGGGGCAGGCGAGCACCTTCGGATCACACCAATCGTCATGACACAAGGAATCTGAAACATGGGTATGCAAGACATCCACCACTTGATGGACATTGAAGATGCCACGGCGCTGGCCGAATGGGTCAGGCGTGGCGAGGTCCAGCCAGGTGAATTGCTGGAAACCGCCATCGAACGCCTGGAGCGGGTCGAGCCGCAGCTCAATGCGGTGGCCGAGCGCTTGTACGATTCGGCCCGGCAGGCGGCGTGCACGCCACAGGTTGGCCAAGGCCTGCTGGCCGGGGTGCCGACCTTGATCAAAGATCTGTTTTCGCCAGTTCATGGTGCGGCGATGACCAACGGTTCTCGCGCACTGGGCGACTTTCGTGCGGATTTCGAATCGGAAATCGTGACGCGTTTGCGGCGTGCCGGATGCCAGGTGATGGGCACCAGTACTTCGCCTGAGTTCGGCACTTCGTACTCCACCGAGTCCGCGCGCTTCGGTGCCACACGCAACCCTTGGTGCACCGAGCACAGTGCCGGTGGTTCCAGCGGAGGCGCGGCGGCACTGGTGGCAGCTCGCGTGGTGCCATTCGCCCACGGCAACGACGGTGGCGGTTCATTACGCGTGCCGGCGTCTTGCTGTGGTGTGTTCGGGTTCAAGCCCAGCCGCGGCCTGATGCCGTCGGGACCAATAGTGGGCGAGGGCTGGGCGGGGATGGGCACGCCTCATGCGATCACCTTGTCGGTGCGTGACAGTGCGGCGTTGCTGGATGCCACCTCCGGGATGGACCTGGGCGCGCCTTACGCCGCGCCGATCCAGGCGTTGCCGTATGCAATGGCAGTGCAGGCCGATCCCAAGCCGCTGCGCATAGCCCTGGTCGAGCAGCTCGGTCCTTGGCCTACGTCACCACAGAGCCTTCAGGCGGTGGGCGAGGCCGCGCGGTTGTGCGAGTCCTTGGGGCATCGCGTCGAATCGGTGAGCCTGCCGGTGGGGCTGCTGGAGTTTCTCGATCACGTGTTCACCATCATTGGCGCCAGCTCTCGTCACTATGTCGACCTGCTGGGCCAGATGCGTGGGTTCGCCGTGCAGGCCGAAGAGCTGGAGGTGCGCACGCGGATCATCTTGCGGGACAAGGGCAGCGTCAGCGGCGCCCAGTATGCCGCGGCGGTGGCTTGGATTCATGCCCTCGGCCGGCAGTTGGCGGTGTTCATGCAGGATTACGACGTGATCCTGACCCCGGTCCTGACCCGTGAGCCGGTGCCTATTGGCGAGCTGGATCTGCAGGACGTGTGCATGAGCCTGGATCAACTGATCGAGCGCTACCACAGCTATTCGCCGTTCACCGCGCTGTTCAATGCCAGCGGCCAGCCGGCGATGTCCGTGCCATTGTCCTGGAGTGCCAATGGCCTGCCGATGGGTGCGCATTTTGCCGGTCGTTTCGGCGAGGAACACACGTTGCTGGCCCTGGCCGCGCAACTGGAGCGCGCCCAACCATGGCGCGGCCGAGTCCCACCGGTCAACGCCTGCCGGCGGTAAAAGTGTGGGAGCGAGCCTGCTCACGATTGCGGTGTATCAGCGGTATAAATGTTGGCTGACATTCCGCTATCGCGAGCGGGCTCGCTCCCACAGGGGGGATTTTTGGGGGGGAGGGCCCTGGGGTGTTGCTCCAGAGCCCTTTGTTACTCAGTAGCGGATCATCACCGACTTCAGTTCGGTGTAGTCGTCGATGAATGCACTGCCGAACTCACGGCCCATCCCGGAAGACTTGCTGCCGCCAAAAGGCACGGCCGGGTCGAGCAAGGTGTGCATGTTCACCCATACCGTACCAGCCTCGATGGCGGGAACCATGCGCAGGGCCTGGCCCAGGTCGTTGGTCCAGAGGCTGGCGCTCAGGCCGTAGGGCGTGTCGTTCATCAGTTCCAGCAGTTCCTCCTCGGTGTCGTAAGGAAAGAACGTGGCGACCGGGCCGAAGGTTTCTTCGTGGAGCAGGCTGTCGTCGCGGCGATTGGCGAGGATGATGGTCGGCTCGACGTAGCAACCCGGCCCATCGATCAGCTTGCCGCCGTGGACGATGGTGTTGTTCTGCGCACGGGCCTTGGCGAAGAACTCCGCGAGTTTGTGCTGGTGCTGGCGGTTGGTCACCGGGCCGAACTCGGTGCGTTCGTCCAGGGGTGAGCCGATGGTGAGTTTGCCCAGGCGCTGGGCCAGTTTGTCCATGATCGACTCGATCTGCGAGCGATGGACGAAGAACCGTTCCGCCGCCGCGCAGATCTGTCCCGAATGCAGAAAGCCCGCCTCGATGATGCCGTTGACCGCGACCTCGGGGTCGATATCAGGCAGGAAGCCCGCTGCATTCTTCCCACCCAGTTCCAGGGTCGTACGGGTCAACCCGGCGCCCATGGCCGCCTGGCCCACTGCCAGGCCGGTGGGTATGGAGCCGGTGAATGAAACCTTGTTGGTGCCCGGATGCTCGATCAGCCCCTTGCCCACCTGGCCGCCGCCGGTCAGCACATTCAGGGCACCGGAAGGCAGGCCAGCCTCGATGGCCAGTTCCGCGATGCGCAGGATGGTCAGCGGGGTGAACTCGCTGGGCTTGATGATGACGCTGCAACCGGTCACCAGGGCTGAAGCCAGTTTCCAGATGGCGATCATGGTGGAAAAATTCCACGGCACGATACCGACCACCACCCCGACCGGTTCGCGCAAGGTGAAGGCGGTGTAGCGTTCGCCTGCGAAGGAGGGCAACGATGGGGTGATCGTCTGGCCGTTGATCTTGGTCGCCCAGCCAGCGTAATAGCGCAGGAAGTGGGCGGCCTGGTCGACTTCGAAGGCTCGGGAGATGTGGATGATCTTCCCCGACTGGCAGGTTTCGATCTGCGCCAGCTCTTCGCGGTTGCGCTCCAACAGGTCCGCCAGCTTGAGCAGCACATGACCGCGCACCGCCGGCGCGGTTTGAGACCACTGCTTGAAGCCGCGACGGGACGATTGCACCGCCACATCGATATCGCCGGCAGTGGCGTCGCTGACCTGGGCGATGACCTGGCCGGTGGCAGGGTTGACGACGTTCAGTGTCTGGCTGCCCTGGCTTTCGACGTAGCCACCGTCGATGAACAGGGCGTGATGTCTATCGAGGAAGGCTTGAACCTGAGGCAGCAGGGCAATATCGCTCATGAGGGTTTCCTGATCGCGAACAAGGGAAAGCCCCGAGAGTAATGCCGGCAGAGCTGTCCAGCTTGACTGTGCCTGCCGCGTCGTATGTCTGTGGCTGCCAGCCTGCGCGTTGGCAGCCAGGAGCAAGGCCCTGTGCAGGCAGGGACAAGCCAGCCTGGCCGGTTTGCGATCAGATCCGGGTTTCGACTTGATGGCATAGGGGCGGGCGATGTTTCTCCAGACCAACAAACAGAAACTGGCGTTGACCGTACAGGTGCAGCGCGTGCTGGCCGGCGAAATGGAAGGCACGCCGATGCTCGATGCGTATCCGCAACTGCGGCCCCTCCTTGAGCTGCACGCGCGGCAGATGGCGAGCGCTGCTGCGCACCTGCGTCAGGCCGAAGCGCAAGTGGAGGCGCAAACCCTGCGATGGCAGCAAAGTGAGCACGAACTGCACGGGGTACGCCAGCAGTTGGAGCAAACCCGCGAGCGCGAGCAGGCGCTTGAAATTCGCTTGGACGAAATCAACCAGCAGGTGCAGCGACAACGCCAGGACGCGCAGATCTGGGAGTTGCTGCAATCGACCCTGACTGAAGGCTGCTGGGATATCACGGTCGTCAACGGTGATCTCCAGCACCCGGCCAGTGGCATGCGTTTTTCCAGCCAGTTCCGCTCGCTGTTGGGTTATGGGCCTGACGACTTGCCCGACGGCTGGGATGCCCAGGTTGGTATCACCCACCCGGACGACCTGCCGAAGATCATGGCTATTTTCGACCGGGAAATCCTCGGCCCCCAGGGCAGCGGCGAATACGTCTTCGAATACCGCATGCGCCACAAGAGCCGCGATTACATCTGGTGCCGTGAGCGCGGTCGGGCGGTACGCGACCCAAACGGGCAACTGGTCCGGGTCATCGGTGCGGTACGGGATATCAGTGACGAGCGCTCGGCCCAGTCCACCCATCAGCGCATGCTCGAACAGAACCAGGTGACCTACGCTCAGATTGCCACGGTGGTGGGGGTGATCAAGGGCATCGCCGACCAGACCAACCTGCTCGCCTTGAATGCCGCGATTGAAGCCGCCCGGGCCGGTGAGGTCGGGCGGGGTTTTTCGGTGGTGGCCGATGAGGTGCGCAAGCTGGCGCAAAGCACCCGGCAGGCGACCCATCAGATCCAGACCATGCTGCATCAGCACAGACAATAGACCGACCGGGAACTGCCGTTGGGGCAGCTCCCGATACGTTCAGAACGGAACCGCCACCACCAACTGACTGTAGACGTTGGTGCCGTTGCCGCCGACCTGATTACCACCGTTGTCCGCATCCTTCTCTGGCTTGTACAGGCCCAGCAGCGGCGTGACGATCAGGTGTTCGTTCACCGCCCATTCCACGTACAGGTCCAGCTCCTGCGCGTCGAGGTTCAGCGCCTCACGGGTGTGCAGGGTCTGGTAGTCGAAGAACAGCGCACCGATGGTCACGCTTTCCGCCGGCTTGAGTTTGAGGCCTACGTGCTGGATGGCGGTATTGCTGTTGAACGGGCCGGCATAGTTGCCCGCCACTTCACCCTGGAACCAGGTGCCATAACCACGGTTCTGGCCGTTGAACATCGAGTCCCAGTCCTTGGAGTAGCGGCTGTAGCGATAGGTCAGGTCCGGCGTCCAGGGCAGGTCGGCGAAGGTGTAGCCGGCTTCGGCGTACCAGGCTTTTTCCGGGCCCGCATCCTTGTCCTGCCAGGCGTATTCGAAGGAGAAGTGGGCATTTTCGATGCCGGCATTCCCGGCGCCGCGCAGGCTGTAGATGTCCATGCCTTCACGCTGCTTCTGGAAGTCACTGGCGTAGCGGTCATCGACATCGATGCCATGGATATAGGTCAACCCCAGGGTGCCAGGCGCGGTGGTGTATTCCAGGGTGCTGGCGGCCATCTCGGTATTGGCCTGGGCAGGGTTGTCGGACTTGATCCACATCAGGCTGCCATGCACGCCGTCCTTGCCGCCCAGGCGTACTACGGCGGTCTTGTCGAAGGCATGACGGGCCGCCAGATAGTAGGCGCCGCCGCGGTTGAGCTCGCCGTCGGCCACACCTTTGCCCAGGTTCAGGCCATCGTCGTTGATGATGAAACCGTCGCCGAGGGTGATCACTTGGCGGCCGTAGGACAGGTCGACGCCGTCCTTGCCCAGTGCCGGGAACAGGTCCCCCGAACGCCAGCCGGCAAAGGCTTCATCGAACTTGGTGGTGCGCTCGGAGCCGTTGCTCAGGCCGGCCGCATCGCCATCGCCCCAGGTGCCGGAGCTGACCAGATTGGCCGTCCCATAGACGCTACCCAGGTCGCCGAGTGTCTGGTCGATACTCAGGCCATACTTGATGAAGCCTTCGCGCCAGCTCGAACCGCCGGTGGTGCCGTCATAGTTCTTGCGGCTGTTGAACAGCCCGTAGACCGCCAGGAAGTTACCGGTGACGGTGGTGTCTTCGTCGGTGTAAAGCTCATAGGCCTGGGCCGATGAATCGGCGACCAGTAGGGCGATGCCCAGGCCGATGGCGTTGTGCAGCAAAGGTGGACGACGTGTGTGCTCCATGATGGATTCCCCCAGTGTGATAGGACAGCAGAGCGGGCATTAAGGGGAGTGACACCTGGGGAAGTCTTTCACCTGCCTGCCAGGGAATTGTCTCAGGCCGCCAGCGTGGCGGTGTTGGCAGGCAGCAACAAAACCGGCGGCAGACATGGGCAAGACGCCCGGGGCGGGGGCGCGCAGAGTAATGCTGCACGCAACGCCGTTTCGATCAGGGACCGGTTGGGGAAGGCATGATCGCCGGTTCCTGGACGGCTGTGGCATTCATACTAAAAATCCGCTTTCGAGGATCTTGCACCATGTCGATCAATGACAGGCTCACCGAGCACTTGAACCGGGGTTCGGTGGGTTTTCCCACTGCGTTGGCCAGCACCATTGGCCTGATCATGGCGAGCCCCGTGATTCTCACCGCGACCATGGGCTTTGGCATCGGCGGCAGCGCCTTTGCCGTGGCGATGCTGATCGCCGTAGTAATGATGCTGGCCCAGGCGACGACGTTTGCCGAGGCAGCGTCGATTCTGCCTACCACCGGCTCGGTCTATGACTACATCAACTGTGGCATGGGACGCTTCTTCGCGATTACCGGTACCTTGTCGGCCTATCTGATTGTCCATGTGTTTGCCGGCACCGCCGAGACCATCCTGGCTGGTGTCATGGCCCTGGTGAATTTCGAACACCTCAACACCCTGGCCGAATCGGCAGGCGGCTCCTGGTTGCTGGGCGTGGGGTTCGTGGTGGTCTTTGGCGTGCTCAATGCGTTCGGTGTCAGTGCGTTCGGCCGGGCCGAAATCATCCTGACGTTCGGCATGTGGACCACCTTGATGGTGTTCGGCGTGTTGGGCCTGATCGCCGCGCCGGCGGTGGAGCTGGAGGGCTGGTTCGGCGCGTCTGTGGTGGGCACCGATCTGGTCACGGTGCTGTCTCTGGTGGGCATGGCCATGTTCATGTTTGTCGGCTGCGAATTCGTCACGCCGCTGGCGCCGGACCTGCGTCACTCCGCCCGGACCATGCCCCGGGCCATGATGCTGGGCTTGTTCAGCGTCGCCACCTGCATGTTCATCTACGGCGCGGCGATGAAGCGCCAGGTGGAAAACGTGCTGCTCGATGCCACCAGCGGCGTGCATCTGCTGGACACACCCATGGCGATTCCACGGTTCGCCCAACAGGTCATGGGCGATATCGGCCCGATGTGGCTGGGCGTCGGCTTTCTGTTTGCGGGCGCGGCGACCATCAATACCTTGATGGCCGGCGTGCCGCGGATTCTCTACGGCATGGCGGTGGATGGCGCGTTGCCGAAGGTTTTCACGTATCTGCACCCGCGCTTCAAGACGCCGCTGCTGTGCATCCTGGTGGCGATGCTGATTCCCTGCCTGCATGCGTTGTGGCTGGGCGGCAATACCGACAACATCATGCACCTGGTGCTGGCTGCGGTGTGTGCCTGGAGCTTTGCCTACCTGCTGGTGACCGTGTCGGTGGTCAGCCTGCGCATTCGTCGTCCTGATCTGCGGCGGGCCTATCGCTCGCCGTGGTTCCCGTTGCCACAAATCGTGTCCAGTGTCGGCATTGTCCTGGGCATGTGGTTCATCACACCGCCCGGCATGAACCCGGCGGACATCTACATTCCATTCGCGGTGATGCTCGGTGGCACCGCAGCGTATGCCTTGTTCTGGACCCTGGTGGTACAGAAGGTCAATCCATTCAAGCCAGCGTCAGTGGAAGACGTATTGGCCAAGGAGTTTTCCCATGAGCCAGGGCAACCTGCGGACGAGTTTGTCGAGCCTGCTGCAAAAACTGTCTGAGTTGTTCAGCACCCAGCGCGCCCCGGCCGGTTATCGGCCCGGGGTAACCCTGGAACACCTGCGACGCAACCTCGCACTGGCGCGATTCGAGGTCACCGGCCCGGCGATGGCGACGGCTGTCAGCGACGACGGCAACCTGCACTTGGATATTGTCGAGCGCACCGAGTCGCAGCTGCTGATGCACCTGGTGATGACCGAGTTCGTGCTGCGCGTGCCTGCTTCCCGAGAGGGCACGGCACACCTGGAGTTGCACCACGGCGGGGCTGTGCGGCGCACTGGCATTCGCTGCCGGCAGCGGGATGGGCGCAGTGATCTGGCGGCCAGAGTGCAGGCGGCTGTGGAGAAGGATCCTGCGCTGTATCAGGCCCTTATGACGCTGGATTTCAAACGGCTGCGCATTGACCTGCAGGGGCACCAGTGGTGCGTGCGCCTGGAACACATGGGCGGTAGCGAAGTAGTCAATCGCATGCCGGCCTTTCGTCGCTATATCCCGTTGAGCCGCGAACAGCGCGGCGTCTTGCTGGCGACCTTGAGCGGCCTGCAGCGGGTGTTGGCAACGCTCTGATTCTGTTGTGCTGTCCTGGCATCATTCCTGCTACTGCTCTGGCGATCAGGTACTTGTTGCGCGCATATAGATAACATGTTAACTATTGCCGTACAAAAACAAAAAGCCACTGCGGAGAACGCCATGAGCATGCAACAGGTTGGGCAGGACGGGCTGGACACCTGGAACCGGGATCTGCGGGCGACTTGCGGCCACTTCGATACCGAGTTGGCCTTCAATCGCGCGCTGTTCATTGGTGAGGTGTCGAATGTCCATCGGGGAGGCCTTGCCCTCGCGAATCTGCGGACCAACGCCGGTAGCATCAAGCGTCACTCATCCAACGCAGATCATGATGATGACCAGGATTGCCTCCTGGTCAGTCAGCGCAGCGGCTACTGCCGCATCACCCAGAACGGCCGGAGCATCCAGTTGGCACCCGGTGAATTGTTGCTGATGGATTCCGTAGGGGCGCTTGAGATTACCCCGTTCGGCCTGATCGAGCACGCGGTGCTGTCCTTGTCTCGCCAGAAAGTGTCGCGGCAACTGGGCGGGGAAACCAAGACCTTCGGCAAGGTGTCGTCCCGTAAGGCGTGTGGACGGATGTTGCATGTGTTGATGGACCAACTGTGCAAGGGCACACCGGACGGCGAGGGCGTGACGGGTGAGGGTGAAGCCTTGCAGAGTGCCTTCGTTTCGCTGTTGGGCTCGGCCCTGGAACAGGGTAGCGATGGCTGTGACGAAGGGGTGGCCTTGCAGGGCAGTCACTTGCGTAGCTATGTGCAGAAAGTCATCGACGAATCACTCACCCAGCCGGGTCTCACCCCGGTGGGCCTGGCGAATCGGTTGAATATTTCGGTGCGGCATCTGTATCGCTTGTTCGAGGAGCAGGACGACAGCGTTTGCCGCTACATCCAGCGGGCCCGGCTCAAGCGCAGCGCCGATGACCTGAGCAACCCGTTCCTGCGGGACGAGTCCATTACCTCGATCGCCTACAAATGGGGCTTCACCGATTCGGCGCATTTCAGCCGTTCATTCAAGAAGCAGTTCGAGCTGTCGCCCAAGGAGTTTCGCTCCAGCCGTTTGCAGGTGGGGCAGGGTGTGGCTTGAGTGGATATATCCAATAGCTTTGCAGTCTGAACCACCGCTTTCGCGAGCAAGCCTGCTCCCACAAAGGGATTTGTGATGAGCATGATTTTTTTTGAATGACATTGGAAAGTGTGGGAGCGGGCCTGCTCGCGAAGGCGGCGGTAGATTCACCACCATCGTCAGCTAGGCACCGCTCCCGTAGGTTTACACCTCCGGCAAGGTCGAACCACCGTCGACCACCAAGGTCTGCCCGGTTACATAGCCGGCCAGGCTCGATGCCAGGAACAGCATGGCGCCAGCGATGTCGCTCGGTTGACCCAGTCGACCCAGCGGCACCCGGCGGGCGATGTCCTGATTGACCTCATCGTCCCCCAGATTTGCCATGGCCGGCGTGGCGATCATGCCCGGTTCGACCCCGTTGACGCGGACATTCTCCGCCGCCAGTTCAAGCGCGGCGTTGCGAATGAAACCACTGACCCCGGCCTTGGAGGCTGCGTAGTGGCTGAGCCCCGGATACGCCACCCGCGGGCCGGTGACCGAGGAGGTCACCAGCACGCAGCCTCGGCCCTGGCGCCGGAACATCGGCAGCGCCGCCTGGGTCAGCCAGAACAGCGCCGACAGGTTCACCGCCAGCGTTCGTTCAAGTATCGCCGGGGTGATCTCGGCGAACGGCGTCAGCGGAAAATACCCGGCGTTGTGCACCAGGATATCCAGCCGGCCCAAGCGTTGCTCCAGCACAGCCATCATGTCGAAGATCGCCGTCGCGTCGGCCAGGTCAACCCCTACGGCTTGCACCCGACAGCCCACGGCGGCCAATTCGTCGGCCACTGCCTCGGCCCGGGCCAGGCCCACGTCGGCGATGACCACCTGGGCCCCGCGCAAGGCAAACGCTTCGACGATGGCACGGCCAATGCCCTGGGCGCCGCCCGTGACCAGTACGGTCTGGCCGGTGAAATCCAGATCCTCAGACATCGCTGGCCTCCATCCGGCTGTAGGCCAGTGTTGGCACGTCGACGATGCTGGAGCCACCATCAGCCACCAGCGTCGCTCCGGTGATGATCGACGCATCAGGCGAGGCCAGGAAGCGGCAGACGTTGGCGATTTCCTCCGCACTGGCCGGCCTGCGCAACGGCACGTCGACGCAGACCCGGTCATAGGCCTGCTGCAACGTTTCGCCATGGAACTGCATCAACACCTGCATTTCTTCATCGGCCATGGGTGTGCGGACCCAACCTGGGCAGACCGCATTGACCCGTACGCCGTGAGGCCCGTAATCCCTTGCCAGGGAGCGGTTGAGACCCAGCAACGCATGTTTGGCGGTGGTGTAGCCGCACACGTGCGGGCCTGCCGCCAATGACGCGATGGAGGCGATCAGCACGATGTTGCCAGCGCTTTCCAGCAGCAGTGGCAGACACGCCCGGGCGCTGTAGAAGGCGCTGTCGAGGTTGCTGCGCAGGGCCGCTTCCCAGGCCGATGGCTGAGTCTCGGTGGCGCTGCCCATGCCCAGGCCACCGGCACAGGCCAGCAGTACGTCGAGACGGCCATAATGCGTGCGAATCTGCTCGGCGAAGCCGTCCCAGGTGTTTGGACAGGCCGCATCACCCACCAGTACCAAGCCGCCGATGTCCTTGGCGAGTGCTTCCAGGGGCGCGCGACGGCGACCGATCAGCACCAGATTGGCGCCTTCGGCGGCATACAGGCGGGCACAGGCCGCACCGATGCCGGTGCCGGCACCGGTGATCACCACGGTGCGTGATTCAGGCATCGGGGTACTCCGTCCGATTGAGCACCTGGCAGTAGGAACTGATCGGGAAGTTGGAAAACTCATCGAAGGATTCACCAGCGTAGCCGAAGATTTTGCCGTCGCTGCGGTGCTGTTGCAGATCGATCAGCACCAGGCCCAGGGTCGGGATGATCTTTTCCCGCCACACGAACAGGTACAACTGATCGGCGATCTTGTAGGTGTCGCAGCGATCGGTGTCGCACAGGCCTTGCTCAACGCCCTTGAGGCACTGCCACGAGTAGAACTGGTCGTTGAGGTAAATGTGTTCGTAGACTTCGCTCGGGCTGTAGCGATACAGGTTGCGCAGCCCCACCAGTTCGGTGGTCGGTGCGTGCGGGCACAGGCCTGGCTGCCAGGGACGATCGAGGCTGCCGTGCAGGAATTGTGCTTGAACCGAGGTCAGTGGCTTGCCGGCCAATGCGCGGTGGTAGAGGCCTTCGCCGGTTTCCTGCTGGCTCGGCATGCGGCCGATCACTGCGGTGAAGGCGGCGCTGGCGGTATCGAGCACCAGGCTGATCGACGACGTCAGCTCCCCTTCGCGCTTGATGAAGTCCACCAGGTACAGGCCCGGGCGTACGGATGTGGCCCGGTAGGTCGCGGTGCCGCTGGAATGCCCATCGGCGGCGCTCCAGGTCAGGGTGTCCTGTTCGAAGCGATGCTCGATCTGCCAGCCATTGGCGAAATGCAGGGTGAAGGTCTTGCCGTCCAGGTCTGCCAGGTTGGGCAGGATGAAAGCTTCGGGGGCAAAGCCATCGGCCAGGGCGCCGACGCTGATCCAGTCTGTAGATGTGCTCATGTGCAAGGCTCCGGTGGTTGAATTAGCCACTCGGATCATGGGGTGCCGGACCACGGCGGCCTATCAACCGAATGGTTGATCAGAGAAACAGTGCGCTGACCAACTCGGTGCGACTGCTCACACCCACCTTGCGGAACAGGTGGATCAGGTGAGTCTTGATGGTCGGCAAACCCACCTCCAGTTCTCGGGCTAATTGTTTGTTACTGACGCCTTGGCGCAGCAGCAAGGCGATCTGGCGCTCCTTGGGTGTCAGGTCGGCCAGTGCATCTTCATGGGCCGGTAGATGGGTCACGGCCAGTTGCAGCAAGGCCTGCAACGCGTTCAGTTGGCTCAACTGCTCAGAGGTGAAGACACCTTGCTCGGCGGTGCGCAGCAACGAAATCGCGGCTTGGGGCTGGCCGTCTCGATGGGCGAAGACTTCCACCACGTCGACCACGCCGTAGCGTTGCAGAAAGTCGCGATAACGATGGTTGTCACGCAGCGGTTGGCGAGCCATCGCCAGGCCCAACGGCACCACGGCCAGCTCGCTGGACGCACAGCGGCGCGGATGCAGGGGGTCGAACTGGCGGTAGTTGTCCAGGTAGTCGCGGTGCATCTCGCCGCTCATCCCATGGAGGCTGAAGTCGTGGACTTGCAGGTGTCGATCCACGCAGTAGAACGCCGCCCGGCTGACGGGAACCAGTTGGGTGAAGGCGTGCAGGCATTGGCCGGCGATGTCCTGGGTCGGGATGACGTTCATGGTCGCAAACCTTCGCAAGGGGCCGCCGGTGGGGCCGGCAGCCCGGTGCGGTCAGACCACCGCGAAGTAGTGCTTGACGAAACTTTCGCTGACCACTTCCCACAGCACCGGTGTGCCCTTGGTCACGAACCAGCTGTCGCCAGCCTTGTAGCGGGTGCTCTGGCCGGTGGTCTCGTCGGTGAGGACCACTTCACCGGTGACCACGGTGGCTTGTTCGGCGAAGGGGTAGACCATGCGGAACTTGCCTTGGGTCGTGCCAAAGTAGGCGCTGCTGACGGGATCGGTGGGGGCGCCGAAGGTCATCTTGCCGAAGGCCTTGACTTCGCCTTCGAGAATCTGCGAACCGAGATCGGCGACGGAGCCCCAGGCGTCCAGGTCGGACAGCTGGATGTCTTTTTCGAGGGTGATGAGGGGCATGGCAGTGACTCCTGATGAGTGAAAAACAGCGAAGTTGGATGGGGCTTTGTGGCGAGGGGATTTATCCCCGCCGGGCGCGCAGCGCCCCTGAAAAATTTGTATCTGCGATGCTCTTGGGCTGCTTCGCAGCCAACGGGGATAAATCCCCTCGCCACAGGGTTTGTGTTCAGCCGTTCATCTCAGCGACGGCCATTCCAGTAACCTGACAGCTGATGCCAGGACTTGCCGGCGGTCAGCAGCAAGGGGCGAATGGCGTCTTTGCCAATGATGGTCGGGCGGTGGATCGAACTGACCAGGTCGTAGCGCGCCGAGCCTTCGCTCATGCCTTCGGCCAGCACTTTGCAGATGATGTGGCTGGGGGTGACGCCAAACCCTGAGTAGCCCTGGACGAAAAACGCGTTGCTGCGACCGGGCAGGGTGCCGATCTGCGGAAACAGGTTCGGGCTGCAGGCCATCGGGCCGCCCCAGGCCAGGTCGATCTTCACGTCCTTGAGGTACGGGAAAATTTTCAGCATCAGGCGCCGGTTCCAGGCCTTGAGATCCTGGGGGATATGCTCCACCAATGGCGTGGCGGCGCCGAACAGCAGGCGGTTTTCGTTGGTGACGCGGTAATAGTCGATCACCGGACGAATGTCGCTGTAGGCGCCACGAATCGGGCTGATGCGCTGGATCAGTTCGTCCGACAACGGCTCGGTCATCATCTGGAAGGCGTAGGTGTTGATGGTCGAACGGTGCAGTTCCGGCTCCAGCTTGTTGAGGAAACTGTCGCAGGCCCAAAGCAGCTTGCTGGCCTTCACCGAGCCACGTCCGGTGCGCACGGTGATGCGTTCGCCATAGCTGACTTCCAGGGCCGGGCTGTTCTCGAAAATCCGCACGCCATGGCTGGCCAGGGCCTTGGCTTCACCCAGCAACAGGTTCAGCGAGTGCACATGCCCGCCGCCCATGTGCAGCAATGCGCTGCCGTAGGCCTTGGACCCGATGATCTGCTGCACGTCGGAGCCGCCGAGAAAGCGGATCTCGTGCTTGCTGTTGATCGACTTGAAGTCTTTTTCCCAGGCCCGCAGGGTCTTTTCCTGGCGGGCGTTGAAGCCCATGTAGCCGTAGCCGTGGCAGAAATCGGCATCGATAGCGTACTTGGCGATACGGTCCTTGATGATGTCGGCGCCCAGGTCGCTGATCTCGAAGACCTGGCGCAGGCCGTCTTCACCGACGTCACTCTTGATCTTTTCCAGGTCATGACCGATGCCGGCCATGATTTGTCCGCCATTGCGCCCGGTGCCGCCGAACCCAAGGTAACGCGCCTCTAGCACCACGATGTTGGTGATGCCTTTTTCGGCGAGCTCCAGGGCGGTATTGATGCCGGAGAAACCACCGCCAATGACCACGACGTCGGCGTCCACGTCCTGTTCCAGCGTGGGGAAGCTGAGGTTGTATTTCTTGGTGGCCGTGTAATAGGTGGGCGTTTCGATATTGATCATGACGCAACCTGACAAAGTGAAAGGAAACTCCGTTGCCACGCCTACGCAAGGCATTGCAGGGGATGGCCCTATTAAGGGGCCTGGTGGGGGCACCTGTCTTGATCATCCGTGCCGGGGTATTTGACCGAGCGCGCCACGGGACCGAAACCTGCCCCATGAAAAGTACAATCTTGGATCTGGAAGTTGCATTTTTCACCTGAGCGCGATTGCCCATACTGGATCGGCCTTAATCGCTGATCCCGCTGTTTGTGCAACTTCCGGTTGCCGGACAAAGGCGGGATCGGCAGATGCCAATAATAAAAGAGCCCGTCCATGAAAAAGCCAAACCCGTTGCTCGAAGACCTCAAGCCCCTCCTGCCAGCCATTGCCGCCAACGCCTTCCAGGCGGAGAAAGACCGTAGCGTGCCTGCCGAGAATATCGCCTTGCTCAAAAGCATCGGCATGCACCGGGCCTTCCAGCCGAAACCGTACGGTGGCCTGGAGATTTCCCTGCCGCAGTTCGCCGATTGCATCGCGCTGCTGGCTGGTGCCTGTGCCAGCACGGCCTGGGCCATGAGCCTGTTGTGTACCCACAGCCACCAGTTGGCAATGTTTCCGGCCAAGGCCCAGCAGGAAATCTGGGGTGATGACCCGGATGCCACCGCCAGCAGCAGCATCGCACCGTTTGGCCGCACCGAAGAAGTCGACGGCGGTGTGATGTTCAGTGGTGAAATGGGCTGGAGCAGCGGCTGCGATCACGCCGAATGGGCAATCGTAGGGTTTCGCCGCAAAAACGCCGAAGGCACCCAGGACTATTGCTTTGCGGTGCTGCCACGCAGCGACTATGAGATTCGCGATGACTGGTTCGCGGTGGGTATGCGCGGCAGTGGCAGCAAGACCTTGATCATCGACAATGCTTTTGTGCCGGAACACCGGATCCAGAAGGCCAAGGACATGATGGAAGGCAAGTCCGGCGGATTCGGCCTGTACCCCGACAGCAAGATTTTCTACTCGCCGTACCGGCCGTATTTCGCCAGTGGTTTCTCTACGGTCAGCCTGGGCGTGGCCGAACGTATGCTGGAGGTCTTTCGCGAGAAAACCAGGAACCGCGTACGGGCCTACACCGGCGCGGCAGTCGGTGCCGCCACCCCTGCGTTGATGCGTCTGGCCGAGTCTACCCATCAGGTGGCGGCGGCCCGTGCCTTCCTGGAGAAAACCTGGCAGGAGCACGCCGAACACGGCGAGCGTCACGAGTACCCCAGCCGGGAAACCCTGGCGTTCTGGCGGACCAACCAGGGTTACGCCACCAAGATGTGCATCCAGGCCGTCGACCGCTTGATGGAGGCAGCCGGGGGCGGCGCCTGGTTCGAGAACAACGAGTTGCAACGGCTGTTCCGCGACGCCCACTTGACCGGCGCCCATGCCTACACCGACTACGACGTCTGCGCGCAGATCCTCGGTCGTGAACTGATGGGGCTTGAGCCTGATCCTTCCATGGTTTGACCGCCTGTCCTCTAGAACAATAATCGAGGCCGTCCCTTGAGGCGGCCGGGAGTCTTGCATGTCCAGTCTTTGTGATACCGCTTTCGACACCCGCGCGTTCCGCCGGGCCTTGGGTAACTTTGCCACCGGCGTGACCGTGGTCACCGCCGCTACTGAAGATGGCCGTAAGGTCGGGGTGACGGCCAACAGTTTCAACTCGGTGTCCCTGGATCCGCCACTGATCCTGTGGAGCATCGACAAGCGCTCCAGCAGCCATGAAGTGTTCGAAACCGCCAGCCATTTTGCGGTGAACGTTCTGGCCGCCGACCAGATCGACCTGTCGAACAACTTCGCGCGCCCCAAGGAGGACCGCTTCGCACAAATCCAATTCGAGATCGGCGAAGGCGGTGCTCCGGTGTTCGTCGATTGCTCGGCGCGTTTTCACTGTGAAAAATTCCAGCAGGTCGACGGTGGCGATCACTGGATCATGATCGGCAAGGTCGTGGCCTTTGACGATTTCGGACGCTCGCCCTTGCTCTATCACCAGGGCGCCTACTCGATGGTGCTGCCCCACACGCGCATGACCAAACGGGAAGAGGGCCAGTCTCCCAGCAGTCACTTCCAGGGACGCTTGAGCCACAACTTGTACTACCTGATGACCCAGGCGTTGCGGGCCTACCAGGCCAGCTACCAGCCGCGTCAGCTGTCCACCGGTTTGCGCACCAGTGAGGCGCGGATGTTGATGGTGCTGGAGAACGACGCCGGGCTGAACCTGTGCGACCTGCAGCGGGAAGTAGCGATGCCGGTGCGCGAGATCGAAGAAGCTGTGGCCAACCTCAAGCGCAAGGGGTTGGTGAGCGATGAGGGCGAGCGGGTACGCCTGACTGTCAAAGGCATCGATGAGACTGAAGGGCTCTGGGCCATCGCCAAGGAACAGCAGGACAAGGTGTTCGGCCAGTTCAGCGAGGAGCAGGTTGAGCATTTCAAAGAGGTGCTCAAGGGCGTGATCAAGGGCGCTTGAGCTGTTACAGGTGTTCAGGCGCGACTCCAATCCTTGTGGCAGGGGAATAATCCCCTTGCCACAGGTAACTCGGCGCTGAAGCTGTTAAGATTTAGTTAACTCGTTAACTAAGTCCTCCTCGCGACTACTCTCCATGCCCAAACCGCGCCCATCCTTGACCCTCACCCTGCTACAGGCCCGCGAAGCGGCCATGGGGTTTTTCCGGCCTTCCCTCAATCAACACGGCTTGACCGAGCAGCAATGGCGGGTCATCCGTATTCTCAGCCAGCACGACGAGCTGGAGATCAATCGCCTGGCCGAGCTGGCCTGCATCCTCAAGCCCAGCATGACCGGCGTGCTGGTACGCATGGAGGCGGCGGGCATGGTGGTGCGGCGCAAGGCCGAACAGGATCAGCGACGGGTGCTGGTGCGCCTGGCGCCGCAAGGGCAGGCGAGCTTCGATTCGATGAGCCAGAGCATGGAAGAAAATTACCAGCGTCTGCAGGACAAGTTGGGGGAGGAAAAGCTGCAGACGTTGTTGGGGTTGCTCAATGACCTGAAGGCGATCAGGCGCTGAGAACGCCAGTGAGGTCCGCTTTTGTGGCGAGGGGATTTATCCCCGTTGGGCTGCGAAGCAGCCCTGATATCGGCCATCAAGGTGTGTCAATCGATTCGCTGTCGTAGCTTTTAGGGCCGCTCCGCGCCCCAGCGGGGATAAATCCCCTCGCCACAGGGGATGTGGCATGGTCAGTACACGCCACCAGTTGCTGGCTTCGGTGTGTCTTTGAACGTCGCTGCCAGTGTCTGCAAGCCCCGCATCAACACCGTCGTATCCACGCCCACCGCGACAAATGCCGCGCCGAGTTCGATGTAGCGGCGGGCGAGTTTCTCATCGGCGCTGAGAATCCCGGCCGCTTTACCGACCTGGCGGATGCGGGCGATGGCGTCCTCGATGGCCGCTTGCACTTGCGGGTGGCCGGGGTTGCCGCGAAAACCCATGGACGCACTCAGGTCCGCCGGGCCGATAAAGACCCCATCCACGCCTTCCACCGCCGCAATGGCATCCAGGTTGGCCAGGCCTTCGCGGCTTTCGATCTGCACCAGCAGGCACACCTGTTCATCGGCTTTATCGAGGTAGCCGGGGATGCTGTTCCAGCGTGACGCCCGGGCCAGTGCACTGCCGACACCGCGGACACCGTGGGGCGGGTAGTGGATGGCGCGCACCAGTTCGCGCGCCTGCCCGGCGCTTTCCACCATCGGCACCAGCAAGGTTTGCACGCCGATATCGAGCACTTGTTTGATCAGCGCCGTGTCGCCGATTACCGGACGTATCACCGGCTGGCTGGGGTAGGGCGCCACGGCCTGGAGCTGGCCGAGCAGGGTGCGCAAGTCGTTGGGTGCGTGTTCACCGTCGATCAGCAGCCAGTCGAAGCCGGCATTGGCCGCCAGTTCGGCACAGTAGGCATCGGCCAATCCCAGCCACAGGCCGATCTGCGCTTCGCCGCTGCGCAGGCGTTGCTTGAAGGTATTGATGGGCATGTCCATGAAGCGTTCTCCGATCAAACGAAACGGCAGGCGATGGAACCGAGCATGTCGTAGTCGACATGGAAGGTATCGCCGGGGTTGGCGGCCACGGGGCGGGTGAAGGAACCACCGAGGATGATCTGTCCCGGTTGCAGGGTGACGTCATAGGCCGCCAGCTTGTTCGCCAGCCAGGCCACGCCTTTGGCCGGGTGATTGAGCACTGCCGCCGAGACGCCGGACTCTTCGATCACACCGTTGCGGTAGAGCACCGCCGGCACCTTGCGCAGGTCGATCTCGGTCGGGCGTACGGCGCGACCGCCCATGACCACCCCGGCGTTGGCGGCGTTGTCGGAAATGGTGTCGAACACCTTGCGGGTCGCCTTGGTCTGCGGGTCGATCTGCTGGATGCGTGCGTCGATGATTTCCAGCGCCGGGATCACCCACTCGGTGGCGTCGAGCACGTCGAACACCGTCACGTTCGGGCCTTTCAACGGCTTGCCGAGAATGAACGCCAGCTCCACTTCCACCCGCGGCACGATGAAGCGCTCGAACGGGATGTCGGTGCCTTCGTCGAAGAACATGTCGTCCAGCAGCGCGCCATAGTCCGGCTCGGTGATGTTCGACGATACCTGCATGGCACGGGAGGTCAGGCCGATCTTGTGGCCGACCAGCTTGCGCCCATCCTTGATCTTTTGTGCCACCCAGGCACGCTGGATGGCGTAGGCATCCTCGATGGTGATGTCCGGGTGGTCGAGGGAAAACTGCCGCACCTGCTCGCGGGAGCGCTCGGCTTGGTCGAGGCGGGTGGCGGCTTGCTGGATGAAGTTCTGGTCGAGCATGGCAAGGGTCTCTTAGTGAGGATTGACGATGGCGGCCCGGGTGCGCAGCACCAACAAGCCGCCAAGGGCGATGAGCAGGGCCAGCACATACAGGGCGAGGCTGGCGCTCTGGGTGGTGTCGCGCATCCAGCCGATCAGGTAGGGCGCGAAGAATGAGGCGATGCTGCCGAAGGAACTGATCAGCGCGATCCCGGCGGCCTGGGTTCCGTTGGACAGGAACGCCGGCGGCAATTGCCAGAACATCGGCAACGCCGCGCTGGCGCCCATGCCGGCGACGATCAGGCCAGCCAGCACCAGGGTCGGGTTGCCGGGTGAAAGCCCGGCGAGCGCAATGCCCAGCGCTGCCATCAACAGCGGCACACACAGGTGCCAGCGGCGTTCGCGATTGCGGTCAGAGGAACGCCCGCAACCGATCATGAAGAAGCAGCCGGCCAGGTAGGGCACGGCGCTGAGTAGCCCGACCTTGCCGTCGCTGCCGATGCCGGCGCCGTGGATCAGGGTGGGCATCCAGAAGGCCAGGGTGTTCACCGCCAGCATCACGGCGAAGTACACCGCTACCAGCAGCCAGACCTGCGAGTTGTTGAGGATCGCCGAGAACGAGGTGATGGATTTGCGCTGTTCTTCAAGGTTCAGTTGTTCGCGCAGTTGCTGCTTGGCTTGTGGCGTGAGCCACTTGACCGCCTCGAAACTGTCCGGCAGGCACTTGAGCACGACGAGGCCCAGCAGGATCACCGGCAGCCCTTCGATGACGAACATCCATTGCCAGCCGCGCAGGCCGCCAAGGTCATGGAAGTGCTCGAGAATGCCGCCGGACAATGGCCCGCCAATCACCCCGGCCATCGGCACGGCGATGGCGAACAACGCGGTCACCTGGGCCCGACGCCGGGCCGGATACCAACGGTTGAGGAAAACCAGGATGCCAGGAAAGAAACCGGCCTCGGCCACGCCGAGCAGAAAGCGCAACACGTAGAAACCGGCTGCGCTTTCGATGAGGAACATGCCGGTGGACAAGGCGCCCCAGACCACCATCAGCGTGGCGATCCAGCGCCGCGGACCAACCCGGTCCAGGGCGATGTTGCTGGGTACGCCAAACAGCGCATAGGCGATGAAGAACAGCCCGGCGCCAAATCCGTAGACCGTGTCGCTGAACTGCAGGTCGGCGCTCATCTGCATCTTCGCGAAACCGATGTTGATGCGATCCAGGTGGGCGAAGAGGTAACAGACCAACAGCAGCGGCATCAGCCGCCAGGTGATGGTGGCATGGGTACGGTCGTGCGCGACGGTGCCGGCAGTGTCGGCGGTATTGGCTGTGCTCATGATCTTGTACTTTTTGTCAGAGAGGCCGATGGGGAGCGCGGGGCAGACGGATTCAGCTGGCCTGGCCCTTGAGGAAGGCGTGGACGTTGTTGGCCTTGAAGTTGAGCTGTTCGTGCAGCTCGATCATCTCGAAGGACAGGGCCAGCAGGCGTTGGGCCTGGAGTTCGGCGAAATGCGCGGTGATCACCTCGAAGAGTTTTTCCGCGACTTTCTGGCGCGTGGCCAGGTCGCGGCCATGGCCGACTTTCAAGGTCATGTGCACGAAGGCGTAGTCGTGCTTGCCGTCGGCCATGCGCCAGGTGTCCAGGCGCACGCCACGGCTGCGGATGCCGCCCAGGGGAAACACGCCGCTGTCGCCCAGCAAGGCGTGGACCTTTTCAAACAGGCCGGGCAGGTCGGCCTGCTGTTCGATGTTGTCGGTGTATTCAGCGATGAAATGGGGCACGGGGGCCTCCTGCGTCGGCAGCTTTGAGTTGTACGCTGCAAGCGACAAGTTGAAAGCGATCAGCTTGTCGCTTGCGGCTGCTGTTCAGACTGGAAAAATGGCGTTGATCTGGCCGGTGCCGGAGCTGCCGAAAGGTTCGGTGATGATCTCGGCGGGCTTGTCGTAGTCCGGTCCGCCGAGCAGCCCCAGCAGCATCGCCGTGTCATGCATCTTGCCTTCGCCAAAGCAGTGTTCGGCGTAGTCCGGAAGCATGGCGCAGAACTCTTTCCAGCGGCCCTGGCGCCACAGTTCGACGACGTGAAGGTCGACCTGCTTGTCGAATTCCCGCGTCCAGTTGTGGATGTTGGCTTCGGCGTTGCGATCATCGGAAAAGCGGTGGGACAACGAGCCGGATGCGAGCACCAATACCTTGCGATCACTTTTCTCTATGGCCCGGCGCACGGCGGCGCCGAAGGTGAAGCTATCTTGCAGACGGTGCCAGGCGCACCAGGCGGCGACCGACACGACGTTGAATTTCTGATCCTGCGGGACGTCCATGTGCATGTAGCGCATGGGCACCAGCGTGCCGTATTCCAGCTCCAGGCTTGGGATGTTGTGGGCCAGGGTGCGCACATCGACAGCATTGGCCTCGGCGGCGATCAGTTCGCCCAGTTCCGGGGCGCCCGAGTATTCGTACTCCATGTTCTTGATGAAGTGCGGCAGTTCATTGCTGGTATAGACGCCCTTGAAGTGCGCGCCGCTGTTGACGTGATAGGCGCTGTTGACCAGCCAGTGCACGTCGAACACCACGGCGGTATCGGCGCCCAGTTCACGGGCGCGGCGCCCGATTTCCTTGTGGCCGGCAATCGCTGCGGCGCGGCAACCGTGGTGCTTGCCGGGCAGTTCCGACAGGTACATCGAGGGAACGTGGCAGATTTTCGCAGCCAGGACGACTTCGCCCATGATGATTCTCCTGAAAAATTGTTCTTGTTGAATCTCGGGACAGCGGGTGAATCAAGTCTTGATGCGCTGGGTGGATCACAGCTCTTGTGGCGAGGGGATTTATCCCCGTTGGGCCGCGAAGCGGCCCTAAACCAGCAAACCCTATCAACCTGACACACCGTGGTGTCTGAGTTCAGGTCTGCTGCGCAGCCCAGCGGGGATAAATCCCCTCGCCACAGGGTTTATCATCAGGCTTGGTTGGGTTTACACCCCCCACCGCGGTATGTGATGACTGCCCATGGAGATGCAGACGTTCTTGATCTCGGCGAACACTTCAAAGCTGTACTGTCCACCTTCGCGCCCCGTTCCGGAACCCTTCACACCGCCGAAAGGCTGGCGCAGGTCACGTACATTCTGGCTGTTGATGAACACCATGCCGGCCTCGATGCCATGGGCCAGGCGATGGGCCTTGCCGATGTCCTGGGTCCAGATGTACGAGGCCAGGCCGTATTCGGTGTCGTTGGCCAATTGCAGGGCTTGGGCCTCGTCCTTGAACGGGATCAGGCACACCACTGGCCCGAAGATTTCTTCCTGGGCGATACGCATGTCGTTGTTCACATCGGCGAACACTGTCGGCTGGATGAACTGGCCTCGGCTCAAGTGGGCCGGCAAATTGGCCGGACGTTCCAGGCCGCCGGCCAGGAGGGTGGCGCCTTCTTCGAGGCCGATCTTGATGTAGCCGGTGACCTTGTCGTAGTGGGCCTGGGTGATCATCGAACCGACCTGGGTTTTCGGATCCTGCGGATCGCCGACGATCAGACGCTTGGCCCGTGCGGCGAACTCGGCTACGAACTGCGGGTAGACGCTTTCCTGGATGAAGATCCGGCTGCCCGCGGTGCAGCGTTCGCCATTGAGGGAAAAAATGGTGAACAGCGCCGCATCAAGGGCCCGCTCAAGGTCGGCGTCTTCGAAAATCAGTACCGGCGACTTGCCGCCAAGTTCCATCGAATACTTTTTCAACCCGGCGGTCTGCATGATTTTCTTGCCGGTGGCAGTGCCGCCGGTGAAGGAAATCGCTCGCACATCCGGGTGACGCACCAACGCATCGCCAGCGGTTGCGCCATAGCCCTGGATCACGTTCAACACGCCATTGGGCAGGCCCGCCTCGACCGCCAGGCGACCCAGCTCGTTGGCGGTCAGCGGCGACAGCTCGGACATCTTCAGCACGGCGGTATTGCCCAATGCCAGGCATGGCGCGGTCTTCCAGGTCGCGGTCATGAACGGCACGTTCCACGGCGATACCAGCCCACAGACGCCCACCGGTTGGTACAGGGTATAGTTGAGCATCTGATCGTCGACCGGATAGGTATGACCGTCCATCCGTGTGCAGACTTCGGCAAAGAAGTCGAAGTTGTGGGAGGCCCGTGGGATCAGCACATTCTTGGTCTGGTGGATCGGCAAACCGGTGTCGAGGGTTTCCAGTTCGGCCAGCTTCGGCACGTTCTGCTCGATCAGCTCACCGAGTTTGCGCATCAGTCGGGCGCGTTCCTTGGCCGGGGTGTTGGCCCATTTCGGAAACGCTTCCTTGGCGGCTGCGACCGCTTGGGCCACTTCCTCAGCACCGCCGCTGGCAACTTCGCCGATGGCTTCGCCAGTGGCCGGGTTGTAGTTGACGAAGACGTCTTTGCTTTCGACCTCACGGCCGTTGATCCAGTGTTTGATCATGCTGCTCAAGCCTCTTTACGGGATGCGAAGAACTCGGCTTCGCTGACAATGTGGTTGACCAGGCGACCGACGCCTTGCACTTCCACGATCACTTCATCGCCGGGCACCACGTCTGCCAGGCCTTCCGGCGTGCCGGTGGCGATCATGTCGCCGGGTTGCAAGGTCATGAAGCTGGACAGGTATTCGATCAGGTAAGGGATGTCGAAAATCATGTCGCGGGTCGAGCCTTCCTGGCGCAGTTCGCCGTTGATCCAGGTGCGCAATTTCAGGTTGCTCGGGTCCGGTATATCGGCCACATCGACGATCCACGGGCCGACAGGAGTCGTCGCATCGCGATTCTTCACCCGCAGGTTGGGGCGGTAGTAGTTTTCCAGGTAGTCGCGGATCGCGTAGTCGTTGCACACGGTGTAGCCGGCCAGGTAGCCCAGCGCATCCTCGCGCTTGACGTTGCGCGCGGTTTTGCCGATGACCGCCACCAGTTCGCACTCGTAGTGCATGTAGGCGACGTTATCGGGGCGCCAGGTCACCTGGTTATGGCCGGTGTAGGTGCCGGGCGACTTGATGAACGCCAGGGGTTCGGTCGGTGGTTTGAACGCCAGTTCGGCGGCGTGGTCGGCGTAGTTCAGGCCCAGGGCGAACATGCTGCCAGTGGCCGGTGGTAGCCACTGGACCTGGTCCTCGGCCAGCAGGCGACCGTCGGTCAGGCGCACGGCGTTGTCGGCTTCAACGGTAACGGCGTGGATCTGGCCGTCAAAACGAATGCGCGCGTGTTTCATGAACCTGCTCCTGTTTCCTCGGCCACGACGGTATTGACGAGACGGCCCAGGCCGCTGATCTCCACTTCGACACAATCGCCGGGCTGGACATCGACCCGACCTTCAGGTGTGCCGGTGATCAGCACGTCGCCGGCATGCAGGGTCATGAATTCGCTGATCTCGGCAATCAACTGGGGAATATTGCGGACGAAGTTCGCCGTGCTGTTTTGCTGGCGTACCTCGCCGTTGACGTACAGGGTGATCGCCAGGCTGTGAGGGTCGGTCACCTGGCTGGCCGGCACCAGTTCCGGGCCGATGGCACAGAAACCGTCCCGGCACTTGGCCTTGACGGCGGGGCGGTAGTAGCTGTCTTCCGGCAAGCTGAACTCATTGACGACGGTGTAGCCGGCCACGTAGTCCAGGGCTTGGGCGGCGCTGACACGACTGGCCGACTTGCCCATCACCACGCCAAGCGCCGGCCCTGGTTGCAGTATTTCGCCGTGACCGGGATGAACCACATCGGCGCCATGCCGGTTACGGGTATTGGGCGTCTTGATGAACAGCACGGGCTTGAGCGGCGGCTTCTGGTAGGGCGGTTGCTCGAACTCGGCGAGGCGCTGCTTCAGCAGCCCCTGGTAGTTCAGCGCGACCCCGAACAGGGTGCCGGTCGCGACGTCATGCAGGGCACGGCTCATGCTTGTCTCCTGGCGATGGCAGAGTGATGAGGGCTCTGCGGTTATTGTTAATGTGTTAACAGTTATAGTTAAGATGTTAACTATCGTCAAGCGTGACAGAATGACTGGGCACTGGTTGCCTTGTCGGATTCGAGGCAGGATGAGTGCAGCAGGTGCCTGAACCAGAATAAAAACGAGTACTGCGTGATGACTGACCGCCAGCCGATCCCGAACATCAACATTGGTCAGGTGTACGACCAGCGTTACAGCGACGCCGAAGTGCATTACGACCGGCTCGCCAACCTGGCGGATTTTTTCGGCCGCAACATGCCGGTCCACCGCCACGATCGTTTCTTCCAGGTGCACTACGTCAAGAGCGGCACCGTGCGCGTGTACCTCGATGACCAGCAGTACGTCGAATCCGGTCCGATGTTCTTCCTCACTCCGCCGACCATTCCCCATTCCTTCGTGACCGAGGCTGATAGCGACGGGCATGTGCTCACGGTGCGCCAGCAATTGGTGTGGCAGTTGATCGACGCCGACCCGAGCCTGGCGCCGGCAGGCGTGCAAATGCCGGCCGCCTGTGTGGCGCTGGCGCAACTGGGTCCTGGGCAGGCGGGGGAGGTGCGACGGCTGGAATACCTGTTCGAGGAACTGAGCGAGGAGGTGGTGGCGGGGCGTCCGGGACGCAGCGTAGCGCTGGACGGGTTGACACGGCTGATCATGATCAGTCTATTGCGGTTGTGTTCCAACTCCCTGGAAGCCAGGCCGGCGCGGCATGAAGACCTGAAGATATTTCATCGCTTCAACGAGCTGATCGAGGCCCACTACCTGCAGCACTGGCCGCTGTCGCGCTACGCCGAAGGCATCGGCGTGACCGAGGCGCGCCTCAACGACGTGTGCCGCCGTATCGCCGACCTGCCTTCCAAACGCCTGATCATGGAGCGGCTGATGCAAGAGGCCAAGCGCCTGCTGTTGTTTACCGGCAGTTCGGCCAATGAAATCTGCTACCAGCTCGGGTTCAAGGATCCGGCGTATTTCAGCCGGTTTTTCCAGCGTTACGCGCAGCTTACTCCCGGGGAGTATCGTCAGCGTCAATCGGGGCTGCGTTGAGCGCCACTAATGATGGAGACCAATACTTATTTGTGGCGAGGGGGATTTATCCCCGTTGGGCTGCGAAGCAGACCCAATGAGTCGATGCGCCGCAGAGTCTCATCCGAGGGCCGCTTCGCGCCCCAGCGGGGATAAATCCCCTCGCCACAGTTGCTCTTGCAGCGGTGTGATGGCGACACTAAGCTGCCGGCTCGTCCATTCGAACCAATCCGAACATGGCCAACCCCAGACCTTCATTGACCCTGACGCTGTTGCAAGCCCGCGAAGCCGCCATGGCTTTTTTTCGACCGGCGCTGAACCAGCATGACCTCACGGAACAGCAATGGCGGGTGATCCGCATCCTGCATCAGCAAGGGGAGTTGGAAAGCCATCAGCTCGCTCATCAGGCCTGCATCCTCAAACCGAGCATGACCGGTGTGCTCAGTCGCCTGGAGCGTGATGGCTTGGTGCGTCGGCAGAAGTCCAGCCAGGACCAGCGGCGGGTTTTTGTCGGGCTGACCGAGCTTGGCCAGCAGTGCTTCGTGTCCATGAGCGAGGGCATGGAAAGCAACTATCGGCGGATCGAAGCACAGTTCGGTGAGGAAAAGATGGAGCAATTGCTTGCGTTGCTCAATGAGCTGAAGAACATCAAGCCTTGAGCCTTGAGCCTTGAGCCTTGAGCCTTATTGGCTTTTGTGGCGAAGGAGCAAGCTCCCACGCCACAAAATCGCTTCATACCGCACTGCGTTCACGCAATTCCTGCAACCGATCAGCGCCGCCTTCTGCCACGCGATTCTCGATCAAGCGATCGGAGCCACCCTCGGCCACGCGACTATCGATTAACCGATCGGATCCGCCTTCAGCCAGTTGATGCGCAGCCTGGGCCGGGGCGTTCTTTGCCGAAGCCGCGTTCGACAGGCCGACACCGCCAACCAATGTCAGGGCGATAGCCAGGGACGATACTTTCGAGAAATTGAGCATGGTGATTCTCCTTGCGCTTGATTGAGTGGGCCGTGGCAGCGAATGTGTTGCTGTCCGGTGATCACAGTTAAACGCGCTGATGTATCGACGATGTGTGGCGGGAGAGGGCGAAATCCATTGTTTTGTATCAGTCCGCATTTCATATACAGACCGATACAAACTCGTAAGCGAGGGCAAGCGGATGGCTTGAAGGCCAGATCAGGGTTGGGCCAGGGCTTGTTTCAGCCGGTCCACCAACGTCGGCGTCATGTAGTGCGGGCCGTCGAACAGGTAGAGCGGGTAGCCTGCATAGGCCGCCAGTTGTGGCTTGAGTTCGGCGATTGTGGCAGAGCGGAAACCACCGCCGTATTGGGGCCGGAAGGCTTCGACGATGATCCGCACGCGGTCCTTGCCAAGTCGATCACGCAGGGCATCGGCGTAGTTCCTCGCCACCGGTGCGGTGCGAGCGTAGACGCCGACGCCATCCTGGAAAAATACGCCGATGTCGTTCGGCAGCCATTGCTTGAGCCAGTCTGCGGTAGCGGCGGGGCCGATGTTGGCGCCATCGTAGACGCTGATCCACAGCGGGCGCGGCAGCTTGGCCAGCAAGGCCGGCAGCTCCTTGGCAGCCGCCCAACTGGGGTCGACTTCGGCCGGAAAGTACCAACCGGTGACATGCAAAGGCGTCGGCAATCCGGCAATGCGCTCCGACAGCGCTGCCAGTTGCTCGATGTCGTCCCGTGAGCGGTTTTCACTGAAGTAGCCGGCCAGTCCGAGGATGACATCCTGGGCCCAGGGCGCCTTGGCGATGCGCGCCCAGTCTGGCAGTACCGGTACGCTGGGCAGGCCGGTGCCGGGCACAAAGGCCTGGTCGTCCACCACTGTCCATTGCACCAGCAGCTCGTGCACCCCCAGTTTTTCCCAATTGCCGCTGATGCCGACGGTCTGGTTGTCCGGCTGCCAGACGATGCCGACGAGGTTCGGTGCGGCGGTGATAGTGCTCATGTAGTACGTCCCTGCACCTGCGCCGAGGAGCACGGCCAGTGACAGCGCCGCGACGGTCCTGCGATTGACGAACTTTGCGAAGCTTTTCAAACAAGTCCCTTCTGGAGGCAGTGTAGTCGCGGCTCGGCAAGGCGAACCGCTTTTCGTAGCGATGGACCGGACATCACAGCAACGTCCTCAATAGGAGTAGGTCAGGCGCGCGAACACGCCTTTGGCGCGATCCTCGCCAAACACCCTGGCTCGGTATTGCAGGGAAAAGTCCACATAGGAACGTGGTGCGTTGTAGGCATCTTCCCGGAACCAATAGCGCACGTTGTTTCCTATCCCGATACCCCCGGCATCGCCGGAAGAAAAGCCACCGCCGGCGTCGCTCTTCATCTTGGAATCGTAGTCGATCGCTGCGACGACATGGGGGAAGGTCACCCAGCGCGAGCCGGTCCCGCCGATGGCATAACTGCGACCCACTTGCCATTCGCTGTTGAAGTAATCCCGCGAGTCTTCGATGTAGTGACCGACCTCGGCATACAGCTGGGAGGTCCACCAGCTCGGCACATCGACCCGCAGATCGGTACCGATGCTCGAACCGTAACCGAGTCGCACCAACCAATCGCCGTCGACATTGGAAGAACCGAGCGGGAAGGTCCGTTCAAGGGCCGCCATGATGTTGACCGAACTGAAGGGCTTGACCCGCACGCCGAGGGCGCCTTGCAGGGCATCCGCGCCCGTGTCCGAGTCGCTGTTCTTGCTCCAGAGAGTGTCGGTGATGCGCCCATAGAGTTCGACAAAGCGGCCATTGCGATAGCCCAGCGGACGCCACGACAGCTCGGTGCTGTTTTGCAGCAGGTCATTGCTTTCGCTGCCGCTGTTGCTGGCGCCCGGAGCGGCGCTCAGGCCACTGGAACTGCTGCCGCGATAGCTGGTGGTGCTGGTCAGGCCGAGTCTGCGCGATACATCGCCCACGGTGCGGCGGGTATCGAACAGCTGTTGCGCGGACAGCGGCGATTCAGCGGTTTTTTGCCCATCGATGACACGCTTGAAATACGCCACGGCTTCGTCGTCTTCATGAACTCGCATGGCGTTGTAGGCGGCGTCCTGGGCGGGTGCCGGTGCCAGTCCAGAGGTGGCGTCCGCTTTGCGGAATGCTGTATGGGCTGCTTCGTCATCGCCGGCCTGAACCAAATTGTAGGCAAGCTGCAGATCACTCAGCGGAGCCTGCTCGTAGGTGTTACCCGGGGAGATGGCGCAGGTCAGGCCGTAGGTGCTTTCCTGGCATAGCAGGACCGGTGGTGTGGATTGGGCCTGGGCGGAGCGGATGTCACGAGCTTCCCTTGCCGACAGGCCCGCAAGGCTCTGGGCCTGGTTCAGATCGTCCTGGGCCGCCTGCGTGTTGCCCTGGCGGTTACGGGCGTAGCTGCGCAAGACCCAAGGGGCGGCTTGACGGTCGTCCACCGCCAGCGCGGCAGAAGCGGCCTGTTCGGCAGAGGCGTCATCCTTCGCCGCCAACAATGCACTGATGAGTAATTGCTGGTTGGCGGCGATTTCCGGGGCCCAGGCCACTGCTTTGCGCGCCTGGTCCACGGCCAGGGCTGTGTTGCCTTGCTCCAGGGCGCGATAGCCCTGGGTCGCCAACGGGATGGCCAATTGGCGGCGAATGGCTTTGCGGCGCATCGACAACGTATTGTCGTTGGCGAAGGCGCCAAGGGCATCGCTGGCGGCGCGGTCGGCTTCTTCCAGGTGTTGTTGGCGTTCCAGGGAATCGATCAGCAACAGGCGATAGTCACGGCGCCGGGGGGCCTGGGCGACGGCCTTGCGGGCCGATTGCGCGGCCAGGCCGAATTGTCCGCGGTCATAGGCTTTGAATCCCTGGGACGCGGCGATGAAACCCGGCGCCGCACTGGCGGGACGAGACGCTGCCAGGGGCTGAGGATGGTCGCGCTGTTTCTTGTCCCGCTCGGCCAACTCAATCAGGGTGTTCAGGCGTGTCACATCGGCACGCAGGCGCAGGGCCTCGCGCGCCTTGGCGATGGCCAGTTCGTAATCTTTGCGTTCGTAGGCGCTGTAGGCGTCGTTGGCGGCGGTATAGGCCGGGCCGGACAATGGCAACGGTAACGTTTCGGCAGGAGCCAGCGCAGGTAGCAGGCTCAGCCCCGTGGCCAAAAGGGTCAGGAAGGGGCGGTTCATGCCGGGAGCTCCGTTGGGTAGAGATTGTGCTGGCGGGCCACGGCCTGTTCGATCGTCGTGCGTGGCAGCACGCCGCTGTCGACCAGGTAATCGCCGATGCGACCGTGGTGTTGGGGCCGATACTGGAGCATGACGCGACTGAATTCGTCGCGATCGAGCAGCCCCATTTCGATCAGCAGATCGCCCAGCAGCGGTGCCCGGGCATCGGGCACGGCATGACCGTTGTCCGCAGGCAGCTTGCGCAACAGCGCGAGAATTTCGCTTTCCCGCGCGATCAACTGCACAGGTTCGCTGCCCAGTTCGGCGCTGACCTGTTGCAGGCCTTCGTCGGGCAAGGGGTTGGCGACAGCGATCTGTTCGCGGCCTTGGCCGTTGTGTCCCAGGCACACGACTCGCCAGCGCAAGGCAAACTCGGCGCTCAAGGTGGATGTCGAGGCAGCGGCTTTTTCGGCGACGTCAAAGACCCGGGGCAGGTCATTCTGGAACGCGATGGCTTCAGCCAGGGTTTCATCGTCCAGCCAGCCGTTATTGAGCAGGATTCGTCCCAGCGGCACGTTGCGCGACCGTTGTTCGTCGAGGGCGCTTTGCAGATCCGTGTCGGTGATGGCTTGCCAGGACAGCAACACACTGCCCAGGCGGCGCGGCGCGATGGCCACCAGGTCGGTGGAAGGGAAATCGTGCATGGTCTTGTCCCAGACCAGCTTGCGATTCATCACCTTGCCCACCAGGAACATACGCCAGGCCCGGGAGGCGGCCATGAAGTTGACGAAGTTGCCGACCAGCATGCGGGGCATGGACAGCAAACCATGCTGCCAGCCGTACAGCACGGTGGTGAAGTAATAGCGGTGTACGATGCGCCAGGCCAGGGCGATGCCGTTGGCCAGCAGCAGGTATTTGACCAGGTCGTTGCTTTCAAACGGCGTAGGGAAGGTGACATCCCACAAGCCGCTGTTGCGCAGGATGATCAAGCCCAGCAGCTGTACCAGAATGACGTAGGCAATGATGCTCACGAATGCCGTCACCACCCCCTTGCGGTCACGAAACAGCAGGTATCGGTTGGCCAGCGAGCCGTTCCAGCCCATCTGTTCCCAGCCTTGCAAGCCGATGCCCAGGGTCCAGCGGGCCTTCTGTCGGAAGGCAGTGCGGAACGTGTCGGGGAAAAACTCGCGCACGCACAGCGGCATCGTCAGGGTCGATTCGTAGGGTTTGCGGAACCAGGATTTGCGCAGCACCCGGAACTGCACCGGGAAACGGACGAAGATCGCATTCATGCCCACCTTGGCCAAGCGCGCCCCAACGTCGTAGTCCTCGGTGAGGCTGTCGGTGTTGAACGGCTGGTTCTCGGTTTCACCGGCCAGCACCCGCAAGGCACGGTGGGAAAAACAGGTGCCGACGCCGGCCGAGGGCACGGTGTCGGTCATGCTTTCACGCACCACCAGGTCCTTGCCGTGCCATTCGGCGAACTCGTCCATGTAGACCCCCGCGACCCACTCGTACCAGTTGCGCTCCAGCGAGACCACCGGCAACTGGATCATGTCCTTGCGCGGCAGCAGGTAGTTGAACAGACGCAGTTCCAATGGATGCAGCACGTCTTCGCTGTCATGCAGGACGACGCCGGCGAAGGTCATGCCATGGGTTTTCTCATGCAGGAAAATCGCCTGGATCACCCAGTTCAAGCAGTCGGCCTTGCAGGTCGGCCCGGCATGGGGCACTTCCACCCGATGCAGTTGTTTGTAGCGTCTGCGCATCCGCTCGACTTCGTCGATGGTGCGCTGGTCGTTGATGTACGTGCCGACGAAGACCACGTAGTTCTGGTAGTCGAGCGTGGACACCATGTTCTCGATCATCGGCGCGATGACGTCGTATTCCAGCCAGGCCGGGACCATGATCGCCAGGGGCTGTTCGTCCCTGGCCATCAGTTGTTCGGCGGTCAGCGGCCGGTATTTGCGGTCCACGGTGAACTTGCGGTACAGGCGGCGGGACCAGTACCACAGGTCAATGATCAGATCGTCCAGGCTGGAGATCAGGATCAGTACCGCGACCACGATGGTCGCGGCTTCCAGGTAGTTGTAGTAATGAGCCAGCCAATACGGCCAATAAAGCGACGTCATCGAAGGGTACCGTTACTGGCGATTGCGACGGGCGCTACGGCCGGCCAGCAACAGGAGAAGGAACAGGATAATGCCGCCCGGAATCAGCCAGAGCAGCGAAGGTTTACGCCAGGCATCCAGCCCCTTGGGTTCCTCGCGGCCGATCAACAGGCTACCGCTCGGGTCCTGGGTATCGAAGATCGCCACGGCACCGTTGTTGCCCAGGATCGCCACGTCACCACGGGTCAGCACAATCGGTTTGGCCAGGCTTGGTGGCTGGTTGCCCAGGGCCCGGTAGACCAGGCCGTGCTGGCCCGCGGTCTGCACCACTTGCAGCGAGGCCAGTTGGTTGAGGGGCTGTACGTCCAGCAGCACCTGGTCCTTGTGGTTGATGCGCAGGCGACCTTGCTCGTCGACCTGGACCGATTCCTGGCTGTCCTTGAGCGGCAACTCGAAGGCCAGGAAGGCTTTGTCCGGGCTGACGACGGCTTTGGGATCGGCGCTGACCTTGAGCTGTGCGCGCAGCGGCGAGACGCCGCTGCTATCGGCCACCGAAATGACCCGCGCCAGGCTGCTGGCCGGGTGGTCGAGGTAGGCCTGGGGCACCAGGATCTGGGTGTCCACGGCGAAGCGCGCGGCCATGCCGGAGAAGTCGTCGTCCAGCGAGGTTTTTTCCAGGACGATATGGCTGGTCGGCAGGACCGATACTGGGAAGGCTTGCGGCGTTTCCAGGCAGCGATCGCTGACCGGCTGGCGCTGGAACGATACGCGCAAGGTGTTTTTCGAGCCCAGGGCGTAGCGCGGGATGTGTGCCTGGATGCGTTGCGGCTCACCGTCGGTGGCCAACTGCTGGGCACCGATCAGGAAATCATTGAAGTACAGCGAGGCCACGGGCGGGGTATGCGAAGCACCTGGCGCTGCGGACACGTCCACCACGGCGGTCACGGGCAGGCGGCCGTCATAAGCCACGCTGCCCAGAGGGAACGAAGTACTCCAGTCAAAACGCGAGGCCACGTCGAACGTGCCGGGGGCGCCGCCCAAGCGCGCCAGGGCCAGGCGGCCATCGGCGCTCAATGGCGTCTGCGCTTCGGTCACGGTCAATTGGCGGCTGCGCGCCAGTTTGTTCCATGCCGAACCGAGCAAGGACAAGGCTTTGCCGGTCGCATCCGGGGCAATGACCAGCACCGGGCGAGTACCCAGCAGGGCCAGGCGCACGTTGTCAGCGCCGGCACTGGCCATGGCTGGATTGACGTGCTGGTCGCGCCATTGGATCAATGCGCTGGCCGCTGTAGCGTCGACGCCCTGGACCTGACTCTGCAAGGCGTCCAGGGATTGGTTGATGGCCTTGAGCAGTTGCGGGTCGCTGATCGCCAGGTCGGCCTGTACGTTCGGGGTCTGGCCCAACACCAGCAGTGCGCCGATCTCGGCCGGGTTGGCCAAGGTGTGCGGGCCTTTGCCGTTGAGGCTGGCGAAGGCTGGAATGACCAATAGCTCGGCAGGGATGCGCAGGCTGCCCAGGTCGACGCTGTCCTGCACCGCAGGGAAAGGCAGGATACGGCTGTGTTTGCCGATGCGCTCCAGCGCCACGCCCAGGCGCCAGGCCGAATCGTAGCTTGCGGCGGACAGCGAGCCGGGGGCGACGAGGATGCCGGGTTCGCCGGGCAGGGCCGCCCAGGCCGCACCGACGTCGCGCAACTGGCTGGCGTCATAGCTGTAGTTCAGGCGCGTTTCAGGTTGGATGCGCAGCACATTGCCGATGACCCGATCGTCTTCGCACAACGGTCGAGACACTATCGAGGACCAGGCAATACCCAGGCGCACCAGGCCGTTGTCACGCGCGGCCTTGTCGACGCCAAGTGTGGCGCTGGCATCGCCTTGTGCCTCGCTAAGGCCTTCGGCGCGCACCGGGTAGCCGTCGAGGGACAGCAGCAGGGTGTTGCGGCCACCTTCGCCATTGAGGTAGCTGGCGTCCAGTTGCAGGGTTGCGTCATCGAGGGCAACGCCAGCGGGTACCGGCAGGTAGAGCTCACGACGCGCATCGCTGGCGCTCAAGAGGATCGGCGCAGTGATGCCCAGGTCGCTCAAGCGCACCTCGCGCGTCTGCCGGGTATCGGCGTTGAGTCGATGAATGGCCTGGGTCAGCGGGCTGTCCGCGGCCAGGGCAAAAGTCGGCATGAGCGCGAGCAGGCTCAAGCCACAGGCAAGGGCGCTGAGCGCACCCGTAGGGATGGCAACGGAAGGCTTCATTCAGGCAAGTCTCGATCTGATAAGGGGAAATAGCAGTGGTCAGTTGAAATCGGCGAGCAACTCGCGTGGCTCGGACAGTGACGTATCGATCGGCCGCTGTGCATGCAGTGGGGTTACGACGAAGTCGTTGACCGGGCGCCCCATCAGGGCATCGACGATGCGTTGGCTGGCCTTGCCATCGCCATAGGGGTTGGCCGCCTGTGAGGCGCGGCGCCATAACGCGCCATCATCGAACAACGCGTCCACGCCGGCGATGATCGAGGCCGGTGAGGTGCCGACCAGGCGCACCGTGCCGGCTGCCACCGCTTCAGGGCGTTCAGTGACGTCGCGCATCACCAGCACCGGTTTACCCAGGGACGGGGCTTCTTCCTGCACGCCACCGGAGTCGGTGAGGATGACATGGGCGTGTTGCATCAGGCGCACGAACGCCAGGTAATCCAGCGGCTTGATCAAATGCACATTGAGCAGATCGCCCAGTTGTTCGGTCACCGGGCCCAGTACGTTGGGATTGAGGTGCACCGGGTAGACGATCTGGATATCCGGCCGCTGGGCCAGGTGACGCAGGGCCTTGCAGATGTCCAGGAAGCCCCCGCCGAAGTTTTCCCGGCGGTGGCCGGTCACCAGCAACAACTTGCGTCCGGTTTGCAGGAACGGGAACTGTTGGTCCAGTTCGTCACGTAACCGGGCATCCTCATCGATGCGCCGGGCAGTCAGTTGCAGCGCATCGATCACTGTGTTGCCGGTCACCAGGCAACGGCCTTGCAGGCGTTCGCCCAGCAGGTTGTCACGGGACTGTCCGGTGGGGGCGAATAGCAGATCGGCGCTGAGGTCGATGCACCGGCGGTTCATTTCTTCCGGCCAAGGGCTGTAGATGTCTCCGGTGCGCAGGCCAGCTTCCACGTGGCCTACAGGGATGCGTCGGTGAAAGGCGGCCGTTGAAGCCACCATGGCCGAAGTGGTGTCGCCATGGACCAGCACCCGATCGGGGCGGGTCTGCTCCAGTACCGGGTCGATGGCCGCGTACAACGCGGCGGTCAGGGAGTTGAGTGTCTGGTGGGGCGTCATCACGTCGAGGGTGAAATCGGCCTTGAGATCGAACAGATCCAGCACTTGCTTGAGCATGCTCTGATGCTGGCCGGTGACGCAGATCAGCGATTCGATGCCCGGTTCGACGGCGAGGGCCTTGACCAGGGGGGCCATCTTGATGGCTTCCGGACGGGTGCCGAAGATCGAGAGGATCCTGATGCGTGGATGATGAGTTGCGATGACGCCCTTCCTCGCGCAGTTTGCTGCGCCGCACAACAGCTCGCCCGGACGCGATGGGGGCGTTCGAGCAAACAAGCGATTTAAGTTAAGTTAGCCCGGTGTCAGACAGCGGCTTGACGTGCACAGGAAGTGACGTAGTGGCATCTTGAAGTTCGGGGCGGAAGATTAATAGCACCAAAGATCGTAAGCGCAAAGTTTTATATGAAAAAGTTGATTAATAATTTTTTAGAGGTGTTTTAGTGGGGGCGTAAAGGCAAGCTTTTTAGTTTTTTTAACTTCAGCTTTTCATTGATATTAAAGGGGTTTTTGTATGGTTGTGCCTGCTTAACACTGGTTTTTCCAATAAAACCGAGGTGCCGTGATTTTTTTGGCGCCTTGTTTTACGCGGGTCCAGAATACGGTGTGCCATTGGAATGGCGCCTATAAGTCGTCGTGACAGTGGCTTTAGGATTGATGAGTTGGTCGCGAACTTTATTCGTCACTGAAAGTTCAATTTATTTTAAGTTTTTATATTAAATAAAATGGATCCATTCCAGTTGCAAAATCCCAATAGGCACACTCATTACTTGAAATAAGAAAGTGACGTCGATCGGGATGGCTCTTAAGCCAGGTACCCCTTAGTCGTCGAAGCATCCCGACCGATAATCGCACGCTTTGTGTGGTGCGCCTGCCTGGGTTATTGACCAAACTAACCGGGTGGTACATTTTAGCGGCACCTGTCTTGCCCAGCGTGGCAAAGACCATAATAAAAATAGAGGAACCCCCCATGGCTATCCGTCCGCGAGCGCCCCACGCTTTTCCCCTGATCCATCTTTCCAGCGCATCTTCCAGCCTCCCAGGTTCGATCCGATAGCCGCCCCATGCGGTTGCGGTTTTATCGCGCCAGTGGGATGTGGGCGCTCGACAAGCCTCGGAGGTCTTCAAGATGACAAAAGTCGTGGATCTGTATTTCAAGCTGCTCAAGCTGCTGATTGTGTTGTGCATGGTGGCGATGATCGTGCTGGTGTTCGGCAATGTGGTGCTGCGCTATGCCTTCAACTCGGGCATCAGTGTGTCGGAGGAGCTGTCGCGCTGGTTCTTCGTCTGGATGATTTTTCTCGGCGCCCTGGTGGCGCTCAAGGACCGTGCGCACCTGGGTATGGACAGCCTGGTCAAGCGCTTGCCGCCAGCAGGCAAGCGCATCTGCCTGGTCATCGGCCATCTGCTGATGTTGTACATCTGCTGGCTGATCTTCAGTGGTAGCTGGCAACAGGCAGCGATCAACCTGAATGTCGTCGCCCCGGCGTCGGGATTGTCCATGGCCCTGTTCTACGGCGCTGGCCTGGTGTTCGGCGCCAGTGCCGCACCGATCCTGCTCTATGAGCTTTACCTGGCGCTGTTCGGCAAGCTCGCCGATGACGAGCTGGTGATGGTCAAGGACAACGACGCCGAGGTAATCACTCCTGATTCCATCAAGAGTACCCGCCCATGACGCTGGTTATTTTCCTCGGGTCTCTGATGGGCAGCATGGCGCTGGGAATGCCCATCGCGTTTGCCTTGCTGGTGGTCAGCGTGGCGTTGATGGTTTATCTGGATCTGTTCGACGCGCAAATCATTGCCCAGAACCTGCTCAATGGCGCGGACAGCTTCCCGCTGATGGCCGTGCCGTTCTTCATGTTGGCCGGCGAAATCATGAACGTCGGAGGTCTGTCCAAACGCATCGTCAACATTGCCATGGCGCTGGTGGGGCACAAGCGCGGTGGCCTCGGTTACGTAGCGATCATCGCTTCCTGCCTGCTGGCGTCACTCTCCGGTTCGGCTGTGGCCGATGCGGCGGCACTGGCGGCGTTGCTGGTGCCGATGATGGTGCTGGCCGGGCACAACCGAGGGCGCTCGGCCGGCCTGATCGCCGCCGGTAGCATCATCGCGCCGGTCATTCCACCGAGTATTGGCTTCATCGTCTTTGGCGTGGCGTCCGGAGTGTCGATTTCCAAGCTGTTCCTCGCCGGTATCGTGCCGGGCCTGATGCTCGGGGCTTCGCTGGCCGTTGCCTGGTGGTACATCTCCCGTAGCGAGAACGTCGAGACGCCGCCCAAGCGTTCCCGTGCCGAAGTGCTGCGCACGTTGCTCGACGGCAGTTGGGCGATGGGCTTGCCCTTGATCATCATCCTGGGTCTCAAGTTCGGCATCTTCACCCCCACGGAAGCCGCCGTGGTCGCGGCGGTCTATTCGCTGTTCGTGTCCCTGGTGATCTACCGGGAAATGAAAGTCAGCCAGTTGTATGAAGTGATTCTGTCCTCGGCCAAGACCACCTCGGTGGTGATGCTGCTGGTGGCGGCGGCGATGGTTTCATCGTGGCTGGTGACCATCGCCGATCTGCCGGGCCAGTTGGCGGAACTGCTGGCGCCCTTCATGGATAACCAGACCCTTCTGCTGCTGGTGATGATGGTGCTGATCATCCTGGTGGGGACGGTGATGGACATGACCCCGACCATCCTCATCCTCACGCCGGTGCTGATGCCGGCCGTCATCCAGGCGGGGATCGACCCGGTGTACTTCGGCGTGCTGTTCCTGATCAACACCGCCATCGGCCTGATCACGCCGCCCGTGGGCACGGTGCTCAACGTGGTGTGCGGGGTGGCCAAGCTGGACTTCGAGGAAATCGTCCGCGGGGTGTGGCCGTTCATGTTTGCGCAGTTTGTGGTGCTGTTCCTGTTGGTCCTGTTCCCGCAGCTGGTCCTGGGGCCGTTGAAGTTCTTCACCGGATGACAGCGGTGCCGTCTGGCTCGACCTTAAAAACAATAATGATCGGAGAGTGACATGGGAAAACTGATGAAAACCCTGCTGGCCGGGGCGTGCGCAACGGGCTTGCTGTTGACCAGTGTGGCCAGCCACGCGGACGAGATCCGCGAAAGGACCTTGCGATTCGCCTTCCAGAACGTCAAGGAACACCCCCAGGGCCAGGGCGCGCAGAAGTTCGCCGACCTGCTCGGGGAAAAGAGCGGCGGCAAGATCAAGGTCCGCCTGTTCCCCGGCGGTACGCTGGGCGGCGACGTGCAAACCGTGTCGGCGTTGCAGGGCGGCACACTGGACATCACCGTGCTCAACTCCGGCATCCTGGCCGCCCAGGCACCGGATTACGCCATGCTCGATTTCCCGTTCCTGTTCAATAACGTCGAGGAGGCCCATGCGGTCATCGATGGGCCGGTCGGGCAGAAACTGGCCGCGCAACTGGACAGCAAGGGGCTGGTAGGGCTGGGTTACTGGGACCTGGGTTTTCGTAACCTGACCAACAGCAAGCACCCGGTGACCCGCCTCGAAGACATGCAGGGCTTGAAGATCCGGGTCATCCAGTCGCCGATCTACCTGGAAACCTTCTCCGCCCTGGGCGCCAACCCTGTGCCGATGGCGTTCCCCGAGGTCTACACCGGCCTTGAGCAGCACACCATCGACGGCCAGGAAAACCCTTTCACGGTGATCGAGGGCAACAAGTTCTATGAGGTGCAGAAGTACCTTTCCGTCACGGGCCACATCTTCAACCCGCAATCGTTGATCATCAGCCAGAAAACCTGGAGCCGTCTCAACGATGATGAAAAGGCAATGATTCGCGCGGCCGCGGCCGAGGCGCAAACATTCCAACGTGAAGTCACGGCGGCGAGCATGGACAAGGCCAAGGCCACGTTGGCCGCTGCGATGACCGTCAATGAGATCACCCCAGCCGAGAAGGATCGTCTGCGCGAGCGGGTGAAACCGGTGGTCGACAAGTTCGCCGCATCCCTGGATGGCGACCTGGTGAAGACGATGTACGAGGAAATCGCCAAGGTGCGGGCGGCGCAGTGAGGTGAGTGGGCCCGTCCTGAACAGACCCTAACCTGTGGGAGCGAGCCTGCTCGCGATAGCGGTGTGTCAGCCAAGATCAATGCGGCTGACTTGACGCCATCGCGAGCAGGCTCGCTCCCACAGGGTTTGTGGTCTTCTAGTGAACGGTTATTGGGCGGCTGGAACGGCCAGCCACTGCCCAATCACTTTCTGGTAACTGCCATTGGCCTTGCTCAAATGCAGCCACTGATCGACGTACATTTTCCAGGTGGTGTCGTCCCGTGGCAGCAGGTAGGCCTTCTCGCCATATTGCAGGTAGCGGGTCGGGTTGACGGCGCACAGGCCGGGCTTGAGTTTCTGCTGGTAGAGCGCTTCCGATGCATCGGTGATCATTACGTCGGCTTTCTTGTCCAGCAACTGCTGGAAGATGGTCACGTTGTCGTGGAAGCTGAGCTGGCCGTTGGGCAGGAACGCCCGGACGAAGGCTTCGTTGGTGCCGCCAGCCGGCTCGACCAGGCGCACTGAAGGCTGGTTCATCTGCTCGATAGTCTGGTAACGCTCCTGGTCTTCGCAACGCACCAGCGGGATCTTGCCATCCACGTCCAGGGTGGTACTGAAATAGGCTTTCTTCTGGCGCTCCAGCGTCACCGAAATCCCGCCCATGCCGATGTCGCATTGACCTGCAACCATATCCGGCATCAGGGTTTTCCAGGTGGTCTGCACCCATTGCACCTTGACGCCCAGGCTGGCGGCCAGCGAGCGGGCCATGTCGATGTCGATGCCTTCGTATTCGCCGGTTTCGGTTTTAAAGGTATAGGGCTTGTAGTCGCCGGTGGTGCACACCTTCAGTTCGCCGCGTTGCAGGACCTGGTCCAGCAACGAGGGAGCCGGTTCGGCGAAAGCGCCGCTGCAGAATGCCAACAGGCCACAGAGCGTCATCGAGCTTGTTATGGTTTTCATAGTGATGGAACGTCTCACAGCGCAGGGGAACAAGATCGGGGAGTGTAGTAAAAGTGTCGACGGGCTGTCACTGGAGCATTGCCGACGAACAATCAGCACAGAGCAGTCTCAAAGCGGGCATCGCTGCAAGCTCTCCAGATAGGCGCAGAACATATCGGCCATGGCGTCGCTATAGGTGGCAACTTCCGCGGGGGAGCGGGGCGCTGATGAAAATCGCTTGCCCACGGTACTGAGCGTCGTGATCACCAGGTCACCTGCCAGGGCACGGGTTTGTGTCGGGGCGGTTGGCAGTGCCTGCAACATGAAAGCGTCCACCGACTGTTGCACCGACATTCGTGCGGCGTGGTGCTCGGGGGCGTCGCGATAGAGCGGTGCGGCGTCGTTGAGCGCGACGCGTATCTGGGCTTCGTCGCATTCGGACTGGATGAACGCCCGCACGAGGGTACGCAGCCGTTCGAAGGGCGGCTTGCGGTTGTCTTCAAGAATCTCGCGCAGCATATCGCTGGTTTGCCGCCATTCATCACTTTGCAGCCGAAATAGGATCGCCGCTTTGTTCGGGAAGTATTGATACACCGAGCCGACGCTGACGCCCGCTCGCTCGGCAACCCGGGCCACAGTGAAACGGGCCGCGCCCTGGGTCGCCAGAACCTGAACAGCTGCCTCTAACACAGCGGCGACGAGCTCGGTCGAGCGTGCCTGTTTCGGCTGTTTACGCGAGGAAATCTGCGGGCTTGGGCGTTCGGACATGCAGGCATGAACCTCGGAAGGGAATGCGAATAGGAAAGGCGACGGATTATTCGTATCTTGAATGCGACGAATTGATCGCATTCTAGTCGGCTCCACAGGCAGCGTTCAACGTCACATCGCATCCTTTTCCGTGGGTAGGGTTATGACTCAAGAAAATATTCATTTCGGCGCCTCTGCGGTGCCTCAGGCATCCCTCGGTGCCAATCCGGTGCTCAAGCTGTTGCCGCTCACGTTGACGGTCTTCATCGGTTTTCTCACCCTGGGCATGCAATTGCCGGTCTTGCCCCTTCATCTGCATGACACGCTGGGCATGGGTACGCTGGTCATTGGCCTGGTGGTTGGTGCGCAGTTCGCTGCGGCGCTGTTGTCCCGCGCCTGGGCCGGTAACTTTGCCGACATGCGCGGCGGCAAGCGCGCTGTCATGGTTGGCCTGGTGACTGCGGCGGTCTCCGGGTTGGTGTACCTGGTTTCCCTGGCGTTCGTTGCCGCGCCTGTCACTTCGGTCTGGCTGCTGCTGGGTGGTCGTGTCCTGCTGGCGCTGGGTGAAAGCCTGATCGTCACTGGCGCGTTGGGCTGGGGCATCGGCCTGGTGGGCGCGCAGCATGCCGGCAAGGTCATGGCCTGGAATGGCATTGCCATGTACGGCGCTTATGCCCTGGGCGCTCCCCTTGGCGTGGCGCTGAACGGCGGTTGGGGGTTCACAGGCATTGCCGTCGCGACCGTGTTCGTCCCGTTGCTGGCGCTGCTGATTGTTTCGGGTGTCCGGGCTGTCGCCCCTACGGCGACCCGACGAGCACCGTTCTACAAGGTGATGGGGGCCGTGTGGATGCCAGGCTTGGGGTTGGCGTTTTGCAGCGTTGGTTTTGGTGTCGTTACGGCCTTTGTCGCGCTGTTGTTCGCGGCCAGGGATTGGGGCAATTCATCCTTGGCGTTCACGGCGTTCGGTGTGGCGTTCATCGCGGCGCGCCTACTTTTCGGGCACCTTCCGGACAAGATCGGCGGCGCCCGCGTCGCGCTGGTCTGCGTATTGATCGAAACCGTCGGGCTGCTGCTGATCTGGGGCGCCGACACCGCGACCATCGCCTACTTGGGCGCGGCATTCACCGGTTTCGGTTATTCCCTGGCGTTTCCCGGCTTCGGCGTGGAAGCGGTACGGCGAGCGCCGCCGCAGGCACGCGGTCTGGCCATGGGCGCCTACGTCGCGTTCCTGGATATTTCCCTGGGCATCACCAGCCCGCTGGCCGGGTTGTTGGCGAGTGGCTGGGGTATCGGTGCGGTTTACCTGGGTGGCGCCATCGCCGTTGCACTGTCCTTCGCAGTGGCCTTGATGCTGCTCAGAGGGCGGGAAGCACAAGTTCTATACAAATTCTGAACTTTCGATGGGTTATAAGGTTTTCGATCTCGCTTTTTTAGAACAGGAGCATTGCACATGCACGTATTCGTTACCGGTGCCACGGGCTGGGTTGGATCTGCCGTGGTCCAGGAATTGATCGATGCCGGCCATCAGGTCACGGGCCTGGCCCGTTCCGATGACAAGGCAGCAGCACTGGCCGCGACCGGCGCTAAGGTGATCCGTGGGGCGCTGGAGGACCTCGACGTGCTGCACCAGGCCGCCTCGGCGGCGGATGCGGTGATTCACACCGCGTTCAATCATGATTTCTCGCGGTTCGTCGAGAACGCTGAGCAGGACCGCCATGTGATCGAAACCTTGGGCAGTGCGCTGCAAGGATCCGAGCGGCCGTTACTGGTGACGTCCGGCCTGCTGGGGTTGACGCGTGGGGCGAGCGAGCTGGAGGTTCCCAGCCCGGCCTCGCCACGTAAATCCGAAACGGCGGCCCGGGCGCTGGTCGAGCGTGGGGTGCGGGCCGCGACAGTGCGGCTGGCCCCCTCGGTGCATGGGCTCGGCGACCATGGGTTCGTTCCTATCCTGATTCGCCTGGCCCGGGAGACGGGCGTCTCGGCCTACCTCGGGGATGGCAGCCACTGCTGGTCGGGTGTGCATCGGCTGGACGCCGCACGTGTCTATCGGTTGGCGCTGGAACAGGGCGTGACGCAGTCCGTCTACCACGCCGTCGCCGACGAAGCGGTGCCGTTCAAGGACATTGCCCTGGCAATCGGTCGTGGCCTGGGGTTGCCGGTAGAGTCCCGGGAGCGCGAGCACTTCGGTTGGTTCGCCCACATGGCGGGCGCGAACATGGCGGTGTCCAGCGAGTACTCCCGCGCCTTGCTGGGCTGGACACCAAGCGGCCCGAGCCTGCTGGCCGATCTTGAGCAGCCTGGTTACTACGCTGGATGACTAACCCTGCGGCGAGGAGATTTATCCCCGCTGTGCTGCGAAGCGCTCCAATCGGTCGGAGCACCTGCTTCGCAGCCGAACGGGGATAAATCCCCTCGCCATAAGGGTTCTTCTAGCGGGAAATGATCCCGTGATCGATCGCGTATTTCACCAGGGCTGCGGGCTTGTCGATGTTCAGCTTGCGGCGGATGCTCAGGCGATGGGTTTCAACGGTACGTACGCTGATGTCCAGTTCGCGGGCCATTTCCTTGTTGTTCAAGCCTTGGACCATTTTGTACAACACCTGGCTTTCGCGCGGTGTCAGCTCGTTATCGGTGTTTGGGTCGGTGGCGAGTCGCTGGGCGATCTCGGCACTGTAGAAGGTGCCGCCGCTGATGATGGCTTCGATGGCCGCGATGATCTCCCGCGACGGCGCATTCTTGAGCACGTAGCCGCTGGCACCGGAACGCACGGACTCGCTCACGTACTCATAATTGTCGTACATGCTGAGGATGAGGATCTTGAGGCTGGGGTATTGCTTGGCCAACAGTCGGGTCAGCTCGAGCCCGTTCTTGTCCTTGAGGCCGATATCCATCAGCAGCAGGTCCGGTTGGCAGCGACCGACCATTTCGATCGCCTGCGCGCCGTTCTCGGCTTCGCCCACTACATCCAGTTGCGGCATCACCGAGAGCAGGGCCCTGATGCCGTCGCGAACCAGGGAGTGGTCGTCGACCAGCGCAACGCGAATCACGGAGGGCAGGTTCATTGGCAGGTGCTCTTGTTGGAATGGGGGGGCATCAGCTTTCCGTGACCGAGAGGTTCATGGGCAGCAGGATGTCCAGCTCGCTGCGGCCCGGCACCGACGTCACTTCCAGGCGTCCACCGAAATGCTCGACTCGCTCGCGGATGTTACGCAGGCCGATGCCGGCATGGCCGCGTTCCACTTGCGGGACGTTGAACCCCATTCCGTCATCGACCACCGTCAGGCGCAAGGACTGGCTGGAGCCGAACAGGGTTATACCGACACTTTTCGCCCCGGCATGGCGCTCGATATTGGTCAGGGCTTCCTGGGCAATGCGGAACAGCGAGACAGGGGCGCCGTTTTCCAGGCGGCAATCGAATTCGTTGCTTCGGTAGGACACTTCCAGCCCGCTGCGTTGTTGGAATTCGGTGGCGAGCTGGCCGATGGCGGCGGGCAGACCCAGGGTGTCGAGCAGGGAAGAGCGCAAGTCGTGGGAGATATTGCGGATCTCGCCGATGGCTTGGCCCAGCCGCTCGGTGGCATTTTTCAGAATGCCCAGGCCATTTTCCTGGCCGTTCTCCAACACGTGGCTGGCCAGTTCGAACTGGAATTTTATCGATACCAGCAGTTGGCTGATGCCGTCATGCAGTTCGCGAGAAACCCGCGAGCGTTCCTCTTCCTGCAAGCTGACGATGCGCTGGTTCAAGCGCTGCAGCTTTTTGTCGGCCAGGCGATGTTCGCTGACGTTGAGGGTCATGCCGCCGGCAAATACCAGCAGGACCGCCACCAACGCGATCACGGCGATGGCTTGCATGGTGCTGTGGATGCCTTGGGCAACTTCGTCGCGGGCTTGCTGGGTGGCGCGTTCGACGTCCTCCAGGTAAATCCCGGTGCCGAGCATCCAGCCCCATTTATCCAGCATTACGACATAGGCCAGCTTGTCGGTCACCTGGCCGGAGGAGGGTTTGTTCCAGGCATAGCGCTGGAACCCTTCGCCTGACTCGGCGCTTTTGAGCAATGCCTGGATGACCGGCAGGCCGTGGGGATCCTTCATGTCCCAGAGGTATTGTCCCACCAGCTCCGACTGGCGGGCATGCATCAGGCTGCGGCCCTGGCGGTCATACACGAAAAAATAGCCGTTGATGCCGAAGCTGAGCTTGCGCAATTCTTCCAGTACCTGCTGTTGCGCGCGCTCGTCGCCCTGGCCGTTGTCATACAGCGGGGCGATCAGGCTCTGCGCCATTTCGACATAGTTCTTCAGCTCGGCGCGCTTGCTCGCCAGGATGCTGTCTTCGATCAGTTGTGCCTGCTGGTCGCCCAACTGGCGATTGAGCGAGATCACCAGGGCGCAGATGACGGCGATGGCCAGGACCAGTGGCAGGATCCCGAGGGCGACGATTTTGTGTTTGAGCAGCATCTGTACTCCTGTCCGGGCTCGGCGGGGAGGCCAATGGCGGCATCATATGCCAAACCCACGAGCGCTCGACAATCCTATCGGATGTGAGGCTTGAACCTTGTGGGAGCGAGCCTGCTCGCGATGGCGTCAGATCAGCAGCAGTGTTGTTGACTGGCCCACCGCTATCGCGAGCAGGCTCGCTCCCACAGGGGAGGGTAATGGGGCGTCTACGTAGAACTACGTAGATGGCCTGTACGTAGTACTGCGCATTTATTTATTGACGACTTGCGGGGATATTGGGCCGGCTCCGAATAGCCGGGGCACACTATAAAAACAATCGCCGCAATCCACTGGATATCGGCAGGAGACACGCAATGACAACCCGTCTGGTTAAACACCTCGCCTGGTTTGCCGTGGCTGTTCTGGGAGCTTGTGCGTTGAGTGTCGTGGCCTTGCGCCGCGGCGAACCGATCAACGCCCTCTGGATCGTCGTCGCAGCCGTGGCCATCTACCTGGTCGCCTACCGCTACTACAGCCTCTTCATCGCCAACAACGTGATGCAACTCGATGCGCGTCGGGCCACCCCCGCCGTGCTCAACAACGATGGCCTGGACTATGTCCCGACCAATAAACACATTCTCTTCGGCCACCACTTCGCGGCCATTGCCGGTGCGGGGCCGCTGGTCGGGCCGGTGCTGGCGGCGCAGATGGGCTACCTGCCCGGCACGCTCTGGCTGATCGCCGGCGTGGTGCTGGCCGGTGCGGTGCAGGACTTCATGGTCCTGTTCCTGTCCACC
>NZ_JBYVYN010000007.1:0-351579 GCF_058148565.1 Pseudomonas sp. DF11
GGTTTCGACAAGACCGGTACCGCCGAAGCGATTGGTTAATGCTTGAACGTCAAAAGATCGCAGCTTTCGGCAGTTCCCACAGGAGCGTATTCAATCTGTAGGAACTGCCGAAGGCTGCGATCTTTTTGCATCAACCAAATCTGGAAATTAAAGGCCCGGCCTTGCACTATTGGCCGCCTACGAATGCCCTTCCAGGAAACACTCGCCATGCCCGACGACATCCATTTCTACGAACCTGCCAACGGTCACGGCCTGCCCCACGATCCGTTCAACGCCATCGTTGGCCCGCGCCCCATCGGCTGGATTTCGTCCCAGGATGCCGAGGGTCACCTGAACCTGGCGCCCTACAGCTTCTTCAACGCCTTCAACTACATCCCGCCGATCATTGGTTTTTCCAGCGTCGGGCGCAAAGACAGCCTGAACAACATCGAACAGACCGGCGAGTTCGCCTGGAACCTGGCCACGCGCCCGCTGGCCGAGCAGATGAACCAGAGCTGCGCGATGGTCGCGCCAGAGGTCAACGAGTTCGAACTGGCGGGTTTGACAGCAGCCCCGTCACGGCTGATCCAGGTGCCGCGTGTGGCCGAAAGCCCGGTGTCCTTCGAATGCAAGGTCACGCAAATCATTCAATTGCAGCGGGCGGACAAGGGGCTGGTGCCGAGCTGGCTGATCCTCGGCGAAGTGGTCGCCGTGCATATCGCCAAATGGCTGTTGAAGGATGGGGTGTACGACACTGCCGCCGCCGAGCCGATCTTGCGCGGTGGCGGGCCGGCGGATTACTTCCAGTTGGGGCCTGAGGCGTTGTTCAAGATGCACCGCCCAAAGTAGGAGCAGCGCGATCCCCTGTGGCGAGGGGATTTATCCCCGCTGGGCTGCGAAGCAGCCCCAATAGCCATCTGACACTGAGTTGATTGGACTTTTTAGGGCCGCTTCGCGCCCCAGCGGGGATAAATCCCCTCGCCACAAAAGCATCTCCAAAATACTGATTACCAGACCAACCCACCCTCGTCGTCGACCCCCTTGAGATGGGTCAACTGCACGGCGGCCGCATCGTCGGCCTCGGTAGCTGTCTTGAAGGTCTGCTCCTCAAGCACCTTGTTGAAACGCGGCGCACCGGAGCCGCCGATGGCTTTGGTGGCAATAGCGGCGAAATAGCCGCCACCTTCCCGAGGAACGACTGCAGAAACAGCTTCAAAGGTTTCAAAGGCTTTACGTGCCATGTCTTGTGCATCCTGGCGGTGGAAAATGACGCTCATTAAACCTTCAACCGGCCAGTTTGTGTACCTGCGCCAAGCACCCTTCAGTCGCCTGGGCGGCGGAGACTTCGCGGAACGTGTGGAAATCCAGGCTGCTCACCACCAGGTCCTGCACCAGCTCGGCGAAAATCGCCATGGCCGGTGAATTGAAGTAGGCGTCCATCGACGGTTGGTTGACCCAGAGCCCGGACACCAGCCACAAATCAGCGTCGCATTGCGATTGCTGCAAGGCGAAGTGCAAGCAACCGGGAGCCTGGCGCGAAGGCGCGATCAACGTACTCAGGCGCGCGCCCAGTTGCTTGGAGCAACCGCCGCGGGCGCGGACAAAAGCCATGTGGCTGACGGGGATCTGTGTAGTCATGTTCAACCCTCCCAGGTAATCCGTTGTGCAGCCGGGGACAGGCTGCGACAGGATCAAAGGTTAAGCGCCGCGATGCCAGCTTCGTTAGTCGATTCCTGCCGACCCCTTGCACGATCCTGCGCATCGGTAGCACGAAATCCGCCATCGATTCGCTTACGGCCCGGAAAGTTGAAACAAAAGGTTTCAAGCAAGTTTCTACCGCATTGCAGCGTCATGGCCCCTTGCATCGTGCAGGATCAGGCAAGCTTTCAACAGGATGTTGCTACCGCTACGCCTTGCACAAACATAAGCTTTGTCCATCGCCCCTATGCCTGAGGATCCCGGCATGTCGCCACTCGACCACGCCCACGTCCCGCTGGACCCCTACCTGGAACAACAGCGCGCCGAACTGGCGTCGATCATCGACCGCAATACCAGCGAGGACGGCAGCTACGCCACGGCCATCGGCTCGCTGAACCTGTCGCGCCACAGCAAGCCCCAGAAGTTCGCCCCGGTGCTCGCGCAGCCGGCGCTGTGCATCATGGCCCAGGGCAGCAAGCAGGTGCGCCTGGCCGACGAATTGTTCAACTACGATCCGCTCCATTACCTGGTGGTCTCGGTGTCGATGCCGTTGAGTGGCTGCATCGCTAACGTCTCGCCCGACGAACCGATCCTGGCCTTGCGCCTGGACATCGACCCGGCGGAAATCACCGCGTTGATCGCCGACGCCGGCCCCTTGGGTGTACCGACCCGTCCCGCCGGGCGCGGGCTGTATGTCGAACGCCTGGACACGCCGACGCTCGACGCCGTGCTGCGCCTGGCGCGGTTGCTGGACAGCCCGAAAGACATCGCCATGCTCGCGCCCCTGGTACGTCGGGAAATTCTCTATCGTTTGCTGCGCAGCCCACAGGGCTATCGGCTCTACGAAATCGCCATCGCCAACAGTCAGAGCCATCGCATCAGCCAGGCGATCAAATGGCTCAATGGCCATTTCGAGAAACCGTTGCGCATCGATGACCTGGCCCGGGAAGTGAACCTCAGCGTCTCGACCTTGCATCACCGCTTCAAGGCCATGACTGCCATGAGCCCGCTGCAATATCAGAAGCAACTGCGCTTGCAGGAAGCCCGGCGGCTGATGCTGGCCGAAGGGCTGGAAGCTTCGGCGGCGGGGTATCGGGTGGGGTATGAAAGCCCTTCGCAGTTCAGCCGCGAGTACAGCCGGTTGTTCGGCGCGCCGCCGTTGCGGGATCTGGCGCGGTTGCGGATGACCGTCTGAGCTGATTCTTGAGTTGTCTGTACCGGCCTCATCGCGAGCAGGCTCGCTCCCACATTGGAACTGCGGTGAACATAGAGTTTGTGTTCACTGAAGATCCGCTGTGGGAGCGAGCCTGCTCGCGATGGGGCCAGCCGCAGCACCACATCTTTAGAGATCAGGCACCCAGCAACCGACACGCCTGCGCCGGTATGGTCACCGACACCGCATGCCCAATGCCCAGGTCCATGCCCTGGCAAGGCGTGCTCAGCGCCGTGAACGAAATTCCGGAACACTCCACCGTGGTCTCGACGGTGGCGCCGATGTCCCGCACGAACGTCACCTTGCCCAGCAACCGGTTGCCCGCCGTGGCCTGAGGCGAAGACAGTTGCAAGTCTTCGGGACGCACCAGCAGCTTGACCTTCTCGCCAGCGCTGACGCTATGGCTGGCCGGCACGTCCAGCGTATCGCCGCCCGGCAACCCGACCCGCCCGTTACCCAGCGTGGTCGCCGGAAAGATGTTGCCCGAGCCGATGAAGTCGGCGACGAATTCATTGGCCGGGTGCCGGTAGATCTCGATCGGCGTACCGACCTGTTGCACCCGATGTTCCCCCAGTACCACCACAATATCGGCCATGGTCATGGCTTCGCGCTGATCATGGGTCACCAAAATGGTGGTGATGTTCAAGCGCTGTTGCAGTTGGCGGATTTCCACTTGCATCGACTCGCGCAACTTGGCGTCCAGGGCCGACAACGGTTCGTCCAGCAGCAGGATTTTCGGCCGGGCGGCAATGGCCCGGGCAATCGCCACGCGCTGGCGCTGGCCGCCGGAAAGCTTCGCCACGGGCCGGTCGATCATCGCCTGGAGCTGGATCAGTTCCAGCAACTCCACCACCCGCGCCTGTTGCTCGGCCTTGTTCACTCCGCGCAGTTTCAGTGGATAGGCAATGTTCTCGCCGACGGTCATGTGGGGAAACAACGCCAACGATTGAAACACCATGCCGAAGTTGCGCAGATGCGCCGGGGTATGGCCGATGTCTTGGCCATCCAGGCGGATTTCACCGCCGCTGAGGCTTTCCAGGCCGGCGATCATGCGCAACAGCGTGGTCTTGCCACAGCCCGAAGGTCCGAGGAAACACACCAGCTTGCCCTCGGGCAAATGCAGGTTCACGTCCGTTACCGCGCAGGCCGAGCCGTAGTGTTTCTCGACGTTTTCCAGTATCAGTCCAGTCATGTCTTCACCTCGAAATCAAAAGGAAACGCCGCCCTCGCCTACCAGTTTCTCCAACGCCCAGATCAACACGAAGTCGATCAGCACGATGAGCACGGCAAACGAAAAAACGGTGGGGTCCAGCGACGACACGGTGCGGCTGTACATCCAGATCGGCACGGTCATGACATCGATGGTGTAGAGGAAATAGGTCACGGTGAATTCGTTGAACGAGACGATGAACGCCAACAGCATCCCGGCGAGAATCCCCGACTTCATCAACGGCACCACCACATCGACGATGGCCCGTTGCGGTGTCGCCCCCAGCATGCGCGCGGCCTCTTCCACTTCACTGCCGATGCCGAGCATGGCGGCGGTGCAGTTCTTCACCACGAACGGCAAGGCCAAAATGACGTGGGCAATGACCAACCGCGAGGTGGTCATCTGGAACGGCAAGCTGTCGAACACCAGCAGCAGCGCCAAGCCCAGCACCACCATGGGAAACACCAGCGGCAGCGACATCAGTTGCAGCGCCACGGCCTTGCCACGGAACTCGCAACGGGTCAGCGCGTAGGCCGCCGGCACCGCGATCAGCGTAGCGAACACCATGGTCAGGCAGGCCACCAACAGGCTGGTCGCCATGGCCTGGCCCAGGCTCAACACGTCGCTGGCATCCGGCGAAACGAAGGTGTGCCAGGCGGCCCGATACCATTGCAGGCTGTAGCTGCTCGGCGGAAAGTCCAGGTTCGCGGCGCCGCTGAAGGACATGACGATCATGGTCAGGATCGGCAGCACCGCCAGCAACAGGATGAAACCCGACAGCAGCCCGACGGCACGCCCGGTTTCGCCGGGCAACAGCGACTGGCGTTTTTTACTCGACGCGCTCATTGCGAAGCCTCCAGCATCCGCCGACGACGGCCGGTGAAATATTCGGACAGGGTCATGATCATCAGCGTGGTGACAATCAGCACCACCCCGGCGGCGGACGCGGCGGGCCAGTTCATCAACGGGGCGATCTGGTCGTGAACCATCACGGCCAGCATCGGCACCCGTCGACCGCCCAACAGCAGCGGCACGACAAAGCTGCTGGCGTTATAAGCGAACACCAGCGTCGCGCCGGTGATGATCCCCGGCAGGCTCATGGGCAGCACCACTTGGCGAAACACCTGGAAGCGACTGGCGCCAAGGGTGGCGGCGGCCTCTTCATAACTGCGAGCCACGCCGCGCATGGCACTGGCGATGGGCAGCACGGCCAGGGGGAACGCGGTCTGGACCAGGCCCATCAGCACGCCATTCTGGTTGTACAGCAGCATGATCGGTCGCTTGATCAGGCCCAGGCCCATGAGCGCCTGGTTGAGCATGCCGGCCGGGCCGAGGATCACCAGCCAGCCATAGCTTTGCAGCAGCAGGTTGACCAACAACGGCAACAGCACCGCCGCCAGGAACACCCGTCGCAACAACGGCGAAGCGAGACGCGACATGGTGTAGGCCACAGGGATCGCCAGCAGCACGGCGATCACTGCGCTAATCAATGCCAGGCGCAAAGTCAGCAGCAAGGACTTGAGGTAATAGGGCTCCAGCAACTGCCCATAACTGGCGAGGCTGAAGCCACTCCACTCCGCGCCCTTGGTGCCGACGCTCATGCGCAGCACCAACAGGCTGGCGGCGATCAGCACGCCGAGAAACAACATCGACGGCGACAGGAAAAGCCAGGCTCGACTGGTGGGCGAAATGCCCCGGGGTGCATGCATCGGCGCAACACTCTGGGGATGGATTAACGGTTGGTGTTCCATGGCAAGGTCTCGTCAGTGGAAAACGACAGAACAAACACACATCTCAATTCCCTGTGGGAGCAAGCACAGTCAATATCTCCATCAGCTGAACCACCGCTATCGCGAGCAGGCTCGCTCCCACAGTGGATCTCTGGTGATCACAAATTTCCTATACACCTCAACCTCCTGTGGGAGCGAGCCTGCTCGCGATGGCGGCGGCACAGGCAACATCTCCATCACTGAACCACCGCTATCGCGAGCAGGCTCGCTCCCACAGTGGATCTCTGGTGATCACAAATTTCCTGTACACCTCAACCTCCTGTGGGAGCGAGCCTGCTCGCGATGGCGGCGGCACAGGCAACATCTCCATCAACTGAACCATCGCTATCGCAAGCAGCCCGCTCACACAGTGGAGTTCGAATCAGGAAGAGAAGATTTCCGTGTACCGGCGAATCCACTGGTCATGCACCGTCGCCAGGAAGGCGTTGTCATGCATGATCGCCTTGTCGGCGATTTGCTCCGGGGTGAGGATATACGGGCTCTTGCGCGCTTCGGCGGAGATGATGGCCTTGGCGTTGACCGGGCCGTTGAAGATGTCTTCGGCCATCTTGCCCTGCACCAGCGGGTCGAGGGAGTGGTCGATGAAGGCGTAGGCCAGGTCGGTGTCGCCCGGGCGGTTTTTCGGCATGACCGAGAGCATCAGGTCGGTGTAGAAACCTTCCTTCATGCCAAACGTCGCCCCCAGGCTGTAGGCCGGGTCGCGGATCTGCTTGGGAAAAAACGCCGGCGCGTACAAGCCGCCCATGTCCAGGGAACCGGTGCGGAACAACTCGGCGATCTGGTTCGGGTTTTCCCCCAGGGTCACCACCCGCTCCTTGAGCTCGGCGAGTTTCTTGAAGCCGGGTTCGATGTTGTGCTCGTCACCACCGGCCAGCTTGGCGGCGATGATGATCAGGTCCATGGCCTCGGTCCAGTTCGGCGGCGGCAGGAAAATGTTCGGCGCCAGGTCCGCGTCCCACAGTGCGGCGTAGCTGTCCGGCGCCTGTTTCAAGGTTCGGGTGCTGTAGACCAGGCTGTTGCACCACAGCAGGTAACCGATGCCATGGCCACCAGCGCCCGTGCGATATTGCGCCGGTACGTCGGCCAGGTTGGGAATGCGATTGAGGTCGGGTTTTTCCAGCAGCCCGGCAGCGGCCAGGCCCTCGGCGCCGACGCCTGCCAGGGTGATGATGTCGTACTGCGGCCGGTCGCCACCGGCCTTGAGCTTGGCGACCATTTCCGATGTGCTGCCGGTGCGGTCGGCGATGACCTTGGCGCCGGTCTTGGCCTCGAAGGTCGCCGCGATGTTGCGCAACGCCGCCAGCCCGGTGTCATCGGACCAGGTGAGCAAGCGCAGGGTCTTGCCAACGAACCGCGTGTCACTGGCCCGGGCGCTGATGAAGGGCACGCTCATGGCGGCCGCCGCTACCGAAACCACACTTGCAGTCTTGATGAATTGACGTCTGTTCAGATCATGCTCGCCCATGGAGGACTCCCTTTATTTTTTTAAGTATGAGGTGGGTAAAAACCGTTGCGCCCGCACCGTTCGACGTCGAGCAAAACCCCGTATTGCTTGGGCTTCGCCGCCGCCTGCGGCCATCCTGAGGTTGTGCAAAATCCCTGACTATCGAAAAAAACTCATTGAAGCCATGTTCCTGGCGCATGCCTTTTTTCGAGGCATGCGTGACCTGATAACGTGCCGTCAGACCGCCCGGACCACATGCTTGATTTCCTGGAATGCCGCCAATCCCCAAGGCCCCAATTCACGGCCGAGACTGCTCTGCTTGTAACCCCCCCACGCCGCCTGGGGGAAAATCACCTGAGGTGCGTTGATCCACACCAGCCCTGCCTGTAACGCGTTGGCCACCTGCTCGGCGGCCGTCGTATCACGGCTGACCACGCTGGCTACCAGGCCGAAACGGCTGTCGTTGGCCAGGGCGATGGCCTGCGCCTGGCTGCTGAAACGGCGTACGCACAGCACTGGCCCGAAGATCTCCTCGCACCACAACGCACTGTCCAAGGGCACGTCGGTGAAGATAGTCGGCTGTAAAAAAAAGCCGCGTGGCAGATGCTCGGGGCGCTGTCCACCACACACCAGCGTCGCCCCGGCGCTCAAGCCACGGTCGATATGTCCCAGCACCCGCTGGTACTGCGCCTGGTTGACCAGCGCGCCCATCTCCACGTCCGCGTCGAACGGGTCGGCCACGCGGATCGCCTCGGCGCGGGTCTTGAGCCGTTGCAGGAACTCATCGGCCAGTTCATCGGCGACCAGCACGCGGCTGGTGGCCGAACACATCTGCCCGGCATTGAAGAAACCGCCACCGCAGGCCAGTTCCACCGCCAGGTCCAGGTCGGCATCGGCCAGCACCAGCAAGGACGATTTGCCGCCCAATTCCAGGCTCACGCCCTTGACCGTTTCCGCCGCCCGTTGCATCACCTGCACACCCACCGCATTGCTGCCGGTGAAGGAAATCTTCGCCACGCGCGGGTCCGCCGCTAGCGGCGCCCCGACTGCCAGGCCGGTGCCACAGACGAGGTTGAACACCCCGTAGGGCAAACCGCAGCCGGCGATGATCGATGCCAGTTCCAGCTCCGGCAGCGGCGTGACTTCCGAAGGCTTGAGCACCACGCAACAGCCGGCAGCCAGGGCCGGGGCGAGTTTCCAGGCGGTGGTGACCATCGGGAAATTCCACGGCACGATCAAGCCAACCACACCGCAGGGTTCGCGGCGCAGGCGGGCGCTGAAATCAGCGCTGGGCAATGCCAGTGGACTGTCCTGGCGGGCGTCGAGGCCTTCGGCCAACTCGGCGTAATACTCGAAGGTGGCGATCACATCGTCGACATCGATGGCCGCTTCGAACAACGGTTTGCCGTTGTTGCTCGATTGCAGGTGCATCAACCGCTCACGGGCCTCCCGCACGCCGGCAGCGATACGGCGCAGAAGCGCGCCGCGCTCTCTGCCAGAAGTGTTCGACCATGGGCCGAAAGCCTGGGTAGCGGCGTCCAAGGCCTGATCGACGGCGTGTTCATCGCCACCATAAACAGTGCTCAGCAGCGCCTCGGTCGCCGGGTTGATCACCCGCAACGGTTGATCGCCGGCCAACCACTCACCGTTGATGTACAGCCCGTCTTGCCTGGTAGGGAAATTCATTTCGACACCTGCGCCATCCAGGTTGCCTGGTCGATTTCGATCAGCGTCGGCCCCTGCCGGTCGCAAGCGGCGAGTAACGCGGCGTGCAGTTGCGCCACGCCGTCGATGGTTTCAGCCGCGCAGCCCAAGGCCTTGGCGACACCGATGAAGTCCGGGGTGTAGATGTCCACGCCTACCGGTTCGATGGCGCGGTTGACCATGTATTTCTTGATCTCTTCGTAGCCTTGGTTATTCCACAGCAGCACGATCACCGGCGTGCGCGCTTCCACGGCGCTGGCCAGCTCCGGCAAGGTGAATTGCAAGCCGCCGTCGCCAATCAGGCACACCACCGCCGGGCGCCCGTGGCCCAGGTCTTTGCCACCGAGCCAGGCGCCGATGGCCGCCGGCAAGGCGTAGCCGAGGGTGCCGTAGCCGGTCGACGAGTTGAACCAGCGACGTGGCCGTTCCAGGTTGAAGGTCAGGTTGCCGGTATACACCGGTTGGGTGGAGTCGCCGACGAATACTGCATCGGGCAGCGCCTGCAAAACGCTGTCGAGAAACAGCGTCTGGGCGCGGGTCGCAGCGTCCCAGTTTCTTTCCAGATCGGCGCGCAACCGCGCAGCCCGCGCCGGGCCCCAATCGCCACAGCGCTCGGCCAAGGGCTGCGCGTTCAACTCGTCGAGCAGAGCCCAGACAGCCGTACGTGCGTCGGCCACCAGGGCCAAGCGCGGTGGATAGTTGCGCACGGTCTGGTCCGGGTCGATGTCGATACGCAGCAACGCACCGGGGATCTCGAAGCCGCCAGCAAAGGTGATGTCGTAGTCGGTTTCGGCCAGCTCGGTGCCGATCGCCAGCACCACATCCGCCTCGGCCACCAGGGCGCGGGTAGCGACCAGGCTCTGGGTGGAGCCGATCAGCAGAGGATGCCGTGACGGTAGCATCCCCTTGGCGTTGATGGTCAACGCCACAGGCGCGCCGAGGCGTTCGGCCAGTTCGGTCAGTTCGGCCGCCGCATCGAGGGCGCCGCCGCCGGCCAGGATCAAGGGCCGTTTGGCCGACGCCAGCATAGCCGTCATTTGCTCCACGGCACTCGGTGCAGCGCCCGCACGGCTGATGCTGACCGGTGTGCTGGCGAGCAAAGCGTCAGCGTCTTCGACCAAAACATCCAACGGAATTTCGATATGTACCGGACGCGGCCGCCCGGCCTGGAACAAGGCAAAAGCCCGGGCCAGCACGCCAGGCAATTCAGCGGCGGACATCAGCGTGTGGGAAAACGCCGCCACCCCGCTCACCAGCGCGCTCTGGTTGGGCAATTCATGCAACTTGCCGCGCCCGCCACCCAGCTGACTGCGCGACTGCACGCTGGAGATCACCAGCATCGGGATCGAATCGGCGTAGGCCTGGCCCATGGCGGTGGTGATATTGGTCATGCCGGGGCCGGTAATGATGAAACACACACCGGGCTTGCCGCTGACCCGGGCGTAGCCGTCGGCCATGAAGCCGGCGCCCTGTTCGTGACGCGGGGTCACATGGCGGATGCTGGAACGGGCCAGCCCGCGATACAACTCGACGGTGTGTACGCCGGGGATGCCGAACACCTGCTCCACGCCATAGCCTTCGAGTAACTTGACCAATACTTCGCCACACGTCGCCATTGCCATTGCCATTTCCTTGTAAAGGGCTCCGCACAGCACGCGGCGGGTCCCTTTTTGTCTGGGGGAATGGCGTTATTGGAACGGTGCGACCATAGCGGCAACAATCGATAAAAAGTCATACTAGCCATGTCCTCACGTCATGGCTTGGATCCGAAATGAAACGACTCCCCCCGCTGCCGGCGCTCCATACGTTTCTGATCACGGCCCAGTGCTGCAACTTCACCCGGGCCGCCGAACAACTGCACATCACCCAAGGCGCGGTGAGCCGACAGATCGCCGGGCTGGAAGATCATTTGGGTTATGCGCTGTTCCAGCGCCAGGCGCGCGGCCTGAGCCTGACCGTCGAGGGCCTGGCGTGGCTGCCACGGGTGCAGCAGGTGTTCAGCCTGATCGGCGAAGCGGTGGAGCAGATCGGCGAAAAGCGCCAGACCCTGCAACTCAAGGCCCCGACCTGTGTGATGCGCTGGCTGCTGCCACGCCTGTTGCAGTGGCAGAAGGAACGGCCGGACGTACCGGTGGAGCTGACCACCACGGTCAGGCACGGTGTGGATTTCCAGCGTGAAGCCTTCGACGCCGCGGTGATCTATGGTCCGCCACCTGATGCCTCATTGGCGTGCCTGCACCTGTTCGACGAACAACTGACGCCCGTTTGTTCCCGCCCGGTCCTGGAAGGCGCCGTGCCACTGCGTGAACCCGCCGACCTGCAACAACACCTGCTGTTGCATCCCACCCGCGACGAACGCGACTGGAACGCCTGGCTGGAAGCGGCCGATGTGCACTTGAGCAATGTCAGCAAGGGCCAGCACTTCGAAACCCTGGACCTGGCGATGTCCATGGCCTCCCAAGGCACGGGCGTGGCGATTGGCGACTGGTCGTTGATCGGCGACGACCTGAGCGCCGGCAGGCTGGTGATGCCGTTCGAATTGAAGGTCAAGACCGGGTTGGGCTACCACCTGGTGCATCCGCGCAAACCCGAGGCGTCGGGGCCGTTGCAGGAATTGATGGGGTGGTTGGTGGAGCAGGCTCAAGCGCGGTAACTGTTTCACCGCGCCTCCCGTGGCGAGGGGATTTAGCGAAACGTCGCACCGCCCCGCTGGACTGCGCAGCAGGCCCAAAACATTCGAACATGATCAGCCTGACTCAGCGAGGCGTCAGGTTTTTGGGTTGCTTCGCAACCCAGCGGGGCGGTGCGACGTTTCGCTAAATCCCCTCGCCACAGGAAAGCTCCAGGCTCGCGCTAAAGGAGATTCGGCGCCTGCACCGGCTCGATCTGCGCCCAGTGCGAAGTGTCTTCGCGGTGCTGCTGCAGGTACGGCAAAACCGCCCCCAGCAACGGTGCCTTGAATGCATCCTGGAAGCGATGGGCCAGGCCCGGGATCAGTTTCAATTGACTGCCTTGGATGTGCGCCGCCAAGTGCACGCCGTGCATCACTGGCAGCAAAGGGTCGGCGGTGCCATGGACCACCAGGGTCGGCACTCGCAGTTGGTTGAGCAGTGCCACCCGGCTCGGCTCGGCCATGATCGCCATGATCTGGCGCTTCACGCCTTCGGGGTTGAAGGCCCGGTCATAGGCCACGGCGGCCTGATGCAGCAATACCTGGCGATCATCCACCACCATCGGACTGCCCAACGCGGCCAGCAGGTCGGCCTGCTGTTGCAATGCAGCTTCGCGATTCGGCGCACTGCGTCGCGATAGCAACTGCACCAGTGCGGCGCTGGGTGCGGGCAGGCCTTCGGCACCGGAACTGGTCATGATCAGGGTCAGGCTTTCGACGCGCTGCGGTGCCATGGCGGCCATGTGCTGGGCGATCATCCCGCCCATGCTCACACCCAACACGTGGAAGCTTTGCACGTGCAAGGCGTCCATCAGCCCCAGCCCGTCGTCAGCCATGTCGGTCAAGGTATAAGGCGCGGCTACGGGCAAGCCGAGCTTGTAGCGCAGGGCTTCGAAGGTCAGGTTGGCGCTGCCGGGCGCCTGGCGCCAGGTGGACAGGCCGACGTCGCGGTTGTCGTAGCGGATTACCCGGAAACCTTGCTCGCACAAGGCAACCACCACTTCATCCGGCCAATGGATCAACTGCCCGCCCAGGCCCATCACCAATAGCAACGCCGGATCCGAGGCACGACCAATGCTCTGGTACGCCAGGCTGACCTGATCCAGATCGGCCCGTTGGGTCGCAACATTGACATCACAACGAGACGCCGCCATCGACGGCAGGCCGAATAACAACGCGGCCAGGAAAATGAATACACGCATGAAGAAACACCGAAACGCAGAACCCCAGTAGAGCGCGAGTCTGATGAAGTTTGTTCAAGCGCGCTGCCACAGTTGCGTGACAGTTTGATGAAGATTGCCGAGTGGTTGCCTGCGCAAAGGATGTATCTGTGGGAGCAAAGCTTGCTCGCGATACAGGCACCTCGATTCCAGAGAAATCGCGTTGGCTTCATCGCGAGCAAGCTTTGCTCCCACAAGTCCCGGCTCAAGGTACCGGTTTCAGGCCAACTGGCTACGCAACTGCCGCGCCGCCGCCACCATGTTCACCAACGCCGCCTCCGTCTCCGGCCAACCCCGGGTTTTCAGCCCGCAGTCAGGGTTGACCCACAGCCGCTCAGGCGCGATCCGTTTCACTGCCTTGCTCATCAACGCGACCATCTCGGCGGTGTCCGGCACCCGTGGCGAGTGGATGTCGTAGACGCCCGGGCCAATATCGTTGGGGTAGTCGAACGCCTCGAACGCGTCGAGCAGCTCCATGTCCGAGCGCGAGGTCTCGATGGTGATGACATCGGCGTCCATGTCGGCAATGGCCTGGATCACGTCGTTGAATTCGCTGTAGCACATGTGGGTATGGATCTGGGTTTCGTCGCCCACGCCCGACGCGCTCAAGCGGAAGGCCTCCACGGCCCAGTCCAGGTACGCCTGCCATTGCCCGCGACGCAGCGGCAAGCCTTCACGGAACGCCGCCTCGTCGATCTGCACGATCTTGATCCCGGCCTTTTCCAGGTCCAGCACTTCGTCGCGCAGGGCCAGGGCCAGTTGTCGGGCCTGGACCTGGCGCGACACATCTTCGCGGGGGAACGACCACATCAGCATGGTCACGGGACCGGTGAGCATGCCTTTCATGACCTTGTCGGTCAGGCTTTGCGCGTAGCGGATCCAGTCGACAGTCATGGCTTTCGGTCGACTGATGTCGCCGTAGATGATCGCCGGCTTTACGCAACGCGAGCCGTAGCTCTGCACCCAACCGAAACGGGTGAAGGCGTAGCCGTCCAGTTGCTCGGCGAAGTATTCCACCATGTCGTTGCGCTCGGCTTCACCGTGCACCAGCACGTCCAGGCCCAGGCGTTCCTGGATCTGCACGGCATGGCGGATCTCGGTGTGCATGGCGTCCTGATAATCGTTGGCCGACAGCTTGCCTTGCTTATAAGCCTGGCGTGCCAGGCGGATCGCCGGGGTCTGCGGGAAGGAGCCTATGGTGGTGGTGGGAAAAGTGGGCAGTTTCAGCCGGGCACGCTGCGCTTCGATGCGCTTGGCAAACGGCGAACCTCGCTGGCTGTCCTGTGGCCCAATGGCCGCCAGACGGGCCTGGACCTCGGCTTTATGAATGCGCGTCGAGCTGGCGCGCCTGGCCTGCACCTCGCGGCTGTCGGCCAAGGCCTGTTGCACGGCGGGCGCCTGCGGATCGTTGAGCGCATCACGCAACACCGCCACTTCACCGCACTTCTGCACGGCAAAGGCCAGCCAGCTCTTGAGTTCCGGATCGAGCCGGTCTTCGCGTTCCAGGTCCACCGGGCTGTGCAACAGCGAGCACGAAGTGCTGACCCAGAGGTTGTCGCCAAAGCGCTCCTGGGCCGGTTGCAGTTGTGCCAGCGCCTGTTCCAGCTCGCAACGCCAAACGTTGCGGCCATTGACCAGGCCCACCGAGAGGATCTTGTAGGTCGGCAGGCGGTCCAGCACCTGGCCCAATTGTTCCGGGGCGCGCACCGCGTCGATGTGCAAACCGTCCACCGGCAGGCTCACCGCCAGGCCGAGGTTGTCTTGCAGGCCACTGAAATAAGTCGCCACGAGTTTTTTCAGCGGCGAATACTGGAGGATGTGATAAGCCCGCTCGAACGCACTTTTCCAGGCCTGGGGCAGGTCGAGGGTGAGGATCGGTTCGTCGATCTGCACCCACTCCACGCCCTGGGCCTTGAGGCGATTGAGGATTTCCCCGTAGACCGGCAGCAGGCGCTCGAGCAGGCCGAGCTTGTCGAAATCCGCACCCTTGGCCTTGCCCAGCCACAAGTAGGTCAACGGGCCGATGATTACCGGTTTGACCTGATGGCCCAAGGCATGGGCCTCGTCCACTTCATCGAACAACTGCTCCCAGCTCAGGGCGAAGGTCTGGTCGGCGGAGAACTCCGGGACCAGGTAGTGGTAGTTGGTGTCGAACCACTTGGTCAGCTCCTGGGCGTATTGCGCCTGGCCGTGGTCGGCATTGCAGCAACTGGCCGTGGCGCCACGGGCCATGGCGAACAGGGTGTCGAGGGTCGGTCGGCCCTGGGCATTCAAGGTGCCGTGGAAACGTTGTGGGACGGCGCCCAAGGTCAAGGTATGGCCCAGCACCTGGTCGTACCAGGCAAAGTCACCGACGGGCAGCAGGTCGATGCCGGCGTCTTTCTGCAATTGCCAGTGCCGGGCCCGCAGTTCGCGTCCCACCGCTTGCAGCGCGGCCGGGGCCAGGTCGCCCTTCCAGTAGGCTTCGAGGGCTTTTTTCAATTCGCGGTCGGCGCCGATGCGGGGAAAACCGAGGGTGTGGGCCAGGGCCATGGTGTGCGTCCTCCTATAAAAGATGGCGCTATTGTCGACAGCACGGCCCACATGAGACAAACTCAACCTTTTCGTGTTGATCACAAGTTTTACTCATGGAGACCACGGTGCTTGAACTCCGTCACCTCAAGACCCTGCACGCCCTGCGCGAAGCCGACAGCCTGGTCGAAGCCGCTGAACGCCTGCACCTGACCCAGTCCGCCCTCTCCCACCAGTTCAAGGAACTGGAAGAGCGCCTGGGCATGCAGTTGTTCGTGCGCAAGACCAAACCCGTGCGCTTCACCAGCGCCGGCCTGCGCCTGTTGCAACTGGCCGATGCCGCCCTGCCGTTGCTGCGCAGTGCTGAACGGGACATCGCCCGCTTGGCTGGCGGCACCGCCGGGCGCCTGCACATGGCCATCGAGTGCCATAGCTGCTTCCAGTGGTTGATGCCGACCATCGACCAGTTCCGCGATGCCTGGCCGGAAGTCGAACTGGACCTGGCCTCGGGCTTCGCCTTCGCCCCATTGCCGGCCTTGGCCCGGGGCGACCTCGACCTGGTGGTGACCTCCGACCCGCTGGAGCTGGCCGGTATCACGTACGTGCCGTTGTTCACCTACGAAGCGATGCTCGCCGTCGCCAACCAGCATCGACTGGCGGGCAAGCCCTACATCGTGCCCGAGGACCTGATCAGCGAAACCCTGATCACCTACCCGGTGGAGCGCGACCGCCTGGACATCTTCACCCGCTTCCTGGAACCAGCCGATATCGAACCGGCCCAGGTCCGCACCTCTGAATTGACGGTGATGATGATGCAATTGGTGGCCAGCGGCCGTGGCGTGTGCGGCATGCCGCACTGGGCCCTGCATGAATACAGCTCGCGGGGTTACGTGAAAGCCAAGCGGCTGGGGGAGAAAGGCTTGTTCGCCACGCTGTATGCGGCGGTGCGTACCGACATGCTCGACGCGCCGTACATGCGCGATTTTCTGCTGACGGCCAAGGACACCTCGTTTTCGACATTGGATGGGGTCAGTGCCGTGCGCTGACTGGCGGCCTTTGTGGCGAGGGGATTTATCCCCGCTGGGCTGCGAAGCAGCCCCCAAGCCAGGCAACTCGGTGTGTCAGGAAGATTGAGTTCACTGCTTTAGGGCCGCTTCGCAGCCCAACGGGGATAAATCCCCTCGCCACAAAAGCGCAGCGGTCATGGTCACAGGGATTAGAGCTCGAGCCACATATGGATTTTGTCGAGGTATTCGTCGTCCACGCGGATCGCCATCGGCTCGAGGCCGTACAGGACGAAGCCGCAGCGTTGGTAGAGCTTGACCGCCGGGTCGTTGCCGGCGGTGACGGTCAGTTGCACCAGGCGCAGGAAGGGATAGCGCCGGGCTTCGTCGAGGGCGGCCTGCACCAGTTGGTAGCCGAGCCCGCGATGGCGATGCTCATCGGCGACGTACATGCCGAACAGCAACGCCTTGTGCCGGGCTTTTTCCCGGGGCTCCAGGGCCAGGCCGACGATGCCGACCAACGCTTGCTCGACAAACGCCCCCAGCAGCACATCGAACCGGCTGCCCAGGCGCGACTCCCACCAGTTGATGGGCAGCTTCGCCCGCTCGTTGACGCTGGAAGTGAAGGCCTGCGGATGCAGGGCGTACGCCTGGAGCATCAGTTGGCGATACGCCTGGGCATCGCCGGCCCGCAACCGTCGGATGCTCACGCCGAACGCCGTTGCTCAAACATCAGGCGCAACGCCAGCGCACCGAGCACAAACCCCATGAAGTAACGCTGCGCCGCCAGCCAGGTCGGGTTGTGGACGAACCACGAGGCAATGCCGGCAGCGAACAGGGCAATCAACAGGTTGACGCTGAAACTGACGCTGATCTGGGTCAGGCCCAGGACGATGCTCTGGGTGAACAGCGAACCGTGTTCCGGGCTGATGAACTGCGGGAACACCGACAGATAGAACACCGCGATCTTGGGATTCAGCGCGCTGGTGAGAAACCCCATGGTGATCAACTTGCGCGTCGAGTCCGCCGGCAACTGCTGGGCCTCGAAGGGCGAACGCGCGCCCGGCTTCACGGCCTGCCAGGCCAGCCACAACAGGTACAGCGCACCGGCCCATTTCAACAACTCATAGGCCACGGGCACCGCCAGGAACACCGCCGTCAACCCGGCGGCAGCGGCGAACATGTGCACGAAGAACCCCGCCACCACCCCCAGCAGGGAGGTAACGCCGGCCTTGCGGCCCTGGCAGATCGAACGGGAGATCAGGTAAATCATGTTCGGGCCGGGCGTCAGTACCATCAACAACGCGGCGGCGGCGAATATCAGCAGGTCCGGCAATGGAATCATGAGCATCAGTCCTTGAGGCGTGAATCAGCAGGTAGCGAGATGGGTCGCTCGATAAAACGGCAGGATCACCTCGCCTGTCAACGGTGCCAGCACAAGATCGTTGTCACCGGCCGGGTCGATCCAGCAAACCTCTTCAATCTCGGCAGCCGGCAAAACCGGCGCGTCGATGCGCAGCAAAAACACCTCGGCCTGCACGACGAACCCCGGTTCGTTGGCCGCCGGCGCGCTGAACACGCCCAGGTGCCGGGCCTGTGCCGGGTCGATCTGTAAGCCAAGCTCCTCTTCCAATTCACGGGCCAGCGCCTGCAGCGGCTGCTCATGGGCCTCGATCTTGCCGCCCGGCTGCATGAAAGCCCGCGTGCCGCGCTTGCGCACCAGCAGGGTTCGCCCGTCCGGCCCGAGCAACAGGGCAGCGGCGATACAGATGAGGGAAGTGGTCATGGGTGATCAAGGCCTTGGGCGGGGAAATGCCGGGGAGATTACAGACCAGGACGGAGGGAGAAAAGCCTGGCACCCATTTCAGCACACGCACAGCCTCCCTGTGGGAGCGAGCCTGCTCGCGATGACGGAGTGTCAGTCGATTTCTTTTTTAACTGATACGCCGCCATCGCGAGCAGGCTCGCTCCCACAAGGAATCGCAGTGACCGCTAGAAGTCTGTCACCCCAAAATCGGCTTCGGCGCCGAAGGGTCGACCTCCTCAGGGATTTTGACGAACACGCTGTACCGGGCCCCCTCCATCGCTTCGAAGGCGATGAGCTTATCCACCAGCGGGCCATTCAGAACCTTGCCGGCGTTGAGCAACAGCATGCCGTTGTCGGCGTTGAGGTTGCGCGCCAGGATCATGCCAGCCGTCAGTTCCCGGGTATTCATGACCTTCACCGTAGGGTCCGACAGGGTCACGTCTTCCAGGTATTCGCCACAGGCCTTGATGAAGTCCTCGATCATATTCGGGTCGTACAACTTGCCGGCGTACTTGCGGATGTAGACCAGCGCTTCGTCGCTGTTCATCTGCCGCTCGAGGATCAAGCCGCGTTGCAGTTCGATGAAGTCCACCGCCAGTTTCAACAGCCGCGAACCGAACGGAATGGCTTCGCCCTTGAGGTGCTCGGGGAAACCGCTGCCGTCCCAGCGCTCCTGGTGGTGGCGGATGATCCGCGCCGCGTCCTTCATCGGGTCCAGGGTCATCAGCAGCGATTCGCTCTGCTTCGGATAGGCGCGGTACAGCTCGAGCTCAGTGTGGTGCAGCAAGTCGGCGGGCGTGACCATCATGTTGTCGGTCCAGCTCAGCTTGCCGATGTTGTAGAGCGCCGCGGCCATGGTCAGGTCGCGGTCGGTGGACTCATCGAGGAAATGCAGCCGGCTGTAGACCCTGATCAACTCGATGATCTGCCGGTTGGTCTGCTTGGCCTTGGGCAGGCGCAGGTTGGCGATCAGCGAAAACACCTCGGTGCTGGTCACATAACTGCGCTTGAGTTCGTCATAGGCCAGGTCGAGCATGTCGGCGGTCTGTTGCAGCTCGGAGGTACGCGACGCCACGCGTTTTTCCAGGGTGGCGTTGAGGGTCTTGAGTTGCTGGTTCTGCTCGCGGTTCAGCGCTTCGAGGCGCTGGCGCTCGCTTTCGGAATGCTGGTGGGCCAGGGCCTGGCGCAGGGCCTGCACCAGTTCTTCATCGTTCCAGGGCTTGCTGAGGTAGCGATAGAGCTGCCCCTCGTTGATGGCCTTGGTCATCATGTCCACATCGGCATAACCGGTGAGCAGGATGCGCAAGGTCGATGGGTACAGCTTGCGGATCTCGGCCAGCAGCGTGGCGCCATCCATGTTCGGCATACGCGCGTCGGTCATCACCAGATCGACCGGCCGTTCCTTGAGGATTTCCAGGGCCTTGGCGCCACTGTCGGCCAGCAGGATCTCGTATGGCTGACTGCGCAATAGCCGACGCAGGCTATTGAGAATCGACTCTTCGTCATCGACCAGCAGCACCGTCGGCTTCTTTACCGGAACGTCCGGCGATAGATCTTCCATTTGAAACCCCCTCCTAATTCACGACAACCGTTCTACCTTAGCCCCAAAATACAGGCTAGTAGATTGCGAAAATTTAGACACATTTGCCATCAGTGGCCGAGCGCATCCCGATCAGACAGCTATGCTGTACCCCATGAAGGGCCATGTACAGGCCGAATACTCATGCCTGCGAAAGGGATATCAGATGTTTCCAGGGTTCTATAGTCAGCATCAAGACGGTGCACGGCCATGAGCCTGCCGTTGGATAAAACCAATCGGCGGATCCTGATCGTCGATGACACCCCAACCATCCATGAGGATTTTCGCAAGATCCTCAGCCCCCAGATGAACGCCGAAGACAACCTGAGCAGCGCCGAAGAAGCCCTGTTCGGCGCGCCGGTGGCCGTCGCCAGCACCAGTTTCGTGCTCGAATCGGCGTTCCAGGGCATGGAAGCCTTGAACAAGGTCGAAACGGCGCTGGCCCAGGGGCAGCCCTTCGCCATGGCGTTCATCGACATGCGCATGCCGCCGGGCTGGGACGGCCTGGAAACCATCGAACGGCTGTGGCGTGCCGACCCCAAGCTGCAAGTGGCCCTGTGCACGGCTTACTCGGATTATTCCTGGGAAGACATCGCCGATCGCCTGGACCTGGGCGACCGCCTGCTCATCCTGAAAAAACCCTTCGACGCCATCGAGATCCGCCAGATGGCCAGCACCTTGACCGTCAAATGGCAGATGACCGAGGACGCGGCGCTGAAAATGGACATGCTCGAGCGCGCGGTCGAGGAGCGCACCCGGGAACTGGCCGACGCCAACATCATCGTGCAGAACAGCCCGACCATCCTCTATCGCCTGCGGGGCGAGCCGCCGTTCCCATTGATGTACATCTCCCACAACATCACCAAGTTCGGCCATTCCGCGGCGCAACTGACCAACGCGCCGGATTGGGCACAAACCCTGATCCACCCCGACGACCAGGACAAAGTCCATGAGGCCATGGTCCGCGTCCTGGACCGCGACACCGCGGGGGCTTCCATCGAGTTTCGCATGCGCACCGGCGACGACACGTTCCGCTGGGTGGAGAACCGCTACATCCCGGTGCGCAACGATCAGGGCCTGTTGCTGGAAGTGGAAGGCATCATCCTCGACATCACCGAGCGCAAGCTGGCCGAAGAGAAGATCGCCCTGCTGGCCCGCACCGACGGCCTGACCGGGCTGGCCAACCGCGCCACCGTGATCGAGCGCCTGCACCAGGCCTTCGCCGCCGCTCGTCGGGGAGCGGCGCCGTTTGCCATGTTCTACCTGGACCTGGACCACTTCAAACGGATCAACGACACCTTGGGCCACCCGATCGGTGACCTGCTGTTGCAGGAGGTCGCCGCCCGGATCAAGGCCTGTACCCGGGAAAACGACGTGGTGGCGCGCCTCGGTGGCGATGAATTCGCCCTGCTGCAACTGGACGTCCATGAAGCGACCCACTGCGCCGCACTGGCAGCCAAGATCCGCGATGCCCTCGTGGCGCCGTATTCCCTGGACGGCAACGACGTGCGGATCTCGGTGAGCATTGGCATCGCCCTGTACACCCCGCAGAGCCTGAGTGCCGACAGCCTGATGGCGCAGTCCGACATGGCCCTGTACCGTTCCAAGGAAAAGGGCCGCAACCAGTACCATTTCCATAACGAGGAAATCAATCAGGAGGTCACCGACCGGGTCGCCCTCGCCAACGACCTGCGCCAAGCGGTCGAAAATAACGAGCTGCACTTGCACTATCTGCCGGAAGTCGACCTCGGCACCGGCAAGATCCTCGGCATGGGCGTGCAAGTGCGCTGGAACCACCCCGAACGTGGCTGGCTGGAACCGAAGGCCTTCATGCCCGCCGCCGAGAAAACCGGGATCATCATTGGCCTGGGGCATTGGGTGCTGGACCAGGCCTGCCAACAGATGCGCCAGTGGCGCGACCAGGGCATGGCGCCTCCGGTGATCGCCATCGACCTGTCCTTGACCCAACTCAAGACCGGCCCGGAACTGATCTACGATGTGCTGCGCACCACCGCGCGTTGGGAACTGGCGCCCTGGGACCTGCGTTTCGACGTCACCGAAGCCACCCTGGCCCAGACCAAGTGGACCCACAACGACGTCTTGCCGCGCCTCTGCGAATTGGGTGTGCAGATCGCCATCGATGACTTCGGCACCGAGTACTCCTCGTTCGACTACCTCAAGACCTACCGGGTCAACCACCTCAAGCTCGCCCAGCGTTTCCTCGACAGCGCCAACGCCGACCCCGAGAACGCCACGACGCTGCGGGCGATCATCAACTTCGCCCGGGACGTGGGCATCGGGATCATCGCCGAGGGCGTCGAGACCCAGGAGCAGCGCACTACGCTGATGTCCAGTGGCGGAGCGATGCAGGCCCAGGGGCATTACTTCAGTACCGTGGTCGACAGCGGCCAGGCCGCCGAACTGCTCAAGGCCGGCACCATCGTTCCGGCGACGGACCACTGGACTCGACCTGCGAGCCAGCTATCGGAGAGCAATCCATGAACCCCATGTCGGTCCCTGCCAACCGGCGGATCCTGGTGGTGGACGACACGCCGGCGATCCATCAGGACTTTCGCAAGATCCTCAGCCCCAGCGCCGGCAACGATGACTCACTGGACGATACCGAGAGCCTGCTGTTCGGCACCCCGCAGGTCAACCGGCTGCAATTCCAGATCGACTCGGCCTATCAGGGCGAAGAAGCCCTGGAGCTGGTCAAGCGCGCCCAGGCCGAAGGCCAGCCCTATGCGCTGGTGTTCGCCGACATGCGCATGCCCCCGGGCTGGGACGGCCTGCAAACCATCGAGCAACTGTGGAAAGCCGACCCGCGCTTGCAAATCGCCCTGTGCACGGCGTTCTCGGATTACTCCTGGGAAACCATGTCCGAGCGGATCGAGTTCGACGACCAACTGCTGATCCTCAAGAAACCCTTCGACACCCTGGAAATCCGCCAGATGGCCAGCGCCATGACCTGGAAATGGCAACTGGCCCAGGATGCCGCGAGAAAAATGCGCAGCCTGGAGCGCACGATCGAAGAGCGGGTCCAGGAACTGCTCAAGGTGTCTCACTTGTTGCAGTACGACGTGCTCACCGAGCTGCCCAACAGCATGTTGCTCGGCGATCGCCTGACCCAGGCAATGGCCCAGTGTCGCCGACATGACCGGCAACTGGCGGTGATGTTCATCGGCCTGGACCGCTTCAAGCGCGTCAATAACGCGCTGGGGCATCCGGTGGGCGACGAAATGCTCAAACGAGTGGCCCGGGGGCTGGCGACCGTGGTGCGTGAATCCGATTCGGTGTTCCGCTACGGCTCCGATGAATTCGTGGTGATAGCGGGGGATATCGTCGACGCGCAACAAACCAAGAGCGTGGCCGAAAAACTGTTGGGGGCCATCAGTACCCCCCAGCCCATTGACGGCCATGACCTGAGCGTCACCGCCAGCCTGGGCATCAGTGTGTACCCCACCGACGGTTTCGACGCCGTGGCGCTGATCAAGAAAGCCGAGACGGCAATGCGCAACGTCAAGGAAACCGGGCCCAACGACTACCGCTTCTTCACCGAAGACATGAACCGCCGGGCGCGACAGCAGCAGACCATCGAATCCGGCCTGCGCCTGGGCCTGCAACGCAAGGAATTCGTATTGCATTACCAACCCAAGCTCGACCTCAAGAGCGGCAAGGTGGTAGGGGTCGAGGCACTGGTGCGCTGGAACAGGCCGGATCATGGCCTGGTCTATCCGTCGGATTTCATTCCGGTCGCCGAAGACAGTGGCCTGATCGTTCCGCTGAGCCAATGGGTGCTTCAGGAAGCCTGCCAACAGGCCTGCCGTTGGCAAGCCCAGGGAATGCGGCCGCTGTATTTGTCGGTGAATATCTCGGCCATCGATTTTCGCCAGCGCGGCTTCGTCGACGGCATTGCCCGCACCCTCAAGGAAACCGGTCTGGACCCGACACAGTTAGAACTGGAGATCACTGAAAGCGTACTGATGCAGAACGTGGATACCACGGTCGCCATCCTCAAGGCCATCAAGCAACTGGGGATACGCCTGGCCATCGACGACTTCGGCACCGGCTATTCGAGCCTGAGCTACCTGCAGAAATTTCCGGTGGATGTGTTGAAGATCGACCAGTCGTTCGTCGGTGACCTGAGCATCGACAGCAACGACGCCAAGTTGGTGAGCACCATCATCAGCCTGGGCAAGAGCCTGAACCTGCACATCATTGCCGAAGGTGTGGAGACCCTCGAGCAATTGGAGTTTCTCAAGGAACACCAATGCGAGGAGGTCCAGGGTTATTACTTCAGCAAGGCCGTGGAACCGCAGGCCTTCGCCGACTGGATGACCGAGTGGGAAAAACGCCAGAACCCGTTTTCGTGAACACCTGAGTGTCATCAACCAAAGTTTCAAGGAAAGCATCCCATGGCGTCACATGGACTGATTCTGGCTCTCGGCCTGCTCGTGGGATCAAGCGTGACCGCTCACGCCGAACCACTGGACGAACCCCTCAAGCCCCTGCCCCCGATTCCGACCCTGGACCCCAAGCGCGTCCAGTTGGGGCTGCGGCTGTTCAACGACCCACGGCTGTCGGTGAACAACACCCTGTCCTGCGCCAGTTGCCATCGCCTGGACAAGGGCGGCGCAGACGACAAGCCGTTTTCCTTAGGGTTCGACGGCAAGCCGGTGGAGGTCAATACGCCCACCGTGTTCAATGCCGGCCTGAACTTCCACCAGTTCTGGGATGGCCGCGTCGACACCTTGGAAGAACAAGTCCATGTGGTCGTGACCAGCCCGGTGGAAATGGGCAGCACCTGGGAATCCGTCGTCAAGCGCATTGCCGATGACCCAGGCTATGCCAAGGACTTCAAGGACGCTTACCCCGACGGCGTGACCAAGCCCAATATCCAGGGCGCGCTGGCGGATTACGAGCGCACCTTGCAAACGCCCAATTCGCGCTTCGACCAATACCTGCTGGGCAATACCGACATCCTCACGCCCCGGGAGAAGTTCGGTTACCAGCGCTTCAAGGAGTACGGCTGCATCGCTTGCCATCAAGGCGTGAACATCGGTGGCAACATGTTCCAGAAGTTCGGGGTCATGGGCGACTACATCAAGGACCGGGGCAACCCCACCCGAGCCGACGAAGGACGCTTCAACATCACTGGTGATGAAGCCGACCGCCAGGTTTTCAAGGTGCCCAGCCTGCGCAACGTGGCCGTCACCGCGCCGTATTTCCACGATGCGTCGGCGCCGACCCTGGAACACGCGGTAGAGGTCATGTTCAAGTACCAACTCGGTCGTGAGCCGCTCAAGAACGATACGACCCTGATCGTCGAGTTTCTCAAGACGCTGACTGGTGAATCGGGGGGCAAGCCTCTATGACAACTCTCCGTCGCCTCGGTCTTGCGCTCATCGGCCTGTTGCTGGCTTCAGTCCTGCTGTTCATGTACATCAATTCGGGGGCCCAGCAGGCCGCCTCGTACATTGAGTCACGGGACTTGATCCGCCAACTCAAACAACAAGACGCGATCTGGGACAACGAGGTGCTCAAGTCGCGGATCGCCCTGACCCACAACTACGACCCCCTGGTTTCGCCCCTGCATGAAATGACACGCCTATGGCATCGTCTCGACGCCATCGAATCGGAGCCCGGGCGCCACAAACCGTCACTCTGGGAAGCCCAGCGCGACGAGTACCTCAAGGCGGTCAAGGAAAAGACCCGGCTGGTGGAGCAGTTCAAATCCCACAACGCGGTGCTGCGCAACTCCATGGCGTTCCTGCCCACGGCAGAGGACGACATCCAGGCGCAATTCGCCCGGCTGAACGACACCGAGCGGCTGCAACTGCAAAGCGTCGCCATCGACACCTACGACCTGTTGCTCAGCAGCATGGAATTCGCCCAGCTCAGCACCCCTGAGGTGGCTGCCGAAGTGCTGCTGGGCCTGAACAGGCTGGACGTCAACAAGGAACGCATGCCGCAGGGGCTGCAAGGCCCCGTCGACATCCTGAGCAGGCACATCGCGCTGATCCTGCGCGAACAACCACGGGTCAATGAGCTGTTGCAGGGCATCGAAGCGATCCCCCTGGCCCGTCGCCTGGACACCATCACCGACCTGCTGGAGAAAGATCAGGGCAAAGCCGCGGCCAAGTACGAGCGTAACCACGTTTACCTGCTGGTGTTCGCCACGCTCCTGGTGTTGATACTGATCTGGCTGGCGATCCGGCTGGTGCGCAGCTTCGCCGAGATCAAAAGGGTCAACAATGCCCTGCAAACCGCCAACGACGAGCTGGAACAACGGGTCGAGGAACGGACCCGCCAGCTCAAGGACACCCAGAGCGAATTGATGGACACCGCCCGCCAGGCCGGCATGGCGGAAATCGCCACCAACGTGCTGCACAACGTCGGCAACGTCCTCAACAGCGTGAACATCTCCGCCGACCTGGTCAGCCGCAAACTGCGCAGCAGCAAGGCCTTGGGGCTGGGCAAGGCGATGCAACTGATCAACGAACACGCCGATGACCTGGGGCACTTCCTCACCCAGGACGAAAAAGGCAAGTTGCTGCCCGGCTACCTCAACCAACTGGTCGAGGCCATTGCCGTTGAGCAGCAGGGCCTGACCGACGAACTGGCCCAATTGAGCAAGAGCGTGGACCACATCAAGGACATCGTCGCCACCCAGCAGTCCTATGCCGGGGCCAACAGCCTGCTGGAACCCCTGGTAGTCAGTGAACTGCTCGAAGATGCCTTGCGCATGAACTCGGGCGCCCTGACCCGCCACCATGTTACGGTGATCAAGGAATACGGCGAGGTGCCGCGGATCATGGGCGACAAGCACCGCTTGCTGTTGATCCTGATCAACCTGATCAGCAATGCCAAATACGCCATGGCTGGGGTTTCCAATCATGCGCGGAACATGACCCTGAAGGCCGCTGTCATTGATGGCGACACCTTGCAAATCAGCGTCAAGGACGAAGGCGAAGGTATCCCGGAGGAAAACATGACGCGCATCTTCGCCCACGGTTTTACCACGCGTAAGGAAGGCCACGGTTTTGGCCTGCACAGCTGCGCACTGGCGGCCATTGAAATGAACGGCCACCTCACCGCCCACAGTGAGGGGCCTGGAAAGGGGGCAACGTTCCAACTACAGGTGCCCCTGAAACTCGCAGAAGGTGAGCCATGAATAGCATGAGTAACCGCCGCATCCTGCTGATCGACGATACGCCCGCCATTCATGAAGATTTCCGCAAGATCCTCACCCCGGAGGATGACAGCAACGCCGACTTGCTGGACATGGAAAGCGCGCTGTTCGGCGACGCGCCAAAACCTGCCACCACCGTGTTCGAACTCGACTCGGCCTACGGTGGCCAGGAAGGCCTGAGCAAACTGCTGGAGGCGGCAGCGAAAGAGCGCCCCTATGCCCTGGCGTTTGTCGACATGCGCATGCCCGAAGGCTGGGATGGCGCCAAGACCATCGAAGAACTCTGGAAGCGCGACCCGCAATTGCAGGTGGTGGTCTGCACAGCGTATTCGGATTATTCCTGGGATGAACTGCTCGACCGTCTCAACGGCCACGACCGCTTGCTGATCCTGAAAAAACCCTTCGACAACATCGAAGTCCAGCAGATGGCCAATACCCTGACCACCAAATGGGAAATGACCTCGCGCGCGCAATTGAAAATGAACAAGCTCGAAGACCTGGTGGAACAACGGACCCTGGCGTTCAAACAGGCCAGCGAGCTGCTGCAAATGGAAATCGACGAACGCAAGATGCTGGAAAGCCAGCTGGTGCAGTCGGAAAAACTTGCCTCGCTGGGCCAGTTGGCGGCCGGGGTGGCCCACGAAATCAACAACCCGATCGGCTTCATTTCTTCCAACCTGGGGGCCTTGGACGGCTATTTCGGCAAACTCCAGGAAATGCTCAGCGCCTACGGCAGCGCCGAGGGGGCCATCGCCTCGCCGGAACTGGTGGTGCACTTGCGCAAGCTGCGCGAACAAGTGGAACTGGATTTTCTCGTCGAGGACATCCCCTTGCTGATCAAGGAATCCAAGGATGGCATCGGCCGCGTCGGGCAGATCGTCAAGGACTTGAAAGACTTCTCCCGCGTCGATTCCAGCCAGGAATGGCAGATGGCCAATTTGCAGCAGGGCATGGATTCGACGTTGAACATCGTCGCCAATGAAATCAAGTACAAGGCCGACGTGGTCAAGGAGTACACGCCGCTGCCGGAAGTGGAATGCCTGCCCTCGCAGATCAACCAGGTAATCATGAACCTGATCGTCAACGCCGCCCAGGCCATCGGCCCCGAGCGTGGCACCATCACCCTGCGCAACGGCGTGGAAGGTGACACCGTGTGGATCGAGGTGGCCGACAATGGCTCGGGCATCCCGCCGGAAACCCTGCAAAAAATCTTCGACCCGTTCTTCACCACCAAGCCCATCGGCCAGGGCACGGGGCTGGGGTTGTCGTTGTCCTACGGCATCGTGAAAAAACACCATGGCGAGATCACGGTACGCAGCGAAGTCGGCGTCGGCACCACCTTTCGCGTGGAATTGCCGGTGCGGCAGATGAAGCAGGCGAGTTGAGCCACCACACCGCATAACTGTAGCGAGGTAGCTTTTGTGGCGAGGGGATTTATCCCCGCTGGGTTGCGCAGCGGCCCCAAATGCCGACAACCCGGTGGGTCAGGTAGGTTGGGGATTGCCTTTTGGGGGGCTGCTGCGCAGCCCAACGGGGATAAATCCCCTCGCCACAGATAAATCCCCTCGCCACAGATAAATCCTCGCCACAGTCAGTCTCCTCGCCACAGGTTGCTGTTGCCCGCCGTTTCGCTGTCAGCGCAGAATGCCTACGCCGCCTCGTCCATCGCTCCCCCCAAGGAAACCGTATGAGCCTGTCTCTGCTGAGTCGTTACGCCTTCTTTGCTGGCTGTGTCATCTTCACCTTCGCCAGCCTGCCGTTCCTGCAACACGACTGGCTCTGGCCGATCACGCTGGTGACCGGGCTGTTGAGCCTGCTGGGGTTATTCGACCTGTTGCAAAGCCGTCACGCCGTGCGGCGCAACTATCCGATCCTGGGCAATATCCGTTACCTGGTGGAAGGCATCCGCCCGGAGATCCGCCAATACCTGCTCGAATCCGACAGCGACGCCCTGCCCTTCTCCCGGGCCCAGCGTTCGCTGGTGTATTCCCGGGCCAAGAACGAAAGCGCCGACAAACCATTCGGCACCTTGATCGACGTCTACCAGACCGGCTTCGAATTCATCGGCCATTCCATGCGCCCGGCCCCGTTGAGCGACCCCAGCGGTTTTCGCGTGACAGTCGGCGGCCCGCAGTGCACCCAGCCGTACTCGGCGTCGGTGTTCAACATCTCGGCCATGAGCTTCGGCTCCCTGAGCGCCAACGCGATCCGGGCGCTGAACCAAGGCGCCAAGCTAGGCAACTTCGCCCACGACACCGGTGAAGGCAGTATCAGCCCCTACCACCGCGAACACGGCGGCGACCTGACCTGGGAACTGGGCAGTGGCTACTTCGGCTGCCGCACCAGCGACGGGCGCTTCGACCCGGAGCGCTTCGCCGCCCAGGCGCAGAACCCGCAGGTGCGAATGATTGAAATCAAGATGAGCCAGGGCGCCAAACCCGGCCATGGCGGGATTCTGCCCAAGCACAAAGTCACCCGGGAAATCGCCGAGACCCGTGGCATCCTCATGGGTGAGGATTGTGTTTCACCGTCTCGCCACAGCGCGTTTTCCACGCCGATCGAACTGATGCAGTTCGTCCAGCAACTGCGTGAGCTGTCCGGCGGCAAACCGGTGGGCTTCAAGTTCTGCCTGGGCCATCCCTGGGAGTTCATGGGCATCGCCAAGGCCATGCTGGAAACCGGGATCCTGCCCGACTTCATCGTGGTGGACGGCAAGGAAGGCGGCACGGGCGCCGCACCGGTGGAGTTCACCGACCACATCGGCGTGCCACTGCGCGAAGGCCTGCTGTTCGTACACAACACCCTGGTGGGCCTGAACCTGCGGGACAAGATCAAGCTCGGCGCCAGCGGCAAGATCGTCAGCGCCTTCGACATCGCCAGCGTCCTGGCCATCGGCGCCGACTGGGCCAACGCCGCGCGCGGCTTCATGTTCGCCATCGGCTGCATCCAGTCCCAAAGCTGCCACACCAACAAATGCCCCACCGGCGTCGCCACCCAGGACACCCTGCGCCAGCGCGCCCTGGTCGTCCCGGACAAGGCCCAGCGGGTCTACAACTTCCACCGCAACACCCTCAAGGCCCTGGCCGAAATGCTCGCCGCCGCTGGCCTTGAACACCCAGCGCAATTGCAGCCCAAGCATCTGGTGCGGCGTATGTCGGCCACCGAGGTGAAGTTGTTCTCTGAGTTGCATGTGTTTTTGAAGCCAGGGGAATTGCTGACGGGTGAGGTCAACGGCCAGTTCTATTCGCGGATGTGGCAGATGGCGCGGGCGGACAGTTTTGAGCCGCTGGAGGTGGTGGCTGCGTAACCGTTGGTACTCGCCAGCACGCACTAGCTTTTGTGGCGTGGAAGCTTGCTCCTAGCCACAGATTGCGCAGGGGTTGTTCGATTGAGATTTCACGGGCGGACAGGTATGAGCCGGTGCGGCGTTTACTCTTAGAGTAAACAGAGAAACGGCCATTTCTCCCTTAACAAAAGTGAATGTTTGCTCCCAATCTTCTGCGGATAAACCCTTGGCGTTCGACGAAGACTTAACCGTTACCCACCAAATCCTGTGTGCAGGACATTTCAGAATCTCTGGATCGTCAAAGTAGATCCACTTCAGATTTTCGGGAATCACCGCATACCCACCGCGATCAGCAACTGCCAGAAAAGTATCAAGCGGCGAACGTACTTGAAGTCTCGGCTGTATCGCTGTCTGATTGTAATAATCGAATGGCAGATACCAAAATAACGACTCAAATACGATTTCGTCATCTGGCCGCACCAACCGCGCTAGCTCTCGTGCCAGCACGTCGAGCCTAAAATCCCGGCGTAAATCAGTTCCATTCAAGTCATCCGTTTGTCGATATACCGACTGTACCCCCTGCATTTCAATTGCCACTATCGCCACTACAGCCAAGGCCAGAACACCGGGATGTCGGACCCATTTATCCAAGGCAACAGCTAAAACTAAAGGAAGTCCAACTGCTGCGAATACCAGATAGCGAGGAACAAACAACGGAATTGTCAGTGAAATCAGACCAAGAACGATAGCAGGGATAAAAAAATAACCGACCAATAAGCTACTGCAACGATGCTGGTTGCTATCTTTCCAAATCACTCCCAGCCCGCACGCAATAACTATTCCTAAGGGAACCATGCGAAAAAATATTGACTGTGCCCCCCAGGCATTCATGGTAATTAACTGCCAAACGAGACTCAACACGGCCTGCCCCGTGACAGGTGGGATCCATCCTGGCTTAACTGTCCAATGCTCAATAAAATTAGGGAACCAAGGTACGAACAATATGACGATTGCAACGTTGACCAAAAGCCAGGCCCGCACCGGCAGGACGGTCTGAGAGACGCCAGAACGCCCCCACCACCAATAGAACCAATGAACAAGCACACACAGCGCTGCCAAATAATGAGTATAGAAAGCCGCAGTCATCAGTAATACATAAATTACCGGAAATCGAACTTTCTCTCGCTCCTGGATCCAGTACACCAAGGCTACGGTTGCGCCCATCAACCAAAACCCCAGTAACGAGTACATACGCACTTCCTGGCTATAACGAACAGAAATAGGGAGCAGCGTCAATAAGAGTGCAGCGATCCAGATTGCTCTTCGCGAGGCAACCAAACTCATCAATCTTAGGCTCAGCAAGACTGTGCCGACGTCAGCTATCGCACTAAGCGACCTTACGGCCAAGACACCATCGCCGAACATAATTATCCAGTAATGCAACACAAGATAATAAAGAGGTGGATGAACATCGCGTGCCGTAACGGACCAAATATCCCAAGGCTCGTACCTTGCGAGCAAAATGCTGAAGGCCTCGTCAAGCCAAATTGCGGGCACTGTGATTCCATGAAAGCGTATGGCCAGCGCAAAGGCAGTCACGGCTACCAAAGCGGAGCAGTCAACAAACCAGCCAGGAGGTTTGAGTAACTCAACGCGCAAAGCCTTCATGCACGGCGCCCGCGAAATATCACAAACCGTGAAAACAGAAAACCAATCACCAAACTCATCAACGAAAAGATCGCGACGGTCAGGAGGCCGTGGAGTTGCCAGCGATCCCCCAGGTAACCCACGATAAAACTGAGCACGCCCATCATGCTGAGAAAAAGGACATAGCGCGGCACCGAGCGTTTGGCCTCGAAGGTATAGAGCGCATTGACATAAAAAGAAAATGAGGCAGCCACGCAAAACGCAACGAAATTACTCGTCGACTGATCGAGTCCGGCGCCCACGCGCAGGACGAAAAAGATCTGCCAATGGATCAGCGTATTCGCCACGCCAATGAGTGCGTAGGTAAAAAAACCTTTCCATATCGCGTTCATACCTATTCCCTACCGGGTCGGTGCTCCAGGCGATACCTAATCTAGGGGCCCATCTATACGCGGTCTACTGTAAGAACTAACAGGTACTTCATTCCAAACGGTGCTCATTGCAGCGCGACGGTCTAAACCGAGACGGCTCCTTCATGACAATGAAGCCATAATCGCCGAGCAGATAAATCCGGTAATACTGGTTGTCCACAAGGGGGGTATAGCCTTGGTAACCAACACGTGTCGCGTTGCGCCGCTCGCGTTCGATCACCACGTTAGTAATGCCCATGAAGAGCGGGCTTTCCGGGAGGATGAAGTAGTCGATGTTAAGCAGATAATGCAGAATCGGCAGCTGTTCGAACGAACCGCAAGCACTGGCCAGCCAGTGGGAGGAATAAGTACGCGACATATAGATCCGCTTGGCTTCGTACAGCTCTCGGCGCGAAGTAATGTCATAACTCAAACTGTAGAGCGCACCATTGGCGAAGGTTTTTTCCAAGGTCAGGACCCGGCCGTAAGCGAAGGACAACGAGAGCGTTGCCAGAAGCGGAATGACCAGCAGCAGCGGTAGTCGACGGTGAATCGGAGCAAGGGCCAGGTAAGCCAGATAAAACAACAGTATCAACAGCACCCCGAACCCCATCAGGGTGCGGGCGCCTTCATTGAAATCACGAAAAAGCAGGGTGATGCCAGGTACCAATAAAACCAACAGGCAAAGTGTCAGTAAGCAGGAAAAACTCAAGACGACTGTTTTCCACCGCGGCTCCTCACGATTGAATATTAGCCGTCCCAAACGTAAGGCACCGAGCAACGAACACAACGCCAGCACGGCGAAAATCCAGGCGTACCCACCGTGGAACAACAGCGTAATTTTCTCCAGGACTATCTCGATATTGAAGCCAATCTGTCCGAGTGGATCAGCTTTCCAGTTCAGCAATGCGGTCCGTTCCGTCCCTATGGACGAGAGGGTCATGACGAAGTAAATCAAAATAGCCAAGCCAATCTGGGCCAGCCTGCTACCCAGCATTGCCCACCACTGTCGCCATGGCAGCTGTCTGCATGCGGCCCCAAACAGGTCCAGGCAAAACAACCCCAGACACACATTGAAACTGATCTGATAGAGCCCGAAAGCCATCACCAGCAATGCCACCGGTACCCACCACTGGCGCATTGGCGATGTGCTGCGCAAAGTCGTTGCGTAAATAACCGCCACCAGACTCAGCGCCATACTCGGTCCGTCATATTGATACGACAGATTCTGCAACAGGAAAGGGTTGTACCAGAGGGGCAACGACACGAGGCAGCAGGCCAGAGTCGGTTCGGGAAAATAGTGATAGGTCAGGCGAGTCAGGGCCAGGGACATAGCCGACGCAGAAAGTAACAAAGGCAACGGAAAAATGTCCGGCGCGGCGCCAGTGAAGGATAACGCCTGGTAGAACAGATCAGCGAACCAACGTCCCTGGCTGGCCCAGGCATTGCCAGCTTCCAGTGTTCGCCAGCTATCGTCGATATAACGTAAGTCCGCGAGGATCAATGGCAGCACATACAGCAGGGTCGCCATCAGAAAAAATGCCACTACATGGCGACGCTCAAACTCGCGATAAAAAATCAGCGGAACGTTCATGCGCCACGTCCTCGAAACGCTACCCACCGGGCTACAGAAAACTGGATATCTGCCAATGAATATTCTATTGACCAGCTCAATCCTTAATTAGCTGAGAAAACCGTCCCATCTCGTTTCAGGCGCGCAGCCGATCCAGCCGGCATTTGGCTGACACCACTCAATTATGTTCCGCACAATACAAGGGTCTACTGTAAGAACTAACAGGTCCTCGACTCCTATAGGAAAGCCCCGATCATCAGACCGGGGCTTTCCTATACATCGCCATCCACTTACGAAGCTGAACGCACCGAACCCTGCACATCACCCGTCGGTTGCAACTTGAAGGTATAGAACAACACCGTCAGCAACACCAGGAACGCCGGGCCGACATACAACGCCACGCGCGTATCCGGGAAGTACGCCATCAACCCCACCACCAACACCAGGAAGGCTAACGCCAGGTACGAGCTGACCGGGTACAGCCACATGCGGTATTTCAGGGCCGCACGTTCCGAAGCGCTGAGGCTTTTGCGGAATTTGAGCTGGGCCAGCAGGATCATCACCCAGGTCCAGATCGCGCCGAAGGTGGCAATGGAGGTGACCCAGACGAAGACTTTTTCCGGCACCAGGTAGTTGAGCAGCACACCCAGCAGCAACGCGGCGATGGACAGCAGTAGCGCGCGGCGCGGTACGCCGTTGTTGGACGTCTTGGCGAAACCGACCGGGGCCTGGCCGTTCTGCGCCAGGCTGTAGAGCATCCGCCCGGTGCTGAATATGCCGCCGTTGCAGGAAGACAGCGCGGCGGTGATCACCACGAAGTTGATGATCCCGGCGGCGGTCTTGATGCCCAGGCGCTCGAAGGTCATCACGAACGGGCTGCCCTGGGTGCCGATCTCGTTCCATGGGTAGATCGACAGGATCACGAACAACGCACCGACGTAGAACAGCAGGATCCGCCAGAACACCGAGCCGATGGCGTTGGGGATGGTTTTCTGCGGGTTCTTCGCCTCACCGGCGGTCAGGCCGATCATCTCCACGCCCAGGTAGGCGAACATCACCATTTGCAGGGACATCAACACGCCCTGCACGCCGTTGGGCATGAAGCCGCCGTGGGTCCAGAGGTTGGAAATGCCCAGGGCCACGCCGTCGTTGCCGAAGCCAAAGGCGATGATGCCGACGCCGCCGATGACCATGGCGATGATGGTGACGATCTTGATCAGGGCGAACCAGAATTCGAATTCACCGAAGGCCTTGACCGCGATCAGGTTGATCGAGCCCATGCTGACCAGTGCGGCCAGGGCCCAGATCCAGCGGGGCACGTCGGGGAACCAGATGCCCATGTACACCGCCACGGCGGTGATCTCCGCCACGCAGGTCACCAGCCAGAGGAACCAGTAGTTCCAACCGGTGAGAAAGCCCGCCAACGGGCCAAGGTAGTCTTGGGCATAGCGGCTGAACGATCCGGCCACCGGGTTATGCACGGCCATCTCACCGAGGGCGCGCATGATCACCAGGATCGCCAGGCCACCAATGATGTAGGACAGCATGATCGCCGGACCGGCCATTTCGATGGCCTTGGCCGAGCCGAGGAACAGCCCGACACCGATGCAGGCGCCGAGCGCCATCAGGCGGATATGCCGCTCACCGAGTTCACGTTTGAGCGGACCACCCTGGGCGGTCTCGCCATGGGGCAGATGATTGCCGACAGGCATAGGGATAACCTCGTCTTGTTATTGGATTAGCCACCGAGTATCCAAGGCCACAGGCCGATAAGCCTGCTGCCTTGCCGAAACCGGGTCTGTCTTGTGGGCAGACCGTCCTGTGGAACAACACCCTCAGGATCAGCGGGCCATGCAGTATAAAAAGCCAGGGATAGAGAGTTTCACTGTAAAACCTGGTAAATCCAGGGATAAGCCTCAGCCGGAGTCTGGTTTTGGAGAGGACTTGTCTGGGATAGAGGTCATTCAGAAAACGGCGCCGAGTATTGCACAACGATGGTGCAGCGTCTTGCCTGGGTACGGGCAGATGGCTCTGGTGCAAGGTTTTCAGACAGTTCTCCTTGTGATGCGGAGAATAATCTGTGGTGAGGAGATTAATCTGTGGCGAGGGGATTTATCCCCGCTGGGCTGCGAAGCGGCCCCAATACAGGCAACTCAGTCTGCCTGACACACCGAGGGGCCTGGTTCAGGGGCTGCTGCGCAGCCCAGCGGGGATAAATCCCCTCGCCACAGATGAGTTCCATCACAACTGGTAAATCCCACCACAACAGATCAATTCTCTCTCCACAGGAAAACCATATTTTCCTATCCAAACAGGGAGCCTTAGCGCTTCAAAGCCATGCGGCATCCCAGAGCGGGTAATCCCCGATACTTTCCACCAGCCCAGCCCGAATCGGATTGGCAATGATGTAGTCGGCGCTGGGGCGCAGCTCTTCATCGTCGCGAATCGCGCGGTCATGAAAGCCACTTTGCCAAAGCGGACCAGTGGCTCCGATCATGCGATTGACGCTATGGGTACAGCGAGCTTTGGTAGCGCCGATGACACGACTCAAATGGCCATCGAGGATTTGCAGCAACCAGTGGAAGTGATCCGGCATCACCACCCAGGCTAAAGAGTTGACCTGATCGGAATCATGAGCACGTTTGAATTCAGCGACCAATAGCCGTCCGATCCTCCAGTCGGAAAAAACCGGTCGCCTATGATGAACAACAGCAGTCACCAGATAAGCTCTTCCTGACTCTGAATAGCGACCCCGACGCAAGCGGTGGGAGTTGGGACGTGGATGCATTCCTTGCTTCCTGTGAAAGGGTTTGAATACAGCCTAGCCATGCAGCTGTTTTGTCGATGCTGCAAAGGTCGAGCGAAATTTCCGAAACTTGTGTAATCCCCATGATGAGAGGGATTTATCTGTGGCGAGGGGATTTATCCCCGCTGGACTGCGAAGCAGTCCCCCCAGATGAAATCCGGTATGTCTGAACAAATTGAATTGTCCGCATTGGGGCTGCTTCGCAGCTCAGCGGGGATAAATCCCCCCGCCACAAAGGAATGCCGCTGGTCATGACAGAGCGGTGTCCATAATTTCCCCTCCCCCCACGCCAACCACCGTCTAAGCTTCAAGCAAGTCCGATCAATCTGCGTGAATGGATCAGTCGACTATGGGCGCTTTGTGGCAAACCGATTCGAATAAACCTGTGGTCCCGACTGAACGTATGGAAGAAGCGCCTTTACCTCAAAAAAAACGCCGCGCGCGGCATGGCTGGCGGGCATTCTGGTTGTTGCTGCTGATTATCGTGGTGGTGGTCGGCCTGGCTGTGGCCAAGGAGATGCGCACGTCGCGATTCCAGGCCCGGGAGATCAGCAAATACGCCGCATCCCTGAGCTATTCGGTACAGCCAGGGCCCAGCGATGCCATCGTCTACCCGGGTGCCGGCCCATTCGACCGGCGCCTGGGCTACAGCGCGCTGGGTGAGTTCCTGCCGCGCTTGCTCAAGCGCGACTACGTGATCCAGGCCCAGGCGCGGTTCTCGCCGGCGCTGATGGGCTACGTCGAAAAAGGCCTGTTCGTTCCCTATGCGGAAAAGATCCAGGCCGGGCTGACCATCACCGATTGCCGCGCCGCACCGGTCTATCAGTTCAAGTACCCGCAGCAACTGTATGCGAACTTCGAAGCGATCCCGCCCGTGGTGGTGCAGAGCCTGTTGTTCATCGAGAACCGCTTTCTGCTCGACCCCAAGCAACCACTGGCAAACCCGGCAGTGGACTGGCCGCGTTTCGCCATGGCGGCCTGGTCGCAAGTGGCCAAGCTGTTGAGCTTGCCGGGGCAGTCCGCCGGCGGCAGCACACTGGCGACGCAACTGGAAAAATACCGGCACTCCCCCGAGGGCCTCACCGTGTCGGGCGGGGAGAAAATCCGCCAGATGATTTCCGCCAGCGTGCGGGCCTACCAGGCCGGTCCGCAAACCCTCGAGGCGCGTCAACGGATCATCCGCGACTACCTCAACAGCGTGCCGCTCTCCGCCGTGCCGGGGCATGGTGAAGTCCACGGCATGGCGGAAGGCTTGCGGGTCTGGTACGGCGCCGATTTCAAGCGGGCCAATGAACGCCTGTTCAGTACCGCCAACGACCCCAAGAGCCTGGCGGAAAAAGGCCTGGCCCTGCGGGAAATGCTGTCGTTGATGATCGCCCAGCGCCGCCCGTCCCATTACCTGTCCAAGGGCCACGATGAGCTGGCGCGCCTGACCGACAGCCACATCCGGCTGCTGGCGCAGAACGGCGTGATCGATGCGGCGCTATCCGAGGCGGCCCTGGCGAGCAAGGTCAGTTATCGCGACTGGGTCCAGGACCCGACGGTCCAGCCCAACGAAACCAACAAGGGCATCAGCGCCGCCCGCAGTCGCCTCGCCACGCTGCTCAATCGCCCGCTGTACGACCTCGATCGCCTGGACCTCTCGGCCACCAGCACCTTGCAAAGCGACTTGCAGGCCCAGGCCACCGAGTACCTCAAGCGCTTGGCCGACCCGGCCTTCGCGACCGAGATCGGCCTGATGGGCGAACGCCTGCTGACCCCCACCAGCACCACCCAGGTGCGCTACAGCTTCACCCTGCTGGAACTGACCCCCGATGGCTCGCGCGTGCGAGTGCAGACCGACAGCACCGACCAGCCTTTCGACATCAACGAAGGCAGCAAACTGGAGTTGGGTTCCACCGCCAAGTTGCGGGTGCTCACCACCTACCTGCAGATCATCGCCGAACTGCACGAACGTTATGCCCAGCAGACCCCGGCGGCGTTGAAGAAAACCGAGATCGCCGAACAGGACCGCCTCTCCCGCTGGGCCGTCGACTACCTGGTCCAGAACAGCGACCGCAGCCTGCCGAAAATGCTCGAGGCGGCGCTCGATCGCACCTATTCCGCCAGTCCTGGCGAGGCGTTCTTCACTGGCGGCGGGCTGCACACCTTCCATAACTTTCGCAACGAGGACAACGGGCGCAACCCGACCCTGCGCGACGCCCTGCGCGAATCGATCAACCTGCCCTTCATCCGCCTGATGCGCGACCTGGTGCGCTACGCCACCTATGCCGGCCCCAATAACAGCTCCGAGCTGCTCAAGGATGACAAGGACCCGCGCCGCCAGGAATACCTGGCCCAGTTCGCCGACCGCGAAGGCACTTCGTTCCTGCTCAGGTTCTGGAAGAAGTATCAGAAAAAGGACACCGGCCAACGCCTGGAAACCTTCCTCGACGGCATGCGTCCTACGGCGATCCGCCTGGCCGCCGTGCACCGCTATTTCTTTCCCAACGACAGCCAGGAGAGCTTCAACCGCTTCGTGCGTGCGCACTTGAAGTCGGCCAAGAGCGCCGAAAAACTCACCGACGAACGCCTGGAACGGCTCTACCAGAGCTACGGTCCCGGCGCCTATGACCTGCCGGACCAGGGTTTCATCGCCAAGGTCCACCCGCTGGACCTTTGGTTGATGGGCTATCTGCTGAACAACCCCGACGCCAAGTTCAGCCAGATCGTCAAGGCCAGTGAGTTCGAGCGTCAGGAGGTCTACAGCTGGCTGTTCAAGAGCCGGCACAAGAGCGCCCGGGACAGTCGCATCCGAACCATGCTGGAGATCGAAGCGTTCCTGGACATCCACCAGCGCTGGCAACAAGTCGGCTACCCGTTCGACCATCTGGTGCCGTCGCTGGCCACCGCCATCGGCAGCTCCGGCGACCGCCCCGCTGCCCTCGCGGAACTGGTGGGCACCATCCTCAACGACGGCATCCGGCAGCCGGCGCTGCGCATCGACAGCCTGGACTTTGCCGTCAATACGCCCTACGAAACGCGGTTGGTCAACAACCCGGACAACGGCAAGCGTGTGATGCCGGTGGAAGTGGCCCAGGCCCTGCGCGGCGCGCTGTCCCAGGTGGTGGATGCCGGCACCGCGAAACGCGTTGCCGGCAGTTTCAAACTGGCCGACGGGACGCCGCTGGCCATGGGCGGCAAGACCGGCACCGGCGACAACCGTATCGAAGCCGTCGGTTCCGGTGGACGGGTGATCAGTTCCAAATCGATCAACCGTACCGCCACCTTCGTGTTCTACATCGGCGACAGCCACTTCGGCACCCTCACCGCCTTCGTTCCGGGGGCTTCAGCGCAGAACTTCAAGTTCACCTCGGCCCTGCCGGTGCAAGTGCTCAAGGGCATGGCGCCGTTTCTATCGCCTTACCTGCAACCGGGGAGTCATACCCAGTGCAAGCCGTTGGTAGCACGGCAATGAGTTATAGCAACATGCGGAACATGATCGTGGGCGAGATCAGAGGGTTACACGGGGTACCGCATCGAAGATGACAGTGAAGTTCCCGGTGTACAGGCCAGGATCGCGCGGGATGGGCCAATGATTCGCATGGATTAACATCTCCACCTGGGTCCCTGGCGTGGATGTGGCGTCATCTACTACTTCTTTAGGCACCTCGTCCAACAATACGTCGTTGAACAACACACGCAGAGGTATGAGCACAGTACCATTAGACAAAACAGAGCGCCCCTCAAGGTAGGCATGAACCGAACCATCGGTATTCTTCACATCAAAGGTCTGGCGTATGGTGCTCAAGTCGTAGCTTACAGGGTTGTAATACATGTACTCATCTTTACCAAAATCCGGATTGCGTGGCTGTACATGAAACTGTTTATTAGGAATATTCGCAGTGATATGAATAGGTGCCATTGCGTTATCGGCAGCGAATACCAAAGAGGTATTCAAGGCGCCGACAGCCAGCACTGTCGCACAGAGTAACTTTTTAAGCATGTTCAATTCCTGTTGATAACATTCAAGAAAAAAATGCATGCCAGCCTAAGCCGACTGCATCTTTAGCATTTGGCCTGCCTTGCAGGCCGACGGGAGCAAGCTCCCGCCACGTGAGGCCAGTTAGGCCAACGTTTTTCGAAAGGGCTAAGACACACTTCAGCCATGCCGCCGTTGCATCTGCCACGCAGCCGAGCGGGAGCAAGCTCCCTCGCCACAGGGGCCTTAGCCCTTATGCGCGTTACAGGGCTGACGCCCGGGGGACCGCATCGTAAATCACGGTGAATTGGCCGGTGTACAAGCCCGGTTGGCGTTCGACCGGCATGCCAATGGGACGGATGACCATCTCGGCCTGGGTGCCTGGCGTGGACGAGGCATCATCCACGACTTCTTGAGGCGAGCCATTGAGGTACACGCCGTTAAAGATGACACCCAGGGGAATATCAATCCGGCCATTGTTCAGATAAGCCCCACCCTCCTGTATGTAGGCGTGGATCGAGCCGTCGGTATTCTTCACATCAAAGGTCTGGCGTATGAAACTCAAGCTGTTTTTCACAGGGTCGTAATACATGTATTCATCCCTGCCGAAATCCGGATTGCGTGGCTGCACATGGAATTGCTTGTTCGGAATGTTCGCGGTGATATGGATGGCTGTAAGTGCATCATCAGCCGCCAACGCCCATGAAGGACTCAGAACTGCAACGCCCAAGGTCATAGCGGATATCATTTTTTTTAACATGCTTGACACCTCTTTTTTGTAATAAAACGAAAGACAGATTCCGTGGCGAGGGGATTTAGCGAAACGTCGCACCGCAGCACCCCCCCAAAAAAACCAGGCAGCGCGGTGCAACAGATAAACCGCATCGCCTGTGTTACGACTGCTTCGCAGCCGAGCGGGGATAAATCCCCTCGCCACAGGAGACTCGTTGCCCTGAGGCCTTCGGGGAACCTGGCTCACGGTGCAACTGCATCGAACACCATGTGCACCGTGCCGTAGTACTCACCCGTCCCGTAGCCGTCATCGGGCTTGATCGCGGCGATTTCCAGCGGCACCTGGCGTCCGGGCCTGGCCTCGAGGGCCGACACCACCTGGGTCGAGTCCAGGGTCAGCTCGACGTTGTTGAACTTCACCTTCAAATCGATACGCTCACGGCCATTGGATAAATAAGCCTCTTCCCCCAAGCGCGCACCGATGGCGCCGTTGCTGTTCTTCACCTCGTAGGTCGCGCGCAACGGGCTGAGCTCGCTCGTGATGTTGCTGAAAGGCAAGCGTTGCTCACGCTGGACCAGCTGCGGATCGAGGGGCAGCACATAAAAATCGTTCGTCGGGATGGTCACGTGGAGTTCGAACGTTTCCCGCTCGACCGCGCCCCAGGCCAGGACCCAGGGCAACATCAGGGTGGTTAACGCGAGGGGGCGTAGCAGTGTCTTGGACATATTGATTTACCTGTGGCGTCTGCGACGGTTGGGCGACGGCAACCGTCAACCCTTGATCTCGACGGCTTTGCTCTTGCCGCCCTCGATCAGCGTGAAGCGATATTCACGCCCCGCCTCCTTGTCGAAGGAAAATGTGCGACCGGCCATGACGTGGTGCTTGGTGGTTGGCCGGCAGTCGTTTTCCTGCTTCGCGACGCAATCCTTGAACTCATCGATCACCACGACGCTATTGCCGTTGTTGCGCATCACGTAACGATTGGCGTTGTCATCGATCACCGTCTCGAAACGGGTGTTATTAGGCCGCACGAAAAACACCGTGCCGTAGCCCGCCAGGACCTTGACCCCCGCCGCCACGCGTTCCTTCTTGTAGGCTTCGCGCTCCTCGGCACTGACGGCAAATTCATCCTCGGCCTCGGGCACCACCGGCACGAAACGCACCCGGAAGTAACGTTCCTTGTCGCGGTTGCCCATGAACAGCAACCGGGTGCCCTGCATGCCGTTGGCCGGTACGATCAGCCGGGCCGGGCTGGCCATCAGGCCATCCTTGGCCGTGGCGCTGGCCTGGTCCTGCAGGGGCACTTCCTGGTAGCTGCCATCCTCGTTGTAGATAATCTCGAGGATGTTGACCTTGACGAATGCCGTGGAGGTTCCCCCGTTGAACACCCGCTTCATGTAGGTACTTTTGTCACCGTCGAGGTAGTCGTAGACCACCCCGACACCAATCTGCGGCCCGGCCTGGGCCACGCCGCAAAACAGATACAATCCAACCCATGCCAATAGATGTTTCATCACTTTTTCAACCTCATGCATTAAACACAACTCACCGAATATGGCCGGCCGGCAGGCCCACTTAAACTTCCGAATCCCAGATCACCGTGACATTGCCGCTGTAGGATTTGCCGCCACTGTCCAGCATTTCCTCGACGCCGCTGCGAGCCACCTCGAAGTGCAGGGTGCCCGCCTGACGATTGATGTAAAAACCCGGCTGAAACAGCTCGGTACCACTGCCGTCACGCAGTAGCGGGCGACGGTTGACCGGTTGCCCGGCGGCATCGGTCAAGCCATCGGGCAAGCTGACGCTGATATCCACCGGTACGGCATGGCCGGAGCCAGCTTGCGACACAGCGCAGGTATTGCCGTTGGGGTACTGGCACTCAAGCTGCATCTTGAAACGCGAGGACGTGGAAAGATGGAAGCGCTGGTCCCGAAGCAACTGCGTCGGCTTGCGCCCGCTGTTCAACCACGCTTGCCAGCCCTCCTGAGGCACCAGTTCCACCCGGTTCCCGCCCGGAGGCACTTCCACCTTGAGGGGATGATCGACCTGAAGGTTGAAATTGAGCGTGAGCGCCGAATCCTCCGGAACCATGACATCGCCCAGGTCTACATCCTGGCCCGGCCCGATGCTGTAGGTCAGCATCCCTGTGTAACGGCCGGCCGACATCTTCAGCGGGTTGGGGGTGCGCAGCTCGTAGGCAAAATCCATGTTGTAGTAACTCATCCTGGGGATCGGGTAATGGGCTGTTTTGGCACACACTCCTTCCGAAGGCGTCTTCCAGAAAAAGTCGTAGGTCACATTGGAGTAAAAGCCCAGGCCACTGTATCGACAGGGCGAGGGAGCCTCGTCCCAGGCAGCCCCGCCCCATAACATCCGATGAGCGACAGCGGCGTTAGGCTCGCCACCGACCAGGTTGCCCACGCCGTCAGGGAGTCGTTGTTGCGCACCGATACCCGACCAGCGCACTTCAACGATTTCGGTTTCGCCCGTTTCGGAGTGGGTGACCTGGATCGGGCGCCAATTGGCCGGCACCTTGAACATCGCACCTTGTCGGGGATCGCCATGATTGGCCTGGATAGGCTGGGTCAAATTGACGGCTATGGGCAACATGATGCTGAACATCCCCGAGGCCCTGCATTGCTCCGGATATCGCTGGCAATAACCAGTGGCCGGCGTGGTATTGAGAAATATATTCTCCCGGGGGTTCGAGGGGTTCGGCCTGAATACCGCGCTGATATCCCGAGTCAGGGCCTGGGCCACGGGCATGCAGACAAACAACGTTGTTGAAACCACACAGATGCCAACTGTCGGTGTTCCTTTCATGGGTACAACCTCGTATTCAAATCCGTTGAATAGATCGTTTTAGACTTCCGAGTCCCAGATCACCGTGACATTGCCGCTGTACGCCTTGGCGCCACTGTCGAGCATGTCTTCGACGTGGTTGCGGGCAACTTCAAAGTGCAGGGTTCCGGATCGGCGATCGACATAAAACCCCGGCTGGAACAGTTCGGTACCACTGCCGTCGCGCAGTAACCGGCGCCGGTTGACCGGTTGCCCGGCGGCGTCGGTCAAGCCCTCGGGCAGGCTGACGCTGATATCCACCGGCACGGCGTGGCCGGTGTCGGTTTCGGCGATCGCGCAGGTATTGCCGCTGACGTATTGGCATTCGAGCGCCATCTTGAAACGCGAAGAAGCGGAGATATGGAAGCGTTGGTCACGGAACAGCCGGGTCGGTTTGCGCCCGCTGTTGAGCCAGGATTGCCAGCCTTCCTGGGGGACAAGTTCCACGCGGTTACCGCCGGGAGGAACATCCACCTTGAGTGTATGCTCGACGTCGAGCTTGAAATTGAATGTAATAACCGAATCACTGGGAAGCATGACATCGCCCATGTCAAAGTCCTGTCTCGGACCAACCCCATAGGTCAGCGCGCCTGTGTACTGGCCGGACGACATGTTCAAAGGATTGGGGGTACGCAGCTCATAGGTGTAATCCAAGTGGCGGTACATCATGCTGGGAATAAGGTAGCGAGCCCTTTTGGCGCATATACCTTCAACCGGGGTTTTCCAGAAAAAACCGTACTTAACGGAGGTCATGGGTGAATTTCCCCCGAATTGACATGGCGATGGAGGCGTGACCCATGTTGAGCCCCACAACATGCCATGGGCTTGTCTGTCGCTGACCCCTCCGCCTACCAACTCGACCGCGGAGCGAGAAAGTTCATACATCGAACCTATGGCGGTCACGCGCATTTGAACAACTTCGGTCTCGCCGGTACTTGCATGGGTTACTTCTGTGGTGCGCCAGTCGGTGGGCACCTTGAACATCGCACCTTGCCGGACGTCTCCATGGTTCGCCTCGATCGGGCCGGCTGAACTGAAGGTGATGGGCAATCGAATACTGAACATCGTCTGCCCGCACTGCCCCGGGTAGGTTGAACAGTAGCCACTGACCGGCGTGGTATTCAGGAATTTATTATCCTGGGGTTTCGAGGGATCCGGTCTGAAGACCGCAGTGATATCCCGAGTCAAGGCATTGGCCGTCGGCATGCCCGCAAACAACAAGGCAAATACCGTGGCTACTCGATATAGAGAAACACCTCGCTTGAGGATGTTTGAACGACTCATGTTCACTCCAATAAAACTGCGACAGGTAAGCCACCCAACTGTGGGAGCGAGCCCGCTCGCGATGACGGCGACACATTCAAAATCGATACAAGCTGACCCACCGCTATCGCGAGCAGGCTCGCTCCCACAGGGGATGGCCTATACCTCGGAATCCCAGATCACCGTGACATTGCCGCTATACGCCTTGGCGCCACTGTCGAGCATCTCTTCGACCTGACTGCGCCCTACTTCGAAGTGCAGGGTCCCTGATCGACGATCGACATAAAAACTTGGCTGGAACAGTTCGGTGCCACTGCCATCACGCAGTAGCCGGCGCCGGTTGACCGGTTGCCCGGCGGCGTCGGTCAAGCCCTCGGGCAGGCTGACGCTGATATCCACCGGCACGGCGTGGCCGGTGTCGGGTTCCGCGACCGCGCAGGTATTGCCGCTGACGTATTGGCATTCGAGGGCCATCTTGAAACGTGAGGACGCCGAGATATGGAAGCGTTGGTCACGGAACAGCCGGGTCGGTTTGCGCCCGCTGTTGAGCCAGGCTTGCCAGCCTTCCTGGGGTTCCAGGTCGACTCGGTTGCCACCGGGGGGGACTTCGACTTTGAGGGTGTGCTGGACTTCGAGATTGAAATTGAGCGTGAGCGCCGAGTCGTTCGGGAGCATGATGTCGCCCATGTCGAAGTCCTGTCCCGGCCCAACGCTATAAGTAATCGACCCCGTGTAATGCCCCGTCGACATTTTCAACGGGTTGGGCGTGCGCAATTCGTAGGCAAGATTCATCTGTGAATATTTGAATCCCGGAATCAGATATTTGGTTTGCTTGGCGCACGTCACATCCTGTTCCGGGGTTATCCAGAAAAACTCAAAACCGGTAAAACCGAAGTGGACACTTACCGAAGTGGCTCTGCATGGCTGGGGGGCACGCCGCCAATTACCTCCTACCCATAGTTTTTCGTGGCCCTCGAAGATGTTCACCCCCCCCCCGACGATGTCGATCACACTCTCGGACAAGGTGTAGTCCCCCCCCCAACCAGCGATGCGCACGGAAAGCTCCTCACTTTCGCCAGTCGCCGAATTAACGACCTGCATCGTTCGCCAGCCACCCGGTATCGTGACCATGGCCCCCTGACGGATGTCTGGCTGATCGGGTTGAATGGGACCGGATGACTCAAAATTCAGCCCCCTCACCAACATACTAGATAGGCCCTCGGCGGCACATTGTGCCGGGAATGTGTGACAAAACCCCGAAACCAGCGTGGTATTGACGAATTTATTGTCCATAGGCTTCGCCGGATCGGGCCGGAATACTGCGCTGATTTCCCTGGTAGCGGCATTAGCCGTTGATAGACCAGCAAGGAGCGCGGCAAACAACACAGAAACCATGCCGCGTCCTGCCGTCGATAAACATTTCATCAATACAACCTCATGCATCAAAGCGAATCGCCGGGAAGGGCTGGCGAGCAATACATCTGTGAAAATCATTCATCTGTGGTAACCACTCATCTGTGGCCCTCCATCTCTCTGGGAACCACTCCCCTGTGGGAGCAAGGCTTGCCCGCGATGCAGGCGCCTCGGTTTCCCGGTGAACCGCGTCATCGTTCATCGCAAGCAAGCCTTGCTCCCACAGCTTCATGAGCGCTGTTTCGCACTGTCGGCCCCGGCCACCGTCGTATCGGCCAGGGTGTCCGGGGTGCAGCGCAAGTCGCCGATCATCAACACATCGCCTTCGCGCTCGACGTTGTCCGGGTCAAGGCGGAACCGGCAAAACAATTCGCTGCCGTAGCGCACTTCCAGGGTGGGCGAGCTGGCATTCATTTCCATGGAGAAGAATCCGTCCGCCTCGCTGACTCCACGACTGGCGTGGTTGATCACGTGATGGCCCCGCAGCGGCTCGCCCTGTTCGTCCACCAGGCGCCCGAGCACGGTCACGGTTTTCATCACCTGGATCTTGCGATAGTCCACACCACCTTTATTCAGGTGATAGCGGGTACGTGAGGGCTCGATATTCGCCGCCGGCGGATGCACGCCGTCGAAGTCGAAAGTCACCATGCTGTTCTTGTAAGCGGTGATGGGGATGAAGTTGCGGCCCGGGCGCAATGTCGTGCTGCCACCGGTCAAGTCGTCGGCACGCAAGGCGACATCGTCCAGGTCGGTTTCCACGTCGACGATCATCCCCGCGCCGCGCCCTTGGGGCACCCCGGTGAAGGCGGTTTTCTGGCCGCCCACGGCTACGGTGCTGCTCAGGTTCAAGCCGCCGGTAAGGTTGTCGTTATAGGACGAGCGCTGGACGAAGCCGTCGCCGTACAGCGAGTCAGTCATGAAACTGGCGATGCCGGACAGACCCACGCCATAGGTGTCGGCCAACGCCGTGGCGGAGACACTTTGCAATACGTGGTCCTGCAGGTCCCGGCGATAGGTTACCGAGGCATTGTTGTCCCGATCCCCGTCCCGTGATGTGCGGGTGCCAATGCTGCCCGACCAGTACTCGCCCGGCCCGCCCAACGCGACACTGACGCTCAGGTCGATGCCACGATTGCGCCGCTCGGCGGTACTCGACGTACCGGGGCGGTCAAACACCGACACCCGCCAGTTGGCATCGCTGCCACGCAGCTTGCCGCGCTGGGTCCAGCCCAGGTCCAGGCCGGTGCCCTGGACATTGCCTTCGCTGTAGGCCAACCGTCCATTGATGGAGGTCTTGTTACTCAAGCGATGGTTGACCGACAACGAGGAGTTGCTGGTCTGGCCGACGAACACGTTGCGCTGGCGGATGCGAGTGCCGTCCGCCAGGGTTTCATAGGTGTTGCGGGTGTCCAGCCAGCTGCGGTTGTGGCTCGCCACGATGCTGCCCTGGCCGTAGCTGTACAGGCCTTGCACGTCCATGCCGGTGCCGTACTGCTGGGTCTGATAGACGTTGGCGTACAGGCTGGTGTTGCTGCCCAGCGTCCAGTCCACCGAGGTGCCCACTTGCAGTTTGTCCTGCACCTGGCGTGTGGAGGCACCGAGGATCACCCGGGGATGCAGCAGGTAATTGAGGCCCACGCCTGCCGTGGTGAAACCCGAGGGCTGGTCTTCCCAGTTGCTCCAGAGCCTGGTTTCGCGCCCGGCGAACAGGTTGTAGCGCCAGCGATCCTCGGAATTGCTCCAATTATTGGGCTTGTAGACCAGCTCCTGGCTGGTGGCGGTGGTTTGCCCGTCCTCGACCAGGCGCACTTCCACTTCATAGATGCCGCCGGGCAAGGGCCGGGTGTCCAGGCTCTGCAGGCCGGCGCTGACCGCCTGGGTATTGATCAACAGGCCATTGCGATAGATCTCCACCGAAGCCTGGCGGCTAGCGGTGACATAAATCGGGTAGACGCTGGGTTTGGGATTCTCCACTACCAGACTGTCGGAGCTGCCGTACATCACGCCGAGTGCGGTGTCCGGGTTGGCACCGAACGAGCGGATCTGACGGTTCAAGCCATCGGAACTGGGGGTGAAATAACCCAGGCGGAAAAAACTCCCTTCCATCTCCCGTTGGGTGTAAAGCTCATGGACGGCGTGGTACAGCTTGTCGTCCGGGCCGCCAAGTCGCGAAAGCTGAAGGTCCAGTGACTGGCTCCAGTTGCCCAGGCTGGAACTGGCGTTGAGGCCATAACGCCCGCCCGTGTCCTGCTCCTGGCCGCCATTGATATTCAGTTGGTTGTTGAAGATCAGGCCGAAGCTGCCGCCTTCCGGCTGATCGTGGTAACGCTTGATCTCGTTGGCTCGCTCCACGTCCCTGGTCAGGATCGATACCAATGAGTTTTCCAGACTGTAGTGCACAGCCAACAGCCCGGAGGGGCAACTGCCTTCACAGGCACCCAGCTTTTGTCCTTGCTTGAGATGCTGTTCCCATTGCTCGCGCTCGACAGCTTTTATCGGGCTGTCCTGGGTGTCGTTGAATTCGAGCAGGGTAATACGATCATCCCGGGTCAAGACCACCATGGCTTCACCGAGATACTGTTGATTGAGTTCGACACGAACCGCCAGAGGCACATCGAAAAAATGCGATTCAAACTCGGCCGGCAGCCCCTTGGCCTGGGCTAGCAGACTTCTGGGTGTGGTACCGGGGGCAGTCGGCGCAGCCAATGCACTCGCGCACAAAAATAGCGCGAGGGCACCCGCGATGGGTGTCATCGGAAACATCAACGGATTCTCATAATCAGCGAACGATCAGGGCGTTTCAGGTGCGGGCCGCCCGGCGGGGGAGCGCCGGACGGCCTGCGGCAATACCCGTTAAACGAGGTGAAACTCAGCGGGCATCGATCGGCATCACGGGCGTGGCACGGCGTCGAAGATCACGGTCATGTCAGCGGTGTACAGGCCGTTCTGGGTATCCAGGGGCTTGGCCGCGACGATGGTCATGTCAGCCTGGGTACCTGGAGTGGAGGTTGCATCATCGACCACTTCCTGAGGGGTGGCGGTCAGGGTGACGCCGTTGAACTTGGTGGTCAGGGCAATAGCATCACGACCGTTGTACAACGCTGCCGGGCCACCCTCGATGTAGGCATGGACCGAACCGTTGGTGTTCTTCACGTCGAAGGTCTGGCGCAGGGAAGTCAAGGTGCCAGCGACGAGGTTGTAGTTCATGACCTCGTCTTTACCGAAGTTCGGATCACGTGGCAGCACATGGAACTGCACGGTCGGGATGTTCGCAGTGATGTGGATCGAGGAGCGAGCATCGTCGACGGCGAACGCCGCCGAAGAACCCAGGGCAGCAGCAACCAGAGCAGTACCGGATACGAATTGTTTGAGCATGTTGTTAACACCTGTTCTTGGCATAAATAGAGAAGGGTCGGAGTTGCTGCCCAACAACAACTTAGGCTGCCTCTCCAACGCCGGGCATGATCTGCTCTATTCAACTAAAAAAAAGCAGGCAATTTCCCACAAGCGTGTAGTAAAACCGGCCAACGAATGCGCGAAAAAGTCCCGTTTTTTTATAAAAAACAAGTTTGGATGTCAGAAACAACCCACATACCCAGCGCCGCCGCAGCCTCGCAAAATGTCAAGAAAAACCGGCTGCAAATTCCCATCATCCGCCTGAATGCCGCATTCAGGTAAGGTCTTGTTTCATTACAAGTAACCGCTGACAAGTTAGATATATCTTAATTACAAAGCAAGCCCAAAACCGAAGATATATCTCATTACAAAAGTTATATCTCAGACCTATCTTATGCAGAACGGAGAACAGCATATGGCAGTCACTTATTCCCATCCCAAACGCGAACAAGAGCTCGACGGCTTTGAACGTCAGCCACCGAGCCGTGAACGTAACAGTCGAGGCCCCCGCGTCTTCGCCGCCGGTGATCTGAAGTTGCTGTCATTGGCACTGATTGCCGAACAGCCCTGCCACGGCTATGACCTGATCCGCCGGATCGAGAACATGTTCGACGGCGCCTATAGCCCCAGCCCCGGCGTGATCTACCCGACCCTGTCGTTCCTGGAAACGAGCGCACTGGTCAGCTGCGGCATCGAAGATGGAAAAAAAAGCTACAGCGTGACCGAGGCCGGACGTCTATCACTTGAGGAACAGGCCGAGGCGCTGGACGAGGTGCGTACGCGCATTGAAACCAGCAAGCGCACCTTGCGCGGCCTTGATCGGCCCCCGGAAATCCACCAAGCGGTGTATAACCTGCGGCATGCGCTGCAAAAGCATCCGGGCCACTGGAGCCCGGAAGAAATCCAGCGGGTGCGCGACCTGCTCAACGACACCGCCCAAGCCATTATCGACGGCCCTGACCGTCCACCTGTCTCGGAGTCAAGCCAATGACCGAAGTCGATCCAAACACCATTCACCGCGTCACCCACGAGATCAAACGCCGTCGCTTGCAAGTGTTGCGGGTACAGGACCTGACCCCACGCATGCGCCGCATCACCGTCGGCGGGCCGGAACTGGCCGGGTTCGTCAGCCTGGGCACGGACGATCATGTGAAGTTGCTGTTCCCGCAGAACGCCGAGGAACACGCCGCCCTGGAAAACTTCAACCCCGGCGCCGGCAAGGCCCAGGGCCCGATGCCCGAGATGCGCGACTACACCCCGCGCCGCTACGACCTGGACACCCTGGAGCTGGATATCGATTTCGTGCTCCATGGCGACGGCCCTGCCGCGACCTGGGCGGCCCAGGCGGCGCCCGGGCAATACCTCAATATCGCCGGACCACGGGGCTCGATGATCGTGCCGGACATCTTCGACAGCTACCTGCTGATCGGCGACGAAACCGCCCTGCCCGCCATCGCTCGCCGCCTCGAAGGCCTGGCACCCAACCGGCGCGCCCTGGTCGTCGTGGAAGTGGAAAACGGCGCCGAACAGCAGATCCTCCAGAGCCCGGCGCAAGTGCATGTGATCTGGGTACTGCGCGAAGGTCGCCGGGACAGCCTGCTGACCACCGTGCAGCAATTGGAAATGCCCAGCGGCAAGCTGTACGCCTGGGTCGCCACCGAGAGCAAGGTGTCGCGGCAGATTCGCAAGGTGTTGCTGGAAGAGAAGGGGCTAGATCAGGATTTCGTGAAGGCGGTGGGGTATTGGAAGGCCGATGGCAGTGAGGAAGATTGAGGGACTGGTAGCGGCTGAAGTACCCTCTATCCACTGACTGAACACACCCACTGTGGCGAGGGGATTTATCCCCGCTGGGCTGCGAAGCAGCCCCCAAAACAGTCACCTCAATCTGTCTGATCCAGCGAGTTGTCTGGTTTTTAGGGCTGCTTCGCAGCCCAGCGGGGATAAATCCCCTCGCCACAGATGAGTTCCCTTTACCACAGATAAATCCCTTTACTACAGGTAAATTCCCCTACCACAGGGGCAATCGCTGTCCTTTAATGTCTTGATCAAACCTCTCACCCGGTACCCCGCCCCATGCTTTTCCTGATTGCCTACATCGCCAGCGTCGTGCTGATCAACTTCGCGTTCTCCGCCGCGCCGCACCTGGACATCATCTGGTCGGCCTGGGGTGGGCTGGTGTTTATCCTGCGGGACATGGTGCAGACCCGTTTCGGCCATGGCGCCATCGTGGCGATGCTGGCGGCGCTGGTGTTGTCCTATGTCACCTCGGACCCGACCATCGCCCTGGCCAGCGCCACCGCGTTTGCCGTGTCCGAGTGCATCGACTGGCTGGTGTTCACCATTACCAAGCGTCCGCTGCATGATCGACTGTGGATCAGTTCGGCCCTGAGCATTCCCCTGGACACCTTTGTCTTCTTCGGCCTGATCGACGCCCTGACACCGCCCGTGGTGATCACCGCCCTGGCCTCGAAATTCGCCGGGGTCACGGTGGTCTGGCTGATCATGGCCTGGCGTTTACGCAAGCAAACCGTCGCCGGCTGAAGCCAAACCCCGCGGTTCATGTAAAATGCCGCGCTTTCTCCCATGGGAAGCTCGCCCGGCGCGCAACCCGCGATGATCCGCTCCTGTTTGAGGACCTTCAGATGACCCGTATCGGAACCCCATTGTCGCCCACCGCGACCCGCGTTTTGTTGTGTGGCAGCGGTGAGCTGGGCAAGGAAGTGGTAATCGAACTGCAGCGCCTGGGCGTCGAGGTGATTGCCGTGGATCGCTACGCCAACGCGCCGGCCATGCAAGTGGCCCACCGCAGCCATGTGATCAACATGCTCGACGGCGCCGCCCTGCGTGCGGTGATCGAGGCCGAGAAGCCGCATTTCATCGTGCCGGAAATCGAAGCCATCGCCACCGCCACCCTGGTGGAACTGGAAGCCGAAGGCTTCACCGTGATCCCCACCGCCCGCGCTGCACAGTTGACCATGAACCGCGAAGGCATCCGGCGCCTGGCCGCCGAAGAGCTGGGCCTGCCGACCTCGCCATACTTCTTCGCCGACACGGTGGAAGACTACCGCAAGGCCGTGGAAACCCTGGGTTTCCCTTGCGTGGTCAAGCCGGTGATGAGCTCCTCGGGCAAGGGGCAAAGCCTGCTGCGCAGCGCCGATGACGTTCAGAAAGCCTGGGACTACGCCCAGGAAGGCGGCCGTGCCGGCAAGGGTCGGGTGATCATCGAAGGTTTCATCGATTTCGACTACGAAATCACCTTGCTCACCGTACGTCACGTGGGTGGCACGACCTTCTGCGCACCGGTCGGCCACCGTCAGGAAAAAGGCGACTATCAGGAGTCCTGGCAGCCGCAAGCCATGAGCCCGGTGGCCCTGGCCGAATCCGAGCGTGTGGCCAAGGCAGTGACCGAGGCCCTGGGTGGTCGTGGCCTGTTTGGCGTCGAGCTGTTCATCAAGGGTGACCAGGTGTGGTTCAGCGAAGTCTCGCCGCGCCCTCACGACACCGGGCTGGTGACGCTGATTTCCCAGGACCTGTCGCAGTTCGCCCTGCACGCCCGCGCCATTCTCGGCCTGCCGATCCCGCTGATCCGCCAGTTCGGCCCATCGGCCTCGGCAGTGATCCTGGTGGAAGGTCAGTCGACCCAGACCGCTTTCGCCAACCTCGGCGCCGCCCTGAGCGAACCGGACACCGCCCTGCGCCTGTTCGGCAAACCTGAAGTCAACGGCCAGCGCCGCCTGGGCGTGGCCCTGGCCCGGGATGAATCCATCGAAGCCGCCCGCGCCAAGGCGACCCGGGCTTCCCAGGCGGTGAAGATCGAGTTGTAAAACCTGAGGTGGACAATCCCCTGTGGCAAAGGGATGTATCTGTGGCGAGGGGATTTATCCCCGCTGGGCTGCGCAGCAGCCCCCAAAACAGCCACCTCAAACCATCTGATCCACCGAGTTGTCAGGTTTTAGGGCTGCTTCGCAGCCCAACGGGGATAAATCCCCTCGCCACAAAAGCTTGTTGTGCTCACAAAAGCTTGCTGTGCTCACGAGTTGTAAAAACTGGGATGGACAATCCCCTGTGGTGAGAGGGTTTAACTGTGGCGAGGGGATTTATCCCCGCTGGGCTGCGCAGCAGCCCCAAAACAGCCACCTCAAACCATTTGATCCACCGAGTTGTCAGGTTTTAGGGCTGCTTCGCAGCCCAACGGGGATAAATCCCCTCGCCACAAAAGCTTGTTGTGCCCACAAAAGCTTGCTGTGCTCACGAGTTGTAAAAACTGGGGTGGACAATCCCCTGTGGCAAAGGGATGTATCTGTGGCGAGGGGATTTATCCCCGCTGGGCTGCGCAGCAGCCCCCAAAACAGCCACCTCAAACCATCTGATCCGCCGAGTTGTCAGGTTTTAGGGCTGCTTCGCAGCCCAACGGGGATAAATCCCCTCGCCACAAAAGCTTGTTGTGCTCACAAAAGCTTGCTGTGCTCACGAGTTGTAAAAACTGGGGTGGACAATCCCCTGTGGCAAAGGGATGTATCTGTGGCGAGGGGATTTATCCCCGCTGGGCTGCGCAGCAGCCCCCAAAACAACCACCTCAAACCATCTGATCCACCGAGTTGTCAGGTTTTAGGGCTGCTTCGCAGCCCAACGGGGATAAATCCCCTCGCCACAAAAGCTTGTTGTGCTCACAAAAGCTTGCTGTGCTCACAAAAGCTTGTTGTGTTCACAAAGGCTTGTTGCCTTCACAAAAGCCAGTGTGAAATCGAAGTATTAAAAAAGGCGACACTCGCAAGGGTGTCGCCTTTTTCATGAGCGCCGGTTGTGCTTAATCCGGCAGCTTGTACGCGATCACATAGTCACCCTGCTTGGTACCCAGGGAACCATGACCACCCGCAACGACCAGCACGTACTGCTTGCCGTCCTTGCCGGTGTAGGTCATCGGCGTGGTCTGGGCGCCAGCGGGCAGGCGGCCTTCCCACAGTTGCTTGCCGTTTTTCACGTCATAGGCACGCAGGTACTGGTCGAGGGTGCCACTGAGGAACGCCAGGCCACTGGCCGTGGTGAAGGTGCCGCCCAGGCTCGGTACACCCATGCTCAGCGGGATCGGCACCGGCGAGCTATCACGCACGGTGCCGTTCTTGTGCTTCCACAGGGTCTTGTTGTTGGTCAGGTCCACTGCCGCGACATAACCCCAGGCCGGTGCCTGGCAAGGCAGGCCCATGGGCGACAGCAGCGCTTCGAGGATCACGCCATACGGTGCGCCCTTGTTCGGCTGCACGCCTTCGGTTTCGCTCTTGCGCCCCGGGCCGCCAGCCACTTCGGCCGCTGGCACCAGTTTCGACTTGAACGCCATGTAGCTCGGGTTGACGAAGGCGATCTGCCGCACTGGGTCAACCGAGAGGCCGCCCCAGTCGAACACGCCGAAGTTGCCCGGGTAGACGATCGAGCCTTGCAGCGACGGTGGAGTGAACATGCCGTCATAACGCAGCGACTTGAAGTCGATCCGGCACAGCATCTGGTCGAACGGGGTCACGCCCCACATGTCCCGCTCCTTGAGGACCGGCGGCACGAAGTTCAGGTCGGACATCGGCTGGGTCGGCGAAGTGTGATCGCCTTCCACCGCGCCTTGCGGCACCGGGATTTCCTTGATCGGGATGATCGGCTGGCCGTTGCTGCGGTCGAGCACGTAGATGCTGCCTTGCTTGGTGGAAGCCAATACAGCCGGCTTCACGCCGTCGGCGGTCTTCATGTCCATCAGGGTCGGTTGACCGCCGACGTCCATGTCCCACAGGTCGTGGTGGGTGAACTGGAAGTACCAGCGCACCTTGCCGGTGGCGATGTCCAGGGCGGTCAGGCCGGCGGAATATTTTTCCGATTCCGGCGTGCGGTTACCACCGAACTGGTCGGGGGTCTGGTTGCCCATCGGCAGGTAGAGCATGCCGAGTTTTTCATCGACGCTGAACATGGACCACATGTTCGGCGAGTTGCGGGTGTAGGTCTTGCCTTCGGCAATCGGCGTGGTGTCGTCCGGGTTGCCGCTGTCCCAGTTCCACACCAGCTTGCCGGTGTGTACGTCGTAGGCACGGATCACACCGCTTGGCTCGTCGGTGGAAACGTTATCGGTGACGTGGCCGCCGATCACCACCAGGTTCTGGGTCACCGCCGGTGGCGAGGTGGAGTAGTAACCGCCAGCGGTGAAACCACCGATGTTGGCGGTCAGGTCGACCTGGCCTTTGTCGCCGAAGTCTTCGCACATCTTGCCGGTGTCGGCGTTCAGGGCGATCAGGCGGGTGTCGGCGGTCGGCAGGAAGATCCGTCGTGGGCATGAGGTGCTGGCCGGCGTGGTGCTGGCGGTGCCGGTGGGGCTCTGTTCGGCCGAGGCGTAGACGGCGTCATCGTGATAGGTCACGCCACGGCAGGTCATGTGGGCCCAACCCTTGAAGTTCTGCGCTTTTTGCGTGGAAAGCTTCGGATCGAAACGCCAGATTTCCTTGCCGGTTTCCGGCTCCAGGGCGATCACCTGGCTGTGGGGCGTGCACACGTAGAGCATGCCGTTGACCTTCAGCGGGGTGTTTTCCGCGGTGGTCTCACCCGGGTCGTTCGGCCCTGGCAGGTCGCCGGTGCGATAGGTCCAGGCCGGCACCAGTTTGCTGACGTTCTCGGGGGTGATCTGCGCCAGCGGCGAATAACGGTCGCCATGAGCGCTGCGGCCGTAGGAGTTCCAATCGCCATCGGGCATGGCCGGCGCGGTGTTGGTCATGCCCGGCACGCTGTCGCGGTCCAGTTGACCCTTGATCTCGCCCGGGTTGGTGAACTGGCTGGCCAGTGCGGCGATACCGGCGATGACCACGGCGGCGCCCAATGCCCGGGTTCCCGTGGCCGGTGCATCGACGCTCAACAACGGGCGGCGGAACCACGGCAGCAACATGACGATGCCCAAGGCAAACAACATCGCCAGGCGCGGCACCAGTTGCCACCAATCCAGGCCCACTTCCCACAACGCCCACACGGTGCTGGCGAACAGCACCAGCGCGTACAGGCCCAGGGCCGCGCGACGGGCCATGATCAGCAATATGCCGGTCAGCCCCAGGCCGATACCGGCCAGCAGGTAATACCACGAGCCGCCAAGCGTGCTCAGCTTGACTCCCCCGGCCAACAGGGCCAGGCCCATCAATAGAAGCAGAATGCCGAGCAGGCTCGGTAGCAGACGGCTTCGACTCAAAGCACCCTCAGTGCTCATAGTGTGATTCTCCGTGATGTTTTAAGGAGTCCCGCGCAAGTAGTCACTGTAGATGACGATCTGATACGGGCTTGGTTCAGTTGAAAAAGGTATTCGGTTTGTGCGATTCCTCTGTGGGAGCGAGCCTGCTCGCGATTGCGTTTGCACATCCAGCCGCGATGTCGACTGCCAGGTCGCAATCGCGAGCAGGCTCGCTCCCACAGGTTTGCCAGCAAAGACAGCGCTGTCTTTCAGGACCTGAATATTAGGCATAAAAAGAATTCTTTGATCTTCCAGCAAGAATGAGCCGGACGCAGAGGCTTCACCCAACAGCGCAGAAGCGTTTCAGCAGGCGGCGCAAGGATAATGTCCTGTTATCAATAGAGAAAGGGCTTTTGTTGACATGAATCATCTCGGATTCGGTAACAGTGCGCCTGGCCCTGAAGCCCCACGAGGAAGGCTATGCTTCCACCACAAGGGCACCTCGGCTAAGGTGCGCGGCTTTACATCTTTTCCGTGCGAAGGCCTCCCATGACCGAACCCAAGAACAACCCGCTGCACGGCGTGACGCTGGAGCAGATCCTCAACGCCCTCGTGCAGCACTATGAATGGTCGGGCCTGGCCGAACGCATCGACATCCGCTGCTTCAAGAGCGACCCGAGCATCAAGTCGAGCCTGACCTTCCTGCGCAAGACGCCGTGGGCGCGGGAGAAAGTCGAGCGCCTGTACATCAAGTTGATGCGTACCAAGCGGCCGGTTTGAACCGTGGACATCGATCTGCGTCGTCCCGCGCGGCTCGTGGCGGTGGCGGCAGTGCTCGGCTGGACGGGTTTGAGCATCCAGTTGTACCTGATCCTGCTCGGTCGATGGGAACTGGGGGCGAGCCTGTTGGGTGGGCTGGTGAACTTCTTCAGTTTTTTCACGGTGCTGACCAACACCTTGGTGGCGGTGGTGCTGACCTGGGAACTGACGCCTCGCCAATCCCCGGCCCGACGCTGGTTCCTGCTGCCCGGCGTACGCAGTGGTATCGCCGTGAGCATCGCCCTGGTCAGCCTGGCCTATAACCTGCTGTTGCGGCATCTGTGGCAACCCGAAGGCTGGCAGTTCGTGGCCGACGAGTTGCTGCACGACGTGATGCCGCTGCTGTACATCGTCTATTGGTGGCGGTACGTGCCCAAAGGCACCTTGCGCCTGGGCCACATCGGGCTGTGGGTGATCTATCCCTTGGTGTATTTCGCCTACCTCCTGCTGCGCGGGGACTTATTGGCGGCCTACCCCTACCCTTTCATTGATGTAGCGAACCTGGGTTATCCACAGGTGTTCATCAATGCCGGGGGGATATTGGCGGGATTTGTCGGGATTGCGTTGGCGGTGGTAGGAGTGGATCGGTGGTTGGGGCGAACACATTGAAGCCTGGTGAATATGCTCTTGTGGCGAGGGGATTTATCCCCGCTGGGCTGCGTAGCAGCCCAAAGCTGTCAACTTACTCTGCCGGACACACCGAGGCTCCGGATTTGGGGGCTGCTACGCAGCCCAGCGGGGATAAATCCCCTCGCCACAGATAAATCCTCTGCCACAAGGGGGTTGTGTTCCATATCCGGCATCAGCGCCTGGCCGGCAACATCCACACCAACCCACTGCTCTTGGCCCGTTCATGACACAACGCCAAGACACTGCGGCGCTCCTCGTTGTCCATCCGGCTCCAACGGGTGATTTCCGCCACGGTGCGCTGGCAACCGGTGCAGACATCGTCATCGTCCAGCGCGCAGATGTTCACGCAGGGCGAAGGCACCGGGCGTTCAGGGGCGCTCATGATTCCTGCTCGGCAAGGTCGCGGGCGTAGCGCTGCGCGTTGTGGACATAGTGGGCCGCGCTGGCTTCGAGCATTTTCTTCTGGGCCTCGGTCAATTCCCGCACGACCTTGCCGGGCGAGCCCATCACCAGCGAGCCGTCGGGGATCTCCTTGCCTTCACCGATCAGCGAGTTGGCGCCAATGATGCAGTTCTTGCCGATCTTCGCCCCGTTGAGGATCACCGCGTTGATGCCGATAAGGCTGTAGTCGCCCACCGTACAGCCGTGAAGCATGGCGTTGTGGCCGATGGTCACGCCGGTGCCGATGGTCAGCGGGTAGCCCATGTCGGTGTGCATCACCGTGCCGTCCTGCACGTTGCTGTTCTTGCCGATCAGGATCAGTTCGTTGTCGCCGCGCAGGACGGCGTTGAACCAGACATTGGCGCCCTCTTCGAGGCGAACCTTGCCCACCAGCGTGGCGTTGGGCGCGACCCAGCTCTGTGGGTGGGTTTCGACACGGGCATCGCCCAGGCGGTATTTCATGAGGATCCTCGGGTCATCAGGTATTGATGTAGCTTTTGGGCGGCGTGTGCAGGTCGATATCGGCGTCGTACAGCAGGTTGACCAGTTCGACGATCATGATCGCCGTCAGGCCCCAGATCTTGTATTCGCCAAAACGATAGCTGGGCACGTACCAACTGCGGCCTTGGTAATCGATACGGTGCGTGTGTTCGCGCGGGTCCTTGCGGAAGAACTCCAGCGGCACGCTGAACACCGCGGCGATCTCGGCATCGTTGGCCTGGTATTCGACGTAGTCCGGAATCACCCCGACATAAGGCGTGACCTTGATGCCATGCAGCGAGATCAACGGGCTGAGGGGGCCGATCACTTCCACCAGGCCGGGAGGCAGGCCGATTTCTTCCTCGGCTTCGCGCAGGGCGGTGAAGATCAGGTCGGGGTCTTCCGGGTCGCGGCGCCCGCCAGGGAACGCCACCTCGCCGCCATGGGTCGAGAGACCGCTGGCGCGCAGGGTCAGGACCAATTCCGGTTCATCACTGCGGGTGATCGGCACCAGCACCGCGGCTTCAGGGAAACGTCGGTCGGCCTGCAGGTCGTGCGGGGTATGGTTGCTTACTCGATGCAGTAGCTCGTCCAGCATGAGACTTCTCGATTTATTCGCTACCTTGCATCATGCACCAATCATTCAAGCGGCCCAAGCCCCGCACCGCGTCGTGTCGCGAAACGACAACTTGCCGCACCGGCCCACGCACGCCAAGATAGGCGCAGCATTCAGGAACCCAAGCATGAAATTCTGCAGCCAGTGCGGTAACCCGGTGACCCAGCGCATACCCGAAGGCGACTCGCGCCTGCGCTTCGTTTGCGACACCTGCCATACCATCCATTACCAGAACCCCAACATCGTCGCCGGTTGCGTACCGACCTGGGGCAGTAAAGTCCTGTTGTGCCGGCGCGCCATCGAGCCGCGGCGCGGTTACTGGACCCTGCCGGCGGGCTTCATGGAGAACGGCGAAACGGTCGAACAGGCCGCCGTGCGCGAAACCGCCGAAGAGGCGTGCGCCCGGGTGCGAAACTTGAGCATCTATACGCTGATTGACGTACCGCATATCAGCCAGGTACATGTATTCTTCCGCGCCGAACTGGTGGATGAGGATTTCGCCGCCGGGCCCGAGAGCCTGGAAGTGAAACTGTTCGAAGAGGCGGAAATTCCCTGGGATGAGCTGGCTTTCCGCACGGTGGGCCGCACCCTGGAATATTTCTACGCCGACCGCCGGGCCGAGGATTACCCGGTGCGATCCGAATCGATCCCACCGCTGGCCCAGCCCGCCAACACCTGAAAATACCAATCAATATAGCCGCGACACCTCTAGGGATATCGTTTCAATGCGCTGGTTGCTTGTCCTGTTCTGCTTGTCGTTCACCGCTGTGTCCCAGGCCGCCGCCGTGGGAACCTACAACGGCAAGGTCATCGAAAAAGTGCTGGTGCTCAAGTCCGCCCATCAATTGCAATTGATCAACGACGGCAAGCCGCTCAAAACCTATCGCATCTCCCTGGGCAAGGGCGCCAAGAAAGGCCCCAAGCTGATCGAAGGCGACAAGCGCACCCCCGAGGGCTTCTACTGGATCGACTGGCGCAAGACCAGCGACCGTTTCTACCTGTCGATGCACATTTCCTACCCCAACATCAGCGACGCCGCCCGCGCCCGACGCGAAGGCGTGGAGCCGGGGGGCATGATCATGATCCACGGCACCCCGGATTCGGAAGAAAACCCCGAGCAGCTGTTCCATACGCTGGACTGGACCGATGGCTGCATTGCCATGCGCAATGTGGACATGCGCGAGGTTTGGAACCTGGTGCCGGATGGGACGATGATCGAGATCCGACCGTAGCACCCGACCACACATGAGTTCCCTGTGGTGAGGGGATTTATCCCCGTTGGACTGCGCAGCAGTCCCCTAAGCCAACAACTCAATCTGCCTGACACACCGAATTGCCTGACTTGAGGGCTGCTGCGCAGCCCAGCGGGGATAAATCCCCTCGCCACAAAAGTCGGTGGCTATCAGCCTTTTGTTACAAGTCCAGGCACCGCAACGTAATCCCTCCCCCAGCCTTGATCTACTCTCAGAACTGATGCGGTGGGTCGAGGTTCTGCCCAGCAGGTCGCCCCCGCAGAATTCAAAGTGAGACGTGTCACGTCGAAGCATAGGCAGTCATGACGTATGTGATTCGACAGGGCTTCACCGTTCCAGATGAGACATCAAATCATGACAACCAATAACAATTTCATAGGGGCGACGGCTGTCGCGGTGGTGGTGTTGGCGGGTGTGTGGCAACCAGGCGCAGACGCGTGGGGAGCCGATGGAAAAGAGGAGCCGTGGTATACCGCCTGGCTTCAGGTTACCGCGGATTCGAGTGTGCCGATCCGCGATACCAAGCCATCGTTGCATTGGCGTACCGACATGGACACGCTCTATCGAGGGGATACGACGGATCAGGGACTCGGGGCCTTCCAAGACGGGATTTTACCCAAAGCCGTAGGCTTCCCCGTGATCGAGTGGATGTATGACTGGTGGAGCCATGGGGCTGGGGCAGGTAAATCGGTCTACAGCAGTACAACCCGCGACCAGGGGCTCGCCCAACGTTTCGCCAAGGAATGGGTGTATGAGATCAAAGCCCCTCATGGTATCGATCAGGATGTGTCGGGAGGACCTGTCAGTGAGCAAGAAATCAGCTTTCCGGGAGGAGTCAAGCGCCAGTTCATCAAGCAAGCCTGTAAGAAAGACAACCTTGCCGATTGTGAGCCTAACCCGAACTACCGCGAACCGACGGGCCATGAAAGCCCCTTGGAGGTCGCGGCGGTGAGCATCGATTGGAGCCAGATCACGCCCCCGGAAGGTCTGGCATGGGTAACGAGTAAGCAATCCCTCTGGGCAGTCGGCTCTCCAAAAATCAACTCCGTACAAGGGGCGGATGCGCTTGCCCAAGGATTACGAGCCTGGAATTCGCAGGTACCGAACTTGAGATTGGCGAGTGATCCAGAGTCGCCCGTTTTTACCAACTCGGCCGTTGTCGCGTTTCGCGACTATACCGATGCCAAGATCTGGGCCATTGCTCAGGCGCAAAATGGCGGCTGGGTATATGAAGTCAGACCCAATAGCGTGGCCGTGGACTTGTCAGGACGTAACACAGGCGGACGTGAAGGCTCCTTCGCATTCATTGGCGGTATCAAAGGCGGCCTATTGATAAATGCACGCCGGTTCGAGAAAGGCGTGGGCGAACCGGTCGAATGCATCGGCATAGAAAAAGAGGTTTGCCGCCTCGAGAACCGCCATCAATAGTTTTCAAGCCCATGCCAGCAGCCGTGCAGGGTGGCTGATGCTGTCACTTGAGGCTTGCTCGCCACAGGTTCAGTGCTCTGCCGGGACTTTTGTATTCGTCTTTCGATTTATCGCGAGCAGGCTCGCTCCCACAGTGGATTTGTGGTGTTCACAGAACTTGTGGTCGACACTCGTGCCTTGTGGGAGCGAGCCTGCTCGCGATGAGGCTGGCACTTACTTGCATCAGGTCCGAAGCTCTACCCGATCCAAAGCCTTGTTTGCCAACAACGCTCCCAACTCAATTATCTGCGCCACTCCCAATAACACGTGCCGCCGCGAGCCATCCAGGTCGAAGGCAAGATCGCTGAGCATCGCATTGGCCGAGGCCAGGGTTTCGCTGAGGTTGGCTAGCAGGGCTTCGGTATCGACGTTGTCCGAGACGGTGAACAACTGCGTCGAGGGTTGGGGTTCTGGTTCGCTGTCGTCGGGCTTGAGGTAATGGTCCATCGCGCGGTCGGCGGCTTCTTTCAGCTTGTCGGGGGCGTAGTCGCCGTAGGGGAAGGTGGAGGCGGGTTTTGGAGGGTTGGGGGTTTCTTTGATCATTTAGAGCTCCTGATTCAATGGAGCCACCACTCTTCGCGGTCAAACAAAAAGGGGCAGCTGTACGCGGGTTGACCGACCGGGAATCAGAAGAACCGGCACGTCCGAAGACGTCCCACGCACAGCTGCCGCGACACGATACCTCAGGCGAAAGAAAAACGCCTGAACTAGGTCTTGGAACACTGGCGCGTCTAGATTCTCGGACGGTCAAATCCGGTCGCTGAATTTGGCAGCGACACCCAAAGGCTAGAGCCCTCGCTTCCGAGGGACAACCTTAAAAACATGTCGGAAACTTCGGGGCGTCTGACAGACCACCCATCTGATGAGGGATGTTTCGCACAGATTTCAGATGGGCTTTTTTGGATGGGGTTGGGTACATATCCATTGCTGCGGTAACGGCTACTTAGGGTTCCGCCCTGACGGCGGGTCACTTTCGAAAAGCCGGAATGCCGGCCCAGGCGAAAGTAACCAAAGCGCTTCTGCCCCACCACTCGGCACCTCGCCTAGGCTCGGTGTGCCCCGAGGCGGCCTGATAGCCGACCTGGTTCTGGGTGGGTCCGCGTTTCTCCTGTGGGAGCGAGCCTGCTCGCGAGGAGGCCGGCACTTATTGCATCAAGCTATCCACGGTCCTTGTGGCGAGGGGATTTATCCCCGTTGGGCTGCGCAGCAGCCCCCTGGGCAGGTCACTCAATTTGCCTGATGCAACCGGGTTGTCCAGTTTGGGGCCGCTTCGCGCCCCAGCGGGGATAAATCCCCTCGCCACAGAGGGTTCTGTGTTCATTGGTATTTTTTATTCGCCTTCCGATTTTTCGCGAGCAGGCTCGCTCCCACATTCAGTCCTCAGCGGACACAGCCTCTATGTCCAACACAGACCCTTTGTGGGAGCGGGCTTGCTCGCGAAGAGGCCAGTACATTCAACATCCTCGTTGGCTGTTATGCCGCCTTCGCGAGCAAGCCCGCTCCCACAGGGGAATCGGAGTACGACCGGGAGAGCCAGGTCGGCAGTCAGGCCGCCTCGCAAGCAAGCTTTGCTCCCACAGATCTGACGGGTGTACGACTGGGTGAGCAAGGTCGGCTATCAGGCCGCCTCGTGGTGGGGTGGACGTAGATCTCAGCGCCCCGTCAACCATGTGTCCGGTCTATACACGCTTCTCAAAAGTGAGCCGCCGTAAGGGCGGAACCCTAAGTGGCCGTTACCGCAGCAACGGATATACACACAAAACAAACAACCGCCGGTCACCACAAAAATAAATATCAATTTTCAAAACCCGCGCCCCATGCATACCACTGACCTCTAATCCCCAGCCCAAAGCAAGTAATCTCACGCACTATCCCCACCACCCTAATACCACTTCAAACAACCCCTCTAAAAACACCCCATAAACACTCGTAACCCACCAGAGCCAACGTTGACATGGTATTCAAGTGGTATTAGCTTCAACCCCACTCACCGAGCGAAAACTCCTACAAATCCGCATCGGATACATCAATGAACGACATTCTGGCCCTGCGCCCCGACGACACCCAACCCACCCCGCTCTACCTGCAACTGGCACGCAACCTGGAAACCGCCATCCACGCCGGCCAGTGGAAAGCCGAGCAAGCGATGCCATCCGAACGCAGCTTGAGCGAGCAACTGGGCATTTCCCGGGTCACCGCCCGCAAAGCGCTGGAAGTGCTGTTCGAACAAGGCCTGATCCGCCGCAACCAGGGCTCGGGCACGTTCATCACCCCGCGTCTGGAACAACCGCTGTCACGCCTCAGCGGCTTCAGCGAGATGCTACGGCTCAAGGGCTTCGTGCCCGGTTCGCAATGGCTGGAACGGGAAATCACCCCGCCAACCCACGAAGAACTGATCCGCCTGGGCCTGTCGCCCACCGACAAAGTCGCGCGGCTCAAGCGCCTGCGCAAGGCCGACGACACGGTCATGGCCATCGAAATGAGCACCCTGCCCGCCAGCATCATCCCCAAGCCGCAAGCGGTGGGCGATTCGCTCTACGAATTCCTCGACGGCATCGGCAAACCGGTAGTGCGCGCGCTGCAACACATCCAGGCCATCAACGCCTCGGACGAATTCGCCGCCCTGGTGGGCATCGCCCCCGGCACCGCGATGTTGCTGATGACCCGGGTCGGCTACCTGGAAGACAACACCCCCATCGAAGTCACCGACACCTATTGCCGCAACGACTACTACGACTTTGTCGCAGAGCTGCGGCGTTAGACGACTAGAGAGTGCCCATGTCCGAAGACAACATCCTCACCGCCCATGGCTGGGTTCGTGGCCGGCTGATCCATGAACACGGCAAGGTCGTGGCCATCGACGGCCAGCCCTGCGATCCGGCGAGCAACGACCTGCCCTATCTGCTGCCCGGCTTCATCGACCTGCACGTCCACGGCGGTGGCGGCATGGACATCATGCAAGGCGCCCCGGCGTTCGAAACCATCGCCCGCACCCATGTGCGTTTCGGCACGACGTCGTTGCTGGCGACCACCATGACCGCGCCCAGCGACGAGATCGCCAGCGTACTCAAGGCACTCGGCGAGTTCTGCGAGCAGCGGCGCCACGGCAACGCCCGGGTTCTCGGCGTACATCTGGAAGGCCCTTACATCAACCCGGGCAAACTGGGCGCCCAACCGAATTTCGCCCACACCGCGCTGCTGGCCGAGGTGGAGAGTTACCTGGCCCTGGCACCGATCCGGGTGATCACCATCGCCCCGGAAATCGCCGGCCACGACGCCCTGATCCGCACCCTCAGCACCCGGGGCGTGCGCATGCAGATCGGCCACACCCTGGGCAGCTACGAGGAAGGCGTCGCCGCGCTGGCGGCCGGGGCCAGCAGTTTCACGCACTTGTACAACGCCATGAGCCCGCTGCATCACCGTGAACCGGGTATCGTTGGCGCAGCACTGGCCCATGCGCAATACGCCGAGCTGATCCCGGATCTGCTGCACGTACACCCCGGCGCCATGCGCGTGGCCCTGCGTTCGATCCCGTGCCTGTATTGCGTGACCGATTCCACCGCCGCCGCCGGCATGCCCGATGGCGAATACAAGCTGGGCAGCCACACCGTGACCAAATGCCTGGGCGGCGTACGGCTGGCCGATGGCACCCTGGCCGGCAGCACCCTGACCATGGACCAGGCCCTGCGCAACCTGGTGAAAATCGGCCTGCCCATCCGCGAGGCCTCGCAACGCCTGTCCCAATTCCCTGCCGACTACCTCGGCCTGGCCGAGCGCGGACGCCTGCAACCCGGCGCCTGGGCCGACTGCGTGCGCCTGGACCGTTCCCTGACGCTGACCGACGTGATGGTCGAAGGAGAAGCCATTGACTTCAAAAATGCTTGAAGAGGCCCTGGCCTCGTGGGAAGCCGTCGAGCGCCAGTTGCAGCAACTGGACCCGGCCCTCAAGGAAATCGCCGGACGCCTGCGCCGTCAGCCGCCGCAAGTGGCGATGACCGTCGCCCGTGGCAGTTCCGACCACGCCGCCAGCTACTTCGCCTACCTGACCATGCAGTTATTGGGCATCCCGGTGGCCTCGCTGCCAATGTCGGTGGTGACCATGCAGCAGGCGCCGCTCAAGGTCAGCGGCCAGGTGGCCTTTGCGTTTTCCCAGTCGGGACAGAGCCCGGACCTGGTCGACAGCCTGCGCCTGCTGCGCAAGCGCGGCGCCTTGAGCGTGGCCTTGGTCAACGCCGCCGACTCACCGCTGGAAGCGGCATGTGAATTCAGCGTGCCGTTGTGCGCCGGTGTGGAAAGCAGCGTCGCCGCCACCAAGAGTTTCATCGCCACCCTGAGCGCCAGTGCGCGACTGGTGGCCCACTGGAAGGACGACGCCGAATTGCTCGAAGCCGGCAATGCCCTGCCCGAAGGTTTGCGCGATGCCGCCCATCAGGACTGGGGCGTTGCCGTCGAAGCCCTGCGCAACTGCCAGCGGTTGATGGTGATTGGTCGGGGCGCCGGGTTCGCCATCGCCCAGGAAGCCGCGCTCAAGTTCAAGGAAACCTCGGCGATCCAGGCCGAAGCCTTCAGCAGCGCCGAGGTCCGCCACGGGCCGATGGCCCTGATCGATGCCGACTACCCGCTGCTGGTGTTCGCCCCACGCGGTGCCGAGCAGGCCGGGGTGTTGAGCCTGGCCGCAGACATGCGCCAGCGCGGCGCCCGGGTGTTGCTGGCGGCGCCGGATGACATCGCCGAACGCGACCTGACGCTGACCCGCGCCGGACACCCGGCCCTGGACCCGATCCTGGCGATCCAGAGCTTCTACGGCATGGCCGCGAACCTGGCGGTGGCCCGAGGCCTGGACCCGGACCAGCCACGGCATTTGAGCAAGGTCACCCGTACGCACTGAGCCATCTTTTAATAAAAGAGTCTGATGAGAGCGCCCCATGCCCAACAATAATAAAGAGCTGACCCTCAGCGCCCCGCTCAGCGGCCCGGTGCTCACCCTCGCCAACGTCCCGGACGCGGTGTTCGCCAGTGGCGCGATGGGCGACGGGATCGCCATCGATCCGCTGAACGACACCCTCTATGCGCCGTGTGCCGGTGAAGTGATCCACGTCGCCCGCAGCGGCCACGCCATGACCCTGCGCGCCGACAACGGCGCCGAACTGCTGCTGCACCTGGGCCTGGACACGGTCGAGCTGCAGGGCGAGGGATTTTCCATGCTGGTCAAGGAAGGCGCGCGGGTCAGCAATGGCCAGCCACTGCTGCGTTATGACGTGGACAAGGTGGCATTGCGCTGCAAGAGCCTGGTCAGCCTAATGGTCATCACCAACGGCGAGCACTTTCAGGCGCGGCCTATCACCCTCAAAGGGGTGAAGGTCGGCGAGCCGCTGTTGCACGTCGTCGCCAAGACTCCGGCTGAGATGCAAGACGAAGACCAGGCCATTGGCATCGAAGTCTTCGGTCAGGTGCGCATCGCCCATCGTGGCGGTCTGCACGCCCGCCCGGCGGCGTTGATCCGCCAGACCGCACAGGGCTTCAAGAGCCGTTCGCAGCTGCATTTCCAAGGCAAATCGGCATCCTGCGACAGCGTGATGGGAATGATGGGCCTGGCCATTACCGAACAGGCAGAGGTGCACGTCAGTTGCCGGGGCAGCGATGCCGAAGCGGCGTTGCACGCCCTGCTAAGCACGTTATCCACAGCCCTGGCTGAAGAAGCCCACGCCGTGACGCCTGCGGTAAAAGCCCAGAACCGTAGGGCCGAAGCCGGCGTGCTGCATGGTGTGTGTGCGGCCCCCGGTCTGGTGGCCGGGCCGTTGGTTCGACTCGATGGCATTCAATTGCCCGAGGACGCTGGCCACCATGACGTCGAAGAACAACGGCAACGGCTGGACGATGCCTTGGCGCAAGTCCGTCAGGCAATCCAGCTCACCCTGGAAAACGCCAGGACCCGCCGCCAGCGCGACGAAGAAGCAATCTTCAGCGCTCATCTGGCGCTGCTGGAAGACCCAGTCTTGCTCGACGCCGCGCACCTTGCCATTGACCAGGGCAGTGCCGCGAGCCACGCCTGGAGCCGCTCCATCGACGTCCAATGCCAGGTGTTGCAGCAACTGGGCAGCACGCTGCTGGCCGAGCGCGCCAATGATTTACGCGACCTGCGCCAGCGAGTCTTGCGGGCGCTGTTGGGCGAGGCCTGGCAATTCGACGTGCCGGCGGGCGCCATCATTGCCGCGCAGGAACTGACCCCATCGGATCTGCTGCAACTCAGTGCCCAAGGCGTGGCCGGCGTGTGCATGGTTGAGGGCGGGGCAACCTCCCATGTGGCGATCCTGGCCCGCGGCAAAGGCCTGCCGTGCCTGGTGGCGCTGGGCGATGCGTTGCTAGTGCAGGCGCCGGGACAATCGGTGGTGCTGGATGCCGACGGCGGCCGCCTCGAACTTGCGCCAACCGCCGAGCGCCTGGCCCAGGTGCAGCAAGAACAAATGCGGCGAACGACCCAACACGCCCAACATCAGGCCCTCGCCCACACACCGGCGCACACCCGCGATGGCGTGAATATAGAAGTGGCAGCCAATGTCGCCTCCAGCGGAGATGCGGCCCAGGCGTTGGCAAGCGGTGCCGACGGGGTTGGCTTGCTGCGCACTGAATTCCTTTTCGTCGACCGCCACACCGCGCCCGATGAAGAAGAACAACGCCAGGCCTATCAAGCCGTGCTCGATGCCATGGGCGACAAGCCGGTGATCATCCGCACCATCGATGTCGGCGGCGACAAGCAGTTGGATTACCTACCACTGCCCGCCGAAGCCAACCCGGTGCTGGGCCTGCGCGGCATCCGCCTGGCCCAGTTGCGGCCGGAACTGCTCGACCAGCAACTGCGGGCCTTGCTGCAAACCCGTCCGCTGCAGCGCTGCCGAATCCTGCTGCCGATGGTGACCGAGGTCGACGAGTTGCTGCTCATCCGCCAGCGCCTCGATGCCTTGGCCAGCGAAGTGGGCCTGAGCGAACGCCCGCAACTGGGGGTGATGATCGAAGTACCGGCCGCCGCGTTACTGGCCGAACAACTGGCCGAACACGCGGACTTCCTCTCCATCGGCACCAACGACCTCTCGCAATACACCCTGGCCATGGACCGCGACCACGCCGGCCTCGCCGCCCGGGTCGATGCCTTGCACCCGGCACTGCTGCGGCTGATCGCCCAGACCTGCGCTGGCGCGGCGAAGCATGGACGCTGGGTCGGCGTGTGCGGCGCCCTGGCCTCCGATCCATTGGCCACGCCCGTACTGATCGGGCTGGGCGTACGGGAACTGTCGGTCAGCCCGCCGCAGATCGCTGAAATCAAGGCGCGCGTGCGCCAGCTCGACACCATCAAGTGCGCTTGCCTCAGCGCCGAACTGCTGAACCTGGGCAGTGCCGCCGCCGTGCGCCGCGCCTGTCACCAACACTGGCCCCTGGGCTGAGCCCACATCCAAGAACGATAAGGAAGGGACACCATGTACCAACATTTCATCGAAGGGCTGCAACGCCTCGGCCGCGCGCTGATGCTGCCGATCGCGATCCTGCCGATTGCCGGCCTGTTGCTGCGCCTGGGCGACACCGATCTTTTGAACATCGCCATCATCCACGACGCCGGGCAAGCGATTTTCGCCAACCTGGCAATGATCTTCGCCATCGGCATCGCCGTGGGTTTCGCCCGGGACAATAACGGTACGGCCGGGTTGGCCGGGGCCATTGGTTATCTGGTGATGATCGCCACCCTGAAGGTGCTCGATGCCAGCATCAATATGGGCATGCTCGCCGGGATCATCAGCGGCCTGCTGGCTGGCGCGCTGTATAACCGCTTCAAGGACATCAAGCTGCCGGAGTACCTGGCGTTCTTTGGTGGCCGGCGCTTCGTGCCGATTGTCACTGGTTTCAGCGCCGTCGGCCTTGGCGTGGTGTTCGGCCTGATCTGGCCACCGGTCCAGCAAGGCATCAACAGCTTCGGCGCCTTGCTGATGGAAAGTGGCAGCATCGGTGCGTTCGTGTTCGGCGTGTTCAACCGGCTGCTGATCGTCACCGGCCTGCACCATATCCTCAACAACATGGCCTGGTTCATCTTCGGCAGCTTCACCGACCCGCAAACCGGCGCGGTGGTCACGGGCGATCTGACTCGTTACTTTGCCGGCGATCCCAATGGCGGCCAGTTCATGACCGGCATGTTCCCGGTGATGCTCTTCGGCCTGCCCGCCGCGTGCCTGGCGATGTACCGCAATGCCCTGCCCCAGCGGCGCAAAGTCATGGGCGGGATTTTGTTGTCCATGGCGCTGACGTCGTTTCTCACCGGGGTCACCGAACCGGTGGAATTCGCCTTCATGTTCCTCGCACCGTTGTTGTTCCTGTTGCATGCCTTGCTCACCGGGCTGTCGATGGCGATCACCGATCTGCTGAACATCCGCCTGGGCTTCACCTTCTCCGGCGGTTTCATCGACATGGTCCTGGGTTGGGGCAAGTCCAGTAACGGTTGGTTGGTGGTACCGGTGGGCCTGGTCTATGCGGTGATCTATTACACGGTGTTCGACTTCTGCATCCGTCGTTTCGACCTGAAGACCCCAGGGCGTGAGGACGTGCCGGCCGGGGACAAACCGGTCATCGCCCAGAACCAGCGCGCCAAGGCCTACATCCAGGCCTTGGGTGGCGCGGACAATCTGATCACCGTCGGCGCCTGTACCACACGGCTGCGCCTGGACATGGTCGATCGCAACAAAGCGTCCGACACGCAACTCAAAGCCCTTGGCGCCATGGCCGTGGTGCGTCCCGGCAATGGCGGGAGCTTGCAGGTAGTGGTCGGGCCGATGGCCGACAGCATTGCCGATGAAATTCGCCTGGCCCTGCCCTCTTCCGACCGTCCAGCCACTGCACCCGTGGTGGCGCTGGTTGAGCCTGCTGTACCCACGACCGTGTCCAGGGCCGAAGCGCAGCAGTGGCTGGATGCGCTGGGTGGCGCTGGCAATGTGTTGCAGCTCGATTGCGTGGCGACGAGCCGGTTGCGGGTGCGACTGGCCGATGGCCAAGGGTTGTCGGAGAGCCAGCTCAAGGCACTGGGTTGCCAGGGGGTGAGCCCGTTGGACGGTGGCGTCTGGCACCTGCTGCTGGGGGAGAAAGCGCCGGGGTTGTGGCGGGCGTTGGAGGCGGTGGTGCTGAGTCGTCAGGCGGGTGTCAAAGCCTGAATTTTCGTTGCCTGATAGCCTGCTCGCGATGAGGCCGGCACATACCCAACACATCCGACAGACCGCCCCCCCTGTGGCGAGGGGATTTATCCCCGCTGGGCTGCGCAGCAGCCCCAAAGCAAGCAAACTCAATTTGCCTGACACACCGAGTTGCCGGGTTTGGGGGCCGCTTCGCAGCCCAGCGGGGATAAATCCCCTCGCCACAGTTCTGTGCGCACTCTGAATCCCGCTAATAAAAAACCCGCTGAATAATCAGCGGGTTCTTCATTCAAGCGCCAGAGGATCAGAAATCCTCCAACCGCCACACTTCATACGCCGGTGTCTCGTAGGGATGGCTCTGTTTCAGCGCCTCCACTACGGGGCGGATCAACTCATCGGCAACGACTAGCTCCACCTTCCATTCCTCGACCTGCTCGACCTGCCCCGCTTCGCCAATGAACGGCTGGCTGCCGTCCAACGGGCGGAACTGGCCCAGGCCCAGCACTTGCCAGGCGCAGTGGTCATAGTCGCCGATCCGCCCGCCACCGGCGGCGAATACGGCGCTTTTGACCTCGTCCAGGTGGCTGGTCGGGACGAAGAAGCAGAGCTTGTACACCGCCTCAGTTCACCCAGACGCGGGCGTTGCGGAACATGCGCATCCATGGCGCGTCTTCGTTCCAGTCGTCCGAACGCCACGAGTTCTGCACCGCGCGGAATACCCGCTCAGGGTGCGGCATCATGATCGTGACGCGACCGTCGCGGCTGGTCAGGCCGGTGATCCCGCGCGGCGAGCCGTTCGGGTTGGCCGGGTAGGTTTCGGTGACCTTGCCGTGGTTGTCGACGAAACGCAGCGCCACACAACCGGACAGGTCGGCTTCGAGCAGGGCTTCCTCGCTTTCGAATTCGGCATGGCCTTCACCGTGGGCGATGGCGATCGGCATGCGCGAACCGGCCATGCCCTGCAGGAAGATCGAGTTCGATTCCTGGACCTGGACCATCGCCACGCGCGCTTCGAACTGCTCGGAGCGGTTGCGCACGAAGTGCGGCCAGAACTCGCTGCCCGGGATCAGCTCGTGCAGGTTGGACATCATCTGGCAACCGTTGCACACGCCGAGGGTGAAACTGTCGGTACGTTCGAAGAAACCCTGGAACGCATCGCGGGCGCGGCTGTTGAACAGTGCCGACTTGGCCCAGCCTTCACCGGCACCCAGCACGTCACCGTAGGAGAAACCGCCACAGGCGACCATGCCCTTGAAGTCGTTCAGGTCGACACGACCGGCGAGGATGTCGCTCATGTGCACGTCGATCGCGCTGAAACCGGCACGGTCGAACGCCGCCGCCATTTCCACCTGGCCGTTGACGCCCTGCTCGCGCAGCACCGCCACTTGTGGGCGAATGCCTTTCTTGATGTAAGGCGCGGCCACGTCGTGGTTGACGTCGTAGCTGAGCTTGGCGCTCAAACCCGGGTTGTCTTCTTCCAGCAGCGCGTCGAATTCCTGCTCGGCGCAGTCGGCGTTGTCGCGCAGACGCTGGATCTGGTAGCTGGTTTCCGCCCACTGGCGCTGCAACAGGCGGCGCTGGCCTTCGAAGACGGTGTCGCCGTTGAAGGTGATGTTGATGTGGGCGTTGTTGATCGGCTGGCCGATCACCGAGACGCAGTCGGCCAGGCCGGCGGCGCTGAACTGGGCGAGGATGTCCGGGGTAGCGTCCTGGCGAACCTGGATCACCGCACCCAGTTCTTCGTTGAACAGGATGGCCGGGATTTCGGCTTTGGATTCCGCGACGCTGTCGAGGGTCAGGCTCAGGCCGCAGTGGCCGGCGAAAGCCATTTCCACCACGGTGGTCAGCAAACCGCCGTCGGAACGGTCGTGGTAGGCCAGCAGGTGACCGTCGGCGTTGAGACCCTGGATCACGGCGAAGAACGCCTTCAGGTCTTCGGCATCGTCGACGTCCGGCGCTTGCGAACCGAGCTTGCCGTGCACCTGGGCCAGGATCGAGGCGCCCATGCGGTTCTGGCCGCGACCCAGGTCGATCAGGATCAGGTCGGTGGTGCCCTTGTCCATGCGCAGTTGCGGGGTCAGGGTCTGGCGGATGTCGGTGACCGGAGCGAAACCGGTCACGATCAGCGACAGCGGCGAGGTCACGCTCTTGTCCACGCCTTCGTCGTTCCAGCGCGTGGCCATGGACATGGAGTCCTTGCCCACCGGAATGGTGATGCCCAGCTCCGGACACAGCTCCATGCCGACGGCCTTGACCGTGTCGTACAGGCGGGCATCTTCACCCGGGTGGCCGGCGGCGGACATCCAGTTGGCCGACAGCTTGATGTCGGAAATCTTGCCGATGCGCGAGGCGGCGATGTTGGTCAGGGTCTCGCCAATCGCCATGCGGCCCGACGCCGGAGCGTCCAGCAGCGCCAGCGGCGTACGCTCGCCCATGGCCATGGCTTCGCCGGTGTAGACGTCGAAGCTGGTGGCGGTCACGGCCACGTCGGCCACCGGCACCTGCCACGGGCCGACCATCTGGTCGCGGGCTACGAGGCCGGTGATGGTGCGGTCGCCGATGGTGATCAGGAAGCTTTTGCTCGCCACGGCCGGGTGATGCAGCACGCGTTCGATGGACTCGGCGAGGTCGAGGGTGGACGGATCGAAATCGTCGCCCAACTCGGTTTCACGAACGGCCGAACGGTGCATGCGCGGGGCCTTGCCCAGCAGCACTTCCAGCGGCATGTCCACCGGGCTGTTGCCGAAGTGGCTGTCGGTGACGGTCAGTTGCGGCTCGGCGGTGGCTTCACCCACCACGGCGAACGGGCAGCGCTCGCGCTCGCAGATGGCCTGGAAGCGTTCGAAGTCAGCCGGGCCGACCGCCAGGACGTAACGTTCCTGGGATTCGTTGCTCCAGATTTCGTGCGGGGCCATGCCCGGCTCGTCGTTCGGAATGTTGCGCAGTTCGAAGCGGCCACCACGGCCACCGTCGTTGACCAGTTCCGGGAAGGCGTTGGACAGGCCACCGGCGCCGACGTCGTGGATGAAGCTGATGGGGTTGTGTTCGCCCAACTGCCAGCAACGGTCGATGACTTCCTGGCAACGGCGTTCCATTTCCGGGTTTTCCCGCTGGACCGAAGCGAAGTCCAGGTCCGCCGAGCTGGTACCGGTGGCCATGGAGGAAGCGGCGCCGCCACCCAGGCCGATCAGCATCGCCGGGCCACCGAGGACGATCAGCTTGGAGCCGACCACGATTTCGCCTTTCTGCACGTGTTCGGCGCGGATGTTGCCCATGCCGCCGGCAAGCATGATCGGCTTGTGGTAACCACGGACTTCCTCACCACGCGGGGTGCTGATGGACTGTTCGAAAGTACGGAAATAGCCAGTCAGGGCCGGACGGCCGAATTCGTTGTTGAACGCCGCGCCCCCCAGGGGGCCTTCGATCATGATGTCCAGGGCGTTGACGATGCGCTCAGGCTTGCCGTACGGCTTTTCCCACGGCTGTTCGAAGCCCGGGATCTGCAGGTTCGATACGGTGAAGCCGGTCAGGCCAGCCTTGGGCTTGGCACCGCGACCGGTGGCGCCTTCGTCGCGGATCTCGCCACCGGAACCGGTGGACGCGCCCGGGAATGGGGCGATGGCGGTCGGGTGGTTGTGAGTCTCGACCTTCATCAGGATATGCACCGGCTCCTGGACCGCACCGTACTGGCGGGTCTCGGGATTCGGGTAGAAACGACCGGCGACGTTGCCGACGATCACCGCGGCGTTGTCCTTGTAGGCCGAGAGCACACCTTCGTTGTGCATCTGGTAGGTGTTCTTGATCATGCCGAACAGGCTTTTTTCCTGGCTCTGGCCGTCAATGTCCCAACTGGCGTTGAAGATCTTGTGGCGGCAGTGCTCGGAGTTGGCCTGGGCGAACATCATCAGTTCGATGTCGTGGGGGTTGCGCTTGAGGCCCTGGAAGGCGTTGACCAGGTAATCGATCTCGTCCTCGGCCAGGGCCAGGCCCAGTTCGGCGTTGGCTTTTTCCAGCGCGGCACGACCGCCGCCCAGCACGTCGATAGCGGTCAGCGGCTTGGGTTCGGCGTGGCTGAACAGGCCGGCAGCCTGCTCCAGGTTACCCAGCACGACCTGGGTCATGCGGTCATGCAAGCCATCGGCGATCAACTGGGCCTCGGCCTCGCTGAACTCACCGGAGACATAGAAGGCAATACCGCGCTCCAGGCGCTGGATTTTCGCCAGGCCGCAGTTGCGGGCGATGTCGCTGGCCTTGCTCGACCACGGCGAAATGGTGCCGAAACGCGGCAGTACCAGGAACAGACGACCGGCCGGCTCCTGGACGGGAACACTGGGACCGTACTTCAGAAGGCGCGCGAGCACCTGCTGTTCGTCGCCGGTCAAACCGCCGGTGACTTCGGCGAAGTGAGCGAATTCAGCATACAAGCCACTGACAGCCGGAACCTTCTGGCTCAGTTGCTCAAGGAGTTTGCTGTGGCGAAAGGCAGAAAGGGCAGGAGCGCCGCGCAGGATCAACATCTTCGGGACAGCCTCGGGAAGGGGGTGTGCTTTGAGGCCGTGCATTCTAGCCTAAACCGCCGGCAACGGCACCCGAAACGGCACGCGCGGTGCGAGCCGAATGTCGGTCTTTGCCTGCACGGTGCTATTGGACACCCGTACCCATGCTTGCAAAGAGATATTTTTCAGGGAGACAAACCCCGGCGCCCCCCGGCCAGCCTGCGCTGCGGACATGTTTTGCAATGGCTAGCAGACTGGCCTTTTGCTGTCGAGATATGGCGGTAGGGGCCGTTTGCGTATACTGCGCAGATGTTTTCCCCAACGGCTTTGCGTCCGCGATATGCCAGATGGCTGATCGCAACCGGACTCTTCCTGGTGCTCGGTGGTTGTGTTGAGAAACCCAACACACTGGAGCGCGTAAAGGAGGATGGCGTGCTGCGGGTGGTCACCCGAAACAGCCCCGCCACCTACTTTGAGGATCGTAACGGTGAAACCGGCTTCGAATACGAGCTGGTGAAGCGCTTCGCCGACGATTTGGGGGTGGAACTGAAGATAGAGACCGCCGACAACCTCGACGACCTGTTCAACCAGATCGGCAAGCCCAACGGCCCGGTGTTGGCCGCCGCGGGCCTGGTCAGCAGCGAGCAGCGCAAGAAACAGGTGCGGTTTTCCCACCCCTATCTGGAAGTCACCCCGCAGGTCATCTACCGCAACGGCCAGTCGCGCCCCACCGATGCCGCCGCCCTGGCCGGCAAGAAGATCATGGTGCTCAAGGGCAGCAGCCACGCCGAGCAGCTGGCGCAGTTGAAACAGCAATATCCAGGCATCGAATACGAAGAGTCCGACGCGGTTGAAGTCGTCGACCTGTTGCGCATGGTCGACGAAGGCCAGATCGACCTGACCCTGGTGGATTCCAACGAAGTGGCGATGAACCAGGTGTACTTCCCCAACGTGCGCGTGGCCTTCGACCTGGGCGACGCCCGTAGCCAGAGCTGGGCAGTGGCCCCCGGCGAAGACAACAGCCTGCTCAACGAAATCAACAGCTACCTCGACAAGGTGCAGAAGAACGGCACGCTGCAACGCCTCAAGGACCGTTATTACGGGCATGTCGACGTCCTCGGCTACATGGGCGCCACCACGTTCGCCCAGCATCTGCAGCAGCGGTTGCCCAAATACGAACAGCATTTCAAGGCTTACGCCAAGCAGGAGAAAGTCGATTGGCGCCTGCTGGCCGCGATCGGCTACCAGGAATCGCTGTGGCAACCGGCGGTCACGTCCAAGACCGGCGTGCGTGGCCTGATGATGCTGACCCAGAACACCGCCCAGGCCATGGGCGTGTCCAACCGCCTGGATCCGAAGCAAAGCATCATGGGCGGCGCCAAGTACCTGGCCTATATGAAGGATCAACTGGACGAGAGCATCGAGGAGCCGGACCGCACCTGGTTCGCCCTCGCCGCTTATAACGTGGGCAGTGGTCACTTGGACGACGCCCGCAAACTGGCGGCCAAGGAAGGGCTGAACCCAAACAAGTGGCTGGACGTGAAGAAAATCCTGCCGCGCCTGTCCCAGAAACAGTGGTATAGCAAGACCCGCTACGGCTACGCCCGGGGCGGCGAACCGGTACATTTCGTGGCGAACATCCGGCGCTACTACGACATCCTGACCTGGGTCACGCAGCCGCAACTCGAAGGCAACCAGGTGGCCGAGGGCAACCTGCACGTGCCGGGCGTCGACAAGAGCAAGCCGAACCAGGAAACCCCGCCGCTATAAGCTGTACACAACTCCTGATGCTGTGATGAACCTGTGGCGAGGGGATTTATCCCCGCTGGGGCGCGAAGCGGCCCCAAGACAGGTCAACTCAATCTGCCTGACACACCAAGGCGCCGGGTTTTAGGGCTGCTGCGCAACCCAACGGGGATAAATCCCCTCGCCACAATGGATCAGGCAAGCCTCAAGTGAGCAGGCACATTGGGTTATGGGATGGGCTCAGGATCTGGCGGCAGCCAGGATCAGCGCTTTCATTTCCGACACGGCCGACTTGAACCCGACGAACAACGCATGGGCCACCAGCGCGTGGCCGATGTTCAGTTCGTTGATGCCCTTGATCGCCGCGACGGCTTCGACGTTGTGGTAGTGCAAGCCATGGCCGGCATTGACGATCAGGCCCTTGGCCAGGCCGAAGGCGACGCCGTCGGCCACGCGTTTCAGCTCATCGGCCACGTCCGTTGGCGTTTCGGCATCGGCGTAACGGCCGGTGTGCAGTTCGATGGCCGGGGCGCCGACACGCTTGGAGGCTGCGATCTGCCGTTCGTCGGCATCGATGAACAGCGACACCTCGGCACCGATCTTCGACAACCGCTCCACCGCCGCCATGATCCGTGCTTCCTGCCCTGCCACGTCCAGGCCGCCTTCGGTGGTCAGCTCCTGGCGCGTCTCGGGAACCAGGCAAATGTGTGCCGGACGAATCCGCTCGGCGAACGCCATCATTTCTTCGGTCACGCCCATTTCGAAGTTCATGCGGGTTTGCAGCACGTCCTTGAGCAGCAGCACGTCGCGCTCCTGGATGTGGCGACGGTCTTCACGCAAATGCACGGTGATGCCGTCGGCGCCCGCCTCTTCGGCGTCCAGTGCGGCCTTGACCGGATCCGGGTAGCGCGTACCGCGGGCCTGGCGCAGGGTGGCGACATGGTCGATGTTCACGCCGAGAAGAATGCGATTGCTGGTGCTCACGAAAAGGCTCCTGAAGGGACAAGTATTCGGCCCACAGCATACGGGTAGATCAGGGCTTGCGAAACAGCTCGCGACTGACCAGCGGCCGACCGCCCAGATGCACGGCCAGGGCCTGGCGCATCAGCCGCTTGGCCGCCGACAAGGCGCCCGGCGCACTCCAGTCGGCCTCGGCCATGGCCAGAAGCTCAGCGCCGTTGAACAGCCCGGGTTGCAGCAAGTAGACCTGCTCCAGGCCGGCATCCACCTGCAAGCGGTACAGACCGTCGGCCGCGATGGGGTCGCCATGCAGGTCAGTGTTCAGGGCAAAGCCGTAGCCGAGGTCATCCAGCAGCCGCCATTCGAACGAGCGCAACAGCGGCTCCAACGGCCGGCCTTCGGCCAGGGCCAGCAGCGTGGCGGCATAGTGGTCGAAGACGGCCGGGTGGGGATCTTCGGCGGGCAGCAGGCGGATCAGCAATTCATTGAGGTACAAACCGCTGAACAGCGCCTCGCCGTTGAGCCACGCCGCCACACCATTGCTTTCCATGCGCCCGACGTTCTTCAACTCGCCTCGACCGCGGAACTCGACTTCCAGCGGCACGAACGGCCGCGCCAGCGTCCCGGCCTTGCCCCGCGCCCCACGCAACACCGCCCGCAGGCGCCCTTGCGGCGTGAGGAAATCCACCAGGGCGCTGCTTTCGCGGTAGGCCCGCGAATGCAGGACGTAGGCGGGTTGGGCGATGGGTTGGCTGGGAGACATGGGGATCGCGGTTCTCAATGAGCGAGCACAATTTTACTGACAACCACAAACCACTGTGGGAGCGAGCCTGCTCGCGATGAGGGACTGATATTCAACAAAGATGCTGACTGACAGACCGTTATCGCGAGCAGGCTCGCTCCCACAATGGAATTCATGTATCCAAAAAGGATTACAAGTCGCCGTAACCCAACGACCGCAACGCCCGCTCATCATCGGACCAACCGCCCTTCACCTTGACCCACAGGTTGAGCATGATCTTGGAGTCGAACAGCAGCTCCATGTCCTTGCGTGCCTCGGTGCCGATGCGCTTGATGCGCTCGCCCTTGTCGCCAATGATGATTTTCTTCTGGCCGTCACGTTCGACGAGGATCAACGCATGGATGTGCAGGGTCTTGCCCTGCTGCTTGAACTCTTCGATTTCCACGGTGATCTGGTACGGCAGCTCGGCGCCCATCTGGCGCATGATTTTCTCGCGCACCAACTCGGCGGCGAGGAAGCGGCTGCTGCGGTCGGTGATCTGGTCTTCGGGGAAGAAGTGATCGTTTTCCGGCAGGTGCTCGGCAATCACCCGCTCCAGCGCGTCGAGGTTATGGCCGTGCTGGGCGGAGATCGGGATGATCTGGGCGTTCGGCAACTGTTCCTGCAACCAGGACAGGTGCGGCATCAGCTCCGCCTTGTCTTCGATGCGGTCGGTCTTGTTCAGCGCCACGATCAGCGGGCCGGTGACGTACTGGACACGCTCGAGGACCATCTGGTCTTCGTCGGTCCACTTGGTGCGGTCGACCACGAAGATCACCACGTCGACGTCTTTCAACGCCGCCGATGCGGTCTTGTTCATGTAACGGTTCAGGGCCTTCTCGCCGCCCTTGTGCATGCCCGGGGTGTCGACGTAGATCGCCTGCACGGCGCCTTCGGTCTTGATGCCCAGCATGTTGTGGCGAGTGGTCTGGGGCTTGCGCGAAGTGATCGCCAGCTTTTGGCCCAGGATGTGGTTCAGCAACGTGGACTTGCCCACGTTCGGCCGACCGACAATGGCGACGTAGCCGCAGCGGGTGACGGTTGTATCAGTCATTGCCATTCTCCACGCCCAGGGCAATCAGTGCTGCGGCGGCCGCTACCTGTTCGGCAATACGACGACTCACACCCTGGCCCCGGCTTTTTTCATTCAATAGGACAACTTCGCATTCGACGAAGAAAGTACGGCAATGCGGTTCACCCTGGATATCCACGACTTCGTAGCGCGGCAACTCGCAACTGCGCGATTGCAGGAACTCCTGCAAACGGGTTTTCGGGTCCTTGTTGGTGTCCACCAGCGTCAGGCTGTCGATCTCGGAAGTCAGCCAGGCCAGCACGCGTTCGCGCGCCATTTCCATGCCTGAATCCAGGTAGATCGCGCCAATCAACGCTTCCAGGGCATCGGCCAGAATCGACTCACGACGGAAACCGCCGCTTTTCAATTCACCGGAGCCCAGGCGCAGGTATTCGCCCAGGTCAAAACCACGAGCCAGTACGGCCAGGGTCTCACCTTTTACCAAGCGCGCGCGTAAACGCGACAACTGGCCTTCGCGAGCCAGTGGGAAACGCTCGAACAGCGCCTCGCCCGCCACGAAGTTGAGGATGGCATCACCGAGGAATTCCAGGCGTTCATTGTTGCGCCCGGCAAAACTGCGGTGAGTGAGGGCCAGGAGCATCAGGTCCTGGTCCTTGAAGGTGTAGCCGAGCTGGCGCTCGAGACGGCTTAGAGAAACGCTCACGGTTTACCCACGCTGAGTTCGTGGCTGGATTCCACCGCCACGGCGGCGAGGCACCGTTGGCTTGGGACAATTAACGCTGTGTTCAAAAATGACGTCCTGACTATCGTTGGCTTCATGCCTTCGGGCAACCTTGTGCAGGCTCCAGAAAAGCATTCGGCGCTGTGTTCAACAGCGCCGTGTGTGATTACTTGATCAGGCCAACCCGCGAGAAATTCGGCAGGTGACTGAGTTTGGGTTCCGGCCAGCTCATCCAGACCGCGAAGGCCTTGCCGACGATATTCCGGTCGGGGACCATGCCCAGCATGTCCTTGGGAATGTTCGGATCATCCCAGTAACGGCTGTCGTTGGAGTTGTCGCGGTTGTCGCCCATCATGAAGTAGTGCCCCGCCGGTACGGTCCACGAATGGTCCGGCGTGGCGCGGTAGCGGCTCATTTCCTTGCGGATCAGGTGCTCGGCCTCGCCGAGTTTTTCCCGGTAGAGCTCGGCACTGCCCAGCGTACCCGGCTCGGAGCCAAGCAACTGTTCGGCCACCGATTCGCCATTGACGAACAGACGCTTGTCGGCGGTGTAGCGGACCGTGTCGCCCGGCAGGCCGACGACCCGCTTGATGTAGTTGACGTTCGGGTCGCTCGGGAAGCGGAACACCATCACATCGCCGCGTTGCGGGTCACCGACTTCGATGACTTTCTTGTCGATCACCGGCAGGCGGATCCCGTAGGAAAACTTGTTCACCAGGATGAAATCGCCCACGTCCAGGGTCGGTTTCATCGAACCGGACGGGATCTGGAACGGTTCCACCAGGAACGAACGCAACACCAGCACGATGAACAGCACCGGGAAGAACGACTTGCCGTATTCGACCAGCAGCGGTTCCTTGTTGAGCTTTTCGATCACCACACCATCAGGCTGGCTGACGCTGCCCTGATAAGAGGCGATGGCCGCCCGGCGCCGGGGCGCCAGGAACAACAGATCAAGCAACGCCAACAGGCCGCAGACAAACACGGCGATAACCAGCAACAGCGGGAAATTTAGCGACATAGGACCTAACTATCCAACCTGAGCACCGCAAGGAAGGCTTCCTGTGGAATTTCCACGTTACCGACCTGCTTCATGCGTTTTTTACCGGCCTTCTGCTTTTCCAACAGCTTGCGCTTACGGCTGACGTCGCCGCCGTAGCATTTGGCCAATACGTTCTTTCTGAGCGCCTTGACGGTTGTACGCGCCACAATCTGCCCGCCAATGGCGGCCTGGATTGCCACATCGAACATCTGCCGCGGAATCAGTTCCTTCATCTTCTCGGTCAATGCACGACCTTTGTAGTGCGCGTTGTCACGGTGCACGATCAATGCCAGGGCATCGACTTTCTCACCGTTGATCAGCACATCCAGCTTCACCAGATTAGCCGATTGGTAACGATCGAAATGATAGTCCAGCGAAGCATAGCCGCGACTGGTGGATTTGAGGCGGTCGAAGAAGTCCAGCACCACTTCGTTCATCGGCAGGTCGTAGGTCACCTGGACCTGCGAGCCGAGGAACAGCATATCGTGCTGCACGCCGCGCTTCTCGATGCACAGGGTAATGACGTTGCCCAGGTGCTCCTGAGGCACAAGGATGTTGGCCCGCACGATCGGTTCGCGCATGTCCTCGATGGCCGACAGGTCCGGGAGCTTGGACGGGTTGTCGACGTAGAGGGTTTCGCCATTCTTGAGCAGCAGCTCGAAGATTACCGTCGGCGCCGTGGTGATCAGGTCCAGGTCGTACTCGCGCTCCAGGCGCTCCTGGATGATTTCCATGTGCAACATGCCCAGGAACCCGCAACGGAAGCCGAAGCCCAGGGCATCGGAGCTTTCCGGGGTGTATTGCAGGGACGAGTCGTTCAGGGTCAGCTTTTGCAGGGCTTCGCGGAAATCCTCGAAGTCATCGGAGCTGACCGGGAACAGGCCGGCATAGACCTGTGGCTGAATGCGTTTGAAACCTGGCAGTACATCGACGTCGGGAGTGGAGCTCAAGGTCAGGGTGTCGCCGACCGGCGCCCCGTGGATGTCCTTGATGCCGGCGATGATGAAGCCCACTTCACCGGCCTTCAGGTCGACGGTGGCGGTATGTTTGGGATTGAACACACCGACGCTGTCCACCAGGTGGATCTTGCCGGTGGACTTGACCAGGATCTTGTCGCCCTTCTTCACGCGGCCATGGCGCACGCGAACCAGGGAGACCACGCCCAGGTAGTTGTCGAACCAGGAGTCGATGATCAACGCTTGCAGCGGATCCTCGATGTTGCCGGTTGGCGCGGGAATGGTGGTGACCAGGCGTTCGAGCACTTCATCCACGCCCAGGCCGGTCTTGGCGCTGCAGGTGACCGCGTCGGTGGCGTCGATGCCGATGATTTTCTCGATTTCTTCCTTCACGCGGTCCGGATCGGCCTGGGGCAGGTCGATCTTGTTCAGTACCGGCATGACTTCCAGGCCCTGCTCGATGGCCGTGTAGCAGTTGGCGACCGACTGGGCCTCGACGCCCTGCCCGGCATCGACCACCAGCAAGGCACCTTCACAGGCCGCCAGCGACCGGCTGACTTCATAGGTGAAGTCGACGTGGCCCGGGGTATCGATGAAGTTCAGCTGATAGGTGATGCCGTCGCGGGCCTTGTAGTAGAGGGTAACGCTGTGGGCCTTGATGGTGATCCCGCGTTCACGCTCCAGATCCATGGAGTCCAGGACCTGGGCTTCCATTTCACGCTCGGCCAGGCCGCCGCACATCTGGATGAAGCGATCAGCCAGCGTCGACTTGCCATGGTCAATGTGGGCGATGATGGAGAAATTGCGGATATGACTCAAATCACTCACGGATCAACACTCAAAAAGGCTGCAGGCATGGCCCGCCGAAAAATAGCCGGGAATTGTACCTGATACAGCGCGCAAGCGTCACGCTCGCCTGTCGATACCCATTGTTTGGACCGGGGAGAGGGTGGACACACCTGTGGCGAGGGGATTTATCCCCGCTGGGCTGCAAAGCAGCCCCACAATCCATCAACCGAGGTGATGGGGCAGATAGAACGCAGGGGGTTGCTACGCAACCCAGCGGGGATAAATCCCCTCGCCACAGCAAGCTCCCTCGCCACAAGAAACCGGGGTCAACCGGCCCGACGCAGCAGCCAGAGCCCGGCCAACGCACAGACACCGGCCGGCACCAGTACCGCGAACAGCGGCGAGAAACCGAACACCAGGCTCGAAGGCCCCAGCAGATCCTGGGCGATACGGAACGTGAAACCCACCAGCACGCCGGTAAACACCCGTTGTCCCAGGGTAACCGAACGCAGCGGGCCGAAGATGAAAGAAATCGCCATGAGCACCAGCGCGGCGGTGACCAACGGCTGCAACACCTTGACCCAAAAAGCCAGCCAGTAGCGGCCGTTGTTCAGGCCCTGGTCCGCCAGGTAGTGGATATAGCCCCACAAACCGGTAATCGACAGGGATTCCGGCGCCATCACCACGGTGCTGAGCAACTGCGGGCTGATCGACACGTCCCAGCGCTCTTGCGCGGCGGTGACCACTTCAGTGCGCTTGTCATGGAACAGGGTGGTGGTGACATCGCTCAACTGCCAATGATCCTCGGCAAAGTTGGCGCGCTTGGCGAAGCTCGACGAGAGCATGTGCCGTTGGTCGTCGAAACGATAGCGGGTCACGCCATAGAGGATGCCATTGGGCTGGACCGAGTTGATGTGGATGAACTCGTCGCCCTGGCGGTGCCACAGGCCATGCTTGGCACTTTGCGCATCACCGCCGCCCTGGGCCAGGGAACGGTTGGCCTGGGCGGTATTTTCGGTGGCCGGGGCGATGTATTCGCCGATCAGCACACCCACCAGCATCAGCACTAGCATGGGCTTCATCACCGCCCAGACGATCCGACCAATGGACACGCCGGCGGCGCGCATGATGGTCAGCTCACTGTTGCTGGCCAGGCTGCCCAGGCCGATCAGGCAGCCGATCAGCGCGGCCATCGGCAGCATGTCGTACAAACGCCGCGGCGCGGTCAGGAGCACGTAGCTCGCCACGTCCGTCAGCGTATAGGTGTCGCTGACGTCACTCATTTCATCGATGAAGGCAAACAGGGTCGCCAGGCCGAGGATGATCCCCAGCACCGCGAGGATCGCCATGAACACACTGCTGCCGATGTAGCGGTCGAGTTTAACCACGGGCCACCTCCAGCGCGCTGCGGCGACTGGCCAGCTTCAGGCGCAACGGTTCCCAATAGAGCAGCCCCAGGCCGATGACCAGGAAGATGCCATGCACCCACCACAGGCCCAGCGTCGGCGAAATCTTGCCCTTCTCCAGGGCGCCGCGGGCGGAAATCAGGATAGTCAGGTAAGCCATATACAAAAGAATCGCCGGCAGCAGCTTGAGGAAACGCCCTTGACGTGGGTTGACCCGCGACAGCGGGACCGCCATGAGGGTCACGATGAACACCAGCAGCGGCAAGGACAGGCGCCATTGCAGCTCGGTACGGGCGCGAATGTCATTGTTGCCCAGCAGGCTGGCGGTGGGCATCGCGTCGCGGTCGGTGACTTCGTTGCTGACATCTGGCTTGGGCAGCAGCACGCCATAGGTGTCGTACTTGATGGCCCGGTAATCGGCCTGCCCGGGCTTGCCGTCATAGCGATAGCCATTGTGCAGGATCAGGTAGCGGTTGCCGTCGGGGTTGATTTCCTGGCGCCCCTTCTCGGCCACCAGCACGGAAATGCCACGGTCCTTCTTGGTGTCCGAAGACAGGTTCTTTTGTGTAATGAAGACGCCGCCCAGGTCGATCCGGTCGTCCGAGAGCTGTTCGGTGTAGGTCACGCGCGTGCCGTCGCGCAGCGCCTGGAAACGCCCTGGCACCAGGGTATCGAACTCGGTCAAGGCGTCCTGCTGGTTGATCAGCATTTGGAACTGGTTGGCGCCCTGGGGGGCCAGGCTCAGGCTCAGCCAGGCCACCACCAGCGCCACCAACGTGGCCGGGAACAGGGTCATGCGAAACAGGCGCTGCTGGCTCATGCCAGTGGCCGACAGCACGGTCATTTCGCTGTCCAGGTACAAGCGCCCGTAGGCCAGCAGGATGCCGAGGAACAACCCCAACGGCAGGATCAACTGCAGGAAGCCCGGCAGGCGGAACCCCATGATCAGGAACAGCGAGCCCGGGTCCAGGGCGCCGGAAGCCGCCTGGGCGAGGTACTTGATGAAGCGTCCGCTCATGATGATGACCAGCAGCACGGCGCTCACGGCACTCAGGGTCAGCAGGACTTCACGGGATAGATAACGAAAGACGATCAAACCAGACACTCCAAGGTTGTCAGGCTAAGGCGGCCAAACAAGCAAACGTATCGAGCCGGCCCGCCAACGCGGACCGCCGAAAAAAGAGCCGCATTATCCTGTGATTGGAGGCGCCTGTCACTTCGCATGCTTTAAGCCGGTGCTTGAAGCCAAAAAGTTAAGGGTACCGAGGGTTGTCAGGCTCGTGCGCCGGGGTTCAAACTGCGGCCTTTGTCGCCGGCCAATACCGGCGCTTCGTTTTATAAGAAGAAGCTTGCTCAGCGCGCCATTGCCTCGGCGCCTGGCCTCTTGACCATTCACTCAGGGATCCGGACATGGAACTGGTTGTAAAAAGCGTCAGCCCAGAAACGTTGAAAACCGCCACGCTGGTGGTCGCCGTCGGTGAAAACCGCAAGCTCGGCGTGGTGGCCACCCAGCTCGATACCCTTAGCGGTGGCGCCATCAGTGCCGTGCTCAAGCGCGGCGACCTGGCCGGTAAAGTCGGCCAGAGCCTGTTGCTGCACAGCCTGCCCAACCTCAAGGCCGAACGCGTGCTGCTGGTGGGCGTGGGCAAGGACGCCGAACTGGGCGACCGTCCGTTCCGTAAAATCATCGCCGGCGTACTGGGCACCCTCAAGGGCTTGGGCGGCGGTGACGCAGCACTGGCATTGGACGAATTGGTTGTCAAAGGCCGCGACAGCTACGGCAAGAACCGCCTGCTGGCCGAGACCCTGGTGGACGGCGGATACCAGTTCGACCAGTTCAAGAGCCAGAAAGCCGAACCCCGCGCCCTGAAAAAAATCACCCTGCTGACCATCAAGGCGGCCCAGGCTGAAGTCCAGCGCGCCGTGACCCATGCCACCGCGATTGCCAACGGCATGGCCTTCACCCGCGACCTGGGCAACCTGCCGCCAAACATCTGCCACCCGACCTTCATGGGTGAACAGGCCAAGGCCTTGGGCAAGGAGTTCAAGGGCCTGAAGGTCGAAGTCTTCGACGAGAAGAAAATCAAGGACCTGGGCATGGGTTCGTTCTACTCCGTCGGCCAGGGCAGCGCCCAGCCGCCGCGCCTGATCGTCATGCAATACAACGGCGGCAAGAAATCCGAGAAGCCGTACGCACTGGTGGGCAAGGGCATCACCTTCGACACCGGCGGCATCAGCCTCAAGCCGGGCGCAAACATGGATGAGATGAAGTACGACATGGGCGGCGCCGCCAGCGTGTTCGGCACCCTGCGTGCCGTGCTCGAACTGCAATTGCCGATCAACCTGGTGTGCATCCTGGCCTGCGCCGAGAACATGCCCAGCGGCACGGCCTCGCGCCCGGGCGACATTGTCACCACCATGAGCGGCCAGACCGTGGAAATCCTCAACACCGACGCCGAAGGCCGCCTGGTGCTGTGTGACGCCCTCACCTACTCCGAGCGCTTCAAGCCGCAAGCGGTGATCGACATCGCGACCCTGACCGGCGCCTGCGTCGTCGCCCTGGGCGCCCATACCTCGGGCCTGCTGGGCAACAACGACGAGCTGATCGGCCAATTGCTCAGCGCCGGCCAGCAAGCCGACGACCGCGCCTGGCAGTTGCCACTGTTCGACGAGTACCAGGAACAACTGGATAGCCCATTCGCCGACATCGCCAACATCGGCGGCCCGAAAGCCGGGACCATCACGGCGGCGTGCTTCCTGTCGCGCTTCACCAAGAACCTGAACTGGGCGCACCTGGACATCGCTGGCACGGCGTGGACCAGCGGTGGCAAGGACAAGGGGGCCACCGGCCGTCCGGTGCCCCTGCTGACCCAGTACCTGCTGGATCGCGCCAAGGCCTGACACCAATGACCGTCGTTGGCGTCGCCCTCGGGTGACGCCAGCGGCGGCTCAGGAACCGCAATGACCAAAGTCGATTTCTATATCCTGCCCAGCGCCGATCCGTCGGCGCGGCTGGATTTCGCCTGCAAGCTGACTGAAAAGGCCTGGCGCATGGGGCACAGCATCTACCTGCATTGCAGCGATGCCGCCCAGCGCGAGGACCTGGACGCACGCCTGTGGGCATTCAAGGGCGAGAGTTTCGTGCCCCACGGCCCGGCCGAAAACGAACCCGAGGGGTTGATCGTGCTGGGGCTGGGAGACGACTGCGGCCAGCACCAGGATCTGCTGGTCAACCTCGACCTGAAAGTACCGGCCTTTGCCCAGCGCTTCGCCCGCGTGGCGGAAGTGGTGGTCGAAGATCCGGCCATCCGACAAGCCGCGCGGGAGAGTTTCCGTTTCTACCGCGAACAGGGCTATCCTCTGCAAGACCACCGTTTACAGCGACTCTGAGCCCTACGATGGACACTCCAAAACCGCCACAAAAGCCCGCGCACCTGCTGGATGACCTCGAATCGATCCGCCAACTGCTCGGTGACGACAACCTGCAACCGCCGCTGCTGACCGATACGGTCGTGCACGAGCCGGTGCATGACGAACAGATCCCCCTGCTGTTCGAGCCGATCAACGGCCAGCCTGAGCCCAAGCCGGCTGCCAAGGCCGAGGCCAAAGGGCCCGACGCCCTGCTGCACCTGGACCGCGAATTGCGCGCTGCCGCGCAATTGATCATGCAAGACGTCATCGACGACTTCGCCCCGCACATCGAGACCGAGATCAAGCGCCGACTGGATGCGCGGATGGAACGGTTGTTGAGTCAGTACGAATAACCCGCTCTACCCACCGAATAAACCTGTGGGAGCGGGCTTGCTCGCGAAGGCGGTGTGTCAGCTAGCACATGTATACCTGACACACCGCCTTCGCGAGCAAGCCCGCTCCCACATTGTCCAACTGTGTTCACAAACTATCAGTATGGCTGCTCGCTTCCAGCTCGCTGCGTGTGGCTTGCATCTCCCCCGCCCGCTATACTTCCCGGCTTTTCCTGAATAAATGCCAATAGGGTCCCGCCGCGCATGGATAAGACCTACCAGCCGCACGCCATTGAAACTTCCTGGTACAACACCTGGGAGTCCGAGAATTATTTCGCTCCGCAAGGCGCGGGCGATTCCTACACCATCATGATCCCGCCGCCGAACGTCACCGGCAGCCTGCACATGGGCCACGGTTTCAACAACGCGATCATGGACGCCCTGATCCGTTTCCGTCGTATGCAAGGTCGCAACACCTTGTGGCAGCCGGGTACCGACCACGCCGGTATCGCCACGCAGATGCTGGTGGAACGTCGCCTCGAAGCCCAGGGCCAGAGTCGCCATGACCTGGGTCGCGAGAAATTCCTCGAGAAAGTCTGGGAATGGAAAGACGAGTCCGGTGGCAACATCAGCCGGCAGATCCGTCGCCTCGGCTCGTCCGTGGACTGGAGCCGCGAGCGCTTCACCATGGACGACGGTCTCTCGGAAGCGGTGAAGGAAGCCTTCGTGCGCCTGCATGAAGATGGGCTGATCTATCGCGGCAAGCGCCTGGTCAACTGGGACACCAAGTTGCACACGGCCATTTCCGACCTCGAAGTGGAAAACCACGACGAGAAAGGTTTCCTGTGGAACCTCAAGTACCCGCTGGCCGACGGCGCCAAGACCGCCGAAGGCAAGGATTACCTGATCGTCGCCACCACGCGTCCGGAAACCATGCTGGGTGACTCCGCCGTGGCGGTGAACCCGAACGATGAGCGCTACCAGGCGCTGATCGGCAAGTTCGTCGAGCTGCCGCTGGTTGGCCGGCGCATCCCGATCATCGGCGACGATTACTGCGACCCGGAATTCGGCACCGGCTGCGTGAAAATCACCCCGGCCCACGACTTCAACGACTACGAAGTCGGCAAGCGCCACAACCTGCCGCTGCTGAACATCTTCGACAAGAACGCCCACGTATTGCCGGCAGCCCAGGCATTCAACCTCGACGGCACGCTGAACGAAAGCGTCGACGGCCAGATCCCGGCGCAGTTCGCCGGCCTGGACCGCTTCGAGGCACGCAAGCAGATCGTCGCGGCGTTCGAGGCCGCCGGCCTGCTGGTCAGCGTCGACGATCACGCCCTGAAAGTCCCGAAAGGCGACCGTTCCGGCACCATCATCGAGCCGTGGCTGACCGACCAGTGGTACGTGTCCACCAAGCCGCTGGCCGAGCCGGCGATTGCCGCCGTGGAAGATGGCCGCATCCAGTTCGTGCCCAAGCAGTACGAAAACATGTATTTCTCGTGGATGCGCGATATCCAGGACTGGTGCATCAGCCGTCAGCTGTGGTGGGGCCATCGCATCCCGGCCTGGTACGACGAGTCGGGCAAGGTCTATGTCGGCCGCGATGAAGCCGAAGTTCGCGCCAAGCACAACCTCGGCGCCGACGTGGCGCTGCAACAGGACAACGACGTTCTCGATACCTGGTTCAGTTCGGGCCTGTGGACTTTCTCCACGCTCGGCTGGCCGCAGCAGACCGAGTTCCTGAAGAAATTCCACTCCACCGACGTACTGGTCACCGGTTTCGACATCATTTTCTTCTGGGTCGCCCGGATGATCATGCTGACCATGCACCTGGTGAAGAACGAAGACGGCACGCCTCAGGTTCCGTTCAAGACCGTCTATGTCCACGGCCTGGTGCGCGATGGCCAGGGCCAGAAGATGTCCAAGTCCAAGGGCAACGTCCTCGACCCGCTGGACATCATCGACGGCATCGACCTGGAAACCCTGGTGCAGAAACGCACCTCCGGCCTGATGCAACCCAAACTGGCGAAGAAAATCGAGAAGGCCACCCGGGAAGAATTCGCCGAGGGCATCGCCAGCTACGGCACCGACGCCTTGCGTTTCACCTTTTGCTCGCTGGCGTCCACCGGTCGTGACATCAAGTTCGACATGGGCCGCGTCGAAGGCTACCGCAACTTCTGCAACAAGATCTGGAACGCCGCGCGCTACGTGCTGGACAAAGGCGAAGACTGCGGCCAGAACGGCGAAGCCTACGAGCTGACCCTGGCTGATCGCTGGATCATTTCGCAGTTGCAACGCACCGAAGCCGAAGTGACCCGCCAACTCGATCAGTTCCGTTTCGACCTGGCCGCCCAGGCCTTGTACGAATTCATCTGGAACCAGTATTGCGACTGGTACCTGGAACTGTCCAAGCCAGTGCTGTGGGACGAAAACGCCCCGGTCGAACGCCAGCGCGGCACCCGTCGCACCCTGGTACGCGTGCTGGAAGTGGCCCTGCGCCTGGCGCATCCGTTCATGCCGTTCATCACCGAGGAAATCTGGCAGCGCATCGCACCGCTGGCGGGCGCCCAAGGCAAGACGATCATGCTGCAACCTTGGCCAGTGGCCAACGAAACCCGCATCGATCCGGCGGCCGAAGACGACATCGAATGGCTCAAGACCTTCATGCTGGGCCTGCGTAATATCCGCGCCGAAATGAACATCGGCCCGGGCAAGCCGCTGACCCTGTTCCTGAAGAACGCCAGCGCCGAAGACCTGCGTCGCCTCAACGAAAACGAGGCGCTGCTCAAGAAACTGGCGAAACTCGAATCGGTGACGGTCCTGGCCGCCGGCGAAGAAGCGCCACTGTCGGCGACCGCCCTGGTCGGCGAGATGGAAGTGCTGGTACCGATGGCAGGTCTGATCGACAAGGCCGCGGAACTGGCGCGCCTGGACAAGGAAATCCTGCGTCTCAAAGGCGAAGTGCAGCGGGTCGGCGGCAAGCTGTCCAACGCCGGCTTCGTCGACAAGGCGCCGGCCGAAGTCATCGAGAAGGAACGGGCCAAACTGGCCGAGGCCGAACAGGCCTTGGGCAAGCTGGCCGAGCAGCATGGGCGGATTTCCAGCCTGTAACGGCGGTTCGCTACTGAAAAAGGAGGTCCTGATGGCCTCCTTTTTTTATGCCACCGCTTTCTTACGAACACTGGATACCCCCTGTGGGAGCGAGCCTGCTCGCGATGACGGAGGCACATTCAACATTGATGCAAGCTGACCCACCACTATCGCGAGCAGGCTCGCTCCCACAGGGGGTCGCGCCGGTCGTTGCAGTTGGGTTCACACGGGCTGGATGTGGGACAATACCCGCCACTTTTTGAACCCTCCCCGAATCGACCCGCCCATGACTGCCCCACGCTCCCCAAAACCTGCCCGCCAGAAGCCCAAGCCCGCCACCGAGGCCATACCCATGGCGCCACGGGAGAAGGCCAGCCTGCACCCGCGTAACCGCCACCAGGGTCGCTACGACTTCCCAGCGCTGATCAAGTCCACGCCTGAGTTGGCCAAGTTCGTGATCATCAACCCCTACGGCAAGGAAAGCATCGATTTCGCCAGCCCCGAAGCCGTGCGGGTGTTCAACCGGGCGCTGCTCAAATCCTTCTATGGCATCGCCCACTGGGATATCCCGGCCGACTACCTGTGCCCTCCGGTGCCAGGTCGTGCGGACTATGTGCACTTCCTCGCCGACTTGCTCGCCAGCCACAACGACGGTGAAATCCCCCGCGGCGCGGCAGTCAAGGTGCTGGACATCGGCACCGGCGCCAACTGCGTCTATCCGCTGATCGGCCACAGCGACTACCGCTGGCATTTCCTCGGTTCGGAGATCGACCCGACGGCCATCGCCTCGGCCAAGGCGATTATCCAGTCCAACGGGTTGAACAAGGCCATCCAGTTGCGCCAACAAACCAACCGCAAGCAGATCCTGCTGGGTTTGCTGGAGGACGCCGAGCGGTTCGACCTGACGATGTGCAATCCACCGTTCCATGCCTCCCTGGAGGAAGCCACCAAGGGCAGCCAACGCAAGTGGCGCGCGCTGGGCAAGGCCGATCCGAAGCGCAAGCTGCCGGTGCTGAATTTCGGCGGTCAGGCCGCCGAGCTGTGGTGTGAGGGTGGGGAAGCGCGGTTCGTGACGCAACTGATCAGCGAAAGCGCGCAGGTGGCCGGGCAAGTGCTGTGGTTCAGCACCCTGGTGTCGAAGGCGTCGAACCTGCCGGCGATTCAAGCCGCGTTGAAAAAGGCCGGGGCACTGCACAGCCAGGTGGTGGAGATGTCCCAAGGCCAGAAGCAGAGCCGCTTCGTGGCCTGGACCTTCCAGACCGAGACGCAGCAACAGGCCTGGCGCCAGGCCCGCTGGGTGCGCAAGGACTGAGGGAGCAGCCTTGTTCCTACAACTTTTTCCAAGGCAATAAAAAACCGTGCCCGGATCGCTCCGAGGCACGGTTTTTTTACGCCGGTCTTACTTGTTGACCGAGTCGGTCAGGGCTTTGGCCACAACCAGCTTGATCACTTTCTTGGCAGCGATTTCGATGGCAGCGCCAGTCGAAGGGTTGCGGCCGGTACGGGCAGGACGCTCGGTGACTTTCAGCTTGCCAACACCTGGCAGAGTGATTTCGCCGCCATTTTCCAGCTGATCAGCCACGATTTGGCCCAGTTGGTCCAGCAGCGCACGCACGGTAGCTTTTGGTGCGTCTACAGCTTCAGCCAAATCGCCGATCAGTTGGTCTTTAGTAAGAGCCATGTAGTGTTCCTTCCCTATCAAATTCATATGGATTGCAGAGTGCAGTGTCAGCCATCGAGCCCGATCTCTCTTGATCAGGCACCCTCGGCAATCACCGCGACGGATCGGGGTAATAGATGCCGAAAACCGGGTTTGGTTCGACCTGACAGATGCTGAATGCACGCTTAACGCAGTGACTTCGCGTAAGACCGGGCAAAACTAGCACAACGCCTCTGAAATATCCGCCTCTAGCTACCCATTTGGTCAGCTTTCTTGCGCTAAAACGTTAAAAAATTGCATATAGGGCGTCGGACGGGTCTGAAAGGGCCTTTGCTGGGTCGCAAAACCAGTGATTGCGGTACACTGGGCCCTTTTTCGGGGAGCGCGCCCTCCTCTCTTTCATCAGCCGAGAAATCCATGCCGATCCGTCATTGCATCGTCCACCTGATCGACAAAAAACCCGACGGCACCCCTGCTGTGCTCCATGCCCGCGACTCCGAACTGGCAGAGTCCACGGCCATCGAGAACATGCTCGCCGACCTCAACGAGAGCTATAACGCCAAGCAAGGCAAGGCCTGGGGCTTTTTCCATGCCGAGTCCGGGGCGCATCCGTTCAGCGGCTGGCTGAAGGAATACCTGGACGGCGGCAAGGATTTCACCGCGTTCAGTCGCGTGGCGGTGGAACACCTGCAAAAGCTGATGGAAGAATCCAACCTGTCGGTGGGCGGCCACGTACTGTTCGCGCATTACCAACAGGGCATGACCGACTACCTGGCGATCGCCCTGCTGCACCACAGCGAAGGCGTGGCCGTGACCGATGAGCTGGACGTGACTCCGTCCCGGCACCTGGATTTGGGCCAGTTGCACCTGGCGGCGCGAATCAACGTGTCGGAATGGCAGAACAACAAACAATCCAAGCAGTACATCTCGTTCATCAAGGGCAAGAACGGCAAGAAGGTCTCGGAGTACTTCCGCGACTTCATTGGCTGCCAGGAAGGCGTCGACGGCCCCGGCGAGACCCGCACCCTGCTCAAGGCCTTCAGTGACTTCGTCGAAAGCGAAGACCTGCCGGAAGACGATGCCCGGGAAAAAACCAAGACCCTGGTGGATTACGCCAGCAGCCAGGCCAAGCTCGGCGAACCGATGGGCCTGGAAGAACTGTCCGAGCTCATCGACGAAGATCGCCCGAAAGCCTTCTACGATCACATCCGCAACAAAGACTACGGGCTGTCACCGGAAATCCCGGCGGATAAACGCACCCTCAACCAGTTCCGCCGCTTCACCGGCCGCGCCGAAGGTTTGTCCATCAGCTTCGAAGCGCACTTGCTGGGCTCCAAGATCGAATATGACGAAGAAGCTGGCACGCTGATCATCAAGGGTTTGCCGACGTCGCTGACCGATCAGCTCAAGCGCCGTAACTGATGCTCGGCAGGGTGCTGAAAAAGTTTCTGCTGATTTTGCTGGTGGTGGTGGCGTACCAGAACTGGGGCAAGATCGAGCGGGTGTTCAACCCCTCGCAGATGGTTTCCGAGCAGATTCGCAGCAACGCCCACGTCGTGCTGTACGCCACCGACTGGTGCGGCTACTGCAAGGCCACCCGGCGATTCCTGGACGAGAAAGGCGTGCCGTTTCGCGAGTTCGACATTGAGAAGGACGCCGAGGCGCGCAAGGCCTATGAGGCGCTGGGCGGCCGGGGGATCCCGATTCTCGATGTGAATGGCACGTTGATTCGTGGGTTTGAGCCGGAGAATATTCTCAAGGCGTTGTCCGCGACATAGGGTTATTCGCTAACGGCGATGTTGGATCTGATGTCCTCATCGCGAGCAGGCTCGCCCCCACAGTGGAATTGTGGTGGCCACAGGATTCGTGTCCGCCGTGAATCATTGTGGGAGCGAGCCTGCTCGCGATAGCGACGGCACATTCAATAGTGATGTTGACTGTCACACCGCCATCGCGAGCAAGCTCGCTCCCATAGGGTCATTGGTCGTTCATCGAGGCTCGATTCGAAACCCGAACCGCGGAAAGTGCACATGCACCACCCCGCCACGCGCGTCTTCACGACGCAGGATCAGTTCTTCGCGACCGGCAAACAGCAACTCCCCGGCCACCGGATCGACGCCGTAGTCAGTCGCAGCGATGCTCACTTGTTGGCCCGGCACAAACCCGTTCGGCTCTTCGAACACCTCATCCGGCAACGCTACCGGTGTGGCATTGCGGGCAATCTCCAGGGCTTCTTCGGAACTCATCTCGTTCGGCGCGCCGTGGCCGAAACCCAGCACCCGCGCCAACCAGGCCGATACCGCCGGATAAGCGTCCACCAGCGGCGAAGTCACAGGCGTACCCTTGAGAAACCACAGCGGATGGGCCATGGCGAAGTCGGCAATCGAGGGATCTCCCAATAGGAAGTCGCCCTCCTCGCGCTGCAACTGTTGCTCAAGGCGGGCCATGATCGTTGGCCATTGGTGCTTGGCCTGATCGGCGGGCAAGCGCGTGGTCGTGCCACCGCTGAACAGCCCGGCGCGGTCGCTGATGAATGCCTTGATCGCTTCGGGCGGTAGCTTGGCGAACCGCACCGCCACTGACTCCGGCTGAAACACCAGGCTCACCGCATGCTGGAACACCACCGAATCGGCCCATGCCGCAAAAGACGCTGCGAGCATTTCCCGGCCTTCGGGGAACAGGGTCGGCGAGGCTTTTTCCTGTTCCAGGCGACGGGCGATCAGGGCGGTGTCGCAATAAATATCCGCACCGATTTGCAATACCGGGGTCTTGCGGTAGCCGCCCGTGAGGGCCGTCAGGTCGGGCTTGGGCATCATCGGCGGGATCTTCACCGAACGCCAGGACAGGCCCTTGAAACCCAGCAACAGCCGGGCTTTTTCCGCGAAAGGAGACGTCGGGTAATGATGAAGAATCAACTCTGGCATGGGATTGGCCACTGCTGGGAGGAAGTCCCGCAGCTTAGCGCGCCATGGACGCAGCGCCCACCCTCCTGATGAAGGCGTATCAGTGTGACTGATGGAGCTGCGCGGCACTCGCCACCAGGCATTCCTTGGCGCTTTTCCTGAGCTTTTTGATCAGCCGCTCCTGGCGCAGGGCTTCGCCCTTGTCGCGACAGGCTTCGGTGTACACCAGCGCCACCGCCGGGCTGGAAAGGAAGAAGCGCGCACCCTTGCCGCTTTGATGCTTGGCGAAACGGCGCACCGGGTCATCACTGATACCGCAGTACAGCGAGCCATTGGCGGCCCGCACCAGGTAGACGAACCAGGGTTTGTCCGGTTCGGCCGGGCCTTGTGCAGGCAGATCGGGAGATGGGGTGGCGTTCGTCACAAAGGTGTTCAACAGGTCGGCACAGACAAGCCGAGATCTTATCAGCGACTGGCCTGGAACGCCCGCAGCCCCTTGAGCGCCTGGGCCCTGACGGCGTTGCGCACCAGCGGTGTCCAGCCCAACAACAGGCCCTTGGCGCCCAATGCCTGACGGGACCAACGCCACAGATCAAAGTTGTCGTGGTGCTCGCAGATCTTGCCGTCGCGAAAAACGAACCGCGCCTGGATGTCATTGATCACGACGTTACCCGTCTGGCTGAACAGGTAGGTCGCCACCCAATGCGCTCCACCGGTACGCTCATCGCTGCGCACGTTATCGAAGGTCAGGGAGAAATCCTTGGCCCGGGTGGTGAGCATGCGCCACATGTCGCCGGCATCACGTCCGCGCAATTCACCAAACGCCGGATCGCTGAACACCACATCGTCGGTGTAGCAGGCGCTCATCGCTTCGGCGTCCAGGCGCTGGAAGGCCTGGTAAAAGCGGGTGATCAAGGCGTTGTGGGCATCACTCATGGACAGGCTCCGAAATTCGCTTCAAAGACCTGCACGATAATCTGTCACAGCGGCGAAGACTATCGTCATTCGCCATGAAAATGACATCAACGAAGATCGGTGACTTTTTCGCTGCTGACCCCCACGTACAACGCCCGGCCCGCGCCGATGCCCGCGAGGATCGCGCCAAGCCCGATCAGACCGAAGATCCAGCCCAAGGCATTCCAGCCGCCGGTCAAGTCGTGGACCACGCCCACCGCGAACGGCCCCAGCGACGCCAGTGTATAACCAAAGCCCTGGGCCATGCTGGACAGGTTGGCGGCCACGTGAGCGTCCCGCGAACGCAACACGATCAACGTCAGCGCCAGGCTGAACGTCCCGCCCTGCCCCAAGCCCAGCAGGATCGCCCAGCCCCACAAGCCGTCGAGCGGAGCGTAGAGGCAACCGAACAGCCCACCCAGGGCCATGAGCATGACGATCACGATGGCCAGGCGCTGGTCCTTGCCGCGCGTTGCCAGCCACGGAGCTGCGAGGGAACTGATCAACTGCACGATGACCGAACCGGACAACACCAGCCCGGCCTGAGTCGGGGTCAGGCCACGTCCAATAAGGATCGAGGGCAGCCAACCAAAAACGATGTAGGCCAGGGACGATTGCAGCCCCATGTACAAGGTCACTTGCCAAGCCAGGGGATCGCGCAGCAAGCCGCGAACCCGGTACGCCACTTGATGGGCACCGTGTTTCTCGCCCACTTGCGGCAACCAGAACACCGCTGCCAGCAGCGCCGGGACCACCCAGAATCCCAGGCCCAAGGCCCAACTGTGACCAAGTTGTTCACTCAGCGGCACCGTCGACCCGGCCGCCATCGCCGCGCCCAGGCATAGCGCCATGGTGTAGACCCCGGTCATGGTGCCAGCCTGTTTGGCGAAGTCGCGCTTGACGATGCCCGGCAACAGCACGCCGATCACACCAATGCTCGCACCGGCCAGGAGGCTGCCGACGAACAACCCGACCTGACCGAATGCACTGCGCAGGACAATCCCACCCGCTAGCGTCAACAAGATCCCCAGCACCACGCGCTCGGCACCGAAGCGCCGTGCCAGCACCGGTGCCAGCGGCGCGAACAGGCCCAGGCAAAGCACAGGCAATGTGGTCAGCAAACCGGCTTGGGCGGCCGACAGGCCAAGGCTTCGTGACACTTCGCTGAGCAGCGGCGCCATGCTCGACAACGCCGGACGCAGATTCAGCGCCACCAGGATCAACCCGAGCAGCAACAGCCAGGGACGACGCACCAATGGATGGCGCTGCTGGGTCTGCTCATCGTCGGCTTCGGCGTCGATCAACAGTTCTTCAAGTTCGGCGGCGCGTTTGGGCGCCGTCGAGGGGGCAGGGTCAAGCAGATCGCGGGACATGGAAAACTCGTGTTCGGGGCTCAGGGTTTCAAGAGCTCAGGGTTCATTGATCAACTGGCGGCACAGGGACTTGGCCCGTTGCGGATCCTGTTGCTCGACGGCTTCAAGGATTTCGACGTGCAGGTCGAACACATGCTGATGGCGCGGGGTGATGTTGAGGCTCTGGCGCAACTGTGCGCCGATGACGCTGGAAAAGTAGCGATAGAGCTCGCTCAGCGCGGGGTTGTGCGCGGCATCCACCAATAGACGGTGGAACACCAGGTCGCAGGCGATGTAGTGATCCAGGTCGCCGTGATAATGCTCGCCGCTGTCTTGCAGCGCCTGGCGCAAGGCAATCAAGTCTTCATCGGTGCGTCGCAGCGCGGCCAGGCCGATGGCCTCGACCTCCAGGATATGCCGGGTTTCCCGGGCCTGCTCCAACGAACAGCGCGACAGCACCTTGAGGGTATCCAGCGGATCAACCACCGCACGCACGTAGCTGCCGTCGCCCTGACGGATCTCGATCAACCCGGAAAACGCCAGCACACGCATGGCTTCGCGCACGGTGTTGCGGCTGATACCCAGCTCGGCCACCAGCTCCGGCTCGGTAGGCAGGCGCTGGCCGACGGCCCACACGCCATCGCTGATGCGCCGACGCAATTGCTCCAGGGCCTGATCGACCAAGGAGCGCTTTATTAACGGAGAGCTATCGGACATTGGATTCGCCTTTTCATCCAATCATAGGATGAATTTTCTGACATGTTAGTCAGCTTCATGTAGGACGGCAACCGCCTAGGGTCAATGGGACGGAAAAGGAGCGAAATTTTCGATTAGCCAACATTACCCTTTAAGGGTAATTTTAAGGACAAGGCACACCGTTCCATGGAAAAGAACACACCCCATTACGCCTTGGTGGCGATACAGGCGGATGTCAGACGGCTTAAAGGGAAAGCTTTCACCAGCACTGCGAAGAACACTGCTCGAACACTTGGTTTAAACGTCTCGGACATGCAGCAGGTCATCCAAGGGCTTGAGCGAAAACAGTTCTACAAATCGATGACCACCTATGACGATCATCGGGTCTGGCATGACGTCTACCACGCCAATTCACACGGTCTGCAGATTTACCTGAAGGTGACGTACCGCCCCAGCGGAGGCCCACCGGTAATTTCCTTCAAGGAGAAAAACTCATGAAACACCAGCAATGCTTCAGCTGTGGTGCCCCGGAGGGCATGTTGCATTTCGAAGGTCGCGGCGAAACCATGAGCGTCAAGGGACTGGAACGCCGGGTCGATGACTTGTCTGGCTGGGAATGTCAGATGTGCGGCGAAGTCGAGCTCGATTCAAGCTGCTCGGATCGCTACGACCACGCAGGTGATGAGCTGGTCAATGCGGCCAGGCGAATGATCGGCGAAGAGATCAAACGTGTCCGGCGCAAACTGCATCTATCGCAAAAGGAAGCGGTACTGCTGCTATCGGGCGGTGGACACAATGCGTTTTCCCGCTACGAGCGCGGCGAGGTAGTGCCACCCAAGGCGTTGATCTTGCTGATGCGTCTGCTTGACCGTTACCCGCATTTGCTTGCAGATGCGCGAGCCCTGGCCGAAGACGCGGACTTGAGAGGTTTCAAGACGACGGTGCACAAGGAGCACGAAACCCTCACGGCTTCCTGAGCAGCCGAAGCAGAAAAAATAAACCCGGACAAGTCCGGGTTCATTTCGCTGCCTAAGGCTGGATCAATGCAGGATCTGGCTCAGGAACAGCTTGGTGCGGTCGTTCTGCGGGTTGTCGAAGAAGTCGTTCGGCGCGGCCTGTTCGACGATTTCACCCTTGTCCATGAAGATCACACGGTTGGCCACGGTGCGGGCGAAGCCCATTTCGTGGGTCACGCAGAGCATGGTCATGCCGTCTTCGGCCAGGCCGATCATGGTGTCCAGTACCTCTTTCACCATTTCCGGGTCGAGGGCCGAGGTCGGCTCGTCGAACAGCATGATTTTCGGCTTCATGCACAGGGCACGGGCGATGGCAACACGCTGCTGCTGACCGCCGGAGAGCTGGCCCGGGTATTTGTGCGCCTGCTCTGGAATGCGCACGCGCTCCAGGTAGTGCATGGCGATTTCCTCGGCCTTGCGCTTGGGCATCTTGCGCACCCACATCGGCGCCAGGGTGCAGTTCTGCAGGATGGTCAGGTGCGGGAACAGGTTGAAGTGCTGGAACACCATGCCGACTTCACGGCGGATCGCTTCGATCTGCTTGAGGTCATTGGTCAGCTCCACGCCGTCAACCACGATGCGACCCTGCTGGTGCTCTTCCAGGCGGTTGAGGCAGCGGATGGTGGTGGATTTGCCGGAGCCCGACGGGCCGCACAGCACGATACGCTCGCCCTGCTTGACGTTCAGGTTGATGTCTTTCAACACGTGGAACTGGCCGTACCACTTGTTTACGCCCTGCATCTGAATAATGCCTTCAGGGCTCACAGGCTGTTTGATCGCTTCACTCATGAGTCAACTCCTAACGCTTGTGGCCAGTGTCCAGCTTGCGTTCCAAATGCATGGAATAGCGGGACATACCAAAACAGAAAATCCAGAACACCAGGGCGGCGAACACATAGCCTTCGGTGGCCATGCCCAGCCATTTCGGGTCGGCGGCAGCTTGTTTCACGCTGTTGAGCAGGTCGAACAGGCCGATGATGATCACCAGGCTGGTGTCCTTGAACAACGCAATGAAGGTGTTGACGATCCCCGGGATCACCAGCTTCAGGGCTTGCGGCAAAATCACCAGGCCCATGCTGCGCCAGTAGCCCAGGCCCATCGCCGCGGCCGCTTCGTATTGCCCCTTGGGAATGGCTTGCAGGCCACCACGCACCACTTCGGCAATGTAGGCCGACTGGAACAGGATCACCCCGATCAGCGCCCGCAGCAGCTTGTCGAAGTTCATGCCTTCGGGCAGGAACAGCGGCAGCATCACCGAGGACATGAACAGCACCGTGATCAACGGCACGCCGCGCCAGAACTCGATGAAGGTCACGCAGACCACGCGAATCGCCGGCATGTTCGAGCGCCGGCCCAAGGCCAGGACGATGCCCAGTGGCAGTGCACCGACAATACCGACGGTGGCGATCACCAGGGTCAGCATCAGACCGCCCCATTGGCTGGTCGCCACGGCAGCCAGGCCGAACACGCCACCGTGCAACAGGCACCAGGCGATGATCGGGTACAGCACCAGGAAGCTCAGGCCATAGATCGCCTTGCGCGGGAAGCGCGAGATGAACAGTGGCGCCACGCCGATGACCGCCAGCCACACGGTCAGGTCTACGCGCCAGCGCAGATCCGCCGGGTAGTAGCCGTACATGAACTGACCGAAACGCTGCTGGATGAACACCCAGCAGGCGCCTTCCTTGGTGCAGTCGGCGCGGGTGGTGCCGACCCAGTTGGCATCGAGGATCGCCCAGTGCAACAGCGGCGGAACGATCAGGTAGATCAGATAGAACGCAAACAACGTCAGCAGCGTGTTGATCCAGCTGGAGAACATGTTGGCGCGCATCCACGCCACCACGCCGATGCTGCTGCCCGGCGGGGGCATGTCAGGTTTGAAAGTATGAGTCGTCATGCGCGTTTCCTCACCGCTCGATCAGCGCAATGCGCTTGTTGTACCAGTTCATCAGCAAGGAAATGCTGATACTGATCGCCAGGTACACACTCATGGTGATCGCGATTACCTCGATGGCCTGGCCGGTCTGGTTCAACACCGTGCCGGCAAACAGCGAAACCATTTCCGGGTAACCGATACCGGCGGCCAGGGACGAGTTTTTCGCCAGGTTCAGGTATTGGCTGGTCAACGGCGGGATGATCACGCGCAGGGCTTGCGGGATGATCACCTTGCGCAAGGTCGGGCCGTTGCGCAGCCCCAGGGAACGGGCCGCTTCGGTCTGGCCGTGGCTGACCGACTTGATGCCCGAACGCACGATCTCGGCGATAAACGCCGCTGTGTACACGGTCAAGGCCAGGGTCAGGGCCAGCAGTTCAGGAATCAGTACCCAACCACCGACGAAGTTGAAGCCCTTGAGCTCCGGCATTTCCCAATGCACCGGCGCACCAAAAAGCAGCGCGCTCAAGGCCGGGATCACCAGGAACAGCGCCAGGCCGACCCAGAATTTATGGAACGGTTCACCGGTCGCCTCGAAGCGCTTGTTGGCCCAGCGAGCCATCAGCAAGATGGCGACAATCGCCAGTACGATGCTGACCACGAACGGCCAGAACCCTTCGGCCACCAGCGCGGCGGGCATGTTCAGGCCCCGGCTGCTGACGAAGAAGGTGTCGCCGAAGTTATGGGCAGCCCGCGGTCCCGGCATGCTCAGGAACACGGCAAAGTACCAGAACAGGATTTGCAGCAGCGGCGGGATGTTGCGGAAAACCTCCACATAAACGGTCGCCAGCTTGGCGATGATCCAGTTCGGCGACAGTCGTGCCACGCCGATGATGAAGCCGAGGATAGTCGCCAGGATCACGCCGATGAACGTCACCAGCAGCGTGTTGAGCAACCCGATGACAAAGACGCGGGCATAGCTGTCCGCTTCGGTGTAGTCGATCAGGTGTTGGGCAATGCCGAACCCGGCACTGCGTTCCAGAAAGCCGAAACCGGAGGTGATGCCCCGGTGCGCGAGGTTGGTCTGCGTGTTATCGAACAGAAACCAGCCCAGCGAAATAACCGCCACGACCGTGACGATCTGAAATACCCACGCACGCACTCGTGGATCGCTGAGGCTGAGCCTCTGCTTAGGTGCGCCGATTGAATTTTGCATGAAGTGCCCCGCAAAGAATGGAACAGAACATCACCCGGTGGTTGGCCCACCGGGTGATAGAACCATCAGCGCACTGGTGGTGCGTATTGAATGCCGCCAGCGTTCCACAGAGCGTTCAGGCCGCGGTCGATTTCCAGCGGAGTGCTCTTGCCGAGGTTGCGCTCGAACATTTCACCGTAGTTGCCGACTTGCTTGACGATCTGCACGACCCAGTCTTTCGGCAGTTTCAGGTCTTTGCCGTATTCACCGTCGGCGCCCAGCATACGAGCGACGTCAGGGTTCTTGGTGGACTTGGCTTCAGCTTCGACGTTTTTCGAGGTCACGCCGGCTTCTTCCGTGTTGAGCAGGGCGTAGCCAGTCCAGCGCACGATGGCCAGCCACTCGTCGTCACCGTTACGTACGACCGGGCCCAGGGGCTCCTTGGAAATGGTTTCCGGCAGAACCACGTAGTCCTTCGGCGAAGCCAGCTTGCTGCGCTGGGCGAACAGTTGGGACTTGTCGGAGGTCAGCACGTCGCAACGACCGGATTCCAGCGACTTGGCGCTTTCATCGGAGGTGTCGAACGTGATCGGGGTGTACTTCAGGCCGTTGGCGCGGAAGTAGTCGGAAACGTTCAGCTCGGTGGTGGTACCGGCCTGGATGCAGATGGTTGCACCGTCCAGTTCCTTGGCGCTCTTGACGCCCAGCTTGTTGTTGGCCAGGAAGCCGATGCCATCGTAGTAGGTGATGAAGCCTGGGAATTTCAGGCCCATGCCCGCGTCACGGGAGCTGGTCATGGTGGAGTTGCGCGAGAGCAGGTCGATTTCGCCCGATTGCAACGCGGTGAAGCGCTCCTTGGCGTTCAACTGGCTGAACTTGACCTTGGTCGCATCGCCAAATACCGCAGCGGCAACGGCGCGGCAGAAGTCAGCGTCGATACCAACGATCTTGCCGGTCGAATCAGGCACCGAGAAACCCGGCAGGCCATCACTCACACCGCACTGCACAAAGCCTTTCTTCTGCACGGCATCCAGGGTTGCACCCGCCTGAGCGAACCCGCTGACACCGAGCACAGCTGCGGCAGTCACGACAGCCAGGGTGGATTTCAGTAACTTCATTCAAACCTCCAGTTTTGCTCTTGTTGTGTCGGAGCTGGGGTCCTGTCGCACCCTTTTGAGGCATTGCCGACCCTTGTTGGCTTTTTTTAGGGTCAACCGACGTCTGGACCTTCGCTATGAGTCTATTAATGAGAACGCCCACAATCAGTGTTCATGCTCACTTCTCACCAATCGGCCGAACGGGCTGTAGCCCTTCACGTTCGCGAAGCCCCGTAGCGGCTATTGGCGAACATCCATCACCGGATTTCCGATATCCCATGCGGCGCGTCTAACTGATAGTGTTACCGCGTAGCGTGAGAATCATCACTCAGCTACCCCATAGCAAAGCCCGTACCAGACCGCTGCGCTTAGCCCTTGTAAAACACGTCAAGACAAAAACTTTCAACTTTGCGACATCTAATTAACTGAGGCACCGGGAACGCACTGTAATCACGCACTGATTAAGCGCACCCGCACAGATTTGGAGCACAGCCATGTCCGACCCCTTGATTCTCGAGCCCAGCAGCACTGCCGACGCGTGCGTAATCTGGCTCCACGGCCTGGGCGCCGATCGTTTTGATTTCCTGCCGGTTGCCGAAATGCTGCAGCAAAAACTGCTCACCACACGTTTCGTTCTGCCCCAGGCCCCGACCCAACCAGTAACGATCAACGGCGGCTATGAGATGCCCAGTTGGTACGACATCCGTGCCCTGAGCCCGGCGCGGGCCATTGACGAACAGCAACTCGAAGCCTCGGCACAACGGGTCATTGACTTGATCGACAGCCAGCGAGCCAGCGGAATAGACGCCTCGCGGATTTTCCTGGCGGGTTTCTCCCAGGGCGGCGCGGTGGTCTATCACACCGCCTTCGTGAAATGGCAGGGCCCGCTGGGCGGCGTGATCGCGCTGTCTACTTATGCCCCGACTTTCAGCGACGAGCTGCAATTGTCGGCCAGCCAGCAACGCATTCCGGTCCTGGCGCTGCACGGGCAATACGACGAAGTGGTACTCAACCCGATGGGCCGCACCGCGAAAGAGTATTTAAAGCAGCATGGTGTCACCGTGACATGGCAGGAATACCCAATGGGCCACGAAGTGTTACCCGAGGAGATTCGCGACATCGGCACCTGGCTGGCCGAGCGGTTGCGCTAAGGGCCTGATTGCCAGGTCAACGCATTGATCATCACACTACGCCGCGCCCGTTTCTTGCATTACACTGGCCGGCGTACATTCCTTAACCAATCGATGAGATGACCGTGCTCAAAGCACTCAAGAAGATGTTCGGTAAAAGCGAGGCCGAGCAACTCGCGCCTGGCTCCACTGCGCCGACCCAAGGCCCGAGCCGTACCGATGCGCAACAACCGCGCCGCGCCGCCCCTGTTGCACAGGCCAAAAAAGAGCCCGCCGCCCAACCTGTCAGCGCCCCTGAACCGGAAAAACCACGTAGCGAAGCCCCCAAGCCACGCCGCGAACGCGCACCAAAACCGCCGGTCGTCGCCTGGAAACTCGAAGACTTCGTCGTAGAACCCCAGGAAGGCAAGACCCGCTTCCACGACTTCAAGCTCGCCCCGGAACTGATGCATGCCATCCAGGACCTGGGCTTCCCGTACTGCACGCCGATCCAGGCGCAAGTGCTCGGCTACACCCTCGCCGGCAAAGACGCCATCGGCCGCGCCCAGACCGGCACCGGCAAGACCGCCGCGTTCCTGATTTCCATCATCACCCAGTTGCTCCAGACCCCACCGCCCAAAGAGCGCTACATGGGCGAGCCACGGGCGCTGATCATCGCCCCCACCCGCGAACTGGTGGTGCAGATCGCCAAGGACGCCGCCGACCTGACCAAGTACACCGGCCTGAACGTCATGACGTTCGTGGGCGGCATGGACTTCGACAAACAGCTCAAGCACCTCGAAGCCCGCCACTGCGACATCCTGGTCGCCACGCCGGGCCGCCTGCTGGACTTCAACCAGCGCGGCGACGTGCACCTGGACATGGTCGAAGTGATGGTGCTGGACGAAGCCGACCGCATGCTCGACATGGGCTTCATCCCCCAAGTGCGCCAGATCATTCGCCAGACCCCACCGAAAAGCGAACGCCAGACCCTGCTGTTCTCCGCCACCTTCACCGAAGACGTGATGAACCTGGCCAAGCAGTGGACCACCGATCCTGCCATCGTCGAGATCGAAGCCGAGAACGTCGCCAGCGAAAACGTCGAGCAACACATCTACGCCGTCGCCGGGGCCGACAAGTACAAGCTGCTCTACAACCTGGTCAACGACAACGGCTGGGAACGGGTGATGGTCTTCGCCAACCGCAAGGACGAAGTACGCCGCATCGAGGAACGCCTGGTGCGCGATGGCGTCAACGCCGCGCAACTGTCGGGCGATGTGCCGCAGCACAAGCGTATCAAGACACTGGAAGGCTTTCGCGAAGGCAAGATTCGTGTGCTGGTGGCTACTGACGTGGCAGGCCGTGGGATTCACATCGACGGGATCAGCCATGTGATCAACTTCACCCTGCCGGAAGTGCCGGATGACTATGTGCACCGGATCGGGCGTACTGGGCGTGCGGGTGCTGCGGGTGTATCGATCAGCTTCGCGGGGGAGGATGATTCTTATCAGTTGCCGTCGATCGAGGCGTTGTTGGGTCGCAAGATCAGTTGTGAAATGCCTCCGACTCATTTGTTGCGGGCGGTTGAGCGTAAGCGGCCTTAACCGTCTCCACAGAACACAAGCGCAGCCAAGATAGGCTGCGCTTTTTTTTGCCTCGGGATATTGCTCGAAGAAACTAAAAGTCCATAATGGACAAATTAGTTTAATTAATATCACGGAGCTCCCATGCCCAGCACGCCCTATGTGATGACCCAAGCCCAGGCCCGAGAACTGCTCGGGCAAGTCGATGTGCCGCGGATCCTGCGCAAGCTGTTCCGCGATCTCGCCGTCGGGCAAGCGGTGCAGCCGCCCCAGCAACTGGTGGTGTTTCCCCAGGGCGCCGGAGATTTCATCAACTATCTGGGCGTGCTGGCTGAAGACCAGGTCTACGGGGTCAAGACCTCGCCCTATATCGTGCGCGAGCAAGGCGCGCTGGTGACCGCGTGGACCTTGTTGATGTCGATGCAGACCGGCCAGCCGCTGTTGCTGTGCGATGCCGCCGAGCTGACCACCGCTCGCACCGCCGCCACCACGGCTGTCGCCGTCGATGCCCTCGCTCCTCTCGGGGCCAGGCGCCTGGCGGTCATCGGTAGCGGTGCGGTGGCCCGGGCCCACGTGCAATACGTCAAGGACCTGCGGGACTGGCGAGACATCTGCCTCTATTCACCGAGCCTGAAGGGCAAAACGGCACAAGAGCTCGCGCCGATCACCGAGCTGGACCCGCGCCTGCACATCGCTGACAGCCTCGAAGCGGCGCTGCATGACGCCGACGTGGTGATGCTTTGCACCTCGTCCGCCAAGGCAGTACTCGACCCACAGACCCTGAGCAAACCGGCCCTGATCACCTCCATCAGCACCAACGCCCCACGCGCTCATGAAGTGCCGCCACAGAGCCTCAACGACATGGATGTGTTCTGCGACTATCGTCAGACCACCCCAGGTTCGGCCGGCGAGATGCTGATAGCCAGCGAACAGTTCGGCTGGGATGTTTCGAAAATCGTCGGCGATTTGCCCGAACTGCTCAGCGACTACGTGACCCGTCCCGATTATCAACGCCATGTGTTCTTCCGTTCCATCGGCCTGGGGTTGGAAGACGTTGCGCTGGCGAATGCGCTTTACCGACTTCACCACTGACACACCCCATTCCCTTGTGGGAGCGAGCCTGCTCGCGATGGCGGTGTATCAGATAGATATAGGTGGCTGACACACCGCTATCGCGAGCAAGCCCGCTCCCACAGGTTCCTACGAACTCCCGGCACCGTTGCTCGACAGGAGAGCTTCATGACCTCAGCAGACTTCATCATCATCGGCGGCGGCATTGCCGGTGCTTCCACCGGTTATTGGCTGGCGCCCCATGGCCGGGTCATCGTGCTTGAACGCGAATCCCATCCGGCCTACCACTCAACCGGACGCTCGGCGGCGCTGTACACCGCGGCCTATGGCACGCCTCAGGTGCGGGCGCTGACCCAAGCCAGTCGGGATTTTTTCGATGCACCGCCGGCCGGCTTCTGCGAACACCCCTTGCTGACCCCACGGGGCGAAATGACCGTGGACTTCACCGGTGACCCGGCCGAGCTGAACAACCAGTACCTCAGCGCCAAGGCCACGGTGCCGCAGATGCAATTGCTCAGCGCCGAAGAAGCCTGCGTACGGCTGCCAATCCTGCGGCGGGACAAGGTCCACGGGGCAATCTACGATCCCACGGCCTGCGACATCGACACCGATGCGCTGCATCAGGGCTACTTGCGCGGTATCCGTCGCAGCGGCGGTCAAGTGCACACCGACAGCGAAGTACTGGGCCTGAGCCGCGATGACCAGGGGCTGTGGCAAGTGAAGACCGCCAACCAGACCTTCAGCGCCCCCGTGTTGATCAATGCTGCCGGCGCCTGGGCCGATCAGGTGGCCGAAATGGCCGGCGCCCGGAAGCTTGGGTTGCAACCCAAGCGGCGTGCGGCGTTCATTTTCGCCGGGCCCGAAGGCGTGGACATCCATGACTGGCCGATGCTGGTGAGCCTGGACGAATCCTTCTACATGAAGCCCGACGCCGGGATGTTCCTTGGCTCGCCGGCCAACGCCGACCCGGTGGAGCCTCATGATGTGCAGCCCGAAGAGCTGGACATCGCCATGGGCATCTACCAGATCGAGGAGGCGACTACCTTGACCATCCGCCGTCCGACCCGCACCTGGGCCGGGTTGCGCAGCTTCGTCCACGACGGCGACCTGCTGTCCGGTTTCGATCCACAGGTGCCCGGACTGTTCTGGGTCGCGGCCCAAGGTGGCTACGGCATCCAGACCTCCCCGGCGATGGGCCAGGCCAGCGCGGCGCTGGTGCGTGGCGAACCGCTGCCCGAGGCGTTGACCCGTTTCGGCCTGAGCAGCGCCATGCTCTCTCCCAAGCGCTTGGAGTGAACCCACTCAGGTGACGCATCGCCACGATTGCGGCACACTCCCCCGCGCCCCTGTCTCACGGGGCGCTGACGCTGCCTGGAGCCCTGTCATGACCGCCTCGCAACCCGATCCGGCGCTGGAAAACTTCCGCACCATCGCCGACGCCATCGCCACGCTGTTCTATCCCCACGCCGAAGTGGTGTTGCACGACCTGCGCACTCAGAAAGTCGACTACATCGCCAACAACCTGTCCAAGCGCGAGATTGGCGACGATTCGTCCCTGGAAGACATGCTCAGCGAGGACGTCAGCGAACGTAACATCGGGCCCTACGAAAAACTGAACTGGGACGGGCAGAAGATTCGCAGCCTCAGCAGCGTACTGCGTGACACCAACGGGCATCCGCTGGCGGTGCTGTGCATCAACCTGAATATTTCGCTGTTCGAGAATGCCAAGGCCGCGCTGGACCTGTTCCTGTCGCCGAACAAGTTGATCCCGCAGCCGGACTCACTGTTTCGCGATGACTGGCAGGAGCGGATCAACACCTTCCTGCACGCCTGGATGCGCGAACGTCAATTGAGCCTGAACCTGCTGACCCGCGACCACAAACGCGAGCTGGTACTGGCGCTGCACGCCGAGGGCGCGTTCAAGGGCAAGAGCGCGTCCAACTACGTGGCGAATGTGCTGAACATGGGGCGGGCGACGGTTTACAAGCATTTGAAGGAGTTGAAGGGCTGAGGTTTTGGGTTGCCTTTGCTGACGCCTTCGCGAGCAAGCCCGCTCCCACAAGGGATTTGCGCTGAACACAAGATTTATGTCCTACGAAGATCCAATGTGGGAGCGGGCTTGCTCGCGAAGGCGATGTATCAGTCGCCGTAGATGTCTGACTTGAAATACTTGGCCTGGATCTCCTGGTACTTCCCATTGGCCCGAATCCCATCGATGGCCTTGTTCAAGTCCGCTACCAGTTGGGTATTGCCTTTGCGCACCGCGATACCCGCGCCTTCGCCGACGTATTTCGGGTCCTTGAGTTCCGGCCCAACAAACGCGTAGCCCTTGCCACGGGGCATCGACAGGAAGTCTTCCAGCGGGATGGTGTCGGCGAAAATCGCGTCCAGGCGACCGGACGCCAGGTCCATGTAGATTTCTTCGTTGTTGCTGTAGCGCTTGACGATCACACCCTTGGGTTCGAGGACTTCGGTGGCATAACGGTCAGTGGTGGTGGCCCGCTGCACGCCCACGGTCTTGCCCTTGAGGCTGGCGTACTGGTCATCGACCACCGCGCCTTCTTTCATGACCAGCCGGGATGAGGTGAAGTAATACTTGTGGGTGAAATCCACCGATTTCTTGCGCTCTTCGGTGATGGTCATGGACGACAGCGCCAGGTCGATCTTCTTCACCTTCAGCGAGGGGATCAGGCCGTCGAACTCACCCTCGACCCACTCGCACTTGACCTGCATCTGCGCGCACAGGGCATTGCCAATGTCGTAGTCGAACCCTTCGATCTTCCCTTCCGAGGTCTTGGAAGCAAACGGCGGGTAAGCCGCCTCGATGCCGATGCGCAAGGTCTTCTCGGCGGCGAACAGGCTGCTGGAGGCCAGCAGGCTCAAGGCCAGGCCGGTGATGAGGGGGAGTTTTTTCATGATCGATCTCTCGCGGGTTGTTGTTGGTTTGGCAGAGAAAGGTGGACGCGACTATTTTGTACTTATAAATCCATACTGGACTTTAATGTACATATCGTCAATTGGGTAAAGCGGGAGAATGATGGAAGGCTGATAGCCCCTTCGCGAGCAAGCCCGCTCCCACAGAGGCCCTGCGTTGAGCACAAATATTGTGTACGACACAGATTCCCTGTGGGAGCGGGCTTGCTCGCGAAGGCGGACTCACAGCCTCCAAATGACTGACAGGCTGCCTACTGCTTCCAGCGATCCGCCGCCGCATGATCACTGTCGCGCCCTTCCACCCAGCGCGGGCCGTCGACGGTGTTTTCCTTCTTCCAGAACGGCGCGCGGGTCTTGAGGTAGTCCATGACGAAGGCGCAGGCGTCGAACGCCGCCTGGCGATGGGCACTGGCGGCCGCGACAAAGACGATCGGCTCGCCCGGCTCCAGGGCACCGATGCGGTGCAGGACTTCCAGCTTGAGCAGTGGCCAGCGCTGCTCGGCCTCGGTGGCGATCTTGCCCAGGGCTTTTTCGGTCATGCCCGGATAGTGCTCCAGGAACATCCCGGACACCTCGAGGCCGTCATTGAAATCACGCACGTAGCCGACAAAACTCACCACCGCCCCCACGCCGACATTGGCCGCGTGCATCGCGTTGACTTCGGCGCCCGGATCGAACGGCTCGGCCTGCACACGAATCGCCATGGCTCAGCCTCCGGTCACGGTGGGGAAAAACGCCACTTCGTCACCGTCCAGCAGCGGCTCGTCGAGCTGGCATAGGTCTTCATTGCGCGCGCACATCAGGTTTTGTTCCTTCAGCACCTCGGCACCGTCACGCTGGGCGAGCAACTCGCGCACATCGTCGACCGTGGCAAAATCACCTTCCACCTTCACCGAGTCCACGCCAAGCGCTTCCCGGTAACGGGCAAAGAATTTCACGTTGATTTTCATGATGCATCCGCCTGGAAATGGCCGCTCTTGCCGCCGAGTTTCTCCAGCACCCGCACGCCTTCGATGGTCATGCCGCGATCCACGGCCTTGCACATGTCATAAATGGTCAGCGCGGCAACGCTGGCGGCGGTCAGTGCCTCCATCTCCACACCGGTCTGCCCCGACAGTTTGCAACGGGCAACGATGCGAACGCGCTCCTCACCCTCGGCATTGAGTTCGACCTTGACGCTGGTGAGCATCAGCGGATGACAGAGCGGGATCAGATCGCTGGTTTTTTTCGCCGCTTGAATACCGGCAATGCGCGCAACGGCAAACACATCGCCCTTGGGGTGGCCGCCGCTGACGATCATCTGCAGGGTATCGGGCAGCATGCGTACGAAGGCTTCGGCCGTGGCTTCACGGAACGTCACGGCCTTGTCGGTCACGTCGACCATGTTGGCGCGACCTTGGGAATCGAGATGAGTCAGCACAGGGTTACTCCTGATCGGGAGTGTCGATTGTAAACCTGTGGGTCAGATTCCGGCAGGGTTGATTGTCGCACCCACGGCGGCCTGTAATTTGCTGAACACCGTAGATCCCTTTGTGGGAGCGAGCCTGCTCGCGATGGCGGTGTATCAGATAAAAATATGTGGCTGGCACACCGTCATCGCGAGCAGGCTCGCTCCCACAGGGGCTTATGGTGACAGGGTAAAAAACCGGGCGACCTTGAGGCCGTCCGGTTTGCCTGGGGTTACAGATGGGATTCGGCGTATTCGGCCAGGATCGAGCGCGGTACGCCCTGCAGGGTGATGTGGACCCCGTTGGGGAAGTCCTTGAAGCGTTCGGTCAGGTAGGTCAGCCCGGAGCTGGTCGCGGACAGGTAAGGGGTGTCGATCTGCGCCAGGTTACCCAGGCACACCACTTTGGAACCGGCGCCGGCACGGGTGATGATGGTTTTCATCTGGTGCGGGGTGAGGTTCTGGCATTCGTCGATCAGGATCAGGCTCTGCTGGAAGCTGCGCCCGCGAATGTAGTTGAGGGATTTGAACTGCAACGGCACTTTGCTGAGGATGTAGTCGACGCTGCCATGGGTGCTTTCGTCATCCATGTGCAAGGCTTCGAGGTTGTCGGTGATCGCCCCCAGCCACGGCTCCATTTTCTCCGCTTCGGTGCCGGGCAGGAAACCGATCTCCTGGTCCAGGCCCTGCACGCTGCGGGTGGCGATGATGCGCCGGTAGCGTTTGCTGACCATGGTCTGCTCGATGGCGGCGGCCAGGGCCAGAATGGTCTTGCCGGAACCGGCGGCGCCGGACAGGTTGACCAGGTGGATATCCGGGTCGAGCAAGGCGAACAGGGCCAGGCTCTGGTAGATGTCGCGAGGCTTGAGACCCCAGGCTTCCTGGTGCAGCAAAGGTTCCTGGTGCAGGTCGAGGATCAGCAGCTTGTCGACCTGGATTTCCTTGATCCAGCCGACGAATCCTTGTTCGTCGATGATGAATTCGTTGATGTGTACAGCCGGCAGGTTGTCGATCAGTTGCACCTGGTGCCAGGTGCGACCATGGTCCTGGCGGGTCTCGACCTTGCTCACACGGTCCCAGAAGGAGCCAGTCATGGTGTGGTAGCCGTTGGGCAACAGCGAGACGTCGTCGACCAGTTGGTCGGTGCTGTAGTCCTCCGCCGCGATCCCGCAGGCGCGGGCCTTGAGGCGCATGTTGATGTCTTTGGTCACCAGCACCACGGCTTGATCCTTGGTGCGCGCGTGCAGGTCGATCAACTGGTTGATGATGATGTTGTCGTTCAGGTGTTCAGGCAGCACCAGGTTGGGTTCGGTGCGCTTGCTCATCAAAATCGAAAGCAGGCCCTTGGGACCACTTTTGCCACGCTGGATCGGCACGCCAAGCTCTACATCCTCAGGGGAGGCATCGCCCAGGGTCTTGTCGATCAGGCGGATCGCCTGCCGGCATTCGGCCGCAACGCTGTGGTGCCCGCTCTTGAGCTTGTCCAGCTCCTCGAGCACGGTCATCGGGATGGCAACGTGGTGTTCTTCGAAGTTCAGGAGTGCGTTTGGATCGTGGATCAATACGTTGGTATCGAGTACATAGAGGATTGGCTGGTTGGAGGAAAGGCTACGTCCGTGGTCATCCATACTCGGTCACCTATGTGGGGGCCATTCGACGCAATACCGTGACAGTGCTGCGCCTCGAGGTAGCCACCGAATTCACCCGCGAGGATTTTCAGGTGAACTGCACACAATCTGGGTCTTGGAAGACGCCACCTGTGTTGCAGGTTTCGGCGGTCTGACTTCTTGATACTCCAAAAACCATGACAGGAAAAAGCACTTTGACGCTTTTTTGAAGTTTATTTTTCAGAGTGACGAATAACCCTTGGCGTACCGCCGTTGCGCCGTTAAAGTCGGAAGTCCGGTTGTCATGAATGTGCGCCGTTTTTTCCTCCTCCCCCAATGTTTCCGGGCCTTTGCAGGTTTCAGCGAAACGCTTCCTGGCACTCCGCCCAACCGATCCCGCTTTGCGCCGTCTGCGTCATGAGCCAGGGCAACGCCGTTTTCACCCCGTCCTGCTTGGCATTGAAATTGATCACCCCGTGGCGCCACAGCAGCATCAGGGTCAGTGCGCGCTGGGCGCTTTGCTCAGGCTTGAGCCGACTGTTGCTGTCCAGGGGGTCGATGTCCCATAGCGCCACTTGCAAGCCCTGCTGCCGGAAGAACGCTTGCGCATCGCCACGACGCTGGCCTTGGGGCGGGCGGAACAGCGGCACGTAATTTTCCGGTAGCTTGCCCTTGACCAGCTCGACACTGCGCCGGACCGAGTCTTGCCAGTCCTGCCAATGGCTATGGGAGCGGAACTCCCAGCCCTGCACGCCCACGCATTGTCCCGAATACAACGCCTGGAGATTGTTGACCGAGCGCTCTTCCAACCGCGCCTGGATGTCCTTGCCCAGCACGAAGAAGGTGCCATTCATGTTGGCCTTGCGCAGGTAGTCGGTCAGCCACGGGGTGTTGTCCGGCGCAACGTTGGCGGCGCTGTCGAAGGTCAGCAGGAACAGGCGGTCGTTCATCTCCTCGCCGTTGCGCTCGTAATCGCCGAAACGTTCGATTTCGCTGCTGGTCTGCGGAAAAAGCGCGGCTTTACGCAGCAGTTCATCGCGGTATTGGGTATGAAAGATCTGGCTCGGCGCGGCCCACTTGATGTAATAGGAGTCGTCGTCCAGATGGAACCGGCGCGCTTCTTCGCGCAGGGTCGCCATGTCCTCGACCAGGTAACAGAAGGAAGCGTCCTGATCGCAGCTGCGCTGGGCAAAGTTGTAACTGGCCAGCAAGCGCTGCCACAGCCGGGCGCGAAGCGCGTCGATCGAGGCCATATTGACCGTGCGCAGCCCCAGGTATTGCTTGAGCGCGATTTCGTCCATGGCATCGACGTCCAGCAAGACCCGGGCGAACATCAGGATTTCGGCCCGCGAGGCCACATCGAACAGCGTCGGGCTGGTGAGTTGTTCCGGCCAGGCGCTGCGATCCAGGGTGGCGACATCGTTGGGCGCGGCAATGGCGCCCAGGCTCAACAGCCAGGCCGATAACAGAAGAGCGATACGCAAAAGGGATGTCTCCATAACGAAACCCGCGCGGCATCATAGCCGATCCTGGTGTAATCCCCTTGTGGTCAGGGAATTCTGTGGGAGCAAGCCTTGCCCGCGATGGCAGCGACGCGACCCTTCAGAATCGAATTGCCGCAATCGCGAGCACGCTTTGCTCCCACAACTCCCACAGCACCCTCACCATGCCCGTCAATATTCGCCCATCCATCACCTATCACCCCAATAGCTGGAGTCCACCCGGACAACCCCCTAGAATCGCCGCACCCTCAAGGAGACGATTGCATGCTGATGGTGATTTCCCCCGCCAAGACCCTCGATTACGAAACACCGCCGGCCACCGAGCGTTTTACCCAGCCGCAGTACCTGGATCATTCCCAGGAGTTGATCGAACAGTTGCGCGAACTCTCGCCGGCACAGATCAGCGAGCTGATGCACGTCTCCGACAAGATCGGCGGCCTCAATGCCGCACGATTCGGCAGTTGGACGCCGGCGTTCACCCCGGCCAACGCCAAGCAGGCGTTGCTGGCCTTCAAGGGCGACGTGTACACGGGCCTGGATGCGCAAAGCTTTGACGAAGCCGATTTCGACTACGCCCAGCAACACCTGCGCATGCTTTCCGGCCTCTATGGCCTGCTGCGGCCATTGGATCTGATGCAACCCTATCGCCTGGAAATGGGCACGAAGCTGGCCAATGCCCGGGGCAAGGACCTTTACGCTTTCTGGGGTACACGCATTAGCGAATGGCTGAACGAAGCCCTGGCCGAACAAGGCGATGACGTCCTGTTGAACCTGGCGTCCAATGAGTACTTCTCGGCGGTCAAGCGCAGCGCACTGAAAGCGCGCGTCATCGATACCGAATTCCGCGACCTGAAAAATGGCCAGTACAAAATCATCAGTTTCTACGCCAAGAAAGCCCGGGGACTGATGAGCCGTTTCGTGATTCAGGAACGGATCAACGACCCTGCGGCACTTAGCCAATTCGATGTGCAGGGCTATCGCTTCAACGCACAACAGTCGAGCCGGGACAAACTGGTTTTCCTACGTGATCATGCCCCCGATTAAGGCATAACCTTATATCGCCTCCTGATCGGGGGCTTCAATCAACCCCCGATTGTCATCTTACTTCCTCGCCCACTTCGCCAGTTTCATGGCGTCAATAAGCCGCCCCACTCTCTCGCTAACTTTTCTTTCACTCGACACTCGTCAGTTTTTTGCGTAGTGGCACCGATTTTTTTCATCGGTAGTGGCACAAAAATATCTCAGCCACCTAACTGCCCATTAATAAAGGACGAAACGGCAAGTGCCATCATATTGAGAGCAGTGCCATCTTCGATAATATTTCGAAAAATTTCGAAAATCGCGATGAGCGGATCGGAACTATGTGAAATTGCACGGCTCATACCACCCGTAACGATTCTCGCCGTGCGTGTAAGAGATGACTTACATAGGCCGTCGATCCAAGTAACCAAGTTGTCATGGCAATTTAGTGAAACGGTCGCCTATTTGGATCCATCTTATAAAGGACAGGAGATAACGCACCATTACTATCCCCTACAAGGCCAAGGCTGCGCCCCTACAACGTGCTCACCCGAGCACACAAGCTTCTGATTTTGTGGGCTTTTTGCCAGGGATCGGAAGTGAAGGATTTTTGCACGAGCGTTCCTGAAAACGGGAACTGGCTGCATAACAGGGCAGGTCATAACAAACTAGGCCGCTTTGCGCACAACTTGAGTGCAATTATTTAGACACTCGGAACTTAGTATGCCTGCACACGGCATTGTGGCGCCTGCATTCCACACTTCCGAGTGCACTATGACCGCTGAACACTATTAACTCCGGCCATTTAATGGCGTGAAAAACAGAGGTAAATGCGATGCGCATTAGCATATTTGGTTTGGGTTACGTCGGTGCAGTATGTGCCGGTTGCCTGTCTGCACGGGGCCATGATGTAGTTGGCGTGGATGTCGCCAAAGACAAAATCGACATGATCAACGCCGGCAAATCGCCGATCGTTGAACCTGGTCTTGGCGAGCTATTGGCGCAAGGCATTCAAACAGGCCGACTGCGCGGTACGACCAACTTCGCCGAGGCAATTCGCGATACTGACCTGTCGATGATTTGTGTCGGTACGCCCAGCAAAAAGAACGGCGACCTGGAACTGAACTACATCGAAGCGGTGTGCCGCGAGATCGGTTTTGTCCTGCGTGACAAGACCACCCGCCACACCATCGTGGTTCGCAGCACCGTATTGCCGGGCACTGTGGCAAACGTTGTCATCCCGATCCTGGAAGACTGCTCCGGCAAGAAAGCCGGCGTTGATTTCGGTGTCGCGGTCAACCCTGAGTTCCTGCGCGAAAGCACCGCGATCAAAGACTACGACCAGCCGCCGATGACCGTTATCGGTGAGTTCGACAAAGCCTCTGGCGACGTTCTGCAATCGCTGTACGAAGAGCTCGACGCACCGATCATCCGCAAGGACATCGCCGTCGCCGAGATGATCAAGTACACCTGCAACGTGTGGCACGCCACCAAGGTGACCTTCGCCAACGAGATCGGCAACATCGCCAAGGCTGTCGGCGTCGATGGCCGTGAAGTGATGGACGTGGTCTGCCAGGACAAGACCCTGAACCTGTCCCAGTACTACATGCGCCCAGGCTTCGCCTTCGGCGGCTCCTGCCTGCCCAAGGACGTTCGTGCCCTGACCTACCGCGCCGGTTCCCTGGACGTGGAAGCGCCGCTGCTCAACTCGCTGATGCGCAGCAACGAATCCCAGGTGCAGAACGCCTTCGACATCGTTTCCAGCCACGACAAGCGCAAAGTCGCCCTGCTGGGCCTGAGCTTCAAGGCCGGTACCGACGACCTGCGTGAAAGCCCATTGGTGGAACTGGCGGAAATGCTGATCGGCAAGGGTTTCGACCTGAAGATCTACGACAGCAACGTCGAATACGCTCGCGTCCACGGTGCGAACAAGGATTACATCGAGTCGAAGATTCCTCACGTCTCGTCCTTGCTCAACGCCGACTTCGACTCGGTGATCGACAGCTCCGACATCATCATCCTGGGTAACCGCGACGAGAAGTTCCGCGCGCTGACCGAAAACGTACCGGAAGGCAAGCAGGTCATCGACCTGGTCGGCTTCATGTCCAAGGCCACCAACCCGAGTGGCCGGACCGAAGGCATCTGCTGGTAAGTCTGTTTGCCGGCCGGGGCATGCCCCGGCCGGCCTTTCGCCTGCCTTAACCCATCGGGCCGCCCACAAGGCCCGCCCGAGATAGAGACGGATGCAGATTATGCACAGGCTAAAGCACGGCCTGCTTCAGGCCGCCGGTTGGCTGTTTTACTTGAGTTTATTGATGGGCATCGCCATGGCGCTGCCCACGTCCACGTTCGACTCCGAATCCAAGGATTTCATCTTCCTGATCGGCGCCGTGGGCATCTGGCGTTACTCCATGGGAGCAACGCATTTCGTGCGCGGCATGATCTTCCTGTACATCGTCTACCCACACCTGCGCCGCAAGGTACGCAAGCTGGGCAAGGCGGCGGATCCGTCCCACGTGTACCTGATGGTCACCAGCTTCCGGATCGATGCGCTGACCACTGCCCAGGTGTATGGCTCGGTAATCCGCGAAGCCATCGACTGCGAGCTGCCCACCACCGTGGTCTGCTCCATCGTGGAAATGTCCGACGAACTGCTGGTCAAGAGCCTCTGGGCCCGCATGAACCCGCCAGAGCGGGTCAAGCTGGACTTCGTGCGCATTCCCGGCACTGGCAAGCGTGACGGCCTGGCCTACGGCTTCCGCGCCATCTCCCGTCACTTGCCGGACGACCGCGCCGTGGTTGCGGTGATCGACGGCGACACCGTGCTCGCCGAAGGCGTCGTACGCAAGACCGTGCCGTGGTTCCAGCTGTTCGGCAACGTCGGCGGCCTGACCACCAACGAGTTCTGCGAAGTGCGCGGCGGCTACATCATGAGCGAGTGGCACAAACTGCGCTTCGCTCAGCGGCACATCAACATGTGCTCCATGGCCTTGTCCAAGCGCGTGCTGACCATGACCGGCCGTATGTCGGTGTTCCGCGCCACCGTGGTGACCAACCCGGACTTCATCGCCGACGTGGAAAGCGACTCGCTGCAACACTGGCGCCTGGGTCGCTTCAAGTTCCTCACCGGTGATGACAAGTCGAGCTGGTTCAGCCTGATGCGACTGGGCTACGACACATTCTATGTGCCTGACGCGGCAATCAACACTGTTGAGCACCCGCCGGAAAAGAGCTTCATCAAGGCCAGTCGCAAGCTGATGTTCCGATGGTACGGCAACAACCTGCGGCAAAACTCCCGGGCACTTGGCCTGGGCATGAGGCGTTTGGGCCTGTTTACCTCGGTGGTGCTGTTCGACCAGCGCGTGTCGATGTGGACCTCGCTGCTGGGCCTGACCGTGGCACTGATCGCCAGCTTCAAGTACGGCACCGCGTTCATCCTGGTGTACCTGCTATGGATCGGCATCACCCGGTTGATCCTGACTTTGCTGCTGTCGTGCTCCGGACACAAGATCGGCCCTGCCTACCCGGCGATTCTTTATTACAACCAGATCGTCGGCGCGTTGGTGAAGATCTACGTGTTCTTCCGCCTTGACCAGCAGTCCTGGACCCGCCAGCCCACCTCACTGACCCGTGATCTCGCCAGCTTTCAACGTTGGTTCAACACTTGGTCGTCTCGGACCATGACCTTCTCCGCCGGTAGCATTTTTGTCGCCGTGCTGCTGACGATGGTCTGACCGGACTTGAATGAATTAACTAGGAAATCGCCCCTATGAACACCGCCGTGAATGTCAACGTAGTGCATGAATCCGAAGCCCAGCGCCAACACGCCCGAGTGAAAATCCCGGCCAAGTTGCGCTTCTTCGGCCCCGACCGTACGCCCATGGAAGTCAAGGTCCTGGACCTGTCCGCCGGTGGCCTGAGCTTCAATGCCGGCCAGATGCCGCTCAAGGTCGGGGAGTCCTATAAGGGCCGCCTGCAGTTCGTGATCGACAACCTTGGCCTGGCCATGGACGTGGAACTGCAGATCCGCTCCTACGACCGCGAGACCGGTCGTACCGGTTGCCAGTTCCAGAACCTGGAGCCTCGGGACATCTCGACACTGCGCCACATCATCACTTCGCACCTGGCCGGTGACATCGTCGGCGTCGGCGACGTACTGGCGACTCTGCAGCGCGACAACTTCACCAAGGCGCGCAAGCAGAAGGACCAAACCGGCGGCATGAGCGCCCTGGGCCGCCTGCGGGCCGTGACCTTCAGCCTGGCGATTTTCCTCGTCGGCCTGGCGGCATTCGGCTTCATCTTCAAATCGGTGTACGGCATGTACTTCGTCAGCCACGCCCAGGCGGGCCTGGTGAACGTACCGGGCACGGCCATCACCATGCCGCGCGACGGCACCGTGCAGAGCCTGGTCAAGGCCGACGGTGTGGCCGCCAAAGGCGCCCCGCTGGCGACCTTCAGCACCAGCATGCTCGATGTGCTCAAGGGTCACCTGGATGACAACCAGTTGCAGCCAGCCAAGGTCGAGGAGCTGTTCGGCAAGCAAATGACCGGCACCCTGACCTCTCCGTGCGACTGCATCGTGGCCCAGCAACTGGTCGCCAACGGCCAGTACGCCAGCAAGGGCGATGTGATCTTCCAACTGGTTCCACGGGGCACCGAAGCCAACGTCGAGGCGCGCTTCTCCTATCGCCAGTTCGGCGACGTGCGCCCAGGTACGCCGGTCAACTTCCAGGTCGCCGGCGAAGAAGGCACCCGTACCGGCAAGATCGTCAGCAGCACCAGCCTGAAAAGTGCCGACCTGTCTTCCGATATCCGTGTGTTGATCCAACCTGACGAACCCCTGGACAGCTCGCTGGCCGGCCGTCCGGTAGAAGTCACCAGCGACCGTGGCCCGAACCTGAACTGGCTGATCGACAAAGCCATGGCCGTCGGTCTTTAAGTCGAGGATATGCCCGTGACCATTATAAAAATCCTTAACACCCCACAGACCCTGTGGGAGCGAGCTTGCTCGCGAAAGGATCAACGCGGTCAGGATGATATGCCGCAAGCTCGTTCCCACATGGGAACACTCTGTGCCCTGGCATTGGCCGTCAGCCTGGCCGGTTGCGCCGGCCTGCCCGATCAACGCCTGGCCAACGAAGCCCTCAAGCGCGGCGACACGGCGCTGGCGCAGCAGAACTATCAGCAACTGGCAGACCTGGGCTACAGCGAAGCCCAGGTCGGCCTGGCCGATATCCAGGTGGACAGCCGTGATCCGGAGCAGATGAAAAAAGCCGAGGCGACCTATCGCGCTGCGGCCGATATCTCGCCCCGGGCCCAGGCGCGCCTGGGTCGCCTGCTGGTGGCCAAGCCGGGCTCCACCGAAGCGGAAAAACACGAAGCCGAAGGTCTGTTGAAAAAAGCCTTCGCCAACGGTGAAGGCAACACCCTGATCCCGCTGGCGATGCTGTACCTGCAATACCCCCACAGTTTCCCGAACGTCAACGCCCAGCAGCAGATCAGCCAATGGCGCAGCGCCGGCTACCCGGAAGCGGGCCTGGCGCAGATTCTGCTCTATCGCACCCAGGGCACCTACGACCAGCACCTGGACGAAGTCGAGAAGGTCTGCAAGGCCGCGCTGGCGACCACGGACATTTGCTACGTCGAACTGGCCACGGTCTATCAGAAACGCGGCCAGCCGGAACAGCAGGCCGCGTTGCTCAAGCAGATGCAGGACGGTCACGCCCGTGGCGTCGTGTCCGCCCAGCGCGTGGACAGTGTCGCCCGTGTCCTGGCCGATGCCAGCCTGGGCAAGACCGATGAAAAGACCGCCCAGTCGTTGCTCGAAGGCATCGCCCCTGGCTACCCCGCTGCCTGGGTCAGCCTGGCGCAGTTGCTCTACGACTTCCCGGAACTGGGTGACGTCGACAAGATGATGCAGTACCTGGAAAACGGCCGCGCCGCCGACCAGCCTCGCGCCGAGCTGTTGCTGGGCAAGCTCTACTACGAAGGCAAGTGGGTTCCGGCCGATGCCAAGGTCGCCGAGGAGCATTTCCAGAAAGCCGTTGGCCGCGAAGTGGCCGCCGACTACTACCTCGGCCAGATCTATCGCCGCGGTTATCTGGGCCAGGTGTACCCGCAAAAAGCCCTGGACCACCTGCTCAAGGCCGCCCGCAACGGCCAGAACAGCGCCGATTTCGCCATTGCCCAGCTGTTCTCCCAGGGCAAGGGCACCAAGCCCAACCCGGTCAACGCCTATGTCTTCAGCCAGTTGGCCAAGGCGCAGAACACCCCGCAAGCGATCGAACTTGCCCAGACCCTCGAAACACAATTACCGCCGCAACAACTTGCACAAGCCCAACGCCTGCTACAACAAGAGCAGGCCATTCGCGGCTCGATGAGCCCCGATACGCTGGAACTGCAAGCCCTAAAAGAAGATGACGGCGAGGAACCTCTATGAAGCCTTTGAAGCTCAATCCTTTTGTGCAGGCCGGAATTGGCCTGACCTGTGCCCTGCTGTGGTCCTGCCCGACCCTGGCGGCCCTGACCGATACCAAGAACTTCGGCCTGGAAGTGAAGATCACCGGCCAGTCCGAAGATGACCGTGACCTCGGTACCCAGAGCGGTGGCGACGTCAACGGTGTCGGCCTGGATTTGCGTCCGTGGGTCTACGGCGAAAGCGAAAGCGGTGCCTGGAGCGCCTACGCCATGGCCCAGGCCGTGACGTCCAGCGATATCATCGAGACCGACACCCTGCAACAGTCCGATGGCAGCACCCAGGAAACCGACAGCGGCGATCGCGAAGCCAAGAAAAGCTACCTGGCCATGCGCGAGTTCTGGATTGGCTACCGTGGCCTGACCCCTTACCCAGGCGAGCAGTTGAAGTTCGGTCGCCAGCGCCTGCGCAATGACGACGGTCAATGGCGCGACACCAACATCGAAGCCCTGAACTGGACCTTCGACACCACGCTGCTGCGCGCCAACCTCGGCGTCGCCGAACGTTTCAGCGAATACCGCACCGACCTGAAAGAATTGTCCCCCAAGGACAAGGACCGCCTGCACGTCTACGGCGACGTGGGTTACCAGTGGATGCCCGGCCAGTGGGCCGGTATCCGTGCCCACCATTCCCACGACAGCGGCAGCCTCGATTACCCGACCCCGGGCGAACCCACCGACACCCTGGACAAGACCCAGAACGGTGACTTGACCTGGCTGGGCCTGGAAGCCAACAGCGACGCCTACAACTGGCGCAACACCAACACCGTCAACTACTGGGCGAGCCTGACCGGCATGACCGGTGATCGTGACACCGTCAACCCGCTCAACGCCGACGGTACGCGCCCGGCGCAAGCCAAGCACAGCGATGACGTCGATGGCTGGGCCACCGACCTGGGTATCCGCCTGCGTCTGGACCCGCAATGGCAAGTCGGCGCGGCCTATGCCCGTGCCAGCGAGGACTACGAACAGAACGGCCTGCAAAGCAACCGCTCGAACTTCACCGGCACCCGCTCGCGCGTGCACCGTTTCGGCGAAGCGTTCCGTGGCGAAATGGCCAACACCCAGAGCGCCAGCCTGTTCGGTTCCTGGCAACTGCGTGACGAATACGACGCCAGCCTGGTGTACCACAAGTTCTGGCGCGTGGACGGCAACAAGCCGGTGGGCAGCAACGGCATCAACGCCGTGGAAAACAACACCGACGACGTGACGGGCGCGATTCTGTCCACCTCGTCCCTGCCGCTGCGTGACGGTAACAAGGACCTGGGCCAGGAAGTCGACCTGGTGGTCACCAAGTACTTCAAGCAAGGCCTGCTGCCGGCCGCGCTGAGTCAATCAATTGATGAGCCGTCGGCGCTGGTGCGCTTTCGTGGCGGCGTGTTCAAGCCAGGCGACGCCTACGGCAAAGAGGTCGATTCGTACATGCATCGCGCCTTTGTCGACGTGATCTGGCGCTTCTGATGCGAATGGCCATGGGAGTGCCCGAAATGAACCGCTACCTCAGGAACAGCCAGGCGATGAAAGGTTCGATCAGCCTGTTGGTCGCAGCGATGCTGCTGGCCGGCTCGCCGGCGTTCGCCAACGTTGAACCGGTGGTCAAGCCGGGCAAAGTGGTCAAAGAACTGCAACGAGCCAAGACCTACACCGTCAACAGTGCGCCGACCGCGCCACTGGAACTGGCCAAGCCGACCCTGCCCGACCTCTCCGGCTACACCGCCGAAGCGGTCGCGGCAAAAATCGTGCGGACCAAGCCAGGCAAAGTCAGCGTACGTCGGATGATGCAGGAAAACGCCTTGAAGGACTTCATCGGCGGCGACAACAAGATGGCCGAGTGGGTGGTGCGTCAGCACGGCATCCCACAGGCCATCTTCGTCGACGATGGCTACATGAACCTCAAGGAACTGGCCAAGAAACAGCCCAAGTACATCATCCAGACTTCGCCGGGTGTCTACCTGGCGAAGATTCCGATCGTGGTCGGCCAGAAAGGCATCCTGGAAATCGACAAACAGACCCAGGAACTGCGCCTGTCCCAGGAGGGCGGTGCGTTCCTGGTCAACGATGGCCAGATGTTCATTCGCGACACCAAGGTCACCGGCTGGCGTGAAAAGGACAATGGCCCCGCCACGTTCCGCTCGCCCAAGGAGTTCCGGCCGTTCCTGCTAGCCTGGGGCGGCACCGAGACCTACGTCGTCAACACCAAGATGGCCAGCTTCGGCTACGCCAACAGTAAGTCGTACGGGGTGAGTATTTCCCAGTACACGCCGAACATGGCCAAGGTCCTCAAGCGTCCAGAACCGACTGGCTGGATCATCGGTTCGGAGTTCTCGGACATGTGGTACGGCTTCTACTGCTACGAGACCCGCGACTTCGTGGTCAAGGGCAATACCTACAAAGACAACATCGTCTACGGCATCGACCCCCACGACCGTTCCCATCGGCTGATCATCGCCGACAACACCGTCTACGGGACCAAGAAGAAACACGGGATCATTATTTCCCGTGAGGTCAACGACAGCTTCATTTTCAACAACCGCAGCTACGACAACAAACTCTCGGGCCTGGTGATCGACCGTAACAGTGTGAACAACCTGATCGCCTACAACGAGATCTACAAGAACCACACCGACGGCATCACGCTCTATGAGAGTGCTGACAACCTGCTGTGGGGCAACAAAGTGATCAGCAACCAACGCCACGGCATCCGCATTCGTAACAGCGTGAACATCCGCCTCTACGAAAACGTATCCATGGCCAACGGCCTGACCGGTATCTACGGTCACATCAAGGACCTGTCCGATACCGACCGGGACATCAAGCTCGACCCGTTCGACGCCGAAGTCTCGCTGATCGTGGTCGGCGGCGAACTGGCTGCCAACGGCAGCGGCCCGCTGTCCATCGACTCGCCGTTGAGCGTCGAGTTGTACCGCGTGTCCATGCTCGCGCCGACCAAATCCAGCGGCATCAGCTTCACGGGGATCCTTGGCGAGCGCCAGGATGAAATTCTCGACCTGCTGGTGCGCCAGCAGAAAGCCGTGCTGATCGACCCTGTCGAACGCCAGACCGAAATGCGGGACTGAGGATGACCTTTATGAACCCACAAATGATCAAACTCCTGGGCCTGTCCGCCCTGACTGCCGGCATTCTCGCCGCCGCTAGCGGCGCCCGCGCCGATGAAATCAAGGCCCCGACCTTCACGGCCGAACCGTGCTGCAACCTCTGCCCTGCAGCCCACGATCCGAAGAACTACACCACGCGCTACCAGCAGAACTTCACCACGCTGGTACAAGCCCAGGGTGACTGGCTGTTCCGGACCCAGGAAGACCTGCGTACCGAATTCAACACCACCCCGGCCGGCTACAAGCGCATGCAGCAGTTGCACGATGCGTTCAAGGCCAAAGGCGTCGAGCTGGTGATCGTCTACCAGCCAACCCGGGGCCTGGTGAACCGCAACAAGCTCAACCCACAGGAAAAGGCCGCTTTCGACTACGAGAAAGCCCTGACCAACTACAAAACCATGCTCGGTCGTTTCGCCCAGATGGGTTATGTGGTGCCGGACCTGTCGCCGCTGACCAACGAGAACCTGCCGGAAACCCTGCCGGCCCACGATTTCTATTTCCGTGGCGACCAACACTGGACCCCGTACGGCGCCCAGCGCACGGCCAAGATCGTCGCCGAGAAGGTCAAGCAGATCCCGGCCTTCGCCGACATTCCCAAGCGTGAGTTCGAGACCAAGAAGTCCGGCCGCATGGGCAAGACCGGCACCCTGCACAACATGGCCGGGCAACTGTGCGGCACCAGCTATGCGATCCAGTACATGGACCAGTTCACCACCGAACCCAAGGGCGAGGCTGGCGACGGCGACCTGTTCGGCGATTCCGGCAACCCGCAGATCACCCTCGTGGGCACCAGTCACAGCGGCAAGAACTACAACTTTGCCGGTTTCCTGGAAGAAGCCATCGGCGCCGATATCCTCAACGTCGCCTTCCCTGGCGGCGGTCTGGAAGGCGCGATGATCCAGTACCTGGGCAGCGAAGAGTTCCAGAAGAACCCGCCGAAAATCCTCATCTGGGAATTCTCGCCGCTGTATCGCCTGGACCAGGAAACCATCTACCGCCAGATGATGGCGCTGCTGGACAACAACGCTTGCGAAGGCAAGCCGGCCCAGATGAGCAGCAAGACTGCCCTCAAGCCGGGCAAGAACGAATTGATGGTCAATAGCGAGAACATGGACCTGCGTAACGGCAGCCACCAAGTCGACATCCGCTTCGCCGACACCTCGGTGAAAACCTTGCAAGCCACCCTCTGGTACATGAATGGGCGCCACGAGGATATCAAGATCGAAAAACCGGATACCTCGGAAACCGACGGACGTTTCGCCTTCCAATTGCGCACTGATGAGGACTGGGCTTCCCAGAACCTGCTGGCTGTAGAAGTCCAGGGACCTGAAGCCGGTAAGGAGCCACAGCAAGTGGAAGCGAAAATCTGCAAACGCAACGTATCTCCGCAAGCCGAACAAACGGCTCAAATCGGACAATGAGGTCTCGTCTCATGACTAGAACCATGCGCACCCGAACGTTGAAAACGCTGCTGGCGCCATCCCTGCTAACCCTGGCGATGTTCGCCGGGGCCACGCAGGCGGCGGCGCCGCTGCGTCCGCCACAGGGTTACTTCGCACCGATCGAAAAGGTCAAGGTGGGCGAAGCCGCCCAAGGTTGCGATGCCACACCGACGCCCTACACCGGCTCCCTGCAATTTCGCAGCAAGTACGAGGGCTCCGACAAGGCCCGCGCGACCCTGAACGTGCAGTCGGAAAAAGCCTTCCGTGACAGCACCGCCGACATCACCAAGATCGAGCGTGGTGTCAGCAAGCAAGTGATGCAATTCATGCGTGACGGTCGTCCCGAACAATTGGAATGCACCCTCAACTGGCTGACCGCGTGGGCCCAGGCCGACGCACTGATGTCCAAGGACTTCAACCACACCGGCAAGTCCATGCGCAAATGGGCACTGGGCAGCATGGCTTCGGCCTATGTACGCCTGAAGTTCTCCGAGTCCCGCCCGCTGGCCAATCACCAGGAGCAGGCGCAACTGATCGAAGGCTGGTTCAGCCGGATGGCCGATCAGGTGGTCAGCGACTGGGACAACCTGCCGCTGGACAAGACCAACAACCACTCCTACTGGGCCGCCTGGTCGGTGATGGCGACGGCCGTGGCAACCAACCGCCGCGACCTGTTCGATTGGGCCGTCAAGGAATACAAGGTCGGCGTCAACCAGGTCGATGCGGACGGTTTCCTGCCCAACGAACTCAAGCGCAAGCAACGGGCCCTGTCCTACCACAACTACGCGTTGCCGCCGCTGGCGATGATCGCCAGTTTCGCCCAGGTCAACGGCGTGGACCTGCGCCAGGAAAACAACGGTGCCCTCAAGCGACTGGGTGATCGGGTGCTGGCCGGGGTGAAAGACCCGGACATCTTCGAAGAGAAGAACGGCGACGAGCAGGACATGAAGGACCTGAAGATCGATTCGAAATTCGCCTGGCTCGAACCGTTCTGCAGCCTCTACACCTGTTCCGAGGACGTGCTGGAGCGCAAGCACGAGATGCAACCGTTCAAGACTTTCCGCCTCGGCGGGGACTTGACCAAGGTGTATGACCCGTCACGGGAGAAAGGCGAAAAAGGAAGCTGACATCACTCACCCTGCCGACAGGGAAACCTGCTCGCGATAGCGGTCTGACATTCGCCAAGGATGTCGACTGATACACCGTCATCGCGAGCAGGCTCGCTCCCACAAGGGGAGTTGGGTCTGTTTCGAATGTAATGAAGCCCCCCGGTTTTCATGGGGGGGTTTGGGGGGGCTCTGGCCCTTGACTGTTGATTCAACATGGAGAGATCGGGATGGTATTTTCATCCAATGTGTTCCTGTTCCTGTTCCTGCCGATCTTTCTCGGCTTGTACTACTTGAGCGGGCAACGCTACCGCAACCTGCTGCTGCTGATCGCCAGCTACGTGTTCTACGCCTGGTGGCGGGTGGACTTCCTGGCGCTGTTCGCCGGCGTGACCCTGTGGAACTACTGGATCGGCCTGAAAGTCGGCGCCGCCGGTGTGCGCACCAAACCGGCCCAGCGCTGGCTGTTGCTCGGCGTGGGCGTGGACTTGGCCATCCTGGGCTACTTCAAGTACGCCAACTTCGGCGTGGACAGCCTCAACGCAATCATCACCGGCTTCGGTCTCAACCCGTTCATCCTGACCCACGTGCTGTTGCCGATCGGGATCTCGTTCTACATCTTCGAGTCCATCAGCTACATCATCGACGTCTATCGCGGTGACACGCCGGCCACCCGCAACCTGATCGACTTCGCGGCGTTCGTGGCGATTTTCCCGCACCTGATCGCCGGCCCCGTGTTGCGTTTCCGCGACCTGGCCGACCAGTTCAACAACCGTACCCACACCCTGGACAAGTTCTCCGAAGGCTGCACCCGCTTCATGCAGGGCTTCATCAAGAAAGTGTTCATCGCCGACACCCTGGCAGTCGTGGCCGACCATTGCTTCGCCTTGCAAAACCCGACCACGGGCGATGCCTGGCTCGGCGCCCTGGCCTACACCGCGCAGCTGTACTTCGACTTCTCCGGCTACAGCGACATGGCCATCGGCCTGGGCCTGATGATGGGTTTCCGTTTCATGGAAAACTTCAAGCAGCCCTACATCAGCCAGTCGATCACCGAGTTCTGGCGCCGCTGGCACATCAGCCTGTCGACCTGGCTGCGCGATTACCTCTACATCACCCTGGGCGGTAACCGCAAAGGCACGTTGATGACCTATCGCAACCTGTTCCTGACCATGCTGCTCGGTGGTCTGTGGCACGGCGCGAACATCACCTACGTGATCTGGGGTGCCTGGCACGGTATCTGGCTGGCCATCGAGAAGGCCGTGGGCATCAACACCACACCACGCAGCATCAACCCGATCCGCTGGGCGCTGACCTTCCTGCTGGTGGTCATGGGCTGGGTGATTTTCCGTGCCGAGAACCTGCACGTGGCCGGTCGCATGTACGGCGCCATGTTCAGCTTCGGCGACTGGTCGCTGTCGGAACTGACTCGCGCCAACCTCACCGGCCTGCAGATCGCTACGCTGGTGGTGGCCTACATCACCCTCGCCTTCTTCGGCCTGCGGGACTTCTACACCAACCGTCCGCCGCTCAAGACCAAGCCTGAGGTCAACACCGAGGCCAACGGCCCGGCCACCGCGCAACCGGGGATGATCAAGGCCGTACCGGGTGACAACCCATCGACGATCCATGAACCGGGCTACACCGTGGGTGTCGAAGCCCAGGTACAACCTGCCTACTGGACCGTGGACTGGTCACGCTACGTGATGCGCACCCTGGTACTGCTGCTGTTCATCGCCTCGATTCTCAAACTCTCGGCGCAAAGCTTCTCGCCGTTCCTTTACTTCCAGTTCTGAGGGATCTGAATATGACCCGCTCATTACGCATCTTTTACGTCGCACTGTTCATGCTGATCCTGACAGCGCTGGGCCTGTGGTCGATGCGCAGCTTCTTCGGCTTCAACACCAACCCCGACGCGACCGTGCTCAACGGGCGCTGGGCCAAGGCCGTGGAAACGCACTACGACGACGAGTTCCCGATCAAGCGCCTGGGCACCAACATCTGGGCCGCGCTGGACTACAAGCTGTTCAACGAAGGCCGCAAAGGCGTGGTCCTGGGCCGCGACCAGTGGCTGTACAGCGACGAAGAGTTCAACCCGATCGTCAACGAAGAGCTGAACCTGCAAAGCAACTACGCGCTGGTCGAAGGCGTGCGCCAGAAGCTCAAGGAACAGGGCATCACCCTGGTGATGGCGATCATACCGGCCAAGGCGCGCCTGTATCCGGAGCACCTGGGTGACGAGAAGCCATCGAGCATTCACACCAACCTTTACCAGGACTTCCACGCTCGCGTGGCGGCCGACAAGATCCTCGCCCCTGACCTGCTCGGCCCGCTGCAACAGGCCAAGCAAAGCGGCCAGCAAGTGTTCCTGCGCACCGACACCCACTGGACCCCGGAAGGTGCCCAGGTCGCTGCCGAGAACCTGGCCAAGGCCATTGCCGAGAAATCACCGCTCAACGGCGAGCCGCAACGCTTCGTCACCGAGCCTGCCGAGAAAATCACCCACAAGGGCGACCTGCGTCAGTTCCTGCCCCTGGATCCGCTGTTCGAAAACCTGATGCCGGCCCAGGAACCGCTGGTCAAGCGCAATACCCGCGAAGCCGACGACCAGCCGGCCGGCGACGACGCGCTGTTCGCTGACGCCCAGGTGCCCGTGGCCCTGATCGGCACCAGCTACAGCGCCAACCCTACCTGGAACTTCGTCGGTGCACTCAAGCAAGCCCTGCACAGCGACGTCGTGAACTACGCCGAAGACGGCCACGGCCCGATTCTGCCGATGCTCAGCTACCTCAAGAGCGATGCCTTCAAGAACAGCCCGCCACAGGTGCTGATCTGGGAGTTCCCTGAACGTTATCTGCCCGTGAACAACGAAATCGGCGACGCCGACCCACAGTGGGTCGCAGAGCTCAAACAAGCCGGTGCGCGCCAACAGAACGTAGCCGCCAACACCCCATCCGAGACGCCCGACCGGGCGCAAAACTGAAAGAGAGGTCCACCATGACTTTCAACACTACTCCTCGCCGTCTCGCTGCTCGCTCCTTCAAGGCCGTTGCCCTCGTCGCCAGCATGAGCGCCCTCTCACTGTCCGCCTTTGCCGGTGGTGACTCAGCCCTGTATGGCCCAACCGCACCAAAAGGCTCGAGCTTCGTGCGGGTGTACAACGCCAGCAACGCCGAAGTCAGCGCCACCGTCGGCAGCACCAACATCAGCGACGTAGCTCCCTTGGCCAGCAGCGACTTCAGCTTCATGCCCGGTGGCGACTACAGCGCCAAGGTCGGCAGCCAGACCGTACCGGTGAAACTGGCCTCCGATCACTATTACACCCTGGTCAACAACGCCAGCGGCCAGCCTCAACTGATCGAGGAACCGCCGTTCAAGAACAAGCAGAAGTCCCTGGTCCGCGTGCAGAACCTCACCGACAAGGCACTGACCCTCAAGACCGCCGACGGCAAGACCGAAGTGGTGCCGAACGTCGCGGCCAAAGGTCGTGGCGAGCGTGAAATCAACCCAGTGAAGGTGACCCTGGCGCTGTTCGAAGGCGACAAGAAAGTCGGCGACCTCAAGCCTGTGGCCCTGGAACGCGGCGAAGCGGCCGTGCTGTACGTCACCGGTTCAGGCAGCAGCCTGTCGCCAGTGTGGGTGAAACGCCCAGTGTCGACCCGCTGATGAATTCACCTGATTGACGCTGTACCCCTGTGGGAGCGGGCTTGCTCGCGAATACGGTCTCACATTCAACATTGATGTTGGCTGAACCACCGCTTTCGCGAGCAAGCCCGCTCCCACCCTGAATCGGGGTGTCATTCGGGTACGGAACAACAACAAGAGAGTGAAACGACAGAACGCAGTAGCTCTAACAACCATTTCGCTTCAAAGGAGTAACAAACATGATTCCGGTGATCTTGTCAGGTGGTAGTGGCTCACGTCTTTGGCCGCTTTCGCGCAAGCAATTCCCTAAACAGTTCCTGGCCCTGACCGGTGAACACACCCTGTTCCAGCAGACCCTCGAGCGCCTGGTGTTCGAAGGCATGGACACGCCGATCGTGGTCTGCAACAAAGACCACCGTTTCATCGTCAACGAGCAGTTGACCAACCGTAAGCTCGAAGCCCAGCGCATCCTGATGGAACCGTTCGGGCGCAACACCGCACCGGCCGTGGCGCTGACCGCGATGATGCTGGTCAACGAAGGTCGCGACGAGCTGATGCTGGTGCTGCCGGCCGACCACGTGATCGAAGACCAGAAAGCCCTGCAACGCGCCCTGGCCCTGGCCACTGTGGCCGCCGAGCGTGGCGAAATGGTGCTGTTCGGCGTACCGGCCACCAAACCGGAAACCGGCTACGGCTACATCAAGTCGACCAACGATGCGCTGCTGCCCGAGGGCGTGAGCCGCGTCTCGCACTTCGTCGAAAAACCCGACGTCAAGCGCGCCACCGAGTTCGTCGAGGCCGGCGGGTATTTCTGGAACAGCGGCATGTTCCTGTTCCGCGCCAGCCGCTTCCTCGAAGAGCTGAAAAAGCACGATCCGGACATCTACGACACCTGCCTGCTGACCCTGGAACGCAGTGAGCAGACCGCGGATACCATCACCTTCGACGAAGCCACCTTCGCCTGCTGCCCGGACAACTCCATCGACTACGCCGTGATGGAAAAGACCCAGCGTGCCTGTGTCGTCCCCCTGTCGGCCGGTTGGAGCGATGTCGGCTGCTGGGCGTCGCTGTGGGAAGTCAACGAAAAAGACACCAACGGCAACGTCACCAAGGGCGACGTGGTGATCCAGGACAGCCGCAACTGCATGATCCACGGCAACGGCAAACTGGTGTCGGTGATCGGCCTGGAAAACATCGTGGTGGTCGAAACCAAGGACGCCATGATGATCGCCCACAAGGACAAGGTCCAAGGCGTGAAACAGATGGTCAACACCCTCAACGCCCAGGGCCGCACCGAGACCCAGAACCATTGCGAAGTCTACCGTCCGTGGGGCTCGTATGACTCGGTGGACATGGGCGGTCGCTTCCAGGTCAAGCACATCTCGGTCAAGCCGGGCGCGTGCCTGTCGTTGCAGATGCACCACCACCGCGCCGAACACTGGATCGTGGTCAGCGGCACCGCCGAAGTGACCTGCGACGAGAACGTGTTCCTGCTCTGCGAAAACCAGTCGACCTACATCCCGATCGCGTCGGTCCACCGCCTGCGCAACCCGGGCAAGATCCCGCTGGAAATCATCGAAGTGCAGTCCGGCAGCTACCTGGGCGAAGACGACATCGAGCGTTTCGAGGACATCTACGGTCGTTCCACCCCGGTTGAGCGCGGCGTCTCGGTGAAAACCATCGCGCAGTAAACCTTCGCAAAAGAGAAGCCCCCGTCCAGCCCACTGCGTCCCCTATCCGCAGTGGGTTGGGTGGGGGCTTTTTTTTGCCCGCACATGACGAGCAACATCATCGCTTCAACATCTGCCACTCCCTTCGGTAGGATGGGCCTACGGTATCGGAGGCTTCAACCATGCTTATCGGCGTCTTGCTGGTCATCACCTGGCTCATCCTGCTGTTGCGCTACCCGGCCAAGGCCTTGCCGGTCTCCCTGGCGGCGTTCATCGGCCTGGGCCTGGTGGCCGCGTGGGTGCTCTGGCAGGAAAACCGCGAGACCCGGCAATTGGAGCGCCTGGAGTTGCGCATTACCTATGCCCCCGAACAATGCCCCGCCGATAGGCCGCTGTCGCTGAACATGAAAAACACCAACGACGTGCCGCTGATCGAGCTGCGTTGGCGGGTCGCTGCCTATGCGCCTGGCGACACCATCAACCTGGCCGACACGCCCTACGACGCACCGCGCTACCGTGGCCCCGGTGAATTGCAGGCTGGCGCCGCCTGGCAAGACTGCCTGCCCCTGCCGCCCTTGCGTCCGGGTTATCGCCCGCAGACCCTGGAGTTTCGCGCCGAGCGATTGCACGGTAGCTTTTCCAACTGATTGCCCTGCTCCCCTACTTTTCTGCATAAGGAATGCGCCATGCCTGTTGTGTTGATTACCGGATGTTCCAGCGGCATTGGCCGCGCCCTCGCCGACGCCTTCAAGGCTGCGGGTTATCAGGTCTGGGCCACGGCGCGCAAGGCGCAAGACGTGGCGACGCTCAGCACCGCCGGGTTCACCGCCGTGCAACTGGACGTCAATGATGGCCAAGCCCTGGAACAACTGAACGAGCGGATCAACCAGCAGCATGGCGGACTGGATGTGCTGGTCAACAATGCCGGCTACGGCGCCATGGGCCCGCTGCTGGACGGTGGCGTGCCGGCCATGCAACGTCAGTTCGAAACCAACGTGTTCGCCATCGTCGGCGTGACCCGCGCGCTGTTCCCGGTATTGCGCCGGGCCAGGGGGCTGGTGGTGAACATCGGCAGCGTTTCCGGCGTGCTGGTCACGCCGTTTGCCGGCGCCTATTGCGCCTCGAAAGCGGCGGTGCACGCCTTGAGCGATGCCTTGCGCATGGAACTGGCGCCGTTCGGCATCCGCGTGATGGAAGTCCAACCCGGTGCCATTGCCTCCAGCTTCGCCAAGAATGCCGGCCATGAAGCCGAACAGCTGATCAGCGAACAATCGCCCTGGTGGCCCCTGCGCGACGGTATCCGCGCCCGGGCCAAGGCCTCCCAGGACAACCCGACCCCAGCCAGCGAGTTCGCCGCCGGCCTGCTCAAGGCCGTGCAACACCCCAAGCCACCGCGCCTGCTGCGCCTGGGCAACGGCAGCCGGTCACTGCCCTTGATGGCCGGGTGGCTGCCCAAGGGGCTTCTGGAGAAGGGGTTGATGAAGCGGTTTGGGTTGGGTGGGTCGCTGTAGCTACTGAAAAAGCAGGCACTTTTCTGTGGCGGACACAAAAAACACGCCCACCGAAGTTCCAATGTGGGAGCGGGCTTGCTCGCGAAGGCGCCGGCACAGCCAATATCAATGCAAGCTGAACCACCGCATTCGCGAGCAAGCCCGCTCCCACAGGGGATCTCTGGTGTGTATCAAATCTCACCATCATTCCATTGGTAATCAGTGATCTCAGCGCTCGCCCTGGGGCTCGACCACCACGGTACAGGTCATCCCCGCCGCCAGCAGCACACCCTGCGGCACTTCGTCGAGATGAATCCGCACCGGCACCCGTTGGGCCAGGCGCACCCAGTTGAAGGTCGGGTTGACGTCGGCGATCAATTCGCGGCTTTCAGGGTTGTCACGGTCGTAGATGCCACGGGAGATGCTTTCCACGTGTCCTTTGAGCATTTCGCCGCTCATGAGCTGCAACTGCGCCGAATCACCGACCCGCACCTTGGGCAATTTGGTCTCTTCGAAGTAGCCATAGACCCAGAACGAATTCATGTCCACCACGGCCATCTTCGCCTCGCCGATGCGCGCATAGTCGCCACGGTGCACGTTGAGGTTGGTGACGTAACCGTCCACCGCCGCGCGGACTTCGGTGCGCGCCAGGTTCAGCTCGGCCGCCTCCAGTTGCGCCTGGGCCTGCTGGTAATCGGCCAGGGCCGAGTCGGCGATGTTGCTGGCGTCGTCGCGGTTTTCCCGGGAGATCACCAGGCTGTCCAGGTCGGCGCGGCGATGGGCGTTGACCTTGCGCATCTCCCAGGTGGCCTTGCGCGACGCCACCAGGGAACGCGCCTGCTTCACGGCGATGCGGTAATGCTCGGGATCGATGCGCAGCAGCAGGTCACCCTTTTTTACGATTTGGTTGTCGCGCACCGGCACCTCGACCACCTCGCCGCTGACGTCGGCGGCCACGTTGATGATGTCAGCCCGCACCCGACCATCGCGGGTCCAGGGGGTGTTCATGTAATGCACCCATAACGTACGGCCAATCCACAGCGCCAGGGCCAGCACCAACAGTGTCGCCAGCAGGCTGAAAAACTTTTTCATCGCATCGATCTCAACGGTAGACCGTCAGCGCCAGCGCGCCGAACAGGCAGGTAAACAGACTCAGGCGCAGCAACGCCGGGTGCCAGAAGAAGCGGTACAGGTCCAGCCCCGACAGGAAGCGGTCCAACGCCCAGGCCAGCGCGGCGGCGATGAAGAACATCAAGGTCATGGTGGGCATGTACACGCCATGGAAGGCGATCTCACGGGGCATGTTCAGGTTCCTGGGGAAGCGGTGTGGCAGGCGGCATGGCATAGCCGGCCAATGGCGATTGCGGGTCGAGCAGCGAGGTACGGATGAAATGCAGGTAGCTTTTCACCCGACGCAGGGCCGAGGTGTCGAAATGCGGAGCGAAAGGCTCGTCAGTGGCTTGCACGCGACTGATGGCGTGATCCACCGCCACCAGGGCGCGCTCCAGATTGCTCTGGCTCGGCAGGCGAAACAGCCGCACAAGTGCCCGCCCCATCACGCGGATCGCCTGGCGCCACGGCTGGCTTTCGGCATAAGCCGGATGCACCGGCAAAATCGCCTGCTCCTTGCGCAACTCGATAATCGCGTGGCCGACCTCCAGCACCACGAACATCCAACGCAGCAATCCCCGTTGCACCTGGGGCTGCCCCGCCGCCAGCCCGTAGGCTTGGTGCAGCAAATCGCGGGTACCACTTTCGAAGCTCGACGCCAGGCCCTTGAGCTTGCCGCTGATGGCAAACACCACTTGCTCGCGCAGGTCCTGCTCCAACCGGCGCCACAACCAGCGGCTGTTGGGCGGCAGGATGATCGCCCCGGCGGCGGCGCATACCAGCATGCCGAGGATCATCGCGATGTAGTCGTTGATGAAGGCATAGGGGTTGTAGACCGTCAGGTTGTCCGGCACCGAGCCAGTGCTGAAAAAGATCAACAGCCCCAACCCTACCCCGGCGTACTGCGGCCTGGAACTGAGGAACGAACCGAGCATGATCACCGGCGCCAGCATCACGCAAAGCAGGGGAAAGCCGTCGATCAACGGGAAGATGAAAAACATCTCGACGAAGCCGATCAACGCCCCGAACAACGTGCCGCAGGCCATCTGGAACGCCATGCGCTTGGGGTTGGGTGTCGCGGCCGACAAGCCCACGGTGGCGGCGGCGATCATCGTCATGGTCGCGCCGCTCGGCCAAGCCGTGGCGACCCAGTAGCTGCCCAGCACCAACAGGATGAAGGCGGCACGAATACCCGATGCCGTGGCGGCCAGCCAGTTGGTCTGCGGCACGAATGGTTCGTCCCAGCGTTCACGTTCGTGGCGATGCTCGGCCAGGGATGCGTGGGTCAGGGCATAGCCATGCAGGTCGTCGACGAAGCGATAGAGCAGCTCGTAGGCGGTATGGAAATCCAGTTGCTGCCCATCACTGGGTTCCGTTTCCTGGAACAACGCCCGCAGCCGTCGCACCTGGGCCGGCAGCTCGGCCTTATAGTCGGCCAGCGCCACCGCCAGACGGGCCGCATCGGCGTCGGTCAGGGCGCGGCCACTGAAGCCGTCGAGCAGTTCGGCCAACGTTTGCAAACCAGGCTTGATGGCGTTGACCACGTGACCCGCCGCGCTGCCGCGCAAGCGCTCGAGCAATTGGTGCAAGGCGTTGAAGCGAGTGGTAATGCCCATGAACTCGCTGTTCAAGCGACTGAGCCGGCCGTTGCGCCGACGCATGTGCGGGTCTTCGAACACGGTCACGCTACGCAGGCTTTCCAGGCCCACCGCCTCGGCAATGAAGCCGACGTTGCGCGCTTCGAAGGCCTCCCGCTTGCTGCGTCCACGCAGGCCATCGGTGACAAACAGGGCAAACACCCCGAAGCGTTGGTACAAGGCATTGCGCATGGCGGCGCTGGCGGTTTGCGGCAAGATCGCGGCGCTGACCAGGGTGGCGCAGAGAATCCCCAGGGATATTTCCAGCACCCGCCAGACCGCCGCCATGAACGCGCCTTCCGGATGGGCCAGGGCCGGCAGGCCGATCATCGCCGCGGTGTAGCCGGCCAGCACGAAACCGTAGGCCCGGAAGTTGCGGTAACGCGCCGCCCCTGCCGAACAGAGGCCCACCCAGATCGCCAGGCAACCGAGAAACGGCTCGGTGTTCTGGGCAAACAAGGCGATCAACGCCACCATCACCGCCGAGCCGGCCAGGGTGCCGAGCAAGCGATAGAAGCTCTTGGCGAACACCTGCCCGCTCTGGGGCTGCATGACAATGAACACGGTGATCATGGCCGTGCGCGGCTGCGGCAGTTCCAGGCGCATCGCCAGCCACAAGGTCAAAAACGCGGCAAACAGGACCTTGAAGATATAGACCCAGGTCACCCCGTCGCTGCGGGCCCAGTCGAAGAACCCACGGCGCCATTCGAGGCGGTAGAGCCAGCGGGCAGGAGCGAATAAAGACATCACGATAGAACTACTCTGCATGGCTCGAGTCGGGGGAATCGTTGCCGGCTTCCAGCCCACCGCCCAACGCCGTCACCAGGTCGGCATGGGCACTCAAGCGCGCCGCCTGCACCTGCTGTTGCACCTGTTGCTGCTTGAACAACAGGCTTTGGGCGTTGAGCACGTTGAGGTAATCCGTCAGCCCGCGCTGGAACGCCACCAGCGCAATATCGTAAGTACGCTGGGCGGCCGCCACCGATTCGGCGGCGAAGGCTTGTTGCTTATCCATCGATTCACGGCGGATCAACTGATCGGAAATGCTCTTGAGGGCCTCCACCAGCGTCTGGTTGTAGTGGGCCACGGCGATGTCATAGCCGGCCGCCGCCTCGCCCAACTGCGAACGCAAGCGACCACCGTCAAAGATCGGCAACGTGATCGCCGGCCCGACGTTGTAGGTGAGCTTCTTGCCGGTCAAGAACTCCAGCGCCCCGCCGCCGGTGGCCATGTAGCCGATACTGCCGACCAGGTCGACGTTGGGATAAAAACCGGCACGAGCCACATCGATACCCCGGGCCTGGGCCGCCACTTGCCAGCGCCCGGCCACCACATCCGGACGCTGGCCGAGCAGTTCGGCGGGCAAGGCCGACGGCAGCTTCAAGGGCGCGCCGAGGGCCAGGGTCGGACGCCGCAACCGCGCCCCCTCTCCTGGCCCCTTGCCCGCTAGCGCCGCCAATTGATTGCGGCTCAAGGCAATGGCTTCGTCGAGGGCGTCGAGTTGGCGATGGGTCTCAGGCAACGGCGCCTGGGCCTGGCTGACTTCAAAATGGGTGCCGATGCCGCCATCCAGGCGCTTTTGCGCCAGCTCTAGAATCTGCTCTTGTTGATGGAGGGTCGCGGCGACGATATCGCGCTGGGCGTAGTGCAGCGAAAACTGGATGTAGGCGCGCACGATGTTGCTCTGCAACTCCAGTTGTGCCTGCCGCGCCTCAGCGACACTGGCATGGGCCAGGTCAACCGCCCGTTCACTGGCATTACGCTCGCGGCCCCACAGGTCCAGGGCGTAACTCAAGCCCAGGCCGGCGTTGTTGTCCCAGGTCGTGGTATCAGCCAACTCGCCGGGGCCGTAGAACTGATCGGTGGGCCAGTTATGGCGCTTGAGGGTCGACTCGCCATTGATCTGCAGCGACTCGGCGGCCTCGGCTACACCGGCCATCGCCTTGGCCTGGCGCACCCGGGCGGCGGCCATGGCCAGGCTCGGGCTGTCATGCACGGCCAGGTCGATCCAGCGATTCAACTGCGGGTCGCCATAGGCGTTCCACCACTGGAGGGTAGGCCAGTGGGCATCGCGGGCGGCCTCGCGGATGGCCGCATCGGTAGCCAATTGGTTGGCCGGTAACACCTGGCTTTGCGGCCCAATCCCTCCTGTCCCGATGCAACCGCTGATGGTTAATGTCAGAACCCAAACACTGAGAGTCTTCAGCTCTCTGCTGATGCAACGCGGCACTTGCGCAAAATTCCTGAGATGGAGAGGCATGAAGCGATCATGAGGATGCATGCCTGGTAACACACTTGTGGGAGCGAGCCTGCTCGCGATGACGTCCGGCCAGACACATCGAGGGTGGATGTGATGCCCCCATCGCGAGCAGGCTCGCTCCCACAAGGAATCAATAGGTCCAGGATTGGCAGCAATTCTAGGCATCGCCCTCCCCGGCGATAAGCCGACCTTTCTGTGAATCTTTGTTACCGTTAACGCGATAATCCATTAGTCGGGTCCCGCAGCTCTGTAACTTCGTGTCACAATTTGCCACCTCCCAAGAGAGCCCTCCATGGACACCTTGCAAAACATGCGCGCGTTTAGCTGTGTTGCCGAAGCCGGCAGTTTCACCGCCGCCGCCGTGCAACTGGATACCACCACAGCCAACGTCTCGCGTGCGGTTTCCAACCTGGAAGCCCACCTGCAAACCCGCCTTCTCAACCGCACCACTCGCCGCATCGCCCTGACCGAGGCGGGTAAACGCTACTTGTTGCGTTGCGAGCAGATCCTGGCTTATGTCGAAGAAGCGGAAGCCGAGGCCAGCGATGCCCACGCGCGACCGGCCGGGCAGTTGAAGGTCCACACGATGACCGGCATCGGCCAGCATTTCGTGATCGACGCCATTGCCCGCTACCGCAAGACGCATCCGGATGTGACCTTCGACCTGACCCTGGCCAACCGGGTGCCGGACATCCTCGACGAGGGCTACGACGTCTCCATCGTGCTCGCCAGCGAGCTGCCGGATTCGGGTTTCGTCTCCCAACGCCTGGGGATTACCTACAGCATCGTCTGTGCGTCGCCCGCCTACGTGAAAGCCAGCGGCTGCCCGCAAAAACCCAGCGACCTGCTCAACCACGCCTGCCTGCGCCTGGTCAGCCCGGTCATTCCGCTGGAAAAATGGGTGTTCGACGGCCCGGAAGGCCAGGAGATGGTCACCATCAACAGCTCACCGTTCCTGGTCAATTCCGCCGATGCGATGAAAACCGCGATCACCAGCGGCATGGGCGTGGGGGTACTACCGGTGTACGCCGCCATCGAAGGCTTGCGCAACGGCACGCTGGTGCGGGTCATGCCCAACTACCGTTCCCAGGAACTGAACCTCTATGCCATCTACCCGTCGCGCCAATACCTGGATGCGAAGATCAAGACCTGGGTCGAGTACCTGCGAGGCTCGTTGCCGGAAATCCTCGCGGCGCACCAGTCTGAGCTGGCGGCTTACGAATTGAGCGGAAAGATGGCTGGCGCACGGGTCGCGAACTGAAATCGGCCCCGTGCGTGAAGGATGATTTCAGCGCTTGCCCATCGAGCGACGGGTGCCGGGAGGCGCGGCGCCCGGGGTCTTGGTATGGCCATTCTTCGCGCCGTTCTTGTACCACGGCTGTTGCCCGGCGCCCTTGGCCGCAGCCAGCTCACCGGGCTTGAACGGGAATTTGAAGGCCGGGATCGGCGCTTTGACGTCCTCGACGCTGGAAACATCGCTGTGGGACAAGTCGGCCTGTTCGCCGCCAGGGAGTTCGTCCACAGGCGAAGATGTCGGGGAAGTCATGTAGGGCTCCGGGTCATGCATGCAAGTCGGGCCCGAAGGGCGAGCCACGAAAGGCGGCAGTATACCTGGCCGATATCACAGCGCGCAGGGCAGTTTCATCCGGCACAACCATTCGTCTGACCGCAAGCCAGGACAAAACTGACAAGCCCGTCAGTTAGCCGTCACCTTCCTGACCGGCTCGTAACGCTATATAAGAAAGCTCCAACTCCTGTGTCCCGAACCGGCCTTTCATATCCATGCACACCCAGAAGAAAACTGTCCTGCTCGTCGTGCTGTTGGTCGCCCTGGCGGCCCTCGTCCTCTGGTTCGTGCTCAAGCCCGTGACCGCCAAGCCCAGCGCTCCCGCCGCCGTTCCGGTACGGGCCGTCAGCGTGGTGCAAAAAGACGTACCGCGCTTTGCCAGCGGCATCGGCACGGTCCTGTCGCTGCACAGCGTGGTCATCCGGCCGCAGATCGACGGCATCCTCACCCGGTTGCTGGTCAAGGAAGGACAGTTGGTCAAGAAGGGGGACCTGCTGGCGACCATCGACGATCGTTCGATCCGCGCCAGCCTCGACCAGGCCCGGGCCCAACTCGGCGAGAGCCAGGCGCAGCTCGCCGTGGCCCAGGTCAATCTCAAGCGCTACAAATTGCTCAGCGTCGATGACGGCGTATCGAAGCAGACCTATGACCAGCAACAGGCGCTGGTCAACCAGCTCAAGGCCACCGCCCAGGGCAACCAGGCGGCCATCGACTCGGCACAGGTGCAACTTTCCTACACCCAGATCCGCTCCCCGGTGAGCGGGCGTGTCGGCATTCGTAACGTGGATGAAGGCAACTTCCTGCGCACCAGCGACACCGAAGGCCTGTTCACGGTGACCCAGATCGATCCGATCGCAGTGGAGTTCTCCCTGCCCCAGCAGATGCTGCCCACCTTGCAACGGTTGATCGCGGCGCCCGAGCAAGCCTTGGTCAAGGCTTACATCGGTGCCGACGGCGCCACCGGGGAGTTGCTGGGCGAAGGGCGACTGAGTCTTATCGACAACCAGATCAACGCCAACACCGGGACCTTGCGGGCCAAGGCTGAATTCAACAACGCCGCGCAACGGTTGTGGCCCGGGCAACTGGTGACGCTGAAGATCCAGACCGCCCTCGACAAGGACGCCCTGGTGGTGCCTCCCACCGTGGTCCAGCGCGGGCTGGAGCAACACTTCGTGTACCGGATCAAGGGCGACAAGGTCGAGAGCGTGCCGGTGGTGATGGTTTACCAGGACAGCGACATGCACATCATCAAGGGCGTGAACGCCGGCGACCAGTTGGTGAGTGACGGTCAGTCACGGCTCAAGCCAGGCAGTCACGTCCAGGTGCTCAGTGATCCGCCCGCCCTGGCCAAGACCGCGGAGCCGCAACCATGAAGGGTCGCGGCTCGGTTTCGGCATGGTGCATCGACCACCCCATCGCCACGGTGCTGCTGACGTTCGCCCTGGTCCTGCTGGGGGTGATCGCGTTTCCTCGCCTGCCCGTCGCGCCGTTGCCGGAGGCGGAATTCCCGACCATCCAGGTCAACGCGCAGTTGCCGGGGGCCAGTCCCGAAACCATGGCCTCGTCGGTGGCCACACCCCTGGAAGTGCAATTCAGTGCCATCCCCGGCATTACCCAGATGACCTCCAGCAGCGCCCTGGGCTCGACCAACCTGATCCTGCAATTCAGCCTCGACAAAAGCATCGACACCGCCGCCCAGGAAGTGCAGGCGGCGATCAACACCGCCGCCGGCAAACTGCCCAACGACATGCCGAACCTGCCGACCTGGCGCAAGGTCAACCCGGCCGACAGCCCGGTTCTGATCCTCAGCATCAGTTCCACCCTGATGCCCGGCACCGAGCTGAGCGACTACGTCGAGACCCTGCTCTCGCGTCAGATCAGCCAGATCGATGGTGTAGGACAAATCTACATTACCGGCCAGCAACGTCCGGCGATCCGGGTCCAGGCCTCGGCTGACCGACTCGCCGCCATCGGCCTGACCCTGGCGGACATCCGCCTGGCGCTCCAGCAGGCCAGCCTCAATTTGGCAAAGGGCGCCCTGTACGGCGAGTCGAGCGTTTCCACCCTGTCGACCAACGACCAGTTATTCCAACCTGAGGAGTACGGTGAGCTGATCGTGTCCTACAAGGACGGGGCACCGGTTCACCTCAAGGACATCGCCAAGGTCGTCAACGGCTCGGAAAACGCCTACGTCCAGGCCTGGGCCGACAACGAACCAGGAGTCAACCTGGTGATCTTCCGGCAGCCGGGGGCGAACATCGTCGAGACCGTCGACCGCGTCCAGGCGGCCCTGCCCACCCTGCAAGCCATGTTGCCCGCCGCGGTGCAGGTCAAGGTCCTGATCGACCGCACCCAGACCATCCGCGCCTCGTTGCATGAAGTGGAAATCACCTTGCTGATCGCGGTGCTGCTGGTGGTCGCGGTGATGGCGTTGTTCCTGCGCCAGCTCTCGGCGACCCTGATTGTCTCGGCGGTGCTGGGGGTGTCGCTGACCGCCAGTTTCGCGTTGATGTACGTGATGGGTTTCAGCCTGAACAACCTGACCCTGGTGGCGATCGTCATTTCGGTGGGGTTCGTGGTGGACGATGCGATCGTGGTGGTGGAGAACATCCACCGGCACCTGGAGGCCGGAGACAGCATGCGCGAAGCGGCGATCAAGGGCGCTAGCGAAATCGGCTTCACCGTAGTCTCCATCAGTTTCTCGTTGATAGCGGCGTTCATTCCGTTGCTGTTCATGGGCGGCGTGGTCGGGCGCCTGTTCAAGGAGTTCGCCCTGACCGCCACGTCGACCATCCTGATTTCAGTGGTGGTGTCGCTCACGTTGGCGCCGACCCTGGCCGCGCTGTTCATGCGCGCCCCGGTGCATCATGCCCACGGCGCGCCAGGCTTTGGCGAGCGCCTGCTGAGCTGGTACGAGCACGGCCTGCGTCGGGCCCTGGCCCATCAAAAACTGATGATCGGTGTGTTCGGCCTGACCCTGGCATTGGCGGTGGTGGGCTACGTGTTCATCCCCAAGGGGTTCTTCCCGGTACAGGACACCGGCCTGGTGCTGGGCACCAGCGAAGCCGCCGCCGATGTGTCATTCCCGGACATGGTGGCCAAGCACAAGGCCCTGGCCGAAATCGTCGCCGCCGACCCGGCAGTGCAAACCTTCTCCCACTCCGTCGGCGTCTCGGGCAACAACCAGACCATCGCCAACGGCCGCTTCTGGATCGCCCTCAAGCCCCGGGGCGAGCGTGACGTGTCAGCCAGCGGCTTCATCGACCGGATCCGCCCGCAATTGCTGAAAATCCCCGGCGTGGTGCTGTACCTCAGGGCCGGACAGGACATCAACCTCAGTTCCGGCCCCAGTCGCGCCCAATACCAATACGTGCTCAAGAGCAACGATGGGCCGAGCCTGAACGCCTGGACGCAAAAACTCACCGACAAGCTGCGCGGCAACCCGGCGTTTCGTGACATCTCCAACGACCTGCAACTGGGCGGCAGCATCACCCACATCAACATCGACCGCAGCGCGGCCGCGCGTTTCGGCCTCACCGCCACCGATGTCGACCAGGCCCTGTACGACGCCTTCGGCCAGCGCCAGATCAATGAATTCCAGACCGAGACCAACCAGTACAACGTGATCCTGGAGCTCGACGCCCAGCAACGGGGCAAGGCCGAAAGCCTGGCGTATTTCTACCTGCGTTCGCCCCTGAGTGGGGAAATGGTGCCGCTCTCGGCCCTGGCCCGCTTCGATGCGCCGAGTAGCGGCCCGCTGTCAATTGCCCACGACGGCATGTTCCCGGCCGCCAACCTGTCATTCAACCTGGCGCCAGGCGTGGCCCTGGGGGACGCGGTGCGCCTGCTCGACCAGGCGAAGAACGAAATCGGCATGCCGGCGGCCATCACCGGCAGCTTCCAGGGTGCAGCCCAGGCCTTCCAGAGCTCCCTGGCCAGCCAGCCATGGCTGATCCTCGCCGCGCTGGTGGCCGTGTACATCATCCTCGGCGTGCTCTATGAGAGTTTCGTGCACCCGTTGACGATCATCTCCACCCTGCCCTCCGCCGGCCTCGGCGCGCTGATCATGCTCTGGCTGCTGGGCCAGGACTTTTCGATCATGGCGCTGATCGGGCTGGTGCTGCTGATCGGGATCGTCAAGAAGAACGGCATCCTGATGATCGACTTCGCCCTCGACGCCCAGCGCAACAGAGGGCTCGCGCCCCAGGAAGCGATTTTCCAGGCGTGCCTGACACGCTTCCGTCCGATCATGATGACCACCCTGGCGGCCCTGCTCGGTGCCTTGCCGCTGATGCTCGGCTATGGCCCCGGCGCAGAGCTGCGTCAGCCCCTGGGCATCGCGGTGGTTGGCGGCCTGCTGGTGAGCCAGGCGCTGACGCTGTTCACCACACCGGTCATATACTTGTGGCTGGAGCGACTGTTCCATCGGCCCGCCCATCAGCCAGGGTCGGCGCCGACGGCGGCGCTGGCGAGCACAGACCACTGAGGCGGGGCCATGCGCGTTCTGATTATCGAAGACGAAGAAAAAACCGCGGACTACCTGCACCGCGGCCTGACCGAACAGGGCTACACCGTGGACGTGGCGCCGGACGGCATCGAGGGGCTGCATCTGGCCCTGGAAACCGACTATGCGGTGATCGTGCTCGACGTGATGCTACCGGGCCTGGACGGCTTCGGCGTACTGCGGGCCTTGCGTGCCCGCAAGCAGACACCGGTGATCATGCTCACCGCCCGGGAACGGGTGGAAGACCGCATCAAGGGGCTGCGCGACGGTGCCGATGACTACCTGGGCAAGCCCTTCTCGTTCCTGGAACTGGTGGCCCGCCTGCAAGCCTTGACGCGCCGCAGCGGTGGTCATGAACCGGTGCAGGTGAGCATCGCCGACCTGTGGATCGACCTGATCAGCCGCAAGGCCACCCGCGCCGGCCAGCGCCTGGACCTGACGGCCAAGGAGTTCTCCCTGCTCAGCGTCCTGGCCCGTCGTCAGGGCGAGATCCTATCGAAAACCGCCATTGCCGAAATGGTCTGGGACATCAACTTCGACAGTGACGCCAACGTGGTGGAAGTGGCGATCAAACGCTTGCGGGCCAAGCTCGATGGGCCATTCGAGCAGAAGTTGCTACACACCATCCGCGGCATGGGTTATGTGCTGGAGAGCCGCAGTGATGAGCATCCCTGACAGCATTGCCCTGCGCCTGAGCGCCATGTTCACACTGGTGGCGGCGCTGGTGTTCCTGTTGATCGGGGGCGCCTTGTACCAACAGGTCGCCAAGGGCCTGGGGCTGCTGCCCGAAGCCGAACTCGATGCCCGCTACAGTGTCCTGGAGTCCATGGTCGGCCGCTACGGCACGCCTGAACACTGGATGAAGATCAACAACAAGCTGCGATTGCTCGGTGAGGAAGACAAGCGTATCCATTTCTGGATCGTCAGTGACGACCCACGGTTTGAATACGGCGATCCCGATGCGCAGATCCGTACCTTTGCCCAAGGCCCCCTGGGTAAGCGCGACCTGACGCTGCCCCACCGGAACTACCCGATGAAAGTGTTGGTGAGCCAATTCCCGGCCAAGGACCAGCGCCCTCCGCTGCGCTTCATGATCGGCATCGACACCGAGACCTTCTACCAGACCCAGCATCGCCTGTTGGTGGCGCTGGTGAGCCTGGCGATCATCGGTGTGACCCTCGCTTCGTTGCTGGGCTACTGGGTCGCGCGCATCGGCCTCAAGCCGCTGATCAAGCTGTCCGAAGAGGCTCGGCGCCTGGCCCCGCCCCGCCTGTCCGGGCGCTTGCAGCTATCGCCCTTGCCGCCGGAGCTGAGCCAGTTCGTCAGCTCCTTCAACGCCACCCTCGACCGGGTCGAACAGGCTTACTCACGCCTGGAATCGTTCAACGCCGACGTCGCCCATGAACTGCGCTCGCCCCTGACCAACCTGATCGGCCAGACCCAAGTGGCCCTGACCCGCGGACGCTCGGCCGAGCATTACTTCGAAGTGTTGCAGTCAAACCTCGAAGAATTGGAGCGGCTGCGCTCGATCATCAACGACATGCTGTTCCTGGCCAGCGCCGACCAGGGCAGCAAGGCCACCAAACTGACCAGCACCTCCCTGGCCGGCGAAGTAGCGACCACTCTCGACTACCTGGACTTCATTCTGGAAGATGCCCAGGTCCAGGTTCGGGTCAGCGGCGACGCCCAGGCCAACATCGAGATCGCCCACTTGCGACGGGCGCTGATCAACCTGTTGAGCAACGCAGTACAGCACACCGCGCCCGGGCAAGTGATCGACGTGCGCATCGAAGCCCTTGGCGACCAGATCAGCTTGGCCGTCAGTAACCCCGGCGAACCGATTGCCGGCGAACACCTGCCGCGCCTGTTCGAACGGTTCTATCGCGTCGATGCCTCGCGCAGCAACAGTGGCGCCAACCATGGGTTGGGATTGGCCATCGTCAAAGCGATTGCACTGATGCATGGTGGGGATGTGTTCGCACACAGCGACCAGGGTGCCAACACGTTCGGGATCCGCTTGCCAGCCTGAGGTATCCACAAAGCTTGATCTTTTCCCGAGTTGAATGCTGGGCGAAAGCCAGTTGGATCAAAATCAACAGAACGCAACCTTCAGCCGCTCCCACCGAGTTATTGCACAAACACTGATTGCCCGCTCTCACCGATCCAAGCACAATCAGCAAAAGGCCAGCATCTGGTTCATTGCCGGTTTGCAATCCTTTGGGATGGATCCCAGCCACATGACAATGCAGACATCGGAACCATGAGCGCGCGCAGTGCGATACCCGGCAACACCCCGGCTTCTACACGTTCAGAATGGGTACTCGTACTGGCCAGTTCGCTGGTTGTCATTGCCATCCTGGGTATCGTGACCTTCCTGCTAATTCGCGAACACGCCGCCGCCCAACAGGCAGCGACACGTGCGGCGAACAATATCGTGCAGCTGATCGACGCCGATGTGCTGCGCAATGTGGAACTCTACGATCTGTCGCTGCAAGGTTTGGTCGCCGCCGCCAAGCGCGATGACCTGAAAGACGTTTCGCCGAAGATTCGTCATCTGGCGCTGTTCGACCGCGCCACCGCCGCGCCCTATAAAGGCGACATCCTGCTGCTGGACAAGCACGGCGATGTAATCGCTGACTCCGCCTCGATCGAACCACGCAAAGGCAATTATGCCGACCGGGAGTATTTCCAATCCCATGTCCAGGACCCGAGCCTGGACATGATGATCAGCCGCCCGTTTCGGTCCAGGAGCCACGCGCAGGAATGGCGCATCAGTTTCAGCCGTCGGCTGAACGATGAACGGGGTGAATTCATGGGCGTGGCCGAGGCGGCAATGCGCTTGAACTACTTCAACCAATTGTTCAGGAGCCTGAATATCGGTCATGGCGGCACGGTCAATCTGGTCAGCCGAGACGGTGTTCTCCTGGCCCAAGAACCACCCTTGGCCAAAGACCTGACAGGCAAGGACTTCAGTAACCGACCGAACTTCGTACGCATCCTGCGCGAAGGCAACGGCAGTTTCACCAGCGTGTCTGGCCAGGACCAGACAACGCGCCTGTACACCTTTTCCCAGGTGGGCAACTTGCCGTTGATCGTGGTGGTCGCGCTCTCGACCCAGGAGGTTTTTGCTTCCTGGCAACGTACGGCATTGCTGGTCAGCGGCGCTACCGGCGCACTGTGCATCGGTTTACTCTGGCTCACCTGGCTGCTGCGCCGTGAACTACGACGCCGCCACGCCGCGGAGCGGGAATTGGCCCAACTGGCGTCCGTCGACTCGCTAACGGGCCTGGCCAACCGCCGGACCCTGGACGAAACACTGCAACAGGAATGGCTACGGGCCCAGCGCTCAGGCCAGCCTCTGTCGGTCATGATGATTGATGCCGATCACTTCAAGGCGTTCAATGATCGCCATGGGCACCAGGGCGGTGACGAAGCCTTGCGAACCCTGGCGCGGTTGATCAGCCGGCACGTCCGCCGACCGGCCGATCTGGCAGCGCGCTACGGCGGTGAGGAATTCTCGGTAGTACTGCCGGAAACCACCACCGCCGGAGCCTTTACCATGGCCCAGAGCATTCGCGAAGCGGTGGAGCAATTGCCGCCTGCTCTCGACGGTGATGATCCCATGACGGTCAGCATCGGCATCGCCACTTGGGCCCAAGGGCCGTATGGCGAACTAGAACAACTCATGTTCGCCGCTGACAAGGCGCTGTATCAGGCCAAGGCCAGTGGGCGTAATCGTGTGGTTTGTGCGATGTAATGGCCCCTTCCCTGTGGCTATTCGACCGATTTGGGTAGGTGTGTATATCCATTGCTGCGGTAACGGGGCGCCAAAATCTACGTCCACCGCGAGACGGTCTGATAGCCGACCTGTTTTTTGATGACTGCGTTCATCCTGTGGGAACGAGCCTGCTCGCGATGACGGTGATTCAGTCGATGAGGATGTTGAATGTGCCGGCCTCTTCGCGAGCAGGCTCGCTCCCACAATAGGCTGCGGGTGTTCACAAGCGTGCGGTCCCCGCCAATCCCCTGTGGGAGCGGGCTTGCTCGCGAAAGGGGCATGACATCCAACATTCATGCAAGCTGACCCACCGCCTTCGCGAGCAAGCCCGCTCCCACAGGTCCAGCTCAAACAAGTCTGATGGGCGTACACCCCCCGCAAGAGCCAGGTCGGCTGTCAGGCCGCCTCGCGGTGGACGTAGATTTTGGCGCCCCGTTAACCATGTGTCCGGTCCGGACACGCTGTTCGAAAGTGACCCGCCGTAAGGGCGGAACCCTAAGCGGCCGTTACCGCAGCAATGGATATGTACCCCAACCAACCCAAAAAACAGCATTACCCCCTATCGCCACAGACATCCCAGAAAGCAGCCATAAAAAAAGGCCACCCGAAGGCAGCCCTTAAAAAACTAGAGAGGTTTTTTACTTACACAGCCGCTACAGGGCGCATGTAAGAGATCGGTGCGGTACTGGCATCTTCAAACGTCACGACTTCCCAAGCATCTTTCTGCTCAATCAACTTGCGCAGCAGCTGGTTGTTCAGTGCGTGGCCGGACTTGAAGCCCTTGAACTCACCAATCAGGCTATTGCCCAGCAGGTAGAGGTCGCCGATTGCATCGAGGATCTTGTGCTTGACGAATTCGTCTTCATAACGAAGGCCGTCTTCGTTCAATACACCATCGGAATCGACCACGATCGCGTTTTCAACACTGCCGCCGAGTGCGAGGTTGTGCTTGCGCAGGTACTCGATGTCACTCATGAAACCAAAGGTACGGGCGCGGCTGACTTCTTTTACGAACGAAGTGCTGGAAAAATCCACGCTTGCACTCTGGGTGCGGTCACGGAAAACCGGGTGATCGAAATCGATCTCGAAGCTCACCTTGAAACCTTCGAAAGGGACGAAAGTGGCGCGCTTGTCGCCGTCTTCCACTGTCACTTCCCGCAGGATGCGGATGAACTTCTTGGCCGCGTCCTGCTCTTCCAGGCCAGCCGATTGAATCAGGAATACGAAGGGTCCGGCACTGCCATCCATGATCGGGACTTCGGACGCGGAGAGCTCGACGTAGGCGTTATCGATGCCCAGGCCAGCCATGGCCGAGAGCAAATGCTCCACCGTGTCCACTTTGGTGTCACCGTTGACCAACGTGGTCGACATAGTGGTTTCACCAACGTTTTCCGCGCGAGCAGGGATCTGCACCACAGGGTCGAGGTCGGCACGACAAAACACGATGCCGGTATCGACAGGCGCGGGCTTGAGGGTCAGGTAGACCTTCTCGCCGGAGTGCAAGCCGACACCTGTGGCACGGATAATATTCTTCAGGGTGCGTTGTTTAATCATGGCATGGGCCGCTTCAGCGCAAATTGCGAACTGGTATCAACAAAGGCTGGCGATGATAGCAGACCAGACCTTTGCTGAACACCAATCACCCGTATCCCCCTGATACATTTCATCAATCGGCCTGACGACGCAGGAATGCCGGGATGTCCAGGTAATCCAGATCGTCTTGCGGATTCATCTTCGCGGCAGTCGCAGCACCGGCCTGGGCCTGGTTGCGCATGACGGTCGGACGGTCCAGGTCACGGTAGTTCACAGCCGGTTGTTCCTGACGAGCGGCCGCTTGCTGCTGTGGCTGGGAGGCCATGGTGGTTTGAACGGTGTTGTCGATCACCTTCATCGGCTTCTCGATTTTCGCGCCCAGACCGGTGGCTACTACAGTCACGTGCAGCTCGTCACGCATGTCAGGATCGATCACGGTGCCGACCTTGACCATCGCGTGGTCGGAAGCGAACGCCTCGATGATGCTACCCACGTCGGAGTACTCGCCCAGGGACAAGTCCGGACCGGCGGTGATGTTCACCAGGATGCCACGGGCGCCCTGCAGGTTCACATCTTCGAGCAACGGGTTGCGGATGGCCGCTTCGGTGGCTTCGCGAGCGCGGTTCGGACCGCTGGCGCAGCCAGTGCCCATCATCGCCATGCCCATTTCGGACATCACGGTGCGTACGTCGGCGAAGTCGACGTTGATCATACCCGGACGCTTGATGATGTCGGAGATACCGCGAACGGCACCGGCCAGTACGTCATCGGCCTTGGCGAAAGCCGACAAGAGGCTTGCGTCTTTACCGAGGATGGTCAGCAGCTTCTCGTTGGGGATGGTGATCAACGAGTCGACGCTTTCGCTCAGCGCACGGATGCCTTCATCGGCGATCTGCATGCGCTTGCGGCCTTCGAACGGGAATGGACGGGTCACCACCGCAACGGTGAGGATCCCCATTTCCTTGGCCACTTCGGCAATGATCGGCGCAGCACCGGTACCGGTACCGCCGCCCATGCCAGTGGTGATGAACACCATGTTGGTGCCGGCCAGGACTTCAGCGATGCGCTCGCGGTCTTCCAGGGCAGCCTGACGGCCAACCTCGGGGTTCGCGCCGGCACCCAGGCCCTTGGTCACGCCGGTACCCAGTTGCAGGATGGTCCGCGCGCCGATGTTTTTCAGCGCTTGAGCATCGGTGTTGGCGCAGATGAATTCGACGCCTTCGATGTTGCTCTTGACCATGTGGTTGACAGCGTTGCCGCCGCCACCGCCGACACCGATTACTTTGATAACCGGGCTAGCGGGGATGTTGTCTACGAGTTCGAACATTTTCCCTCTCCTTTCATTCTCTAGTTTTTTCGCCTACTGCGTTTGCCGCGTCTTCCAGCGCCAAGCCTGAAACTTGTCGCTTGAAGCTTTGAAACTGTTTAAAAGTTGCCTTTGACCCAAGCCTGGAGCCGCTCGAACAGCGGTGCCTTCGGCTCGTCGTTGCTGTAGCTGTCACGGCTGCCGATGCCCGAGAACGAGATCCCGTCGGACTGCTTCTGCAAGCCGTACATCAACAGGCCCACGCCGGTGGAATAGATCGGGTTGCGGACCACGTCATCCAGGCCCTTGATGCCATGGGGCACGCCCAGGCGCACCGGCATGTGGAAGATCTCTTCGGCCAGTTCGACCGCGCCTTCCATCTTCGAAGTACCGCCGGTCAGCACGATGCCGGCCGGGATCAGGTCTTCGTAGCCGCTGCGGCGCAATTCGGCCTGGATCAGCGTGAACAGCTCGTCGTAACGCGGCTCGACCACTTCGGCCAGGGCCTGGCGCGACAGCTCGCGCGGTGGACGGTCGCCGACGCTTGGCACCTTGATGGTTTCACCGGCACCGGCGAGTTTCGCCAGGGCGCAGGCGTAGCGGATCTTGATTTCCTCGGCGTACTGGGTCGGAGTGCGCAAGGCCATGGCGATGTCGTTGGTCACCTGGTCACCGGCAATCGGGATCACTGCCGTATGGCGAATGGCGCCTTCGGTGAAGATCGCGATGTCGGTGGTACCGCCGCCGATGTCCACCAGGCATACGCCCAGTTCTTTCTCGTCGTCGGTCAGCACCGAGTAGGCCGAGGCCAGTTGCTCGAGGATGATGTCGTCGATTTCCAGGCCGCAGCGACGCACGCATTTTTCGATGTTCTGCGCAGCGTTCACCGCACAGGTGACCACGTGGACCTTGGCCTCCAGGCGTACGCCGGACATGCCCAGGGGCTCGCGCACGCCTTCCTGGTTATCGATCACGTAATCCTGCGGCAGGGTGTGCAGCACCCGCTGGTCGGCCGGGATCGCCACGGCCTGGGCCGCGTCGAGTACGCGCTCGAGGTCGGCGGAGCTGACTTCGCGATCACGGATCGCCACGATGCCGTGGGAGTTCAGGCTGCGGATGTGATTGCCCGCCACGCCAACGAACGCCGAGTGGATCCGGCAACCGGCCATCAGCTGCGCCTCTTCGATGGCGCGCTGGATCGATTGCACGGTGGACTCGATGTTCACCACCACGCCTTTTTTCAAGCCACGGGACGGGTGGGTACCGATCCCGACGATGACCAGCGTGCCGTCGTCCGCGACCTCGCCTACCAGCGCTACCACCTTGGAAGTGCCGATATCCAGACCGACGATCATTTTCCCGCTTTGCACGTTTGCCATGGTCCTGCCTCTTCTTAATTCTTCGCGACGGCGGGTACGGCCGTCGTCGGCGCTACAGGTTCCCGCCAGCCAACAGCCAGGCCGTTGGCGTAGCGCAGATCGATGCGCGCAATGTTCGTAATCTGTTCTTTAAGCGTCTTGTCATAGATGGCGATGAAGCGGCGCATCTTTTCCACCAGGTTGCCGCGACCGAGCAATAGCTCGATGCCCGGCCCCGAGCTGCCCGCGCCAGTGGTCAGGAACCAACTGCCGCGCTCACGCAATTCCAGGCGCGCGATGGAGAAGCCCAACGGCCGCAACATCTGGCTCAACACCTGGTACTGCTGCATCACTTGCTGCTGGGCCCGCTGTGGGCCGAACAGTTGTGGCAAATGTTCATAGTTGGCCAGTTCCCGCGGCGTAAACGCCTGGCCCTGGTTGTTCAACAACGACTCGTCGCCCCATCGGGCCACCGGCAGTTGCTCTTCCAGGCGGATCGACACCTGGTCAGGCCACACCCGCCGGACTTCGGCGTGGGCGATCCAGGGCATCTGTTCCAGCTCCGTGCGCATGCCCGCCAGGTCGATGGTGAAGAAGCTCGACGCGACGAACGGGGCGATCCGCTGCTGCACAGCCTGCTGGCTGATGTAGCTCAGGTCGCCCTGGACGTTGATCCGGGCAATCGGCCGGTCGGCGTAAGGCAACAGCCGTTGGGCGCCTTCATAAGTACCGAACCCCAACGCCACCAGCAGCACCGGCCAGAACAGGCTCTTGAGAAAGCCAAAGTTGGCTTTCGGCAGACGCGCCGACATCGGCTCCTTGGCCACCATTCGGCTGGCACCCCGCGGCACCGGCTTGCGACCGGGTGCGGATGGCTGATGACGAAGCGATGCGCCTTGCATGGCTTAACCTCTTGGCTCTTGTTGGCCGACACTGGCGACCAGGATCGACAGCACCAGTTGCTGGAAATCCAGGCCGGCGGCGCGGGCCGCCATCGGTACCAGGCTGTGATCGGTCATGCCGGGAGCGGTGTTGACTTCCAGGAACCAGAACTGCCCATCGGCGTCCTGCATCACGTCTGCCCGGCCCCAACCGGCAATACCCAGCGCCTCACAGGCCTTGGCCGTGAGGTCCATCAGTTCTTTTTCCTTGGCGGCGTCCAGCCCGCAGGGAATGCGGTACTGGGTATCGTTGGCGACGTACTTGGCGTCGTAGTCGTAGAACGTGTGGGGCGTGCCCAGGGCAATCGGGGGCAACACCTGGTCACGCAGGGTGGCGATGGTGAACTCTGGACCACTGATCCACTGCTCGACCAACACTTGCGAATCGTAGGAACTGGCGTCTTTCCATGCCGCGGTCAACTCAGGCAGCGAATTCACTTTCGCCATGCCGATACTTGAACCTTCATGGGCCGGTTTGACGATCAAAGGGAAGCCCAGTTCCGTGGCCGCCGAAATACAATCGGCCTCGGACGCCAGCACGGCGTGGCGCGGCGTCGGAATGCCGAGGCTGTGCCAGACCTGCTTGGTGCGCAGCTTGTCCATCGCCAGGGCGGAAGCCAGGATGCCGCTGCCGGTGTAGGGAATCCCCAGGCACTCGAGCAAACCTTGCATGCTGCCGTCTTCACCACCGCGACCGTGCAGGATGATGAATGCGCGGTCGATCTTCTCGTTCAGCAGGCGCTGCAGGAAGTCGTCGCCCACATCGATGCCGAATGCGTCGACACCTGCACTTTGCAAGGCTTGCAGCACGGCGTTGCCAGACTTGAGGGACACCTCGCGCTCGGCGCTCTTGCCACCGAACAGCACGGCCACGCGACCGAAGGCTTTCGGATCGAGGGTCGAGACCAGGTTAGCGTAGGCAGCAGTCATTTCAGTTTCCCCGCGCTGGAAGCTACGATGGCCCCGGCGAATAACGGACTGTTCAACAGTTTCGGGGCCAGGCCACCGATATCGCCGGCACCCTGGCACAGCAGGATGTCGCCGGCGCGCAGCAGCGGCTTGACCAGCGGCGCGAGGTCCACGCCGCGTTCGATGTAGATCGGGTCCAACTGGCCGCGCTGGCGAATGCTGTGGCACAGCTGGCGACTGTCGGCCCCCGGGATCGGCTCTTCACCGGCCGGGTAGACTTCCATCAAGAGCAGCACATTGGCGTCGGCCAGCACCTGGACGAAATCGTCATACAGGTCGCGGGTGCGGCTGTAGCGGTGCGGCTGGTAGACCATCACCAGGCGCCGCTCCGGCCAGCCACCGCGCACAGCCTTGATCACCGCCGCGACTTCGGTCGGATGATGGCCGTAGTCGTCCACCAGCATCACGTTGCCGCCTTCCACCGGCAGTTCGCCGTAGACCTGGAAGCGCCGGCCCACGCCCTGGAACCCGGACAGGCCCTGGACGATGGCTTCATCGCTGACGCCTTCGTCGGTGGCGATGCAGATGGTGGCCAAGGCATTGAGCACGTTGTGGTTGCCGGGCATGTTCACCGACACGTCCAATGGCTCGCGATCAGGACGCAAGACGGTGAAGAACGTCTGCATGCCCTGCTGGCGCACGTTGATGGCGCGCACGTCGGCTTCTTCGCCAAAACCGTAGGTCACGGTCGGACGCTTGATCAGCGGCAGGATCTCGCGCACTACCGGGTCGTCCAGGCACACCACCGCCAGACCGTAGAACGGCAGGTTGTGCAGGAACTCGACGAAGGTTTTCTTCAGTTTGTTGAAGTCACCGTCGTAGGTCGCCATGTGGTCGGCGTCGATGTTGGTGACCACGGCCACCAGCGGTTGCAGGTGCAGGAAACTCGCGTCGCTCTCGTCGGCTTCGGCGATCAGGTAGCGGCTGGTGCCCAGCTGGGCATTGGTGCCCGCGGCGTTCAGGCGCCCACCGATCACGAAGGTCGGGTCCAGGCCACCGGCAGCGAACACCGAGGCGATCAGGCTGGTGGTAGTGGTCTTGCCGTGGGTACCGGCAACGGCGATGCCGTGGCGATAACGCATCAGCTCGGCGAGCATCTCGGCCCGTGGTACCACCGGAATGCGGCGTTCCAGGGCGGTGGCGACTTCCGGGTTGGAGGTGTTCACGGCACTGGAAACCACCAGCACGTCGGCATTGGCGGCGTTCTCGGCGCGGTGGCCAATAAAGATCTGCGCGCCGAAGGATTCCAGGCGCTCGGTCACCGGCGACGCTTTGAGGTCGGAACCGGAGACTTCATAGCCCAGGTTCAACAGCACTTCGGCGATCCCGCACATGCCCACGCCGCCGATACCGACGAAGTGGATGCGGCGGATACGGCGCATTTCCGGCTGCGGCATGGCTTTGCGATTCTCAACCATGGGCCACCTCCAGGCAGGTATCGACCACTTGGGCCGTGGCATCGGGTTTGGCCAGGCGGCGTGCGGCGCGGGCCATCTCTTCAAGTCGTTGCGGCTGCATCAAAACCTCTGTCAGGCGCGCGGCAAGATCCGCGGCGCCAGTCGTTCTTTGCGGCATCAGGAAGGCAGCGCCTTCACGGGCCAAATAATCGGCGTTACGGGTCTGGTGATCGTCGATGGCGTGGGGCAAAGGCACCAGCATCGAGGGCAGACCGGCGGCAGCCAGTTCACTGATGGTCAGCGCGCCTGCGCGGCAGACCACCAGGTCGGCCCAGCCATAGGCTTGGGCCATGTCTTTGATGAAAGGCTGCACCTGCGCCTCGACGCCAGCGGCGCGGTAGCGCTCGGCGGTCACTTCATCGTGGTTCTTGCCGGCCTGGTGAAACACTTCCGGGCGCAGTTCAGGGGCGACCTGCGACAGGGCTTCAGGCAGCAATTTGTTCAACGGTTCTGCCCCCAGGCTCCCGCCCAGGACCAGCAAACGCGCCTTGCGTCCAGCCAGGGCCGGGCGCGGTGTATCGAAAAACAGCTCGGTACGCACCGGATTACCGGTGGTACGGCGGCTGCCCGACAGGGTAAAGGTGTCGGGAAAGGCTTCACAGACCCGGGCGGCCAACGGCACCAGTAACCGATTGGCGGTACCGGCCACGGCGTTTTGTTCGTGAACGATCACCGGCACACCGGCCAATTTCGCCGCGACACCGCCAGGACCGGTCACATAACCACCGAACCCGACCACGCACACCGGCCGCAACCGACGGATGATCGCCCGCGCCTGCCAGATCGACTTGAGCAGCATCAGCGGCGCCTTGAGCAACGACAGCTTGCCTTTGCCGCGCAGGCCACTGGCGTCGATCCGGTGCAGTTCGAGGCCGGCACCCGGCACCAGTTCGTTCTCGATCCCCCGTGGCGTGCCCAGCCAGTGCACGGTATAGCCGCGCGCCTGGAACTCCCGGGCACAGGCCAGCGCCGGGAAGACGTGCCCGCCGGTACCGCCCGCCATGATCAGCACGTTAGCGCCCATGAGTCGGCTCCTCGGCGAAGTCGCTCTCCTGGAATTCCATCTCTTCGCTGCCCAAATGGGTTCGACTCTCCCATTCGATACGCAGCAACAAGCCGAGACAGGCACAGCAGATCACCAGGGAACTGCCGCCATAACTGAGGAACGGCAGCGTCAGGCCCTTGGTCGGCAACAGGCCGACGTTCACGCCGATGTTGATCAGGAATTGGCCGATCCACAGGAACGACAAGCCATACGCCACGTACGCAGCAAAAAACTGCTTGGCCTTCTCCGCCCACAAGCCGATGTACATGCCGCGCACGCAGACGAACACGAACAGCGCCACGGTGCACAGCGAGCCCACGACGCCCAGCTCCTCGGCCAGCACCGAGAACACGAAGTCGGTATGGGCTTCGGGCAGGTAGAACTGCTTCTGCACGCTGTTGCCCAGGCCGACGCCCAGCCATTCGCCACGACCAAAGGCAATCAGTGCCTGGGTCAATTGATAGCCGGAACCGAACTGGTCGGCCCACGGATCGGTAAAGGTGATCAAACGCGCCATCCGATACGGTTGCGCCTGGACCAGCACGGTCACTGCCGCCACCGCCAGCGCCACCATCAGGGTGAAACGGAACAGCCCGACGCCCCCCAGGAACAGCATCGCCGCCGCGGCGCCCATCATCACCACCGTGGCGCCGAAGTCCGGCTCCATCAGCAACAGGCCCGCCATCGGCAGCAACACGATGAACGGCTTGAAAAAACCCATCCAGCTTTCGCGTACTTCTTTCTGGCGCCGCACCAGGTAACCGGCGAGGTAGATCACCACGAAGACCTTGGCGATCTCCGAAGGCTGAACGTTGAAGAAGCTGAAGCCGATCCAGCGCATCGAACCGTTGACCTCGCGGCCAATCCCCGGCAACAGCACCATCACCAACAGGCCAAAGGCACCGAGCAGCATCATCCAGCCCAGGCGCTGCCAGGTGGCGATCGGCACCATCATGGTGACGATGCACGCGCCCAAGCCGAGCACCAGGTAAATCAGGTGGCGGATCATGTGGTAAAGCGTATTGCCCGACTGCACCGCGGCCACTTCCGACGATGCGGACGTGATCATCACCAGGCCCAGGCCCAGCAGCGCCAGGCAACCGGCGAGCATCGGGAAATCCAGGTCGATGCCACGTCCGGTGATCAACGGCGACGGATACGGCTTGATGATGTTCATCAGGCTCATGCCAAGTCCTCCGCCGCCCGGGCGAACAACTGCCCACGCTCTTCGTAGTTCTTGAACATGTCGAAACTGGCGCAGGCCGGCGACAACAGCACCGCGTCGCCTGGTTGCGCGAGGGCGCGGCACTGCTGCACCGCTTCATCCAGCGAAGCGACGCGCACCAGCGGCACGGCATCGCCAAGCGCCTGGGCGATCAACTCGCGGTCGCGCCCCATCAGGACCACGGCACGGCAGTTGGCCGCCACCGGATCGCGCAGATCCTTGAAGTCGGCACCCTTGCCGTCGCCCCCGGCGATCAGCACCAGTTTGCCTTCGATGTCCGCGCCCAGCCCTTCGATGGCCGCCAGTGCCGCGCCCACGTTGGTGGCCTTGGAATCGTTGTACCAGGCCACGCCATCGAGGTCGCGCACCCACTGGCAGCGGTGTTCGAGACCGGCAAACGTGCGCAGGGCCGAGAGCATGGCGTCGAACGGCAGGCCAACCGCATGCCCCAGGGCCAGGGCCGCCAGGGCATTGGCCTGATTGTGGGCGCCGCGAATCTTCAGCTCGCGCACTGGCATCAGGTTCTGGAATTCGAAGGCAAGGTATTTCTCGCCATTCTCTTCGCGCAGCCCGAAACCTTTGAAATCCGGAACGCCCAGGCCGAAGGACCAGCATGGCATGCCCTCGCCCAACAGAGGTCGAGTCAGGGCGTCCTGACGGTTGAACACCACTTGCCGGGCGCCACGGAAGATCCGGTGCTTGGCCAGGTGATAAGCCGGCAGGCCGCTGTAGCGGTCCATGTGGTCTTCGCTGATGTTGAGCACGGTCGCCACTTCGGCGCCCAGATGGTCAGTGGTTTCCAGCTGGAAACTCGACAGCTCCATCACGTACAGCTCGACGTCGTCACTGAGCAGGTCCAGCGCCGGGGTACCGAGGTTGCCACCCACGGCGACACGCTTGCCAGCTGCCGCCGCCATCTCGCCCACCAGGGTGGTGACGGTGCTCTTGGCATTGGAACCGCTGATGGCGACGATCGGCGCCTTGGCGTTACGCGCGAACAGCTCGATGTCTCCGGACAGTTTCACGCCACGGGCAGCCGCCGCCTGCAGGGCCGGAGTCGCCAGGGCCAGGCCGGGGCTCACGTAGAGCTCGTCGGCGCGGCACAGGAATTCGACATCCAGCTCGCCACAACGCACGTCCACCTGGGGATAGTCACGGCGCAGCGTGGCCAGCTCAGGCGGATTCTCCCGCGTATCGGCCACGGCAAACGACACGCCCCGGTTCGCCAGGAAGCGAACCAGGGACATGCCGCTCTTGCCGAGGCCGACAACGATGCGGAAGTGGTCAGAAGCGATCAGGGACACTCGTTCTACCTCAGCTTCAGGGTGGCAAGGCCGATCAGCACCAGGATCACGGTGATGATCCAGAAACGGACGATCACACGCGGCTCGGGCCAGCCCTTGAGTTCAAAGTGGTGGTGGATCGGTGCCATGCGGAATACGCGGCGGCCGGTCAATTTAAAGGAAGCAACCTGAATGACGACTGACAGGGTCTCCATCACGAACACACCGCCCATGATGAACAGGACGATTTCCTGGCGAACGATGACAGCGATGGTGCCCAGGGCCGCGCCCAGCGCCAACGCGCCGACGTCGCCCATGAAGACTTGCGCCGGGTAGGTGTTGAACCACAGGAAGCCCAGGCCGGCACCGATCAGTGCACCGCAGAACACGATCAGCTCGCCCGCCCCAGGCACATAAGGGATCAGCAGGTACTCGGCGAATTTCACGTTACCCGACAGGTAGCAGAAGATCCCCAGCGCACCGCCCACCATCACCGTTGGCATGATCGCCAGGCCATCGAGGCCGTCGGTGAGGTTGACTGCGTTGCTCGAACCGACGATCACCAGGTAGGTCAACACGACGAAGCCGGCGCCCAGCGGAATGCTGTAGTCCTTGAGCATCGGCAGGATCAGGGTGGTCTCCACCGGCGAGGCGGCAGTCATATAAAGGAAGATCGCCGCGCCGAGGCCGAACACCGACTGCCAGAAGTATTTCCAGCGGCTTGGCAGGCCACGGGAGTTCTTCTCGATGACCTTGCGGTAGTCGTCGACCCAACCGATGGCGCCGAACAGCAGGGTCACCAGCAGCACGACCCAGACGTAACGGTTCGCCAGGTCGGCCCAGAGCACGGTGCTGATGCCAATGGACGACAGGATCAGCGCGCCGCCCATGGTCGGGGTGCCGGATTTGGACAGGTGCGACTGCGGGCCATCGTTACGAACCGACTGGCCGATTTGCAGGTTCTGCAGGGTGCGGATCATCCACGGGCCCAGGAACAGCGACAACGACAGCGCGGTCAGCACACCCAGGATCCCGCGCAGGGTCAGGTACTGGAAGACCGCGAAGCCTTTGTGGAACTGTTGCAGGTACTCCGCTAGCAGCAGCAGCATTAATGTTTCTCCATACGGGTGCCGCACAGCGCCGCGACGACGTTTTCCATCGCTGCGCTGCGTGAGCCCTTGATCAATAAGGTGGTGTTCGGGTCTTGCTCGGCGCCCAGGGCCTGGATCAGCTCGGCCTGAGTGGTGAAATGCTGTGCGTGTTCGCCAAACGCCGCGACCGCGTGGGCCATCATCGGGCCGACGGCATACAGTGCATCGACTTTGCCGCGCGCATAGGCACCGACATCGTGATGGCCCTGTTGCGCCCATTCGCCCAGTTCGCCGATATCCCCCAGCACCAGCACGGTGCGGCCGGAGAAACCGGCGAGGATATCCACTGCCACGCACATGGACGTCGGGTTGGCGTTGTAGGTGTCGTCGATCACGCGCATGCCGTTGCTGGCCAGTTGCGCGACGGAGCGTCCCTTGACCGGCTGCACGGCGTTCAGCCCGGCGACGATGCCTGGCAGCGACACGCCCAGGGCATGGGCGGCAGCGGCGGCAGCCAGGGCATTGGCGACGTTATGGGTGCCCAGCAGGTTCAACTGGACCCGCTCGGCGCCGTCGGGGCTGTGCAGGTTGAAGGCCGGGCAACCACGGGCGTCACGGTCCAGGTCGCTGGCATAGAAATTAGCGGCGAGGTTGCTCAGGGCGAAGGTCAACACCTTGCGCTCGCCCGCCCGGGCCTTCCAGATTTCAAAGGCCTTGTCGTCGAGATTCAGCACGGCGACGCCATCGGCATCCAGCCCTTCGATGATCTCGCCCTTGGCCTCGACGATTTTTTCCGGGCCGCCGAACTCGCCGACGTGGGCGGTCCCGGCATTGTTGAGCACCGCCACGTGGGGCTTGGTCATGGCCACGGTGTAGGCAATCTCGCCGAGCCGCGAGGCACCCAGCTCGATGACGGCGGCGCTGTGTTCCGGCGCCAGCTCCAGCAAGGTCAGCGGTACGCCGAGGTCATTGTTCAGGTTGCCACGGGTCGCCAGCACCGGACCGCGGGTGCGCAGGATACTGGCAAGCATCTCCTTGACCGTGGTCTTGCCGCTGGAGCCGGTGATGGCCGCGACCGGATTGCCAAACGCCGCGCGGTTCAGCGCGCCGAGTTGGCCCAAGGCCTGGCGGGTGTCGTTGACCAGCAATTGCGGCAACGTACTGTTGGTCACTTCCCGCTCGACCAATGCCGCGACCGCACCTTTGCCCGCGACTTCGTTCAGGTAATCGTGGCCGTCGAAACGTGGCCCGGCCAGGGCGACAAAAAGTTGTCCCGGGGCGATGGCGCGGCTGTCGATGCTGACGCCATTGAAGGTGGCGTCCGCAGCGATGAGGCGCCCATTCAGGGCGCTGGTCAGTTCGCTGAGTTTCAGGGCCTTAAGCATGGGCCACCTCCCACGCGGTCAAGGCATGATCGGCTTCCACCAGATCGGAGAAAGCATGGCGTTCGCCGTTGATTTCCTGATAGTCCTCGTGGCCCTTGCCGGCCAGGACGATGACGTCGTCCGCCGAAGCGCTGGCAATCAACTGGGCGATGGCCTGGCCGCGACCGGCCACGAAGGTGACGTTGTCCACGGCCGAGAAACCGGCGCGGATATCGTCGAAAATCCGCAGTGGGTCTTCGGTACGTGGATTGTCATCGGTGACCAGCACACCGTCGGCCAGCCGCTCGACCACCTCGGCCATCAGCGGACGCTTGCCGCGATCGCGATCGCCGCCGCAGCCGAACAGGCACAACAACTTGCCCTTGGCGTGAGGCCGCAGGGCCATCAAGACTTTTTCCAGCGCATCGGGGGTATGGGCGTAGTCGACCACCACCAGCGGTTGCGTTCCGCCCCCCAAGCGCTGCATGCGACCGGCCGGGCCTTCGAGTTTCGGCAGGACCTTGAGGATTTCATCCAACGCGTAGTCCAGGCCGAGCAAGGCACCGATAGCGGCCAATACGTTGCTCAGGTTGAAGCGACCCAGCAAGGTGCTGCGCAAATGGTGCTCGCCCTGAGGCGTGACCAGCGTGGCGCGCACACCCTCGTCAGTGAATTGCGCCTGGCGTACATAAAGGTAGGCGCTGGCATCTTCCAGGCTGTAGGTAATCAACCGTGACTCGCGTTTTTCGGCGGCCAATTGCCGACCGAACTCGTCATCTAGGTTGATGACCCGGCATTTCAAATCATTCCAGGCGAACAGCTTGGCCTTGGCTTCGCCGTAGGCCTGCATGGTGCCGTGGTAATCCAGGTGATCCCGGGACAGGTTGGTCAACACCGCGACGTCAAAGGCCAGCGCGGTTACACGGCCTTGGTCCAGGCCATGGGAAGAGACTTCCATCGCGACGGCCTTGGCACCGGCCTTTTTCAGGTCCGCCAGGGTCGCTTGTACGGCAATCGGGTTCGGCGTGGTGTGCAGGCCACTTTCCAGCGCGCCATGGAAGCCGTTGCCCAGGGTTCCGACAATGCCGCAATGCTGGCCGAGCAGGTCCAGGGCCTGGGCCACCAGTTGGGTGACGCTGGTCTTGCCGTTGGTACCGGTCACGCCAATCAGGTTCAGGTGACGGCTCGGGTCGCCATAGAAACGGCCGGCGATGTCCGACAACTGCGCCGCCAGGCCCTTGACTGGAATCAGCGGAACGTCAGTGATCGGCAGCACGGTCGCGCCTTGCACTTCATAAGCCACGGCCGCCGCGCCGCGCTTGAGGGCGTCGGCGATGTGGGCGCGACCATCGAACCGCGCGCCCGGCACCGCCAGGAACAAGTCCCCGGCACGTACATTGCGGCTATCCAGGGCCAGCTCGCGAATCAACAGGTCGTGACCGGCATGGGCAAAAATCTTGTTCAGGCTCAGGGACATCAGCCACGCCCTCCTTCGGCTTTCAAGGGAACGACCGGTGCGGTATTGGCCTGCTGGGTCGGCGGCAGGTTATCCGGGGTAATGTTCATCAGGCGCAGGGTGCCGGACATCACTTTGCTGAACACCGGCGCCGAGACCAGGCCACCGAAGTAGCCCGCCTTGCTCGGTTCGTCGATGACCACGACGATGGCGTAGCGCGGGTCGCTCATCGGGCCGAAGCCGGCGAACAGCGAACGGTAGGAGTTCTCGGCGTAGCCTTTGGTGCCCACGGAGGTCTTGCGCGCGGTACCCGATTTACCTGCCACATGATAAGCCGGCACTTGGGCGCGGTAGACGCCGCGCGGCGCCTCGATCACCTGTTGCAGCATGCCCTGCATGGTCTTGGCGACGTTCTCCGGGATCACTTGGGTGGTCTGCGGTGCTTTGTCGGTTTTGATCAGCGTCAGCGGTGCGATACGGCCATTGTTGGCCAACGCGGAAAACGCGTGGACCAGTTGGATCGCTGTCACGGAAACCCCGTAGCCGTAGGACAGGGTGGCGGTTTCAGCCTTGCGCCAGTCACGGTAGTTCGGCAGGTTGCCGACACGCTCGCCCGGGAAGCCCAGGCCAGTGTCCTGGCCGAGGCCGATCTTCTGGGCCAGGCGATAAATCGTCTCGCCGCCAATGTCGAAGGCGATCTTGCTCATGCCCACGTTACTGGAATTGATCAGGATGCCGGTCAGGTCGAGCACCGGGCCTTCGGTCTTGGACACGTCGCGAATGGTGTACTTGCCGATCTGCAGCGTGCCCGGATACACCTCGACGGTGTCGCTCGGCTTCCAGCGCCCGGTTTCCAGCGCAGCGGCCATGGACACGGCCTTCATGGTCGAGCCCGGTTCGAACACGTCGATCATCGCGCGGTTACGCATCATCGCCGGTTGCAGGTTGCGACGGTTGTTCGGGTTGTAGGTCGGCTGGTTGACCATGGCCAGGATCTCGCCGGTCTTCACGTCCATGATCACCAGGCTGCCGGCCTTGGCACCGTTCTCGACGATGGCATTGCGCAACTCGCGGTTGGCCAGATATTGCAGGCGCAAATCAATGGACAACGCCAAGGGCTTGCCGGCCTTGGCGTTTTTGGTGACCTGGACATCCTTGATCAGCCTGCCGCGCCGATCCTTGATGACCTGTCGCTTGCCGGCAACCCCGGCGAGCCATTCGTCATAGGCCAGTTCGACACCTTCCCGACCTCGGTCATCGATGTCGGTAAACCCGACCATGTGGGCCGTGACTTCACCGGCCGGGTAGAAACGCCGGAACTCTTCGATGCCATAGACGCCCGGCACTTTCAGGTCGAGCACACTCTGCCCTTGCTCGGGGGTCAACCCGCGCACCAGATAGATGAATTCCTTGTTGGCCTGGGCTTCGAGGCGCTCGGCCAGGGCCTTGGGGTCCTGCCCGAGGGCGGCGGCCAGTGCCGGCCATTTTTCCTTGGCCAGCTGCATTTCCTTGGCGTTGGCCCAAAGGGTGGTCACCGGGGTACTCACGGCCAGGGGTTCGCCATTGCGGTCGGTGATCAGGCCGCGGTGAGCCGGGATAGGAATGTGCCGCACGCTGCGGGCATCGCCCTGCCCCTTGAGGAAATCACGGTCGACGACCTGCAGGTCGATGATGCGCCACGAAATCGCCGCCACCATGATCCCGAGCAAGCCCAAAACCAGACGAAACCGCCATGGGAACAGCGCCCCTTCGAGTTTCATCATGGCGCCACCATCTGCACTTCAGCGGCGCCGGGAATGCGCATCTTCAGTTGTTCGGTGGCCAATACTTCGATGCGGCTGTGGGCGGTCCAGGTGCTCTGCTCCAGGATCAACCGGCCCCACTCGGCCTGCGCCTTGTCGCGCACGCTCAGTTCGTTGTAGAGGGTATTGAGCAACTGCCGGTTCCAGTGCGCGCTATAGGACACGGCGATGGCCGACACGAGCACGCCGATAAACAGCAGCAGCATGAAAAAGCTGCCGCCGGGCAGGGGCTTGGCGAAGAGCTTGCTCACCGCAACTTCTCCGCGACACGCATGACGGCGCTACGGGCGCGTGGGTTGGCCTTGAGTTCGGCTTCGGAAGCGAACTGCGCCTTGCCATGGATCTTGATTTTCGGCACGAAGGCTTCGAAACGCACCGGCAGGTTGCGCGGCAGGTTATCGGCTTCGCCCTTGGTGAGCTTGCGCATGAACAGCTTGACGATGCGGTCTTCCAGGGAATGGAAGCTGATCACCACCAGCCGGCCGCCGATTTCCAGCGCTTCAAGCGCTGCTTCAAGGCCAGCTTCGAGATCGCCCAGCTCGTTATTGACGTGGATGCGCAGGCCCTGGAAAGCACGGGTCGCCGGGTTCTTGCCCTTCTCCCAGGCCGGGTTGGCGACTTTCAGCACTTCGGCCAGGTCGCCGGTGCGTTCGAATGGCTTGATGTCGCGACGCTCGACCACGGCGCGGGCCATGCGGCCGGAGAAACGTTCTTCACCGTATTCCTTGAAGACACGGGCGATTTCTTCCACCGAGGCAGTGTTGACGAATTCGGCAGCGCTGATGCCACGGGACGGGTCCATGCGCATGTCCAGCGGGCCGTCATTGAGGAAGCTGAAGCCGCGCTCCGGGTCGTCTAGTTGTGGCGAAGACACGCCCAGGTCGAGCAGCACGCCACTGACCTTGCCGGCCAGGCCACGCTCGGCGACTTCCGAACCCAACTCGGCAAAGCTGCGCTGCACAACGACAAAGCGGCCGTCTTCGGCCGCCAGCGCTTGCCCGGTGGCAATCGCTTGAGGATCCTTGTCGAATCCGAGCAACCGGCCGCCCGGCCCCAGCTTGCTGAGAATCAACCGGCTATGTCCGCCACGCCCGAACGTACCGTCCAGATAGCAGCCATCAGGACGTACGGCGAGAGCCTCGACGGCTTCGTCAAGCAGTACGGTGATGTGGTTAAAGCCGCTATCAATAGTCACAGGATCAAATCACGCAGTTCATCAGGCATGGCGCCCGGTTGTTGAATAGCAGCGAGGTCGGCGGCAGAAACCGCATTCCAGGCATCTTCGTCCCACAGCTGGAACTTGTTCAGTTGGCCCACCAGCATCGCGCGCTTGTCCAACTTGGCGTATTCGCGCAAGCGCGGCGGCACCAGGAAACGACCGCTGCCATCGAGCTCGAGGTCAACGGCGTTACCGATCAGCAAACGTTGCAGGCGACGGTTTTCTTCACGCAACGAAGGCAGTGCGCGCAGTTTGGTTTCGATGATTTCCCACTCATCAAGAGGGTAAACGCACAAACATGGATCAACAGCGTCGATCGTGACGATTAACTGCCCGGAACTTCGCGAAACGAGCTCGTCACGATACCGGCTCGGCATGGCGAGACGGCCTTTTGCATCGAGACTGATAGCGTTAGCTCCGCGAAACACGTCAGCGTTTCTCCACTTTTTGGCGTTTTACCTTCAAAAAAACCCACTTCATGCCACTTTCCGCCACTTGCGCACACTATAGGAATGCGCCCACCGCACCGTCAAGGCGCGGATTGAAGGAAAAGCCTTATAGATCGGAGATTTAGGAGCGTTTCAGGAGGGGCAACAAGAATCTGACGTAGGAAATTTCGCCTCAACCCGAGGAAGCACAGGAGGCTGCGCGCACAAGTTAAAGTGATTTGTTAAGAGTAAGATTTTTTTGGTATTAGGAACTGCGTCTGCCAGTGATTCTGGCAGGGAGGGAAAAGGTGGAGAGTCGATCTATAAGCCGGGTTCTGTCTTGAACAGTCATTCGTCTACGATGGCCATCACTGGACATCTTTAGCAACCTACCCGGTCCCAGCGCGGGCCACGCCTTGGGACCCTATTTGGTCTTGCTCCAAGTGGGGTTTACCTAGCCACGAACTGTTGCCAGACGTGCGGTGCGCTCTTACCGCACCTTTTCACCCTTACCGGCGCCGAAGCGCTTAGGCGGTTATTTTCTGTGGCACTTTCCGTAGGCTCACGCCTCCCAGGCATTACCTGGCACTTCGCCCTATGGAGCCCGGACTTTCCTCCCCCCCCTAATTCTCATAGAGGGCAGCGACTGTCCAATCGACTCTCCGCCGCGAAGGTTAACGGTAGAGCGCCCGAAGAACAAGCGCTAAAAGCCTTGGGCCAGCCCCATATCCCGGTTTCACTGGCCTTTCTGTTTTTCCAGCGCGACCTGATATAGCACGTTCTTGCGCTCGCCAGTGATCTGCGCAGCAAGGGCAGCGGCGCGCTTGAGAGGCATCTCCTCGAGCAGCAGGTCAAGGATGCGCATCGCCTCGCTGCTGACAGCGTCTTCACTGTCCGGCGCTGTCCACCCGGCCACTAGCACCACGCATTCGCCGCGTTGCTGATTGCTGTCGCTTTCGACAAAGGCTCGCAACTCGGCCAACGGCAGGCCCTTGAGGGTTTCAAACGTCTTGGTCAGCTCACGAGCCAACAGTGCCGGACGCTCGGGGCCGAACACCAACTCCATGTCTTGCAGGCATTCCAGAATGCGGTGCGGCGCTTCATAGAAGATCAGCGTGCGCGGCTCCTCCTTTATAGCTTCCAGACGGGCACGCCGCCCCACCGCCTTGGCCGGCAGGAAACCTTCGAAGATGAACCGGTCCGACGGCAGGCCCGCCGCCGACAGTGCAGCGATCAATGCGCAGGCGCCCGGCACCGGCACCACATTGATGCCAGCGGCCCGGGCCTGGCGCACCAGGTGATAACCAGGATCGGAAATCAGCGGCGTCCCCGCATCGGAAATCAGCGCGACGTTATCGCCCGCCAATAGCCGGGTAATGAAACGACTGCCCTCGTCGCGCTCATTGTGTTCATGACAGGCCGCCAATGGCGTGGAAATACCGAAATGCTGCAGCAGGCGCTGGGAGTGACGCGTGTCTTCCGCCGCGATCAGCGCAACCTCCCGCAGGATTTTCAGCGCCCGGGCACTGATATCGTCCAGGTTGCCGATGGGCGTCGCCACCACATAAAGCGAGCCGGCAGCGGAATTCAAAGCACCTGGAGCAGTCAAAGCGCACACCTCATGATCGGTAAAAACCGCCATTGTAGCGTGTGCCAGCCCTCTCAGTTGTTCACATCAGCCATTGTGACGAGGGGATTCATCCCCCTGGGCTGCGCAGCAGCCCCAAAAAGGCTGGAAACCATTCAGCCTGACACATCGATGTGGAAGGTCTTGGGGCTGCTGCGCAACCCAGCGGGGATAAATCCCCTCGCCACAGGTTGGTGTCGCCAGCCGAGTGAGCAGCGTCTTTTGTGCTGCACCGCACTCTTTGAAATGCCTAAATTGATCGATTCACACCACTAACATCGCGCCCCGGCCAGTGCTTGGGTACAATTCGACGCTAATTTGATCTCGTATCAGGAACACTTACATGATCGCTTGCCTGCGGCTGCTCTCCGCCCTCTGCCTCGCTGCCTTCCTGGCGGCCTGCGCCAGCTCGCCCTCGTCCAGCCTTGGCGAGCTTCCACGGACCCCGGATGCCAGTATCGAGCAGTTGCTCGAACAGGCCAACCAAAGCAAGAACCCGGAAAAAGCCGCCCTACTGCGCCTGAGCGCTGCCGACCTGGCCTACCGCCAGGGCAACGCCGGCCAGTCCGCACAGATCCTGCAACAAGTGCCGATGGAGCAACTCAAGCCCGGCCAGCAGATTTTCGCCAGCACGCTGTCGGCTGAACTGGCGATGACCCGCAACCAGCCCAAGGCAGCACTGACCGCCTTGAGTCATCCAAGCCTGCAGCACCTGAGCGAAATGCCGGTAGAGCAGCAGGTCCGCACCGGTACCGTCCGCGCCCGTGCCCTCGAGGCCGATGGCCAGACCCTGGCCGCCGCCAAGGAGCGCATCTTCATCGCGCCCCTGCTGGAAAACGACGCCGCGGCGAAAAACCACGAAGCCATCTGGGTACTGATCGCCTCGCTGCCCACCGACCAGTTGCAACCGACCAGCAACGACGATCTGGGCGGCTGGCTGAGCCTCGCCCAGGCCGTCAAGACCGCCGGCACCCTGGAACAACAGCAGGCGGCCATCGACCACTGGCGCGAACAGAATCCGAAGCACCCCGCCGCCCTGCAACTACCGACACCCCTGGTCAAGCTCAAGGAACTGGCGAGCCAGCCGCTGAGCAAGATCGCCCTGCTGCTGCCGCAAAATGGCCCGTTGGCCACGGTTGCCAAGGCCTTGCGTGAGGGCTTCATGGCCGCGCACTACCAGGCCCAGCAGGCCGGGCAGAAGCCACCAAGCATCCAGTTCTACGACAGCTCCAGCCTGACCTCCATGGACGAGTTCTACCGCAAGGCCCAGGCCGACGGCGTGCAACTGGTGGTCGGACCGCTGGAAAAGCCACTGGTCAAGCAGATCAGCACCCGCCCGCAACTGCCAATCACTACCCTGGCGCTGAACTACAGCGAAGGCGAACAAGGGCCACCGCAACTGTTCCAGTTTGGCCTGGCGCCCGAGGATGAAGCGCGCGAAGTGTCCCGTCGTGCCCGCGCCGACGGCCTGCATCGTGCCGCCGCCATGATACCGAAGGGTGAATGGGGAGATCGTGTACTGAAGGCCTTCAGCCAGGACTGGCAGGCCAATGGCGGCACCATCATCGCGGTCGAACGGGTCGACCAGCCGGTGCAACTGGCCCAGCAGATCGCCGACATGTTCCAATTGCGCCAGAGCGAAGGTCGCGCCAAGAGCCTGCAAAACACCGTTGGCACCACGGTCGCAGCCCAGCCGTCCCGTCGCCAGGACATCGAGTTCATCTTCCTGGCCTCGACGCCGCAACAGGCCCAGCAGATCAAGCCAACCCTGAACTTCCAGTACGCGGGTGACGTACCAGTCTATGCGACGTCTTCGGTGTTCAGCGCCAGCGGCGACCAGAACCAGTACAACGACATGAGCGGCATCCGCTTCTGCGAAACCCCGTGGTTGCTGGACGCCAATGACCCACTGCGCAAGCAGGTCACCGCCCAGTGGCCCCAGGCCGGTGGCAGCCTGGGCCGGTTGTACGCGATGGGTGTAGATGCCTATCGCCTGGCACCGCGCCTGGGCCAGCTCAAGACGTTGCCGGACAGCCGCATCGAAGGCCTGTCGGGTAGCCTGGCGGTATCCGCCACCCAGCGCGTGCAGCGTCAACTGCCATGGGCCGAGTTCGTCAGCGGCCAGGTGCAGCGCCTGCCGGATACCCAGCGCTGATGCCTGACCGATCACGCCAGCAACGCGGACGGGATGCCGAGGGCCAGGCCCTCGCGCATCTCCAGCAGCAAGGCCTGCGGCTGGTGGCGCAGAACTGGTTGTGTAAACGCGGCGAGCTTGATCTGGTCATGCTTGACGGCGATACAGTAGTATTCGTCGAAGTCCGCTACAGAAAAAATACTCAATGGGGTGGCGCACTCGACAGCATTGACGAGCGCAAGCGCCAGAAGCTGGTTTTCGCCGCGCAGTACTTTCTGCAAAGCGAGTCTCGCTGGGCCGATCATCCCTGCCGCTTCGACGTGGTTGCCATCGACAGCAACGCCGCCCAGTTGAATTGGCTGCAGAACGCCTTCGACAGTTGAACGCCCATGCCGAGCCGGACACCTTCACCTAACTTTTTTGCTCTTTGCTTTGCGCGCCGCACACGTTTGTGCCGATAAGCCGCGCTACTTAAGGTCACACTGATGGACATGCAATCGCGAATTCGCCAGCTTTTTCAGGCCAGTATCGACACCAAGCAACAGGCGATGGACGTACTTGCACCACACATCGAGCAAGCCAGCCAAGTGATGGTCAACGCCTTGCTCAACGAGGGCAAGATGCTTTCGTGCGGCAATGGCGGCTCGGCCGGCGATGCCCAGCATTTCTCTTCGGAACTGCTCAACCGCTTCGAGCGCGAGCGTCCGAGCCTGCCGGCAATCGCCCTGACTACCGACAGCTCGACGATCACCTCGATCGCCAACGACTACAGCTACAACGAAGTATTCTCCAAACAGATCCGCGCCCTGGGACAACCTGGCGATGTGCTGCTGGCCATTTCCACCAGTGGCAACTCGGCCAATATTATTCAAGCGATCCAGGCCGCACATGATCGCGAAATGATTGTCGTAGCATTGACCGGTCGTGACGGCGGCGGCATGGCGTCCCTGCTATTGCCTGAAGACGTCGAGATCCGCGTACCGGCCAATGTCACCGCACGTATCCAGGAAGTCCACCTGCTGGCGATCCACTGCCTTTGCGACTTGATCGACAGCCAACTGTTCGGGAGTGAAGAATGACCCCTAATCGCCTAGGCCTTCTGGCCCTGACCCTGTGCCTCGGCATCAGCGGCTGCACATCGGTGGTTAACGCCAGCCGGGAAAAGCCGATTGAAGACGACCGCGGCACCCGTACCTTCGGCAGCAAGATCGACGACTCCCTGATCGAAACCAAAGTGGGAGTGAACATCGCCAAGGCCGACCCGGACCTGGACAACAACTCGCACATCGTCGTCACCAGCTTCAACGGCGTCGTATTGCTGGCCGGCCAGACCCCACGCGCGGACCTCAAGGCCAAGGCCGAACAGGAAGCGAGCGCCGTGCAACGGGTCAAGACCGTGCACAACGAGTTGCAGATCCTGCAACCTTCCTCGCTGCTGGCACGCCAGAACGATGCGTGGCTGACCACCAAGATCAAGACCCAGATGCTCACCGACGCCAGCATTCCCGGCTCGCGCATCAAGGTTGTGACCGAGAACGGCATCGTCTATCTGCTGGGTCTGCTGACCAAGCAGGAGGCCGCGCAGGCGACCAACCTGGTGCAGGGTGTGTCCGGGGTGCAGAAGATCGTCAAGCTGTTTGAGTACATTGACTGATACGGCGCGAGCTCAGAAAAGGCGCTTTTCCCAGGCGGGGAAAGCGCCTTTTTTTTGGGTTCGATTTCAGGGCTGACTGGCGCGATATACACATCAACCACGGAACCACAAAAAAAATGCCCGCATCTCGCGACACAGGCATTTTCTTCAAACCAGCCAGCAGATCTATTTCACCACTTTCAGACTCGGCCGACCGCTAGGACGCGGCGGCTCGTCATCCGGTGGCGGCAGGTCATCATCCGGCTCGAACTCTTCTTCGCCATCCAGCGGCGCTTCCAGCTCAAACACCATACCCTGACCATTCTCCCGGGCATAAATCCCCAGGATCGCAGCAATAGGCACATACAACGTGTGCGGCACACCACCGAAGCGCCCTTCGAAGCTGACAGCGTCATTATCCATGTGCAGGTGACGCACAGCGGCTGGCGACACGTTCAGGACAATCTGCCCATCGTTGGCAAAACCCTGCGGCACCTGCACCGAAGGATACTCGGCGTTGACCAGCATGTGCGGGGTGCAATCGTTGTCCACAATCCACTCGTAGAGCGCGCGGACCAGATAAGGTCGACTGGAGTTCATAGCGGCTCCCTAAGCCTTAGCGCATGTCGCGTTCGACACCAGACAGACTCGCCTGGAAAGCCTCACGCGCGAATTGGCGCTCCATATAATCAAGCAGCGGCTTGGCAGGCCGCGGCAGTTCTATACCCAGAATCGGCAAACGCCAGAGTATTGGCAATAGGCAGCAATCCACCAGACTTTGTTCCTCACTGAGGAAAAACGGCTTATCGACGAACAACGGCGATACGCCTGTCAGGCTTTCACGCAACTCCTTACGCGCCACGACCCGCGCGGGCTCCTTGGTCCGGGAATCCAGGATCAGATCCACCAACCCGCACCAGTCACGCTGGATGCGATGGATCAGCAAACGACTGTTGGCGCGTGCGACAGGGTACACCGGCAGCAAAGGCGGATGCGGATAACGCTCATCCAGGTATTCCATCACCACAGTCGACTCCCACAATGCCAGGTCACGATCGACCAGTGTGGGCAGGCTGCCATAAGGGTTCACTTCGATCAGCTTCGGCGGCTGACGGCCCGCTTCGACGTAAATGATCTCGGCGCTGACACCCTTCTCTGCCAGTACGATACGTACCCGGTGGGAATAGTGGTCGGCGGGGTCGGAGTAACAGGCCAACCGATTGGTCACGCCCATGGCGATCCTCCTCGCTTGTTGAAATTATCGAAAAACGGAAAAACGAGCGCGCCCAGAGAGCGTCTCCCGTAACGCCTGGCTGACCAGGCTCGTTACATTTCTAGAGACGCCCTTGGGCGCGCACGATTAACAGCAACGGCTTACAGCTTTATCAATGCACGTCTTTCCAGTATTCACGCTTGAGCAGGTAAGCGAATACGAAGAAGAACGCCAGGTACAGCAATACATAGGTACCGATGCGCTGATGCTCCAGCTTCACCGGGTTGGCCGAGTAGGCCAGGAAGGTCACCAGGTTCTTGACCTTCTCATCGAACTGCTCTGGGGTCAGGCTACCGGTGTTCGGCAATACGGTCAGCTGGTCGCAGGCTTCATGCGTCAAAGCGGTGCCAGTCAGCGGATCGAATTGCTTTTTACCACCCTCAACGATCTGAACCTGTTTGCAGCCTACCACCTGGCGCCCCTGGAGGCCGACCAGAACGTTAGGCATGCCGACGTTCGGGAAGACCTTGTTGTTCACGCCCCATGGGCGCGCAGGATCTTCGTAGAACGAACGCAGGTAACCATAAAGCCAGTCAGTTCCACGAACGCGGGCGACCAGGGTCAGGTCCGGCGGCGCGGCGCCGAACCAGGTCTTGGCATCCGCAGGCTGCATGCCGATGGTCATGTGATCGCCCAGCTTGGCACCGGTGAACACCAGTTTCTCGAGCATCATTTCATGAGGAATGCCCAGGTCATCGGCCACACGCTCGTAACGCTGGAACTTGGCACTGTGGCAGCCCATGCAGTAGTTGGCGAACGTCCGTGCGCCGTCCTGCATGGCAGCTTTGTCGGAAACGTCGATGTCGACTTTTTCCAGCTCTGGACCACCGTGTTCGGCCGCGAAGGACAATACAGGCATAGCAGCAAGAATCAGTACAGCAAATAGCTTTTTCATCAGCCAGTCACCCTTTCCGGAACCGGTTTGGTCTTCTCGAGCCTGGTATAGAACGGCATCAGAATGAAGTAGGCGAAGTACAGGAAGGTGCAAACCTGCGACAGCAACGTACGCTCCGGTGTCGGTGCCAGTACACCCAGCACGCCCAGGATCACGAACGAGATGCAGAACACCACGAGCCAGATCTTGCTCAGCCAGCCTTTGTAGCGCATCGACTTGACCGGGCTGCGGTCCAGCCACGGCAGGACGAACAGCACGGCGATGGCCGCGCCCATGGCGATAACGCCCATCAGCTTGTCTGGAATTGCCCGCAGAATCGCGTAGAACGGTGTGAAGTACCAGACCGGGGCAATGTGCTCAGGGGTCTTGAAGGCGTTCGCCTGCTCGAAGTTCGGCTTCTCGAGGAAATAACCACCCATTTCCGGGAAGAAGAACACGATGGAGCAGAAGATGAACAGGAAGACCACCACACCGACGATATCTTTCACGGTGTAGTACGGGTGGAAGGCAATGCCATCCAGCGGTACGCCGTTCTCGTCCTTGTGCTTCTTGATGTCCACGCCATCGGGGTTGTTCGAGCCGACTTCGTGCAGCGCCAGGATGTGCAGCACCACCAGACCGAGGATCACGATCGGCAGGGCCACGACGTGCAGGGCGAAGAAGCGGTTCAGGGTGATGCCGGAGATCAGGTAGTCACCGCGGATCCACTGGGTCAGGTCGTTACCGATGACCGGAATCGCACCGAACAACGAGATGATCACCTGGGCGCCCCAGTAGGACATCTGGCCCCACGGCAGCAGGTAGCCCATGAAGGCTTCGGCCATCAGCGCCAGGTAGATCAGCATGCCGAAGACCCACACCAGCTCACGTGGCTTCTGGTACGAACCGTAGAGCAGGCCACGGAACATGTGCAGGTAGACCACGATGAAGAACGCCGAAGCGCCAGTGGAGTGCAGCAGACGCAGGATCGAGCCGTACTCGACGTCGCGCATGATGTATTCGACGGAGGCAAACGCTTCTTCCGCCGACGGGGTGTAGCTCATGGTCAGCCAGACACCGGTGACGATCTGGTTGACCAGAACGAGCAATGCCAGGGAGCCAAAGAAGTAGAAGAAGTTGAAGTTTTTTGGAGCGTAATACTTGCTGAGATGGTCTTCCCACATTTTGGTCGCGGGAAAGCGCGCATCAACCCAATCCATGAATTTGCTCATCACGCTTTCTCCGTATCGACGCCAACGACAATGATGTCGTCGGTCTCATAGGAATGCGGGGGAACTGGCAGGTTCAGAGGTGCAGGCTGCGATTTGTAGACGCGACCCGCCAGGTCGTAGTGGGAGCCGTGGCAAGGGCAGAAATAACCACCGACCCAGTCCTTGCCCAAGTCGGCAGGCGCCACTTCAGGACGGAACGTTGGCGAGCAACCCAGGTGCGTGCAGATCCCGATCAGCAGCAGGACTTCTGGCTTGATCGAACGCGTCTCTGGGTCGACATAGGTCGGTTGCGTCGAGTTCTTGGAGGTGGGGTCGGACAACTGGCCTTCGATCTTTTTCAGATTCCCCAGGATTTCCTCTGTACGGCGGACGATGAACACCGGCTGACCGCGCCACTCAGCAATCATCTGCTGGCCTGGCTCGATCTTGCTGACATTCACTTTCACCGGTGCACCTGCAGCTTTCGCCTTGGCACTGGGAAACCATGACCCCACGAACGGGACCGCAGCCCCCACCGCTCCTGCAGCACCCACCACGGATGTGGCTGCTACCAGGAAGCGACGCCGGCCTGCATTCACGCCGTCATTGCTCATTCAGTCCTCTCCCATCAGCTTTGTGGCCTGTTAGATCAGGCGTCTACTAAGTAAAAATCTGAACTTATAAAAATTTTGCCGAATGGTAATGAAAAGCCCCAATTCTGACAAGGTAATTACCAAGCGGCCAAACCGCCAAGCCTTGTAGTATAGGGGCTCTACGAATGTGGCAAGTTGTCACAGAGCAATTCTTTTGCACATAAAAAAACGCCCAGCTCCGTGAGGAACTGGGCGCCTTTTGAAAGCGGAAGCGAAATTAACGCTTCGAGTACTGCGGACGCTTACGCGCTTTACGCAGACCGACTTTCTTACGTTCAACTTCGCGAGCATCGCGAGTTACGAAGCCGGCTTTGCGCAGAGCACTACGCAGAGTCTCGTCGTAGTCCATCAGGGCGCGAGTGATGCCGTGGCGGATTGCGCCAGCTTGACCACTTACACCACCACCGATAACGGTGACGTAGATGTCGAATTTTTCGACGGTCTCGGTCAGTTCCAGCGGCTGACGAACTACCATGCGGGCAGTTTCGCGGCCGAAGAAGTTATCCAGGGAGCGGTTGTTGATGGAGATGTTACCAGTGCCCGGACGCAGGAAAACGCGTGCGGTTGCAGTCTTGCGACGGCCAGTGCCGTAATTTTGAGTCGCCGACATAATGAACTATTCCGTTAAAACTTCAGTTCTTGGGGCTGCTGAGCAGTATGAGGGTGAGCAGCGCCCGCATAAACCTTCAGCTTACGATACATGTCGCGACCCAGTGGGTTCTTAGGCAGCATGCCTTTAACCGCGGTCTCGATCACGCGCTCAGGGGCTTTGGCGATCAGCTTTTCGAAGTTGATCGACTTGATGCCGCCAGGAAAACCGGAGTGGGAGTAGTACATTTTGTCAGTGGTTTTAGCGCCAGTAACACGTACTTGCTCAGCGTTGATCACGACGATGTAGTCACCGGTGTCAACGTGAGGGGTGTACTCAGGCTTGTGCTTGCCACGCAGACGGCTCGCGATTTCGGTGGCCAGACGACCCAGGGTCTGACCAGCAGCGTCGACGACAAACCAGTCGCGCTTTACTGTTTCCGGTTTAGCAGTAAAAGTTTTCATTCTTTATAGCCTCAGGGGCCGCCCTGTAAATTAGACGGCGGATCTTACTGAATAGTGCGTACTTTGACAAGTCAAAGGCAGCCGGATACAGACGCTTTCGGGGGCTCGGGTCGGCGCGTCCGTTCAACGGCAAGATTCTTCGGCGGCGGCGCATCACTTCCACTGCAGAAAGAGGTGCGCAATTATGCAGATTGCGAAAAATATTTCAACCTGCTTTTATGATTGTTTTGCCCAAGGAGGTCCCGATGGACTATCGCCAGCTAGGCCGTACCGATCTGAACGTGAGTGCCCTGTGCCTCGGAACCATGACCTGGGGTGAGCAGAACAGCGAGGCCGAAGCCTTCGCCCAGATCGAACGCGCCAAGGGTGCCGGCATCAATTTCATGGACACCGCCGAGATGTACCCGGTGCCACCGAAGGCCGAGACCTACGCCACCACCGAGCGCTACATCGGCAATTACTTCAAGAGCCGCGGCGACCGTGCCGACTGGATCCTGGCAAGCAAGATCGCCGGTCCCGGCAACACCATCGACTACATCCGCGACAAGAACCTCAAGCACAACCGCCGCCACATCGTCGAAGCGGTGGATGCCAGCCTCAAGCGCTTGCAGACCGACTGGATCGATCTTTACCAATTGCACTGGCCGGAGCGCAGCACCAATTTCTTTGGCCAACTGGGCTACCAGCACAAGGCCGACGAAACGTTCACCCCGCTGGAGGAAACCCTCGAAGCCCTGGACGAACAGGTCCGCGCCGGCAAGATCCGCCACATCGGCCTGTCCAACGAAACGCCCTGGGGCACCATGAAATTCCTCGCCCTGGCCGAAGCCCGTGGCTGGCCGCGGGCAGTGTCGATCCAGAATCCTTACAACCTGCTCAATCGCAGCTTCGAGGTCGGCCTCGCGGAAATCGCCATTCGCGAACAGTGCGGCCTGCTGGCCTACTCGCCCCTGGCGTTCGGTTTCCTGTCGGGCAAATACGAAAACGGCGCACGGCCAGCCAAGGGGCGCCTGACCCTCTATAGCCGCTTCATGCGCTACTTCAATCCGCAATCGGAAGCAGCATGCAGCCGCTATGTGGCGTTGGCCCGCGACCATGGCCTGGACCCGGCACAGATGGCCCTGGCGTTCGTCACCCAGCAGCCGTTCGTGACCAGCAACATCATCGGCGCCACCACGCTGGAGCAACTGGACAGCAACATCGCCAGCTTCGACCTGAAGCTGTCGGATGAGGTTCTGGCGGGGATCGAGGCGATTCACAAGGATCAGCCGAACCCGGCGCCCTGATTGATTCATAGCCCTCATCGCGAGCAGGCTCGCTCCCACATTGGATTTATGTCTGACCACAATTTGTGATTCGACAGACACCCTTGTGGGAGCGAGCCTGCTCGCGATAGCGGTCTAACAGTCACTACGGCATCAAAGCGACCGCGCAATAATCTCCTTCATGATTTCATTGGTCCCGGCATAGATCCGCTGCACCCGCGCATCCGCCCACGCCCGGGCAACCGGGTATTCCCACATGAAGCCGTAGCCGCCATGCAACTGCACGCATTCATCGAGCACCTTGCATTGCAGGTCGGTGCCCCAGTACTTGGCCATCGCCGCCGTCGGTACATCGAGCTTGCCTTGCAGGTGCAGTTCCAGGCAGCGGTCGACGAAGACCCGGCCAATCTGGATTTCGGTGGCCATTTCCGCGAGCTTGAAACGGGTGTTCTGGAAGTCCGCGATGGATTTGCCGAACGCCTTGCGGTCACGGGTGTAGTCCAGGGTCCATTGCAGCGCCGCTTCGGCCGAGGCCAGGCCGCCAATGGCGACGGTCAGGCGCTCCTGAGGCAGCTCCTGCATCAAGTAGGCGAAGCCCATTCCGGCCTGGCCAAGCAGGTTTTCCTTCGGCACGCGGACATCCTGGAAGAACAATTCCGAGGTGTCCTGGGCCTTCATGCCGACTTTTTCCAGGCGCTTGCCTTTTTCGAAACCCGGCGTGCCCGCCTCCACCAGGAACAGGCTGGTGCCCTTGGACCCGGCCTTCGGATCGGTCTTGGCGACCACGATCACCAGGTCGGCCAGGAAACCATTGGTAATGAAGGTCTTCGAGCCGTTGATGACGTACTCATCGCCGTCCAGCACCGCCGAGGTCTTCACGCCTTGCAGATCGGAACCGGCGCCCGGCTCGGTCATGGCGATGGCCGTGACCATTTCGCCGGACACCAGTTTCGGCAGGTATTTGTGTTTCAGCGCCTCGCTGCCGTAATGCAGGATGTACGGCGCGACGATGTCGGAATGCAGCGAGAAACCGATCCCCGTCAGCCCCAGGCGGCCGATCTCCTCGATCACCACCGTGCTGTAGAGGAAGTCCGCGTCCAGCCCGCCGTAGGCTTCTGGAAGGTGCGAGCACAACATGCCCGCCTCCCCCGCTTTGTTCCAGAGCTGGCGGTCGACATGCCCCTGTTTTTCCCACTGGCTGTGGTACGGCACGGCTTCTTTTTCGAGGAAGGTTCGTACGCTGTCGCGAAACAATTCGTGCTCGGGACTGAACAGTGTTCTTGGGATCATGACGCACCTTTGATTATTGTTGAACGTGGTTATCCGATAGAGCCTAAAGCCTGCGGTGTACGACAGGACACTGGACACATGCGACAAAAAATAAGACGATCCAGCCGTCTGGTGACCACTTTCCCCTATAAAAATAAAGATGAATTATGTCTATGCACGTCTCCACGCCCTTGCGGCGCGTCAGCATCCTGGCAATCGACCGGGTCTTCGCCTTCACCCTCATGCAAGCCAAGGATTTTTTCCACCTGGCCAGCCTGCGCTATGGCAAGCAACTGGGCCTAGGCCTGACGCCGGCGTTTGAAATCCGCCTGGTCAGCCCCGATGGCAAACCGGTGAACAGCTTCAGCGATGTGATCATGCCGGTGGACGGTGGCCTGGAAAATACCGACGTCATCATCCTGCCAGCCTTCTGGGATGATTTCGCCAGCCTCTGCCAGCGCTACCCCCAGATCCTGCCCTGGCTACGCGAACAACACGCTCGCGGCGCGGTGCTCTGCGGCGAAGCCACCGGGGTGTTCTGGCTGGCCGAGTCCGGGCTGCTCGACGGCAAGGAGGCGACCACCTACTGGCGCTTCTTCAATGCCTTCAAGGAGCGCTTCCCCCAAGTGCACCTGAACCAGGACAAGCACCTGACCGACGCCGACAACCTGTTCTGCGCCGGCGGCGCGACCTCAGCCTGCGACCTCTACATTTACCTCATTGAACGCTTCTGTGGCGCCAATGTGGCCCAGGCCGTGGCGCGGGACATCCTGTATGAAGTGCAACGCAGCTATTCGCCGGGACGGATCGGCTTCGGCGGACAGAAACTGCACCAGGATGTGATCATCCTGCAGATCCAGCACTGGCTTGAGGAACACTTCGCCGACAAATTCCGCTTCGAGGACGTCGCCCGCGAACACGGCATGAGCATTCGCAATTTCATGCGTCGCTTCCAGACCGCCACGGGCGACAAACCACTGCATTACCTGCAACGACTGCGGATAGAAACCGCCAAGGGCCTGCTCTCCGGCAGCCGCAAGAGCATCAAGACCATCAGCTATGAAGTCGGCTACGACGATGCGAGTTTTTTCGCCCGGCTGTTCCGGCAACATACCGACCTGTCGCCGAACCAGTATCGGCAGCAGTTTCAACAGGCGGCGTGAACCAGAACTGAATGCAATCCAGTGTGGGAGCGGGCTTGCTCGCGAAAGCGGTGGATCAGCTTGCATCTATGCTGAACATGCCGCCCCCTTCGCGAGCAAGCCCGCTCCCACAGGGTTATGCAGTGAACTGCTAAATCCCGCACGCATAAAAAAGGCCTGCAATCGCAGGCCTTTTTCGTGCTTCGAATCCCCTACGGCTTATGCGCACGCGCCAGGAATTCGTGGGATTGCATCTCCAGCAAACGACTCAAGGTCCGCTGGAATTCGAACGTCAGGCGACCACCGGTGTAGAGGTCCTTGAGTTCGACTTCAGCCGAAATGATCAGCTTCACGTTACGGTCGTAGAACTCGTCGACCATGTTGATGAAGCGACGGGCGATGTCGTCGGTGGTGACGCTCATCTGCTCGACACCACTGAGCAACACGGCGTGGAAGATCTTGCCCAGTTCAATGTAATCGTTCTGGCTGCGAGGGCCGTCGCAGAGTTCGCGGAAGTCGAACCAGGCCACGTCGTCACAGGTGCGGATGGCGCGGATCTCGCGGTTTTCGATGATCAACACATCGTTTTCCACCGCCTGGGTGCATTCCGGCGTCAAGGCACGGAAGCTCTTGCGCAAGCTTTCCTCGGCGGCAGCATCCAAGGGAAAGTGGAACAGTTCCGCTTGCTCCAGGTGCCGTAGGCGGTAGTCCACCCCGCTGTCGACGTTGACGATTTCGGTGTGTTCCTTGATCAGCGCGATCGCCGGCAGGAAACGCGCCCGCTGCAGGCCGTCCTTGTACAGGCCGTCCGGCACGATGTTCGAGGTGGCGACCAGGGTCACGCCGTTCTTGAACAGCTCTTCCATCAAGGTGCCGAGGATCATGGCGTCGGTGATATCGGACACGAAAAACTCATCGAAGCAGATCACCCGGGTCTCGGCGGAAAAACGCTTGGCGATGATGGTCAGCGGGTTCTTCTCGCCGCCCAGGGTCTTCATTTCCTCGTGCACGCGCTTCATGAAGCGGTGGAAGTGCGTCCGCGTCTTTTCCTTGAACGGCAGCGCTTCGAAGAAGGTGTCCACCAGATAGGTCTTGCCACGGCCTACGCCGCCCCAGAAATACAGGCCCTTGACCGGTGTCTGGTCTTTTTTGCCGAACAGTTTGCCCAACAGGCCCGGTTTGTTGTTCGACGCCGCTACCAAGTCATCGTACAGGCGCTGCAAATGCCGCACCGCCGTTTCCTGGGCTGCGTCGTGGAAGAACTCCGGGCGTTTCAGATCAGCTTGATATCGTTCTAGGGGCGTCATATTCGTTAGCAAGGCAACAAAAACGGGCCGTCACTGTAGCGATGGCCCAAAGGAATGGCAATCGGCCCGTATTCGGGCCGATGGTCGGAGTCACACGCCGGAATCAGTCCTGGGCAGGTGTCAGGGCGACGCGCAACGCATCGATCCCTGCATCGCGAGCGGCACTGTCCGCGAAAGCCGGGCTGTCCGCCACGCATTCGCCGTCGAGCCAGACACTGAAACTCAATGCATCGTTACGAACATCCAATGGCTGACCGGACTGCAATTGCTTGGTGACCTGGCCAGCAGCCTTGCCATCGGCAAAGTGGCGGGACAACAACAGTTGCTCGCCGTCGGCGGCCAGCAGACGGAAGCGGAAACTGCCGTCGTCCTCGCGAAAGCTCACGAAGCGTGCAGCCTTGGTGGCTTTCTTCTTGGTGCTGGCGGCCACTTGGACCTGGCTGACAAACGACCGCAGGCCAACGGCCTCGCGCAGTTCATTGAGGAACGGTGTCGCCACGGCCCGGGCTTTTTTCGCCCCGTGCTGCAGGATGTCTTCCAGGTCCGCCGGCCGCTCGATCAACTGGTGATAACGCTCGCGCGCTTCACCCAACTCACTGTCGAGCAACTGGAACAGACGGTTCTTGGCTTCGCCCCAACCCAGGCCTTGCAGCAGTTCGCTGCGAAACCCCGCGGACTGTTCGGCAGTGGCAAACGCCTGGAACAGGGTGAACAGGTGTGAATTGTCCGGATCCTTGGCTTCGCCCGGGGCACGGGAGTCGGTAACGATCCGCGAGATCGCGTCCTTCATGTCCTTGGCACTGCTGAACAACGGGATGGTGTTGTCGTAGCTCTTGGACATCTTGCGGCCATCGAGGCCCGGCAGCGTGGCGACGCTTTCCTCGATCAGCGCCTCGGGCATGGTGAAGAACTCCTTGCCCTGGCCGAACAGGTGATTGAAGCGCTGGCCGATGTCGCGGGCCATTTCCACGTGCTGGATCTGGTCACGACCGACCGGCACCTTGTGGGCGTTGAACATCAGGATGTCGGCAGCCATCAGTACCGGGTAGCTGTACAGGCCCATGGTGATGCCGGCGTCCGGGTCTTCACCGGCTTCGACATTCTTGTCCACCGAGGCCTTGTAGGCGTGGGCACGATTGAGCAACCCCTTGGCGGCAACGCAGGTCAGCAGCCAGGTCAGCTCGGGAATCTCGGGGATGTCGGACTGGCGATAAAAGGTCACGCGGTCCACGTCCAGGCCGCCGGCCAGCCAAGTGGCGGCGATTTCCAGGCGCGAACGCTGGATACGCAGCGGGTCATCGCATTTGATCAGGGCGTGGTAGTCGGCCAGGAAGTAGAACGAATCGGCGTTGCTGTCGCGGCTGGCGAGGATCGCCGGACGGATGGCGCCGGCATAGTTGCCCAGGTGCGGGGTGCCGGTGGTGGTGATGCCGGTCAGGATACGGGTACGCGTCGTCATGGGTTATCGCTTGTCAGACTGCTGTCAATTCGAAAGGCGCGGCAGGATCAGATCCTTGAGATCGGTCAGCTTGCCATGAAAAAAGTGTCCGCATTCTGCCACTTTCAGCAGCTCATGGGGGCGTTGGAGCGTGTCGGACCATTCGTAAACCAGTTGCGGATCGACCACTTCGTCGGTTTCCGGCTGGATCACGGTCAACTCACCGTTCATCGGCAGGGGCGACTGCTCATTCAGGCGCATCACCGCCGGGGCCACCATGAACAGGTGCTTGAGCGGCTGCCCCTGGGCTTCCAGGCGTCCGCCAAGGCTTGCGGCAACGAAACCACCAAACGAAAAACCGAACAGGGTGAGCGGCAGTTGTGGGTATTTTTCCCGCAGCCAGGCGGCGGCGGCCTGGGCGTCGTCGACTTCACCAGTGTCCATGTCATGCGTACCGGCACTGGCACCCACGCCACGATAATTGAAACGCAACGTAACCAGCCCAGCATCGCGGGCAGTACGTTGCAGGGTCGAGACCACTTTGTTGAGCATGGTCCCGCCCTGCACCGGGTTCGGGTGGCAGATCAGCGCCAGGCCACGGGGCGTCTCGCTGTCCAGGTACAAGGCTTCCAGTTGGCCCACCGGGCCATCGATGACTACAGGGGTTTCGCGCATAAGCAAGGGAAAGAACTCCGTGACCTCGAATAGGGTCGACTCGTCTAGCTAAAGTCTGTGCCTGGCATGATTGCGATGTTCTTCGCGGTATACAGCGCAGGTCCGAGCCGTTAACGTAAAGCAAAGCCGTTTATAGAGGAAGGACTCGTGGAACACTCGCTCTTAGTTTGGCTGTTGCCGACTCTTGCCCTGGTTGCCGGTGTCGCCATTGGATTCCTGCTTGCCCGATTGCTGCCCAACGCGGTGCCCAACAGCACGCAACGTCAGCTGGACGACATTCAGGAACGTTTCGACAGTTATCAGAATGAGGTGGTCACCCACTTCAACAGCACCGCGTCCCTGGTGAAAAAACTCACCCAGAGCTACCAGGACGTCCAGGATCATTTGTCCGAGGGTGCCAATCGCCTGGCCCTGGACGAGCAGACTCGCCAACGTCTGCTGGCCGCCCTGCAAGCCGATGCGGCACAGGCTCCCCGGGAACGCCTGACCCCACCAAAAGGGCTCCAGGAGCCGCCGCGGGACTATGCCCCCAAGGCCCCCAATTCACCCGGCATGCTCGATGAGCATTACGGTTTGAAGAAGTAATCTCCAAGCGACACCAAAAGCCCGCCCGATCAGATGATCGGGCGGGCTTTTTATTGGTTCAAGAAAATCCCCCTCGCTCCCTTAGTGAAGGGGCTCAAGCCAGAACTTCACCCGCCACCTGGTCGACAGCCCCTTTGGTGATGTCGACGATCAGGTCCGCCTCTTCGCGGGTCAGGATCAAGGGCGGGGCGAAGCCCAGGATGTCGCCGTGGGGCATGGCGCGGGCGATCATGCCTCGCTCCAGGCAGGCGGCCGAGACCTTCGGGCCGACCTTGAGTGCCGGATCGAACGCCGTCCGTTGTTCACGGTCGGCCATGAATTCCACCGCCGCCAGCATGCCGTCACCACGCACTTCACCCACCAATGGATGACCTTCAAGGGTTTCACGCAGACGACGATTCAGGTAGCCACCCACGTCCTCGGCGTTGGCCGTGAGGTTTTCCCGTTCGAGGATGTCGAGGTTCGCCAGCGCCGCCGCCGCGCAGATCGGGTGCCCCGAATAAGTCCAGCCATGGCCCATGGCGCCTTCGGCCTGGGAGGCTTTTTCAATCACGCTCCAGATCTTTTCGCCGATGATCACCGCCGACAACGGTGCATAGGCGCTGGTCAGGCCTTTGGCGGTGGTGATCAGGTCCGGCTTCATGCCATAGCGTTGGCTACCCATCTTCGAGCCCAGGCGACCGAAGGCGCAGACCACTTCATCGGCAATCAGCAATACGTCATATTTTTTCAGCACGGCCTGGATCGCATCCCAATAGCCAGCGGGCGGCACGATGATGCCACCGGTGCCCATCAACGGCTCGCCAATGAACGCCGCCACGGTGTCCGGGCCTTCGGCGAGGATCATTTTTTCCAGTTCATCGGCGCAGTACCGCACGAAAGCCGGTTCGTCCATGCCCGTCGGCGCCTTGCGATACCAGTGCGGACACACAGTGTGCTTGACCCCTTCCACCGGCAGGTCGAAATGCTGGTGGAAGGTCGCCAGGCCGGTCAGGCTGCCGGTCATGATGCCCGAGCCATGGTAGCCACGGTCCCGTGAAATGATTTTCTTCTTCTGCGGCCGGCCCAGTACGTTGTTGTAATAGCGCACCAGCTTGACCTGGGTTTCGTTGGCATCGGAGCCGGACAAACCGTAATAGACCTTCTTCATCCCTTCCGGCGCCCAGTCCATGATGCGACTGGACAGCTCGATGATCGCCTCGCTCGAATGGCCGACATAGGTGTGGTAGTAAGCCAGTTCCTTGGCCTGCTTGTAGATGGCGTCGGCCACTTCGGTGCGGCCGTAACCGATGTTCACGCAATAGAGACCGGCGAAGGCGTCGATGAAATCACGGCCCTCATGGTCGCGGATGCGAATGCCCGATGCGCTCTTGATGATCCGCCCCTTGAGCGCGCCGCTGGCGTGATCGTGGGCATGGGTCGAGGGGTGCATGAAATGCGCACGGTCTTGTTCGAACAGCGTGTTGAGTTCTTGGCTCATGCGGGCTCTCCTGGGAACTGGCCTTGATGGTGCAGGCAAAAGTATTTGGTTTCGACAAAGGGCTCGAAGCCCTCGCTGCCACCCTCGCGACCGAGGCCCGAGGCTTTCATGCCACCGAAGGGAATCGGGTGGCCGGTGAACTTGACGCCGTTGACCGCGACCATCGCGTGGTCGAGACGGCGGATCAGCGGATAAATGAGGTCCAGGCGGTTGGAACAAATATAGGCCGCCAGTCCGTACTCGGTGTCGTTGGCCATTTCGATGGCTTCGTCCAGGGTGTCGAACGGCATCACCCCGGCAATGGGCGCGAAGTTTTCTTCGCGGTAGATGCGCATCTGCGGCGTGACATCGGCCAGCACCGTAGGCTGGTAGAACAACCCGCCCAAGGCATGGGCCTCACCGCCCACCAAGCGCTGGGCGCCGAGGGCCAGCGCATCGGCGACGCGGTCGGCGGTCGCATCGAGCGCCGCCTGATGCATCAACGGGCCGACATCCACGTCCTGCTCCTGCTGATCGACCATGGCTGGGCCGACTCGCAAGGCACGCACCGCTGCGGTGAAACGACTGAGGAACGCCTGGTACACCGGGCGCTGCACCATGATCCGGTTGGCCGCGCAGCAGTCTTGCCCTGAGGTCTGGAATTTCGCCTCCACCGCGACTTTCACCGCCAAGGCCAGGTCGGCATCGGCGCAGACAATGAACGGCGCGTTACCGCCCAACTCCAGCGCGACCTTCTTCACGTCTTGGGCCGCCGCTTGCAGCACCAGCTTGCCGACCCGGGTCGAGCCAGTGAAGCTCACCGAGCGTACACGACGATCCTTGACCAAGGTTTCCATGGCCATTTGCGGCTCGCCCAATACCACGTTGAACACCCCGGCGGGAAAGCCGGCTTCCTCGGCCAGTTGCGCCAGGGCCAAGGCCGAGTAAGGCGTTTCATGGGCCGGCTTGATCACTACCGTGCAACCCGCGGCCAGGGCTGCGGCGGCCTTGCGGGTGATCATCGCCGATGGAAAATTCCACGGCGTGAGCAGCGCGCAGACGCCCACCGGTTCCTTGAGCGTGCCCAGGTGCGCGTTCGGGATATGGCTGGGGATATTCTGCCCGTACAGGCGCCGGGCTTCTTCGGCGAACCACGGGATGAAGCTCGCGGCATAGGCAATTTCGCCACGGGATTCGGCCAACGATTTGCCCTGCTCCAGGCTGAGGATGCGCGCCAGGTCTTCGCGGTGCTCGACGATCAACGCCGCCCAGCGCCGCAGGATCGCGCCCCGGGCGTCCAGGCTCTGCTCGCGCCAGGCCGGGAACGCACGATGGGCCGCGTCCACCGCCGCGACGATCTGCGGCTGATCGAGCAGCGGCACATGGCCGATGACCGTGCGGGTCGCGGGGTTGTGCACGGCGATACTGTGGCCGCTGTCGCTGTGGACCCAATGGCCGTCGATGTAGCAAAGCGCCTTGAACAGCAGCGGATGTTGGTAAGTCATGACGTTCACTCCAGAGCGTGTGCGTGAAACCATGCTAGGACGGTGGCGCTCGGGTAATCGGCTGTTTGCCGTGGGTCAAACCCTGGTTTTTTTCTGAATCGAGGGCGACAAAAGCGGTTTTTTGCGGTGCTCAGGATGGCTCGGCCAACTCCGCCGGCAGGGCGCCGCTGGTCTTGATGGTCTTGGTGACGATGTAGGTGAAGTAGCGCTCGATGCCGAGGTCTTCGAGCAGCAGTTGGTCGACGAAACGCTGATAGGCATCGACGTCCGGAGCCTGGATCATCGCCAGGTAATCTACCCCGCCACCAGTGGCGTAACAGAACGCCACTTCTGGAGCGGCGATCATGCGTTGCTCGAAACGCCGCATGTCCTGGGCGGTATGCCGCGCCAGGGTGATTTCCACCAGCACCTGCTGACGCTTGAACACCGCGCCCCAATCGATCTGCGCCCGGTAGCCGATGATCAGGCCCGCGGCTTCGAGCTTGCGCACCCGCTCCCAGGCCGGCGTCACCGACAGGTTGATGGCCTCGGCCAGGCTCGACTTGGTGATCCGCCCATCCTCGGCGAGGATCTGCAGGATCTTGAGGTCATAGCGATCGAGCTTGTGCATGGGCCGGGCTCCGAGTGGTTGAAAACTCAAGGCATACATCAATTGTGGCGAGGGGATTTATCCCCTCACCACAGGTTCTGTGCCAACCCGACTCAAGCCAACACATCCGCAATCACCGCCAACGTGTCGCCGCACTGCACCAGCCCCGGAAAATGCCGGGCCGCCAGCAAACCGCTACGGGCGGAGCGATATTCAACCGGCGCGACGCCGCTGCGGGTGGTGTCATGGATGCGCGCCACCACCTCGCCCCGGGTCACGTGCTCACCCAGGTCGCGACACATTTCCAGCAAGCCATCGTGCTCGCTGGCGATGAAGCAACTGGCGTCCGGCATGTCGAGCACCAACGAGGGCTGCAACTCGATCGAACCGCGGAGGATGCCGCAGTGAACCAGCAGGTTGCGCACCCCACGCTCGGCAATCGCTACGCTACGGGCGGTCGATGAGCCGCCGCCGCCCAGCTCCGTGGTGACGAATACCTTGCCCTGGGATTCGGCCGCCGTGTCGTACATTGCCCCGGCGTCCAGCTCCAGCATGCGCATGCAATACGGCGCGTTGAACGCCAGCATCCCGGCCTCGCAGCGGGCCTGTTGCGCTTTGTCCGGCAACACGTGACAAGCGGCGAATGGCAGGAAATCCAGAGTCCGGCCGCCGGAATGAATATCCAGGACAATGTCGGCCAAGGGCAGCAGAGTGCGATTGAAATAATCGGCGATCTTCTCGGTGACGGTGCCGTCCGGCTTGCCGGGAAAACTGCGATTGAGGTTGCCCTTGTCGATGGGCGAGGTACGGCGCCCGGCATGGAACGCCGGGGTGTTCATGAACGGCACGATGATCACCCGTCCGCTCACTTCTTCAGCCGTCAGCCGCTGCGCCAGTTTGCTCAGCGCCACCGGACCTTCGTATTCATCGCCGTGGTTGCCGCCGCTGAGCAGCGCCGTCGGCCCGCTGCCACGCTGGATGACAGTGATGGGGATCATCACCGCGCCCCAGGCCGAATCGTCCCGCGAATAGGGCAGCTTGAGAAAGCCGTGCTGCACGCCCTCGCGAGTGAAGTCGACCGTGGCGCTGATGGGATTGCTGGGCAATTCGGGCATGGCTCAATCCTTCACGAACAATTGACGAGGCACGTTGCACAGCGTCTCGACGCCGGTCTCGGTGATCAGAATGCTTTCGGTGATTTCCAGGCCCCAATCGTCCATCCACAACCCCGGCATGAAGTGGAAGGTCATGCCCGGCTGCAACACGCTGGTGTCGCCGGGGCGCAGGCTCATGGTGCGTTCGCCCCAGTCAGGCGGATAACTGATACCGATGGGGTAGCCGCAGCGGCTGTCCTTGTGGATGCCGAACTTCTCCAGCACCTTGAAAAACGCCACGGCGATGTCGCCCGTGGTGTTGCCCGGCTTGGCCGCGTCCAGGCCGGCGGCGATGCCCTCGACCACGGCTTTTTCGCCATCGAGGAAATGTTGCGGCGGCTTGCCCAGGTAAACGGTGCGCGACAGCGGACAGTGATAACGCTTGTAGCAACCGGCAATTTCAAAGAAGGTGCCGGCGCCCTTTTCGAACGGCGAATCGTCCCAGGTCAGGTGCGGTGCACTGGCATCGGCACCGGTGGGCAATAGCGGCACGATGGCCGGGTAATCGCCGCCATGACCGTCGGCGCCGAGGATGCCGCTGCTGTAGATCTCGGCCACCAGTTCGTTCTTGCGCATGCCCGGCTCGATCCGTTCCAGGATCCGCCCGTGCATGTTCTCGACAATGCGCGCGGCGATGCGCATGTAGGCGATTTCCTGGGGCGACTTGACCGCGCGTTGCCAATTCACCAGCCCCACCGCGTCCACCAGTTTCGCCTGGGGTAAATGCTTTTGCAGCGACAGGTACGCGGCGGCGCTGAAGTAGTAGTTGTCCATTTCCACGCCAATGGTCAGCGCGCCCCAGCCACGGGCCGTGATCACCTCGCGGGACAGGTAGTCCATGGGATGGCGCTCGCGGGACTGCACGTAGATGTCCGGGTAGCCGACGATATTGTCGGCCTGCATGAACACCGTACGCTTCGCCCCGTTGGCATCCTGGCCACGCCCGAACCATACAGGCTCGCCGTCCAGCGCCAGCAACACGCACTGGTGCACATAGAACGACCAACCGTCATAGCCGGTGAGCCAGGCCATGTTCGACGGATCGGTGACCAGCAGCAGCTCCAGGCCCTGGGCCTGCATGGCCGCGCGAACCTTCGCCAGGCGTTGGCTGTATTCCTCCCGCTGGAACGGAAGATTGACGACGATCTCTGACATCCACCTGCCCTCTGTTCAATGACTCATGAGAAAAATGATCTAGCGGCCGAACGCAAAGCCCTTGCCCGCCGCCCGCGCCCGCTCGAACGCCAGGTTGGCGATGGCGGTGTCCTGGGCGCCGGTACCGGTGAGGTCGCACAGGGTGACTTGTGCCTCGCTGGTACGTCCGGCCCGCTGTCCCGCCAGCACTTGGCCCAGTTCCAGCAACGCCTGCTCATCGCCAACAACACCGGCCGCCAGGGCGTGGTGCAGTTCGCCAAGCAGGCGGGTCTGGCTCAGGCGGTCGGCGACATAGCAGTCGACGGCGGCCAGGGCTTGCGGGGAAATCTCGTTCTTGTGCTCGGCGTCCGAGCCCATCGCGGTGATGTGCAGGCCGGGGTGCAGGTGGCGGGCTTCGATCAACGGCTCGCGGCTGGGGGTGCAGGTGATGGCGATGTCCACGCCTTCCAGGGCTGCATCGACACTGGCGCACGGCGTGACCGAAAGCCCTGTATCGCGGGCAAGCTCGCTGCTGAAGGCCTGGGCCTTCGCTGCGTCGCGAGCCCAGACCCGCACTTCTGCGATAGGCCGTACCAGGCGCAACGCCTGCAACTGCAACGCGGCCTGCTCGCCAGCGCCAATCAGCGCGACGCTGCGGCTGTGCTCGCGAGACAGGCAACGCGCCGCCACCGCCCCGGCCGCCGCCGTGCGCACGGCGGTGAGGTAACCGTTGTCCAGCAACAGCGCTTCCAGCAAACCGGTGCGCGCCGAGAGCAGCATCATCATGCCATTGAGGCTGGGCAGGCCGAGTTTCGGGTTGTCGAAAAAGCCCGGGCTGACCTTGATGGCGAAGCGTTCCAGGCCCGGCAGGTAAGCGGTCTTCACATCGACTTCGCCGTTGTGCTCGGGGATGTCCAATCGCAGGATCGGCGGCATCGCCACGGCGGCGGTGGCCAACAGCACGAAAGCCTGCTCGATGGCGTCGATGCTGGCCAAGTCGAGGGCCACGCAACTGCGCAGGTCGGCTTCGCTCAATAGGGTGACTTCACTCATGACAGGCTCCGTTAACGGGTTATCAAGCGTTGGCGCCGGCGAGTACGCGGGCATGTTGTTCGGTGTCGACGTTGCGTCCGCTGACCACCAGCACGATGGGCCCGCGTGGCTCGATCAGGCCGTCGAGCAACGCGGCGATACCCACCACGGCGGCGCCTTCGAGCACCAGGCGTTCGTGGTGATAGGCGTGGCGGATGGCGTTGGCGATAGAGGCTTCCGAGAGCAGGTGCAGGTCATCGATCAGTTGTCGGGTCAGGTCGAAGGTGTAGCGATTGCCCAGGCCGATGCCGCCGCCGAGGGAGTCGGCCAGCGTCGGCAACTCTTCGACGTCCACCGGCTGCCCGGCGGCGAGGCTGGCATGCATCGCCGCGCCTCGGGCCATGCTGATGCCGTGGACCTGGATCGCCGGGTTCGCGCTTTTGAGGGCCAGGGCCACGCCGGCGAACAGGCCACCGCCGGACAACGGCACCAGCACTTGGGCGACGTCCGGTCGCTGCTCGAGGATCTCCAGGCCGAGGGTGCCTTGGCCGGCGATGATCGCCGGGTGATCGAACGGCGGCAGGAAGGTCGCACCCTGCTCCCGTGCAATGCGTTCGGCTTCGCCCTGGGCATCGTCCTGGGACTGGCCGACGATGCACACTTGGGCACCGAGGTCGCGGATCGCCTGGACCTTGTTGGCCGGCACCAGGTGCGACAGGCAGACAATCGCCTTGACGCCTTGTTGCGAAGCCGCATGGGCCAGCGCCCGACCGTGATTACCGGTCGAAGCGGTGACCACACCGGGGGCCTTTTGCTCGGGGCTGAGTTGGGCCACGGCATTGCTCGCGCCACGCAACTTGAAGCTGCCGGTGATTTGCAGGGATTCGAGCTTGAGGTAAACCGCCACCCCCATCAGACGCGACAGGCTCTCGGAATGCTCCATGGGCGTGCGCCGCACCTGCGACTCGATGCGCTGGCGAGCGAGGTAGACATCCTGAAGCTGCAACACTGACATGACCGCGTCCCGAGCTGATGTGTTGGGCGCAGTCTAAGAGGGCTGGATTGTCGTGATGAATGTACTAGGGCAATTTAATCGATGATTGTTCGGTCCCAAATTCCCTGCCCGCGATGGGGGCAGTACAGTCACAGTTTCTGTTGGCTGTTACGCCGCTATCGCGAGCAGGCTCGCTCCCACAGTTAGAAATCATGCACCTGCGGGTACTGGTTGAAGATCTGCCGCATGCCGATCAGCGCATGGCGCATTTCCTCATCGTTGCACTCGGCCCCGACGCACACCCGTACCGCGCGGGGCTTGGGGGTGCCGCGGACAGTGAAGGGGTCGGGAGAGGTCACGGCGATGTGTTTGTGCCGCAGCGCCCGCACCAGGCTGTCCACTTCCCAACGGGGTGGGATGCCGATCCAGGCATTCAGGGCGTGAGGATGCTGGCCCAGCAGATGCTCGCCCATGTACTCGGTGACCATCGCCTGGCGCGCGGCCAACAGCCGTCGTTGCAGTTGCAGCAGCGATTCGGCGCGGCCATCGCGAATCCAGCGGGCGGCGATTTCCGAGACCATGGGCGTGGCCATCCAACTGTTGACCCGCAAGATGCTCTCGGTGCGCAGGGCCAGGCGCTTGGGCACCACCAGGTAGCCGATGCGCAGGCCCGTGAGCACCGACTTGGTCATGCTGGTGCAATAGAACGACAGCTCCGGCAGGTAATGGCTGATGGGCGGTGCCCGGCGTTCGTCCAGCAGCGGGCCGTACACGTCGTCTTCGATGATGTGCACGCCGAAGCGCCGGGCAATCTCGGCGATTTCCCGGCGGCGGGTATCGGGCATCAGGCTGGTGGTGGGGTTGTTCAGGTTCGGCGTGCACACCAGCGCGGTGATGCGCTCGTTGCTGCACATGTCTTCGAAGTGCTCGGGGTCGATGCCGTAGCGGTCCATTTCCAGCCCCTTGAGGGTGAAGCCCAGTACCTGGGAATTACCAATCACCCCGTGGTCGGTCACGCCTTCGCAGAGCACCACGTCATCGGGACCGGCCAGCGAAGCCAGGGCGAGGAAGATTCCGTGGGCCGCGCCATTGGTGATCAGAACATCGTTGCGATCGACCTTCAGCCCCTGGCGGGCGATCCATTGGGCAGCGGCCTCACGGTGGGATTCAAAACCGGCAATCGGTCGGAAAGCATGGATCCACGGCTGGTCTTCTTCGGTGCTCAGCTCCAGGCAGGTATCGCGCCAGCACTGGTCGTGCTCACGGGTATGCAGGATCCGCGTGATGGAAAAATCCACCAGCGCTCGCTCGGGGCTGTCGAGGATATAGGTGGCGACCCGGTCGCTCATGCGCCGCGAGACGAAACTGCCGCGCCCCACCTCGCAACGCACCAGGCCCTGGCGTTCCAGTTCCTTGTAGGCATTGGTGACGGTCTGCACGCTGATGCCCATGGCGTCGGCCACTTGCCGTTGCGGCGGCAGGCGCTGGTCGTTGGCCAGGGTGCCCTGTTCGATGTCGTCGGCAATGGCCTGCACCAGAATCTTGTATTTGGATTCACCGCTACGGGCGACCTCCAAGGCTGATTTCCACTTATCCATGACGCTGCAACCCGCGTGTGTTCCGGTGCGCACAGCATCCCGCGACAATCCCGGCAAAGCAATTGTCCTAGTGCAATGCAATCGGTGCCGGGGCTTTTGTATGCTCGGTCCAAGGTCGTCATCCAGGCGGGTCCATGGCCCTTACAAAAAGCCGGATCGACCTGTACCGGCGCCGTTCCCGATCCAGGGCCCAGCCTGGATCAGCCGCTGTACGCTTTGCTCTTGTAACACTGCCTCCTACCACAGAGCCGTCCAACGACGGATCCACAAGAAACAGGAGATTTTATCGATGAGCAATTTTCTTCCCGGCACCTGCGCGCCCCTGCGTCGGCTCTTGCTGACCTGCGCCGTACTCGGCCTGGCCAGCAGCGTTCAAGCGGCCACCCTGGATACCGTCAAAAGCAACAGCAGTATCCGCATCGGCTACGCCAACGAAACGCCGTTCGCCTTCACCGAAACCGACGGCACCGTGACCGGTGAATCGCCGGAAATCGCCAAGGTGATCTTCGCCAAGATGGGCATCAAGCAGGTCAATGGTGTGCTCACCGAATGGGGCTCGCTGATTCCTGGCTTGCGCGCCGGCCGCTTCGACGTGATTGCCGCCGGCATGTACATCACCCCGGCGCGCTGCAAGCAAGTGTTGTTCACCGACCCGCAATACCAGTTGCCCGACGCGTTGCTCGTGGCCAAGGGCAATCCGAAACAACTCCACAGCTATGAAGACATCGCCAAGCAACCGGATGTGAAGCTGGCGATCATGGCCGGCACGGTGAACCTGGCCTACGCCCGGGACTCCGGGGTCAAGGACGAGCAGATCCTCCAAGTCCCCGACACCACCGCGCAACTGCAGGCCGTGCGCGCCGGTCGCGCGGACGCTGCCGTCGGCACGCAACTGACCATGAAAGGCCTGGCCGGCAAGGGCGGCGACAAGGTCGAGGCGATGACCGAGTTCAAGGACGACCCTTCCCATATCGGCTACGGCGCCCTCGCCTTCCGTCCCGAAGACAAAGACCTGCGCGACGCGGTCAACGCTGAGCTGAAGAAGTGGCTGGGCTCTGAAGAACACCTCAAGACGGTTGCGCCGTTCGGTTTCGACAAGTCCAACGTGACCAGCAAGACCGCGGCCGAGCTCTGCGCCCAGCCATAGTCGAAACGGGCATGACGCACGGTGCGTAATGCCTGTTCCCTGCTTCATCGGATATCGGGTTGAACCATGGGTGAATTACTTCCGTTATTGATACAAGGGGCCTGGGTCACGCTGCAGGTGACCTTCTTCGGTTCAGTGCTGGCGATTATCGCGGCGGTGCTGGCGGCCCTGGGCCGGCTCTCACCGTGGCGAGCGCTACGTTGGTTCAGCATTACCTACATCGAAGTGTTTCGTGGCACTTCATTGCTGGTGCAGCTGTTCTGGTTGTTTTTCGTGCTGCCACTGCCGCCGTTCAACATCGAACTGAGCCCGTACGCGGTGGCCATCGTCGGCCTGGGCCTGCACATCGGCGCCTACGGTGCCGAGGTCATGCGCGGCGCCATCAGTTCGGTGGCCAAGGGGCAATACGAAGCCTGCACGGCGCTGAATTTCAGCGCCTTCACGCGCTTCAAGCGAATCATCCTGCCCCAGGCCTTGCTGGCGGCGATTCCACCGGGCACCAACCTGTTGATCGAGTTGCTGAAAAATACCTCGTTGGTGTCGCTGATCACTTTGTCCGACCTGAGCTTCCGGGCGCGACAGTTGGATCAGGCGACGTTCCAGACCCTGGAGATCTTCAGCCTGGCACTGGTGATGTACTTCATCCTCGCCCAGGCCATCAACTTCGGTATGCGCCAGGTCGAACGAAGGCTGAGCCGGGGCCGGATGCGTGGAGGCCTGTCATGACCCTGTTCGATTGGTCCTACGCCGCACAGATCCTGCCCGACCTGCTGCGCGCCTCCCTCAATACCGTGGGCATCACCCTGATCGGTTTCCTGATCGCGATTGTCCTGGGGCTGTTCCTGGCGATTGGTCGGCGCAGTCGTAAACTCTGGCTGTCGTGGCCGGCCACGGCGGTGATCGAGTTCATCCGCAGCACGCCGCTGCTGATCCAGGTGTATTTCCTCTACTACGTGTTGCCCAACTACGGCTTGAGCCTGACAGCCATGCAAGTGGGCATCCTCGGCATCGGCCTGCACTACGCCTGCTACATCGCCGAGGTCTACCGCAGCGGGCTCGACGCGGTGCCACGGGCGCAATGGGAAGCGGTGACGGCACTGAACATTGCGCCGTACAACGCTTACCGCAACATCATCCTGCCCCAGGCGCTGCGGCCGATCGTGCCGCCGCTGGGTAACTACCTGGTGGCGATGCTCAAGGACACGCCGGTGCTGTCGGCGATCACCGTGGTGGAAATCATGCAACAGGCCAAGAACATCGGTTCCGAGAATTTCCGTTACCTGGAACCGATCACCATGGTCGGCCTGTTTTTCCTCGCCCTGAGCCTTGCCTTGGCTTATCTGGTACGGCGCCTTGAAACGCGCATGGAGCTACGCTAATGACTTTACCTCTGTCCACGCCCACCGATTTGTCCCGGCGCAGTACGCTGGCGTCGCAGCAGGAGGCCCCGGCCATGCAAGACCCCATCTCGTCCCGGCCGATCGTGAGTTTCCAGGACGTGACCAAAAGCTATGGCAGCTTCACGGTGCTCGACCATCTGAACCTGGATGTCGCACCGGGAGAAAAGGTCGCGATCATTGGCCCCAGCGGCTCGGGCAAGTCCACGCTGCTGCGGGTGTTGATGACCCTGGAAGGCATCGACCAGGGCCAGATCCGCATCGAGGATGACTCACTGACCCACATGCCAAACCGCAACGGCATATTGGTGCCGGCCAACGACCGGCACATCCGCCGGGTGCGCGGCAAGATCGGCATGGTGTTCCAGAGCTTCAACCTGTTCCCCCACATGACCGCGTTGCAGAACGTGATCGAGGCGCCGGTGCAGGTGCTGGGCATGAACCCGAAAGAAGCCCGGGAACGCGCCGCCGATCTGCTGGAACTGGTGGGCCTGGGCAACAAGCTCGAGCATTATCCGTCGCAGTTGTCTGGCGGCCAGCAACAACGGGTGGCGATTGCCCGGGCGCTGGCAATGCGACCCAAGGTGATGCTGTTCGACGAAGTGACCTCGGCGCTCGATCCGGAGCTGTGCGGCGAGGTGCTGAATGTGATCCGCAAACTGGGAGCCGAACACAACCTGACGATGCTGATGGTGACCCACCAGATGGGCTTCGCCCGGGAGTTCGCCGACCGGGTGTGCTTCTTCTACAAAGGGCAGATCCATGAGCAGGGCACGCCGGCGCAGATCTTCGAAAACCCGCAGCAGGAGCGTACCTGTGCGTTCTTGAGTGCGGTAAAAGAGGCGAACTAATCTACCCACTAGAGTGAACACTGTTGTGACGAAGGGATTTATCCCCGCTGGGCTGCGCAGCAGCCCCAAAACAACCGGCTCAGTCAGCCTGACACACCGGGTGACTTGGTTTGAGGGCCGCTTCGCGCCCCAGCGGGGATAAATCCCCTCGCCACAAAAGGTTCAGCGCCGAGCTGGAGGAAACTGACAAAAAAAGGAGGGCCATGCAAGCATGGCCCTCCGTTTCATTTATCGCCCAGCGGTTATGGATATTGCTGGTAAGTCTGGCCCTGCTGCGGTGCCTGCTGGTAATTCTGGCCCGGAATAGCCTTGAGGTTCACCTCGACCCGACGGTTCTGCGCACGACCATTGACATCGGCGTTGCTCGCCACCGGGTTGTCCGGGCCGGCGCCACGGGCCGAGAGGTTGGCACCGCTCACGCCTTGGGACGTCAGGTAGGTCGCCACGCTCTGGGCACGACGCTGGGACAGGTCCATGTTGTGCTGGCGGCTGCCGGTGCTGTCGGTGTAACCGACGATTTCGATCTGGTTCTGGTTGAACTCCTTGAGGGAGTTGGCCAGGTTGTTCAGCGGCTGGTAGAAGCTGGAGGCGATGTTCGCCGAGTCGGTGGCGAAGGTGATGTTGCCCGGCATGATCAGCTTGATCTGGTCGCCCTGGCGCTGCACTTCAACACCGGTATTGGCCATGCTCGCACGCAGTTTCTTTTCCTGCTGGTCGGCGTAGTAGCCGTAGCCGGCCGCGGAAGCCCCCACCACCGCCGCGCCGATCAATGCCCCCTTGCCACGGTTATCGTGACCGATGGCCGCACCGGCCAACGCCCCCGCCAGTGCTCCGAGGCCACCGTACTTGGCGGTTTTGCTCATGCCCGACGATTCGGTAGAGGCCTGGCCCTGGTTGTCATAGGGGTTAGGCGACGCACAGCCGGACAACAGGGCCACAGCAGTAGCGACAACGATCAAGCGACGCGAGGTGAACATGGAATGCTCCTGGGTTTTCAGTCTGAAGTGCCAGGGCGTAGGCAATCGACTCTGGCAGGCGTTGGAACGCGGCAATCGTTAAAAATTCCGTCCCGCTGCGTTGCGTTTCGCCCGGCTACCCGATAAAAACCGTCGTCCGGGCGAACGCCCCTCAACCCTGCGCCAGACAGCGGCTTACGCCCCTGATAATCATCTCCACTTCGCGCCCATCGATCGTCAACGGCGGCAGCAGGCGGATGGTCTGGCCCCGGGTGACATTGATCAGCAGCCCGTGGTCCCGGGCGGCGCGAAGGGTCAGGTCGCGGACCGGTTGCTTGAGTTCGATGCCGATCATCAAGCCCTGGCCGCGAATCGCCAACACATTGGGGTTGTCCGCCAACTCGATCCGCAGCCGATTCAGCAGTTGTTCGCCCTGGTGCCTGGCGTTGTCCACCAGCGCTTGTTGCTCAATGATGTCCAGCACCGTGCAACCGACCCGACAGGCCAGTGGATTGCCACCAAAGGTGCTGCCATGGCTGCCAGGAGTAAACAACTCGGCAGCCTTGCCCCGCGCCAGGCAGGCACCGATGGGCACGCCGTTGCCCAAGCCTTTGGCAAGGGTCATGACGTCCGGCACGATGTCTTCGTGCTGGAACGCGAACCATTGGCCGGTGCGACCGATACCGGTCTGGATCTCGTCGAGCATCAACAGCCAGGCACGCCGGCTGCACAACTGCCGCAAGGCCTTGAGGTAACCTGGCGGGGCGAGTTGCACACCGCTCTCGCCCTGGATCGGCTCCACCAGTACCGCAACGATGCGCTCGGCATGAGCCTGCTGGACCTCTTCCAACGCCGCGAGGTCGCCAAACGGTACCTTGATGAAATCCCCCGGCAACCGATTGAAACCCAGCCGCACGGACGGGCCGTCGCTGGCAGACATGGTACCCAAGGTGCGCCCGTGGAATGCATTGTCCATCACCACCACCAACGGCTGCTCGATGCCCCTGTGCCAGCCATAGAGGCGCGCCAGTTTCAGTGCGGTTTCGTTGGCCTCGGCGCCCGAGTTGTTGAAAAACGCCCGCTCCAGCCCGGACAGCTGAGTGAGCTTTTGCGCCAGGCGCTGCTGCCAATCGATGCTGTACAGGTTGGACGTGTGCAACAGCAAGCCGGCCTGCTCGCTGATGGCGGCCACCAGCCGAGGATGGGAATGGCCGACATTGGTCACCGCCACACCCGCCACCGCATCGAGGTATTCGCGGCCGTCCTGGTCCCACAGGCGCGTACCCAAGCCATGGGTGAAATTCAGCGCCAGGGGTTGGTAAGTGGTCATCAGGCAGGCAGCGGTCATGGCTCAGGCTCCATTGGGTGGTTTTTTCCAGTATGGTTAGCCACCGAGGCTGGATAAACGTCGCTTTACTTCAATCATTTAAAAGCCGAGCTTGATAATGGACCTGTTCCAGGCAATGACCGTTTATGTAAAAGTGGTGGAAACCGGCAGCCTGACAGCGGCGGCCCAGGCCTGCGAGATGTCCACCACCATGGTGGGCAATCATCTGCGGGCGCTGGAGCAACGCCTCGGCGTGCGCCTGATCAACCGTACGACACGGCGCCAGCGCCTGACTGAATTCGGCTCGGCCTACTACCAGCGTTGCCTGGAAGTGCTGGGGTTGGTGGCCGATTCCGAACGCCTGGCCGAACAGGCCCAGGGCGAGCCCACCGGCACCCTGCGCATCACCGCACCACTGACCTTTGGTACCGAACGCCTTTCGCCGGCGCTGGCCGAGTTCAGCCAACGTTACCCGCAGGTCAAGCTCGACGTGGTGCTGACCAACCAGCGCCTGGACCTGCTCGACCATGGCTTCGACGTGGCCATCCGCCTTGGCCATCCCGACCCGAAACTGATTGCCCGTCCGTTGATGGACTACACCCTGACCATCTGCGCCTCCCCTGCTTACCTGGCCCGGCGAGGCACGCCGGAAAAACCCGCGGACCTGCAACAGCACGACTGCCTGTCGTTCGCCTATTCGGCAGCAGACGAATGGCGCTTTGCCCAGGATCACTGGCCGATCAATGGCCCGCAAGGCGAGATCAAGATCCCGGTGAACGGACCGATGCTGATCAACAGCTCCTCGGGCCTGCATCGCGCCGCCCTGGCCGGGATGGGCGTGGTGATGCTGCCCGATGCGCTGGTGGCTCAGGATCTGAAGGAGGGGCACCTGGTGACGTTGTTGCAGGGTTACCAGTTGCCCCATCGGCCGATGAGCCTGATGTACGCGCAGGATCGCTACCGCCTGCCGAAGCTGCGCAGTTTCGTTGAGTTTGCGTTGGAGAAATGGGGCAAACCCCACCCCACAGCCGAGTGATGTTGTGGCGAGAGGATTTATCCCCGCAGGGTTGCGCAGCAACCCCCAAGGCTGTCGGTTCACATAGCAGGCGAGTCGGGTTTGATGACTTTGGGGGCCGCTACGCGCCCCAACGGGGATAAATCCCCTCGCCACAAAAGCGAACCCCGTCTGAACATCCCCCGCTAGTGACGCCCGCGCCCCATCAGCTACTCTTTCTCCTTGGACAAGCATTTTGACATCAAGGCTGATTGAGGAAACGACGATGGGAGATGCCTCGAACATCGACATGCTGCGGTTCGACTTGTCCGATCTGGACGAAGGCGTACTGCACACCATCCTGGAACTGGTCAGCGATGGCATCTGGGACTGGAATGCCAACACCGGCTTCGTCTATCGCAATCCCGGCTGGTACACGATGCTTGGCTACATGCCTCATACCTTGGAAAACACCGTGCTGACCTGGGAGAGCGTGATCCATCCGGATGACTATCCACGGGTCATGGCATTGTTCGACGACTACCTGGAACAACGATCCCACGGCTACCAGGCCGAATATCGCTGCCGCACGCGCGACGGTTCCTACATCTGGATCGAGGATCGCGGCTACGTGATCGCACGCAATCCTGACGGCACGGTGGCGCGCATGATCGGCGCCCATCGCAGTATCGACGACAAGAAGCGCTTGTTCGAGCAACTGGAGCGGCGCAACAAGTCCCTGGAAGCAGTGATCGAAGAGCGCACCCGCGAACTGTCCCGGGTCAACCAACAATTACAGATTCAACTCGAGGAAAACCGTCGACTCGCCGAGACCGATGCACTGACGCTGGTCGCCAACCGCTATCGCCTGGAGCAAGCGCTGCCACTGGCCTGCGAGCGTGCCCAGCGCTTTCGCGAACCTTTATCGCTGATCGCCATGGATGTCGACGATTTCAAGGACATCAATGATCGCTACGGCCACGCCTTCGGCGACGCGGCGCTGGTGCAAGTGGTGCAGAGCGTCAAGCGCTGCGAGCGCGACGGCGACCTGCTGGTACGCTGGGGCGGCGACGAATTCATCATGATCTTGCCCAACACCTCCCTGACCGACGCCTGCCTGATGGCCGAAACCATTCGCCGTGGATTGTCCGACCTGCTGCCGGTGGGCGATTTTCAGATCACCATGAGTTTTGGCGTGGTCCAGCGCTTCGACGATGAACAACAAGCGGCGCTGCTGGACCGGGCGGACCAGGCGCTGTATCGCTCCAAGGTGGCCGGCAAGAATGTGATCTGCCAATGAAACCGGGCTCGGAGTCCGCGGCGAAAATGAATGCATCTTTGCGGCGCTTGCAGCGGTCATAGGTTGTAACGCTTGCAATCAGGTCCGCGCACTTGTCGACTCGATCCCCCTCCCCTTCAAACCTTTATCTGGGCTGCGCCGGTTGGTCGTTACCCCGGGAGCAATGGTCGGCCTTTCCCGTCGAAGGCACCCATCTGCAGCGCTATAGCGCACGGTTCCCGGCGGTGGAGATCAACAGTTCGTTCTACCGCCCACACCGCCCCGCCACCTACGCAAAGTGGGCCGAGAGCGTCACCCCGGACTTTCGCTTCTCGGTCAAAGTGCCGAAGCAGATCACCCATGAACGGCGGCTGCTCGATTGCGAAGGGCTTATGGATGATTTTCTGGGGCAATGCTCGCAATTGGCAGAAAAACTCGGCTGCCTGCTGATCCAGTTACCCCCGTCACTGGCCTTCGATGCCGCAGTGGCCGGAGCATTCTTCACCGCATTGCGCGACCGTTACCAGGGGCACGCCGTGCTTGAACCCCGGCATCCGAGCTGGCTCGCGCCAACGGTGGAGGCAATGCTGCAAACCCAGCACATCGGCCGCGTCGCCGCCGATCCCTCGCCATTACCCGGTTGCGATCGACCGGCAGGCTGGCCTGGCGTCCGTTACTACCGATTGCACGGCTCACCGCGAATTTACTATTCCCCATACGATGATTCCTGGCTGGAACGGCTCGCCCGGCAATTGAAGACCGGGGCCGACACACCGACCTGGTGCATCTTTGACAACACTGCCAGTGGCGCCGCAACGCCCAATGCCTTGCGATTGTTGGAGCTGATGCGGGATTGAAGCCAGGACCGGCAACAAAAGCCAACCTGTCGCTGGTCCGACCGTGACAACACCGTCCGCGTCCAATAGATTAGGCGACCGGAAAAAAGCTCAATGCCTTTCTCGCCTCATCCCGCTAACAGAAGTAGTGAAATTTCAATGTCCGATTCCAATACCGCTGAATCCGTAGTCACCCTGTCGTCCAAAGCGGAATACGAAAACTCCATCAATCTTTCACAGCATCTGCCCCAGGCCAAAACCATCAGTGAGATGGTCCTCGATGCGTTCCAGTCGAACCGCGAGAGCGACCAGATCCGCGAACTGCGCAACGCCATTCGCCAGGCTCACGATGCGTTCGACGACGACAAGGCCTACGAACTGATGGGCCAGCTCAAGCAGCTCAAGGACGCCGAAGCCGCCGATTTCGCGGCCCTGGAAGACCTGAGCAGCCGCTTCCCGATCAGCCGCATCCTCTCCAGTTACAAGGACGATCCGTCGTTCCAGGAATTGGTCTACGGCCTGGCCCTGAAAGTGCTGAACCAGACCCACCAGGCCATCAGTAACCCAAGCGGCAGCAAGGGCAAGGCCTCGCGGGCCAAGAAGGAAGCCGAAGTGTTTGTCATCAGCAAGGACGGCATCAGCGTGACCCTGCCCTTGCGCACACCACGCTCCAAGCCGAACGTTGACCGTGAAGCCTTCGAGTTCCTCGGTTTCAATTTTGTCGGCGAAGGCGAAGAAGCCGAGCTGGAAAGCGAAACCTTCCTGGACAACGACGGCACCGAACAACCGGTGACCCGCAAAAGCATCGTCACCGCCCTGCAACAGCAAAAGGCATTCGACGGCTATAGCATCGCCCAGCAATAAGCCTTCTTTTCAGGAGGTTACGAGTCCACCACAAACACCTGTGGGAGCGAGCCTGCTCGCGATAGCGGTGGTTCAGCTTGCATCGATGTTGAATGTGCCGGCCTCATCGCGAGCAGGCTCGCTCCCACAATGGATCAGCGGTGTTTGTCGACCATGTGTCCACCAAGGAAACACCGACAACACCATGAAAAAGCCCCGCGCTTGTGTCGAAGGCGGGGCTTTTTCATGGGTGTCAGCTGTTCAAACAGCGCCAAGCCGTTCGACCATGTCTGGAAACTTCTCGACCAGTTTGATCAACAAAGCCGCCTGGGCGTTAGGCTTGGATTTTTCCTGCTCCCAATTTCTCAGGGTACCTGGACTGGTCCTGATGCTCTTGGCGAAAACGGCTTGGGACATATGGAGCTTATCGCGCAAAGCCACGATTTCCTGGGCCGACACCTCGGGAACCGGTTTGTCTTCGATCGATATCTGGCGAAGGGTAATCTTGCCCTCGCGGTGAGCGGCCATCTCCTCGACGCCTTGCATCATCTCGGCAAACAGATCGCGCTTTTTCATAAGGTACCTCGTACTTTCAACTCAGCTTCTATGGCGCGCTTGAGCATCTTCTCTTGCTCGGAGGTCAGGTTTACCAACTCGTCCTTGTCATAAATCGCGAACATCCAAAACTGACGATCGTTCATGAGCCAATAGTAAATGACTCGCAACCCACCGCGCTTCCCTTTGCCACGACGTTCATCGAACCAGCGCAGCTTACGAAAGCCGCCGGTACGTGGCATGACGTCACCGACTTCTGGATGCTCCAGCATATAGGACTGAAGCAGGCGATACTCATCATCAGTCAGGTAATGGCCAACCGTGGCGGTGAACGTAGTCGTTTCAAAGAATAGGGTACGCATGGCAGAAACTATAGGCAAATTGCGTATAGCTCAACAAACCATAATCTATTGCGACGAATGACAGTCCATCCATGTCCTTCTAGAAAAAAAAGCCCCGCGCTTCTCTCGAAGGCGGGGCTTTTTGTGCAGCGTCTGAAGCTTAAGGCGCGTAAGTCAGCAGCAGCTCACTCGGCACTTTGAAGTCCAGGGACATCATGACGCTCAGGGCGGTGATGGTGAAGATCGAGAACACGAACAGCTTGCGTGCCCAGACCGTGTCATCCACCGCCTTGTAGCCGGTCCAGGCCATGTACAGCCAGTACATGCCCATGGCGGCGGCGACGGCGAGGTAGCTCATGCCGGCGTAGCCGCTGAAGGTCAGCATCAAGGTCGCCACGAGGAAAGCCAGGATGTAGAGCAGGATGTGCTTCTTCGCCACCCGGATACCGCGCTTGACCGGCAGCACCGGAATCGAGGCTGCCAGGTAGTCGTTGAAGCGGAAGATCGCGATGGCATAGGAATGCGGCATCTGCCACAGGCTGAACATCACCAGCAGCGTCAGCGCCGCCATGTCGAAGCTGTTGCTCACCGCGACGTAACCGATCACCGGTGGCATCGCCCCCGACAGACTGCCCACCAGCGTGCCGTGGACCGACTTGCGCTTGAGGTACAGGCTGTAGAGGCCGACGTAGATGACAAAACCGATCACCGCGAACAGCGCCGCCAATGGGTTGGCGACCCAGTACAACAGCGCCACGCCGGCCACGCCCAGCACCGTGGCGAACACCAGGGCCAGTTGTACCGGAATCAGGCCTTGGACCAGGGCGCGGTTCTTGGTGCGCTCCATCTTGATGTCGATGTCACGGTCGATGCAGTTGTTGAACACGCAACCGGACGCCACCACCAGGGAAGTGCCGATCATCGCCGCCAGGAAGATGGCCAGATCGACATGCCCTTTCGAGGCCAGGAAAAACCCGCCTGCCACAGAAAGCACGTTACCGAAAATGATCCCCGGCTTGGTGATTTGGATAAAGTGCTTCAGGGACATCCGGATTTTCCTCAGTGCGCCATCATGTTGGTGTGGATGCTGAACATGATCCACAACGACAGGCCAACCAGCAGGACAATCACGATCGCGGCAAAGACAAACGCGACCACGTTGTTACGTTGGGCGGCGGAGCGGTCCAGGTGCAGGAAGTACACCAGGTGCACCAGTACCTGGACCACGGCGAAGATCAGGATGATCCACAGGGTCAGGCTCTTGGGCAGCGTCGGGTACATCACCAGGCCGAACGGAATGACGGTCAGGATCACCGACAGGATGAAACCGATGGCGTAGGACTTGACGCTGCCGTGGCCGGCGTCGTGGCCATCATGGGAATGAGCGTTAGCCATTTACAGGGTCCCCATCAGATAAACAACGGTGAATACGCAGATCCACACCACGTCCAGGAAGTGCCAGAACAGGCTCAGGCAGCTCAGGCGCGTCTTGTTGGTGGCGGTCAGGCCGTTTTTCTGGACCTGGTACATCATGATCGCCATCCAGATCAGGCCGCTGGTCACGTGCAGACCGTGGGTACCGACCAGGGTGAAGAACCCGGACAGGAAGCCGCTGCGGTTAGGGCCGAAGCCCTCGGAGATCAACATGTGGAACTCGTTGATCTCCATGCCGATGAAGCCGGCACCGAACAGGAAGGTCATGGCCAGCCAGCCCAGTACCTGGGTTTTCTTGCCCTTGAACAACGCCAGCATGGCGAAGCCGTAGGTGATCGAGCTGAACAGCAGCAGCGCGGTTTCGCCCAGTACGTACGGCAGCTCGAAGATGTCGTGGCCCGACGGGCCACCGGCGACGTTGTTAACCAGCACCGCGTACGCTGCGAAGATCGACGCGAACAGAATGCAGTCGGTCATCAGGTAGAGCCAGAAACCGAATACGGTCATCTCGCCCGAGTCGTGGTGATGGTCATCGTGCCCATGGTCATGACCATGGGCGTGTCCAACATTGGTCACTAAGTTCGACATGGTTTAAGCCTGTTCCAACGAGGTTTCAACACGGGTGGCGGTGGCTGGGACTTTCCCGGCCGCTACCAGACGTTTGTGCTGCTCGGCTTCGATGCGCTCGATGACATCCACCGGCACCATGTAGCCCTGATCGTCACGGGCGGCATGGATGGCGAAATACACCACGGTGCCGACCAGGCTGGCGATGGCCAGCCACCAGATGTGCCAGATCATCGCGAAACCGAACACGGTCAGCAGCGCGCCCATGACCACACCGGTGGCGGTGTTGTTGGGCATGTGGATCGGCTCGTACTTGGCCGGGACCGGGTACGCTGTGCCGTTTTCCTTGGCTTCGGTGAACGGGTCGATGACGTCCGCTTTTGGCAGCACGGCAAAGTTGTAGAACGGCGGTGGCGAAGAGGTCGACCATTCCAGGGTATGGGCATTCCACGGGTCACCGTGTTCGCACATGTTCTCTGGCTTGTTGCGATCGCGCACGCTGACATACAGCTGGATCAGCTGGCAGGCGATACCGACTGCGATCATCACCGCACCGAACATGGCGACGTACAGGTACGGCACCCACTCAGGGTTGGTGGTGGTGTTCAGGCGACGGGTCATGCCCATGAAGCCCAGTACATAGAGCGGCATGAACGCGACGAAGAAACCGGTGATCCAGAACCAGAACGCAGCCTTGCCCCAACCTTCGTGCAGCTTGAAGCCGAACGCTTTCGGGAAGTAGAAGGCGAAACCGGCGATGTAGCCAAACACGGCGCCACCGATGATCACGTTGTGGAAGTGCGCGATCACGAACAGGCTGTTGTGCAGCACGAAGTCAGCACCCGGGATGGCCAGCAGTACGCCGGTCATGCCGCCGATGGCGAAGGTCACCATGAAGCCCAGGGTCCACATTACGTGGCTGGTGAAACGCAGGCGGCCCTGATAGATGGTGAACAGCCAGTTGAACAGCTTCACCCCGGTCGGGATCGAGATCAGCATCGTCGCCAGGCCGAAGAAGGCGTTGACGCTGGCCCCGGAACCCATGGTGAAGAAGTGGTGCAGCCAGACCATGAAGCCCAGTACCGAGATCGCGCCGCTGGCGTAGATCATCGAGTGGTGGCCGAACAGTTTCTTGCCGGAGAAGGTCGAGATGACTTCGGAGAAAATACCGAACGCCGGCAGGATCAGGATGTACACCTCGGGGTGACCCCAGGCCCAGAACAGGTTGACGTACATCATCGGATTTCCACCCAGTTCATTGGTGAAAATGTGGAAATCCATGTAACGGTCAAGCGTCAGCAGTGCCAGGGTGGCGGTCAGGATCGGGAAGGAAGCGACGATCAGTACGTTGGCCCAGGTGCAGGTCCAGGTGAAGATCGGCATGTCCATCAGCTTCATGCCCGGGGTACGCATTTTCACCACGGTGGCCAGGAAGTTGACCCCCGTCAGCGTCGTACCCAACCCGGATAGCTGTAGCGCCCAGATGTAGTAATCCATCCCCACGCCCGGGCTGTATTGCAGGCCCGACAGCGGCGGATAGGCAACCCAACCGGTCTTGGCGAATTCGCCAACGCCCAGGGACAGGTTGATCAGCACCACGCCCGACACCAGCAGCCAGAAGCTCAAGGAGTTCAGGAACGGGAAGGCCACGTCACGCGCGCCGATCTGCAGCGGCACTGCAAGGTTCATCAGGCCGGTGAAGAATGGCATCGCCATGAAGATGATCATGATCACACCGTGGGCGGTGAAGATCTGGTCATAGTGTTCAGGCGGCAGGTAGCCAGGCGAACCCTCGGTGGCCATGGCCAGCTGGGTACGCATCATGATGGCGTCGGCAAAACCGCGCAGCAGCATGACCATGGCGACGATGATGTACATCACGCCGATCTTCTTGTGGTCGACCGAAGTCAGCCACTCGGTCCACAGGTAGGTCCACTTCTTGAAATAAGTGATGCCTGCAAACAATGCCAGACCACCGAGCGCGATGATGGCGAGGGTCACCATGACAATCGGCTCGTGGAACGGGATCGCTTCCCAACTTAATTTACCAAACATCGTTTACTCCTCTGCCCCGGCAGCTGAATGCGAGCTCATGTCCATCCCTTCCATGTTGTGAGCCACTTCCTTTTCGTTCTTCTCGTGGTGCATCGGCTTGCCCGGATTCATCCCTTCATATTTGTCGATGATGGTCTGGAACAGGTTCGGCGTAACCGACGAGTAGAGTTCGACTGGGTTGTTCTGGCTCGGTTTGGAAAGGGCTTCGTATTCAGCTTTTTCAAGCTGTTTAGGTGCCTTCTTCACATCGTTGACCCAGGCGTCGAAATCTTCCTGGGTCGTGGCGATTGCTTTGAACTTCATGCCGGTGAAACCCGCGCCGCTGTAGTTGGCGGAGATACCGTCGAGTTCGGCGTTCTGGTTGGCGATCAAGTGCAGCTTGGTCTGCATGCCCGCCATCGCGTAGATCTGGCCGCCCAGGCCCGGGATGAAGAACGAGTTCATCACGGTGTCGGAGGTGACCTTGAAGTTGATCGGCGTATGGGCCGGGAACACGATCTTGTTGACGGTGGCGATGCCTTGTTCCGGATAGATGAACAGCCACTTCCAGTCCATCGAGACCACTTCAATGGTGATCGGCTTGACGTCGGAATCCAGCGGACGATATGGGTCCAGGGCGTGAGTCGACTTATAGGTGACGTAACCCAGGGCAATGATGATCAGCACCGGGATCGTCCACACCGCTACTTCGATCTTGGTCGAGTGCGACCACTTCGGCGTGTAGGTGGCATTGGTGTTGGATGCGCGGTATTTCCAGGCGAACAGGAAAGTCATGACGATAACCGGCACGACGACCAGCAACATCAGCAGCGTGGCGGTGATGATCAGGTTTCGTTCATCCAGGCCGACCTGGCCCTTGGGATCGAGCAGGGTCATGTTGCAGCCTCCCAGCAACAACGTGCCGAGCAGCGGCAGCAAGCCTAGTAATCGGGGGTACCTGTTTTTACTCATCTCACGACCTCTAAAGCAGCTTGCGCAATGCAGTTGGGTTTTGATCGCCAACACTTCACCCTGCCAAGGGTTGGCATTTTCTTGGATTGAATAAGGGCTGCCCGTCGAACGTCAGCGGCTGTTCGACACATCCTGGGCCAGCAGTGAGTTCTTATTCGTTGGTCAAAGGCCTAGTTCAAGCCCAATTCCATTTGGTGCGGATAGTTGGAGGCACCGACACCTGGGGTCGCATGGGGCGCTGGCGCCCTTCGACCACTCTCGTGCTCAAGCTGAGCCGGGTCGGAAAATCGGTGCGGGCGATTGTAGTGAGCTGACGCGCTGTAGACCATGTCTCATCCCGAAATAATTTTTATCCGATCCGGCAACAATCTCTTGCCGATATTGCAACGGGGCAGCATGTTATCGAAATTAATTCTCAACAAGAACCCCAAAAAACGTAGGTCTACTACGCCCGATTTAGACAGCTCGGGAGGACTACCAAGCGCTTTTTTGCCCGGCAAGCGCCCATTTTTCGGGGCTTTTGGCGCCGCACGCTTCGCTGTTAAAAATGCCTGCTGCCAGCGGTAGGCTTGTGGCGAAAGCTCATGATTTTTTATTACAGGAAGAAGTGCTTAATCGTCTTCGCAAAGGCTGAGCGCCTCAAGATATGTGACAACGTGTCGCACATTGTCGCAGGCCATTCTTGCCCCGGGTCAAGGACGACCCGGCTCGAGAGTGAAACGCAAAACGCCCCGGCTCTCCTGGAGAGAAACCGGGGCGTTTCATCGAGGCGGTTCAGCGAATCTGTTTACGGTTACGCGACACCAGCAACGGCACCAGCACCGCTGTCAACACGAAGGCCACCAGCGCCCATTGCGCCAGGGACAGACCCAGGATCGGTGGATAGGGGGTGGAGCAAAAGCCATCGACCTGGAAGCCCAGCGGGAAGATCTTCGCCAGCGGCAGGTCATCGACAATCGGTTGCAACACGTCGATGCCGCAACTGACCGCGGGGAAAAACTGGGTATACACGTGATGCCCCGCCACTCCGGCACCGGCCAGGGCGCTGAGCACCACCAGGCCTTCGAAGATCGTCAGGCTGCGGCGGGTGCGCATGGCTGCGCCAATGAAGGCGAAGATCGCGATTAGCAACAACGCATAGCGTTGCAGAATGCACAGCGGGCATGGCGCCTCACCGAGGGCCACCTGCATGTACAGCGCACCGCCGATCAGCGCCAGGCAGATCAGCCCCAGCAGCACCAGATAGCGCCGCTCACGGCCTAACCGCATCATTTCCTCACTCATTGCGTTTCCCTTTGTCTGCATGGATCGACGCGCAGCACGGCAACACCCGGGCGCGCGCTCGGATGCCCGAAGTCTACACGCAGACCATGACAGTGAACGAGCAGCGGGCGTCGACATTGGAGGGGAATAGACCGCAAGAAGGTTAAGCGGAGATTAATTCTGGCAGTTGGACAGGAGGCGGACCGGCCAATGCCATCGCGAGCAGGCTCGCTCCCACAGTTTTTTGTGGCGTTCACAGGAATCGTGTCCACCACAAATCCCCTGTGGGAGCGAGCCTGCTCGCGATGAGGCCAACCCGGTTCCCCGGATTAGCCGCGACCTTATTCCAGCGCCGCCGCCGGGCCGAAGAACTCGTAACGGCTCTGCTGCTCCGGTACGCCCAGGGCCTTGAGGTGGCGCTTGACCGCTCCCATGAAACCCTTCGGCCCGAGGAAATAGGCGTCCAGGTCACGTTGCTGGGGCAGCCATTGCGCCAGTTGCTCCTGGCTCAATAGCCCTACTTTGTCGGCCGCCGGGCTCAAGCCGTCGTCTTCGTCGTAGCAGTAGAAGCGCTTGAGCTGCGGATGCCGCTTGGCCAGGTCGTCGATCCAGTCGCGGAAAGCATGGGCACGGCCATTACGCGCGCAGTGAATGAAATGCACCGGCCGCTCGGTTTGCAGCGCCGCCTGCAACATGGCCAGGGTCGGGGTGATGCCGACGCCGCCGCTGATCAGCACCAACGGCTTGTCGCTGGCGGTCAGGTAGAAATCCCCGGACGGCGGGAACAACTGGATGCGATTACCGACATCGAAATGATGATGCAGGTGATTGGACACCCGCCCACCCGGCTCGCGCTTGACGCTGATACGGTATTGACCATTGTCCGCCAGGGCAGACAGTGAATAGTTGCGGCGCACTTCCTCGCCATCGAGCACCAGTTTCATGCCAATGTACTGGCCCGGTTCGGCCACCAGGATCGGGCCCTTGTCCGCAGGTTCAAAGTAGAACGAGGTGATCTCCGAGCTCTCCTGGACCTTGTCCGTCAGGATGAACTCACGTTCGCCACGCCAGCCGCCCGGTGCCTCGGCCTTCTTGTCGTACATGCCGGCTTCGGCGCCGATCAGGATATCGGCCAACTGGTTGTAGGCTGCGCCCCACGCTGCAATCACTTCCGGGGTGGCGATCTCCGCACCCAGCACTTCGGCGATTGCCCGCAACAGGCACGAGCCGACAATCGGGTAATGTTCCGGCAGGATTTGCAGGGCAACGTGCTTGTTGACGATCTTCGCCACCAGGTCGCCCAGTTGATCGAGCTGGTCAATGTGCCGTGCATACATCAACACACCGTTGGCCAAGGCACGCGGTTGATCGCCACTGGCCTGGTGAGCCTGGTTGAACAGCGGGCGCACCTGCGGATACTCGGACAGCATCATGCGATAGAAGTGAGTGATCAACGCTTCACCCCCGCTTTCAAGCAACGGAACGGTGGAGCGAATGATGGCGCGTTCTTCTTGACTGAGCATAGGGTGACTCCTGGCGTATGATCGATAACAGTTGCCTAAGCCTTATCAGTTTCCATGCCATAAATTTTTCCATTTAATATCAGCAAGTTAAAAACAATGCAGTCATAAAGACACGGCTCGGTTTATAGTCGTTACGACTACATGGAGTCATTATGACCGCAACCGCCCTGCTGACCTCCCTGCTGCCACTGGTGGCCGATCTGTCCCGCGAATTGCCTGAAGGCGAACGCTATCGTCGCCTGCTCGGCACCTTGCGCGCCCTGCTGCCCTGCGATGCGGCGGCGTTGTTGCGCCTGGACGGCGACTGCCTGGTGCCGCTCGCCGTGGATGGCTTGAGCACCGATACACTGGGCCGGCGGTTCCGGGTCAGCGAACATCCACGCTTCGAAGCACTGCTGGCCAACCCGCAGCCCACCCGCTTCGCCGCCGACAGCGGCCTGCCCGATCCGTACGACGGGCTGGTCGAGGGGCTGGCCGAGCATCTGGAGGTCCATGACTGCATGGGTTGTCCGCTGTTCGTCGACGAGCGCCCCTGGGGCCTGCTGACCCTCGACTCTCTTGACCCGGAGCGCTTCGAGCCCATCGACCTGAGTGCCCTGCAAGCCTTCGCCAGCCTCGCCGCCGCGACGGTCAGCGCCGCCGAGCGCATCGAGCGCCTGGCCTTGAAGGCCGAGGACGAGCACCGTCGCGCCGAGGTCTATCGCCAGGCCAGCGGCCAGCAACCACGCGACATGGTCGGCCAGAGCAAGGCCCACAAGCGCTTGGTGGAAGAGATCGCGCTGGTGGGCGGCAGTGACCTGACGGTACTGATCACGGGCGAAACCGGTGTGGGCAAGGAGCTGGTCGCCCAGGCGATCCATGCCGCGTCAAAACGCGCCGAGCAGCCACTCATCAGCCTCAATTGCGCCGCCCTGCCGGATACGCTGGTGGAAAGTGAACTCTTCGGTCATGTACGAGGTGCCTTCACCGGCGCCACGAACGACCGGCGTGGCAAGTTCGAACTGGCCGACGGCGGCACCTTGTTCCTCGATGAAGTGGGTGAGCTGTCCCTGACCGTCCAGGCCAAGTTGCTGCGAGTGCTGCAGAGCGGCCAATTGCAACGCTTGGGCTCGGACAAGGAACATCGGGTCGATGTACGCCTGATCGCGGCCACCAATCGCGACCTTGCCGAAGAAGTGCGCAATGGGCGTTATCGGGCCGACTTCTACCATCGCTTGAGTGTGTATCCGTTGCAGGTGCCGGCGCTACGGGATCGTGGGCGGGACGTGCTGCTGCTCAGCGGTTTTTTCCTTGAGCAAAATCGTTCGCGCATGGGCCTGGGCAGCCTGCGCCTGACCAGCGACGCCCAGGCTGCATTGCTGGCCTACGACTGGCCGGGCAACGTGCGCGAGCTGGAACACCTGATCGGCCGCAGCGCCCTGAAGGCCTTGGGCCGCTGCGCGACACGCCCGAAAATCCTCAGCCTCAGCGCCCAGGACCTGGATTTGCCCCAGGCTCCTGTGGATAACCCCGCCCCTTCGTCCATCAGTCCGGCGCCGGCCATGGCGCAGGTGAGGGGGGACCTGCGCGAAGCGGTGGACGAGTTCCAGCGCCAACTGATCGCTGCCTGCCTGGAGCGTCATCGGCACAACTGGGCCAGCGCCGCCCGGGAGCTGGGCCTGGACCGAGCGAACCTGGGGCGGATGGCAAAACGGTTGGGGCTTAGATAACCCCTTCTGTTGCTGCCAACCGCCACAGACAAGTCCCCTTGCAACAGATAAATCCCCGCGCCACAAGGTGTGTGTCCACAAGTCATTGGCTTGAAAATGACTGTCGATGGTTTTCGCCCTAAAGCCTGCCCCCGACAAGTCGATAACCCGATATCACAAGCTGTTCTGGCGATCTGTTTGCTCGCCCCACCTTTTTCCACAGAAGGTTTTTATGTCTTCCAACAAAGCCCGCGCAGATTCACTTTCGCTTCTGCTGTTTACCTTGCGCAGCGGCAAGCTGATGGCAATCAACCTGCTCAAGGTCAGTGAAATCATTCCCTGCCCACCGTTGACCAAGCTGCCGGAGTCGCATCCGCACGTCAAAGGCATCGCCACCCTGCGCGGGACGTCGTTGTCGGTGATCGACCTGAGCCGCGCCATTGGCGAGCGGCCGCTGGAAGATCCGGATGGCGGCTGCCTGATCGTCACCGACGTCAGCCGCTCCAAACAGGGCCTGCATGTGCAGGCGGTAAGCAAGATCGTGCATTGCCTGACCACCGACATCAAACCGCCGCCCTACGGTTCCGGCGGTGTACGGGCGTTCATCACCGGCGTGACCTCGGTGGATGGCACACTGGTGCAAGTATTGGATATCGAAAAGGTCATCCACGGCATCGCACCGGCGCAGATCGAAACCGCGCCGACCGAATTGAGCATGGAAGACGCCGAAGTCCTGGGCAACGCCCGGATCCTAGTGGTCGATGACAGCCAGGTCGCGCTGCAACAATCGGTGCACACCTTGCGCAACCTGGGCCTGCAATGCCACACCGCCCGCAGCGCCAAGGAAGCCATCGACTGTCTGCTGGAACTGCAGGGCACTGCCCAGGAGATCAACCTGATCGTTTCCGATATCGAAATGTCGGAAATGGACGGCTACGCCCTCACCCGAACCCTGCGCGAAACGCCGGACTTCGCTCACCTCTACGTATTGCTGCACACTTCCCTCGACAGCGCCATGAACAGCGAGAAAGCGCGGCTGGCCGGCGCCAATGGGGTGCTCACCAAGTTCTCGTCGCCCGAATTGACCAAGTGCCTGATCACAGCGGCCAAGGCCGTCGCCGAACAAGGGCGCTGAGACCCTCCCGCGTCGACGCGGGCCAAGCTCAACGAGGCTGCGCTCTTCGCGGCCTCTGAACACTGTCCCGATCTCAGGCATACTCCTGCCCTGGCTCCCCCTGAACAAGGACATTGTTGATGAAAGCCCCTGCGCTGATCCTCCTCGGCCTCACTGCCGCCATGGCTTTTCAGGCTCAGGCTTCCAGCCCTGACGCCTGGGCCGCCTACGACAAAAAAGTGCTCGCCAGTTGCCTGAAGGCCAGCGGCCTTAAAGACCCCAAACCCGTTGGCACCGCCGCGCAATTCGACGACCGGGTGGGCTACACCGCGCTGTTGCTGCAAGGCCAATACCCACAGAAACACATGAAAGGCGCCACCGGCACCGAGTTGTGCCTCTATCGCAAGAAAACCGCGACCGCCTACGTGACCGAATGGGACTCGATCCGCCCGACCGACGCCCCTCGATGAATGGCGCATAACTTGCTTCCCGGGGCTTATCGCGGCGTTTTTCTGGCGCCGCTTTCAGCCTATTGCCTTCGGTCGATCAATGAATACAACGTTTTCCTGTGTAGGGTGCGGTAAATGCTGTACCGGCCATCACGTTCCTCTGACCCTCGACGAAGCCAGGATGTGGGCCAATGACGGCGGCCAGGTGATCGTCCTGGTCGAGGCCTTTCTGCCTAACGGCCTTGGCCTTCCAGTGGCACAACGTGAACATGCCGAACGACGCTCGGCGGTGGTCCGTAGCGGCAATTGCGAGGCCCTCGTGGCGATCACCTTCGCCGCCTATAACGCCGGCCCTTGCCATAATCTGGACGCCGACAACCTATGCCGCATCTATGAACGCAGGCCCTTGGTCTGCCGTATTTACCCCATGGAAATCAATCCACACATCCCGCTCAATACCGCCACCAAGGATTGCCCGCCGGAGTCGTGGGAAACCGGGCCGCAGTTGATACTTGGCGGTGAATTGGTGGACCCGGAACTGGCCCGGTTGATCGAGCGTTCACGCCAGGCCGATCGTGAGGAAATCGCGATCAAGGAACGCATCTGTGTGTCCCTGGGCATCCACACGACGGCGTTGAAGGGCGACGGATTCACGGCCTACCTGCCGAACATGGCGGCGTTTGCCGCCGCTATCGATCAGGCCCGCTCGCAACCGTTGGACCAAGAGGCTGGCGAATGGCAGTTCCACCTGTCCGGTGACGACATTGCCAGCCAAGTAGCGGCCAGTGGAGCAAGCGTTGTCACCGAAGCACCCGTCAACTACGCCTTCATTTCCCTGCGGGCTGCATAGGGACTTTCAGAAGCTACAAAATCAGAGCCCACCACAGATCAAATGTGGGAGCGGGCTCGCTCGCGAAAACGGTCTGGCATTCAACACCAATGCAAGCTGAGCCGGCATCTTCGCGAGCAAGCCCGTACACAGGGGCAGTTTGCGATATCCCAATCAAACTCCCCTCTCGCCTAACCTTCACCAGGAATGTTAGCGTGCTTGGTATCTTCTCCCAGACGAGCCTTGCACGATGAAAAAAACCGTACTTGCCTTCAGCCGTATCACGCCCCAGATGGTCGAGCGCCTGCAACAGGACTTCGACGTGATCGTGCCGAGCCCGTCCAAGGGCGATATCAACGCACAGTTCAACGAAGCCCTGCCCCACGTCCATGGGCTGATCGGAGTCGGTCGCAAGCTCGGCCGCGAGCAACTGCAGAACGCTGCGAACCTGCAAGTGGTCTCCAGTGTCTCGGTGGGCTACGACAACTATGACCTGGCCTACTTCAATGAGCGCGGGATCATGCTCACCAACACCCCCGACGTACTCACCGAAAGTACCGCCGACCTGGCCTTCGCCCTGCTGATGAGCAGTGCCCGTCGCGTAGCCGAGCTGGACGCCTGGACCAAGGCCGGGCAATGGCAGGCGACAGTCGGGCCGCAATTGTTCGGCTGCGATGTGCATGGCAAGACCCTGGGTATCGTCGGCATGGGCAATATCGGCGCGGCCATTGCCCGGCGTGGGCGGCTGGGGTTCAACATGCCGATCCTCTACAGCGGTAACAGTCGCAAGACCGAACTGGAAAACCAGCTGGGCGCACAATTTCGCGAGCTGGATCAGTTGCTGGCCGAGGCAGACTTTGTCTGCCTCGTGGTGCCATTGAGCGAAAAGACCCGCCACCTGATCGGCCAGCGCGAACTGAGCCTGATGAAACCGAGCGCGATCCTGGTCAACATTTCCCGTGGCCCGGTGGTGGATGAACCGGCGTTGATCGAAGCCCTGCAAAACAATCACATCCGCGGTGCCGGGCTGGATGTCTACGAGAAAGAGCCGTTGGCCGAATCGCCGCTGTTCCAGTTGAAGAACGCCGTCACCCTGCCCCATATCGGCTCGGCGACCCACGAAACCCGCGAAGCCATGGCCAATCTTGCTGTGGATAACTTGCGCAGCGCTTTGCTGGGCAAGCGACCGCAGAACCTGGTCAACCCGCAAGTCTGGAAGTAACCCGCCTGGCAGGCCCTGTCGGGCGGGCCTGCCATTGCTTTCGAGTCAGCGAGCGCCCAAGACCACATTGGCTGGCGCTGGTCGCGGTTTGCGAAATACCAGCACGTTGCCCAGCATGACCAGGACCAATCCCACCAATGCCGGCGCGGTCCATTGATAGCCCTCGGCAAACGCCGAGACGTTCAACGCCACCACCGGGAACAACACCGTGCAATACGCCGCCCGCTCCGGCCCCATGCGCCCCACCAGCGTCAGGTAGGCGGTAAAGCCGATCACCGACCCCGGGATCACCAGGTACAACAGCGAACCGATGTAGCGCGTGTTCCATTCCATGTTGAACGGGATGTCCTGGAACAGGCACCACAGCGACAGTATGGCCGCGCCGTAGGCCATGCCCCAGGCATTGGTGGTCAGCGGCTTGAGACCGGCTTTCTGTTGCAGACTCGAGAGCATGTTGCCCGCCGAGAAACACAAGGTCCCCAGCAACGCCAGCGCCAACCCAAGCAAGGTTTGCGGACTTGCGCTGTGGCCGGCCAGCTCCGGCCAGAACAGCAGCGCCAACCCCAGCAGACCCAGGGCACCACCCAACAGCACGTTGCGCGCGATCCTCTGACCGAAGAACGCACGGGCATTGAGGGCGTTCCAGAGCGTGGCGGTGGAAAACACCACGGCGACCAACCCACTGGGGATCCACTGGCTGGCGGTCAGGAAACACATGAAGTTGATGCAGAACAGACACAGGCCCTGGGCAACGCAAATCAAATGGCCACGCCGGTTCATCACTTGCAGGCGGCGGCTGAGCAAGAGCATCGCAAACAGAATCAGAGCCGCGAGGCCGAAACGATAGACAATCGACACGGGAATGGCGACCACGCCCAATTGCAATTTCAGCGCAATCCAGGTGGTGCCCCAGATGAGCACGGTGAGCAGATACAACGAAAGGTTCATGGCGACGACTCCTGACAATGGCAACCAGTGTCACGCCACTGCGCCTGCGGCACTTGCGTAAACTTGCGGTTTTGTCGACCGACAGGCTGGCACACCCCCATCGACGGAGTAGGATGCAAGGCGTTGGAGAGAACCGATCATGCCCACACTGCAAACCCTGCAAGTCTTTCAAGCCCTCAACAGCTCGCCCAATGCTCGCCTGGAGCACAGTGCCGAGCTCGGGGACGGCATGGCGGCCGCTTTGTGGAGCAATCATCACGACGCCCGGGACTATGAGGCGCCGACCCACCATACGCTGTCGTGCTACATCGCCGGCGGTACCGGCACGTTTCGCCGCGAACGGCCCGACACCACGGGGGCGCCGGACAAACTCTGCATCCTGCCGGCCGGGCATGAATCAGCCTGGGTCATCAACGGCGACATTCGCCTCGCCCACCTGTATTTCAGCGCTGAACAATTCGCCCTGGGTTGCATCACGCTGCTGGACCGCGAGCCTCGGCAGGTGCAATTGCACGAGGAGACATTCCTCGACGACCCGCGACAGGCACAGCGTTTTCGCCAATTGATCGCGCTGAACTGGGATGAACCGGGCGAACGCCTGCTGACCACCAGCCTGGCCCACGACCTGCTCGACCACCTGCTGCTCAACCAGGTGGGCCAGCGCCAGGGGCTTCGCCTCAAGGGCGGCCTGGCCGCTCACCAGCGGCGGTTGCTGGTGGACTACGTCGACAGCCACCTGGCCGACGCCATCAGCCTTGGGCAATTGGCGGCGCTGTGTGCGTTGTCCGAATACCACTTCGCGCGGATGTTCCGCGAAAGCTTCGGGTTGCCTCCCCATCAGTACGTACTGGCCAGACGCTTGACCTGCGCAAGGCATTTGCTGCGCACCACTTCACAACCGCTGGGCGACGTAGCGCTGGCTTGCGGATTTGCCAGCGCCAGCCACTTCACCAACCGGTTCCGCCAGGCCTTGGGCGCGACGCCCGGGGAGTATCGGCAGGCGTTTTTGCGCTAGCCCCGGCATCGCCATCGCGAGCAGGCTCGCTCCCACAGGAGTTCTATGCTGAACATGAAACTCAAATCCACTGAAGATCCAGTGTGGGAGCGAGCCTGCTCGCGATGACGTCGGCACATCCAACATCCATGCAAGCTGCCCCACTACTATCGCGAGCAGGCTCGCTCCACAGGAGTTCTATGCTGAACATGAAACTCAAATCCGCTGAAGATCCAGTGTGGGAGCGAGCCTGCTCGCGATGACGTCGGCACATCCAACATCCATGCAAGCTGCCCCGCCACTATCGCGAGCAGGCTCGCTCTCCCATCGACTGCGTTTCTCCAGATAACGGGTCACATACAAAAGCAAAACGGGCCTGCAATTGCAGGCCCGTTGTTCAGTCGGAATTGAAATGGACGGGTTTCAGCCGTGAAGCGAAGCCCGTTCGTTCTCGAGGAATTCTTCTTCCAGCATTGCATCGGCCAGGGCTGCGGATTCGCTCGGCTTATCAACGGGGGCGCGCTTGCCGCGCAGTTTGCCGAACAAATGCTCCAGAGCATTTTCAAGTTTGGTGGCCGCACCTTCGATCGCCAGTTCCAGCGATTCGGCCTTGTGCGTCACGGAAATCGGCTGATGGCCCTTCGGCCGTGCTTCAAGCTGGCAACGCAGGTCATGGGGACCTGGCTTGTCGCCGTTCTCGTCCCGCAGGTGAACCTCGACCCGTGTCAGGTCCTCTTCATAACGTTCGAGCGTGCTTTCGATGGTAGTACGTACCCACTCCTCCAGTCGGATGCTGCTTTGAATATGGTTATCGCTGTTGACTTGGATTTGCATAGTTCATCCCTTATTTCAGCTAGCTCGCCGGGGGCCATCGACGTTGATGCAACGGCCCCTTGAATACAGAGTCGGGCTGGCGGAGGAACAATTCAACCCCTGGGAAAAGATAAATATTCATACGCAAATAAAGCCGGACAACGAGCAAAAGCGCTGTTAATGTCGGGAGTTACCCCTGCCCTGCCTATCCAGCGCAAATCGTCCCTGCCTCCTGCACCGTCAACGAACATCCGCGCGTTATTGCCCCGAAACGGGCAGCGGCCACGGCCGCATTCCAGAGCGTTCGGCGCCCAGGCTCCGCGATCATTGTCCGACAGTTTTTCCGGCATGCCACTTGCTAACTCTATGCAGGAGCTGCCGCAGGCTGCGGTCTTTTGATCCTGGGCCTGCCCGGCCCGGGAATCTTGAGATGAACACGATCATGGAATGGCCGATGGTCCGGTGTTGCGAACTAATCCCGATCACGGCCGGTCAACAACTGCACGTTCAATCAGGCGGTGACGCATCATGGACAACCCTTTTCAGATCATTACCGACGCCTTTGCGCCGCATTATCAAATCAACCTGAGTATCCAGGGCCTGGATGGCAGCATCATGCTGACCCTGTCCAAGAGCGGGCGCGTCGTCGCCAAACGCATGATCAGCGCCCAGCAGCGCAACGACCCGGAGCGACTCAAACGCCTGGTACAAAGCATTCAGTTCGGTATCGCCATCGAGCAAGGCCACAGCGCCGTGGCCATCCTCGAAGCCATGACCGGCGGTGACAACATCAAGCTGCCACCACCGCATGCACAAGGGCCAGCACCCTCTGCCGCCGGGATTTAGATTTCTCCTTTCTCCACTTCGGCATGCTCACTGGAGCCCGCGCCAACCTTGCGGTGCGGGTGCTCGATCTTGACCGAAGGGAATTGCGATGAGGCGTAGCGCACCACCAGGATCGAAAACGCCAGTAGCAGGATGCCTCCGCACAGGTAAATGATCCCCAGGTCTGGTGGGCTGTGATGGGAAACATTGGAAATCAGCAGCCGTGTCAGCGCCGTGATCGCCACGTAGATCAGAAACCGCACCGGCATGTGGTTGGTCTTGAAGTAGATCCCGACCATCGCCCCCAATTCCAGGTAGATGAACAACAGCAGGATGTCATCGATCTTGATGTGTCCTGCCTCGATCATCTGCAAGAATTCCATCACCGCTGCCCACGCGGTCACCGCACCGATGGCGAACAGCGCCAGGTAGTGGAAGGTCTCGACGAACAGGTTTCCCAGGGATTCGGCCAGTTGATGGACGTTCTGGCGCAAATTCTCGGCCCAGTTGATTTTCACGATGTAGTTTCCTTAGGTCGGCTCGACCGGATGATGCGGGTTGGACGTGACGGTTGTTCTGCATGCAGAAAAAAGGCCAGCGACTGAGAGTGAGATGGCGATAGGCTTGTATCCGGCACTTTTATGAGCGTAATGCGGCTTATCGCGAGCAGGCTTTGTTCCTGTACAAGCTTTTGCTCTCACATACAGAAACCGGTCTACATTAAAAAGCCACTATCCAAAGCAAAAGGATTCGCTTATTCTTTTGCCTGTATATAAATACAGTAGTCACAAAGACAACCAATGTGAAGGCATGTGAGGTGGTGAATGGCCGTCGAAGTGGTATACCGCAGCAGCCGAGATCTGGAGCGCTTGTTCATGGATAAAGCCGAAGCTGACCGTCATGACAAAATGCTGGAACTCGCCGAATTGCTTGCGGAGGTGTTGCAAAAAGCCGTTCCATCGCTGAGCGAGCAACAGGTCGAGGAAGCCGGGATCTACATGGCGAAGAATCGTGATGTGTTCGCCAAGGCTTTCAAGAGCCAGCCGGACGCCTTGTCCGAACTGCTCAACCCGTCGGACGAATGACCAAGAGATCGCCGCCTTCGGCAGAGCCTACACCGCGTAGGCGCTGCCGAAGGCGGCGATCTTTTTCAGTAATAACGGCGAGGGTCTGAATCGATCAGGCTGGCCAGCTTGGTCAGGGCGAAGCGCAGTTCATCCTGGCTGGTGGGCGACATCAACACCAACCGTACACATCGCGTGGCCCCCGAACGCTCAGCCTGGAACTGGGTGCCACTGAGCACCAATACACCGTTGGCCCGGGCGAGCATGGTGAACTCGTCGCTGGTCCATGGTTCCGGCAGCGTCAACCAGACGTGATAGGAGTACGGCTGGGTCTTGAGCTCGAAATCGGCAAAGATTTCCCGGGCGATCGCTTGCCGCCCCGTCGCCTCGTTGCGCTGGATGCGGATCAGTTTCTTGTCCAGGCCTTCGGTAATCACATTGCTGGCCAACTGCGCGGTCAACGGCGACGGCATCCAGACACTGCTGCGCACCATCGAGGTCAGGCGCGACAGCAGTTTCGGCGGGCTGTAGATGTAACCGACACGAAGCGCCGGCATGACCGATTTCGACAGACTGGTCAGGTACACCGACCGCTCCGGCGCAAAGGCCGACAGTGGCTTGATCGACGGATCAGTGGCCAGGAAACCATAGATGTCATCGTCCAGGATGATGAAGTCGAATTCCTCGGCAAGCGCAGCGATCTGGGCCCGACGCTTCTGCGACATGATCGCCGCCGTCGGGTTCTGGCAGGTCGCCACGCAGACCAGCATCGCCGGCTTCTCCCGCAGGCACAGTTCGCGCAATGCTTCGGGAATGATGCCTTCGTCATCCATTGGCACGCCACGCAGACGGCGCTCGAGGCCATGGGCCAGGGAAATGATGCCGGGGTAGCAAAGCGCTTCGCAGAGCACCAGGTCACCGGCGTTGGTCAGGGCGCTCATCGCGACCATCAAGCCATGCTGGGCCCCTGCGGTAATCACCACTTGCTGCCATTGCGCATCGGGCAATGAATGGCGCAACCACTGCGCACCCGCCTCGCGATGAGCCGGGTGACCGCCATCCGGCGCGTAATCCAGTGCGCGAGCGAAATCGGTGCTTTTGGCCATGCCCACCAACGCACCGCGCAACCAGTACTCCAGGGTTTCGCTGTAGGGCTTGATGATCGAAAGATCGAGCAGTTCGGATTGCCCCAGGTTCAGCGGCGCGGCGGCGCTGTTGCTTGCCGGCAGCTCCAACTGCTTCTGGTTGAGTACGTAGGTGCCACGCCCCACCTCCCCCTGCACCAACCGACGCCGGTGGGCCTCGCTATAGGCCCGGCTGATAGTGCCCGGCGTGACATTCAAGGTGGTGGCCAGCTCCCGCAAGGTCGGAAGGCGATCGCCCTCGTTCAACACGCCGTTGTTGATATCGCGCGCCAACGCATCGGCAATCGACAGATACATCGGCTGGTTGAACTCGCTTAGCTGGGGAACCCACATGAATGATCACTGCCCATCGTAGAAATGATGAATATCCGAGCATATCACATGGAGGTTAGGCAACTAATAATTCGACGCAATCAAGGTATTGAATCGATTGATTCGATTATTGGACGGATCCACGGCGCGACATCAATAAATTTTTACGACGAAAAATATCCATTAAAATCAATAAATTAATTCTCTAAAACACCAAAAACAGACTGTAGCAGCAGAAAAATATCTCGTAACAATCCCGCCCCCTATTGAATCAACTCAATTTATTCAAATACACTGATATCGAATCGAATCAATCGACTCAATCACCTACCGCGCGCTCCTGTCGCGCCAAGTCGAGACATCATGGACACATTCAGAAAGGATCTATCCCTGTCAGCGGTGATTGCGGGCTTCATCGCCGTGATCATCTCCTACGCCGGCCCGCTCATCATCGTGTTCCAGGCAGCCAAGGAAGCGCACCTGCCCAACGACGTGGTGTCTTCCTGGATCTGGGCCATCTCCATCGGCAGCGGGATTACCGGTCTCTTCTTGAGCTGGCGCCTGCGAGTTCCAGTCATCACCGCGTGGTCGACGCCCGGGGCGGCGTTGCTGGTGTCGATGCTGCCCACCGTGACCCTGCCCCAGGCCATCGGGGCCTATGTGGTGGCGTCGGTGATCATCGCGCTGGTCGGTTTGTCCGGGGCGTTCGACAAGCTGATGAGCCGCCTGCCCAAGGCCATTGCCGCCGCCATGCTCGCCGGCATTCTGTTCCGCTTTGGCGCCGAGCTGTTCATGTCGATCAAGTTGCAGCCGGCATTGGTGCTGGCGATGATCGCGGCGTACCTGGTCTTCAAGCGCTTTTCGCCACGCTACGCGATCCTGTCGGTATTGATCGTCGGTTGCGCGGTGGCCGCCTCGTTCGGTGAACTCAACAGCAGCTCGATCACCATCGCCGTGGCCCAACCGGTCTTCATTGCCCCTGAATGGAATTGGCACGCAATCATCAACATCGGTCTGCCACTGGCGCTGGTGACCTTGACCGGCCAGTACGTGCCTGGCATGGCGGTGTTGCGCACCTCGGGCTACAACACGCCAGCGCGCTCGATCATTTCCGTCACTGCGATTGGCTCGGTGCTGATGGCTCCATTCGGTTCCCACGGTTTTAACCTGGCGGCCATTACCGCAGCGATCTGCACCGGCCGCGAAGCCCACGAGGACCGCGACAAACGCTACATGGCCGGAATTGCCTGCGGGGTGTTCTACATTCTGATGGGCACCTTTGGCGCCACCCTGGCCTCGGTGTTCTCCGCCCTGCCGAAAGAATTGATCGCATCCCTCGCCGGCCTCGCCTTGTTTGGCGCGATCAGCGCCGGGCTGAGCGGCGCCATGGCTGACGAGAAGCAACGTGAAGCCGCGCTGATCACCTTCCTGGTGACCGCTTCGGGCATGAGCTTCCTTGGCCTGGCCGCCGCATTCTGGGGGTTGATCTTCGGCCTCGTGGCGCACTTCGTGCTGACTTACACCCGCGAAAGCAAAGCCGCCGTTATCGCCGAGGGCAGCCGACCATGATCGCTCGTTACGACTTCATTGTGATCGGTGGCGGCATCGCCGGCGTGTCTGCCGCTTATGAATTGGCGGCCCATGGCAGCGTCTGCCTGCTCGAACAGGAACAGCAACTGGCCTATCACACCACGGGGCGTTCAGCCGCGATCTCGATGGAAAGCTACGGCAACCAGCAGATCCGCTCACTGACCTGCGCATCCCGCGGCTTCTTCGAAAACCCGCCCGAAGGCCTGGCCGAGCATCCGCTATGGGCACCACGGGGCGCGCTGATCGTGGCCCAGGCGGCACGGGTGGACAAACTCAAAGCGCGTTTCAGCGCCGTACTGGGGCAAGTGCCCACGGCCGAGTTGCTCGACGCCAAGCAAGTGCTGGAACTGGTCCCCTACCTCGCCGAAGGCGCCTGGAGTGCCGGGATCTACGAGCCCAGCGCCTTCGACCTGGACGTGCATGGCATCCACGGCGCCTACCTCGGTGGGCTGCGTGCCCGCGGTGGTGTGATCAAGCGTGAGACCCAAGTGCTGCGTGGCGAATATCGCGCTGGGCACTGGCGCTTGCACACCCAGGACGGTCAGCAACTGCAAGCAGCCACCGTGGTCAACTCCGCCGGAGCCTGGGCCGACGAAGTCGCCGAGCGCTGCGGCGTGCCCAAGGTCGGTGTCCGCCCGTTGCGGCGCACCGTGCTGGCGGTCGATCCACAGTGCGACGTGCACCACACACCCTACCTGGGCACGGTGGACGAGGACATTTTCATCAAACCTGAAGCCGGGCGACTGATCGTCTCCCCGTGCGATGAAAGCCCTTCGCTGCCCTGTGACGCGCTGCCGGAAGAGCTGGACCTGGCCATCACCATGGATCGCCTGCAAAACACCACGCGCCTGCGTCCGCGCTCGATCATCAATAAATGGGCAGGCCTGCGCACCTTCGTCGCCGACCGCTCGCCGGTGCTCGGCCAGGACCCACAGCAAGAGAGTTTTATCTGGCTCGCGGCCCTCGGTGGCTACGGCATCCAGGCAGCACCCGCCATTGCACGCTTGTGCAGCCATGCGGCGCTGGGCATCGCCATGCCGGACGACCTGGCGGCGCTGCAACTCAACTACCAGCACTTTTCTCCAGCCCGTTGCCGCGACGAGGAGTTTTCCAGCCTGGCCGTCAAGCAGGTTGCCGATTTGCACTAACCCATCCACTTAACAAGGAACGTCACCATGCAAACCACCGCTCAAATCCAGCCCGCCGCCAAACCTTTCCTGGGTGAAGAAAACGTGATTTTCACCGACAAGGCACCGCTGCCGCTGGGCACCTATTCCCAGGGCATCAAGGTCAATCACGGGCAGACCATCTACCTGTCGGCACAGACCCCGGTCTCGGCGCTGAACAATGAAGTGCTGGCCAAGGATTTCGAAGGCCAACTGCGCCAGACCCTCGACAACCTGGCGCAAATGGCCGAAGCGGCAGGTGGCACCCTGGCGAACGTGGTCAAGGTCACGGCGTTCATCACTGACCTGAGTGAGTTCCCAACCCTCAACCGCGTCATGGAAGAGTACTTCACCAAGCCGTATCCGGCCCGCACCACCGCCGGTGCCAGTGCACTGGCACGCAATACCCTGGTTGCCATCGACGCCATCATGGTGATCTGAAACACCTTCTGTCAGCGGAGTGCCCGTCGGTCCGGTGAACTGGACCGACGTTGGCAAGGAAAGCACCAGCACAGCGTACTTTCAGAGGGTGACCATGAAAAATTCGTACAGAGAGTATGTATTGCAGTGCCTGGCTTGCGATCGAAGCTACCAGCCCCATGAGGTCAGCTACTACTGCCCTCACTGCAAAATCGATGGCGCGCTGGACGCGCTTTACGATTACCCGACACTCAAGCGCGAATGGTCCCGGGACAGCCTGGCCCATGACCACGGCCGTGGCATGTGGCGTTATGACCGCTTGATGCCGTTGAGCTCGACGCAGTTCATTCCACCGTTATTGGTGGGCAATACGCCGCTGTACTCGCGCCCCGAATTGCTCGGCAAAGGTGCTCGAATCAAAGTCTTCGTAAAAGACGAATCGCGGCAACCAACCGGGTCGTTGAAGGATCGCGCCAGCGCCCTGGCGGTGGCCCACGCCATGCAATCCGGTGCGCGTACCGTAGCGGTGGCCAGCACCGGCAATGCCGCTTCGGCATTGGCCGGGATGAGCGCCAGCCTGGGCCTGCACAACGTCATTTACCTGCCCAAGAGCGCGCCTCGCGAAAAGCTCGCGCAGATGCAAGGCTACGGGGCCGAGATCGTGCTGGTCGATGGGCAATATGACGAAGCCTTCGAACAATGCCTCAAGGCCTGCGAAGACCACGGCTGGTACAACCGCACCACCGGGATCAACTCGTACATGAGCGAAGGCAAGAAAACCGTCGCCTTCGAAATGTGCGAACAACTCAACTGGCAGGTGCCAGACCTGGTGTTCGTGCCCGTCGGCAACGGCTGCATCCTGGGCTCGGTCTACAAAGGCTTTTTCGACTTGCTGCAATTGGGTTGGATCGAACGCATCCCACGCCTGATCGGCGTGCAGGCCGAGCACAGCGACTTCATGTACCGCGCCTGGCGCAACGACCGCTCGATGCAGAAAACCGAACGCCGTCCCCCCACCAGCCTGGCCAGCAGTATCAATGTGGCGCTGCCACGTGATCGCCTCAAGGCCATGCGTGCGGTTACCGCCAGCGGCGGAGAGTTCATCTGCGTCAGCGACCCGAGCATTGTCGCCGCCGCCTCCAGGTTGGCCGCCAGCACCGGCGTGTTTCCAGAAGCCGGAGCCGCCAGCGCCTTCGCCGGCCTGCTCAAGTATGCAGAAACACACCCCGACACGACGCAAACCGCCGTGATCCTGATCACCGGCAGCGGTTTGAAAGACACCTCGATTTTTCTGTCCAACTCGACCCAAAGCCAGGCACGGGCGTTCCCGCATCACGTGACTGCGCCACCGGCCGAAGCGCTTATCTAAGGAATCACACCATGAGCCTGCAAAATTTCGACCCCGCCATTGCCCGCCTGATCGACCGCGAGCGCAATCGCCAGGAAACCCACCTGGAGCTGATCGCTTCGGAAAACTATGTCAGCGAAGAAGTGCTCCAGGCCCAGGGCTCGGTACTGACCAACAAATATGCCGAAGGTTATCCGGGCAGGCGCTACTACGGCGGCTGCAAGGTCGTCGATGAGGTCGAGAACCTGGCCATCGAACGTGCTCGCAAGCTGTTCAATTGCGAATACGTCAACGTGCAACCGCACTCAGGCTCCCAGGCCAACCAGGCGGTTTTCCTGGCGGTACTCGAACCTGGCGATACGATCCTGGGCATGTCCCTGGCCCACGGCGGCCACCTGACCCACGGCGCCTCGGTGAATTTTTCCGGCAAAGTGTACCGGGCTTTTTCCTATGGCCTGGACAAGGAAACCGAAACCCTCGACTACGAAGAAATGGAGGCCCTGGCCAGGGAACACCGACCCAAGATGATCATCGCCGGGGCCTCGGCCTATTCGCGGACCATCGACTTCCAGCGCTTTCGCAAGATCTGCGATGAAATCGGCGCCTACCTGATGGTGGACATGGCGCACTACGCCGGGTTGATCGCCGCCGGTGTCTACCCGTCGCCGGTTGGCATCGCCGACTTCATCACCTCCACCACCCACAAGACCTTGCGCGGCCCGCGCGGTGGCTTGATCCTGGCGAAGGCGCAATACGCCGCCCTGCTCGACAAGACGATTTTCCCGGTGTACCAGGGCGGCCCGCTGATGCACGTCATCGCCGCCAAAGCCGTGGCGTTCAACGAAGCCTTGGGCGACGGGTTCAAGCATTACCAGCAGCGGGTGATCGACAACGCCCGCGTCATGGCCGACGTCCTGACCCGACGCGGCTTGCGGGTAGTGTCCGGTGGTACCGACTGCCACATGTTCCTGCTCGATCTGCGCTCGATGAACATCACTGGCAAAGACGCCGAGGCCCTGCTGGAAAGTGCCCACATCACCCTGAACAAAAACGCGATCCCCAATGATCCGCAGAAACCGGCGATCACCAGCGGCATTCGCATCGGCACACCGGCATTGACCACACGCGGCTTTGGCGAAGCGGAATGTGCCGAAGTGGCGAACTTGATCGCCGACCTGCTGGAACAACCGGACAACGCCGCGCGCCTGGATAACACCCGGCGCCGGGTGATGCATTTGTGCGAATGCTTTCCGGTGTATCTGTTGAGGTGATGCAGCTGTGGGAGCAAAGCTTGCTCGCGATGAACGATGACTCGGTTAGCCTGAACAGTCGCGACGCCTGCATCGCGGGCAAGCCCTGCTCCCACAGATCGGCTGCTTCACTGCTACCCATTACTTCCTTTTGATTTTCAGCGGTACAACAAACGCTCCGCCAGCTCATCGGCCACCCGGGCCGGTGAGCGTTTCTCCGCCTGGGCGTGGGCGAAGACTTCCGTGAGGCGGGCACCGATCTTCGACAAGTGCGCGGTGATCGTCGACAGTTCTTCGCCACGGTGTTTCAACGCGACGTAGATCAGCCCGCCGGAGTTGATCACATAGTCCGGCGCATAGAGGATTCCACGTCTTTCCAGCTGGTCGGCCACCTGCAGGTTGCTCAACTGATTATGGGCCGAGCCGGCAACGGCCGAGCAACGCAGTTGCGCCACGCTGTGGCTGTTGAGCACGCCGCCCAGCCCGCAGGGGGCAAGGATGTCGCAGGGGGTGCTGAGCAACGCATCGTTGGCGATCGGATGAGCGCCCAGTTGCTCCATCGCCAATTGCACCTTGCCTGGGTCGATGTCACTGACCAGCAGTTCGGCACCCGCCGCGTGCAGCTGTTCGGCCAGGGCATAACCGACATTGCCCAGCCCCTGGATCGCCACCCGCAGGCTTTCGAGATTATCGCTGCCCAGGCGGGCCATGGCGGTGGCACGGATGCCGGCAAAGACTCCCATCGCCGCGTGGGGCGCAGGGTCTCCCGAGGCGGTGGTGCTGGTGACATGGCGCGTCTGCTGGGCGATGCAATCCATGTCGGCCACCGACGTACCGCTGTCGATAGCGGTGATGTAGCGCCCGTCCAATTGCTCGATACAACGACCGAAGGCTTCGAACAGCGCCGCCCGACTCTCGACATGGGCCGGGCGCATGATCACCGCCACCCCGCCCCCCACGGGCAGGCCGGCCAGCGCCGCCTTGTAGCTCATGCCCTGGGCCAGGCGCACGGCATCAGCCACGGCACTTTCGTCGTCGGGGTAGGCAAGATAACGACAGCCCCCCAGGGCGGGCCCGGGACGGCTGCAATGAATGGCAATCACCGCCTTCAACCCGGTCGTCGGGTCTACGCTTAGGTGCAGCGATTCAAGGCGGGAGCTTTGCATGAGAGCAAACATCGTAAGGCTCCCGAATCACTTTTGTTTGTTTCGCCAGTATAGGCGTGCAGTCGAAAATTGCTGGAGTACGCCGGAATAAGCCGCCGGGGTTGTCAGTCTTTTTCGGCATAACCTGTAACTGCGTCTGTCCGAGACTGGACGAAAATCCAAGGCAGGGCTAAAACGAGGCATAGCCCGGAGAGTTTGATGAAACCGCGCCAAGCCTTTTTTGACTGTTTGCACCGTTCGCCACCGGCGCTGTTCGAAGCGGCGCTGTGGATCGCTGCCGAACATGATAGCGATGTGGACGTACCGGCCTTGCTGAAGGATTTCAAGGAGCTGCAACAGCGGGTCAGCCACGGCCTGCCGATGTTGCCGGTCAGCGAGCTGGGCCAACCTTTGTTGCGACGACTCAATGACCTGGGGTTCGCCCAGGACGATTTCACGCCGCTGCGCCCACGTGCGGCGCTGCTGAACCAAGTGCTCACCCGCAAGCGCGGGCAACCCCTGGCGCTGAGTTTGATTGCCCTGGAGTTGGCCCGAGGCCTGGAAATTCCGATGGTCGGTGTCAATTTCCCCGGCCATTTCCTGCTGAAAGTACCCGGGGCCGATCATCTGCTCGATCCGTGTGGTGGCCGCCGGCTGTACCCCAATGACTGCCGGGAACTGCTACAGCGCCAATACGGCGCGAACATGCCGCTCAAGGCAGAACACCTGGTCACCGCCGAGCCGATACAGATGCTCCAGCGCCTGTCGCGCAACCTGCGCCAACTGCATCTGGCCAACGACGATTACATCGCGGCCCTGATCGACGCCGAACGGGTGCTGGAGCTGGGCAACGCCAGCGCCGCCGACTACCTGGCCCGCGCCAGCCTGTATCAGCGGCTCGACTGTCCGAATGCCGAGCGCTTCGACCTGGAACATGCGCTGATGCTCAGCGACGACCCGATCCAGCGAATTCGGCTGACGGAGCGGCTGGGGCATTTGCCACCGAATTCGATTGTGCATTGAGCGGTTGCAGGCGTGCAGATTCAGGTTGCTGGTTGAATCGCTATCGCGAGCAAGCTCGCTCCCACAGTTGATCGCATCGAACTCAGGCTCTATGTTCACCGCAGACCACATGTGGGAGCGAGCCTGCTCGCGATGAGGCAGGCAGCGCCAACATCATTGGGGCTGACCCACCGCTATCGCGAGCAGGCTCGCTCCCACAGGAATGATCAAGGTGTATCGGGTTGATTCGCCGGGTGCGCCTGTTGGAACGCCGCATGCCCAGCCGCCAACGCCGCCACGCGACGGATCCGCGGATACGCCTGCAAGGACACATTGAAACGCTCGGCCGCGTACAACTGCGGAATCAGGAACACGTCCGCCACCCCCGGCTCTGCACCGAAGCAATAGCCGTCATCGCCAATCAACTGCTCCACGGCCGCCAGCCCCTGGCTGATCCAGTGCCCGATCCATTCCGTCACCTGGGTTTCATCGTGGCCCCACTGGCGCAATTTGTTGAGCACGCTGACGTTGTGCAGGGGGTGAATATCGCAACCGATCAACGCCGCCACACCACGCTCATGGGCCCGAACCGCCAGGTCTGCGCTGAGTAGCGGCACCTGGGGATAACGCTCCTCCAGGTATTCGATGATGGCGGGCGATTGCACCAGCAGCGCGCCTTCATCGGTACGCAACGCCGGCACCCGGCCTTGGGGATTGATCGCCAGGTAGGCCGGCTGGCGATGTTCGCCCCCCGGCGCTGCGATCAGGTTGACTGGCAGGGCCTGGTAATCCAGGCCCTTGAGCGCCAGCGCAATGCGCACCCGGTAGGACGAGGTGGAACGGTAGTAGGTATAGAGTTCCATGCCCTGATCCTCAACGCGCCGGCAGGATCTTGCCCCGGCACTCGCCGAAGCCGATGGAGGCGAAACCCTCGCGGCGGCAACGGGCCCGCAGGATGATTTCATCACCGTCCTCGAGGAAGCGGCGCACTTCGCCAGAGGCCAGTTCGATCGGTTTTTTGCCACCCTCGGTGATTTCCAGCAGGCTGCCGAATTGATGGTTTTCAGGCCCCGACAAAGTACCCGAGCCAAACAGATCACCGGCCTGCAACTGGCAACCGTTGACGCTGTGGTGCGCGACCATTTGCGCCACGGTCCAGTACATGTACTGGGTGTTGCTCAGGGTCAGGCGCTGGGCCGGCAGGTTTTGCTCGACCATGGCCTCGGTCAGCAGCAGGACCTCCAGCTCGATGTCGAAGGCACCGCTGGCCTGGTCACGCTTGTCCAGCAGATACGGCAGTGGCTGTGGATCGCCTTCCGGGCGCGCCGGTTGCGGGCGGCGGAACGGTTCCAGGGCTTCAGCGGTCACCACCCACGGCGAAATACTGGTCAGGAAACTCTTCGACAGAAATGGCCCCAGGGGCTGGTATTCCCAAGCCTGGATATCCCGGGCCGACCAGTCGTTGAGCAGGCAGAACCCGCCAATGTGCTCAGCGGCATCGCCGATGGCGATGGGTTCGCCCAGGGCATTACCCTTGCCGATCCAGACCCCCAGTTCCAGCTCATAGTCCAGCCGTGCACACGGACCGAAAGTCGGCTCGGTCTGGCCGGCGGGCAGGGTTTGGCCCTTGGGACGGCGCACGTCGGTGCCGGAGGGGCGAATGGTCGAGGCGCGGCCGTGGTAACCGATGGGCACATACTTGTAGTTGGGCAACAAGGGATTGTCGGGACGGAACAGCTTGCCGACATTTTGCGCGTGTTCGATACCGACGTAGAAGTCGGTGTAGTCATTGATCCTGGCCGGCAAGTGCATCTGGCAGTCGGCGGTGCGAACCAGCAGCTTCGCACCCTGGGCTTCGATCTTGCCCCGCAGCGAGCTGTCTTCGCGCAGCAACTCCAGCAAGCGCTCACGCAAGGCCACCCGAGCGCCGCGGCCCAGGTCGAAGAACCCATTCAACTGGCCGTCCTTCATGGCCTCGACAGCTTCGCGCGCCGTGCCGTCAAACAGGCCCGCCTGCAACGCGGCCTGCAAATCGAAGATGAACTCGCCAATGGCCACGCCGCTACGAGGGGCGCCGCCGTTGGTGCTGAAAATGCCCAGTGGCAGGTTTTGCAGCGGGAAGTCGGCATGCCCGTTGGCGGAGGTGACCCAGCTACGGTCAGGGGAAGGTTGAGTCATGGGTTATCTCCGGGTCGGGTCGAACGTGACAGGCAGCGAGGCCCAACAAGCATCGTAGTCGGTTTGCAGTTGCGGGCAGTCCAGGGCGAAACGGCTTGGACGCAACACCTGGCTGGTCTCGAACATGAAGGCCATGGTGTTATCGATTTTCGCCGGCTGAAGTTCAGCGTTGATCGCCTTGGTGCAGGTTTCGCCGTCCGGCCCATGGGCACTCATGCAACTGTGCAAGGACGCACCACCCGGCAGGAAACCTTCAGCCTTGGCGTCGTAGGCGCCTTGGATCAGGCCCATGAATTCATTCATCAGGTTGCGGTGGAACCACGGCGGACGGAAGGTTTTTTCCGCCACCATCCAGCGTGGCGGGAAGATCACGAAATCGAGGTTGGCCAGGCCGTGGATGCTGGTAGGCGAGGTCAACACGGTGAAGATCGACGGATCCGGGTGATCGAAGCTGACCGTACCAATGGTGTTGAAGCGACGCAGATCATACTTGTACGGCACGTTGTTGCCGTGCCAGGCCACCACGTCGAGGGGCGAATGATCCAGCTCGCAACCCCACAACTCACCGAGGAATTTCTGCACCAGCGGGGTCGGTTGCGCGAGATTCTCGTAATGGGCGACCGGCGTCAGGAAGTCCCGTGGGTTCGCCAGGCCGTTGCTGCCGATGGGCCCGAGGTCCGGCAAGCGCAGCGGCGCGCCATGGTTCTCGGCCAAGTAACCACGGGCCTGCGGATCGAGCAGTTCGACACGAAACTTCAGGCCCCGGGGCAGCACGGCGATTTCCAGCGGTGCCAGCTCCAGCACACCCAGTTCGGTGGCGATCCGCAGCCGTCCCAGTTGCGGCACGATCAGCCATTCACCGTCGGCGTTGAAAAACACCCGTTCCATGGAGCGGTTGGCCCGGTAGTGATAAAGGCTGATGCCGGCCGGTTTGTCCGCACCGGCATTGGCCGCCATGCGCACCAGCCCGTCGATGAAGTCGGTGGGCTCGACGGGAATCTCCAGCGGGTTCCAACGCAGGCGATTGGGCGTGACTTCGCCCAATGGACCACCTGCCAATTGCCGTTCGAGCCGGGTGAAGGCCGGGTGATTGGCCGAGGGCCGGATGCGATACATCCAGGTACGCCGCGCTTCGCTGCGGGCCATGGTGAACGCGGTGCCGGAGAACAATTCGGTATAGAGACCGTACGGGGCTTTCTGCGGCGAGTTCTGGCCCACCGGTAATGCGCCGGGCAATGCTTCGCTGGCAAATTCGTTACCGAAGCCTGATTGGTAGACCAGGTCCGACACTGGGGAATCGAGGTTCATGGAGCCTCCTGGAATGCGGCCCGTCACTCAACGGAGTGGTTGAGGCGCACCGGGTTATTTTTATCGTAATTCAATTACGCATAACGTAATTTGCTCGCCAGCGACCGTCAAGCTATAAAGACGCCCATTCGCCTCTGGACCCTGCGCCACCATGGAAACCCCGCTCAGCAACGGTAAACAGAAAGTCCGCTCGGCCGAAGTCGGCACCGACATCCTCAAGGCGCTGGCTGAACTGTCCCCCTCCACATCGCTCTCGCGGCTGGCCGAACACGTGCAAATGCCGGCGAGCAAAGTGCATCGATACTTGCAGGCCTTGATCGCCAGCGGGTTTGCCGAGCAGAACGCCGCCACCAACCACTATGGCCTGGGCCGTGAGGCCCTGCGTGTTGGCCTGGCGGCGCTCAATGGCATGGACGTGCTGCAAGTCGCCGCCCTGCCGTTGTCCGAGTTGCGCGACGACTTGAACGAAACCTGCTTCCTGGCGGTTTGGGGTAACCATGGCGCAACCGTGGTGCGCATCGAACCCGCCGTGCGGGCCGTGACCGTGGTGACGCAACTGGGCTCGGTATTGCCGCTGCTCAGCTCGTCCACGGGGCTGGTGTTCAGCGCTTATCTACCGGAGCGCGAGACCATCGGTTTGCGCGAGCGGGAAGTACAGGGCAGCGAGCATCACGCGCTCGCCGACGACCGCGCCTACGCCGCCCTGTGCGAGCAGATTCGCCGTCGCGGCCTGCACCATGTGCATGGCTTGCTGATGCCGGGCGTGGATGCCTTGTCTGCACCGGTATTCAATGCCGTTGGCGAGGTGAAGGCGGTGATGACCATCGTCGGTCCGACCTCGCTGTTCCACGCCGACGAAAACGGCCCGGCGGCGCAACGCCTGTTGGCGGCGACCCGGGCCGTGAGTTGGCGGATGGGGTATGAAGCAGGTCCGGGATCAGCCCAGGAAATCCGGGACAATCCTGATCAGTAGTTCATTGAGGTGCGCCGGGACCAGTCGCGGATGGCAATCACGTTCTTCGCCACTGAAGGCGACCATATAAATACCCTGATGATCGCCCTTGGAGTGATAGGGAATATCATCATGGTGGAAATGGTCCAGTAGGTATTCAACCAGTAATTCGGAAGACGACACCATCCGTTCACCGGAGTCATGGGGCACAAAACTGGTGACGTAGACTTTATCCAGGTCGACGCCGGGCAAATGAACTTTCAAGGCTGCATGAACATCCATGGCATCCAACGGCCTGATAGAGCGCTTGGATAAATCCATTGCAGGTTTTTCTGTCAGGCTTGTAACGATATCCACGACAATTTTTTCAAAAGCGATTAAATCCAGGGCCTTGACCCGATCTTCCGTGGCAAAGGAATAACGCTTGCTGAACACATTGCTGACGGCTTGTGTGTAGTTGGGCAATCGCTGCTCCACAACACAGGCCAGCGCTTCATCGAACAGGGTTTCGGAAGATCCAACTTCAGGATTAGGAAAGTCTGCCAACGTATTCAAATAGGTATTCAACGGGTTGACACCCAAGCCTTGCAGGTGGTCGCCCAATAGCACTTTCACGGCAAAGTCCACGCGAGTGTTCTTCAGGGCGCGAAGTCTTTCGGAGTAAGAAGAAAACAATTGAGTATTCATAAACATCCTTGTCATATCAGGGGCTCGAACTTCCTGTTCGGCCGGTCATTAAGTTATACCTCAGGCGCCCCCCTTATTGTAAAAAGGCAAAGTGTAAGAGTGCGTAAATAACTCATTTGAAGCTAAGCCATCATGCCCATGACTTTGGCTTTTGCTACCGCTTGAGTACGCCGTTGCACCCCCAATTTGCTATGTATCCGCCGCGAATGGGTTTTTACGGTGTGCAACGATATGAACAACCGTTCGGCAATTTGCTGATTGGAATAACCCTGTGCAATCAACTCCAGCACTTCCAGTTCACGGTGACTGAGTAACGGTTCTTCGGACGACAGCACCGCCGTCGCCTCGACTTGCTCCGTCGTTTGTGCCCACCGCAAGAGCTCGGGCTGGCGCAAGCGCAACTCACACAAAGCTTGCTCGGCCCGCCAGCAGGCGACTCGTTCAAGCCCCTCCTGCATCATCGTCCGGGCCTGGACACGATCACCAGACAACCAGACGACCTCCGTCAGCACCAGGTGCAGCTCGGTTTCCAAGCTGTGCATTTCACTGGCCTGTGCCTGGGCGATCATTGCCCTGAGTCGATTTTGCGGATCATCTGCCCGCTGCAGGTAGACCTCGGCCAGCACCAGCAGGTATTCAAGTCGCGCAATCAACTCCAGGGTCGCGGGAGGCGCGTGCTTGGCCCGCGGCCCGCGAAAATGGCGCAAGACGCGGGTCAAGGCTTCATGGGCCAATTGCGCCCGTCCCTGTTGCAACCAGAACTGGCAACTGGTTTGTAACAACACGCCACGGTAAACGGTGTCGGGAATGTGCCGCTGCTGCATGATTCGCTCGGCATCGCGCAATTGCATGAAGGCTTCGCCATAATCGCCTTGGTTGGCGGCCAGGGTAGCCTTGCCGAGAAAGCCGTAGAGCACCTGTTTGTCCTGGCTGTGCAGGCCCGTTTCCAGGCCCGCTTGAAACTGTTCGGCGGCCCGTTCCCCAAAGCCCATGCGCATGGCCAGGCGCCCACGCCGCAAGGCAATACGCCCCAACAACGCAGAAAAATCCTGGCCCGGTTTATCCAGCAGCGCCTGGACCGCGGCCAACAGATGATCGGCCCGGTGCGGCGCGCCCCGTTGCTCTAGGATCTGGGCATGGTCCAGTTCCAGCAACCCTTCAAAAACCAGCGAGCCTTGGGCACGCGCCAGGCACAATGCCTGGCGATTGATCCATTGCGCAGAAGCCAGTTCGCCTGCAAGCAGCGCCTGCTGCGTCAGCCCACCCAGGCATAGCACCCGCTGGGCCCAGGCATCGGGGTCCAGGCTGGCCTGGGCTTGGAGGAAGTGCTCACGCGCCTGCTCGCCGTCGCCCGAGAGGTGCAGCAGCCAGCCCTGCAAGACCTGCCACCTTGCCAGCACCTGTCGCTGCCGACAGGCTGAAGGCTGCGGCATGAACCTGGCCAGTTGCTCAATACATGCCGATGCCTGGTCGAAGCGGCCGGCGAACAGCAGCGCAGCGGTGACCAACCCCACCGATTGCGGCGTACCGAGGGTCAGCGCTTCGCCTTGTTGATCGTGCAAGCCCAGCAACAACACGACGTTACGGCGCTGCAAGACGTGCTCGAAGCTCAGATGCTGCAAGAAACTGACGGCGGTCTCGAACTCCTCGGCCAACAGGGCTTGTTCGAACGCCATTTGCCAGTCCTGCTCGGCAGCAAACCACTGGCAGGCCCGACGATGCCAGGAACGCCCCTGGGACCAGGGCTCTTCACGGACCAGCCGGGCCAGGGCCGGGAAGATTTGCAACCAATCCGACGTCTGCTCCCACGGCTCGATGAAACACCCCAGGTCCAGCAACAACGGCAGGCATTCAGCCCCCACGGTGTCGCCGAACAGATGCTCGCACAGCCGGGCATTGAAGCGCGGCAAACGCGCCAGCACACGCCAGGCCTGCGCCAGGTCCGGGGTCAGCGTGCTGAACAGTTCGTACTCCAGGTAGTCGAGCAAGGTCCCGGGGCGCCCTGGCGTTGCATGACTGCGCGCCCATTCGCAACGCTCGAGCAGGGTGATACGTACTCCGGCACACCAGCCGCCACTGCGCTGGATCACCTCACGGGCAGTGCGGGCAGCCTGGGGAGCGGGCAGGTGACGAAGCAATGGCAGGACATCGTCAGGGGTGAAGAACAACGCCTGCGCATCGAACTCGTGCAGTTCGTCATCGAGTAACAGCCGCGGCCAGTTGCAATGGGGACGACGGCGGCCATTCAACCACAGGTGCAACGCCGGACTGCTGGTGTTCAGCAGGCGGTCGAGCAACTGGTCCAGCTCGGGATTCGGCACCCGGCAGTAATCATCCAGGAACAACCACGTCGGGGTTTGCAAACGCGCCAAGTGGGCGAGCAAGCCCGCCTCATCCAGCGTCGGCAAACCGAGGGTCTGCGCCAGGCGCTCGCACATTTGCACCGCGCTCAATGCCGTGCCCCCCAAGGGCAACCAATGCAATCGACAACCGGGGGGAGCCTGCAGGAAGCATTCGGCGAACAACGCACTCTTGCCACTGCCCGCCGGCGCGCAGAGCAATTTTACCCGCGCTTCGGAAGTCAGCAGCGGCTCGCTCAGGGACCGCCGCGGCACATGCGTCGAGGACAGGCGAGGCAGCAATCCTGGACGGTCCGGACACGGGGTCATGGCGGTCATGGGTGAAGATCCTGTTTATTGTTATCTCACCACCCTAGTCCTGTGTCGCCAAGCTTTGGAGAAGTATTCAGCGCGCTGATTGGCGCCCATAAAAAAACGACCGGCAGGGGCGCTGCCGGTCGATCACGACTATCAAGTCAGACATAACCTTGCGAGGGTTGGATTTATTGTGGGAGCAAGGCTTGCCCGCGATAGCCTCACTGCGGTCCAAAAGCTGAACCGCGTTATCGTTCATCGCGGGCAAGCCTTGCTCCCACAGATAAATCCCCTCGCCACAGTGAGCTGCCAGACCTTAGCGAACCCCGCTGGAACGCAGCGCTGCCGGCGTGTAGTCGGCGGCCCTGGCTTCGAAACCGTACTCGTAGCTGTGTTTCTCTTCGTTCTTCATCCCCAGCGCGATGTAGCGGCCGGCGATGATGTCGTAGAGCGCCTCCAGGGTGTAGCCCGGGTTCTGATGGTCGTAGTAGAACTGGGCATGGCCTTCGGCAACACGCCACAGTTGGCCGCGACCGTCGTAGTGATCCACCAGCGCCGCCTGCCAACTGTCCTCGTCGAAGTACATGTGGCGCTTGGCATAGATGTGCCGCTCACTCGGCTTGACCGTGCCGACCACTTCCCAGACCCGGTGCAATTCATAGCGGGTCAGGTCCTGGTTGATGTGGCCGGCCTTGATCACGTCGTCGTACTTGAGGCTTGGCGAATCGAGCTTGTAGCTGTTGTACGGGATGTACATTTCCTTCTTGCCGATCAGCTTCCAGTCGTAACGGTCCGGCGCGCCGGAAAACAGGTCGAAGTTGTCGGAAGTACGCAGACCATCGGCGGCGGTACCCGGGCCGTCGTAGGCCACTTGCGGGGCACGACGCACCCGGCGCTGGCCGGCGTTATAGATCCAGGCCAGGCGTGGCTCCTTCACTTGGTCGAGAGTCTCATGCACCAACAGCACGTTACCGGCCAGGCGCGCCGGAGCGGTCACCTCCTGCTTGAAATAGGTCAATACGTTGCTGGCTTTTTCCGGATCGGCGTCCTTGATCAGGAACGGCACGGCAATTTCTTCTTCGAAGCGGATCGGTGTGAAGCTGCCATTGGTCTGCGGCGTGGCCTGGGTGATGATGCGTCGCAGGTTACCGCCGTGATAACGGGTGACGTGGTTCCACAACACTTCCACGCCATTCTTGGGAATCGGGAAGGCGTAGTAGCGGTTGCCGGTGAAATTGGCCAGGCCATTGCCGTCGTTGATGGCGTTCACGTTAAGGGCGCTGCGCTTGGCCGACTCGTAGATTTCCGGTGGCAAGCCGACGCTGCGATGAGTCGGGTAGACCGGGATCTTGTAGGTTTCCGGGTAACGCTTGAACATCGCGACCTGGCCTTCGGACAGCTTGTCCTTGTACTTGTCCACGGTCGCGGCGGTGATGGTGAACAGCGGTTTTTCATTGGCGAACGGGTCGGCCAAAAAGCCCTTGCTGTCCACCGCACCGGCATTTTTAGGGATACCGCCAGTCCAGGCCGGGATCGAGCCATCGGCATTGCCGGCTTTTTCCGCGCCCAACGGCGTGAGGCTGGTGCCCAGTTTGTTCGCTTCATCCGGCGAAACCGCCGCCATCACGTTCGCGGCCAGCAGGCTCAAGGCCAGGGCACCGCATTGCAGGATCATCTTGCGCATTGGGTTTTCCTTGTCAGCCAGATCAGAAGTTCACGCCGAAGCTCAACGCGAGGAAGTCGCGGTCTTCGAGAACGTTGTAATCGCCGCCAAAAAAGTCGGTGTAGCTCAAGCTGGCGGTGTAGGTGTTGCGGTAATCGGCATCGACACCAACGCTGATCGCCTTGGCGCCTTCGTTGAACAGACCGTTGGGGCCATAGCCAGCCACGTCATGGGACCAGGACACGTTGGGCTTGAAGTTCACCCCGCCGATCACGTTGGAGTAATCGAGAATCGCCCGGGCGCGATAGCCCCAGGACGTCGAGGTGACGAAGCCATCGGTGTCACCCTGGAAGCCATACTGGCCATAGACCGAATCACGGCCGTAACGCAACTTGTCCTTGGACTCCAGGCCGCCGACATGCACTACTGCAGCCTCGCCGACCACCGTCAGGCGATCAGCCCCCAGCACCTGATCGAAGAAGTGCGTCAGGGTGCTCTGGACCTGGGTCACTTCCTTGCGCCGGTAACCGGTGTTGTCGGCCCCCGGCGTGGTCGCGATGGGCGACGCCGCGCCACCGGCAATCGGGTTGACCAGGGCCAGGGTCAGGTCGTTGGTATTGACCTGTACCGGCGCGTTGGGACGGTAGCTGACTTCCCCGGTCCACGCGGTGCCGGTAGGTAACGTGGTGGAGAAACTGGCGCCGTACAGGCGGATGTCTTCCGGGTATTCAAGATAGTACCCACCACGGCCCAGCATCACGCTTTGCGCCAGACCCGCACCGCTGCCAGGCGCCAGGCCGTTGGCAATCGCGACCATGCCCGGCAACGCCGCCAGCGTCGAGAGCCCCGCCGTGGTCGTCCCGACGGTAGGCGTACGACTGTGGTAGTTCATGAAGTACAGGCCGTACTCGGTGTCATCGCCGAGCCAGCGCAACGCCGTGCCCCACTGGCCGGAGTCACGAGCGTCGCGGTCACCGCCACGGGGAATGATCACCCCTTCGCGGGACACCTGGATCTCCTGGCCGAATGCCCGGGTCAATGGCACGAACGGCGCAATCGCCGGGCTACCCACGGTGTAGCCAGTGGTGCAGCCATCGGCCACCACATCGTTGCCGAAGAACGTGCCGCAGTTATCGACGACGGTCTGGTCCCACTCCAACTGGTAGAAACCTTCGATGGTGAGCTTGTCGGTCAGGCCCTGGGAGGCGAACAGCATGTTCACCGGGATCAAGCCTTCCTTGATCTCCGCACCAGGACGACGGAACGCGGACACGTCCACCGGGTTGATGCTGTTGATGGAGTTGCCGATGAAGGTACTCTCACCCCAACTGACCACCTGCTTGCCGGCGCGCACGGTGCCCGGCAGATCGGCGATGGAATAGTTGTGATAGACGAAGGCATCGAGAATCTGCGCCCCCGAGGACTTGGCGCCTTCCTTGCGATTGCTGTCGCTGATGTCCTTGAACTCGCGGCCTTCATCCTTGAGCTCGAAGTCATACCAGTACTTGCCGCGCACGAACACACCGGTGTCGCCATACTTGAGTTCGAGGTCGTGCAGGCCTTTGAAGATCTTGGAAAAGGTCTCGCCTTTCTTGAAATTCAACCGCCCATCATCACCGGTGGAGGACTGGCCCCGGCCGCCGTTGACTGTGCCGACCAGGTCCTTGTCGGCATCGCGCATGCCCCAGCTCGCGCCCACGGACAACGACGAATCGAACTGACCCTCGATCTCGCCAATGTTGAATGAAACGGCCTGCGCCTGGGCACAGCAACCCAAGGCCACCGCGACGGCCAGCGCCTGCGGCTTGAAGATGGCGCGCATTGTTATTGTTGTCATGCGTCTTCCCCGGTGAGTGACAGAGGCTTCACCCTACTGCCGCACGCCATGGGCGATAAGCGCACCAAGGAGGTATTCGCGCTGTACCTAAAAAGGATTACAGCCCTTGCACGGTGGGCCTTTGCGCCGCGCATGGATGGTCTGGATGATGGGTCATCAGCGCCGCGCATACTCATGCCCAGCCTGCGACTGTTACGCGCCCTGCAACGGTGCATGTCCGGATCCGGGCTGTTTCCCATCGGGCTCGATGCCTATGCTGGCCGGGCTTGCAGGGCAACGGGCCTGCAAGCCCAAGCCGTCATGGCATCCCTCATGCCTGGCGCACCGTCATTCGGATGGATTGCTTATTGGTCCATCATCCCGTGCTTAGCGACGTTGGTTTGTAGCTCCTTTGCAACGTCATGTTTAGGCCGCTGCTTTTTGCAGCGGCCTTTTTTATGTGCGGCCATTTCCGAATTAAAACTTCTTGTTTCCTACATTGTTGTCGGAAAGGCTCACCTGCCTGCATTCAGAGATCGAACTTATAGTTTTCTTGGTCGCCCAGGAGGGGTGACCACATAAATAGCCATGAACGACCGCACGTGCTGACTACCGGTATGGCTATTCAGATTCGATTCGAAAGGAACTCGATATGCAGCAAGAAAAAAACATACTTGTAAATAGAGGTATACCTCGCACGCCTTCGTCACCTGACGGGTTTGGGTTTAACGTAAGGCGGGTGTCAGGCCCAGACCACTCCGATCGTGCATACGATGCCGTTGATTATGCTCTTGATTGGCTGGATGAAAGCAACACATCTACCGAGGAGCTCTTCAACGAAAACATCAGAAACATCGCTCATATAACCAACACAGAACTCGCAAAAACAAGAGCGGCCGTTGCTGCGGTGGTCCCTCCTGGAACCGATGCGCTCGAAATCGAATTACGAACACTCAAGCTACAACTGTTCAAAGCGAGGACAGATCATCAAGAACACCTAGCGATAGCCAATCTTTATTACGGTCATGACCCACTGACTCACAAAGTTCAAGACGCTCGTTATAAGGGTTTCGAGCTCATTGGCCGTCGTGGAGGACAAAGTGCTTACTACAACGCAATTGCCAAGTGGAATGTCTCTTATGCTGCGGCGTACGAGGCAAAGTTTCTGGCTGAGCAGATCAAACTACTGGATGCTCGCTTAACCACACACAACAAAACCATTGCCGAGGCAAAGGCAAAAGCAGCCGCGGAGGCTCAGGCAAGGGCCGAGGCTGAAGCCAAGCGCGTGGCTCAGGAACAGGCGCGCAAGGCTGCCGAAGCCGAGGCTAAACGCGTTGCTGAAGAACGAGCGCGGTTTGCGGCAGAGGCGCAACGCCTAGCAGCAGTTGAGGAAGCCGCAGCTCAAGCAGAAGCCCAGGCCGAAGCCAAACGCATTACCGCGGCGCAAGCACGCAAGGTCGCCGAAGCCGAGACACTACGCGTGGCCCAGGCACAAGCACTGCGACAAGCCCTGGCCGGTCGTGCATTCCCAATGCCGGGCACCGCAGCCGTAGCGGGTCCAGTATTCGCAATCGCTGGTAGTACCCTGGCCACAAGCCCGGCAATGACCTCGGCCATCCAGACTGCGTTACGAACCGCGATCGCCATGGCTGTCGAAACGGCCACCGCAGTAGCAGCGCCGGCTTTGGCAGGATTTGCGGCCCTGCTTTATTCACCCAAGTTGGCGAACGGCGAACTGCCGGAGCGGTTTGCTTTCAGTACACCACTCTCAGACCTCACACCGACACAAAACAACGATTTACGTGAAATGGCTGATGCCGGGGAAGTCATTGATTTGCCTGTACGCCTCAGTTCCAAAGCAGCATCAGATGGGCAGTCAGAAATTTTTGTAGTCAAAACTGACGGTATGAGTAGCCCCTCAGAAGTCACGTTAGTGCCGGTTACTTACAACGCCCAACACAATATCTACATCGCTGCGACCGCAGATACTCCCCCAAAAACCTTAACCTGGACACCAATTGTTCAACCCGGAAACAGTTCCACAGCGCTTCCCATTGAACCTCCTAACCCGCCTGTTTTTACAGGCGCATCGATAACACCTGTTGCGGGAAGGATTGATTCATTCCCTGAGGTAACCGAGAACAGCTTTGATGATTATGTTTTTGTTTTTCCGATCGACTCAGGCCTGCCGCCTCTGTACGTCATGTTCAGGGATCGACGGGAAGACCCTGGGATTGCGTTGGGAATGGGGGCTCCGGTTTCAGGCGTGTGGACGGACGCAGCAGCGAAAGGTGAAGGGGCACCTATTCCGTCGCAGATCGCGGATCAGTTGAGGGGGAAGGAGTTTAGAAATTTCAGGGAGTTTCGAGAGAGTTTCTGGAAGGCGGTTGCCAGCGATCCTATACTTTCTCAACAGTTTGATCCGGGCAGCCTAGCTCATATGAAGAACGGATATGGAGCATTCGTCAAAAAAACAGAGCGAGTTGGCGCTCGCATTAAATACGAGCTGCATCACAAGCAATACATTTCGCTGGGCGGAGATGTTTACCACCTTGAAAACATTAGGCTAATGACACCTCGACAGCACATCCAAACGCATCAGGAGAACAAAATATGAACTCAACAATAAGCGAGATGAGCGAGTTAGAATTTTTGGTTTTTGTCAAAAAAATATATGAAGCTGACTTCTATCCAGAAGAGGCTCACACTCATGCAGTCTTAGAATTTGAACGAATTTCAGAACATCCTTCTGGATCAGATTTATTGTATTACCCAGAAGCAGGAAAGAGCGGACCTGAGGCTGTGGTGAAGGAAGTAAAAGAATGGCGCGCCGCCAACGGAAAACCGGGATTCAAGCAACCCTGATCCAATGAAAAACTAATCAACGCCCTTTTGCTTGCTGACAGCCCGCGCAGCAAAAGGGTTTTCTATCGCCATCATTAATAATCCTTAGCCTCTTAGCGCCCGTTCCTACAATAAAACCAGAACCCAACTACGTGCACATAAAAAATCCACTGTTACGCTGAAATCAATCGCAGCACTTCGCTTCGATTTATTGAACAGTGAGTTATCAAGAATGCAAATAAACAACACAAGCTATCGCTCAAAAAAAGGCCATAATAGCCGCGTTCGTTTTTTAGTCTTCCATTACACCGCCGGAAACTTCGCATCGTCCATCAATGCATTGACCGGCCCTTCGGTCAGCGCCCATTACCTGATTCCCGACTTTTGCGATCCCACCTATTTGAAAGCAGGTTTCAAGGAACCGCAGATTTTCAACCTGGTAGACGAAAACCAGCGGGCCTGGCATGCAGGTGTGAGCAGTTGGGGGAATCGCAGCAATCTGAACGACAGCTCGATCGGCGTGGAAATTGTCAATTTGGCGACCGATAACCAGGGGCAATTTACCTTTCCGCCCTATAAGGAACAGCAAATCGAGGCGATCGAATATCTCGCGGCGGATATTCTCAAGCGCTACCCCGACATCAGCCCAGTCAACGTGGTGGCGCATTCGGACATCGCCGCCGGGCGAAAGAGTGATCCGGGTCCGATGTTCCCCTGGTACGCGTTGTATCTCAAGGGTATCGGCGCCTGGTTCGATGACACTACTCAAAAGACTTTTTTGCAGGCTTACCAAGCCAGCGGAATCCCTCTTCGCGAACAATTGCTCACACTGTTCAAAAAATATGGCTATGACACCTCGGCGGCCACGACAAGCGCGGGCTTCCAGCGCCTGGTGCGCGCCTTCCAGCTGCACTTTCGTCCGGCCAAATATGATGGTGTGATGGATATCGAGACCGCCGCGAACCTGGCGGCCCTGGTGAAAAAGTATTTTCCATGAGCACGGTTGCCGCCGCTGACGGCAACCGGCCCAGGCCATGAGGTTTAAATGGCGTGGCGTTGCAGATTCGCCATCATTTCCTTCAAGGCTTCCAGGTTGTCGTTCGGGTGTACCGCATTTTCAAAGTCGCAGATCTGCTGCCAATGGGCGGCGACATCTTCGGGTGAAAAACCTTTGCGCGGATCGAAACCAGCCCCCAGGCTGCGCTCCCAGCGCACCTTGCCCATCCAGCCGCCGCCCACTTCGAACAGGCCGGAAGTTTCCTGGCAGTTCTCACTGGCCAGGTACACCACCAGCGGGCTGACGAGTTCGGGCTTGAGTTGTTCGAATACCTGCGGCGGGATCAGGCCTTCGGTCATGCGGGTACCGCCGGTGGGGGCGATGGCATTGACCAGGATGTTGTTCTTGCGGCCTTCGATGGCCAGGGTCCGCGTCAGGCCATAAAGACCGAGCTTGGCCATGCCGTAGTTGGATTGGCCGAAGTTGCCGTAGATGCCCGAGGTAGAAGCGGTGAAGATCACCCGCCCGTAGTTTTGCTCACGCAGATGCGGCCATGCCGCCCGGGTCACCTTGTAGGCACCCTCGACGTGGACGCGATAGACCAGGTCCCAATCGGCGTCGTCCATTTTGTGGAACGTCTTGTCCCGCAGGATCCCCGCGTTGTTGACCACCACATCGACGCGACCGAACGCGTCGAGGGCATTTTGTACAAGCTTGTCGCCATCGGTCACCGAGTCGTGGTTGGCCTCGGCGATGCCGCCCGCCTCGCGGATTTCGGCGACCACCCGGTCTGCTGCCGAGGCGTTGGCCCCTTCGCCCTGGGCCGAGCCGCCAAGGTCGTTGACCAGCACCTTCGCGCCTTGTCTGGCGAACAGCAGCGCATGGGCGCGTCCCAGGCCGCCGCCGGCTCCCGTGACGATCACGACTTTATCTTCGAAGCGCACAGACTCACTCATGGCAGAACTCCAGCAGGCGGACAGGACAATGGGCATGAGTGTCCGGCACAAGTGGGCCGGTCACAATCAACACGGTTGCAAGTGAATAGTGGCCGATAAGGCGGGGGGATGATGCGGGCCCAAGCCACGGCGGCACATTCGATTCTTTTGCTGGCCGCAACACCGCTATCGCGAGCAAGGGATTTTGGTGCCCACAAATGCTGTATTCACAATCGATCTAGCGTGGGAGCGGGCTTGCTCGCGAAAGCGTCGGTACATCCATCACATGCGCCGACTGAAAGACCGCTTTCGCGAGCAAGCCCGCTCCCACACAGGTCTGGTCCGGCAGTGCCAAGTCGTCAGGAATAGGCCATTTGCCTGCGCGGCGCGGCGATGGCTTCGCGAAACGCCAGGTAATGCTTGAGCACCTGCACCGGGGCCTCGGTATGCGGGTAATGCCCGATGTCGGGTAACAGCACCGTGTCAGGGTTGGGAATCAGGGCCTTGTAGCGCGCCACCATGTGCTCACCGGAAATCGGGTCGACCGCGCCGTCGATCACCCGCAACGGCACGTCGCCACGCCGCATTGCCTGTACCCAGCGATCGCGTTGCACACGGCGCTCAGGAATGTAGGTGATGAGTTTATGCATGATCCGCGGACCGTGATGGGCTTCTACCAGGCTCCAGAAATCATCCAGTTCGCTTTCCGAGGGGCGGGTCTTGGGGCCGAAAATCTGCCGGAAACTGCTGACCAGGCTCTCCCGCGAGAACGCCCGCCCCAACAGCCAGCCCAGGGGGCTGAGCAAGAGTTTCTGGGCCAGGACCGGACGATGGGTTTCCGGGAACAGGCCACCATTGAGAAAGACACAACTGGCCAGACGGATGCGCGCTTCGTAATGCCGCGCGAGCAGTTCCTGGGCCACGCTGTCACCGTAATCGTGGGCCAGCACATGCAGCGCGTCCCCCACATTCAGGTGCGCCAGCAAGGCCTGTTGCAGATCGGCCTGCTCCAGCAGGCTGTAGACGTGATCCATCGGCTTGGCGGAGTCACCGAAACCGAGCATGTCACAAGCGATCACCCGATAGCGTTGCGCCAACGGTTGCCACAGGTAATGCCAATCCCAACTGGCGGTGGGGAAACCGTGGATCAGCAGCAACGGCTCGCCCTGCCCCGCCACCCAGTAACGGATGGCATGGCCACGGAACATGAAGATCTGGCTGCGCTGGCGCCAGATACGCAGGGGAATCTGCGCCGGGGGCATCAGCTTCTATACCCGGCGTCTTGTTGATCGAGCTTGCGCAGCAATGCCGGCCAGGCCAACGCGCCGCCCATGCCCTGGGCGCTTTTGGTCACCCCGGCGATCATCGCCCGGGCGCCGGCCAGGATCTGCGGCTCGATGGCAATCAGTTCGGCTCCGCCGTTCTGGGCCAGGACCTGGATGTCACAGGCTCGTTGGAAGGTGAACATCATCAGGAAGGTATCGGCGATGGTCCCGCCGCAGGTCAGCAAACCATGGTTGTGCAGCATCAGGAAGTTGCTCTGGCCCAGGTCCGCCTGCAGGCGCGCCTTTTCTTCGTGATTCAAGGCCACCCCTTCGTAGGCGTGATAAGCCAGGCTCGAGAGCACAAACAGCGATTGCTGGCTGATCGGCAGCACTCCCTGTTTCTGTGCCGATACCGCCACGCCAGCGGCGGTGTGAGTGTGCAACACACAAGCCACATCATGGCGCACCTCATGCACCGCGCTGTGGATCGTGTAGCCGGCCGGGTTGATCTCGTAGGGACTGTCCATCAGCTTGTTGCCGGCCTGATCGACCTTGACCAGGCACGAGGCGGTGATCTCATGGAACATCATCCCGAACGGGTTGATCAGGAAATCCTCGGTACCGGGAACCTTCGCGGAAATATGGGTGAAGATCAGGTCATCCCAACCATACAGCGCGACAAGCCGATAACAGGCGGCAAGGTCCACCCGGGTTTGCCATTCGGCCGCACTGACCTGTTCCTTGATACTGAGTGTCGTTTGGATAGGCGCTACGCTCACGGCTCTGACCTCTGGCTTCTTGTTATGTGTTTCGATCGAAACGTCGTACGCAAGAAAGTCAGTCTAGTCAGGTCTTTCAGAGGCGGTAGTTGCATTGGCAGCCAGCTTACTGGCCGAATGAGTCAGCGCCCGCGCTTCAAGGGCGCAACGTATCGATCAATTCCGCCAGCCAAGGCTCGGCATCGGTTTCCGGGGTGACGCTTTCGCTGGCATCCAGACGCAGCATCGGCAGTATTTCGCGCACGCCCAATTCGGCGAACAGCTCGCACATCTGCTCGCCGCCGGCGCAGAAGGTATCCCCATAACTGGCATCGCCCAGGCCGATCACCGCGCCAGGCAAACCGCGAAAAAAACCTGGCAATTGGTCGCGGATGGTCGAATACAACGGCACCAAATTGTCCGGCAACTCGCCCATGCCGGTCGTGGAAGTTACCGCCAACAGGGCCTCAGGCGCGAAGGCCTGGACATCCGCCAGGGTCGCGCGAGGGTCGTGCCAGGCGTCAAAACCCGCATCGCGAAGCAGTTTGGCGGCGTGCCGGGCGACTTCTTCGGCGGTGCCGTACACCGAGCCGGAAAGGATGGCGACTTTCATCAATCTGATCCTGAAGCTGAAAAAGAGCCGGGATAGTAACAGTTGCACCTGCCTGGCTGCGAATGGCTCTCGACAGCGATAATGGCCAGTGGACAGCCTAACGATTTCTTCTAGAATGCAGCTCCAACAAGGACGTTCAAAGGAGATTTCTCCATGATCAACGCTCAACTGATGCAACTGGTCATCAACGCTTCGAACGACGGAATTGTCATCGCCGAAAAAGAAGGCGAAGACAACATCCTGATCTACGTGAACCCGGCCTTCGAACGATTGACCGGTTATCACCGCGACGAAATCCTTTATCAGGATTGCCGATTCCTGCAATCGGGGGACCGGGACCAAGCCTCTCTGGAGCCCATTCGCAAGGCCTTGAAAGAGGGCGGCACCTGTCGCGAGGTATTGCGCAACTACCGCAAGGACGGTACGCCGTTCTGGAATGAGTTGTCGCTGTCCACGGTAAAAAATCAGGCTGACGGGCATACCTATTTCGTGGGTGTGCAAAAAGATGTCACGACCCAGGTCAAGGCTCAACAACGCGTCGTCCAGCTGGAACGGGAGCTGGCCGAAGCACGAGAGACAATTGCCCGGCTTGAAGCGACGAACGGCGCAAACAAAACCCAGAATTAATGGTCAGTCACTACAATCACCAGTGAAAATGTAAATCATCATTTCGAGCCGATCATGCAGCGCGATGCCCTCCTGACGCAGGATGAACTGGATTTCATCCGCACCATGCAACACAACCCGCAGTTGAACGAGCGGGATGTCACGTCGAGCTTGCTGGTAAACGGTGGGTCGCAGATCCGTGACTTGCTGACACGTCTGGCGGCGAATGAGCAGGTCACGCTGCAAGCCAATTTCGAAAACCAGCAGATGACCTTTCCGCTGCACCTGGTGGAAGACGAATTCCATGCGATGCACCTGCGCTTGGGTGTGCCGAGCATCTACGAAGACGGACCGAAGATTCGTCCATGGCGCCTGGCGCTCGAAGAACCGGTAGCGCTGGAAAATATCAAGGGGCAGCCGGGACCGCTGTGGGTCCACGAAGTGTCCTGCAAGGGCGTATTGCTGGAAAACCGCAGTCGTGCCAAGCCGCCGAAGCAGTTTGCCTTGTGGTTCAGCCCATCGGGCTACGAGAGAATTTCGTTACGAGGCACCTTCGAACGGGAAACCGATCGAGGCCTGTTTGCCTACCATCTGAGCCAGAATGACCAGGACGAGACGGAGCGTCTGCGCCAGTACATCCTGCAGCAACATCGACTGACCCATCCCACCATGCATCTCTAACTCAGGTATCCAGGTTGCCTGCCAGAAATTGACGCAGGCGCTGGGGCATCACCGCGCCTTCGTTGCCCAGGCAACCGATTGACGAGCCCACCAGGCTTTCCTGCGCCAGGTCAGATGCATCACCGGCCAGCATCAGCGGACAATCCAGGCTCATCGCCAATTTGCCCAAACGCTTGGGCAAGTCCGGGACCGGCGCATGATTGGAGACCAGCACCAATGCCACAGGCTGGATCTTCTGGCACACCAGGGTCAGTTCCTCGAACGGCAGGCCGATCGATAACAGCCTGACGCCCACTTCCGCCTTGGACAGGAACAGCCCCGCGACCAGCAACTCCAGCTCATGACAATGATCGGCAATGGCGCAGACCAGGACACGCGGCGACGCACCTTCGCGCTTGAACAAGAGCCGCTGGATGATGCGCGAACGCAGGAAACCATCGAAAAACACCCATTCACTGGTTTGTCCGAACGCCTGCTGGCGTTGCATCAATTGGCGCCAGAGCGGCATCAGGACGTCCTGGAATACGACCGGTACGGTGTAGGTGGAAAAGACCTGGCCGTAGACGCGATCCAGTTCCACATCGTCAAAGCAGGCCACCGCGTCCGCCACTTGTTGTCGCCAACGGGCATGATCGGCCCTGACCAGGTCGGATGAAATCAGCGTGGAAACGGGTTGTACCGACTCGGTCTTCGCCAGGATCTTTCCTACTTTGCTTACCGCCACCCCGCGTTCGATCCACGCCAGGATGCTGCGCACCTTATCAATATCGCCCAACGAGTACAGGCGATGCCCGCTTTCGGTGCGAGTAGGCTGGATCAAACCGTAGCGCCGCTCCCAGGCGCGCAGGGTCACGGGATTCACTCCGGTCATGCGCGCGACTTCACGAATGGGGAACAGATCTTCCCGTTTCAAGGCACTTGATGCCTGGAAAACAAAGCTATCTTCTGTGATCACACTCATTTTGGCGGACAATTCCGGCTGGAAAATTGGATCCAGTTTACTCCTCTCAAGACATGTCATGACAAGGACTATGCGTGATTTTGTCGTTTTATGCGCGATCAGGAATAATCCTTGCCTGTTTTTTGGCGACCAGACGCTACCCACCACCCCGGGGCGTCCCCCGCGAACCTCCTACCCGGAGTGCCGCGCCTGTCTTACGGAGATGCATAATGTCTACCTCACCCGTCACCCTGATGGTTGCCCGCCGCGTCGCCAACGGACGCTATCAGGATCTGATCGCCTGGTTGCGCGAAGGCGAACAATTGGCCACCGATTTTCCCGGCTACCTGGGTTCCGGCGTACTCGCGCCACCGCCCCAGGACGATGAATTCCAGATTATCTTCCGTTTTGCCGACGAGCAGACGCTACACGCCTGGGAACACTCCGCCTCGCGCACGGCCTGGCTGGGACGGGGCAGCGATCTGTTTGCCCATCCCTCCGAACACCGGGTGCGTGGCATCGATGGCTGGTTTGGCGCGGTCGGCCAGCGTCCGCCCCGCTGGAAACAGGCCGTGGCCATCTGGCTCGCGTTCTTTCCCGTGTCGCTGTTGTTCAATTTCCTGTTGGGGCCGCTGCTGGGCGAACTGGGTTTGTTGAGCCGCGTGTTCATCAGCACGCTGATCCTGACGCCGCTGATGGTCTACCTGTTCATCCCGATGTCGACCCATCTGCTGGCGAACTGGCTCAACGGCGCGCCACAGCGAGCGTTGCCGGCGACTCAGAATCACTGATGCTCCCACAAGACAGCACTGGATTCACCTTTGTACATAGGACACACCCTGCGTCGCTGTTATAGTTTTGCTCTTGCCGCGAACCGAGTCGTCCTATGTCCAGCGCCACCGCTCCGATCCTGATCACTGGCGCAGCCCAGCGCGTCGGCCTGCATTGCACCCGGCGATTGCTGGAAGACGGGCAACCGGTGATTGCGACCTATCGCACCGAACGCCCGGGCGTGCAGACGCTACGGGACCTGGGTGCGGTGGTGCTGTTCGCCGATTTCTCCAGCGAAGCGGGGATCCTGGCCTTTATCGAACAGCTCAAGCAGCACACCGACCGGCTGCGCGCCATCGTGCACAACGCCTCGGCCTGGCTGGCCGAAGGCCCGGGCAGCGAAGCGGCGGCCTTCAACGCCATGTTCGGCGTGCACATGCTCGCGCCTTACCTGATCAACCTGCACAGCGCCGAGCTACTGCAGCGTTCAACGCCTGCGGATATCGTGCATATCAGCGATGACGTGACCCGCAAGGGCAGCGCCCGGCATATCGCCTATTGCGCCACCAAGGCTGGCCTGGAAAGCCTGACACTGTCGTTCGCGGCGAAGTTCGCACCGGCGATCAAGGTCAACGGCATCGCCCCGGCCCTGCTACTGTTCAACCCCGAAGACGACGCGACTTACCGCGCCAAGGCCCTGGCCAAGTCCGCGCTGGGTATCGAACCCGGCAGCGAAGTGATCTACCAGAGCCTGCGTTATCTGCTGGACAACCCTTATGTCACCGGCACGACCCTGACCGTCAACGGCGGGCGACACGTCAAATAGCCTTGTTTCGAGGATGCACCATGACGCTATCCCTGCCCCAGAACTATCGCGAGATCCTCATCGGCCTGGGGGAAAACCCCGAGCGCGAGGGGCTGCTCGATACCCCGGCCCGTGCCGCCAAGGCCATGCAGTACCTCTGCCATGGTTATGAACAAAGCGTCGAGCAGATCGTCAATGGCGCGCTGTTCGCCTCTGACAGCGATGAAATGATCATCGTCGCCGACATCGAACTCTATTCACTCTGCGAACATCACCTGTTGCCCTTCATCGGCAAGGCCCATGTGGCTTATATTCCTACGGGCAAGGTCCTGGGGCTGTCGAAGATCGCCCGGCTGGTGGACATGTTCGCCCGCCGCCTGCAAATCCAGGAGAACCTGACCCGGCAAATCGCTGACGCGGTGCAGCAAGTCACCCATGCCGCCGGCGTGGCGGTGGTGATCGAGGCCCAGCACATGTGCATGATGATGCGCGGTGTCGAAAAACAGAACTCGACCATGAACACCTCGGTGATGCTCGGCGCTTTTCGCGATTCCAGCACCACGCGCCAGGAGTTCCTGCAATTGATTCGACGGAGCAAGTAAATGCCACAACTTCAGCCAGCCATGGCACGCATCAAGGTCAAGGACCTGCGCCTGCGCACCTTCATCGGCATCAACGAGGATGAAATCCTCAACAAGCAGGATGTGTTGATCAACCTGACCATCCTCTACGCCGCCCAGGAGGCGGTGCGCGACAATGACATCGACCATGCGCTGAACTACCGCACCATCACCAAGGCGATCATCGCCCACGTGGAAGGCAACCGCTTCGCCCTGCTCGAACGCCTGACCCAGGAATTGCTCGACCTGGTCATGGCCAACGAGTCGGTGCTGTACGCCGAAGTCGAAGTCGACAAGCCCCACGCCCTGCGATTCGCCGAGTCGGTGTCGATTACCCTTGCGGCGAGCCGCTGAGCGGCGCGTTTTCAGACGCAGCCCTCAAGCGGTAAGCTTGTCGTCACTGCAATCCATCCCACAGCTTGAAGCACGCCGCTTGAAGCTGTTCGTCAGAGACCATCATGAACGACCAACAACGCCTCGAGCTCGAAGCCGCCACTTTCCGTCGGCTGGTTGCCCACCTGGACAGCCGCAAGGATGTGCAGAACATCGACCTGATGAACCTCGCCGGCTTCTGCCGCAACTGCCTGTCCAAGTGGTACAAGGCCGCCGCCGATGAACGCCAGATCGAGGTCAGCCTCGACGACGCCCGCGAAGTGGTCTACGGCATGCCGTACGCCGAGTGGAAAGCCCAATACCAGAAAGAAGCCAGCGCCGAACAACAGGCGGCGTTCGCCAAAGGAAAACCCGATGCCTGATCTCGATACCCTGCGTACCCGCCTCAAGAGCGGCGAACATGCCTTCGCCGACACCCTGGCCTTTATCGCCGCCGGCTACGACTACCAGCCCCAGGCCTTCAACAACGGCGGCGTGCAAAACGCCGCCGGGCAGAACGAAGGTTCTTGCAAGACCCTCGGTCTGGCGCTGCTCGAAGGTTTGAGCGATGAAGAAGCGCTGCTGGCGTTTGGCGAACACTACCGTTCGGTGCTGGCCACGCCCGAGGGCAGTGACCACGGCAATATCCGCGCGCTGATGGTTCATGGGTTGGCGGGTGTGAAATTCGAGGCGCAGCCGCTGCAACGGCGCTGATCCAAAGCCTTCCCTCTGTGGCAGATCCACTTTTGTGGCGAGGGGATTTATCCCCGCTGGGCTGCGCAGCAGCCCTAAAATCTGATACCTCGGTGTGTCAGACAGATTGAGTCATTTGCTATTGGGGCTGCTTCGCAGCCCAGCGGAGATAAATCCCCTCGCCACAGGAACTCAAAAACGCCAGACACTTATCCACATCCCGACTTTTAAGATTGACCCGGCAACTTTATTTCGTTTGCCGGGCCCCTCTGCTCGCGGCTTAGATAACGGAAATTTCTCCTCTGTCCGAGCCGTCATCCATGAGCAGCGAATCCATCAGCCAATCGATCTCCATCGTGCATCCCGTCAGCCTCAGCCACGGCAAGAATGCCGAGGTCTGGGACACCGACGGCAAACGCTACATCGATTTCGTCGGCGGCATCGGTGTGTTGAACCTCGGCCATTGTCATCCACGCATCGTCGAGGCGATCCGTGAACAGGCCACCCGGTTGACGCACTACGCCTTCAATGCCGCGCCCCACGCCCCCTACATTGAATTGATGGAGCGCCTGGCGACGTTTGTCCCGGTGGATTACCCGGTCAGCGGCATGCTCACCAACAGCGGTGCCGAGGCGGCGGAGAACGCCTTGAAGATCGTGCGTGGCGCCACGGGCCGTACCGCCGTGATCGCGTTTGACGGCGCCTTTCACGGCCGCACCCTGGCGACCCTCAACCTCAACGGCAAGGTCGCGCCCTACAAACAGAAAGTCGGTGTATTGCCGGGACCGGTGTATCACCTGCCCTACCCCAGCCAGGACAACGGCATAACCTGCGCAGAAGCCTTGAAGGCCATGGAAAGGCTGTTCAGCGTCGAGATCGATGTGAACGACGTCGCCTGTTTCATCGTCGAGCCGGTACAGGGCGAAGCCGGCTTCCTGGCGATGGACGTAGCCTTCGCCCAGGCCCTGCGGCAGTTCTGCGACGATAAGGGCATTGTGCTGATCATCGATGAGATCCAGTCTGGCTTCGGCCGCACCGGCCAACGCTTTGCGTTCTCGCGACTGGGCATCGAACCAGACCTGATCTTGCTGGGTAAAAGCATCGCCGGCGGCGTCCCCCTGGGGGCCGTGGTGGGACGCAAGGCACTGCTGGACAACCTGCCCAAAGGCGGCCTGGGCGGCACTTATTCCGGCAACCCCATCGCCTGCGCCGCCGCCCTGGCGACCCTGGATGAAATGACCGACGCCAACCTGCACGCCTGGGGCTCGCAACAGGAAGAAGCGATCGTCAGCCGCTACGAATCCTGGCGCCGTCGCGGGCTAACGCCCTACCTGGGCCGCCTGACCGGCGTCGGCGCGATGCGCGGCATCGAACTGGCCCACGCCGACGGCACCCCGGCCTCGGCACAACTGACGCAGTTGCTGGCCCTGGCACGGGAGTCGGGCTTGCTGCTGATGCCCAGTGGTAAGTCGCGGCACATCGTTCGGCTGCTGGCGCCGTTGACCACCGAGGCGGCGGTGTTGGAAGAGGGCTTGGATATTCTGGAGGCCTGCCTGGCGCGGCTGTCCTGAACTACGGACTCTCCTGACCAAACAAAAACCTGTGGGAGCGAGCCTGCTCGCGATAGCGGTGTGTCAGACATCTCTATACCGACTGATCTGTCGCCATCGCGAGCAGGCTCGCTCCCACAGGAGGAAAGTGATAAATCCGGGCATAAAAAAACCGGCCGAAGCCGGTTTTTCTGTGCCTGACGGATCAGAACGAAGCGTTCTGCAGGCCATCCAGGTAGCGCTCGGTGTCCAGGGCCGCCATGCAGCCAGCGCCGGCCGAGGTGATGGCTTGGCGGTAGACGTGGTCGGCCACGTCGCCGGCCGCGAAGATACCCTCGACGCTGGTAGCGGTGGCATTGCCATCACGGCCGCCCTTGACTACCAGGTAGCCATCCTTGAGTTCCAGCTGGCCTTCGAACAGCGAGGTGTTCGGGGTGTGGCCGATGGCGATGAAGACGCCGTCAACCTTGATCTCGTCAAAGCTGCCGTCGTTGTTTTTCAGGCGGGCACCGGTCACGCCCATGTTGTCGCCCAGCACTTCGTCCAGGGTCGCGTTGAGCTTGAGGATGATCTTGCCTTCGGCCACGCGGGCATTGAGCTTGTCGATCAGGATCTTCTCGGCGCGGAAGGTTTCGCGACGGTGGATCAGGGTGACCGTGCTGGCGATGTTCGCCAGGTACAGCGCTTCCTCGACCGCGGTGTTGCCGCCACCGACCACTGCCACAGGCTTGTTGCGGTAGAAGAAACCGTCGCAGGTGGCGCAGGCGGAAACGCCTTTGCCCATGAAGGCCTCTTCCGACGGCAGGCCCAGGTAACGAGCGCTGGCACCGGTGGCGATGATCAGGGCATCACAGGTGTAGGTCGCGCTGTCGCCGGTCAGGGTGTAAGGCTTGGCGGCGAAATCCACGGCATTGATGTGGTCGAAAACGATCTCGGTCTCGAAACGCTCGGCGTGTTCTTTCATGCGCTCCATCAACGCCGGGCCGGTCAGGCCGTGGACGTCGCCCGGCCAGTTGTCGACTTCAGTGGTGGTGGTCAATTGACCGCCGGCCTGCATGCCGGTGATCAGCAGCGGCTTGAGGTTGGCACGGGCCGCATAAACCGCAGCGCTGTAACCGGCGGGGCCGGAACCGAGAATAATCACTCGCGAATGACGCACTTCAGACATGACCTGCTCCTGTTGACCGGACCTTGCGGGCCGGAACGCCGGGTGAGCGGCGTGAATAAAAAAGGACCGTTGACGCACTTGGGGAAGGCTGGTTTCGACAGTCCTGAAAAAGAATGGGTGCAGCGTATCGAGGGAGCGAAGATTAAGGAAATACGGTTTAACAATCCAGCTCATAGGTGAGCTCTATGCCCAGCGGTCCCTCTAATAGGCGCCTTCAGCGCAAGAAACGTTGTTACACGCCATGTCGCCGCTTTCCCAGGCGAGGCAAAGCCGGTAAGGTCGGCGCGTTCACCTTCGCTCGGAGCCACCTATGCCCGCCCCCGTCCTGTCCGGTCCGCAATATCTGCGAGAAGGCCTCAAGCTGGTCTTGAGCCCGGGCCTGCGCCTGTTCGTACTCTTGCCCCTGGCGATCAACCTAGTGCTGTTCGTCGGTTTGATTTACCTGGCCGGCCATCAGTTCAGCCTGTGGGTCGATACGCTGATGCCGTCGCTGCCGGACTGGCTGAGTTTCCTCAGCTACATTCTCTGGCCGCTGTTCGTGGTGCTCGTCGTGCTGATGGTGTTTTTCACCTTCACCATGCTCGCCAACATCATCGCCGCACCGTTCAACGGCTTTCTCGCGGAAAAAGTCGAAGTGGTCGTCCGTGGCACTGACGACTTCCCGGCGTTCAGTTGGGGCGAGTTGATCGCCATGATCCCGCGTACCCTTGGCCGGGAAGCGCGCAAGCTTGGCTATTTCCTGCCTCGCGCCCTGGGGCTGTTCGTACTGTCGTTCATCCCCGTGGTCAATCTGGTGGCGGCACCGCTGTGGTTGCTGTTCGGCATCTGGATGATGGCGATCCAGTACATCGACTACCCGGCGGACAACCACAAGCTGGGCTGGAACGAAATGCTCGCCTGGCTGCGGGAAAAACGCTGGCAGAGCCTGGGCTTTGGCGGCAGCGTGTACCTGGTGTTGCTGATTCCGGTGGTCAACATCCTGATGATGCCAGCGGCGGTGGCTGGGGCGACCTTGTTCTGGGTGCGTGAGCAAGGCGCCGAGACCGCGTTGGCCCGGCAGGGCTGAGTCGGTCACAAATCCATCATCCTGGTGTCACAATGACGAAATGGCCCCGGTCGACACTGGGGTCATGACCACATCCCTGCACATTACCCTGATCACCGAAACCTTCCCGCCGGAAATCAATGGCGTGGCCAATACCCTTGGCCGCCTGTACGACGGCCTGCGTGCCCGTGGGCATCAAGTCGAACTGATACGGCCTCGCCAGGTCGACGACCGACGCCAGGCCAGTGACGAGCAGTTGCTGCTGTGCCGGGGCTGGCCGCTACCGGGCTATCCGGGTTTGCAATGGGGCCAGGCGTCCATGCACAAACTGCTCAGGCGCTGGAAACGCCATCGTCCGGACGTACTGTACATCGCCACGGAAGGGCCGCTGGGTTTGTCGGCACTGCGCGCGGCACGACGCCTGGGCATCTCGGTAGTCAGTGGTTTCCACACCAACTTCCAGCAATACACCCAGCAGTACGGCCTCGGGCTGTTGAGTCGCGGACTCACCCATTACCTGCGCTGGTTTCACAACCGCTCCAGCCTGACCCTGGTGCCCAGCCTCAGCCAGCGCCTGGAACTGGAGCGACGCCATTTCGAGCGCGTGGCACTGCTGTCTCGCGGCGTGGACAGTCAACTGTTTCATCCGATCAAGCGTTCGGCGAGCCTGCGTGAGGCGTGGGGCCTGGGCGACGATGACATCGCCGTGATCCATGTCGGACGCCTGGCACCGGAGAAAAACCTCGGGCTGCTCAAGCGCTGTTTCGCCACACTGTGCAGCGCTTTCCCGCAGCGACGGATGAAGCTGGTGGTGGTCGGCGACGGCCCGCAGCGGTCCACACTGGAGCAGGAACTGCCTGAAGCGATCTTTTGTGGCTCGCAACGCGGCGAGGCGCTGGCCAGCCATTACGCGTCCGGGGATGTGTTTGTCTTTCCGAGCCTGACCGAGACCTTCGGTAATGTGGTGCTGGAAGCGCTGGCGTCCGGGCTGGGCGTGGTGGCCTACGATCAGGCCGCGGCCGCGCAGCACATCCGTCATGGTTACAACGGCGTACTTGCAATGCCGGGGGATGAAGAAGCCTTCTGCGACGCGGCCCGCTGGTTGCTGGATGAGCGCGAGGCCTTACGGTGCGTGCGCCTCAATGCCCGCCAACACGCCAGTCGTCAGGGCTGGGCATCGGTGATCGAGCAGTTCGAGGCGCAGTTGCGCGGGGTTTGTGTGGGTGAGCAGGTGATGCCTGCTGCGCCGACGGTGCGCTGAATCTTTAGTGATTCTTAGATCGTCATCGCGAGCAGGCTCGCTCCCACAAGGGATCTCGGTCGTACACAAGTCATGTATCCACTAAAGATCGAATGTGGGAGCGAGCCTGCTCGCGATGGGGCCAACTCAGGCGCCGCTTAAACCAGGGTCATCAACGCTTCGCGACTGAACGGCAAGATTTCCTGCTCGCGCCCCTCACGCACTTTTTGCGCCCAGTCCGGATCCACCAGCAGCGCACGCCCCACCGCCACCAGGTCGAACTCGTCATTGTTCAGGCGCTCCAGCAGCTTCTCCAGGCTGGCCGGCTGCGCGACTTTGTCGGTGTTGACCATGAACTGCAGGAACTCGCCATCCAGGCCGACGCTGCCGACGGTGATGGTGGGCTTGCCGGTGAGCTTGCGGGTCCAGCCGGCCAGGTTCAGCTCGGAACCTTCGAACTCCGGCTCCCAGAAGCGGCGTGTCGAGCAGTGGAAAATATCCACGCCAGCGTCGGACAACGGCTTGAGGAATTCGCCCAGGGCTTCAGGGCTCTGCACCAGGCGCGCGGTGTAATCCTGCTGTTTCCATTGGGAGAACCGGAAAATGATCGGGAACCCCTCGCCCACCGCCACGCGCACGGCACGGATCAACTCGATCGCAAAGCGCGAACGGTTGGCCAGGCTGCCGCCGTAACCGTCGGTGCGCTGATTGCTGCCGTCCCAGAAAAACTGGTCCACCAGGTAACCGTGGGCACCGTGGATTTCCACGCCGTCCATGCCGATGCTCTGGGCATCTTTTGCCGCTTGGGCAAACGCAGCGATAACCTCGTCGATATCGGCCTGGGTCATGCCGTGGACCACCACCTGGCCGTCCTTGAGCTTTTCGGTCGGACCATAACCCGGCACGCTGGCATCCGGCTCGGTGCCAAGGCGGCGCACGTTGCCCACATGCCACAACTGCGGAACGATCTTGCCGCCTTCGGCATGCACTGCATCAACCACTTTCTTCCAGCCGGCCAACGCCGCATCGCCATAGAAATGCGGCACGTTCGGGTAGCCATTGGAAGCCTTGTGCCCGACCGTCGTGCCCTCGGTAATGATCAGGCCGACCCCGGCCGCCGCGCGACGGCGGTAATACTCGACCACCTTGGCATTGGGCACGCCGCCGGGCGAAAAGGAACGGGTCATCGGTGCCATCACCACCCGGGTCGGCAACTCGAACGTGCCGAGGTGGAAGGGTTTGAACAGGGCTTTTACAGGCATGAGGCACTCCACGAGACGAAGTCACAGGTCGATATGACGACGATAATATGGGGCGTGCCGAGTGCTGGGTAGCACTATTGATTTGAATGATTAAGGATTAGAAGATCGCGGCAGTCTGGATTGAACCGAATGCCTAGCCGGATGCAAGACCTGTGGCGAGGGGATTTAGCCCCGCGGGGCTGCGAAGCAGCCCCAAAACCCTGCTAACTCGGTGTGTCAGAAAGACCCGCTCGCATGATGGGGTTGCTGCGCAACCCAGCGGGGATAAATCCCCACGCCACAAGGGACCAGTGCCTGGCTTCAGCTCAGCGCTTTTTCAATGGCCTGGATCACGGAAGGATCATCCGGCGGCGTGCGTGGCGAGAAACGCGCCAGCACCCGGCCGTCCTTGCCGACCAGGAATTTTTCGAAGTTCCAGGTAATGTCCCCGGGAAACTCGGCGCCCTCACCCGCCAGCAGGCGGTACAACTGATGACGATCATGCCCATTCACTTCCAGCTTGCTGGACAGCGGGAATGTCACGCCATAGTTGAGGCTGCAGAAATCCTGGATTTCCTGCTCGGTCCCCGGCTCTTGCCCGGCGAACTGATTGCAGGGCAGGCCCAGCACGCTGAACCCTCTGTCCTTGTATTGCTGATAGAGATTTTCCAACGCCGCGTACTGAGGCGTCAGGCCACATTTGGAGGCGACGTTGACCACCAGCACGACTTGCCCCTTGAACGGCGCCAGAGCAAGCTCCTGACCATCCAGGGCTTTGAGTTTAAGGTCGTGAAAAGCACTCATGACGAACTCCAGGTTTGCGGATCTTTTCGAAACAGCCACGGACGATGCTAACAGCAACCGACTAAAAAGGCGCCGTATGGCGCCTCTCCAGTTACTTGAGCGTAGCGCAGAAATCAGTGGTGATGGCCACCTTCGCCATGGACGTGACCATGAGCGATTTCTTCCTGGCTGGCGTCGCGGATGTCGACGATCTTGACTTTGAAGTTCAAGCGCTGGCCGGCCAACGGGTGGTTGCCGTCAACGGTGACGTCATCGCCTTCCAGGTCGCGGATGGTGACGATCTGCATCTGGCCATCGGGCGCCGAGGCGTGGAACTGCATGCCCACTTCCAGCTCATCCACGCCTTCGAACATGCTGCGGCTCAGGGTGCTGACCAGTTCGGCGGAGTACTCGCCATAGGCGTCTTCCGGTTCGACGGTAACGTTCAGGTCGTCACCGACCGTTTTACCTTCCAGGGCTTTTTCCAGACCCTGGATGATGTTGCCTGCGCCATGCAGGTAGACCAGCGGAGCGCCGCCGGCAGAGCTGTCGATGACCTCACCAGCGTCGTTGGTCAGGGTATAGTCGATGGAGACAGCCTTATTGGCGGCGATCAGCATGGGGCGAGACCTTTTGCATAAGAATGAAGAACGGACAAGTCTAAACAAGGATTTGCCCGAAAGCGAACGGAACCCGGACAAACGGGCTTGCTCGAACAGACCGACGGTCACGGGTTTGCATCAGGACGAGGACGGGCACTGGGTGGCCGAGCTGTCCTGCGGCCACACCCAGCATCTGCGTCACCAGCCTCCGTGGCAGTCCCGGGCCTGGGTGCTGGATCCGGCGCAACGCATTGAAAAAATAGGCCAGCCCTTTGATTGCGGCTGGTGCGCGCAGAGCCCGGTTAGCGATAACCTTGGCGACTGAATTGACGGTAGACGGCAGTTATAGCCTCGCCCTTGCCATGCACCTTTAGAGAATCCGCATGCAAACTTTTTTTATCGCGCCCACCGATTTTGGTGTGGGTCTGACCTCCATCAGCCTCGGGCTGGTGCGTACCCTCGAACGGGCCGGGCTGAAAGTCGGCTTTTTCAAACCCATCGCCCAACCCCACCCCGGCGATACCGGGCCGGAGCGCTCCACTGAACTGGTGGCCCGTACCCACGGCCTCAAGCCGCCACAGCCGCTGGGCCTGGCGCATGTCGAGCGCATGCTCGGCGACGGCCAGCTCGATGAGTTGCTGGAAGAAATCATCACCCTTTACCAACAGGCCGCCATCGGCAAGGACGTGCTGGTGGTCGAAGGCATGGTCCCGACCCGCAGCGCCAGCTACGCCGCCCGGGTCAACCTGCACCTGGCCAAGAGCCTGGACGCCGAAGTCATCCTGGTGTCGGCGCCAGAAAACGAAGTGCTGGCCGAGCTGTCCGGCCGGGTGGAATTACAGGCGCAACTGTTCGGTGGGCCGAAAGATCCGAAAGTCCTCGGGGTGATCCTGAACAAGGTCCGCACCGAGGAAAGCATGGAGGCGTTTTCCGCACGCCTCAAGGAGCACTCGCCGCTGTTACGCAGCGGTGATTTCCGCCTGCTCGGTTGCATCCCCTTCCGCCCCGAACTCAACGCCCCGCGCACCCGCGACGTGGCCGACCTGATGGGCGCGCAGGTGCTCAACGCCGGGGATTACGAAACCCGGCGCATGAGCAATATCATCATTTGCGCGCGCACCATGCGCAACACCGTGGAGCTGCTCAAGCCAGGCGTGCTGGTGGTGACCCCTGGCGATCGCGACGACATCATCCTCGCGGTGAGCCTGGCCGCAATCAATGGCGTGCCGCTGGCCGGCCTGCTGCTGACCAGCGATACCCTGCCCGACCCGCGCATCATGGACCTGTGCCGAGGCGCCTTGCAGGCCGGGTTGCCGGTGCTGTCGGTGAGCACCGGCTCCTATGACACCGCCAACCTGCTCAACGGACTGAACAAGGAAATCCCCATCGATGACCGCGAACGCGCGGAGATCATCACCGATTTTGTCGCCAGCCACCTGGATGCCAACTGGCTGCACCAGCGCTGTGGCACGCCACGGGAAATGCGCTTGTCGCCGGCGGTCTTCCGCTACCAATTGATCCAGCGCGCCCAGGCTGCCAACAAGCGCATCGTGCTGCCCGAAGGCAGTGAACCGCTGACCGTCCAGGCCGCCGCCATTTGCCAGGCCCGGGGCATTGCCCGCTGCGTGTTGCTGGCCAAACCGGCCGACGTCGAGGCGGTGGCCCGCGCCCAAGGCATCGAGTTGCCGCCGGGGCTGGAGATTCTCGACCCCGATTCGATTCGCGAGCGTTATGTCGAACCCATGGTGCGCCTGCGCAAGAGCAAAAGCCTGAACGCACCGATGGCCGAGCAGCAACTGGAAGACACCGTGGTCATCGGCACCATGATGCTGGCCCTGGATGAAGTGGACGGCCTGGTGTCCGGGGTCATCCACTCTACCGCCAACACCATCCGTCCGGCCCTGCAACTGATCAAGACCGCGCCGGGTTGCTCCCTGGTGTCCTCGGTGTTTTTCATGCTGTTTCCCGAAGAAGTGCTGGTGTATGGCGACTGTGTGATGAACCCGCACCCCAGCGCGACAGAGCTGGCGGAGATCGCCCTGCAAAGCGCCGACTCGGCCGCGGCGTTCGGCATCACCCCACGGGTGGCGATGCTCAGCTATTCCAGCGGCGAGTCGGCCAGTGGCGAGGAAGTGGAGAAAGTCCGCGAAGCCACCCTGCTGGCCCACGAGGCGCAACGCGGCTTGCTGATCGACGGCCCGCTGCAATACGACGCCGCCGCCAACGAAACCGTGGCGCGGCAACTGGCGCCCAACAGCCAGGTGGCCGGTCGCGCAACGGTATTCATCTTCCCGGACCTGAACACCGGCAACACCACCCACAAGGCCGTGCAACGCAGCGCCGATTGCGTCAGCCTCGGGCCGATGCTGCAAGGCCTGCGCAAACCGGTGAACGACTTGCCGCGTGGCGCCCAGGTCGACGACATCGTGTACACCATCGCCCTGACTGCGATCCAAGCCGCCAACCGCCCCCTGGATATCTAAATGCTGGATTTTCTGCCTGTCCCACTGCGGGGCGTGATTGCCTCGCTGCTGTTGGCGCTGAACACCATCGCCTGCTGCACGCCGCTGTTCATCGTGGCGATTTTCAAATTGTTGCTGCCCTTCCCCGCCGCCCAGCGCTGCACCGACTGGCTGATGGGCCATATCCACGAAACCTGGATCAGCAACAACAAGGCCTGGATGAACCTGCTGCGCCGCACCCGCTGGCACCTCAGCGGCCTGGAGGGCCTGGACTACCAGCACTCGTACCTGGTCACCAGCAACCACCAGAGCTGGGTCGACATCATGGTGTTGCAGTACGTGCTGAACCGGCGCATCCGGCCATTGAAGTTTTTCCTCAAGCAGGAGCTGATCTGGGTGCCGGTGATCGGCCTGGCCTGGTGGGCGCTGGGGTTCCCGTTCATGAAGCGCTACTCCAAGGCGTACCTGGAAAAGCATCCGGAAAAGAAAGGCAAGGACCTGGAAACCACCCGCAAGACCTGCGCGAAGTTTCGCGACAACCCGGTGGGCATCTTCAACTTCGTCGAAGGCACGCGCTTCACCGAAGGCAAACATGCCCAGCAACAGTCGCCGTTTCGCTACCTGCTCAAGCCCAAGGCCGGCGGCATCGCGTTTGTACTCGATGCCATGGGTGAGCAACTGGAGTCGATCATCAACGTGACGATCCATTATCCGGGCGGTCGTCCGGGGTATTGGGATTTGCTCTGCGGCAACGTGGGAGAGGTGGTGGTGCATTTCCAGGAGCTGAAGATCCCGCCGCAGTTCATTGGCAAGAACTACGATCAGGACGGGGTGTATCGCCTGGAGTTCCAGGGCTGGATCAACCAGTTGTGGCAGGACAAGGATGCGCTGCTTGCGCAGATGCATCGCGAGTATCCGAACCGCCACTAACTTCCCTTGTGGGAGCGGGCTTGCTCGCGAAGGCGGAGTGTCAGACAGCATATTTGTTAGCTGATACACCGCCTTCGCGAGCAAGCCCGCTCCCACAGTTGACCGCGTTGAAGTCCAGATAAATGAAAAAGCCCGCAGATGAATGCTCACCTGCGGGCTTTTTATTGACTGCCGCGTTGGTTAGATCGCCCCACGCTTGCGCAGCAGATCCAGCACTTGCTTGACGCTTTCTTCCAGCGTCAGCGACTGGGTGTCGATCACCAGGTCGGCATCCAGCGGCACGTCGTACGGGAAGGATTCGCCCGGGATGTTATCGCCAGCAGCGGCGTACAACCCTTGCGGATCACGCTGGGCGCAGACCGCTGGCGAGGCCTGGACATAGACTGTCAGCAGGCGCTCCCGGCCGATCAGGTCCTTGGCCTGCTCACGCCCTTCGGCATTCGGCGCGACGAACGCGGCGAGGGTCAGCAAGCCGGCTTCGTTGAACTGACGGGCAACGTGGGCCGCACGACGCCAATTCTCGGTACGTCCGGCACGGTCCTGTGGCAGGCCCTTGTTCAGGTCGTGACGCAGGTTCTGACCATCGAGGACGAAGACCGCACGGCCCATGTCGAACAACTTGCGTTCCACTGCATAGGCCAGCGTGCTTTTACCCGCGCCCGACAGGCCACTGAACAGCACCGTGGCCGGTTGCTGGCCGAAGCGCTGGGCGCGTTCTTCCACCGACACATGAGCCAGTTTGCCGTGGTGCGTGCTGCTGCCATGGGCCAGCGGCTGGGCGACGATCATGCCGGCGCCGACCGTACCGTTGGTCAGGCGATCGATGATGATGAACGCGCCGGTGGTGCGGTTGCTCTCGTAACCGTCCAGGGCAATCGGTGCATCGAGGGCGATCTTCACCTTACCGATTTCGTTGAGCTGCAACGCGCTGGCCGGGCCCTCTTCCAGGGTGTTCACGTCGACCTTGTTGACGATGCTGGCAATCGAGCCCGGCACGTAGCTGGTGGCGCGCTTGATGTCGTATTTCTTGCCCGGCAGCATCGGCTCTTCGGCCATCCACACCAGCATCGCTTCGAAGCTGTCGGTGACCGGCGGCACGTTGTCGGCATGCACCAGCAGGTCGCCACGGGAGATGTCGATCTCGTCTTCCATGGTCAGCGTGACCGCCTGGCCAGGACCGGCGTGCTCCAGCTCACCTTCGAAGGTGACGATGGATTTCACGCGGCTGCTCTTGCCCGACGGCAACACCACCACTTCATCGCCCTTGTGCACGATGCCGCTGGCGAGGGTGCCGGCGAAGCCGCGGAAGTTCAGGTTCGGACGGTTGACGTACTGCACCGGGAAGCGCAGGTCGGTGAAGTTACGGTCGCCCGCCACTTCCACGGTCTCGAGGATTTCCATCAGCGACTGGCCGGTGTACCACGGCGAGCGCTCGGACTTGTTCACCACGTTGTCGCCCTTGAGGGCAGACATCGGCACGAAGTGCATGCTGGTGGGCTTCATCTTCAAGCCTTCGGCGAACTTCAGGTAGTCGGCCTTGATCGACTCGAACACGCCCTGGTCGAAGTCCTTGAGGTCCATCTTGTTGATGGCCACGACGATGTGCTTGATGCCCAGCAACGAAGCAATGAAGCTGTGGCGACGGGTCTGGGTCTGCACGCCGTAGCGGGCGTCCACCAGGATGATCGCCAGGTCACAGGTGGACGCACCGGTGGCCATGTTGCGGGTGTACTGCTCATGGCCGGGCGTATCGGCGATGATGAATTTGCGCTTGGCGGTGGAGAAGTAGCGGTACGCAACGTCGATGGTGATGCCTTGCTCGCGCTCGGCCTGCAGGCCGTCCACCAGCAGCGCCAGGTCGATGTCGTCACCGGTGGTGCCGACTTTCTTCGAATCGCGGGTGATAGCTTCCAGGTGATCTTCGTAGATCATCTTGGAGTCGTGCAGCAGGCGCCCGATCAGGGTGCTCTTGCCGTCGTCGACGTTACCGCAGGTCAGGAAACGCAGCAGCTCTTTGCGCTCGTGCTGGCCCAGGTAGGCGAGGATGTCCTCGCTGATCAAATCAGATTGGTGCGACATGACAACCCCTTAGAAATAACCCTGACGTTTCTTATCTTCCATCGAGCCTGCGCCATCGTGGTCGATGACCCGGCCCTGGCGCTCGGAAGTTCGCGTCAGGAGCATTTCCTGAATGATGTCCGTCAGGCTTTCGGCCTCGGACTCCACCGCGCCCGTCAACGGGTAGCAGCCAAGGGTACGGAAACGCACTTTCTTTTTGACGATGCGAGCTTTTTCTTCGTCGGACAGGTGCTCGAGGATGCGCTCGTCGTCGATCATGATCAGCGTGCCGTTCTTCTCGATCACTTCACGCTCGGCGGCGAAGTACAGCGGCACGATCGGGATGCCTTCGAGGTAGATGTACTGCCAGATGTCCAGCTCGGTCCAGTTCGACAGCGGGAACACGCGGATCGACTCGCCCTTGTTGACCTTGCCGTTGTAGACGTTCCACAGCTCCGGGCGCTGGTTCTTCGGATCCCAGCGGTGCTTGCTGTCGCGGAACGAGTACACGCGCTCCTTGGCGCGGGACTTTTCTTCATCGCGACGGGCACCGCCGAACGCGGCGTCGAAACCATATTTGTCCAAGGCCTGCTTGAGGCCTTCGGTCTTCATGATATCGGTGTGCTTGGCGCTGCCGTGGGTGAACGGGTTGATGCCCTGGGCCACGCCATCCGGGTTCACGTGGGTGATGAGGTCCAGGCCCAGTTCCTCGACCATGCGGTCGCGGAACTTGTACATTTCCTGGAATTTCCAGCGAGTGTCGACGTGCATCACCGGAAACGGCAGCTTACCGGGGAAGAACGCCTTGCGTGCCAGGTGCAGCATCACGGCGGAGTCTTTACCGATGGAGTACAGCATCACCGGGTTATCGAACTCGGCGGCCACCTCGCGGATGATGTGGATGCTTTCCGCCTCCAGCTGTTTCAGATGCGTCAGTTTGTCGACCATGGCTACTCACGAAAACTTTCTTATGAACGGCCAGCGGGCCGTGTTCGAGCGGGGAATCCTAGCACAGCGACCTCTTCTAATCAGGGCGCCAGCTAGATCGAAACAGCATATGGATATGCCTGGCGGTTCGGGCATTGCGGTGAGTTCTGGGGGAGCCAGTGAACTCTGTGGGAGCAAAGCTTGCTCGCGATGACGTCGGCACATGCAACGCCGCTATCGCGAGCAAGCTTTGCTCCCACAGGCCCGCTTCCACATTCAGTTCAGCGTTAGTCAGATGGGATTCGGGCAATCGATGAAGATATGTTCCAGGGCAAAGCGTCGCGCCAGGTAATCACCCAACGCCTGCACGCCATAGCGCTCCGTCGCATGGTGCCCGGCGGCGATAAAGCTGATGCCGTTTTCCCGCGCGCTGTGGAAGGTCTGCTCCGACGCCTCGCCGCTGAGATAAAGGTCGACGCCGGCCTGCACGGCCTGGTCGATATAACCCTGGCCGCCGCCGGTGCACCAGCCGACTCGGCGGATCATCTGCTCGCCTTCGATCAGCAAGGGCTCGCGGCCCATGGTTTCCTGGACCTTGCGCGCAAAATCCCGCGCCGTCATCGGTTCGGACAGGGAACCGACCAGGCCGACAATCTTGGGGTTGTCCGGATCCAGCGGCCCCTCGACGGTGATGTCCAACTGACGGGCCAGTTGCACGTTATTGCCCACCTCGGGGTGCAGGTCCAAAGGCAAGTGGTAAGCCAACAGGCTGATGTCATGCTTGAGCAGCGTTTTCAGGCGACGCTGTTTCATGCCGGTGACACAGGGGTTCTCGCCCTTCCAGAAATAACCGTGATGCACCAGCACCAGGTCGGCCTCGGCCTCGACGGCAGCGTCGAGCAAGGCCTGGCTGGCGGTGACGCCGCTGACAATGCGCATTACCTGGGGCGCGCCTTCGACCTGCAGGCCATTGGGGCAGTAATCGGCAATCCGGCTGCTCGCCAGGTAACGGTCCGCTTCTTCGACCAGGGTGCTCAGGGCTACGGCCATGAAAAGACTCCTAAATATCCCGTTCAGAGGCGCGCGCGGCCTCGTATAATGCGCGACATTATGGGCGGTCTCATACCGCCTGCAACCTTTGTAGGACGTGCTTAATGCTCAAGGCGCTGCGTTTTTCCGGCTGGCCGCTGTTGGCCGGCGTGCTTGTCGCTCTACTGATTATCCAGCGCTACCCGGAATGGGTTGGCCTGCCGAGCCTCGACGTCAACTTGCAGCAGGCGCCGCAAAGCAAGGCGGTGCAACAGGGGCCGGTGTCCTACGCCGATGCCGTGACCACCGCCGCGCCGGCCGTGGTGAACCTGTACACCACCAAGGTCATCAACAAACCCAGCCATCCGCTGTTCGAAGACCCGCAATTCCGGCGCTTCTTCGGTGACAACTCGCCCAAGCAGAAGCGCATGGAGTCGAGCCTGGGGTCGGGCGTGATCATGAGCCCGGAAGGTTATATCTTGACCAACAACCACGTCACCAGCGGCGCCGACCAGATCGTGGTAGCCCTCAAGGACGGCCGTGAAACCCTGGCCCGGGTGATCGGCAGCGACCCGGAAACCGACCTCGCGGTGCTGAAGATCGACCTCAAGAACCTGCCGGCCATCACCATCGGCCGCTCCGACAGCATCCGCATCGGTGACGTCGCCCTGGCCATCGGCAACCCGTTCGGCGTTGGCCAGACCGTGACCATGGGTATCATCAGCGCCACCGGGCGCAACCAGTTGGGCCTGAACAACTACGAGGATTTCATCCAGACCGACGCCGCGATCAACCCCGGCAACTCCGGCGGCGCGCTGGTGGATGCCAACGGCAACCTTACCGGGATCAACACGGCGATCTTCTCCAAGTCCGGCGGCAGCCAAGGCATCGGTTTCGCCATTCCGGTGAAGCTGGCGATGGAGGTGATGAAGTCGATCATCGAACACGGCCAGGTGATTCGCGGCTGGCTGGGGATTGAAGTCCAGCCGCTGACCCAGGAACTGGCGGAGTCCTTCGGTTTGTCCGGGCGGCCCGGCATCGTGGTGGCGGGGATTTTCCGCGATGGCCCGGCGCAGAAGGCCGGCCTGCAGTTGGGCGATGTGATCCTGAGCATCGACGGCGAACCGGCCGGCGATGGCCGCCGCTCGATGAACCAGGTAGCGCGGATCAAGCCCACCGACAAGGTGACCATCCAGGTCATGCGCAACGGCAAGGAGCTCAAGCTCACCGCCGAAATCGGCCTGCGCCCACCGCCGGCACCGGTGGCGGTCAAGGAAGAGCAATAAGCCGCGCAGCGCTTCCTGAGTGGTCAAACAAATCCCTGTGGCGAGGGGATTTATCCCCGCTGGGCTGCGAAGCAGCCCTAAAAGGTTTGAGGCAATCAACCTGGCACTCCGAGGTGAAGGGTTTGGGGGCTGCTTCGCAGCCCGACGGGGATAAATCCCCTCGCCACAAAAAAATCCTACCCGCCCCTCCAGAGTGATCCCCCTGACAATCCATCCGTATATCCCTTGAAAATACAGATAGCATGAATTCTCATTAGTAGTGTTATATTGTTTCAATTATAGAAATTGGAACAACATAACATGTCATCTCTGAAACGGATTTCCCTCGCCGGCCTGGCTTTGGGTCTGCTGGGCGATCCAGCCTACGCCGAAGAAATTCAGCCCCTGGAACTGGACGCCATCAACGTGACGTCCGACTACGAATCCGCCACCGGGCCAGTCACCGGCTATCGAGCCACGCGCTCGGCCAGTGCCACCAAAACCGACACGGCCCTGCGCGACATCCCGCAATCGATCAGCGTAATTCCCGCCAGCGTGCTCAAGGACCTGGGCAGCACCAACGTTGAACGGGCGCTGGAATACGCCGGCGGTGTATCGAAACAAAACAATTTCGGCGGCCTGACGCTCTACGAATACAGCGTGCGCGGCTTCACGACGTCGGAGTTCTACAAGGATGGTTTCAGCGCCAACCGCGGTTATCCAAGCACCCCGGACGCGGCCAACATCGAACGCATCGAAGTGCTCAAGGGCCCCGCCGCCAGCCTGTATGGGCGAGGCGACCCGGGTGGCACGGTAAACATCGTCACCAAGAAACCCCAGCCCGAAGCCTTCACCACCCTGCAAACCAGCGCCGGCAGTTGGGATCGCTACCGCACCGCGCTGGACGTCAACACGCCGCTGGACACCGAAGGCAACCTGCTTTCAAGAGTCAACCTGGCGGTCGAGGACAATCACAGCTTTCGCGATCACGTCGACAGCAAGCGCGTCTTCGTCGCCCCTTCCATCAGTTGGCAGTTGAACCCCGACACGCGGTTACTGGTGGAAAGCGAAATCGTGCGCCACAGCTCGACGTTCGACCGTGGCATCGTCGCCCCGAACAATCGCTGGAGCGGCGTTTCCCGCTCGACCTTTTTGGGCGAACCCAACGATGGCGATATCGACAATCACAACAACATGCTCCAGGCCGCCCTCGAACATCAGCTCAACGACACCTGGCAACTGCGCCTGGCCAGCCATTACAAACAGGGTGAACTCTGGGGTTTCGCCTCCGAAGCACGCCCACTGAACGCCGACAGCCACACGGTGAACCGCCGCTATCGCGAGCGTGACAACAATTGGCACGACAGCATCACCCAACTGGAATTGCGTGGCCTGTTCGACCTCGGCCCCTGGCAGCACGAACTGCTGATCGGCAGCGAATACGAGGACTACCGCAAGAACGAGCGCGTGACCACCATTGGCGGCAGCGCCTACCCCATCGACATCTACCAGCCGATCTACGGCCAGCCGAAACCCAATGGTGCTCGTACCGGCACAGACTTCTTCGAACATGTGCAAAGCCGCGCGCTGAACCTGCAGGACCAGATCGTCTTCACCGACAAACTGAGGGGCCTGCTCGGCGTGCGCTACGAGCATTTCGAGCAGAGCATCGACGACCACACCCGCGATCGCACCAGCCGCCAACGCCACGACGCCCTGACACAACGAGCCGGTCTGCTGTATCAACTGACACCCCAGGTGGGTCTGTTCGCCAACGTCTCCACTTCATTCAAGCCCAATAACGGCCTGGATGCCGACGGCAAATCCTTCAACCCCGAGGAAGGTGTCGGCTATGAAGTGGGGATCAAGAGCGAACTGTTCGACGACCGCCTGAGCACCACCCTGGCGGCGTTCCATATAGAGAAGGAAAACGTCCTGAGCCCGGTCGCCGGGACCGACTTCAGCCGAGCCGTGGGCAAGGCCCGCAGCCAAGGCATCGACCTGCAACTCACAGGGCAAGTGACCGATGCCGTACGGCTGATCGGCGCCTTCGCCTACATCGATGCCGAAGTGACCAAGGGCGACCAGCAGATTCCCACCGGCAGCCGGATCCTCGGCGTCGCCAAACACAGCGGCAGCCTGCTGGGGGTCTACGAATTCCAGGATGGGCACCTGCGTGGTTCGGATATCGGCGCGGCGTTCACTTATGTCGGGGACCGCTCGGGCGAAGCCGGCAAGGATTTCGAACTGCCGGCCTACCACACGGTGGATCTGCTGGCCCATTACAAGGCCAGCGATGACGTCACCGTGGGCCTGAACCTGAACAACGTCTTCGACGAAAAGTACTACGAACGCTCCTACAGCAACTACTGGGTCACCCCCGGCGAGCCGCGCAACTTCACTGTCAGTCTCACCCTTGCGCTATAAAAGGAAAATCGACATGAAACACCCCAAGACCTTCGCCCTGCTCGGCCTGCTCCTGGCCACACAGGCCTCGGCCCATGGCCTGTGGACCGAACAGCGGCGCGGCAACATCGAAGTGATCTACGGCCACGGTGCCGAAGACAATGCCTTCAAGGCGCAGAAAGTCAGTGGCGCCTGGGCCTATGACCTGGGCGGCAAGATGATCCCCGTCACCGTGGAGCGCCTGCCGGACCACGCCCGGCTGCAACCGCTCAAGCCGCCGGCCGTGCTGGCGGTGGCGCTGGACAACGGCATGTGGTCGCAGACCGCCGACAAGAAGTGGATCAACGAAGGCCGCAGCAAAGTGCCCGGAGCGATTGAATCGACCCACACGTTCAAATACAGCCTGGCGATCTATGAACCGGGGGCGAAACTGCCGGCGCTTGCACCGATCAAGTTCGTGATCCTGCCGGAAGTCGACCCGCTGACCGTCGGGCCGGGCCAGTCATTGCCGGTACGGGTGCTGCTGGATGGCAAACCGGCGGCCGGGGTGAAACTGGTGGGCGACTACCGCAGCGCGCCAAACACCGTATCGACGGAAACCGACGCAGAAGGCCGGGCCAAGGTGCTGGTGCGCAACGAAGGCTTGAACGTGGTCGCGGCGCAGATGGAAATTGCGCTCAAGGACGACAAGGACGTGGCCACGCGTGGTGTATTCACCTCGTTGACTTTCCTCGGTGAACCGCATCACGAGTAACCCCCGAATCTATTGTGGGAGCGGGCTTGCTCGCGAAGGCGGTGAGTCAGCTTGCATGAATGTTGGATGTCACGCCCCTTTCGCGAGCAAGCCCGCTCCCACAGGGGATTGGCGGGGACCGCACGCTTGTGAACACCCGCAGCCTAGTGTGGGAGCGGGCTTGCTCGCGAAGGCGGTGGGTCAGCTTGCATGAATGTTGGATGTCACGCCCCTTTCGCGAGCAAGCCCGCTCCCACAGGGGATTGGCGGGGACCGCACGCTTGTGAACACCCGCAGCCTAGTGTGGGAGCGGGCTTGCTCGCGATGAGGCCAGTACAATCACCGCAAAACTCAAGCCGGCGTCAAGCACTCCGGCCCGTTGAGTTTCGGATCATTGACCATGTTGGCCAGCACTCGCTCGCGCAGTGGTGCCGGTTCGCTGGCCAGCAGCCCTTGCAAGGCATGCAGCGGGGTCTCGGGATCGAGCCACAGGCGCTGGCCTTCTTCGTCCAGGATCAATGGCCGGCGCTGGCCCGCCGCTGGCTGGGTGATGACCGCCGTGCTCAGCCACACCTGCTCCTGCACCGGATACGCCTCCCAGATCGCGGCAAAAAACAACGACGAACCCTCCCCCGGCGTCAACCAGTACGGGCGCTTGCGCGTGCCGCCGCGCCACTCATAGAAACCATTGGCCGGCAGCAGGCAGCGGCGCAGGCGCAAGGCCTCACGGAACATCGGCTGCTCGGCCACGGTTTCGGCCCGGGCATGGGCCGGGGTGCGGGACAGGTCGGTCAGCCACGGTGGCGTCAAGCCCCAGCGCGCCCGGGCCAGTTCGCGCTGGCCAGCGGCGCCGGCCCGCAGCATCAGCACCGAATCGTTGGGCGAAATATTCCATTGGGCCTTCTGATCGGCGGGAAAACCGGGCAGGGCCGCGAAGGAGGGGTTCCAGCGAAACAGGGCATAACGTCCACACATGGGGCAACACGACTCTTGATCAAACGGCCGCCAGCCTAGCAGACCAGCGTGCCGGGGTAACTGTCCGGTTCATCGCCGGGCAACGGCAGCGCGGCATTGTACGCGGCGATCAACTCCCGGGCGTATTGCGCCTGGTCGTCCTCCACCGCCAGCCCCAGCAGGCCCTGCATGGGCAACTCCCCCGCACCACCCAGCAGATCGCGCCCCACCAGATGCGCCGTGATGCCTTCGCTGGCAAGCATCCCTTGCAACAACTCGCCTTCCATCAGGTTTTCCAGCTCGTAGATTCGTCGCATGGACGCCCCCATCACTCGTTTTCGCTGTGGACCTCAAGCATCCATTCGTGACCATCGGTTTGCAGCACGAAGCTGATCGGGCGGCAGCACACCGGACAGTCCTCGATATAGGTCTGGTCGCCGCCGGACAAATCCAGAACCGCTTCCGCTGGTTCGCCGCAATAAGGACATTCGTAGTGTTCGGTTTCCAGCATCGCGGTCTCCCAGGTGACTTGTGCGTATAATCGCCGGTCTATTTGCAGGGCTATTTTTGTCTGGCTTATCTTCCAGGCCGTGCCCCGTCGTTTTTTGATCGAACCTTTACTTACCCTAGCCGTTTCCAACAAGAGAGCATGATGGGCGAATTCGATGCCATCCGACCTTACGACGACAGTGAAGTCCCAGCGGTGCTGGCCCGGCTGCTCGGCGACAAGGCGTTTCTAGATATCCTCACCCACTTCCGCTTCCCACGCCTGGCCGGCGCCTTCGGCTGGATGCTCAAACCTCTTATAGCGCAAAGATTGCGCCGTGAGTTCGCTGGTGTGACATCGGTCGCCACGTTGCAGGACAAGGTGGAGTTCTACGTCGACCACACCATCGAGCGTGCCACCGATGGCGTGACCTACACCGGGGTGGAGCAATTCAAGTCCGGCAGTGCGTACCTGTTCATCGCCAACCACCGCGATATCGTGATGGACCCGGCCTTCGTCAACTACGCCGTGTATCACGCCGGCCTGCCGACGCCGCGCATCGCCATTGGCGACAACCTGCTGCAAAAGCCCTTTGTCAGCGACCTGATGCGCCTGAACAAGAGCTTCATCGTGCACCGCTCCATCACCGGGCGGCGGGAAAAAATGGCGGCGTACCAGTTGCTGTCGGCGTACATCAACCATTCGATCCGCAACGACTGCGCCTCGATCTGGATCGCCCAGGCCGAAGGGCGGGCCAAGGATGGCGACGACCGTACCGAGTCGGCGATCCTCAAGATGTTCCACATGAGCCGCAAGGACGAGCCGTTCGGCGAGGTGATCCAGTCGCTGAACCTCACTCCGGTGTCGATCAGCTACGAATACGACCCGTGCGACCAGGCCAAGGCCCGCGAGTTGTACATCCGCGCTACCACCGGCACCTACACCAAGGCGCCGGGCGAGGACGACGTGAGCATCGCCAAGGGCATCACCGGCTACAAGGGCCGGGTCCACGTGAACTTCGCCGCGCCGATCACCGAGTTCTACGAGGACACCAAGCAATTGGCTCAGGAGATGGACCGGCAGATTCTCGGCGGCTACCGGCTGTTCCCGGTGCATTACCTGGCTTACGCACAATGGGCCGACGCTGACCCGCAGTTGCAGGTTCCGACGGCGGCCGAGGTGTTTGGCGCCGAAGAGCTGGCCAAGGCCGAACAGGAATGGCAGCGCCGGCTGGACGCCTGCCCGCCGGAACACCGGCCGTTCCTGGTGCGGCAATATGCGACGCCGGTGCGTAATCAGTATCGGGTCAAGGCGGGGTTGGCGCTTTAAGCGATAGGTCTGAGGACAAGGGTTCCCTGTGGCGAGGGAGCTTGCTGTGGCGAGGGGATTTATCCCCGTTGGGCTGCGCAGCAGACCCAAACCCTGATAGCTCGGTGAGTCAGGTCGATCACATCAAACCGATCAGGGCTGCTACGCAGCCCAACGGGGATAAATCCCCTCGCCACAGGTCACCATGTCCCAGATCAAAACGGCTACGCCATCAGAACTGCGTACTGATCCACGACACCAGCAACGCCAGCGCCAGGCAGCCAAAGCCAAACCGGTAGAAAAACCGGTTCATCCGCTGGGTGGCCAGGTCCAGCAAAGCTTCGAATCGTTCATTACCTTCGCGATTGCGCGCCTCAAGGCACGCCCGCGCCCGTTGTTCACGACGACGCGTCGCATGCAACACCCAGCCGCCCGGGCAGGCAAACAGCAACGCCAGCAGGTTGATCAGTTTGGCGGGGTGGGCGGCGAACAACGAAAGCAGATGCGACGACATCACGAACCTCAAGCGAAAAACGGACAGGACACATCCGTGGCCTACGAACAGGGCGCGGATTCTACCGAAAGCCTGCCGCCCTGCACTGTTTTTTCCGACCAGTAACGATCCCCTGAGGTGATGACCGAGTGATTTTGTGGCGAGGGGATTTATCCCCGCTGGGCTGCGAAGCGGCCTCAGGATTTCTGCAGCGCCCAAGAGCTTGCGAGTGCTGCGCACTCGAACGGGGATAAATCCCCTCGCCACAAGAGAAAGGTTCAATCCATCATAATTCTTTGCGTCACGGTTTCGTCATCTGATTAGGCCACTCTGTCGCCCTTCAAACCTGCACGGAACCCGTCATGCTGCACGCTGAAAACCAGGATCGCCTCTATCTCATCAGCCCGAGCGACGAACAACAGAACCTCGTCGACAGCCTGTCCTTCAACGTGCAGGACCGACATTGGCTGGTGTATTGCGCCCTCGGCGGCCATCAACATGCCGACCTTCCAGAGACCGACCTGCTGACCGGGATCAGTGTGCTGGAGCTGTATTCCCAGGCAGCCTGAGGATATCACCCATAAAAAACCCCTGTGGGAGCAAGGCTTGCCCGCGATGGCGGTGGATCAGTCAATACTAAAGTGGCTGACACTCCGCTATCGCGAGCAGGCTCGCTCCCACAGGGGTTATGGGACGTATTACTTACTCAGCCAGCACCTGGCCAATGGTCGGGTCCTTGAACAGCCGGGTCAGGGCATCGCTCAAGACGTCGCTGACCAGCTTGGTATTGGTGTCCTGGTTAGGCGCCATGCCGAAGCGCTGGTCCAGGGAGGCACCGTAACGACCACTGTAGCGGCGGTTGGCGTTCTGCACGTCGGAGCGGAAGGTCGCGCCGATGGTGGCTTCGGTCACGTACATGCCTTCCTTGGGCGACTGGTACTTGAGCTCGGCCAGGGTCACGGTCAGTTGCGGTGCATTCAAGGCATTGGCGGTCGGCGTGAAACCGAGCAAACGCACCGCGGCTTCAGCCTGGGCTTGCAGCTTGGGCAGGATCTGCGCGCCCTGCACCGTGATCACGCTGGTTTCCGGATACAACCCGCCACGGGTGCCGAGCGTCGGCGACGGACGACCATCCACGACCCGCACCACCACTGGCTGGCCACGACCGACCGGCGCCAGCTGGGCATTGAGCTTGGGCTCCGGGTTAAGTTGTTGCGGGCTGTGGGCGCAGCCGACGAGGGTCAGGCTGGTCACAGCGATCAAACCGAACAACAGGCGTTGCAACATGCTCTTCTCTCCAGAATCGGGCACAAACAGGCCGGCAGTATAGCGGTGCGCCATCGCGGTGAACTAGCGCCTTACGATGAATACTGAAATGTCTGACACGGGCCGTGGTTGCCGGTTCCTGTCACCCCATTGTCACGGTCCTTACACCGGCATGTCATGGCGCGCTGTCAGGCTTATCCCAAGCTCCCTGACCTGGTATTCGATCATGCGCTTCCTTATTTCCCTGTTCACCCCGCGCCCACATCACCGCAGCTTCGCCCTGCTCGATCGCAATGGCCGTTGCCAGGCATTCAAGCAGTGCAGCCTGCAACCCATGGGTGAAGGCTGGGTGGAAATCGACGAGATCCGTCTCAACTGGTTGCACCAGCCATTGCCTGCCAGCGCCCGCGTGCAACCGCTTCATGCTCGTCCACGCAACCGGCAGCTGTTGACCATCTGACCAGACGACTAATAAAAGTCATTAAACACGACCATTTCCCTGCGTTTCTTCGATACAATCTCCCCCCGATTATAAGGACGTCTCCTGATCGGGCCTCGCAACACCGCTGATGCGCTGGTATTGGCACCCCGCAACGCCCACAGAGAGCCGCCCACACAGATCGAGTGAAGCTGGCGCGCTTGCTGTTCTTCAGGCAAATCCCCCACTTTTCGCGAATCTGCAGAGCTGTCATTACGCTCGGTCACTGAGCTGTCTGCCCGTTTTGCCTGTCATGTACTACATGGGGGGCAACCAAACCGGGCACGGTGCCAGGCTGGGACAGCCCTTTTTTGAGGTTCACGTCTTCAAAAGAGCGTGAAAAAACGGGTTTTCACAACTTCACGAGAGTGTGGCGAGCAAATGAAGAGTTTTGCGTCTGAACAAGCACCATTAGCGTCTGAAACAGCCCAACGACACAGGACCGGATATCGCTCAAGAACCGGCGCCTGAAGCCTGTCCGCTACGGATTTGGTTGCACGAACGGATGTCTCGGCCATAAGTCGAATTGCCTGCCAGGCGCTGAAATGAGTTCATGTGACTCTTGAGGCCAGGCTGCATGCATCCGCAGTAGGTGCGAAAAATTGCGAAGATACGGACATGGCGATCCTGGCCATGGATAACTGGGGCGCAACTGACCTGCCCCGCCACTCCTGGCCGCTATGCCGACAATTTGGTGCTGCAGATTTTGGAGACGCGTTAAATGGCGCATAACGAAGCAGTCGATGTAGTTCTGGTAGGGGCCGGCATCATGAGTGCCACCCTGGCCGTACTGCTCAAGGAGCTCGATCCCGCGATTTCGCTGGAAGTCGTCGAGCTGATGGATTCCGGTGCCGCGGAGAGTTCCAACCCGTGGAACAACGCCGGCACCGGCCACGCCGGGCTGTGTGAGCTCAACTACACGCCCCAGGCGGCCGACGGCACTGTCGACATCAAGAAAGCCGTGCACATCAACACCCAGTTCGAGGTATCGAAGCAGTTCTGGACGTACCTGACCCAAAAAGGCACGTTCGGCTCTTCCAAATCTTTCATCGCCCCGGTGCCACACCTGAGCTTCGTGCAAGGCGAGAAAGGCGTGTCGTTCCTGAAGAAGCGCTTCGAGTTGATGCGCCAGCATCACGCCTTCGCCGACATGGAATACACCGAAGACAAGGCCAAGATGGCCGAGTGGATGCCGCTGATGATGCCTGGCCGGCCGGCCGATGAAGTCATTGCCGCCACCCGCGTCATGAACGGGACCGACGTCAACTTCGGCGCCCTGACCAACCAGCTGCTCAAGCACCTGACCAGCGCTCCGGACACCCAGGTCAAATACTGCAAGCGCGTCACCGGCCTCAAGCGTAACGGCAGTGGCTGGACCGTGAGCATCAAGGACGTCAATTCCGGCAGCAGCCGCGACGTCGACGCCAAGTTTGTGTTCCTGGGCGCCGGCGGCGCAGCGTTGCCGCTGCTTCAGGCTTCGGGCATCGAGGAAAGCAAGGGCTTCGGCGGCTTCCCGGTCAGCGGCCAGTGGCTGCGTTGCGACAACCCGGAAGTGGTCAAGCACCACCAGGCCAAGGTCTACAGCCAGGCCGCCGTGGGCTCGCCACCGATGTCGGTACCGCACCTGGACACGCGTGTGGTCGATGGCAAGAAGTCCCTGCTGTTCGGGCCGTACGCCGGTTTCACCACCAAGTTCCTCAAGCACGGCTCGCTCATGGACCTGCCACTGTCGGTACGCGCCGGCAACATCGGCCCGATGCTGGCCGTGGCCCGGGACAACATGGACCTGACCAAGTACCTGATCAGCGAAGTGATGCAATCCATGGAACAACGCCTGGAATCCCTGCGGCGCTTCTACCCCGAGGCGAAAGCCGAGGACTGGCGCCTGGAAGTGGCCGGCCAACGGGTGCAGATCATCAAGAAGGACCCGAAGAAAGGCGGCGTCCTGCAGTTCGGCACCGAACTGGTGGCAGCCAAGGACGGCACCCTCGCCGCCCTGCTCGGCGCATCGCCGGGTGCTTCGGTGACCGTGTCGATCATGCTGGAACTGATCGAGCGTTGCTTCCCGGACAAGGCCAAGGGCGAGTGGGCCGCCAAGCTTGCAGAGATCTTCCCGGCCCGGGAAAAAGTGCTGGAAACCGACGCGGCGCTGTATCGCAAGATCAACGCGCAGAACAACATTGCGTTGGAACTGGTTGAAGACAACAAGGCCCAAAGTTACGCCTGATACTGCGTAGTTATAAAAAGCCTCCCGCGCAAACGGGAGGTTTTTTATTATCCGCGTTATGACTTCATGCTGAACTTGACCCGACTTCCGCCATGCCGAACATAATCGTCGTCATCTTCGACTTCCAATAACTCTGCACTACAGAAACCTGCCGGCTTCGCTTCAGCCCAGCGACGATAAGGCATTGTCTGCTGGTCGTTCAACGGCGCTCCGGCAATATGCCCGAAACTGAAATGGCAGGTGCGACTTCCCTGAGTGTAGGTAAATGACTCTCGCTCGGCGCGCGACTGGGGCAGGTAATAGGTTAGCTCCTGGCTCTCGCCGGGATTTACCGAAAAGCTGTGGCCTGCATTTTCCGGGGCCAGGGACCACGTAAAATCGCTGCCCGGCACAATGACCGCTGATGTGGCATTGAATATTTCCACATTGACGATCTCATCGAACGCACTGGAAACCGAACTTGCCGTGCAACCGACCAGCGACAATAACGCCCCGGCAATGTATCTGTTTTTATCTTCCATGATATATACAACTCCATTTGAACAATTAGACTGAAAGCACTTGGCTTCAATGCAAAATTAATCGAAATGCAGTTAAAACAAAACAGCCCGAATGGTGACATAACCTTTCGGGCCTGGTTGAATAAAACGCAGAAACACTGACTAAACTTCAATCGCCCCGAAGGGCGATGACAATAATTTAACGCGATCAGCCACGCGCCTTTTTGATCAACTCGATATATTCCTCGGCATTACGCTGGTCCTGGACCAACGCCACGAAATCGTTGCCATGCTCATCCTTGCCGTTGAGGTCATGGCCGGCTTCGACGAAAAACGTCAGGAAGCGCTCGAAGTCGTCGACCCGCAGGCCACGGTAGGCCTTGATCAGTTTGTGCAGCGACGGCGAAGTGGCATCGACCGGCTCGAAATTGAGGAACAGCTTGATCTGTTCATCGCCAATCTCGTCGCCAATCACTTGTTTCTTGTCTTTACGCATTGCCGGCTCCAGCTCGCACAGTTCACGGGGCGGGCAGTTTACCCCCGGCAAGGCCCGGGCTCAACGCGAGCGTTCGGCACCGGTGTGCAGGTCGGCCCAGATATGGCCGTTGGTGTAGGTGAGGAACTGCACATAGACCGTGTTGTTGCGCAACAGATCGATGACCACCCGGTACTGGGCCTGTGGATAAGACAACGTCAGGGTCTTGCTCGCCTCGTCGAAGACCGGCTTTTTCAGGCTTTTGCTTTCGCCATCGAAGTTGAGGATCACCTGGCTGAGGGTGGCCCCCTTGTTCATCGGCTTGCCCTTTAAGCGCACCAGCAAGGGTGAAGTGACCGGTATCGGTTGCTGGTTGGACTGACGCTGGTTACCGAGCACCACCGAATACTCGGTCACTTGCAGCAATTGCTGCTGTTCAGGCTGCTCCTGGCGCACCACCAAGTCATCGGGCGGCAGGAACTGGCTGTGCATCGGCGCGGCAACGGCTGCCAGGGGCAGGCTGGAGATCAGCAGTAACGCGGCACAACGGCGAATCGATACACTCATGACAGGCTCCAGGGTCTTGGCCTGGCACTCTAGCATGAGCCTGGACGGTAAAAATAACGACCCAGGTCAATACTTACACACGACGAGCGCGGCATACTCAGAGAGCCATCAGCCTTGCCCAGCAGGTGTATGCCTTTGTGGCGAGGGAGCTTGCTCCCGCCGGGCTGCGCAGTTGCCCCAGAATTTTGCGAGCGCTACGCACTCGAGCGGGAGCAAGCTCCCTCGCCACGGGTCCTGTGTTTGCCAAGGCTCAGGGGGTTTCCTTTCTTTCGTGCGTGGAGTACCCATGTCTTTCTCCGCCCCACCGTTATTCGCCGCTTGGCGCCAAAGCTGGCGCGCCGGTTACACCCTTGAACGCCTGCGTGGCGATCTGGTGGCCGGGCTGACCGTCGGTATTATCGCCATCCCACTGGCCATGGCCCTGGCAATCGCCGTCGGTGTCCCGCCGCAACACGGCTTGTACACGGTGTTGGTGGCCGCGCCCTTGATCGCCCTCACCGGCGGCTCGCGCTTCAATGTCAGCGGGCCGACGGCGGCGTTCGTGGTGATCCTGCTGCCCATTACCCAACAATACGGCCTCGGTGGCCTGTTGTTGTGCACCATGCTCGCCGGCCTGATTCTGATCACCTTGGGATTGATGCGCGCCGGGCGGCTGATCCAATACATCCCCTATCCGGTCATCCTCGGCTTTACCGCCGGGATCGGCGTGGTCATCGCCACCTTGCAACTGAAGGATCTGCTGGGGCTGGTCACCGTCGGGCAAGCCAAGCACTACATCGAACAACTGGGCGAATTGATCGTGGCGCTGCCCAGTGCCCGACTCGGCGATGGCATCATCGGCATCAGTTGCCTGGCGGTACTGATTGCCTGGCCACGCTGGGTACCACGGGTTCCCGGGCATCTGGTGGCCTTGCTGGTCGGGGCGCTATTGGGACTGGTGCTGGAACGCGGCGGTTGGCCGGTTGCGACATTGGGTGAGCGCTTCAGCTATGTGGTCGATGGCATCAGCCATCCCGGTATCCCGCCGTTTTTGCCGCGCTTTGACTGGCCATGGAACCTGCCAGATGGCCAGGGCCATCCCCTGGTGCTGTCCTATGACCTGATCCGCCAATTGCTGGGCCCGGCCTTCGCCATTGCCATGCTTGGCGCCATCGAATCGCTGCTGTGCGCCGTGGTGGCGGACGGCATGACCGGCAGCAAGCACGACCCCAACGCCGAGCTGATCGGCCAAGGCCTGGGTAACGTCGTGGCGCCGCTGTTCGGTGGTATCACCGCCACGGCGGCCATTGCCCGTAGCGCGACCAATGTGCGCAGTGGCGCCTCCTCACCGCTGGCCGCGATCATTCATAGCCTCGTGGTACTGCTGGCGATGGTGCTGCTGGCGCCGTTGTTCAGTTACTTGCCCATGGCTGCCCTGGCGGCACTGCTGGTGATAGTTGCCTGGAACATGAGCGAAGCCGGGCATGTCCTGCACACGTTGCGCATTGCGCCGCGCAGCGACGTACTGGTGCTGCTGACATGCCTGAGCCTGACCGTTTTGTTCGACATGGTCATGGCGGTTGCCGTCGGCCTGCTGCTGGCCGCCGGGCTGTTCATCAAGCGCATGAGCGAGCTGACGGACAGCGCCGAACTGCCTCGTCACTTCCATCAAGCCTTGCTGGACATGCCCGAGCATGTACGCTGCTACGCAATCCGTGGGCCGCTGTTCTTCGGTGCAGCCGAAAAAGCCCTGGATGTGCTGCGCAAGTTCGATCCGGGGGTGCGCGTGGTGGTGGTGGAAATGAGCGCCGTGCCGATGCTGGACATGACCGCGCTGGCCGCTTTTGAAAATATCCTGAAGGATTACCGCAAGCAGGGCATCGGCCTGATCCTGGTGGCGACCGCCCCCCGGGTGCGCCTGAAATTGCGACGTGCCGGCATTCATCGCGAGCAGCGTCAATTGGCGTATGTGCAAACCCTGGAGCAGGCGCGGGTCAAGAGTGAGCAATGGCTGGTAGCTGCCGGCCACGCCGCTCATTGAGGACCTGCTTGATCCGTGGCGAGGGGATTTATCCCCGTTGGGTTGCGAAGCGACCCTGAAATCAGGCGACTCGGTATGTCAGGCCGATCGAGTCGATCGGTTTAGGGCTGCTTCGCAACCCAGCGGGGATAAATCCCCTCGCCACAGAAGCCCTGCTGCCACACCGTTCAGTCGAACTGCGCGCGCATCCAGGCCTGGTACTCGGCCACGCCTGGCTCGCCTTCGCGGGGCGCCCAGTGGGCCAGTTCGCCCTCGCCCACGGGCCGGTATGGGCCGGCCTTGCATTCGAACATCAGGCTGTCGGCTTCCAGCACCACCAAGCCGTGATACACACCGGCCGGCAGGTCGACACCGAGGCAATCGCCACCGGCCTGCAGGATGCGCTTGTCCACCACCGCACCGGCGTCGTCGAAAATCAACACCCCCAACCGGCCCTTGAGTACCAGCAAGGTTTCCGCCTTGTCGGCGCTCAGGTGGCGGTGCGGCGGGATGTAGGTCGAAGGCTGTAGACCCACTGCCATGCGATGGCACGGCTCGTCCATCTCATGAAAGTTATGGTGCTGTCGCCCACGAGGGCTGGTCGCAGCTTTTTCGGCCAACTCATCGAGCAGCGCGTGATCCAGAAAGCTTGGCTGAGTCATCGATTACATCCCCTTGACGGCAAAAATGCCATTAGCGTTGCGCCAGTAGCCTTTGTAGTCCATGCCGTAGCCAAAGATGTAGCGGTCGACGCACGGCAGGCCGACGAAATCGGCTTTCAAGTCAGGCCGCGCCTTGCGGTCATGGTCCTTGTCGATCAGCACGGCGGTGTGCACGGCACGAGCGCCGGCGTGTTTGCAGAAATCGATGATCGCGCCCAGGGTGTGACCTTCGTCGAGGATGTCGTCAATGATCAACACGTCACGGTCGATGAACGAGACTTCCGGCTTGGCCTTCCAGAACAGATCGCCGCCGCTGGTTTCGTTGCGGTAACGGGTCGCATGCAGGTAGGACGCTTCCAACGGGAAGTTCAGATAGGTCAGCAATTTTCCGGAGAAAATCAACCCGCCGTTCATGACACAGAACACCACCGGGTTGGCATCCGCCAGTTGGTCGTTGATTTGCGCACCGACACGGGCAATGGCCGCTTCGACTTCAGCTTCGGTGTACAGGCAGTCAGCCTCTCGCATGATTTGACGGATATGCTCGAGATCAGCGGACATGGCGCTCTCCAGGAGAGATTGAGGGGGACGGGTTCGGAAAAGCCGGCAAAGGTACGCATCCCGCCCGGCCAGATCAAGCGTTTGTGGACTAACGTTCTGTATTGTCTATAGGACAACACCCTCGGATAGATTAATCTAGGCCGGTTTTTTTGCCCGCCGCCGGAGCCTTCCCCATGCCCATCCTCGAGATCCGCCATCCGCTGATCAGACACAAACTCGGCCTGATGCGCCGCGCCGACATTAGCACGAAGAACTTTCGCGAACTCGCCCAGGAAGTCGGTGCGCTGCTCACCTACGAAGCCACCAAGGACCTGCCGCTGGAAACCTACGAGATCGACGGTTGGGCCGGTACGGTCCAGGTCGAGAAAATCGCCGGCAAGAAGATCACCGTGGTGCCGATCCTGCGCGCCGGCATCGGCATGCTCGAGGGCGTACTGAGCCTGATCCCGGGGGCCAAGGTCAGCGCCGTGGGCGTGGCTCGCAACGAGCAGACCCTGCAAGCGCACACCTACCTGGAAAAACTGGTGCCCGAAATCGACGAGCGCCTGGCAATGATCATCGACCCGATGCTCGCCACCGGCAGCTCCATGGTCGCCACCATCGACCTGTTGAAAAAAGCCGGTTGCCGGGACATCCGCGCCATGGTGCTGGTCGCGGCCCCCGAAGGCATCAAGGCGGTACAGGACGCCCACCCGGATGTGACCATCTACACCGCGTCCATCGACCAGAAACTCAACGAGCATGGCTACATCATCCCGGGCCTGGGCGATGCCGGCGACAAGATCTTCGGCACCAAGCAGAAGGACGCTTGAGCATGCAGGATGAGTTCAACGATCCGCTCTGGCGCCAGGTGCTGTCCGGCGCGCAGATGCTGTTCGTCGCCTTCGGCGCGCTGGTCCTGATGCCGCTGATCACCGGGCTGGACCCTAACGTGGCGCTGTTCACCGCCGGCCTGGGGACGATCCTGTTCCAGGTCGTCACCGGGCGCCAGGTGCCGGTGTTCCTGGCCTCGAGCTTTGCCTTCATCACCCCGATCATCCTCGCCAAGGGCCAGTTCGGCCTGGCCGCGACCATGGGCGGCGTGATGGCGGCGGGTTTCGTCTACACCTTTCTTGGCCTGGCGGTGAAGATCAAGGGCACCGGCTTCATCGACCGGCTGCTGCCACCGGTGGTCATTGGCCCGGTGATCATTTCCATCGGCCTGGCCATGGCGCCGATTGCCGCCAACATGGCGATGGGCAAGGCTGGAGACGGCACCGAGCTGATTCATTATCAAACCGCGATGATGATTTCGATGCCGGCCCTGCTCACCACCCTGATCGTCGCGGTGTTCGGCAAAGGTATTTTCCGCCTGGTGCCGATCATCTCCGGCGTGCTGGTGGGCTTTGCCATGGCGTTTTTCTTCGGCGTGGTGGACACCGCGAAAATCGCCGCCGCACCGTGGTTCGCCCTGCCAAACTTCACCGCGCCGGAGTTCAACTGGCAGGCGATCCTGTTCATCGTGCCGGTCGCCCTGGCGCCAGCCATCGAGCATATCGGCGGGGTGATTGCCGTGGGCAGCGTGACCGGTCGCGACTACCTGAAAAAACCCGGCCTGCATCGCACCCTGCTCGGTGACGGTCTCGCCACCACCGCCGCCGGCCTGTTCGGCGGCCCGCCCAACACCACCTACGCCGAAGTGACTGGCGCGGTGATGCTGACCAAGAACTACAACCCGAAGATCATGACCTGGGCGGCGATCTTCGCCATCAGCCTGGCGTTCATCGGCAAGTTCGGCGCGCTGCTGCAAAGTATCCCGGTGCCAGTGATGGGCGGGATCCTGTGCCTGTTGTTCGGTTCGATCGCGGCGGTGGGCATGAACACCCTGATCCGCCACAAGATCGACCTGGGCGAAGCGCGCAACCTGGTGATCGTTTCGGTGACGCTGGTGTTCGGCATCGGCGGTGTACTGGTGGGCACCGGTACCGGCCCGGACGACTTCGGTCTCAAAGGCATTGCGCTATGCGCGGTGGTGGCGATCGCCCTGAACCTGCTGCTGCCGGGCAATGACAGCTGGAAGCAGAAGCAGGCGGATGAGCCGCTGATCTGATTCGAGCTTGAGGTTTTTATTGTCAGTCAGATAGCTATCGCGAGCAGGCTCGCTCCCACAGGGGGATCTGTTGTGAACACCAGTTTGTGTTCACTCGAGATCCTCTGTGGGAGCGAGCCTGCTCGCGATGAGGCCCTTGAATTTCACAAAGCGATCGGCGCCCGTTCACATAGCTTACTCAACGCCTTCGCCCACTGCGGCTCGTCATTGAGACACGGCACCAGCACCAACTCCTCCCCCCCTGCCGCGCGGAACTGCTCGCGCCCGCGATCGCCGATTTCCTCCAGGGTCTCGATGCAGTCGGCCACGAACGCCGGGCACATCACCAGGATTTTCTTCACGCCGCTTTTGGCCAACTCATCCAGGCGCGCTTCGGTGTAGGGTTCGATCCACTTGGCACGGCCCAGCCGCGACTGGAACGACACCGACCACTGCCCCTCCTTGAGCCCCATGCGCTGGGCGAACTGTTCGGCCGTGTGAATGCACTGGGCGCGGTAACAGGTGGCCATGACTTCCGGCGGCGCGTTCTTGCAGCAGTCGGCATCCTTGAAACAATGAAACCCCGTTGGGTCGAGCTTGGTCAGGTGACGCTCGGGCAAGCCGTGGAAACTCAACAGCAGGTGATCGTGATCCTGCATCAGGTAGGGCTTGGCGCTGGCCACCAGGGCGTCGAGGTATTCCGGCTGGTCGTAGAACGGCTGGAGAATCGAGAACTGCACATCGAGCTTCTTTTCCCGCGCAACCCGCTTCGCTTCCTCGACCACCGTGGTGACGGTGCTTTCAGCGAACTGCGGATACAACGGCGCCAGGGTGATCTTCTTGTGCCCCTGGCTCGCCAGACGCAGCAGCGCCGACTCAATGGACGGCTCGCCATAACGCATCGCCAGCTCCACCGGGCCCTGGGTCCACTGCGCGGTCATGGCCTGTTGCAGCCGACGACTGAGTACCACCAACGGCGACCCCTCGTCCCACCAGATCGAGGCGTAGGCATGAGCCGACTGCTCGGGACGCTTGATGAGGATCAGCGACACCAGCAAGCGTCGTACCGGCCATGGCAGGTCGATGACATACGGATCCATCAGAAATTGATTGAGGTAGCGGCGCACATCGGCCACCGAAGTGGAGGCAGGCGAACCCAGATTCACCAGAAGCAACGCGTGATCGGTCATGCAACGTCCTATTTCAAAGGCGGCTGGACAAGTCTTCCAGGGCCGCGGGCAAATCAGTGAAGCGGAATGTGAAACCCGCCGCCTGCAATCGGGCCGGCGTGGCGCGCTGGCCGCCGAGCAACAGCAGTGACAACTCCCCCAGCGCCACTTTCAATACAAGTTCCGGCATTGGCACCACGGCCGGCCGATGCAATACACGGCCCAGGGCCTTGGCGAAATCGCGGTTGCGCACCGGGTCAGGAGCGCAGGCATTATAAGGACCGCTGGCATCGGAGCGGTGCAGAAGAAAATCAATCAGGGCGATTTGATCGTCGATATGAATCCACGGCATCCACTGCCGACCATTGCCGATACGCCCGCCCAGCGCCAGTTTGAATGGCAGCAGCAGCCGCGACAAAAAGCCGCCCTCGGCAGACAGGACCAGGCCGGTACGAACCAGCACCACGCGCATGCCCAACGCCTCGGCCCGTTGCGCGGTTTCCTCCCAGGCGATGCACAGCTGGCTGGCGAAATCTTCGCTTACCGGCCCCGACTCCTCGGTCAATTCACGCTCGCCGCCGTCGCCATACCAGCCCACCGCAGAACCGGAAATCAACACCTGCGGTTTCTGCTCGCAGCGCTCCAGCCAGGCCAGCAGAACTTCCGTCAAAGTGATGCGACTGCTCCACAACAATATCTTGCGTTTGTGGCTCCAGGGCCGGTCGGCAATCGGCGCTCCCGCGAGGTTGATCACCGCGTCCACTGGCGCGTCGACGTCCTCGAGCCTGGCAACGCCGCGCACTTGCGCCCCGCAGATTTTCGCCACCTCTTCGGGCCGGCGACTCCATACCGTCAAGCGATGTCCCTGCTCCAACCAGAAGCGGCAGAGCTGACGTCCGATCAAACCAGTACCGCCGGTCAGCAATATGTGCATGAGATGTTCCTCGCATCGCGTTTTACCCGGCCCATTAGTCTATTTTTATAAGCAGGGATTTTTCGTATCGGACAGGGTCTGTGTTTAACAATAGGACAACCTGCCCAAACGCGAACGGTAAAACTTATACCAAAAACCCGAATTGTACAGGTTTAAACGACGGCGTAGTCTGTACAGAAAGGTAAACGAGGCCCTCATGACTGTACCTATCGCAATCATCGGCACCGGCATCGCCGGACTTTCAGCCGCCCAGGCCCTGACGGAGGCCGGGCATATCGTTCAACTCTTCGATAAAAGCCACGGCAGCGGCGGACGCATGTCGAGCAAACGCAGCGACGCCGGCGCCCTGGACATGGGCGCGCAATATTTCACCGCGCGCGATCGGCGCTTTGTCACGGAGGTCCAGCGCTGGCAAGCCAACGGCTGGGCCGCGGAATGGAACCCGCAACTCTACAATTTCCAGGGCGGGCAACTGAGCCCTTCGCCGGACGAACAGACCCGCTGGGTCGGCACTCCGCGCATGAGCGCCATCACCCGCGCCCTGCTCGGCAAGTTGCAAGTACAGTTTTCCTGCCGGATCACCGAGGTGTACCGCGGCCAGGAACATTGGCATTTGCAGGACGCTGAAGGTTTCACCCACGGCCCCTTCGGCCAGGTGGTGATCGCCACGCCCGCGCCCCAGGCCACCGCGTTGCTGGCGGCCGTACCGAAGCTGGCCGGCGTGGCGGCCGGGGTAAAAATGGACCCGACCTGGGCAGTGGCCCTGGCGTTCGAAAAACCGCTGGATACCTCCATGGAAGGCTGCTTCGTACAGGACAGCCCCCTCGACTGGCTGGCCCGCAACCGCAGCAAACCCGGACGCGACAGCAAGCTCGATACCTGGATACTGCATGCCACCAGCGACTGGAGCCGGCAACACATCGACCTGTCCAAGGAAGCGGTGATCGAACACCTGCACGGCGCCTTTGCCGAACTGCTGCACAGCGCCATGCCCGCACCGAGCTTCAGTGTCGCCCATCGCTGGCTCTACGCCCGCCCCGCTGGCAACCATGAATGGGGCGCCCTGGCCGATGCCAACCTGGGCCTGTATGTGTGTGGCGACTGGTGCCTGTCCGGCCGGGTCGAAGGCGCATGGCTCAGCGGCCAGGAAGCTGCCCGCCGCCTGCATGCAAGCCTGCAATAGATCGCGTCACCCCATCGCCTTGCGCTGCTGTCGAAAGAGACAGCAGCCTGCCCCTGACACAGCTTGACGTCGCCTCGCCACGCAATCCGGTTGACATACGCGGGTTCGAGCCTATGATGAAAATATTGTACAGAAACAAAAAACTGTACAAGATTTAGCAATCAGAGGTCGCCCATGCCCAGCGCAGCCATCGCCAAACCCAGAATCGCCATCAGCGCCTGCCTGATGGGTGCTGAAGTTCGCTTTAACGGCGGGCACAAGCAATCGCAGTTGTGCAGCCGCACCCTCGTCGATTATTTCGAGTTCGTACCGGTGTGTCCCGAAGTCGCCATTGGCCTGGGTATCCCCCGGGAGCCGATCCGCCTGGTGGGCAGCCCCGAACACCCCGAGGCGCTAGGCACGGTGAATCGCGACCTCAACGTGACCCGGCCACTGGCCGACTATGGGCAGCAGATGGCAGGGGAACTGGATGACATTTGCGGCTACATCTTCATGCAGAAATCGCCGTCCTGTGGGCTGGAGCGGGTCAAGGTCTACGACCACAACGGCGTGACCCAGGACGGCGGCGGGCGCGGCATCTATGCCCAGGCCTTTTGTGCCCGCCACCCCGACCTGCCGGTGGAGGAAGACGGTCGCCTCAACGACCCGGTGCTGCGGGAGAACTTCCTGACCCGGGTGTTCGCCTATGCCGCCTGGCAATCCTTGCGGCGCCAGGGCCTGACCCGTCGCGGCCTGATCGCATTCCATTCGCGCTACAAATACCTGCTGATGGCCCACAACCCGGTGCAGTACAAGGTCCTGGGCTCCTTGTTGGGCAACATGGGCAGGACCGATCCTAACGAACTGGGCCCACGCTATTTCAGTGCATTGATGGCGGCCTTGAAGAAATGCGCGACCCGCCGCACCCACACCAACGTGCTGCAACACCTGAGCGGTTACCTCAAGCGCGCCATCGACGCCGAGGACAAACAGGAAGTGCAGCACCTCATCGGGCAGTATCGCCTCGGCATCGTGCCCTTGGTGGTGCCACTGACGTTGCTCAAGCATCACTTGCGCCAGCACCCCGATCCTTACCTGGCGCAGCAGGTCTACCTGCAACCGCACCCGGAAAACCTCAGCCTGCGAAACGCTATTTGATGAGCAACGAGCCCGATTCCAGCGCCAGCGAAGACCTCGGGGCCGATTTTGCCCAGGCCTTGGCGCAAGGCTGGCTGCCCATCCGCGAGGTCGCCCGGCAAACCGGTGTCAACGCCGTCACGCTGCGCGCCTGGGAACGCCGTTACGGCTTGATCGTGCCGCACCGCACGCCCAAGGGCCACCGACTGTTCAATGCCGACCATGTGCAACGGATCCTGAACATCCTCACCTGGATCGATCGCGGCGTTGCCGTGAGCAAGATCAAACCCTTGCTGGATACACCGCAGCCACCGAGCGAACCCACGCAGGCGCCAGAGAATGACTGGCAGCCCCAACGTCATGCCCTGGTGTTGGCGGTGACACAACTGGCCGAGCGCCAGATCGATGACCTGGTCAATCAGGCGATGGCGCTGTACCCGCCCTGGACCGTGTGCGAGCAATTGCTCTTGCCGTTGCTGGCCGAGCTGCACCTGCGCTGGCAGGGCCAGTTCGGCGCGCAGCTGGAACGGGTCTTCCTGTACTCGTGGCTGCGCAGCAAATTCGGCAGCCGCATCTACCACAACAACCGTCAGCTGCATGGCGCGCCATTGTTGCTGGTCAATCATTCAGACTCGCCCCAGGAGCCGCACCTGTGGCTCACCGCCTGGTTGGCCAGCAGCGCCGACTGCCCGGTGGAAGTCTTCGACAGCCCTCTACCGCCGGGCGAACTGGCCCTGGCGGTGGAACGCCTCAAGGCCCGCGGCGTAGTGCTGTATGCCAGTCACGTCCTCAATCTTTCCCAACTGCCCAGGCTGTTGGGCGGCATCGATTGCCCGATCATCATTGCCGGCCCGGCCGCGTCGATCCACCACGCCAGGTTATCCACAGGCGTCGCGCTGGTTGACGTGTCCTGGGCCGTAGACCCGTTATCGGCTCATCGCGAACTGAGCCGCAGAGCGCTCCTTTAGATGGAAAACAGCATGCAACTGATCTGGCTGCGCAGCGACTTGCGCCTGCACGACAACACCGCCCTGGCGGCGGCAGCGGCCCAGGGCCCATGCGTGGCGGTGTACCTGACCAGCCCCGAACAATGGCGCGCCCATGACGACGCACCGTGCAAGATCGACTTCTGGCTACGCAACCTCGGCGCGTTGAGCGCGGCCCTGGATGAATTGAACATTGCGCTGCTGATCCGCGAAGCTGCGCATTGGCACCAGGCCCCACACGTGCTGCTCAAGCTGTGTCGCGAGCTGAACGTCGGTGCCGTGCATGTCAACGAAGAGTACGGCCTGAATGAAACGCGACGCGACGCCGAAGTCGCCCGTGCACTGCATGAGCAGGGCATTGAGTTTCACAGCCACCTCGACCAATTGCTGTTCAAGCCCGGCAGCGTGTTGACCAAGACCGGCAACTATTTCCAAGTGTTCAGTCAGTTTCGCAAGGTCTGCTACAGCCGCCTGCATTTCTCCTTGCCGAGCCTGGTCGCCACACCGCTCCGGCAGGCTCCCACCGGCATTGCCCGTGACCCGGTGCCGACGCAAGTCGCTGGATTCCCCCCACCCAGCGAAGCTCTACGCGCCCTCTGGCCCGCTGGCGAAACCGAAGCCCGTCGGCGCCTGGACACCTTTGTCGACCAACACATCGATGACTACCAGAGCGAACGGGACTTTCCCGCCAGACCGGGCACCAGCCAACTATCGGCCTATCTGGTGGCCGGAGTGGTGTCGCCGCGTCAGTGCCTGCATGCCGCGCTGCAAGCCAACCAGGGTGAATTCGAAAGCGGAAGTGCCGGAACAGTGACCTGGATCAATGAATTGCTCTGGCGCGAGTTCTATAAACATATTGTGGTGGGCTATCCACGCGTGTCACGCCATAAAGCGTTCCGCCCGGAAACCGAGGCGCTGGCGTGGCGCAAGGCCCCCGCAGAACTGGAGGCCTGGAAGCAAGCACGCACCGGCCTGCCGATTATCGATGCGGCCATGCGTCAGTTGCTGGAGACCGGCTGGATGCACAACCGTTTGCGGATGGTCGTAGCGATGTTCCTGACCAAGAATCTGCTGATCGATTGGCGCGAAGGCGAGCGCTTTTTCATGCAGCACTTGATCGACGGCGACCTGGCCGCCAACAATGGCGGCTGGCAGTGGAGCGCCTCCACCGGCACCGATTCGGCGCCCTGGTTCCGCATCTTCAACCCGTTGAGCCAGTCGGAAAAATTTGACCGTGAAGGCCTGTTCATCAAACGCTGGTTACCTGGACTGAACGATCTGGACAGGCAACAGGTCCATAGCCCAAATACCCAAGGCGGCTTGTTTGGCGCAGTGGATTATCCGGCACCGATCGTGGATTTGCGCGAGTCCAGGGCGCGGGCGTTGGCAGCGTTCAGAAACCTGCCGACGCACCAGGACATAGCCACTGCAGGGATGGGCGATCAGGGAACATGAAATGCCGGCCTGCGGGGTGCACTATTTACCCGATAACATATAGTTACTAATCGTACGGACTCTACTGAAAAAACCGCATAGCCAGTACGCTGTCCAATCGAAAGGAGCATGGAATGGGTTCAAGACTGCCGCGGCGCTATTGGCTAACCGGGGCTGGCAACGGAATCGGCGCTTCGTTGGCTGAAGCGATCCTGGAGACGGGCGCATACCTGGCCATCAGTTCGCGCTCTGCCCGATCATGCGAAACCCTTTCGGTACGTTACCCAGAACAAGTGCTGACAGTGCCCGGCAATTTGACCGACAGCCAGACCGTACGCGAAATTGGCGAACAAATCGCCCAACAATGGGGCGGCCTGGACAGTGTGATCCTTAATGCGGGAACGGCTGAGTACGTTGACGGACAGCCGGCCGATCACACATTGATAGAACATATCGTACGCAGCAATCTGCTGGCCGCCAGTTTCTGCATTGAAGTGGCCATGCCGTTGCTGCGCGCCGGGGCCGAACCTCATCTGGTGGGTATTACTAGCCCCGTCACTTATTTGCCGCCCTCGCAAATCGAAACGGGTGACAACGCAATGCGTCATCTGTTCGAGTCGGCTAGGGCAGGGCTGGCGTCCGCAGACGTCGATGTGACGTTGGTGCACCCTGGGTATGACGGTCCATCGCTGAAACCCGACAGTTGCTTTCCTACGCCGGCCCATCGGTCGGCGGACGAAGCGGCGCGGCATGTGCTCGATCAACTGGTCCAACGCCCGCGGGAAGTCGCGCTCCCCATCGCATCCATGATCGCACTCTGGCCTTTACCTTCTTCGACCGAAACCATGCAGGCCGATACCGAATCATGCCAGGCAAAAAACGGCTATCCGATCAAGGGGCAACCCTGAGCCGCCGATTGCCTTACACTGCGCGCCATGAAAACGATCCCCCTGCATGAAATCCCGGCACCGGCCATCACGTGTTCGACGTGCGCGGCGTGCTGCTGCCAGTTGGAAGTGATGTTGATCACCGACACAGGGGTTCCGCAACGATTTATCGCCACGGACGATTGGGGGGCCGAGGTGATGCTGCGGCTTGATGACGGGTGGTGCGCCGCCCTGGATCGCGACAGCATGATGTGCAGCATCTACGAAAAGCGTCCGCTGATCTGCCGCGAATTCGAGATGGGTGCGGCGGAATGCCTGGAAGAGCGCCAGGGGATTGCGACGGCATATCGATAAAGGAATGATCTGACAGAGCTGATTTACTGCGGGAGCGAGCCTGCTCGCGAAAGCGGTAGATCAGGCAACACCATATTGGCTGGCCCACCGCTTCGCGAGCAGGCTCGCTCCCACAGTTCTCAAGCTGTTTTGTTACAGCGGCATCGTGTAGTGCAGCGCGTAGCTTTCCACACCGTCGTTGGTCGACTTGATACCCGCGTTGGAGTAATGGGTGGCGCGGATGCCCACTTCATGTCCACCATTGAAACGCAGGCCAAACCCGATGCGATCCTCGAACTGGAAGGCCGTTCCCAACTTGTTGCTTTCCACTTCGGTATTGGCGAACAGTGCAACGCCGACACCCGCCTCTATATAAGGCTTCACGTTCTGGCCGGAAAATTCATACACAAACACAGGCGAGAACGACAGGCTGTGGTTGCTGGACGTCTCGTCCCCCTCCCAATAGGTATAGGCGCCGCTCCAGTAGCCGGTCAGGCGACCGACATCACTTTGCAGCCAACTCTTGTCCCAGTCGAACTGCATGCCCAGGCGATAAGTCATGGTCGAGTCGCTGGTCTGGCCCACCCCAAACTCCACTCCCGCTGCTTGTGCAGTGTAAGTGTGCCCCAACAATGCAGCCGCAAACGCGGCAAAACAGAATAAGCGCTTCATTAGAAACATCCTTTTCCGAACAGACTTAGTTGATTTTTCTTACAAACAGACAAAGCTATAGAAATCTGCGCTAAAACAGAAGTTCAGCCTGTTTTACACAATTTTCACGTTTTTTTTACAGATCGAAGCTTCGCACAACGCCAGACGAATGCCATAGGGTCGGTAGGATTTTTCTTAAATGTATCGGATCTGCACTCGTCCAGAAATGCGTTTCACTGGCAGGACCCTCCGCCAATAGCCCTCGCTCAGCCAAGAGGCGCTGGAGTTGCCGGGCCACGGCGGCACCGGTGTCGATCAGGCTGATGTGCTCCGGAATCATCCGCGCGAGCAATGGCTTGAGGAACGGATAGTGCGTGCAACCCAGGATCAACGTGTCACAGCCGGCGGCCAGCAAGGGCTCCACGTAATGTTGCAGCAACTGATACAAGGCCGGGCTGTGCAGATCACCCGTTTCGATCAGTTCCACCAGCCCCGGACAGGGTTGCGTGATGACCCGCACATCGGTGGCGAAACGGTCGAGCAGCGCGGCGAACTTGGCACTCTGCAAGGTGCCGGTGGTGGCCAGCACCCCGACGATACCGCTGCGGGTCGCGGCAGCCGCCGGCTTGACCGCCGGCTCCATGCCAACGATGGGCCAATGGGGAAAATCCCGGCGTAGATCGGCAACGGCAGCCACCGTTGCGGTGTTGCACGCCACGACCAGCGCCTTGGCGCCCTGGCCCAAGAGAAAGTCGGCAATGATCGCGCAGCGTTGTCGGATGTATTCCGGGGTTTTCTCGCCGTAGGGAATATGCCCACAGTCAGCCACGTACAACAGCGATTCATTGGGCAGCAACCGGCGGATTTCCCCCAGCACCGACAACCCGCCGACACCCGAGTCAAGCACACCGACCGGCGCTTCACTCATGTCGGCCACCACATACGCCGCAGCCTGGATCGCGCTTGACCCGCAGTTCACGGAAACGTGTACCCAACGCATCGATCAATAGCAGGCGCCCCACCAGCGGCTCACCGAAACCGACCAGCAACTTCAAGGCTTCAAGGGCTTGCAGGCTGCCCACCAACCCCACCAACGGTCCGATCACACCGGCTTCGCTGCAGGTCAGTTCGACTTCACTGCCGTGGCCATAGAGGCAGTGGTAGCAAGGGCTTTCGGGGCGGCGTGGATCGAACACCGACAACTGCCCTTCCAGGCGAATCGCCGCGCCGCTGACCAGCGGCTTGGCCGCCGCGACACAGGCCATGTTCACCGCTTCGCGGGTCGAGAAATTGTCGGAGCAGTCGAGCACCACATCCACCGCCGCGACCGCCGCAGCCAGGCTGTCTTCGTCCATGGCCGCCAGGTGAGGCACCAGCCGGACCTCGGGGTTGATCGCCGTCAGGCGACGCATCGCCGAATCGACCTTGCTCAGGCCGACGCTGTCGGTGTCGTGAATGATCTGGCGTTGCAGGTTGGTCAGGTCGACGGTGTCGAAATCCGCCAAGTGCATCTCACCCACTCCGGCGGCGGCCAGGTACAACGCCACCGGGGCGCCGAGACCGCCGAGGCCGACGATCAGCACGCGGCTTTGCTTGAGACGCAATTGGCCGTCGATGTCGACGTGCTGCAACAGAATCTGCCGGCTGTAGCGCAACAGCTCCTGATCGTTCAGCACGGCAGGCACCCCAGGCTGATGCGCTCGTGACCGCCCAGGTCCTTGCGGCTGTGGACTTCAGCAAAGCCCTGGGTCTGCAGCAAATCACGCACGGCTTCGGCCTGATCGTAACCGTGTTCAAGCATCAACCAGCCGCCCGGTTCAAGATGCCCGGGGGCCTGGGCAATGATCTGGCGCAAGTCATCCAGACCGTCCGGCCCCGCGACCAGGGCACTGGCCGGTTCGAAACGCACATCGCCCTCGACCAGATGCGGATCGCTGGCCGCGATATAAGGCGGATTACTGATGATCAATGTAAAACGCTCGCCCTCCAACGCGCTGAACCAGTGGCTGCTCAACACCGTGACGTTGCCCAGGTCCAGGCGCTGGCGATTACGCTCGGCCAGGGCCACGGCTTCCAGCACCCGGTCGACCGCCGTGACTTTCCAGGCCGGCCGCTCACTGGCCAATGCCAAGGCAATCGCGCCGCTGCCGGTGCCCAGGTCCAGGACCCGTGCCGGGGTCGCCGGCAACAACGCCAGCGCGGTTTCCACCAGCAACTCGGTGTCGGGACGCGGGATCAGGGTGTGGGGGGCGACTTCCAGGTCGAGTTTCCAGAAGCCCTGCTGCCCGAGGATATACGCCACCGGCTCGCCGGAACGACGCCGGCGCAGGTATTCGGAGAATAGCAACGCCGCCTCGCTTGGCACGATCCGCTCGGGCCAGGTGTGCAGGAAGCTGCGGGACTTGCCCAGCGCAGCGGCCAGCAACAATTCGGCGTCCAGCCGCGGCGTGGGCGAATCCGGCAGTTCGGCGGCGCGTAACAGACTGGCGATGATGGTCATTTATTCACCTGTGCTTACTCGCCAATCGCCGCCAACTGGTCGGCCTGGTATTCGGCCAGCAACGGCTCGATCACCGCATCGACACCACCGGCAAGAATCTCGTCGAGGGAATACAAGGTCAGGTTGACACGATGGTCGGTAACCCGGCCCTGGGCAAAATTGTAGGTGCGGATCCGCTCGGAGCGATCACCCGAACCCACCAGCAGCTTGCGTTCGCTGGCGATGGCATTGGCGGCGGCGCTGGTCTGCTGGTCGTTGAGCTTGGCCGACAACCAGGCCATGGCCCGCGCGCGGTTCTTGTGCTGGGAACGTTCTTCCTGGCACTCGACCACGATGCCCGACGGCAAGTGCGTGATGCGGATCGCCGAGTCGGTCTTGTTGACGTGCTGGCCGCCCGCGCCAGAGGAACGATAAGTGTCGATCCGCAGGTCCGCCGGGTTGATCTCGATGGCTTCCTGCTCGTCCGGCTCGGGCAATACCGCCACGGTGCAGGCCGAGGTATGGATGCGTCCCTGGGATTCAGTGGCCGGCACGCGTTGCACGCGATGGGCGCCGGATTCGAATTTCAGCTTGCCATAGACATTGTCGCCTTCGACCCGGGCGATGACTTCTTTATAGCCGCCGTGTTCGCCTTCGTTCTCCGAAAGAATCTCCACCCGCCAGCCGCGACGTTCGGCATACCGCGAATACATACGGAACAGGTCGCCGGAGAAAATCGCTGCCTCGTCGCCACCGGTACCGGCACGGATTTCAAGAAATACGTTGCGCCCGTCATTCGGGTCCTTGGGCAGCAGCATGCGCTGCAGGTTGCTTTCCAGTTCGAGCAACTGCTCCTTGGCTTCGCGAACTTCCTCCACCGCCATCTCGCGCATGTCCGGGTCGCTGTCCTTGAGCAGTGCCTGGGCACCTTCGAGGTCGCCCTGCACTTTGAGCAGCTGTTTATAAGTGGCGACGATCGGCTCGACTTCCGCATATTCCTTGGAATAGGTGCGGAACTTGTTCTGGTCGGAAATGACTTCGCCATCGCCCAGCAAGGCGGTCAGTTCTTCGAAACGGTCCTGGAGGATGTCCAGCTTGTTGAGCAGTGACGCTTTCATTGCGGTTTTTTATCCGAAAAACTATCCGGTGAGCCCTCACCGAGGGCAAAGAGCTCCTGAGCCATGGCCAGCGCATCGAGGCGGCCTTCGGCGGTCAGCTTCTTGAGCTGAACGCTGGGAGCGTGGAGCAATTTGTTGGTCAGGCCCCGGGCCAGTTGCACCAGCACCTCTTCGGCACTGCCGCCGTTGGCCAGCAGGCGCTGGGCTTTTTGCAGTTCCTCGTCGCGCAGGCGTTCACTCTGCTGACGATACGCCTTGAGCACATCCACCGCGGCCAGCTCGCGCAGGCGCACCATGAAGTCGTCGGCACCGACGCTGATCATCTCTTCCGCCGCCTGGGCCGCGCCCTGCCGGCTCTTGAGGTTCTCGGCGACCACCTCGTGCAGATCGTCGACGCTGTAGAGGTAAACGTCGTCCAGCTCGCCGACTTCCGGCTCGATATCCCGGGGAACGGCAATGTCCACCATGAAAATCGGCTTGTGCTTGCGCAGCTTCAGGGCACTTTCCACGGCGCCCTTGCCAAGGATCGGCAACTGGCTGGCGGTGGAACTGATGACGATGTCGCTGTGTACCAGCTCGGCGGGAATGTCCGACAGCAGCACCGCATGGGCGCCGAACTGCTCGGCCAGGGTACTGGCCCGCTCCAGGGTGCGGTTGGCGACGACAATGCGCTTCACACCCAGGTCGTGGAGATGGCGAGCGACCAGGGTAATGGTCTCGCCAGCGCCGATCAGCAGCGCCTGGCTGCGTTGCAAATCACTGAAAATCTGTTTCGCCAGGCTGACAGCGGCAAACGCCACGGACACCGGGTTCTCGCCGATGGCCGTGTCGGTGCGCACCTGTTTGGCGGCGTTGAACGTAGCCTGGAACAGCCGCCCCAGCAGCGGGCCGACGGTGCCGGCCTCACGGGCCACGGCATAGGCCGACTTCATCTGGCCGAGGATTTGTGGCTCGCCCAACACCAGCGAGTCGAGCCCCGAGGCGACACGCATCATGTGACGAACGGCCGCATCGTCTTCGTGCACATAAGCACTGGCGCGCAGCTCTTCAAGGCTCAGGTTGTGATATTCGGCCAGCCAGCGCAGGACTGAATCGGCTGAAACGTGATCCTGTTCTATATAAAGCTCGCTGCGATTGCAGGTGGAGAGGATCGCAGCTTCGCGACTGTCGGTGAGTCGGCAGAGCTGCTGCAAGGCCTCAACCAGCTGCTCAGGCGTAAAGGCCACGCGCTCGCGGACGTCTACTGAAGCAGTCTTGTGGTTAATACCGAGTGCAAGGAAGGCCATTCAAGGTCGCTGATGGTGACGTGAAGCCGGCAATTGTCCTACTTCGTCAGATTCAGAACAACCACTCGATCTCTATCGCCCCGCGAGGGATGGTAAATCGACGGGGCGGTTATGTTTGACTCAAGGCTTGTGTCATGATGATCCGACCGCAGGTTAGTCGTCCTCTTCCTATATGAATAGATCTTCCGCGTTGCTCCTCGCTCTTGCCTTGCTCAGCGGCTGCCAATCCATGGCCCCCGTTTCGACGGACGGTACGCCGCCGGTCGAAGACAGCGTGCAGGCACCTGAAAAACCCAAGGTCTACGGCTCGTTCAGCGAAGAAACCATCTTCAGCCTGTTGAGCGCCGAACTGGCGGGCCAGCGCAATCGCTTCGACATCGCGCTGGACAACTACGTGACCCAGGCCATCAATACCCAGGACCCGGGCATCTCCGAGCGGGCCTTTCGCATTGCCGAATACCTGGGCGCCGACCAGCCGGCGCTGGATACCGCGCTGATCTGGGCCAAGAACGCCCCGGACGACCTCGAAGCGCAACGCGCCGCCGCCGTGCAACTGGCCCGGGCCGGGCGCTATGACGACTCCATGATGTATATGGAGAAAGTCCTGCTGGGCAAGGGCGACACCCATTTCGATTTCCTGGCGCTGTCGGCCGCCGATACCGACCAGGAAACCCGCAACGGCCTGATGAAAAGCTTCGATCGCCTGTTGCAGCGCCACCCGAACAACGGCCAGCTGATTTTCGGCAAGGCCCTGCTGCTGCAACAGGATGGTGACACCCAGGGCGCCCTCACCCTGCTGGAAGACAACCCGCCGGAAGCCGGCGAGGTGGCACCTATCCTCCTGCGCGCGCGCCTGCTGCAAGGCTTGAATCGCGGCGACGAAGCGCTGCCGCTGCTGGAAAAAAGCATCAAGAAGTACCCGGACGACAAACGCCTGCGCCTCACCTACGCCCGCATGCTGGTGGAAAACAACCGCATGGACGACGCCAAGGTGGAGTTCTCCAGCCTGGTCCAGCAATACCCGGAAGACGACGAATTGCGTTATTCCCTGGCACTGGTCTGCCTGGAAGCCAAGGCCTGGGACGAGGCCAAGGGCTACCTGGAGGACCTGATCGCCCGGGAAAGCCACGTCGACTCGGCCCACCTGAACCTGGGTCGCATCGCCGAGGAACGCAACGATCCCGAGAGCGCACTGATCGAGTACGCCCAGGTCGGCCCGGGCAACGACTATCTGCCAGCGCAGTTGCGCCAGGCCGATATCCTGATCAGCAATGGCAAGACCGCCGACGCCCAGAGCCGCCTCGCCGTACAGCGCGATTCCCAGCCGGACTACGGCATCCAGCTGTACCTGATCGAAGCCGAAACCCTGTCGGCCAACAATCAGGGCGACAAGGCCTGGAACGTGCTGCAACAAGCCTTGAAGCAGTACCCGGACGATCTGAACCTGCTGTACACCCGTGCGATGCTGGCGGAAAAACGCAACGACCTGGCCCAGATGGAAAAAGACCTGCGCCTGATCATCCAGCGTGATCCGGACAACGCCATGGCCCTCAACGCCCTGGGCTACACGTTGTCGGATCGCACCACCCGCTACGACGAAGCCAAGCTGCTCATCGAACAGGCCCACCAGATCAACCCGGAAGACCCGGCGGTGCTCGACAGCCTCGGCTGGGTGAATTTCCGCCTGGGCAATCTCGACGAAGCCGAACGCCTGTTGCGCCAGGCCCTGGAGCGTTTTCCCGACCAGGAAGTCGCCGCTCACCTGGGCGAGGTCCTGTGGGCCAACGGCAAGCAACGTGAAGCCCGGCAGATCTGGAGCCGATTCCTCAAGGATCAGCCTGACAGCCCTATCCTGCGCAGCACCATCAAACGCCTGACCGGATCCGAGACTCTTTAAAATCATGTTTTTGCGCCATTTCATCGTGTTCAGCTTTATCGCCCTGCTCGCCGGTTGCGCGGGCTTCGGCGCCCGTGAATCCGTCCAGGGCCAGGGCAACCAGGCCCAGTGGCGCGAGCACAAGCAACAACTGAGCGGCCTCGACGGCTGGCAGATCGACGGCAAGATCGGCATTCGCGCGCCAAAGGACTCGGGTAGCGGCACGTTGTTCTGGTTGCAACGCCAGGACTATTACGACATTCGCCTGTCGGGCCCGCTGGGTCGCGGCGCGGCCCGTCTGACCGGCCGGCCGGGCCAGGTCTCGCTGGAAGTCGCCAACCAGGGACGCTACGAGGCGCCCACCCCCGAAGCGTTGCTGGAAGAACAATTGGGCTGGAAACTGCCGGTTTCCCACCTGACCTGGTGGGTTCGCGGGCTACCGGCACCGGACAGCAAGAGCCGCCTGACCCTCGACGCCGACAGCCGCCTGTCCAACCTGGACCAGGATGACTGGCAAATCGAATACTTGAGCTATGCCCAGCAGAACGGCTACTGGCTGCCCGAACGCATCAAGCTGCATGGCAGCAACCTCGACGTCACGCTGGTAATCAAGCAATGGCAGCCGCGCAAGCTGGGGCAATGACATGAGCGTTGCACGCCTGACCCTGCCCTCCCCGGCCAAGCTCAACCTGATGCTGCACATCCTCGGCCGTCGTCCGGACGGCTATCACGAGCTGCAGACGATTTTTCAGTTCCTGGACTACGGCGACGAAATCACCTTTGCCGTGCGCGACGACGGCGTGATTCGCCTGCACACCGAATTCGAAGGCGTCCCCCACGACAGCAACCTGATCGTCAAGGCGGCGAAAAAACTCCAGGAACAGTCCGGTTGTTCGCTGGGCATCGATATCTGGATCGAAAAAATCCTGCCCATGGGCGGCGGTATCGGTGGTGGCAGCTCGAATGCGGCGACGACTTTACTGGGGCTGAACCACCTCTGGCAGTTGGGCTGGGACGCGGATCGCCTGGCGGCGCTGGGTCTGACACTGGGCGCCGACGTGCCGGTTTTCGTGCGTGGCCACGCCGCTTTCGCCGAAGGCGTAGGGGAGAAACTCACCCCGGTGGAACCCGAAGAACCCTGGTACTTGGTACTGGTGCCGCAAGTCTCTGTAAGTACAGCAGAAATTTTTTCAGATCCGCTGTTGACACGTAACTCTCCTCCCATTAAAGTGCGCCCCGTTCCCAAGGGAAACAGTCGAAATGACTGCTTACCGGTGGTAGCAAGGCGTTATCCAGATGTTCGTAACGCATTGAATTTGTTAGGTAATTTTACCGAAGCAAAACTCACCGGAACTGGAAGTTGTGTGTTTGGGGGCTTCCCAAGCAAAGCTGAAGCTGATAAAGTCTCGGCCCTTCTGACAGAGACCCTTACGGGGTTTGTAGCAAAAGGAAGCAACGTTTCGATGTTGCATCGCAAGCTGCAAAGCCTGCTCTAAAAGGAATCGAGTGCTGGGCACTCGCAGCAACAGATACAGGGGCGTCGCCAAGCGGTAAGGCAGCAGGTTTTGATCCTGCCATGCGTTGGTTCGAATCCAGCCGCCCCTGCCATTTTCCTATACTCATCCAGGTATACCCTCAGCCTTCAGGTACTGCGCGTGTCCAAGATGATGGTCTTTACGGGGAACGCCAACCCCGATCTGGCTCGGCGTGTAGTACGTCAGCTGCATATCCCTCTCGGTGACATTTCTGTCGGTAAGTTCTCCGACGGCGAAATCACTGCCGAGATCAATGAAAACGTTCGCGGTAAAGACGTCTTCATTATTCAGCCGACTTGCGCTCCGACCAACGATAACCTGATGGAACTCGTCGTGATGGCTGATGCCTTCCGCCGTTCCTCGGCTACTCGTATCACTGCTGTTATTCCTTACTTTGGTTATGCCCGTCAGGATCGCCGTCCGCGTTCCGCACGTGTGGCAATCAGCGCGAAAGTCGTGGCTGACATGCTTACCGTAGTCGGCATCGACCGTGTCCTCACGGTTGACTTGCATGCTGACCAGATTCAGGGCTTCTTCGATATTCCCGTGGATAACATCTACGGCTCCCCGGTCCTGGTGGATGATATTGAAGATCAGCGCTTCGAGAACCTCATGATCGTGTCCCCGGACATTGGTGGCGTCGTGCGTGCACGGGCCGTTGCCAAATCCCTGGGCGTGGATCTGGGTATCATCGACAAACGCCGTGAGAAAGCCAATCACTCCGAAGTGATGCACATCATCGGCGACGTCGAAGGGCGTACCTGTATTCTGGTCGACGACATGGTCGATACCGCCGGCACCCTGTGCCACGCGGCCAAGGCCCTGAAAGAGCATGGCGCTGCCAAGGTCTTTGCCTACTGCACACACCCTGTGCTGTCGGGTCGAGCGATCGAAAACATTGAAAATTCCGTGCTGGACGAACTGGTGGTGACCAACACCATCCCGTTGTCCGCAGCAGCACAAGCCTGTGCGCGTATCCGTCAACTGGATATCGCACCGGTGGTTGCCGAAGCGGTTCGCCGCATCAGCAATGAAGAATCGATCAGCGCGATGTTCCGCTAAGGGCCCTGCCCTCGCCGCGACATCTCGTTGACGAAAAGCGCCCCGCCCCGACATTCACTGCCGGGGCGGGGCTTTTTTGCCCATATCGCCTTTAGCGCTGGTCGCAAGCGCTGGGGTGAATGTGGTTACTTTGGAGATACAACATGAACGATTTTACTCTGAATGCTGAAGTGCGTTCCGACCTGGGGAAAGGTGCGAGCCGCCGCCTGCGTCGTCTCGCAAGCCTGGTCCCAGCTGTAGTCTACGGTGGCGACAAAGCCCCTGAGTCCATCAGCATGCTGGCCAAAGAAGTTGCCAAACTGCTCGAAAACGAAGCGGCCTACAGCCACATCATCGAGCTGAACGTTGGTGGCACCAAGCAAAACGTCGTGATCAAGGCCCTGCAGCGTCACCCGGCCAAAGGCCACGTGATGCACGCTGACTTCGTACGCGTAGTAGCCGGCCAGAAACTGACCGCTATCGTGCCTGTGCACTTCGTTGGTGAAGCTGCTCCGATCAAGAAAGGCGGCGAAGTTTCGCACGTTGTTTCGGAAATCGAAGTGACCTGCCTGCCGAAAGACCTGCCTGAATTCATCGAAGTCGACCTGGCTGACGCCGAAGTCGGCACGATCATTCACCTGTCCGACCTCAAGGCTCCTAAGGGCGTTGAATTTGTTGCCCTGGCACACGGCGATGACAAGGCTGTTGCCAACGTCCACGCTCCACGTGTTGCTCCAGAAGCCACTGAAGAAGGCGCTGCAGAGTAATTTCACTCTGTCGCCGGAGTGATCGGAAACATCGCGGACTGGAACGTAGCGAGACAGCGGGCGAGAACGCGAAGTTTACTTAACGGTAAATCCTCCATTTTCGTCCACTGCCGCAACACCGCCTGATTGCGACATCGTTATCCACACTCCAGGAAGGGCCCCTATCGTGACTGCCATTAAACTGATCGTTGGCCTGGGAAATCCAGGCGCTGAATACGAACAGACCCGGCATAACGCAGGGGCCCTTTTTGTTGAGCGCATCGCGCACGCACAAGGCGTCAGCCTGGCGGCCGATCGCAAATATTTCGGCCTGACCGGGCGCTTCTCGCATCAGGGTCAGGATGTTCGTCTGTTGATCCCTACCACCTACATGAACCGCAGCGGCCAGGCCGTGGCGGCATTGGCCGGTTTCTTCCGCATCAAGCCTGAAGAAATCCTGGTGGCCCACGACGAACTCGACCTGCCTCCGGGCGTTGCCAAGCTCAAGCAAGGCGGCGGCCATGGCGGGCACAACGGGTTGCGCGACATCATCGCGCAATTGGGTAATCAGAATACCTTTCACCGCCTGCGGCTCGGCATCGGCCACCCGGGCGTGGCCAGTATGGTTTCAAACTTTGTCCTGGGTCGTGCGCCTCGCGCCGAACAGGAAAAACTCGATGCCAGCATCGACTTTGCCCTCGGCGTGCTGCCGGATATCCTCGCCGGTGAATGGAACCGCGCGATGAAAAACCTGCACAGCCAGAAGGCCTGACACTTATCCGAGGGGAAACACCATGGGATTCAATTGCGGCATCGTCGGCCTGCCTAACGTCGGCAAGTCCACCCTGTTCAACGCCCTGACCAAATCCGGTATCGCGGCCGAGAACTTCCCCTTCTGCACCATCGAGCCGAACACCGGCATCGTGCCGATGCCCGACCCGCGCCTGGAGGCCCTGGCGGCCATCGTGATCCCGGAGCGCGTACTGCCGACCACCATGGAGTTCGTCGACATCGCCGGCCTGGTGGCCGGGGCCTCCAAGGGCGAAGGCCTGGGCAACAAGTTCCTGGCCAACATCCGCGAAACCGACGCCATCGCCCACGTGGTCCGCTGCTTCGAAGACGAGAACGTGATTCACGTCTCCAACAGCGTCGACCCGAAACGCGATATCGAGATCATCGACCTGGAACTGATCTTCGCCGACCTCGACAGCTGCGAGAAGCAACTGCAGAAAGTCGCTCGCAACGCCAAGGGTGGCGACAAAGAAGCCGTCGCCCAGAAAGCCCTGCTCGAGCAGTTGATCGCCCACTTCACCTTGGGCAAGCCGGCCCGCAGCCTGATCAAGAACATGGGCGCCGATGAGAAGCAGATCATTCGCGGCTTCCACCTGCTGACCACCAAACCGGTCATGTACATCGCCAACGTCGCTGAAGACGGCTTCGAGAACAACCCGCACCTGGATGTGGTCAAGGCCGTTGCCGAAGAAGAAGGCGCCATGGTCGTTCCGGTCTGCAACAAGATCGAAGCGGAAATCGCCGAGCTTGAAGACGGCGAAGAGAAGGACATGTTCCTGGAGGCCCTGGGCCTGGAAGAACCTGGCCTGAACCGCGTGATCCGCGCCGGCTATGAAATGCTCAACCTGCAGACGTACTTCACCGCAGGCGTAAAAGAAGTCCGCGCCTGGACCGTTCGCGTCGGTGCCACCGCGCCACAAGCCGCGGCCGTGATCCACACCGACTTCGAAAAAGGCTTCATCCGCGCCGAAGTCATCGCCTATGACGACTTCATCCAGTACAAGGGCGAAGCTGGTGCCAAGGAAGCCGGTAAATGGCGCCTGGAAGGCAAGGAATACATCGTCAAGGATGGCGACGTGATGCACTTCCGTTTCAACGTCTGACGGCTTTCCTGAGCCTATCGCGTGGCAGCGACTCACTGCCACGCGACCTTCTCAAGCAGACGTCACGTCAATAGATGCCCTTGATCGACCTCTGCTGCCACCCCGATCAGCCCTATCCCGGCATCGGGAGTAAAGATCATGTCATCTTCGTCTAGGTTTTCCCGCCAGTCCCCGGCCAGCGCGATCTGGAACCGGTGGCCTTGGGCGTCTGCCTCCAGATCCGTCAGATAGGTGCGGTCCAGCTCCTGGTTGTACACCATCTTCAGCGTAGTGCCCGTACCGTCTCCGAAGCCGGTATAGCCTAGCGTCGCCACATCGATCTTGTCGTCGACCGTGAAGCCTTCGATAAGGTCGGTAAAGCTCTGGCTGGCAGTACGATAGCTGTCTTCGGTAGAGATGTAGCGGAACACGTCGGCGTTTTCCCGGTTATCGGTCCACAACGAGATGTCGGCCCTGTCTCCGCCGTTGAGACGGTCGGCACCCGCGCCGCCGATAATTACATCCGCGCCAGCGCCGCCGTCGATACGGTCATTGCCGCCCAGGCCATAGATGATTTCCGACAAGGCAGAACCATTGATCGTATCTGCGGTAGACGCACCTTCAACAGTGGGCGCGGTGAACACCAGGTTGGTGCTGTTCAATTGCCCCACCAGGTTGCCGTCCAAGGCCAGTTCAAACCGTTGCCCGGCGGCATCGGCGTCGTAGCTCTTGAGGTAGGTGAGCGTGCCGTCTGCGCTGGCCTGGACGGCCAAGGTGCCGTCATGGCCGTCGCCGATGCCGGTGAAGCCCAGGGCAATCAAGTCGATGCGGTCCCGAGAGGCGTCGAAGTCCTGGACCCGGTCGCTGTGGTTTTGCGCCGCAGTGCGGAAACTGTCGCTCAGTTCGGTGAAGCGGAAGATGTCAGCGCCAGCGCCACCTTGCAGGAGGTCGCGCCCGCCGTTGCCTTGAAGCACATCATCCCCCGCCAGGCCACGGATAATTTCGGCGGCATCGGTACCCTGCAAGATTTCTTCACCGACGTATCCGTCCACATGGAGCTTGCCGTCCTGGCTGCCGAAGCTTGTATCCACACTGCCATCCGCGTTCCAGCGGATGATGCTGAAATCCCCACCGCTCGTGCCGGTCGCCAGGATCTTGCCATCGGCCTGTACCGTCACAGCCACAGGCGTGTCGGCCTCGAAGGTCACCTTGCCATTGGAGCCAAAGCCGGTGTCAAAGGAGCCGTCAGTGTTAAACCGCGCCACAGTAGCCGAGGTGGAGCCTTCGCCATGGCCCATGACGATGATTTTGCCGTCAGCCTGCACGGTGACCACTGAGTCTTCGCCAAACCCCATGGCAGCACTCAAGTAGAGAACACCGTCGTCGCCGAAATGGGTATCCAGCTGCCCCTCGGGATTGAAGCGCTGCAAGGCGTACGTCGGCTCACCCGAGCCGGCAGCATTGTACGCAGCCCCGACCACGACGCCGCCATCGGCCTGTACCGCAGTAGAGATTCCGCCGTTGTAGTATTCGTCTTCAGGAATGTTGACGGTCAGCACGCCATGGTCGCCAAAGCCATCGACGAAAGTGCCGTCATTGCCAAGCCTGCTCACCGTGGCCTGGTCAAATCCGCGGGCGCTGATCTGGAACGTGCCATCCGTATTGGCCGTCAGGTCGATGTCCTTGAAGTCATGACTGATGTCGACCGTGATAGCGCCGTTTTGACCAAAAGTGGCATCGCGTGTCCCGTCGCTGTTGAAGCGCTCCACCTGAACGCCGGTATTCAGCGCTGTGGCGATCAGCACCTTGCCATCAGATTGCACCGCCGTCAGCTCGTAGCGCGACGCCGGGGCTATCGCGGCGGGTACGATATCGACGCCGCCGTCATGGAAACTGGTGTCCAGACTGCCATCTGCGTTCAGGCGGATAACGCTATGGTTCTGTTCGTAGCCGTAGCTTTCCTCGCCTGGCGCTCCGGGGTAACCCCATGCCAGGTACTCCGTATAGCCACCGACCAGGATCTTGCCGTCCGGCTGGATAACGATGCTCTGGTTATCATCGAACTGGCCGGTGAGGTCGACCTGGACTGTGCCCGGGCCAGTTCTCACGGTATGAGTACTGACCGTCGTGTTGTCGGTGGTTGCCATGGGTTAATCCTTTAAGGGCATTGGATCCGTCACTCTAGTGGAGCAGGAAGGATTTGCACGCGACCCCATCGCTGACAGGAGCAGCGTCCGACCGGTGGCTTTTTTTAGCCGTCTGGCCTCGCTGGAGGGCTGAGAAAGGTGCGCATAGCAAAAAAGCCGCGTTGGTTCGCGGCTTTTTCATGGGTGTGGTGATGGAGGTACTTGAGAGTCGCTACGGCCTAGAACAGATAGCCTATATAGATCGCCCCGCCACCACCGGCCTGCAAACCCGCATTAATGCCTGCCATGACCAACGCGCCCTTGGCCGACTTCGCCAACTGCCGGTTGACCGTGGTGGACGCGATGAGCGCGGTCGCCGGGTTGGCGTTCAACGCCATCGACAATGCCAGCAGCTTGGGATCGAGCCCGAACAGCAGAGCCGTGGCCGAGCCGCCAATCCCCAGGCCCACGCCCACTTCGGTATACATGCAAGGGCCGGTGATGTCGTCACTGGTCAGGTCGCGACTGACCAGGGCGTCGCTGACGAAGACCTTGCCGGTGCTGGGAAACGCCTCAGCCGCACCGGCCGCACTCACGCCCTTGCCCTTGATCTGGATATTGATCTTGCCGAAGCGCGGCAGCCTCGCGCCAAACCCGGCACCCACGCCGACCCCGCCATAGCGATAGCTGATGTCTTCGCCTTGGGGCGAGCGCAGGATAATCGAGCCGCCACTGCCCGCCACCATGACCACAGTCAGGCCACCACCGCTGGCGGTCTGGTACTGCCAACGACTTTCATTGACCGGGAGTGGGATGTTGTAGCTCATACGTTCAAAGTCCTTTATGTGAATGAACCGCACCGCGGCCGCGCGGCCGGATGGCTTTCAGCAGGCCGACAAAAGTGAACACCAGGCCGATGAATCCCAGTACCCCAGAAGTGCCCCACAGGGCGGCCGGGGCATCGACGATGGCGCTGCCCGCCGGCTGCTCGGGCAAGTAATGCACCCGCACCGGCTGGTCCTTCTGGTAACCGAAGATAAAGCCGCCTTGGGGGTAGGAAATTTTTTCGCCGCTGGCGGTGGTGAAAGCGATCTCAGGATGCGAACCACCGGCATTCAAGTGGCTGACAATGCCATCGGCAGTCTGTGCCCGGGCGAGAAAGTCGCGTCGATCGATTGTGAGATTGACGGCAATGCCCAACAAGCCAATGCCAATCAGGGCAAAAAGCAGGCCCAGCAGAGTTGTCCCGATGCGTGACGGGGTGTCGTTAGCCATGGTTTATCTCGGCGTTCATCCATGAAAGAGGCCGTCAGGATAACAAAGAAGTCTCGCTATCCCGCACCCCCAACAAAATTATTCAGGGCCAGGAGAAGCAGCTGCCTCTTGCATGAAGCGTCGAGGCAGCCTCCAGACTTATGGCCTATGCCTGGACCAGATTGGCAATCTTCACGTCCGGATCGACGTCAGCCTCGTAGTCCACCCCTTCGATGCCGAAACCGAAGAGACGCAGGAACTCCGCCTTGTAACCGACAAAATCCGTCAGTTCGTAAAGGTTATCGGTGCTGACCTGATCCCAGAGTTGCTTGACGCGATCCTGGACTTCGGGAGCCAGTTCCTTGTAGTCCACGCGCAGGCGCCCTTCCTCGTCCATCACGGGAGAATGGCCGTACAGGCTGTCTTTGTAGAGCGCATGAACCTGCTCGATACACCCCTCGTGCGTGCCCTGCGCCTTCATGACTTTAAACAGCAATGACAGGTACAGCGGCATGATCGGGATCGCAGAACTGGCCTGAGTCACCACGGCTTTCAATACCGAGACCCGCGCATCGCCCCCCAGGTCAGCCAATCGCTCACGAATACCAAGGACTTTCTGATCCAGGTCCTTCTTGGCCGCGCCAATGGAACCATTCCAGTAGATGTCATGCGTCAGCTTTTCGCCCAGGTAGGTGAACGCGGTCGTTTTCGCCCCGTCGGCCAGGACACCCGCGTCGTGCAGGGCATCGATCCACATCTGCCAGTCTTCGCCGCCCATCACGGCCACCGTGCCATCGATTTCGCTCTGGGTCGCCGGTTCCAGGGTCGTGTCCTTGACCACTTCTTTATCCGTATCCACACCCTTCAAGGTCACGGCCTTGTCGAGCGGCTTGAGGGTAGAACTCAATACCACACCGGTCTTGGGGTGCGTGCGGCGTGGCGCGGCCAGGCTGTAGACAACGAGGTCGATCTTGCCCAAGTCGCGCTTGATGACGTCGATGGTCTGTTGTTTGATTTCATCGGAAAACGCATCGCCGTTGATGCTCTTGGCGTAGAGCCCCTCTGATTCGGCGAACGAGTGAAAGGCCGCAGTGTTGTACCAACCAGCGGTGCCAAGCTTGCCTGGATCACCTTCACGCTCGAAAAACACCCCCAGGGTCTTGGCGCCACAACCAAAAGCGGCGGTTATCCGCGCAGCCAGCCCGTAGCCGGTCGATGCACCGATCACGAGTACGTTCTTTGGCCCATCGGTGATGGGGCCTTGGGCGGTCACGTAGTCGATCTGACTCTTGACGTTGGCTTCACAGCCAGTGGGGTGGGTCGTCACACAGACAAAGCCACGTACGCGCGGTTTGATGATCATAAAAGGATCTGCCTCTTCCAGGATGTAGAGCGCCAACACTGGCCATTAAAGTCGTAGACGCCTGGAAAGTGGAAGCGTCACGGTGAATGTAGCCTTACGTGGCTTGACTCACCAATGGCAACCTCACGATGAACTCGCTCCCCTGGCCATCTCCCCCGCTCTTGCCAATCACTGTGCCGCCATGGCTTTCGACCAGCTCGCGCACCACCGTCAAACCAATGCCCAAGCCTGCACCGTTGAAACCGACGGCGTGAACGTCCTGCACGAATGGCTCGAAAATGAACGGCAGCGCCTGGGCCGAGATCCCGATACCGCTATCGCGGATGCTGATTTCCAACAGGCCGGTCTCGACGGTAGCCGAAAGCCTGACGGTGCCGCCAGCGGGTGTGTACTTGGCGGCATTGCCCAGCAAGTTGCCGAGAATCTGAGCCAGCCGCACCGGGTCGCCGTTCATCGACAAGGCACACTCGGGTAATTCGGTCCTCAAATGCAAGTCCCGCGCGAGCATGACCGGCCGGCAATTGTCGACGGACTCACGAATGATCTGGACGATATCGACAACCTGGCAATCGAGGCGAAACTTACCGGTCTTGACCCGAGAGACGTCGAGCAAGTCTTCGATCAATCGAGATATGTGCCGCACCTGGCCTTCGATCAACTTCTGCATGCGCGGCAGTTCCTCACTGGGCACCCGCGACAGCCGGTCGGCAATCATGCTGATGGGGGCCAGCGGATTGCGCAGTTCATGGGCCACCAGGGCGAGGACGCTACGCTGGCGCTCCAGCGCGCGTTCGGCCGAAGCCTTCAGGTGTTGCGCGCTGAGGGCGGCGATAACCAATAGTTCATTGGCTTCGCGCATATCCAGATACAGCTGTTGTTGCTCTGCCGCCGGTGTGTTTTTTGGCTTCTCCGCCTCGGACTGGGCCGACAGGATCGCCAGGACCAACTGCTGGTTGGCCTCGATCAACTGCTCGATCTGTTGCTTATCGGCGAGTTGGGTGTTGGCGTCGCTCAGCTCCTTCTGCAACGCCGCCAACACCGCCCGCGCCTCGACGGTTTTCTGGCCAAGCAAGAACAACTCGCGAGCGACCGTGGCCTTCGCTTGCTCACTCTTGCCATTGCCCTTATCCATGGCCGTGACTCATCCCGTGCCATGGCCGGAACGTTGCAGGGTAGGCCGACCGCCGAGCAACCCCTCCCGATCCGGCAACATTTCGCCGATCTGTAAACCGTTGTCGTCGATGCGATAAAGGCGTAACTCATCAGAGTGAGCGCTGGCGCGGACCTTGACCACGGCCATGATGCGCAATAAACGGCTCTGCACTTCAATGTAGCGTTGAACGATGATGGCGTCGGTGAGAAACGCCGTGCCGTAAGGACTGAAACGCAGGTCGGTGTAGCGATCCTCCAACTCCGAAGTCAGCAACACCGTGACGCCGGCGCTGGTCAGCGCCGTGACCATGCGCGACAACGACTCGCGAAAGTCTTCGCGGAAGGTCGGCGCCAGCGCCAGTTCGAAGCCCGACAGCGAATCGATGACCACCCGGGTCGCTTTCAGGCGGGCGATCTCGCTGAGCAGCAAGTGCACGATTTCATCGATGGACAGATCCGGCGCGCGGCTATCCACCAGACCGATTTTTCCAGATTGAATCAGGTTGGCGAGCGTGGGGTTCTGGGAATGATTGGGACGCTGTTCAAACACCGCAATCACGCCGGTTTCACCGTTGCGCACGCCTTCGGCGAGAAAGGACGCCGCCAGGATGCTCTTGCCCGAACCGGACGGCCCCGCCACTAACAAGGAATACCCGCGTGGCAGGCCACCGCCGAGCATTTCATCGAGCTGCGGTACGCCCATGGCCAGGCGCTTGATGGGAAATGCCAGTGGCGATTCGCCCGAGTTGAAGGGTGCGGGGGAAAATACCTTGATCCCCGACGAAGCGATACGGAAGGTGTGCAGACCCGGCAGCGTCGGCTGGCCGCGCATCTTCATGATTTCCATCTTGCGCACCATGGAGTTGCGCTGGACGCTCTGGCGCAGCCAGATCAGCCCATCGGCCACGGTGAAAATCGGGTTGGTATCGGTTTCGGTAAAGTATTCGCCGATCAGGAAAGTCGTGGCCTGCCAGGTGGTCATCAACATGCCCAGTTGCTGGACGAACTGCGGCAGGTTGTTATTCGGGTTGTCCTGGGTCTGACTGGCCAGCACCACCGAACGGAACGAGTCAACGAACACCAGCGCCGGGGAGTGAGCCTCCACCTCGCTGACAATGCGTCGCAGCACTTCGTCCAGATCCCCGGCCAGGGTGTCGTCAGCCAGGTTGACGTAGCGGATCGACTGATTGATCGCGTCGCTGTCGAAGAAATCGAACTGCTGCTGATAACGCAGCATCTTCAGCGGCGGCTCGCCCAGCACGGTAAAAAACAGCGCGGGACGCTCGGGGGTCGCCAGGGCAAACATCATCTGGTGCGCGAGGGTGGTCTTGCCGCAACCGGGCGGGCCGGCGATCAGATTGAAGGAAAACTCCGGCAATCCTCCGCCCAAGACCTCGTCCAGCCCTGGCACGCCGGTGGCCAAGCGGTTGATAGTCACTTTGGTGCTCATGGCGAATTTTCCTGCGAAGGGGTGTCGCTCAAGGAAGGTTCCCACACGCCACGAAGCAAACGTGCGGTGAGCGAAGGCCCGATCAACGTGGTCAGCAACTCGTAGAAAATAGTCAGCAACATTTCACCGAAAAATAGCGCATCGGCTTCGCTTTGCTCAACGAGTACGGATTTAAGGGCCGTCAGGACCTGGCCGGGCTGTACCTTGTCGCAGGTACTGGTCAGGCGCGGATGGGCAGCCCCACACAGATGCAGGCTGCGGCGTAAAGCGCGGCAACCCCTTGCTGGCCGATGACGGGCGTAAGGGCCGCCTCGATATCCTGCAAAATCGAAATGATCGCGTCGGCGGTCTTGGCAATGTCAGCGTTGGGGCCGACGCGGTGCGTCAGAGAAGCTACGATCTGACGGCTCTCTTCGCTTAGCGTGGACATAGCTAACTGATATCCGATGGGCAAGTATCGATAGTACACCCTCAAGGGCGTTATCGAGCTTGCGCTGGGCAAAGCAATGCAATTGCGATCATCCGCAGTCAGCGGATAAACCCAGCCAGACCACTTACCTAAACTGAAAAATCCCCGGTATCACTCGCTGATACAGGGGATTTAGCATCATCACGCCCCAGGCTGGCGCCTGGAGCGGGTTGGAAAAAACTAACTCCTTTTGACCTTGAAGCGCCCCAGTACACGCTGCATCAGCGATGCCCGTTCCGAAAGGTCCTTGGCCGCCACCGCGCACTCTTGTGAGTTGGACTGGTTTTTCTGTGTCACTTCATCGATCTGCTCCAAGCCGATGCTGGCCTGCTGCAAGCCCGAAGCCTGCTCGCTGGAGGCTTGATAGATCAACGAAACCAGGTTGGAAACCGCGCTGGTTCCATTGACGATGTTCTTCAGCGATTCGGCGGTCCGGCCGGCGATGATCATGCCCCGTTGCGTCTTGCTCGAGGAGTCAGCGATCAGCGCGGCCGTCTGCTGGGCGGCCTCGGCGCTGCGGGCGGCCAAGCTGCGCACTTCATCGGCCACCACGGCAAAACCGCGCCCAAGCTCACCGGCCCGGGCCGCTTCGATGGCCGCGTTCAGCGCCAGCAAATTGGTTTGTGCGGCAATGTTATCGATGGTGGTGATGATCGCGGTGATGTCCTTGCCCGAATTGTCGATCTCGGCCATCGCGGCAATCAGCTCGCTCATCAATTTGTCGCTCTCCCCCGCATCGGCTCGCGACGCCTGGGATTGCTCATCGGCCTTCTTGGCGTTGGCGGCGTTGTCCCGGGTCTGCGCCGCCATTTGCGTCATCACCGCACTGATTTCGGTGATGGACGAGGCGGAATTGGAGGCGCCATCGGACAGTGACTGGCTCAGGTCGGTGACCTGCGCCGAACTGCCGGTAATCTGGGTGGCGCTGATTTGAACCTCGGAAATCAGTTGGTTGAGGTTGCTGACCATCTTCTCCAGTGACTTGCCCAGGGTATCGTGGGGCGAAGACAAGCGGACCTCCAGGTCCAGGTCTCCCTCGGAAATGCGCTCGGCCACCCGCACTTGCCGTTGCAGGCTTTCAGACATGTCGTTAAGGGCCGCAGACAACTGCCCGACTTCATCCTCGGATTTCTGCACCAAGCGACGGGAGAAATCCCCCAGGCTGATGTTGCCGGCCAAGGCCGCGGCCTCGCGAATCGGCCCGACGATCTTCGCGGCGGCAAACCACAGGGCGGCCAGGGCCAGCAGCGAAATACCCAAGCCCACCGAGACTTGCCAGATGCTGTTGCTGATACTGCGTGCCTGCAACTCCTGCTCCAAGGCAATGGCCTGGCTCATGACCACGGCCTTGGGCAGACGAATCAATACCGCCCAGGGCTTGCCAGTACGACCGAGCGTAATGGGCATCAGCACTTCGATGTTCTGGGTTTGAGGGTTGAGCAAGCCGTCACTACGACCGCCCTGGATATCACTCAGCACTTTTTCCCAGGACTCAGGCAGCAAGGCCTTGATGGACTGACCAATCAGATCAGTGCGCTGGCTGTCCGCGACTACCAGCCCCTGGTTACTCAGGATCGACACCGTGCCCTTGCCACCGTAGAGCTCGGCGGACATCTGCTCGCTGAGTTTCTGGATAAAGGCGATATCGTAGTCCGCCCCGACCACACCGTAGAACTTGCCATTGGCGACGATCGGAACCGACAAGGTGGTCAGCCATACGTTTTTGCCCTGGACCACGTAAGGAATGGGGTCCAATACGCTTTCCTTCAGGGTGTCGCGCGGGCCGCTGTACCAGCCGCCTTTAGGCACACCATTGGGGTGACGATCCGGCGAGTCATACTCGACCAACGGTTGCACCGCGACATGACCACCGGCGCTGCGTGTCCAGTAAGGCGTGAAGCGCCCCGTCTGTGGATTACTGCCATCCTGGGTGTTGCGCGATGCCAGATCCTGTCCGTCCAGCGCATCCGGTTCCCAGCAGGAATAGGTGCCATTGAAATCGGGGTTGTCCTTGAGGACGCCGAGCAGCACCGTATTGATCTGTTCCCGGCCCAATGCCAGGGGGCTTGGCGTGGCCTTGCTGGCGGCAAAGGCATTGGCCATGGTGCGGGCCGCATCCAGGGCATTTTGCAACTTGGCCTGAATGGCATTGGCCCGGGATTCGGCCAGGTTCTGAATTTCCCGGATGGTGGATTTTTCCACCAGCGCCGAGACTTCGGTGGCCACATATTGCTCGTTGGCCCGTGCGGTAAAGAGCCCGTAGACAATCAGACTGACCGATGAAACAAACAGGCAGATGCCTGCCGTGACACAAATGCGTGCCTGCAATGATTTGAACTTCATATCATCCCCTGCCTGATTCTATTTATTGCCAGCGTTAAAGACGACGGTCTCTAACTCATGCACGACGCGGCGAATAAGCATCGATCACGGCTGTTTACGCGGCCTACGAGGCAATCGCCTGGAAAGGGCACGGCGATACAGCTGCTTTATAAGTATTTGAAACGTGGCAGGTTGGGGGCAAAAAAGCAGAAGAGGTATTCAAGTCAGGAACCGAAGGCCTTATGTCCAGGACAGTAAGGGCGATAGCTGGAAAGAATGCGAAACCTGCTTGTCCGGTAACCACAGGGTCACCCTTGAATAATGCCGCAGAATCCATTCAGACCAATAACCACAACAGCAAATTAACACGGTCGAGATTTGTACAAAATCGAACTTAGGACTTATACAAAATAGTGCTTTAGGCGTAATTCGCCGGGCCCCATCATCCGGATGAAAGTGTCCACAAGCGACGTGAACACCGTGCCTTACCGGGAATATCTGAGGCGTCACGCCGGGCCATTTGATCCTGAAAAGGGCTGGGCACCCCGTCGCGTTATCGACTATAGGAGGGCATCGCCAATGGCACCGGCTGCGGGTTGGCGATGACCCAGCGCACAGCCAATTCACAAAGACGATCAGTGTGCTCGGCGTCATCGTTGCCATTGCGCAGAGCAACTGCCAGCGCCCGTGTTTCAGCGAGTTCGGCCGCCGGCAAGGACACGGCGCTGCCCACGTGGTCAACCAGAGCCGCCAACATCGCTTTGAAATCCGCGTCCCAGTTGGCCGAGCCGTTGTGGTGAATCTCTCGGGAGATACGGCCACTGATGCGGATCACCTCACCTTGCATCGTCGCTGCGGCACCAGAGGATGGCACCAGCAGCTCCCACAGTTGCTGATGCTGGTCAGGCCAGCCGTTGGCCGTGACGACGATAGCGGCCTGACCGTCGTGAACCTTGCGGGAGGCAACGGGAGTGACGTCGAAAAGACGATAAAGACTGGCCAGGGCAGCGTCCGTTGCCTCGAGATAGTCCGGGTTGAAAGAGGCCCGATGAAACTCGAATTCACGGCCGATGCGCTGCACCTCGGCGAGCATGCCGTCATCGGGTTGCAACCCTGCCGCCAGCAGAGTCTGGGCGATTTTCGCGGTGGCCTCGATATCGGCATTGCGGGTAGTCGCCAGGGCAATATGCAGCACACCCTGTCCCTGCCGACTCCTGGCATCGACGCTGGCGCCGCGGCGGATCAGGGCAGCGATGGCCTCGGCTTTGTGACTGTTGGCCGCGGCATGCAGCGGCGTGTAGCCCTGGTAATCCTGCGCCTCGATATCGGCGCCCAGATCCAGTAGCAGGTCGACACCGCCGATCCAACTCGAACTGCGATGGTGCAGGGGTGTTCGTTGGTAAGTGTCACGGGCATTGATGTCGGCGCCCTGCTCCACCAGCCAGCGGGCCAGTTCATCGGGACAGTTGTAGAAGCCCAGCGCGGTGCTCTTGCTGTAACCGCCGGTGGCTTCAAGCTCGCATTCATCGAACACGGCGACCAGCTCGGCAAACGAGGCCTGCTCCAGCAACTGACCGAAGTCCTTCGGCAATGTCTTGCGTTTACGCTTACCCATGGCGGCGGTCACCGTTCTGATCAAAAGATTTTTCAGCATAAGCTCAAATATTCATGGGTCACGGCCATCTGAATGTAGATCAGGCTTTTTTGGTTCTCGGCAGGAAAATCGCCAACACCCCGAACAATGGCAGGAACGAACACAGCCAATACACGTACTCGATACCCCGGATGTCTGCCAAGTGCCCCAGCAGCGCAGCGCCAATCCCGCCGAAACCGAACATCAGCCCGAAAAACACGCCGGCGATCATCCCGACATTGCCCGGCACCAGCTCCTGGGCATACACAACGATGGCCGAGAACGCCGAGGCCAGGATGAAGCCAATGACCACGCTGAGGATGCTGGTCCACAGCAGGTCGACGTGAGGCAGGATCAAGGTGAACGGTGCCACGCCGAGGATCGAGAACCAGATCACCGCCTTGCGCCCGATCCGATCGCCAATCGGCCCGCCGAAGAAAGTCCCCGCCGCCACTGCTCCGAGAAACAGGAACAGGTGCAACTGCGAAGAGGCCACCGACAAGTCGAACTTCTCGATCAGATAGAACGTGAAGTAGCTGGTGAAGCTGGCCATGTAGAAGTACTTGGAAAACACCAGCAGCCCCAGCACCACCAGCGCACTCAAGACCCGCCTTTTGGATAAACCATGGGTGGCCGCCTGGCCTTGCTTGAGCTTGAACAAGTTCAGGTGGTCGGCGTACCAGCGGCTGATGCGGTACAGCACGAACAGCGCAAACAGTGCGAACAACCCGAACCAGGCCACATTGCCTTGCCCGTAGGGAATGATGATCGCCGCCGCCAGCAGCGGGCCAAAGGCCGAGCCGGCGTTACCGCCCACCTGGAACGTCGATTGTGCCAGCCCGAAGCGGCCGCCCGAGGCCAATCGCGCCACCCGCGACGCTTCCGGGTGGAAGGTCGACGAGCCGATGCCGATCAATGCCGCCGCCAACAGGATCAAGGCAAAACTGCCGACCATGGACATCATCACAATGCCGACCAGCGTGCACACCGTCCCGGCCGGCAGCAGCCAGGGCTTGGGGTGGCGGTCAGTGTGATAACCGACCCAAGGCTGCAACAAAGAAGCGGTCAACTGGAACGTCAAGGTGATCAAGCCAACCTGGGTGAACGTCAGGCCATAGCTGTCCTTGAGCATTGGATAAATCGAGGGCAGCACCGCCTGGATCAAGTCGTTGATCAGGTGCGCCAGCGCCACGGCGCCGATGATCCGCATGACCAACGGACTGCTTTGCGCCGAGGCGGTAACGGGTGGGGTGACAGCCGGGGTATTGCTGATAGCCATGGGAGTTTCCATACGACAGAGGGCGCACACGGGCAGGTAGGTCAATGTGCCATTTTTCGGTGCAGCAAGGCTATCCCCTTAGCTAGCTATCGACCTTGAAAAATTGTCGAAATCCAAGGTGATAGCCCAACGCCATGGTCTGAATCTTGCCTTGTTAATCAGCTACAACGCGGCCCCTTACAAAGGGGACCGAGAATGGGAAGTTTCGCTACAGAGCAGGCCTACCAAGCCGATTTGGACAAACTTTCGAGGCCTTTTAAAAGGGCACCCGTTTTGGCACTTGTGTAGAAACGCACAAAAACAGTGCAAGGGTGTTCAGGGGAGTATGGGCATGCAGGCTTTTTTATCACCCGGAATCAGGTTGTTGGGGCATTTCGGCTTCGCCCGCAAATTCCAATTACTGTTCCTGCTTTTTATCCTGCCGCTCATGGGCAGCCTGTGGCTCATCGGCCAGGACTATCGCGACAAACTCAGCCTGATTTCCGGGGAACGCACCGGGGTGCGCCAATTGCTGGCCCTGGATAACCTCGACAATCTGCTCACTGCCCAGCGCAACCGCGCCGCCCGCTGGCGTGCCACCGAAACCAATCGACAACCAACCCCGGCGACACTGGCCGCCATGGCTGCATTCGATGCCGTTCAACCGGCCCTCAACCAGGCCGCCAGTGACCTGGCCACTACCCTGCAAGCCGAAGGGGCTGAAGCCGATACCCTCGCCCGCTATCAAACCCTGCAAACCAGCCTCAACGGTCTGGATTCGAAAAGCCTCGGCAGCGTGGGTTGGTGGCCCGACGGCTACGACCGCTTCACCGCAGCCCTCAGCGCCCTGCAAGCCTTGCGCGAACAGATGGTCATGGACAACCGCCTGACCCTCGCCTCCTGGTTGGAAACCTATCTGCTGACCCAGATTTCCACTCAGCAGACGCCCGACCTGATCGAACGGGTCGGCCGCCTGGCCAGCGTCGGCCAGGCCTCCGTGGTGTCAGGCCAATTCACGCTGCAGAGTCGCCTGCAACTGCGGGACCTGCGCAGCCGTATCGGCGACGCCCGGGACCAACTGGTCAAGACCGGAGCACTCCTGGAAACCCATCTGCCCAGCGAATTGCAAACCTGGGCCGGACAGTACCAGGGCAGCCTCAAGCACTTGGATGCCGGCCTGAAAGTGCTGGATGACGGCGTGTTCGGCGGCTCCATCAACCTCAAGCCCGAGGACTTCGAAAAACACCTGGACGCCCTCCTCACCGACCTGGCGACCCTGCGCCAACAGTCGCTGGTGGCACTGGATACACGACTGGAGCACTACCACGGTTCGGCGATTCGCCAATTCACCCTCGTAGCGACGGTGCTGGGCTGCCTGCTGCTGGCCGCGCTGTACCTTTTTGTTTGCCTGCAAGCGTCGATCCGACGCAGCGCCAGCGGTATCACCCTGCTGGCCGAAGCCCTGCGCGATGGCAATCTCAGCTTGCAAGTACCGGTGCAAGGGCGTGATGAACTGGCGGCCATCAGCACCGCCCTCAACGTTGCCGTGGTGCAGTTGCGCACCAGCCTGCTGGGTGTGGACCACGAAACGTTGCAGTTGAGCGACGCCGTGCGCACTCTCAATACACACTCCAGCGGCGCCTTGGGAGAAGTCGAAGCCCAACAGATGCAGATCAGCCAGATCGCTGCCGCCGCGACGCAACTGGCCGCCACCTCCCAGGGCGTGGCGAAGAGTTGTGAACAGGCATCCGACAGCGCCCAGCAAACCCGCCGCATTGCCACCGACAGCAGCGTCGACAGCCAACGCACCACGGCGAGCATCCAGCAGCTCAACCAGCGACTCAACGACACCGCCGCCGCACTGGGGCGGGTCAGTGAACAGGGGCAACAGATTCAACTGGTGGTCGATACCATTCGTGGCGTGGCCGAGCAGACCAATCTGCTGGCTCTCAATGCCGCCATCGAAGCGGCTCGCGCCGGAGAACAGGGCCGTGGTTTCGCGGTAGTGGCCGACGAGGTGCGCAGCCTGTCACAACGCACCCAATCCTCCACGCAACAGATTGCCGCCACCGTCGACAGCCTGCGCGCCACGGTCAACGAAGCCGTCAGCCTGATGGAAGCCGCCTGCGGCCAGGCCCAGTCCGACGCCCAAGCCGTCACCGGTCTTGGCGAACGCCTGGGAGAAATTGCCAGCGCGGTGCAAAGCGTCACCGACACCCTGGCGCAAATCGCCACCGCCGTGGATGAACAAGCCAGCACCGCCGACGAGGTCAGTGGCAATATCCAGCAGGTCGACCAGGCGGCGATGCGCTTGCTCGATGGCGCACGGGCCGTGAACCTGGCGGCGGATACCCTGAGCAAGGGAAGCCAGGCCTTGAGTGCCAATACAGGGAGATTTCAACTCGGTTGACAGGTATTTACAGCGAGGATTGATAAGCGGTTGAAAGCGCAGAGAAATATTTCAGATTTACGCTTGACACATCCTCGTTACCGGCGAATAATGCGCGCCACTTGGCTACATAGCTCAGTTGGTTAGAGCATAGCATTCATAATGCTGGGGTCCGGGGTTCAAGTCCCTGTGTAGCCACCAAGTACTAAAAACGGCTTATCGAAAGATAAGCCGTTTTTTTATGCCCGAAGAAAACAAACCGGCCTGACACCCATCGCGAGGCAGCTCCTACGTTCAGGGAATGAGTGATTTGCGCCACACGCCTCCCATGGCTACAGTCAGCCTCTATATCCCAAGCCCACGGATGGAGTGACACGTGCTTACATACCTCAAACCGAATCTTCATCGCCTGCAAGGTCCGCCCTCCTCCACAACCACATCCGCAATGGGTAACAGAGCGACCGCCTACACCCGCTAGGACACTAACATTTGCTAACAGGCCGTGTTGGCCACGCACAAATCCGCTCCGACTAGGTACCACTTCAACATTTCTCAACATCGCGCTAGGCACAGCACTCAAATAAATGTCAGGTTTTGATAGATTCGTCTCCTCGATCAGATGTTGAGTTTTGTTAAATCGCTGGCCCTCATCAGACGACCCAGTATCCATTCTGATACCTACCGTTTACGCTCATCGAGAGGTGGAAATATGCTCTATAGAGGCGTCTCGCTCACGACTCACACCGCATCAGCAGGTTTGATCAAGGTGAGCGGCGAGAAGACAACGGTGACCCCAAAATACGACGGCAAAGCACGCCATGATGGGACTTTCACCTATGGAGACTCCATAGAAAACGCCGTTAATGCTCAACAGATAGAAACAGGGACGTGGGGCTCCGCGTTTATCTCCACGACGCGAAACAAAGAGACTGCAGAATTCTTCGCTACGCATGATAGAGAGGGGAACGTAGTGCCAGGTGTTGTCTACTGGATCGATGACGCGCTGTTTGACAGATACGGCGTGATCGCCATGGAGTCAGAGCAACCAAAATTTCCAGAAGAGCAGGAGGTCTCAATTCGCCCAGAGGCGGGTGTGACGATTCCAAGTGAGGTAGTTTTTCACGTCGAGCTCATTGAGCCGTCGCAGTAGCGCAACGCTAAAACCGTTGCATGGACGAACTCCGTCGGACTCAAGGCTGAGCAATTCACGCATGGCTTCACGCACCTCCTTAACGCCCCCTGGAACCCGCGTATTCTCTCTGGGAGCGAGCTGCGCGACGCTGGTATGCACGATCAACTGCCAGCAGGCTCGTAACCACCATTGTGCGCGAACCGCTGCCCCCGAATGGGGAGCAACTCTCCGATACTTTTTCCACAGACGGATCGCTGCAATTTCCCCCCACGGCATGAACAAACTGCGGCTATTGTTGCTGTTCAAACTCAACGGAGACACCAAAATGGCTGAACAGTACGCGGGACAAATCGTTGCGGTAGGGCCAGACAATTTGGATTATCAGATTCAGGTATTCCAAGACGTGCTCACAGAACGATTGCTTAGTGGCGAGGTAAGGCACACGCCTGGATTGAAGCGTTATCAAATTCAGGGAGGCGGAGCTGTGAACCAGGTTTCTGAGACCGAGTACCAAGTGGTCGCGACTGGCATGAAATTGACTGTGTACGCTTAACCAAAGCAGATTTGAGAACACTTCCATGGACGAGTTCTGCATACACGATCAAATCGCAGTTCGCATCCATGTTTCTAGGCGTGCCGGACCGACAAGCTCGGCACCCCTTACAAATAGTACTAGGCGTATAAGATCAAAAGACGCGAGCCGGAGGGCGCCAAAATGGAATTGATAATGGACTTTAAGGCCGACTGGCACGACATGCTCAAAGAAATTATGGGAGCGAAATGGGGGCTCGACACGAAAGGAATCACTGAGGACGTGCCCGTCCACTACTTCAACGCAGCGCAACGACGTATACCCGTGAAGCCTCGAGCGCTCCTAGTATCGGATGTTTTTCATTGCCCGCCAGAACACCTACTTGGCTGGACACAGATCAAAAAAAAAGTAGAACAAGGTCAGGACCTGTCCCCGCACCTGAGCAAGCTCATAGATGAAATTGGTAAAACTGATCTGATGCTCAGCGATTGGGGTGTATATCACTTACATCTAGGCACAGAGCTAAAGGGTCGCTACATTGCCCGAACAGGACCGCTCCTCTTTGCTCGAGTAACCGAGGACGACTTTTACGCAATCAGCATCTACAGCCATGATGATTGGACGGATGCTGACATAGTAGAAACGATCCACAGAAATTGGCCTGAGTCGATTGCACATTGGGTTCTCAAAGGAATGCAGCCAGCAGAGAAACTGACATCTGATCAGCGCAAAACACTGCGCAAGAAACGATACAACTCATTCGTTCAAGTAAGCGATGGCACTACATATGCACCTATTGGCGGTGGATATGTGTTCTCTGGCCACAGCATATTTGCGATTACAGAGATGGATAAAGAGCATGACTTTCTCGAATGTCTGGAGCGACTCATCCCCGGACTGATGCCAAAACTGCTTCCCGAACTTCATAAGCGTGGTTACTTAGAAGGCGCTGATATCAGAGTCAGCCTAGTGCTGACAGATCTCGCTTACTTCGCTCACTTCACTGAATACAACATCGCTATCGAGCTTCAGAAGCGCCGCCCAGGACCTTGGCGAACAGCTATTTCGAGAAATGCAAAAGACTTGAAATAGGTCAATACCTGAGGCGCAGCCTTTCACAATTTGAGCAGGCTCTGGCGGAATGTGAGACAGGTATGAGAGGAGCCCGCGCCCGCCCCGTCAAAGTAACCTGCCTGGGCGTCTCCCCCCTAACAGACCCCAGACGGATTCTGGACAGGCTCAACAGTCTATGGATCACCAAGAAACCCGCCTAGGGCGGGGTGGGGGCTACAGGCTGAGTTGGCGGTGCTGCTGGAGGCACTGACTGTATATTCGGTTGGTCAGATGATATGGATGAGCTTACAACTGCCGCTTCACTGACTGCCTTGATCGCCGCAGATTCGACGCCTGCAGGTGCGACAGCGCAGTTAAAAGCCATGGTGACCGAAGCATAGACTCGATCATTCGCACTTCCTCCCTTTGGATATCCCACGATACCGTCTTTGCCGGCAGTTGCGACACTCGCTCTGCGCTTCAGCGCTAAGACGCCCGAGAAATTCTCATCGACGGCTGCCTGAAGGGCATTTGTTGAGCCAGATAAGCCCGACCAAGCCGTTGAAGCAGAACCTTTGGCCATGGGTGCGAATACCGCACCAGCCAAAGTACCGGTTGCAGCTAACATAAATCGTCCCGAGCTTATCGCTCCGCTGCCTTGCCCCATATAGCGCTGGAGTTCAATGCAATAAGTGATCGCTGCCGCATAAGCTTTCACGGCGTCTTTCTCCTCACATTGAGCCGTACAAGGCTGCTTCTCCTCAGTCCACGGCCAAAGAGGTTCCTTAGGGATTGATGGCAAACCGAGGTTTCTTTGCAGTGACGCACAACCAGACGTCAATGCGATGCTTATGACTAAGCATGACCAGATGATTTTTTTGTTCCCCATGTTCCACATCCAAGTGATGGCTTTATGATATTTATTGGTATGGAGAAATAGCTGAGATTTTGTTATCTGCAAGCTGATATGAAGAAAAAGCTACGCCTTAGAGCTACATGCCATTCACGCCCAGCTCATTAACTCAGCCAGGGAAAGCGAGAGGCTGGCACCGTCAATCATCCAAGGTTTGCCCCGCCACGGATTCACTTCATTCAAATCCGCTGCGATTTGCGCCACACGCCTCCCATGGCTACAGTCAGCCTCTATATCCCAAGCCCACGGATGGAGTGACACGTGCCTACAGATCTGAAACCGAACTTTCATCGCCTGTCAGCCGTTTCGCTGCTGGCTTTCGCTCTGACACTCGCAGCCTGTAAGGCCCCGCCCTCCTCCACAACCACACCGGCATTGCCTGCCCCACCGGAGGTCGTCTCCGGCTACCGCACCGATCTACAGACCCGCTACGCCGACAAGCACATGGCTGCCGCGGCCAACCCGTTGGCGGCCGAGGCCGGGCGGGAGATGTTGCGACGTGGCGGCTCGGCCATCGACGCGGCGATTGCGATGCAAGCGGTGCTGACCCTCGTGGAACCGCAATCTTCAGGCATCGGCGGCGGCGCGTTCATTGTGCTGTGGGATGGCAACGCCGTACGCACTTACGACGGACGCGAAACGGCACCGGCCGGTGCCACCGAAAGACTGTTCCTGCAGGCCGACGGCCAACCCATGCCCTTTACTGCCGCGCAGATCGGCGGTCGTTCGGTGGGTACACCGGGGGTATTGCGCGGACTGGAACTGGCCCATCGCAAACATGGCCGTCTCGAATGGGCGACGCTGTTCGAGCCGGCCATCGCGCTGGCGGAGCAGGGCTTCGCGATCTCTCCCAGACTGCATGCCTTGATCGCGTCCGACCCGTCGTTGCCGGGCTCGCCAGACATGTCGGCCTACTTTCTCAATGCCGATGGCAGCCCAAAAGCGGTCGGCACTGTGCTGAAGAATCCAGCCTTGGCCGGCGTGCTCAAACGCATCGCCCACGAAGGCCCCGATGCCTTGTACAAAGGGCCGGTTGCCGAGGAAATCGTCGCCAAGGTGCAGGGCCACGCCAACCCCGGCAGTCTTTCGCTGAACGACCTTAAGGGCTACACCGCACGGGAGCGGCCAGCGTTATGCACCGACTACAAGCGCTGGCAAATCTGCGGCATGCCACCACCGTCTTCGGGCGGGGTTGCCGTGGCGCAGATCCTCGGGACATTGCAGGCCCTGGAACAGCGCGACAGCAGCGCCGCCCTCGCGCCCTTGAAACCGCTCAATACCACTAAACCCGCCGGCATTGAACCCACCGCCGAAGCGGTGCACCTGATCGCCGAAGCCGAGCGCCTGGCCTATGCCGACCGCGCCCAATACATCGCCGACCCGAATTTTGTCGCGGTACCGCTCAAAGGCCTGGTCGACCGAGGTTACCTGGCCAGCCGTGCCAGCCTGATCGGCCCTCGAAGCATGGGTGTCGCCAAGCCCGGCACCCCACCGGGCATCCAGGTGGCCTACGCCCCGGACCGTTCCCCCCTGCGTATTTCCACCTCACAAGTAGTGGCCGTGGACGACCAGGGTGGCGCGGTGTCCATGACTACGACGGTGGAATCGGCGTTCGGCTCACATTTGATGGTCCAGGGCTTCATGCTCAACAACCAGATGACCGACTTCTCGTTCATCCCCGAAGAGAATGGGCAAAAAGTCGCCAACCGCGTCGAACCGGGCAAACGCCCTCGCTCATCCATGGCTCCGACGCTGATCTTCGATCAGCAAGGTAGATTGGTGGCCGCTGTCGGGTCCCCCGGCGGCTCGCAAATCATCGAATACGTCGCCAAGTCAGTCATTGGTCTGCTGGATTGGAACCTGGACCCGCAAACCGCTATCAACCTCCCCAACTTCGGCAGCCGCAACGGCCCCACCGAACTGGAAAAGGGGCAGTTCAGCCCGACGCTGATCCAGGCCCTGAAAGACAAGGGCCACACCGTGAGCGAGATCGACATGAACAGCGGCACCCAGGCCATCGTCCGGGTGCGTGATGCGCAAGGGAAAACGTCTCTGGCCGGCGGCGCGGATCCGCGGCGGGAAGGAGCAGCGCTGGGAGATTGAACGCTCGCCGATCAAATCGGGCAGCTTGCTTGGGTGTTGAATGTGCTCGCGATGGCGGCGGCTCGCTCGGCAGGTTTCTCAAGTCGATAGCTGGTTGGCAAACTGGCTCACCGCATCGACCACCTTCTTCGCCCCGTCCTGGATCTCGACGATCACCGTCCCCGCTTCGGCGGCCAGGGCCAAGCCATGTTCGGCCTGGTGCTGGCCATCGGTCATCAGGGCCACGGCATTGCGGGCCATGTCCTGGTTCTGGCGGACCACGCCGACGATTTCATCGGTCGCCTGGCTGGTGCGCGATGCCAGTTGTCGCACTTCATCGGCCACCACCGCAAAACCGCGCCCTTGCTCGCCGGCCCGGGCCGCTTCGATCGCGGCGTTGAGCGCCAGCAGGTTGGTTTGTTCGGCGATGCCGCTGATGGTCTTGACGATGGTACCGATCACCAGGGATTGCTCATTCAGGGCCTCGATGCCTTCGCCAGCGGTTTGCATGTGCCGGGCCAGGTCGCGCATCACATCCACCGCCTGGGTCACCACGGTCGTGCCGCGCTGGGCACTGTTGTCGGTCTGCAACGAGGTGCTGTAGGCAATGTTGGCGGCTTCGGCGACGGCTTTTTCCTGGTTGACCTGGTCCGTGATGTTGGTCGCGAACTTGACCACTTTGTACAACCGCTCGTTGGCATCGAGCACCGGGTTGTAGGAAGCTTCCAGCCAGACCTCGCGACCACTGCTGTCGAGACGCTTGAAACGGCCAGCCACGAATTCACCGCTGTTCAGGCGCTTCCAGAACTGCTCGTAGGCCGCGCTGTTGTATTCCTCAGGCTCGCAAAACGTGCGGTGATGCTTGCCCTTGATCTGCGCAAGGCTATAGCCCATGGCGTTGAGGAAGCGATCATTGGCCGTCAGCACATGACCACCCAAATCGAACTCGATCACCGCCGTTGAACGCACCAACGCACCGATGAGGTTCTCATGCTCGCGAGAAGCCTCGATGGTGCGGGTCAGATCATTGGAGTACATCGAAAAATAGCGAATCCGCCCATCGACATTCCGTACGGGCTGGAGGATCGAACGCAGCCAGGCTTCCTGGCCATTGCCCCGCAGCAGGCGCACGGCACCGGAAAAGTGTTCGCCGCGGGTCAGCGCCGACGTGAAGCGAACCTGGAACTCATTGGATTTCAAATACGCGGGAACCAGCTCATTCACAGGCCGGCCAATCAAGTCCTGGCTCTTGTAACGCATCTCGTCGAGGAAGTTCTGGTTGACCGATTGAATCCGTCCGTCGGCGTCCAGGGTGAGGCCAAGCATTTCACGGTCCAGGCTTTCCTTGACTTGCATAAGACTGGACAGTTCTTGGCGCAGAGCCAGTAGCTCCTGCTTCAGGCGGTTGTTAAACATTGGGCAGCTCCGACAGCGGGAGAATTAAGTGGCTTGTTCCCTTGCCATCGGCGCAGCGTTTTTTTTCTAAAGAGCGCCGCGAGCCCATATTGAAAATATTCCAGGACGCCCTCGAACCCGATAAGCCTGCCATGGTCACTGGATTGTTCTACTGTTGCGCCTGTCCCTTGAAGCCTTGCCGCCATCAATACCCATAACCATAAAAACGAGGTAATTACCGTGACCACCGACATCGAAGACAGCCGTTCCGCCCGCTTCGCCTTGCGCTGTTCCAGTTTCGCCGAGCGCTGGTTCCCGGACTCCTGGGTCTTTGCCGCGCTGGCGGTGCTGGTGGTTGCCATGGCGACACAATTGATCGGCGCCACGCCTACGGCGGCGGCCATGGCGTTCGGTGACGGCTTCTGGAGCCTGATCCCATTCACCATGCAAATGGCCTTCGTGGTGATCGGCGGATACGTGGTCGCCAGCTCGCCACCGGCCGTAAAATTGATTGACCGCCTGGCACGCATTCCGACCAACGGCCGCTCCGCGGTGGCCTGGGTAGCGCTGATTTCCATGGTCGCGTCATTACTCAACTGGGGCCTGTCGCTGGTATTTGGTGGTTTGCTGGTGCGCGCCCTCGCCCGTCGCACCGACTTGAAGATGGACTACCGCGCCGCCGGAGCCGCCGCCTACTTGGGCCTGGGCGCGGTGTGGGCCCTGGGCTTGTCTTCGTCGGCAGCGCAATTGCAGGCCAACCCGGCCAGCCTGCCGCCGTCGATCCTGTCCATTACCGGTGTCATTCCGTTTACCCAGACGATTTTCCTCTGGCAGTCTGGCGTGATGCTGCTGGCGCTGATCGTGATCTCGTTGATCGTCGCCTACGCCACTGCTCCCGGCCCCAACAGCGCCCGTGACGCCGCCGCTTGCGGGATCGATCCGAGTTTCAGCATGCCGGCGTTGCAGCCCCGCACCCGACCTGGGGAGTGGCTGGAGCACAGTCCGCTGCTGATCATTGCGCTGGTGCTGCTGGCCGCCGGCTGGCTGTTCCACGAGTTTTCGACCAAACCTGCGATCAGTGCCATTTCCGGCCTCAACACTTATAACTTCCTGTTCATCATGCTGGGCGCCTTGCTGCACTGGCGGCCACGCAGCTTCCTCGACGCCGTGGCCCGCGCGGTGCCGACCACCACGGGCGTGTTGATCCAGTTTCCGCTGTACGGCTCGATCGCCGCGCTGCTGACCACGGTCAAGGGCAGTGACGCCCAGACCCTGGCCCACCACATCTCGACCTTTTTCGTACAGATCGCCTCCCATGACACCTACGCCTTGCTGATGGGTGTCTATTCGGCGGTGCTGGGATTCTTCATTCCTTCCGGCGGCGGCAAGTGGATTATCGAGGCGCCCTATGTCATGCAGGTGGCCAACGACCTGAACTATCACTTGGGCTGGGCCGTACAGATCTACAACGCCGCCGAAGCGCTGCCGAACCTTATCAACCCGTTCTACATGCTGCCGTTGTTGGGGGTCTTGGGACTGAAAGCCCGGGATCTGATCGGTTTTTCTTTCGTGCAGTTACTGGTGCATACGCCGCTGGTGCTGGCGCTGCTATGGGCGCTGGGGACAACATTAAGTTATTTGCCGCCGGCGATGCCATAAAGCCATAAAAAAGGGCCGATATTTCCATCGGCCCACTTTTTCTTCGGCCCGGTCTGTTTCAGTATGGAAACACCCTGCTTCGAGGGGTCCACACGCTGAAAAGGATCTGAGCATGTCCAAACTCGCCGTACTTTCTTTTGCCGCCCTGGCCTTCAGTGCCGCCGCCCACGCCACCGACATTGATGTACAACTGGGCAGCACCGAACGCGTCACTCGCCTCTTCGCCTACCCCAACAACTGCAACGTCATTTGCTTTCGCGATTGGACGCTGGAGCAGACCGTCGAGCATTACCTGACCCAAAGCGTGCAGCGCGACGGCTATAGCACAGCCAAGGTCAGCGTCAAAAACAACAAAGGGGTTATCCACGCATACTTCAGCGGAGTGCCCAAGAGCTACGGCCAACCGCTCAAAGCCCTGCTCGACGCCGGGGACCTGGCGTACAACGGCGCGAGCAAACTCAACAGCGACAAGAAATGGTCCTACAACTGGTACCTGTTCCTGCCGCTGGGCATGGCCCTGGAAAACCGCAAAAGTGTCGAGTTGCTGCACTTCCCGCCGGATTACTCCCTGACCCAGGCCCAGGACTACCTGGAGTCGGCCACCACCGACCGCTGGGCCACGCTGCTGACCGTCAACGGCATTGCCGCCGACCAGACGCCGGCCTACCAGACCATCATTGACATCGCACCCATCGCGGCACCGTCCAATGCGGGCCAGACGTTGGAGGGGCTGTACGATTACTTCAACGATTACCAGACCACCATGGTCAAGCAGGTCAGCCAGACCGCCAGCGGGAGCGCGCTGCCAATGGTGGCTTTCGGCGCCCCTGTGCGTAACTGGATCAAGACCCAGTACGGCCAGACCGTGGGCGTGCTCGGCCTGGCGAGCATCACGCCGACGGCGGGAGTCAAGGTGCCGGTCCTGGGCTCCAACCACCCAAGCTATATCTGGTACGCCGCTGACAAGGAAAACTACGACGGTGACGAAGCCAAGGCCGACGCCGCCGGCTTGAAAGTCATGGGCCAGGACCTGAGTGCCGCATGCTGGCAAGCGGGCATGGGCAGCAAGCCGGGCACCGACCCGAGCAACCTGCTGAACCAGTGCACGCAGACCTGGCAAGTCACGCAAAAGGAAAAGACCTGCGAGTTGTTCTACACCTCGGTTCGTAAACTGAGTGAGGAAGACGCAGCGAAAAAATGCGAAACGCCGGCGATCAAGTCGCAACTTCCGCAACTGAAAGTGCCCATGCCGCTGCCTGCCGAGGCGGTCTGACCCTTGAGGCGCCTTCCCGCGTAAGCTTGCGCTGACGCGGGAAAGCGCCTTTGGCTCCTGTCAGAGTCGACAGTAGATGCCGAGCTCGACTTGGGCGAAGCTACCAATGTCTATAGCGACCGCTGGCAGGATCGCCGGCGCCAAAAAGTCGAGAGCCCTAAACCGACAGGGACCGTCATGACTACCCTCATTGCAAATAGAACTCGCTCACAGAACCGGGATTGCATTTATCCTGAAAAAGAACTCAGCACCCGCTTGGGTTATCCATCGTTCCGCGATTTCGACGTGTATCAAACCAGCGACGGACGCGGCAATGGGGTCATCGCCCGAAGGGCCTTCCCCCCCATGGAACGGATGTGCAGGGTATCGGGGCTTCTAGTGGGCCGACGACGCCTGCATACACTGCAGATATTGCCGGAAATACACATGTATGACCCACGTTTCGCTGGATTGCTGCTGCATTCTTGCAACCCGAATGTCTTTCTCGACATGAGCGAATTGTGGTTGTGGTCGCTGACCCACATCCACAAAGGCGACTACCTGACGATGGACTACGCCAGCACCGAACGGAAACTGTATCGGCAGTTCGCCTGCCGGTGCGGTTCATCCAACTGTCATGGCTGGATCACCGGCTATGACGAACCGCCGAATGAGCAGGGAATGAAATTCCTACGGCACTGGCGCCATCGCTGTCACCGCGACTGACCCTGGATCAGGGTGCGTCGACCGGACGCAACCGATACTGCGGCGGCAGCTGCTCGAAACCACTGATCGTGGTGTCCAGGCTCTTCCAGCGTCCGTCCTTGATGCCGTAGATGCAGCCATGGATCGACAGTTTCTGGCCACGGTGCCAGGCGTTCTGCACGATGCTGGTATGACCGACGTTGGCCACCTGCTGGATTACGTTGAGCTCGCACAAGCGGTCGACACGTTCCTCTTCGGTCGGCAACTGGCCCAACGCCTCGCGATGCTCGTAGTACAGGTCGCGGATCGAGCGCAACCAGCCGTCGATCAGGCCCAGTTGCCGGTCCTGCATCGAGGCCCGCACACCGCCACAGCCGTAATGGCCGGTGACCAGGATGTGTTTGACCTTGAGCACGTCTACCGCGTACTGGATCACCGACAAGCAATTGAGGTCCGTGTGCAGCACCACGTTGGCCACGTTACGGTGTACGAACAGATCACCCGGCAACATGCCGACGATCTCGTTGGCCGGCACCCGCGCATCGGAACAGCCGATCCACAGGTACTCCGGGGTTTGCTGACGGGCCAGCTTGGAGAAGAAGTCAGGATCTTCCTGCTTGATCGCATCGGCCCAGCGCGCGTTGTTATCAATCAGATCTTGTAATTCGTTCATACTGTCTAGCCTCGATAGAGAGTGCGCAACTGTGACAGACGACCGCCGGTTGAGGTCACGTCGGCGATGCATTGGAATTCCTGGGTGCGCTGCCGGTCGACACCAGTAAGGCCCACAGTATGAGGAATAGCCATGAATGATTCACGACGCCCCTTCGATGCGACCCAACCGGAACCCATCGACGACAACGAAGATCGCATGGGCTCGATGCATGAGTTGGAATTCGACGACGAGCAGCCCAGCGCGAAAATAGGCGACGAATTGCCGGAAGACGAACGCGAACAGCTGATGCCACGTGAACGCGTCCGTGAAGCGGGCATGACCGGCGCCTCGACGGATGATCACGAGCCGACCGACGACGACCTGAGCCCGGAAACACTCATTCGCGAAGACGGCGCCCGGGACGCCTTTGAGGCCGGCGACGACGAACAGGCGGATTGGGACCTGAGTGTCGTGAATGAAAACGACATTGGTGGAGGCGATGGGCTGGATGAAGCGGAAATGGCCGATATCGATCCGCTGGATGGCAAGCGGTAAGTGTCGATAGAGCTGACGCCATCGCGAGCAGGCTCGCTCCCACAGGTTCTGCGTCATAACCAAATGTCTTGAGCGATGCAGATCTAATGTGGGAGCGAGCCTGCTCGCGATGACGGTGTTGCGGTCAACCTTGATGTGGCAGTTCAGTCCACCAAGGTACACGCCATGACCACCGCATCCTCACGCCCACCCACCGCCGGGTAGTAATCCCGGCGCCGGCCCACTTCATTGAAGCCATAGCGTTCATATAACCGGAATGCCGTGCGGTTGCTGTCGCGCACTTCCAGGAAGCATTCCCGGGCCTCGGCCTTGTAGGCAATCGACATCAAGTGTTCCAACAGACGCAAGCCCAGGCCACGGCCCTGGTTTTCCGGCTTGACGGTGATGTTGAGCAGGTGCGCCTCATCCAGGATGATCTGCACCACGCCATGGCCCACTTGCTGCTGGCCTTCGAACATCAGCCAGATCTGGTATTTGCCCAGCCCGTCGAGAAATATCCCGCGGGTCCAGGGATGACTGTAGGCGGCGTATTCGATCTTCAGCACAGCGTCGAGGTCCGCCTCGGTCATCGGGCGGAACGATACAGCGTCACTCATTCGATTCTTTCCAGCGCGCCATCAGCCGGCGCATGGCTTGCCAGACATCAGCCTTGCGCTGTGGCGTTTCCATTAACAGTTCCAGGCCGGGCAATGCCCAGGCCGAGCCCAGGCCTTCGACCTGCAATTCGCGATTGAACGCTTCGGCATCAGCCTCGCCGGCAAACTTCACCGCCGGCAGGCCGATCAGCCACAAACACGCACAGGGCTCATCTTCGAGCCGCGCCGAAACAAAGCCCTGGACGAAATCCCGCGCCGCTTCCGGCCCCTGGTCCATCGTGCCGCGGGACAACAGCGGCCAGCGCACCGGCTCGCCAATGATCTGTGGGCTGTCCGGCAGACCGGCGGCGCGCAGCATGTCCTTGAGCAGCAGATACGCCGGATCGCGGCTTTGGAAGGGCTCGCCCGTGGGCAATTCCACCAGCAACAGGCAACGCCCGGCCCGCAACAACTGCAGGGCGAAACGCGGCGGCGCGACGTAAGGTGCCTTGACCGCAGCCGGCGCTTCAGCGGCGTCCTCCACCGGTTTGGCGTTGGTCCGGGTCGAGGCCAGGCTCGGACGCGGCACTTCGATTTTCGGCCGCTCGGCCACGGGGGCTACCGGCTCGGCCACCGTCTTGGCCACAGGCGCGGTCACAACCGGCGCGATGGACTCGGGCTCGGGCGTTTCCAGCAGCTCGGGCCGCGACGGGGCGGCGAACGGCAATTCGGTACGCGGCAGCCAGTTGACCACCTGCATGGCGGTCAGATAGGCGCGGCGACGGGACTCGATAAGCAAGGGTCGGCCACTTGTGGATAACTGAAAGTGGGAGGGATTCTACCGCCCTTCGGCGCGGATCGCTTCCCTGTTGAGCCAATAGTTGATCGATACAGGACGACAGTCCGTCCAAGGGGTGAATCGCAGCCGGCCCGATGCAGTACAATCGCCGCTTTTAATTGCCAACCCGACGGCCATTGCGATGATCGAACCCAAGCGCGTCTTGCGCGCCCTCGCTGAACACTGGGCATTGCTGGAACCTTTGTGCGAGCACTTCGACCAGGGCACCCTGAGCCTCAACGAATTGCGTTCACAGCTGGCCGCCCAACAACTGGACAGCACGCCCCAGGACATCACCAACCTGCTGGACGTGTGGATCCGCCTGGACATCCTCGTGCCGGTGGCGAAAAGCCCGAACCGCTTCGAGCTCAACGCCCAGATCCATGACTTCCTCGCCTACCTGCGCCGTGAACACCGCCTGGGCCTGTGCCTGGAGATCGAAGCCTACCTGCGCCACCTCGAGCGCCTGGCCGGCTACATCCAGGACGCCTTCGACATTCGCGACGGCAACGACCTGGCCCGCCAGCTGCGCCTGCTGGACATGCGCGTGCGCGACGTGCTGAAGAAACTCGCCAACGACGAACAGGCCCTGGTAGCCGTGGCCGAACGGGCCAAGACCAGCGACCGGCAGATCCCGCTGCGCCAGCGTTATGCCGAAGTGCTGGCGACCTGGGACGAATACGTCGAGCCGATGATCCAGTTGGTGAACGCCGACGGTGCGTTCGAGCAAGGCGTGCGCAAGGTCGAGAACGTGCTGTTGCGCATGCTCACCGAACAGCAGCGCCTCGGCCACCTGGTGGACGACGACATGCTGCTGCGCACCCACGCGCGCATCCTCGAGATGCAGACCAGCGCCCAACTGACCCTGCGCCATGCCCGTGAACTGCTCTTGCCCTTGCGCGAAGAAGCCCGACGCCACAACGCCGTGACCCGTGGCGCCGCCCTGGCCCTGGCCGCCATTCGCCGCAAAGGCATCGATGCCGTGCCACAGGCCGCCATGCCGCTGTTCACCCGGCCGCAAAGCACCTTCCTCGGCAGCGCCAGCCAGGTCGAAGCCTATGTCTACGCCCTGGCCCGTTTCGAGCCAAAGCCGGCGCGCTTCCCCAAGTCCCACAAGACCCACAAGGGCGGCGAAGCACCCCGTGCGCCACGCACCGTGCGCGAGATGGTCGAGCGTTGCGAAGACGCCCTGCCGATGCCGGACCTGATGACCTGGCTGCTGGAACAGGAACCGGACGGCGCCACCGACGAATTGCTGTACTGGTTCTCGCGCCTGTCGCGGGAAAAACGCTTCAAGCGCGAGCGTCTGGAACGCCGCGAATACCATACTCACGAGCATCAGGTCAGCCTGCGCTCCTTCGCCCTGCTCTCGGCCCGCGACAGCGCCGCCGAGGATTCTGCGAGCATTCCCCATGCATCTTGATCTATCCGAACTGTCCCAATTGGCGCCGATCTTCCGCGAGCTGTTCAAGGGCTATCACGTCAGCCGCCGCGACCCGGAGCTGTACGCACAACTGTCGAACTTCCAGGACCAGTACCGCACGCTGTTCAAGGCCTTGGGCTTCGAGCTGGTATGCGACACTCGCGGCTTCTACTACTTCGTGCCGGACCTGGCCGCAGCAGCGGTGAACAAGACCGCCCAGCGCCTGGCCCTGTTCACCTTCATCCTCGTCGAGCACCTGGCCGATCAGGGCCGCGATCCGATCGCCGTGCTCGACGGTGGCAGCCTGGGCCGCGATGAGTTGCCTTCACTGCTGGAAAAGTACCGCGACCTGTTCATCCAGGCCGAAGTACAAACCCAGGAAGAGCTGGAAGAAAAAATCATGCGGCGCATGACCCAACTGGGTTTTGCCAGCGAAGAGAACGGTGTGTATCGCTTCCTGCCGCCGATGCACCGCTTCCTCGACGTCTGCCTGTCGGTCCAGCAGGACCGCGACCTGGCCGCCAGCCTGCACAGCGTGCTGCCGTTGCCAGCGCCGGTGCTGATCGACGAAGACAGCGACGAGAAGCTGCTGCAAACCGATGATCCGCTGGATCTGAGCGAATTCGAAGGTGAAAGCGAAGAAGACGCACTGGCCCGCGCCATTGCCGAAGAACAGGAGACCGACGCATGAGCAAGGAACGCTATGGCATCCGCCGCTTTGCCCTTTTGAACACCGCCGGCTACAGCCTCGGTTTGTTCCCGCTGGAAGAACCGCTGTCGGTGTACGGCGCGAACAACCTCGGTAAATCCGCCTCGATCAACGCCTTGCAGTTCCCGATCCTGGCGCGCATGTCGGACATGAGTTTCGGCAAGTACAGCCTGGAGCAATCCCGGCGTTTCTACTTCGCCTCGGACACCAGCTACATCCTGGTGGAAGTCGCCCTGCCCCATGGCCCGCACGTGATCGGCGTGGTCGGTCGCGGCCCGGGCGGCGGTTTCGGTCACCAGTTCTTTGCCTACGCTGGCAAACTGGACCTGGCCCACTACCAGAAAGACGACACCTGCCTGCGTCAGAAAGAACTGTTCACCAACCTGGAGCGCGAAGGTCTCAAAGCCTACGAACTCAAGCCGGATGAACTGCGGCGGCTGTTGGTAGGCGGTCATACGTCCATTCCGCTGGACCTGACGCTGATCCCGCTGCGCTCCACCAGCGAGCAAAGCCTCAAGACCTTCCGTGCACTGTTCATCAACCTGCTGCACATGCGCGAAATCACCGCGGCCAAGCTCAAGCAACTGTTCCTCGACGCGTTCGAGCACAGCCTGCGCTCCGGCAGCGTGGATTACATTGCGGCGTGCGAAGAAGCCTTCCGCGACGTACGACGCATGGAACAGGACTACAACTCCCTGGTCGCCGCCGGCCCGCTGGTGGAAGCCCTGGCCAATGGCGTGAAGCAGCGCGACATTCTGCGCGGCAAACTGCATCGCCTCTCGCCGTTGCTCGACTCGTTGCTCGGCACTTGGTCGGACTACGCCAGTGCGCGCAAGGAAGAGCTGACCATCCAGGCCGAACACTATCGCAACGAACAGGATTCGCTGCAGAACGACCAGCGCGGTGGCACCCAGGAGCTGATGCGCCTGGAGCGGGAAATCAGCGGCATCCAGCGCTGGATCGGCGAGCTGTCGGTGCTCAAGAACCGCTTCGCCCTGGTGGATGACGTCAAGGTCCTGGAGCAGCAACTGCTCGCCGCCAAGGACGCCCACGATGAACTGGCCGGCGCCCTGGCTCAGTCCCGGCAGTTCAGCGCCGAAGACCTCGAAGAGCGCCTGCGGGATCTGGAAAAACGCCTGAAGTCGGTCAAGCAGCAACTCGATCACGCCGACAACAACAGCTACGCCCGCCTGCGCGAAGAGTTCTCGCAGCAGGATGTCGAGCGCCTGATGCGCCTGTTCAACAGCGCCCTGTTCAGCCTGCCACTGGGCGAACACGGCATCGCCCTGGACGAGAACGGCGAGTGGGTCAAATCCATGGAACTGATCCTCGACGGCTTCAAGGGCGAACGCTTCGAAGTCCCGGGCCTGTCCATCGACCTGTCCCACATCGAGCCGCCAGCCCTGCAAGCCCTGGCTGACCGTGCCGCGTTGCGGGACCAGAAAGAGCGCCTGGAAAAAGAACTCAAGCAGCTCAAGACCCAACAAGCCGTGGCCGCCGACCGCGCCGCGAGCAAGACCCAGACCGAGGCGCTGTACCAACAAGTGCTGGATGCGCAGAAAGCCCTGGAAGACTTCCGCCGCACCCAGACCCTGAGTGCCGAGGAAGGCGAGAAGCTTGAGCAACTGGCGCAAATGGAAGCGGCCCAGGACGAACTCAAGCGCTCCAGCGATGCGTTCACCGAGCGCGTCCAGCAATTGTCCGCCAAGTTGCAACTGGTGGGTCGGCAGATCGCCGACATGGAAGCCAAGCAGCGAACCCTCGACGATGCCCTGCGCCGTCGCCAATTGCTGCCGGCCGACCTGCCGTTCGGCACGCCGTTCATGGACCCGGTCGACGATTCCATGGACAACCTGCTGCCGTTGCTCAATGACTATCAGGACAGTTGGCAAGGCCTGTTGCGGGTCGATGGCCAGATCGAAGCGCTGTATGCCCAGGTGCGCCTCAAGGGCGTGGCCAAGTTCGACAGCGAGGACGACATGGAGCGCCGTCTGCAACTGCTGATCAACGCCTATGCCCACCGCACCGACGAGGCCCTGACCCTGGGCAAGGCGCGCCGTGCGGCCGTGACCGACATCGCCCGGACCCTGCGCAACATCCGCAGCGACTACGACAGCCTCGAACATCAACTGGCGCTGTTCAACCGCGAGATCAACAAACGCCAGGTGTCCAACCTGCAGAGCTTCCGGATCGTCCTGGCGCCGAACAAGGAAGCGCTCAAGCACATCGACCAGATCATCCACAGTGCCGGCCAGTACGAGGAAGGCGAGACGCTGTCGGTGTTCGACCTCAGTCAGAGCGCCGAGCAGGACAACAAGAACGAAGAAGCCAAGGAATACCTGGCACGGCTGGTGGCAGCGAACCACAACCAGCTCGGTCTCAAGGACCTGTTCGAACTGGCGTTCGAGATCACCAAGGTCAACGGCCAACCCGTGATCCACACCGACATCGACGGCGCGGCCTCCAACGGCACCACCATGACCATCAAGGCGCTGACCAACATGTATTTGTTGCTGCACCTGATGGACCGCGAACAGGCCGGGCGGGTGCGCTTGCCGTACTACCTCGACGAGGCGGCGGACATCGACGAGAAAAACCAGGCCGCGCTGCTGGAAACCAGCCTGCAACTGGGCTTCGTGCCGATCCTGGCCAGCGTGAAGCCGCAAGTCTGCGCCAGTGTCGCCATCGACCTGGAAGGCGGCAGCGGCCCGAATGGCATCTACATCGACGAAGCGGACTGGAAGTACATCCGTCGTCACGATGCGGTGAAGGCCACGGTGAATGTACAGGCCGATGAGCCGGAGCTGGATCCGGTGTGATATGAATATCCAGGTGTGAAAAAGGCCGCGATCCAAAATGGATCGCGGCCTTTTTTATTGCGAAGTCTTTAATGGACATCATCGCGAGCTGGCTCGCTCTCACATTGGATTGATGTCGTATTTGATAACCATGAACGACACTTGATCTGTGGGAGCGAGCCTGCTCGCGATGACGTCAGGACAAACTAACGCGGTCCAATTATTTGCCGAGACTGATCTTCGGCGCCCAAGTCAGCCATTCATCTTCAAACTTGTCGAACAGTGGGAAGGTCTGCTCCGCTCGTGCCGGGCTGCCCATTCTTTCGCCATCCGGCGTTGCGAAGGCAATCCCCCCCTGGATCAGCGTTTCAAGCGACTCGGTTCGCACCGTCGCGCCCTTGAACAGACCGAAGTCCAAACCAAAACCACTGCTGTTCCAGAAGCGTGAGCCGCTGCGCACCAACGGCGCATATTTAGGCTCGATCAGAATATGGATCAGCACCCGGTCCGCCGTCTGGCCCAATTCATAACCGGTAACCTTGCCCACCGTAATCTCGCGATAGGTCACCGGCACGCCGATCTTCAACGAACCACGGCGGGCCGCGCTCAGCACCAGGCTCAGCCCCGCTTCGGGCACAGCGCTTTCCGGTGGATTGGCAAGGGCCACGAAGCTCTTCTGCGGCCCGAGGTTTTTCGCCGAAGGCTGCACTTCAATGTATTGGCCGGTTACCAGCGTTTCCAGGTTGGAGGTCTTCATCAACCCCAGTTCAGGCTTGACCACCCAGAACTGGGACCCGACCCGGGCGATGCGCTCCGGCACTTCGGTGATACGCGCAGTGAGCAGCACCGATTGCATATCGGCGCTGAGATCAACATCTTCGATCTTGCCTACATCCAACCCTTTGAAACGAATCGGCGTACCACTGCGCAAACCATCGGCGCGGTCGACCTTGATCGTGACCATGGTGCCCCGCTGCTGTGCAGTTTCATGATCGGCAAACAGGCGGAAACGTGGAATGCGTCTTTTCAGCGGCACATTCGGTTCCGGGGTTTCGAAGGCAATCCCGCCAGCCATCAGGCTTTGCAGGGACTCACTCTTGACCTGGATCCCGCCCGTCAAGCCACCCGAGAGGGTGATGCCACTGGCGTTCCAGAAACGCGTCGAACCGTTGACCAGCCCTTCGTACTCCTTCTCGATGTGCACACCAATGATCAGCTGCTTTTTCTTGCGGGAGAACTGATAGCTCTGCACTGAGCCGACCTTGACCTGTTTGTAGAGGATCGGACTGCCGACCTCCAGCGATCCGAGGTTTTCGGTCAGCAGGACCAAGTGCAGCCCCGGGGAACGCAAGTCCAGCGGCGGCGCTTTGGCCCGGGCTTCGAACTCGCGCTGCGGCGCGCCGCCCTTGTCACCCGGGCGCACGGCAATGTAGTTGCCCTTGACCAGCGCTTCCAGGCCAGTGATACCCGCCAGGGAGATCGACGGCTTGACGACCCAGAACTGCGTGCCGGTCACCAGGTAATCTTCGGCCAACGGGTCCAGGGTCAACTCAGCCGTGGCGCTGGACAGGTCTGGATCGACCTTGAGGTTCTTCAGGCTGCCGACCTGGATGCCCTTGTACATGACCGGCGTACGGCCGGCCTGCAACCCTTCGAAATCGCTGAGTTTGACCTTCACACGGATACCCGCCGCAGCGGCGTCAAAGTCCTCGTAAAGACGGAACGGCAGGCTTGGGTCCGTCGGCGGGCTGTCCTTGCGGCTTTCCGGCGTGGCGAAGGCAATCCCTCCGGCCACGATGCTGGCCAGGGACTCGCTGCGCACTTTGACGCCCGAGAGGTTGGCGTCGATGCTGATGCCACTGGCGTTCCAGAAACGCGTGTGTTTGCGCACCAGGTTGGCATAGGTCGGCTCGATGAAGATTTTGATCTCGACCTTGCTCTGATCCTCGGACAGCAGGTAGCTCTTCACCTGACCGACCTGGATCTGTTTGTAGAACACCGGGCTGCCACGGTTCAGTGAACCCAACCGATCAGCCTTGAGGGTCAGATGCAAACCCGGCTTGGCGTCCGACAACGGCGGCTCTTCGACCAGGGCCTTGAATTTACGGGTCGATTCGCCTTCACCCGGGCTGATAGCCACGTAGTTACCCGACACCAGGGTTTCCAGGCCAGTGATCCCGGCCAGGCTTACGCTCGGCTTGACCAGCCAGAAACGCGTTCCGGTCTTGAGGTATTGCTCGACGTCCTTGTTCATCTCGACCGTCGCGACCACGCCCTTGGAACTGCCTTCGTCATCGAGTTTAAGAGCCGTCACTTTGCCGACTGTCATCCCTTTGTAGACGACTTCAGTTTTGTTGACCTGAATGCCTTCGCCACTCTCAAAGCGCACAGTGATCTCGATTCCGGTCTCGTTATAAGCCCGCCAGCCGAGCCAGCCGCCGATGATCAAGGCAATCAACGGCAGGACCCAGATGGCCGACCAGTTCGAAGCCGGTCGGGTTTTAGCGGTAGGCAAATCAGTCATGGTCGTCATCCGACTCCGTGTTATCCCAAATCAGTCGGGGATCGAAGGTTACTGCGGCAATCATTGTCAAAATCACTACGCTGGCGAAAGCGATCGCGCCGAGACCGGCTTCGACACTGGCGAGTCGCCCAAAATTCACCACCGCCACCAGAATGGCAATCACGAAAATATCCAGCATCGACCAACGACCAATGAACTCGATGAAACGGTACATAAAGATGCGTTGCCGCGCCGACATGGGTTGGTGCCGCTGCACGGAAAACAGCAGCAAGGCGATACCCACCAACTTGAAGGTGGGCACAAGGATACTGGCGATGAACACCACGGCGGCGATGGGAATCATGCCGTGTTGTACCAACTCGATGACGCCGGACATGATCGTACTCGGGGCTCCTTGGCCCAGCGAGTTGATGGTCATGATCGGCAGCATGTTGGCCGGAATATAGAGAATCGCGGCCGTGATCAACAATGCCCAGGTCCGCATCAAGCTGTTCGGGCGCCGGGGGTGAACCAGCGCACCGCAGCGAGTACAGGTCTGGTTGTCGGCATCAGCGTCCTGCCGATTCAACTCATGGCACTCCGCGCAGATCAGAATGCCTGCATCAATTGCCCGCATGGGCATCTTCTCCTGATAACGCCTGCCAGATCTGATGCGGTGACATCACCACCTCCAGCCAGACCTGGACCAGCAATAGACTGATGAAACACACCAGGCCAAGGCCTACGGTGATGGCCGCCATGTCGGCCAATTTGACGATGGCCACCAACACGCCCATGAGGTAGACCTCAAGCATCCCCCAATCTCGTAGGTGGTGATAAATGCGGTACAGCAACAAACCGTAGCTACGGCCAAAGTCCAAGCGAATAGTCAGCAGCACGGCCAACTGACAAAGCAACTTGAGCAGCGGGATGCCCATGCTGCACAGGAACACCACCACCGCGATGCCTTGCATACCGGTATCGAACAGACCGACTACCCCACTCCAAACGGTATCCTGGGAGGACTGCCCGAGCAGATTGAGTTGCATGATGGGTAAGAAGTTCGCCGGCACGTATAACAGCAGCGCGGCGATAACCAGAGCAAGACTGCGTTCGACTACATTGTGCCGGTGAGCATAGAGCTCATAGCCACAGCGGGGGCACTCGGCTTTTTCGCCATGGGCCAGTTGAGGCTTGCGCATCAACAGGTCGCACTCATGACATGCCACCAGATCGCTCAGGGGTAGATCTGACAACCTATCAATGTCTGACGGATCGGGCATAAACAGCTCTGGCTCAGCTAAAGTGGGGCTATTCTAGTGCTCCAGCTCGGAAATAACTGTGCAAATTTATCACGAGCTATCGCAGACTTTCCTGCGGGC
>NZ_JBYVYN010000008.1:0-333718 GCF_058148565.1 Pseudomonas sp. DF11
GGCGGTCTGCGAGTACCGCTACGACGACGTCGGACGGCTGGTGGCGCTGATTCCTCCAGACGAGGCGCCAACGTCCTACGAATACCGCAACGGTTTCCTGCATACCCGTTCGCGTGGCCAGGCCGTGTGGACCTACCGGCGCAATGCCCGAGGCGATGTGATCGTGAGCATCGATCCGGATGGCCGGCGTACGGAATATGCCTACGACGCCCACGGGCAATTGCTGGCGAGGTATGACCCGGACGGCGGCGAACATCGGTTCGCCTGGAGTCGCCTGGGCCAACTGACCGAAGAGATCCTGCCCGATGGCGGGCGTCGGTGTTTTTCCTACGACGCCCTGGGACGTTTGCTCAGCCGCAAGGACGAACACGGCGCCCTCACGCACTACCGATGGGACGCCGTCGGCCGACTGCTGCAAGTGACCTTGCCCAGCGGCGCCACCCGGACCTGGAGCTACAACGCCTACGGCAAGGTCACCGCCGAGCGCGATGAACAGGGCCGCCTCACTCGCTACGAATACGCCGACGACCTGCACCTGGTCAGCCGTCGCCTGAACCCCGATGGCAGCGAACTGAAATACCGCTACGACTCGGCGCGGCTGCTGCTGACCGAGATCGAAAACGAATCCGGCGAAAAATATCAGTTGGACTACACGCCCAACGGCTTGATCCGACAGCAAGTCGGCTTCGACGGCCAACGCACCACCTACGCTTACGACCTCAACGGCCACTTGCGGGAGAAAACCGAACACGGCGAGGACGGTTCGCAGTGGGTCACCCGCTACCAGCGTGACGCGGCCGGGCGGTTGCGGGTCAAGACCTTGCCCGACGGCCAGGCCATCGAGTACCGCTACGACGAACTGGGCCGGTTGGTCCACGTCAACGACGGCAGCGATCGTCCGCTGGCCTTCGAGTACGACGCCCAGGACCGGCTGGACGGCGAGCACCAGGGCTGGGGCACCCTGCGTTATCGCTACGACGCCTGCGGGCGCCTCAACCACCTGCGCTTGCCGGACGACAGCCAGCTCGACTACCACCATGCCCCCGGTGGCGCGCTGACCGCCATCGACCTCAACGGTTCGCGCTTGACCGAACACCGATTTGACGGCGGTCGCGAACGGCAACGCCAGCAGGGCCGGCTGCTCAGCGACTACGCGTACGACGAACAGGGCCGCCTCAAGGCCCAGACCGTGTGGCAGAGCCAACAGCAGCAACTGTTCTGGCGCGATTACGCCTACAGCCCCCGGGGCAACCTGCAGACCCTTTCCGACAACCGCAGCCGGCGTTGCTACCAGTACGACCCGCTGGATCGCCTGACCCGCATCGACTTTTCCCACAGCGAGCCGCCGGAACACTTCTGCCATGACCCGGCCGGCAACCTGATGATGCAGGACCGCCCCGGCCCGACCACCCTCAAGGGCAACCGCCTGCTCAAGGAAGGCGACCGCCACTACGACTACGACGCCTTCGGCAACCTGATCCGCGAACGCCGTGGCCAGGCCCTGGTCAGCGCCTACCGCTACGACAGCCAGCACCGCCTGATCGGCGTCACCACGGCGGACGGCCGCGAAACGTCCTACCGCTACGACGCCTTCGGCCGACGCATCAGCAAGACCGTGGACGGCCTGACCACGGAGTTTTTCTGGCAGGGCGATCAGTTGGTCGCCGAAAACAGCCCGCGCCACCACCGCAGCTACGTCTACGAACCGGGCACCTTCCGCCCGCTGGCGATGCTCGACGGCGAAGGCCTGAACGCCTGCCCGTTCTACTACCACCTCGACCACCTGGGCACGCCCCAGGAACTGACCAGTTACAGCGGACAGATCGTCTGGTCGGCGCGCTACAACGGCTACGGCAAACTCACCGAACTCAAGCACGGTGGCGGCGAACAACTGGAGCAACCCCTGCGCTTCCAGGGTCAATACTTCGACCCGGAAAGCGGCCTGCACTACAACCGCCACCGCTACTACAATCCCGAGACCGGCCGCTACCTCACACCCGACCCGAGCAAACTGGCGGGTGGGCTCAATGGGTATCGGTACACCCTGAACCCGACGGGGTGGGTGGATCCGTTGGGGTTGGTGGATTGCCCGGGGAAGGGCGGATGTCGGCCGGCGGTTGGGGATCAGGATCCGGCGGCTAAGGTTGGGGTGGATGAGGGTGAGCCGGCGCTGCCGATGACGGCGGAGCAACGGCGGGCGCGGATTGATGAGTTGGGGGAAGCAAGTGCTAAGAGACGGGTTGTTGCTATGGAGAAAAAATACGGGATGCATACCGTTGAAAAGCACAGTCCGGAAATATCAGACGCCGCGCTCAAACAGCGGTCCATTAACGGTGCGAATCCGCATACGGGCGAAATTCCAAAGGGAGCTAATGGAAGCTTAAGTTCCCAATTTAGTAGCTGGCGAATACATTTAAATGCGCTAAATAAAGCTATGACTAGGGAGAGGCTTGGATTAGATACATTTACAGGGCGGGACCACAAAAAAGATAGAATTGTCAGGCAGGAATTGCCGGGGGCAGGGCGTGGCTATAAACCCAATAAAAAGGATAAGCAAAATCCTACGTTGAATGAGGGTTTAAATTGGTTCGAAGTTAAATTTGATAAGGCTGGCGTGCCGTATACCGGATTTCCTATGGAGAAAAAATAATGCTGAAAGATCCTTTTATAAATGAGGAGTTCGTTCCTGATTTGATGTGGTTTATTGGTCAATTTGATGTGTATGACCGCGAAGAAACACTCGGGGAAATACTGGGAGCCTACAATCCTGATGATGAGCGCGACAGATCAGAACTGATCGTTAAATATGGCCTGGATTTGGACTGCTTATCCTACAGGCATAAATATCTATTGGTTAGGTTTTTGGAGGATAAACTCAATAGTCGGGATTTCGATTTTCAAAGTTTGTTTGAAATAGATGAGGGTTGTGCGGGCAGCTGGCCACGAGAGGAGTGGTATAACTTAAAAAATCCTAAGGGGTTTCTGCAGAGTGTTTATGTTCTAGCAAAAGAAGCCTGGAAAGAAGATCTCAAGAAAGCGGCCCTTGAAGATCCTTCTACTTGGTAGGGTTGAGGATGATTAATTGAGTTTCTATTATTCAATCAGTGTCGCCGAACAACCTTTACGGTGGGAGAGTAATCCCCCCCACCACGGGGCCTCGCTAACTCCTTCACACCGACACCCCCAACCCCACCACAACCTCCCGCTCAGCCATCCCATCCACCAAATACACACTCCCCCCCAAAATGCCCTTGGCATGGTGCTTGGCCTGCGAGGCCAGTTCCGCCAACAGGCTGGCATCCAACTCCCCGCAGGCCTCGGAACGCAGATGCACGACCCCAATCGACAGCGACAACAACGCGAACTCCTGCCGAATACCCTGTCGATTCAACGCCGTAAAGCATCCCGCGTCCAGATGCTCGGGGCGGTAGAAGCGGCGGCAGTGGGTCTGGAAGTCGCTGAGTAGTTGGTCCAGGCGCTTGCGCCAGTCTTCCGGGCCGAGGACCAGCAGGAAGTCGTCGCCGCCGATGTGGCCGACGAAGTCGCGGCTGGGGTCGATGCGTTCGTTGAGGCATTGGGCCAGGCACAGCAGGACTTCGTCGCCACGGCCGTAGCCGTAGATGTCGTTGAAGGGTTTGAAGCTGTCGATGTCCACGTAGCAGATCACCGATTCCTGCCGTTGTTGCAGCAGCCGCGTGAGGCATTGCTGGATCGGGACGTTGCCCGGCAGCAGGGTCAGTGGGTTGGCGTAGCGAGCTTGTTGGATTTTCAGCTCGGTGATGAGCTTGAGCACGTCGATCACCCGGCCCAAGCCCAGATAGCCGCCGTTGAGGGTGATGATGAAATCTTCTTCGATGCGTTGTCGGGCGCGGCTGGTGATCAGGCGGCTGACTTGTTGCAGCGACTGGTTCAACTCCACCGCCAGGAAGTCATCGCTCATCAGCCGGCTGATGGGTTTGCGGGCGAACAGGTCGGTGGCGAAGGGCTTGAGCAAGGCGTCCGAGAGTGAATGGCGATGGACGATGCCGCAGGGCTGGTTCTGATTGTCCAGCACCGCCAGGGAGTTGAGGTTGGCCTGGCGACGGAATGCCTCCAGCACGGTGGCTGTCGGCGTGTTATGGGCCACTGCCGGCTGTTCGTTGAGTAGCGCGCTGAGGTCGTTGAGCTCATCGTTCAGCGACGCCACACCGCTGTCCTGCTTGGGCATCAGCGCCCTGGCATCGCGCGAGGGGTGTTCCTGGGGGCGGGCCAGCAGATATCCCTGGACCAGGTCGACGCCCATTTCGATCAGCACCGCCAGTTCTTCCGGCAGTTCTATGCCCTCGGCGATCACCTGGGCACGGGAGGCCCGGGCGATTTTCAGGATCGAGCCCACGAACTCGCGCTTGAGCGCGTCCTGATGGATGCCGTCGATGAAATGCCGGTCGATCTTCACATAATCGGGCCGCAATTCAGACCATAGCCGCAGGCTCGAATAACCGGCGCCAAGATCGTCCAGGGCAATCGAGAAGCCCATGGCCCGGTAGTGGTGCAAGGCGGTTTGCAGGAGTTGGAAGTCATCGATGGGGGTTTGTTCGGTCAGTTCGATCACAACCTGGTTGGGCGCAATGCCAAAGTCCTGCAGCAGTTGCAGCGTACGCCCGGTCTGGTGCGCGGACTCCAGCAGGGACTCGGGCGAAACATTGAGGAACAGCTTGCCCGGCAGCTTTTGTTCATTGAAACGTTGGCAAGCGCTGCGGCGGCAGGCCAGTTCCAGTTCGCTGAGGCGACCGGCCTGGCGCGCCACCGAGAGCAGCGCGATGGGGGAGTGCAACGGGCTGTTGGAGGGGCCGCGGGTCAAGGCTTCATAACCCACGATGCGCCGTTCGGAAAGGCAGATGATCGGTTGGAACAGACTGTGTAGACCGCTTTGAGCCAGGATCGAACTCAAGGCACTCAGCTGTTCTGTCGTGGTCATGGCAATCTCTGGCGATAAAAAAAGGACTGGGTGCGCGGCGCCCAGTCCTGTATTTCACGACAGACTGATGTCAGTTTGATGACACTCCGACGAGCGCCACCATTAAATGGCCATCATCCTAGTGCTTGGCGATCGCCGTGTTGAGTTTCAGGTAATCCAGCAGGATCCGCCCGGTCTCGCTCAGGTAGGCATCGTCTTCCGGCTTGGTTTTCTCCGGCTCGGTGATCAGGTCTTCGTCCTCTTTCTTCAGCTCTTTGAGCGGTTCTTCGCCCTTGGCCTTGCGACGCAGGTTTTCCATCGCCAGTTGCTTGGCCTCGATGTCGGCATGCTGCGCGCGGCGGTCGGCCTCGTTGAGGCTGACGGTTTTCTCCATCATCAATTTCTGCGCCAGGGCCAGCTTGTCGCGGATGAACACGAATTCCGCGTCCTGGGACGAACGCGCGTCATGATCGGACTTGAGTTGGGCCAGGAACGGTTTGAACGGGTCCACGGCAGGCTTGATCGCCGGCCGGATGGTGTCCCACGGCATGGCTTCGGGCAGGGCGCTTTCACCGATTTCCTTGGTGTCGATGATCGACGGGTAATCGATATCAGGCAGCACGCCCTGGTGCTGGGTGCTCTGGCCGGAAACCCGGTAGAACTTCGCCAGGGTCAATTTCAGCTCGCCATGGTTGAGCGGCTGGATGGTCTGCACGGTGCCTTTGCCGAAGGTCTGGCCGCCGATGATCAACGCACGGTGGTAGTCCTGCATGGCGCCGGCGAAAATCTCCGAGGCCGAAGCCGAGAGGCGATTGACCAGCAAGGCCATCGGCCCTTTGTAGAACGCGCCCGGGTTTTCGTCTTCCAGCACATCCACCCGGCCATCGGCGTTACGCACGAGCACGGTCGGGCCTTTGTCGATGAACAGGCTGGTCAGCTCGGTGGCTTCCTGCAGGGAGCCGCCGCCGTTGTTGCGCAAGTCGATGACCACGCCGTCGACCTTTTCCTTCTGCAGTTCGGTCAGCAGTTTCTTGACGTCACGGGTGGTGCTCTTGTAGTCCGGATCGCCAGCGCGGAAGGCCTTGAAGTCCAGGTAGAAGGCCGGGATCTCGATGATGCCGAGCTTGTAGTCCTTGCCGTCCTGCTTGAGGTTGAGGACCGATTTCTTCGCCGCCTGTTCTTCCAGCTTCACCGCTTCACGGGTGATGGACACGATCTTGCTGGTCTGGTCGTTCGGCGCATTGCTGGCCGGGATGACTTCCAGGCGCACCACCGAGCCTTTCGGGCCACGGATCAGCTTGACCACTTCGTCCAGGCGCCAGCCGACCACATCGACCATCTCCTTGTTGCCTTGGGCGACGCCGATGATCTTGTCCGCCGGGCTGACCTGCTTGGTCTTGTCGGCAGGGCCCGCCGGGACCAGGCGCACGATCTTCACTTGATCGTTGTCGCTCTGCAGCACCGCGCCGATGCCTTCCAGGGACAGGCTCATGTTGATGTCGAAGTTTTCCGCGTTATCCGGCGACAGATAGTTGGTGTGCGGGTCGTAGGACATGGCGAACGTGTTGATGTACGCCTGGAAGATGTCTTCGGCGCGGGTCTGGTCCAGGCGCGCCAATTGGTTCTTGTAGCGCTTGGTCAGGGTTTCCTGGATCTGCTTGGGATCCTTGCCGGCGATCTTCATGCGCAGCACCTCGTCCTTGACGCGTTTGCGCCACAGGTCATCGAGTTCGGCGGTGCTTTTGAGCCAGGGGGCGTCCTTGCGGTCGACCAGCAAGGTTTCCTTGGTATTGAAGTCGATTTTGTCGACGCCTTTGTTCAGCTCGGCAATGGCGTAGTCCAGACGCGCCTTCACGCGGTCCAGGTAGCGCTTGTAGATGGTGAACCCGGCGTTGAGGTCGCCGCTCTTGAGGAAGTCGTCGAACTGGGTTTTCCACTTGTCGAATTCAGCGATGTCGCTGGCCAGGAAGTAACTGCGCGATGGATCGAGCAGCTTCAGGTAGCTGTCATAGATAATGACCGAACGCGCGTCATCGAGCGGCGGCTTGCTGTAGTGATGGCGCTTGAGCAACTCAACGACGTTAAGGCTGGCAATCACCTCGTCCCGATCGGGCTGAAGCTTGTCCCAGCTGTTGGCTGCGAACGTATCGCTCGACAGCGGCAACAGGCCAAGGCCAATGACAAGCGCGAGGGCGGTGCTGGGGAACAGGTGCTTCATGCTGATTCGACGCAGGGACAATTGATAACGCATATTAGGCCGTCTTTGAAGTCGCCGGTTCCATGTGGCCCGGGCGCATAATGCAAGAAAGCCCGGCGTTGAAGCAGCGGGCCCAGTCGAGACTCACTATGGAGGCACCGTGAAAGCATTGCAAGGCGTTGAAGGCCAAGTGGTATGGGCAGATGAGCCAAGTCCGGCGTGTGATGTCGGGCAAGTTCGCATTCGTGTGGCGGCCGCCGGCCTGAATCGGGCCGATTTGTTGCAAAAAGCCGGGCTTTATCCGCCGCCACCCGGTGCCAGCCAGGTGCTGGGGCTGGAATGTTCCGGGGTGATCAGCGAGGTCGGGCCGGGTTCGTCCTGGCAGGTGGGCGACCGCGTTTGCGCCTTGCTCGCTGGCGGTGGGATGGCCGAGGAAGTGGTGGTCGATGGCCGGCATGTGTTGCCGGTGCCCGAGGGCCTGTCATTGGCTGAAGCGGCCGCGCTGCCTGAGGTCTACGGCACCGCGTGGCTGAATCTGTTCCAGCTGGCCGGGCTCAAGCCGGGTGAAAAAGTGCTGCTGCACGCCGGGGCCAGCGGCGTAGGTTCGGCCGCGATCCAGCTGTGCAAGGCGTTCGGCAACCCGTGCTGGGTCAGTGTCGGTTCGACTGATCGCCTGAGTTATTGCGAAGCGCTGGGGGCCCAGGGCGGCGTGGTGCGCACCGATGGCCTGGAGAGTTTGAACGACCTCGGTCCCTTCGACGTGATCCTCGATCCGGTGGGCGCCAACTACGCCCAGCTCAACGTGAAACTTTTGTCAGTTGACGGGCGCTGGGTATTGATCGGCCTGATGGGCGGACGTTCGACCGAACTCGACCTGGCGCAGGTGCTGGGCAAACGCATCCAATTGCTCGGCTCGACCTTGCGCAGCCGTGACGAGCAGTTCAAGGCCAACCTGATCAGCGAGCTGGGGCAACAGGTGTGGCCGTTGTTTGCCGACAAACGCCTGAGCCCGCAACTGGCCAAGACCTTCGCGATCAAGGATGCTGAAGCGGCGTTCGCGGAGCTGGCGACCAACAAGGTGTCTGGGAAGGTGGTACTGGTGATCGATGAGAGCCTGAGCTGACTCTCGGAGCTGTGGGAGCAAAGCTTGCTCGCGATAGCGGTGGGTCAGTTTGCATTGAGGTTGGATGTGCTGACGCCTTCGCGAGCAAGCCCGCTCCCACATGGTGCTTCGGGTGTTCGCAGAGCCGGTATTCACCCCAAATCCCCTGTGGGAGCGGGCTTGCTCGCGAAAGCAGTGGATCAGCTTGCAGTGATGTTGAATGTGCAGCCGCCATCGCGGGCAAGCCTTGCTCCAACATGAATCTTCGGGTGTTCGCAGAGCCGGTGTTCACCCCAAATCTCCTGTGGGAGCGGGCTTGCTCGCGAAAGCGGTGGATCAGCTTGCAGTGATGTTGAATGGCCGACCGCCATCGCGGGCAAGCTTTGTTCCCACATGAATCTTCGGGTGTTCGCAGAGCCGGTGTTCACCCCGAATGTTCACCTTTGACCGGCGACCACGGGCAGGCCGACCTTTGGTCGGCAGCCGGTATCCGATGCGCGCGCCCTGCTAGCGTTAATAAATGGAGGGATGGGGGTAACCGCAGCTTGCATTTCACCCGCCAGGTGAAGAGGTTGATCATGGCCATCGCCGAATGGCGCATGCAGGGCGTCGAATTCATTGCCTGCAACTGCAATTGGGGCTGCCCCTGTCAATTCGATGCGCCACCGACCCATGGCCACTGCCAGGCGGTGGCGTCGATGCGAGTGGAACACGGGTATTTCAATCAGGTGGCACTGGGAGGCTTGTGCTGGGCCGCCACTTTCGCTTGGCCGGGCGCCATCCATGAGGGTAACGGCAGTTGTCAGGTGTTCATCGATGAACGTGCCGACGAGGCGCAACGCCAGGCCCTGCTGACCATCCTCTCGGGCCTGGAGAGCGACCCCGGGGCCAACGTGTTTCAGGTGTTCAGCAGCACCATGACTGAAGTGTTCGAACCACTGTTCGTGCCCATCACCCTGTCCATCGATGTCGACCAGCGCTTGGCACACCTGGACATTCCAGGCGTGTTGCAGGCCAGCGGCGAGCCGATCCGCAGTCCGATCGATGGCTCCCCCCATCGAGTGCGCCTGTCCCTGCCCAACGGCTTCGAGTTCCTTGAGGCTGAAGTCGCCAGCGGCAGCTACCAGACCCATTCAGCCCTCAAGCTGCAATCCCAGGACAGTCATAGCCACCTCGCCCACGTGCACTTCACCGGCCATGGCATAGAGCCGTAAAGATGGCAGCCCCTCAGGTGGCAGCCCAGAGCAGGCGACTGACAGGCGAGCAGTGGCTGTTTCTGTTCTGCCTGCTTGGGCTGACCGCCCTGGCCTGGCTGGTGCTGCTGCACATGGCCCGTGACATGAGTGCGCCGGGCGGCATGGCCGATGCGGCAATGGCCGGCATGCTCATGCCCTGGAGCCTGACCGATGCGCTGCTGATGTTCGCCATGTGGTTGGTGATGATGATCGGCATGATGCTGCCCAGTGCCCTGCCCATGCTGCTGATCTACCAGCAGATGCTGCGCAAGCGCATGCCGGCACCGCAGCGACACCTGGCCCTGCTGCTGTTCTGCAGCGCCTACGGCCTGGTCTGGGCTGGCTTCGCCCTGGGCGCCACGGCGCTGCAATGGGCGCTTGAGCAGCTATCCCTGCTCAGTCCGGGGATGCGTGTCAGCAGTACCGCGGTGGGCGCCGGCCTGCTGCTGGTCGCAGGCGTCTATCAGTGGCTGCCGAGCAAGGCCGTCTGCCTTGAGCATTGTCGCGGGCCGCTACATTTTCTGCTCAGCTACTGGCGCCCCGATGTGCTCGGCGGCTGGCGCATGGGCCTGGCCCATGGCGCTTACTGCCTGGGCTGTTGCTGGGCGCTGATGGGCCTGTTGTTCGTGGTCGGCGTGATGAACCTGCTCTGGGTGGCCGTGATCGGTGTCTTCATCCTGCTGGAGAAAAACCTGCCGCAGGGACTCTGGCTCAGTCGTGTCTGCGGCTTGTTGTTGCTCGGCTGGAGCCTGTGGCTGCTGCTGGGCTGAACCTGTGGGGAGCGAACCTGCTCGCGATGGCGGTGTGTCAGCTAAATCAATGCCGGTTGATCCACCGCCATCGCGAGCAGGCTCGCTCCCACAGGAGCGGGTCTTATTTCCACGTATGGATTGGCCACCCGGCCAGTTCGGCATGCGCCTTCAACACCGGGTCCGGGTTTACCACGTGGGGGAAGTCCACCCGTTGCAACAGCGGCAGGTCATTGCGTGAGTCGGAATAGAAACTCGCGCCTTCCAGGTTCTCTTCCTCGGCATCCAGCCAATCCAGCAGCCGCGCGATCTTGCCTTCGCGGTAGGTCAGGGTGCCGACGGTCTTGCCGCTGTACACCCCATGGGTCACTTCAAGGTTGATCGCCAGGATTTCGTCGATGCCCAGGCGTTCGGCAATCGGCTTGACCAGATGCGTGCCCGAGGCCGAGATCACCAGGATCCGGTCGCCGGCCTTGCGGTGTTCGGCGATGGTCTTGGTGGCGTCGCTGAAGATGATCGGTTCGATGAAGTCTTCCACCCAAGGCTCTACCAGGTGCTCGATTTCCTCCGGGGTACGGCCGATCATCGGTTCCAGGCTGAAGTCCATGTACTCTTCCATGCTCAGCTTGCCGTGGCTGTAGGCGTCCATCAGCGCGTTGTTGCGCTGCATGAACGACTCGGGATCGACCCATCCCAGGCGTCCCATCTGTTCGCTCCAGAGGGTGGCGCAGTCGCCGTGGATCAGGGTTTCGTCCAGATCAAAAATTGCCAGGGCCATCAGAATGTTTCTCTCTTCAAAATCAACGAAGCCATCAGGCTACCTCACACAACGCTGACGGATCGATGGAAAGTGACAGGCGTGCGCCATCGGGGTGCAGGTCGGCGGCCGAGCGATTGAGCACATCCACTACCAACTCCACGCCACGGGCCTCGACTCGGTAGCGAATCACGTTGCCCAGCAGGCTGTGGCTGCGGATCAGCGCATCGGCCTGGCCGTCGCGGCTCAGCTCGATGGCTTCCGGGCGGATGGCGATCCGACTGTTCACCGGGCGCTGCAGCAACCGGCTGGCGCTGTCGGCGTCCAGCAGGTTGTAGTTGCCGATGAAGCCGGCGGCAAAGACATCCACTGGCGCAGTGTAAAGGGTTTCGGCATCGCCGCTTTGTACGATCTTTCCCTGGTTCATCAGGAAAATCCGGTCAGACATGGTCAGGGCTTCTTCCTGGTCGTGTGTGACGAAGATCGTGGTCAGGCCCAACTCGCGCTGGATCTGTCGGATCTGTTCGCGCAGGTGTTTGCGAATCCGCGCATCCAGGGCCGACAGCGGCTCGTCCAGCAGCAACAGGCGCGGGCGGGTGACCAGGGAGCGGGCCAGGGCGACGCGCTGGCATTGGCCGCCGGAGAGTTGATGGGGATAGCGGGCGGCAAAATCATGCAGCTCCACCAGGCGCAGGATCTCCAGCACACGCTTGTGGCTGTCCGAGGCATCGACCTTTTGCATGCGCAGGCCGAAGGCGACGTTCTGCTCCACCGTCATGTTGGGGAACAAGGCATAGCTCTGGAAGACCATGCCGATCCCGCGTTTCTGCGGGCTCAATGGAACGATGTCTTGCCCGTCCAGGATGATCTGGCCGGCATCCACCGCAGTCAGGCCGGCAATGCAGCGCAACAGCGTGGACTTGCCGCAACCGGAAGGGCCGAGGAGGGTGACGAATTCGCCCTTGCCGATTTCGCAGTTGATGTCGCTGAACACCGGGGTGCCGGCGTAGCTTTTTTGCAGGTGTTGGACGCTGACGTAGCTCATTGGCTTTTGTCCTTGTTCAAGATGTTGGCCGCCCAGGTCAGGACCAGTACGAAGAAGAAGTAGGAAATCACCAGGGCACTGGTGAAGTGGCCGCTGCTATTGCGCATGTTGTTCAGGTACACCTGCAGGGTTTCATAGCGGGTGCCGACGAGGATGTTGGCAAACACGAACTCACCGAACAGGAACGAGAAGGACAGCAGCAACGCCACCATCAGGCCCTTGCGCAGGTTGGGCAACACCACCAGGAATGCCGCCTGGAAGGTGCTGGCGCCAAGCAGTTGGGCGGCGTCCATCAGGTCGCGCAGGTTGATCGCTTGCAGGTTGTTGGTGATCGCTCGGTACATGAACGGCAGGGCGACGGTGAAGTAGCAGCCGATCAGGATCCACGGCGTGCCCACCATCGCCAATGGCCCGGAGCCATAGAGTTGCAGCAGCCCCACCGACGACACCACCGGCGGCACCGCGAAGGGCAGCAGGATGAGGATGTTCATCAGCGCGTCGAGTTTGGGGAAGTGGTAATGCACCACGAACAGCAGCGGCAGGATCAACACCACGGAAAGGACCAGCGCGCCGACGCAGACGATCAGCGATTGACCGAAGGCGTGAAGAAAGCGCGGATCGCTCCACAACTGCACATACCATTTGAAGGTAAAGCCGCTGGGCAGCACGGTGGCCGACCAACTGCTGGCGATGGAGTAGACCAGCGTGCCGGCCAGGGGCAGCAGCAGGATGGCGAACAGCAGATACACCACCAGCCGATGATAGAGCCCGACGGGGCTCGATTCAGCGCGAGACATGGTAGCTCCTCTTGAGCAGCAACTGATGGACGATGGTCACCAGGGTCATCAGCGCCACCAGCACCACGGCCAGGGCACTGGCCAGGTTCGGGTCGAGGGAGATGTCACCGGAGACCATGGCGGCGATGCGAATCGGCAAGACGTTGAAGTTACCCGTGGTCAGCGCATAGACCGTGGCATAGGCGCCGAGGGCGTTGGCCAGCAGGATCACGAACGTGCCCAGCAGCGCCGGGGTCAGCACCGGCAAACCGATGTGCCGCCAGAATTGCCAGCCGCTGGCACCCAGCAGTTCGGCGGATTCGCGCCAGTCTTCGCGCAATGCGTCGAAGGCCGGATAGAGCAACAGCACGCCCAGGGGGATCTGGAAGTAGGTGTAGAGAATGATCAGCCCGGTTTTCGAGTACAGGTTGAAATCCTCGATGATCCCCGCCTGCTTGAGCATGATCGTGATGCTGCCGTTGAAGCCCAGCAAGATGATGAAGGCGAAGGCCAGGGGCACGCCGGCGAAGTTGCTGGTCATGTTGGCGAAGGCGTTGACGAAGTTGCGCAGCCGCGAATCCACCCGGCGCAGGGAGTAGCTGCCGAGCACCGCGATGATGATGCCGAACACGCTGGACCAGAAGCTGATCTCCAGGCTGTGCTGGATCGCTTGCAGGTAGAACTTGGAACTGAAGATCTTGCTGAAGTTGGCCAGGCCCCAGCCGAACTCTTCCGATTCCAGGCTGTTGACCAGCACCCAGAGCAGCGGGGCGATCTGGAACACGATGAAGAATATCGCGAAGGGCACCAGGCACAACGCTGCCAGCCATTTGCCGCGCGTCATGGCGTTCACTTGAGTAATTCCTGGCAATAGGGTTTGTCGTGGGCAACGCCGAGCAGCTGGCAGATGGTGCCGCACAGTTCGGTCTGCCGGGGCGCCGCAGCGGGATCGAGGCTGAAGCCGTCACCGAGGACAAACAGCGGCACTTCCCGTTCTTCGGCCAGCAGGCCGTTGTGGGAGCGGTCGTTGTTCATGCCGTGGTCGGAGGTCACCAGCACCTGGTAGCCGGCATCGAGCCAAGCCTGCAGGTAGACCGCCAGGTTGATGTCGGCCGAGCGCGCGCTGTTGCGGTATTGCGGGGTGTCGAGGCCGTGTTTGTGGCCGGCGTCGTCGATGTTCATCGGATGCACCAGCAAAAAGTTCGGCAGGTAGCGCTGGCGCAGGTGTTCGGCATCGGCGAACAGATGGGAATCGGGGTAGTGGTCATTCCAATAGAAATGTCCGTATTGGATCGGCAAGTCGGGGTTGTCGGTGTGACGATCACGACCGGCCACGAAAGGCGAAACGTTGTAGAGCTCGCTGACCCAGTGATACGCCGCGGCCGCCGTGCTCAGGCCGGCCTGAGTGGCGTAGTGGAAAATGCTGCGCTGGTTCGACAGGCGCGTGACGTTGTTGTGCACGATCCCGCTGTCGATGGGCACGACGCCGGTGAGGATGCATTCGTAGAGCGGACGGGACAGGGCGGGCAATTCACATTCCAGTTTGTAGAGGGCCGCGCGTCCTGCGCCGACGTAAGCCTGCAAATGCCCCATGGCATGCCGGGCGACCTCATGGTTGAGGCCGTCGAGCACCACCAGGATGACGTTGTGCTTCATGGGTAGCGGGACTCCGGACAGATACCAGGAAACTCGGACTCACCTCGGCCAATGCGGGAGCAGGCCTGTGGGAGCAAAGCTTGCTCGCGATGCTGGCGACACGGTGCAACTGGGAGACCGTGTCATCGTTTATCGCGAGCAAGCTTTGCTCCCACAGTGCTTGCTCCCACAAGGGATCCTCAGTGGATATCCGAGCGGGAGCTAGCGCCTTACTGCATATTGATGATCACTTCTTCCTGCCATTTCTGCGGCAGCGCCTTGGAAGTCTTCTCCCACGCATCGGCATCCTTGATCGGGGTCACGCCTTTGTACTGCTCGTTCGGCAGCAGCTTGGCCTTGACCTCTTCCGGCAGGGTCAGGTGCTCGGCGCGGATCGGACGGGCGTTACCCTTGGCCAGGTTGATCTGGCCGGCGTCGCTGAAGATGTATTCGCGGGCCAGCTTGGCGGCGTTCGGATGCTTGGCGTATTTGTTGATGATGGTGGTGTAGCCGGAAATCACCGAGCCGTCGGACGGGATCAGCACGACGTAGTCATCCGGGTTGGCCATCTTGGCCTTGTAGCTCAGGCCGTTGAAATCCCAGACCACACCCACTTCGATTTCACCTTTTTCCATGGTGGCGATGGTCGGGTTGGCCATGGACAGGCGCCCTTGCTTGGCGATCTCGGCAAACATCAACAGCGCCGGTTGGAGGTTTTTCTCGTCGCCACCGTTGGCCAAGGCGGCTGCCAGCACGCCGTTGGCGGCCTGGGCCGCAGTGCTCACGTCACCGATGGAGACTTTGTATTTGCCAGTTTTCAGGTCGGCCCATTTGGTCGGTGCTTCGGAACCGTGCAGCAGTTTCTTGTTGATGATGAACGCGATGGTGCCGGTGTAGGCCAATGCCCAGTTGCCATCCTTGTCCTTGGCCCAGGCTGGAACCTGTTCCCAGGTGCTTGGCTTGTAGGGTTGCACCACGCCTTGCTTGACCGCGATCGGGCCGAAAGCCGCGCCGACGTCACCGATGTCGGCGCTGGCGTTGTCTTTCTCGGCGGCGAACTTGGCGATTTCCTGGGCCGAGCTCATGTCGGTGTCGATGTGTTTCAAGCCATAGATCTTGGCCAGGTCGTCCCAAGTGCCTTTCCAGTTTGCCCAGTCATCGGGCATGCCGACGCTGTTCACGGCGCCTTCCGCTTTCGCAGCGGCTTCCAATGTTTTCAGATCGGTGTCAGCGGCCATGGCGGCGGTGCACATGGCAATGGTCGAGCCTAACAGTGATGCCAGGAAAAGCTGTTTCATCCGAAGCTCCTATGGGCGTTTTCAACGCTGCGATTACGGTTGTGTTGGTCTAGGTCAGCAATACCTGAGCCAATTTAGGCGAGCCCTGTGACATTTTGATGTCGGTGCCGGATATCCCGGGAAAGGCCAGGCTCGTGGAGGTTGGCTGCGAATTAAGCGTAGACCATGGTTAAACAGCTGATCTGCAAGGACTTGGCCGTTAATTTGCACGCTTGCAAGACGACCGTTCGGCGGCTCTGTCATCTGTCAGTCATATGCAGTGCCTAGGCTTGCTGGACCAAGAAGCGGATCGATAGACAATCGATCTCGCCCCGAAATAGTGCTGGTCTAGTCCAGATAGGTAACGTTGATGCGCATCGATGCAACCAAAGCGGTGACAGCCATCGGACAGGTCCTGCAAGAGCAGCTCGACCACGGGTTGTTGGCGCCCGGCAGCAAGTTGCCGGCCGAGCGCAAGCTCAGTGAATTGTTCGGGACCACGCGCATTACCGTGCGTGAGGCCTTGCTGCAGCTAGAAGCCCAGGGGCAGATCTATCGGGAGGAGCGTCGTGGCTGGTTCGTCTCACCGCCCCGTCTGGCCTACAACCTGATGCAGCGCAGCCATTTCCACGCCATGGTCGCGGCCCAGGGACGTGTGCCTTCTACCCAAGTGATTTCTGCGCGCCTGCAACCGGCCTCGGCGGCGGTGTGTGCCTGGTTGCAGTTGCCGGCGCTGTCCAGCGTGATCCAGATCTGTCGCGTGCGGCGTATCGACGAGCGGCTGGTGCTGTACGTCGAGCACTACCTCAACCCGCAGTATTTTCCGGACATCCTCGGGTTCGATCTCAACCAGTCCATCACCGAGCTGTATGCCCGTCATTACGACCTGCATTACGGCCGGGTGAAGTTTGAAATCGTACCCACCTCGCTACAGCCGGAAGCGGCCGCGGCGTTGAAGGTGTCGGTGGGTAGCCCCGGGCTTCGGATTGCACGGGTCAACTATGACCAGCACCAGCGGCTGATCGATTGTGACCTGGAGTTCTGGCGACACGATGCGATCCACGTCGGCGTGGATGTGCCGGAGCAACCTGTGCCGGACCAATCGCCGGGAGCCTGAGGCAGGCTCAGAGCGACTCGTTGAGCTTGCTCAGGATCTTGATCACTACCGTGGCGAGGATCAACAACATGCCGATCCACATGGCAAAGACCCCGACGCCCTTGTCACGGAAATTGAAGCCAATGGCCAGCAGGATCATGCCGGCAATGATAGGCACCAGCATGGCGTTGAACGAAGACATCGAGATCATGGCGACAGCCTTGTCGGGGAGGATAAGGTCAGTCTAGTTGGGGTTTGGCCGGGGTGTGATGATGTATGTCACGACCTCTACGATCCAGAAGCGGGCACTGTTGTGGCGAGGGGATTTGTCCCCGCTGGGCTGCGAAGCAGCCCCAGAATCCATCAAGCACCGTGATTATCCGGTAGGAAGCAGGGGGTTGCTGCGCAACCCAGCGGGGACAAATCCCCTCGCCACAAGTGTCTCGCATACCTTTGGTCCAAGCAGGTTACGGCAGCTCGCGACTCGCATAGAACGCGCTCAACACCTTCACCAGGTGCGCCAGGTCATGGCTGCCGCACAGCTCGCGGATCGAATGCATGGCGAAGGTCGGCAGGCCGATGTCCACGGTGCGCACGCCCAGCTGGCTGGCGGTGATCGGGCCGATGGTCGAGCCGCAGCCCATGTCGCTGCGCACCACGAAGCTCTGCACCGGCACTTCTTCAGCCATGCACAGATGGCGGAAGAACCCGGCGGTTTCGCTGTTGGTGGCGTAGCGTTGGTTGCTGTTGACCTTGATCACCGGCCCGGCGTTGAGCTTGGGGCCGTGGTTGGCGTCGTGCTTGTCGGCGTAGTTGGGGTGCACGCCGTGGGCGTTGTCCGCCGATACCAGCAGGGATTTCTGAATGGTGCGTACGAACTCTTCACCTTCAGGCAGCAGGCGACGCAGGGTCTGTTCCAGCATCGGGCCATCGGCGCCACAGGCCGAGCATGAGCCGACCTCCTCGTGATCGTTGCACACCAGTACGCAGGTTTCCTCGGTGTCGGCGTTCAGCAAGGCTTGCAGGCCGGCGTAGCACGACAGCAGGTTGTCCAGGCGTGCGCCGGCAATGAAATCGCCGTGGAGGCCAATGACCGCGGCGCTTTGCGTATCGTAGAAACTCAACTCGTAATCGAGCACCACGTCGGCATTCAGGCCGTGTTCGCGGGCCAACTGATCGGTGAGTACGGCCCGGAAATCAACACGCTCGTCCCCGGCAAACTGGGCGAGGATCGGTGGCAACTCATTCTGCGGGTTGATTGCCCAGCCCTGGTTGGCTTCGCGATTGAGGTGGATGGCCAGGTTCGGAATCGTGGCGATCGGTGCCTTGAAATCGATCAACTGGCTTTCGACCTTGCCGTCGCGGCGGAAGGTCACACGCCCGGCCAGGGACAGGTCGCGGTCGAACCACGGCGCCAGCAGTGCGCCGCCATAGACTTCCACGCCCAGTTGCCAGAACCCGTGGCGTTGCAGTTCCGGCTGCGGCTTGACCCGCAGGCAGGGACTGTCGGTGTGGGCGCCGACCAGGCGGATACCATCGTGCAGCGGTGAATTGCGGCCCAGCTTGAAGGCGATGATCGAGGAGTCGTTGCGCGTGACGTAGTATTGACCGTTGGCCTCGGTGGCCCAGGTCTCGCGCTCGTCAAGACGCTGATAGCCCGCCGCCTCGAGACGCTGGGCAAGGCTGGCGGTGGCATGGAATGGGGTAGGGGAGGCCTTGAGGAAGTCGATCAGGCCCTGGTTCAACTCTGCGCGCATAAGTAACTCCAGACAGCAATGGGCGGCAGTTTACCCCATCGACAGCCTGCATTGCAGGCCCAATCCCCTGTCGCGGATCGTTCTGCGGCCTCGGTATCGATCAGCCCGAGGCCATGGTCCGTTTGCGCAAGTGCGCCATGATCAGGGGCTTGTCTTGCGCCTTGGACGGTTCTGGCAGGTGCTGCGGCCAGTGTTCCAGTTGGCCGAACAGCTCTTGCCGACGCTGCGGGTCCAGGCGAAGAATCTCCCGCGAGGCCGAGTCCCACCAATGGTGCCGGCACAGGTTGTAGTAAGGATGCTCCGGCGCCGCGCTGCCATACAGCAGGTCGCGACCGATCCTGTGCAAGGTGCCGCGCTGGTGGCGCAATTTCCATTTGATCTTCAGTCGCCGCCAGGCCGACGGGAAAGGCCGGGTACGTGGTACGTCATGGCAGCGCTCGATCAGCTGCGCGCTGAACGCCTCGCCGTGCTGGGCAAAGAAGTGTGCCTGCATGGTGTGGAAGAAGTGTTTCTCGGCGAAGTAGTGATAGACGTGCTGGTTGGCTTCGTTAATGGTTTGGTTGCGCATGGCGAACGAAAGCGCGATCTGTTCGATGGTGTGGATGTCGAAGCCACCTTCGGTCCATTCATCGATCAACCCGATGGCCTCGGCCAGCAACGAAGCATCGTGATCGGTCACTCCGCACAGCCCGCTGTTATAGAGCTTGAAACTGTTCTCCCGAGTCACGCCGTGGACGCGCAGGCAAGTGCCCAGCCTGCGGTAATCCTCGCGTTCGCACACGTAGTCCCAGTTGTATTCGAAGCTGTCCATCAGGTACTGCCCTGGCTGGATTTGCTCGAACAGCAGCTCGGGGGCGGCGAGGAACAGTGTGTCGGTGTCGACGAACAGGGTTTTTTCCGCCAGCGTCAGGCCGGCCGCGATGGCGCAGGCCTTGCGTCGGTGAATGTAACCATTATTGCCTTGCCATTCGGCCAGCAATTGCGGGGGCAGCGCGAGGGTCTCGACCGGCCAGCCCTGATAATCCTCAGGGCGATCGGTCAGAATCCTGATGTTGGGCAGCGTCGACGGATTGCCGTGGGCCAGGGCGGTCAGGATGCTGAATTTGGCCTCGTGGCGATAAGCGTCCTTGTCGCCGTAGATCAGGTACAGCAGTTGGTGACGAACTTTTTTGATAGGTGTTTCCTGAAAATCAATAACCTGCATGCCAAGCCTTTATCGGAATTAGAACGGTGCCGGGCACTCGAAGCGCAGGCGCTCGCCGCTTTGCGGATGGGTGAAGCTCAGCATGCTGGCGTGCAGGCATAGGCGTGGCCAGGCGGCGAGGGCCTGCGGGTGGGCGTAGAGCCCGTCACCCAGCAGCGGGTGACCGATGGACAGCATGTGCACGCGCAGTTGGTGCGAGCGCCCGGTGATCGGCGTCAGTTCGACCCGGCACCAGTCGCCGCAACGTTCCAGCACGCGCCAGAAGGTCAGGGCATGTTTGCCGTGCTCGTGGTCCACCACATGTCGCGGTTTGGTCGGCGGGTCGTAGCGTAGCGGCAGGTCAATGGTGCCGCTGTCCAGCTCCGGTTGGCCCCAGCACAGTGCCGTGTAGGCCTTTTCGGTTTCGCGGTCATGAAACTGCCGGGACAGTTCGCGATGGGTATCCGGGTCACGAGCCAACAGGATGATGCCGGAGGTTTCCCAGTCCAGTCGGTGCACGATTCGCGCTTCCGGATAGCCGTTTTCCTGCAGGCGGGTGATCAGGCAGTCTTTGTTGTCGTCGGCCCGGCCGGGCACGGAGAGGAGCAGGGTCGGCTTGTCGACCACCAGGACAGCGGCGTCCTGATGAATGATGCGGATGTTGGACAGGGGCATTGAAAACAGTCTCGTTACAAACGCCAACGGCGGCTCGGGCCCGGCCCTTGTGGGAGCGGGCTTGCTCGCGAAGACGGTGGCACATTCAGTATCAATGTGTCTGATACACCGCTTTCGCGAGCAAGCCCGCTCCCACAAAAAAGGGCTGTAGGGACCCGAGCCGCCGTGGCTCCAGCCGGAGCGATCAGCGATCCGGCAGGGTGATGTTGAGTTCCAGGATCGAGCAACTGCCCTGGCTTTCCAGCGCCACATGCACGTCATCGCTGCCGATGTTGACGTACTTGCGGATCACTTCCACCAGTTCTTTCTGCAAGGCTGGCAGGTAGTCAGGGGTGCTGCGTTGGCCGCGCTCGTGCGCCACGATGATCTGTAGACGCTCTTTCGCGACCGAGGCGGTACTGGGCTTTTTGTTGGCACGAAAGAAGTCAAAAAGGTTCATTACCTACCTCCAAACAGGCGCTCGAAGAAACCTTTCTTCGTTACATCGAGGAAACGATGCTCCACGGTCTTGCCCAGCAGGCGATCGACGGCATCGCTGTACGCCTGGCCGGCATCGCTCTGGTCGTCGAGAATCACCGGTACGCCGGAGTTGGAGGCCTTGAGTACCGCTTGGGATTCCGGAATGACACCCAGCAGGGTGACGGCGAGGATTTCCTTGACGTCTTCGACGCCCAGCATTTCGCCATCGCTGACCCGTTGCGGGTTGTAGCGGGTCAACAGCAAGTGTTCCTTGATCGGCTCTTCGCCCTTCTCGGCGCGCCGGGATTTGCTCGCCAGCAGGCCCAGCATGCGGTCGGAGTCACGGACCGACGAGACTTCCGGGTTGGTCACGACAATCGCTTCGTCGGCGAAGTACATGGCCAGGTGGGCACCTTTCTCGATACCGGCCGGGGAGTCGCAGACCACGAACTCGAAGTCTTCCTTGAGCTGCATCAGCACCTTTTCCACGCCTTCCTGGGTCAGCGCGTCTTTGTCGCGGGTCTGACTGGCGGCCAGCACGTAGAGGTTCTCAAGGCGCTTGTCCTTGATCAGGGCTTGTTGCAGGTTCGCTTCGCCGTTGACCACGTTGACGAAGTCATAGACTACGCGACGCTCGCAACCCATGATCAGGTCCAGGTTACGCAGGCCGACGTCGAAGTCGACGATGACTGTCTTGTGGCCGCGCAGAGCGAGGCCGGTACCGATAGCGGCGCTGGTGGTGGTCTTACCCACACCACCCTTGCCGGATGTAACCACGAGAATCTTGGCCAAGGTGTTTCACCCCTAAGGAAAAAGGACTTTGTCAGCCCCTGAAAAACATCTCTGGAAAACTGCTGCAATTGGACAGGCTTGGCTGGAATCGGATGTCGGGTAAGGGTCTACCTCCGGTAAACACTGCCTGATCCTTTTTCCTACGTCGTTTAAGCCGTTTTCGCTCGTTTTAGAGATGCTTGGAAAATGCGGCAGTATCCGTTAAAGCCGAATGATGTTCAACACGTCGCCCGACAGGCTGATCTGCACGCCGGCTCCCCACAACGGGTCGCGACGCAAATCCTCGGAAACCTTGTACTGCCCGGCGATGGAAACCAGCTCAGCGCTCAATTGCTGACAGAAGATCCTGGCTTTGGTATCCCCCTTGACGCCGGCCAGCGCACGACCGCGCATCGGGCCGTATACATGGATGTTGCCATCGGCCAGAAGTTCCGCCCCCGGACTGACCGAGGACACCACGACCAGATCGCCACCCTGGGCATAAATCTGCTGCCCACCGCGCACTGGCGAGGTGATGACACGCGTTGGCTTGATGGTGGGCTCCGGTGGTTTTTCCGGGGTTTTCTTCGCTTCGACCGGGTTCAGATCCAGGACACGCTCCCGGGCGCCGGAAGGCGGCAGCACCGGAATGTCCACGGCGATGGCGGCGGCGATGTCTTCGATGCGGCTGGCACGGATCGCCAGGGTACGCAGGCCGTGCTGGCGGCAAACGCGCATCAGGCCCGGCAGGTCCACCGAGCCTTCGCCAGCCGGCAACTTGTCCAGGGCCAGCACCAGCGGGGCGTTGCTGAAGAAGTTCGGGGCCTGGGCGACTTTCGCCGCCAGTTGCCGGTCAAGGCTTTCCAGGTCGTTGCGGGCCAGCTCCAGCACCGTAATGGCGAGCATGCTGCCCTTCAGCTGGAACACGGGATCTTGGTCTAGCGGTTCGGTTTGGCTCATGGTCGGCGTACAACGGCTTGTCACTAAAAGTGCCGAGACTTATAACGAGATCGTCCGCCAGCCGCAACCCGGGTCGAACAATGTAGAATGCGCGGCCCATGTCCTAATGGAAGCTGTAATGGATCGCCCGCGTTTTCGAGCTGCATTTTTTCATCCTCGTTTCTGGCTGCTGTGGTGCGGCCTGGGGCTGTTGTGGTTGATCGTTCAGTTGCCTTATCCGTTGCTGCTGCGCATCGGTCGTGCGCTGGGCGCGCTGATGTACCGGGTGGCCGGCGACCGACGGCGCATCGCCCGGCGTAATCTGGAACTGTGTTTCCCGGAAAAATCCGCTGCCGAGCGCAAGCGCCTGCTCAAGGAAAACTTTGCCTCCACCGGCATCGCCTTTTTCGAGATGGCCATGAGCTGGTGGTGGTCGCGTTCGCGCCTGGCGAAACTGGCCCATGTCGAAGGGCTGGAGCACCTCAAGCAGGCCCAGCGCGAGGGCACGGGGGTGATCCTGATGGCGCTGCATTTCACCACGCTGGAAATCGGCGCGGCCTTGCTCGGCCAACAGCACACCATCGATGGCATGTACCGCGAGCACAAGAACCCACTGTTCGACTACATCCAGCGCCGGGGCCGCGAGCGGCACAACCTCGATTCCCTGGCGGTGGAGCGTGACGATGTGCGCGGCATGCTCAAGCTGCTGCGCGCCGGTCGGGCGATCTGGTATGCGCCGGACCAGGATTACGGCGCCAAGCAAAGCGTGTTCGTGCCGCTGTTCGGCATCCAGGCCGCGACGGTCACCGCCACCAGCAAGTTCGCCCGCCTGGGCAAGGCGTTGGTGGTGCCCTTCGTTCAGGAACGCCTGGCCGATGGCAGCGGCTATCGTCTGGTGATCCAGGCACCGCTGGACAATTTCCCGGGCGAGACCGAGGAAGCCGATTGCATCCGCATCAATCAATGGGTGGAGCGCTCGGTGAGTGATTGCCCCGAGCAATACCTCTGGGCCCACCGGCGCTTCAAGAGCCGTCCGCCGGGCGAGCCGAAGCTGTACGACAAGCGCGGTTGACCCGGCAGTCCGGCATTTTTTGCAGCACCTTGAGCACGGAGCATTGCGATGACCCCAGCTGAACCGGTTACAGGTTTGATTCTTTCCGGCGGTGGGGCTCGGGCGGCATATCAAGTGGGCGTGTTGGCGGCGATTGCCGAGTTGTTGCCAGACGGTGCGGACAACCCGTTCCCGGTGATCGTCGGCACCTCGGCCGGGGCGATCAACGCGGTCAGCCTGGCGAGCGGGGCGATGGACTTCAAGAGCGCCATCGAGCGGCTGACGGCGTTCTGGCAAGCGGTGCGCAGCCACCAGGTCATGCGCAGCGATTGGCGCGGCGTGATCGCCCAGGCGACGCGTTTCATCACCCACAGCCTGCTGGGCCTGGGGGCCAAGTTGCCGGTGGCGCTGATCGACAGTTCGCCGCTGCGCGAACTGCTCCAGGCTCAATTCCACGCCTCAGGCATCGAGCAGGCCATCGTCGAACGGCAACTGCGGGCGGTGGCGGTGACGGCGTTCGGTTATGAATCCGGCCAGGCCGTCACTTTCTACCAGGGGCGCGGGACCATCGATGCCTGGCTGCGCCACCGACGTATCGGTGTACCGACGCAGTTGTCGGTGGAGCACCTGCTGGCCAGCTCGGCGATCCCTTTGTTGTTCGCGCCGGTCAGGATCGGCCCGCAATACTTTGGTGATGGCGCCGTGCGGCAATCGGCGCCCATCAGCCCGGCCTTGCACCTGGGAGCCAATCGCGTGCTGGTGATCGGCGTCAGTGGCAACCCTCGTGGTGCCGGCGGGCAGGATCCCACGGAGCGTAGCTACACCGGCCTGCAACCGACCCTGGCGCAGATCGGTGGCCATATGCTCAACAGCACGTTCATCGACAGCCTGGAAAGCGACATCGAGTTGCTCGAGCGCCTGAACGGGTTCAGTCACCTGCTGCCCGATGATGTACCGGCCCACGCCCTCGGCGCGGCACCGGTGGACGTGCTGGTGATTTCACCCAGCCAGCCGATCGACGAAATCGCCGCTCGCCATCGCCAGGAGCTGCCCCGCGCGTTGCGGTTGTTCCTGCGCGGGCCGGGCGCGACCAAGACCAGCGGCGCGGGAGTACTGAGTTACCTGTTGTTCGAGGCGGGGTATTGCAGCGAGCTGATCGAGCTGGGGCGTCAGGATGCGTTGGCGCAGCGTGAGGAACTGACCCGGTTCTTGGGGTTGTCCTGAGGGCGATGCAAGCAGGTCCGCTCCCACAGGGGGCTTGCGGTGGACGCCGAAACTGAGCCCAACACACAAACAATGTGGGAGCGAGCCTGCTCGCGATGGCGGCGGTACATTCAAAATCAATGCAAGCCGACCCACCGCAATCGCGAGCAGGCTCGCTCCCACAGGGTATTGCTACGGATGTAAATCCTGGGGTCAGAAGTGATACTTCAGCAAGAAGCTGGTGTTGCTCTGGTTGGTCTTGAAACCATCGCTGTCTTCGATCCCGTACTTGTTCTTCCAATAGTCATACTCCACCCCCACATACAACTGCTTGGCGCCCAGGTTCAGCGCCTTACCCAGGTCATACTTGATCTGCGGGTTGATGTGCAGGTTGGCGTGGTAGGTGCCTTTGGAATTGCTGTCATTGTCCACCACCCAGTCGATGAAGCCGTCGATCAGAATGTCCGATGAACCCACCGGGATGGTGTAGGCCCAGACCGGGGTGATCTGCCAGACGTTGTCGCCGGCGCGTGGGCCTTCGGTCTGGCGGTTGTAGAAGTTCAGCTGGAAGTAGTCGAAGCCGGGAATCGCCAGGTCGAAGCCCGGGCCGATCAGGTAGGACTCGTTGTCGCCCTCGCCGAACTCGTAAGTCATGGCCAGCAGCACATCCTTGATCGGGCCCAGTTCCAGCTTCTGGTCGAAGATCTTGCCGAACGACAGGCGCGGGCTGAACTCACCGTAGTAGGTGTTCGGGCCGGACTGGCTGTCATCCTGGCCGTTGTAGAAGATCCGATCGAGGAAGAAGAAGTTGTCCCCGTACTTCCAGGCGTCGGCGTGTTCGAAGGTCACGGTTTGCTGGATACGCGGGTTGACCTGGAAATCCTTGCCGTACAGGTAGGTCAGGCTGTTGTTCTGCCACTGGAACAGGTCGTCGGCCATCGCCTGGCCTGCGACCAGCATGGATCCTGCGAGTATCAGGCTGGTACACGTGTGGTTCATTCGGTTGCTCCCAAAGGTAAGTGATACCGCTTTTTTTTTCAGGTCAGCGCTCTGGTGTGGCGCCTTTTTTTCTACGGATAAAAACATCCGTTCGGTCAGCTTTTCGCTTGTGGCAGATGCTGATAGCAAGAGCTGAGCCAAGGCCAGAAAGGGCCCGTCCAGCTGTTGTTGGAACAGTCGTAAAAGGGGTTTCAGGGGCGCGTTTTGGTCTGCCGGCACCGGATAAGTTGGCGGGGCGGTCAGGATCGGATGGTTTTTTGTTGTCGGCCAGCTTCGAACGGCCGCGCAGGATACGGGCTTGCGTTGACGGGCTCAAGTGCCCTGCAACGGCGCATGCACGGCGAATTTGGGGCGTGATGGCGGGGCTTGATCATCGGGTGCTTCGCTCTTGTTTTTATTGTCGGGGCGCAGGCCGTCGCTGACGGGCGACCGGTGGTGAGCCGGTGCCTGTCAGCGGCATTACGGGTGACGGTGTTGGACGGCGTGACTCAGTTGGTCCGCGCGCCCTGGTTGATCCACGCGCCGATCAGATCGCGTTCCTGCTGGGTCATCTGGGTGATGTTGCCCAGCGGCATGATCTGGCTGGTCACGGCCTGGGCCTGGATGCGCGCGGCTTGTTGCTGGATCTGCTGCGGGGTATCGAACATCACCCCGCCCGGCGCGGCGCTGAACAACGGGCTGGTGGGCTTGGCCGAGTGGCAGACCGAGCAGCGTTCCTGGATCACGCTGTGGACCTTCTCGAACGAAGGGCCCTGGGCGTTGGCGGCCTGAGTGGGCACCGCTGCCGGTGCGGCGGGTGCCGTCGCCGGTTTGGCGCCACCCCCCACTGCTGTTTCCGGCAATGGCTGGTACTCGATCACGCCGGGTGCCTTGGCCACTTCCGGGGCGCTGGGCATGGGCTTGGGCCCGGTGACGTAGGCCAGGCAGATCATCGCCAGGGCACCGACCGGCAGCGTCCAGGCAAACCGGTTGCTGTCATGGCGGGTGTTGAAGTAGTGACGCACCAACACCGCCGCCACGGCAATCCCGGCCAGGATCAGCCAGTTGTACTGGCTGCCGTAGGTGCTCGGGAAGTGGTTGCTGATCATGATGAACAGCACCGGCAAGGTGAAGTAGTTGTTGTGGCGCGAACGCAACAAGCCCTTGGCCGGCAGTGCCGGATCGGGCGTGCGGTTCTCGGCGATGGCGGCCACCAGTGCACGCTGGGCTGGCATGATGATGCGGAACACGTTGCCGACCATGATCGTGCCGATGACCGCACCCACGTGCAGGTAGGCACCGCGGCCACTGAACACTTTGCTGAACCCATAGGCCGCGGCGATCAACAGCACGAACAGGATCAGGCCGAGCAGGGCAGGGCGCTTGCCCAGGGCCGAGTCGCAGAGAAAGGAATAGACGAACCAGCCGACGAACAATGAGCCGAGGCCAAGGGCGACCCCTTCGGGGCCGCTCAGGCCGCTGCCGGGTGCCAGCAGGTAGACGGTTGGGTTCCAGTAGAACACCACGCACAGCAACGCGATGCCCGACATCCAGGTGAAGTAGGCTTCCCACTTGAACCAGTGCAGGTTGTCCGGCATGGACGGTGGCGCGAGTTTGTATTTTTCCAGGTGGTAGATACCGCCGCCGTGGATGGCCCACAGGTCGCCGGCCAGGCCGCTCCTGGGGTTGACGCGATTGAGGTTGTTTTCCAGCCAGACGAAGTAGAACGACGCGCCGATCCAGGCCACGCCAGTGATCATATGAACCCAGCGTACGCTCAGGTTCAGCCATTCCAGCATATGTGCTTCCACAGTCTTTACCTCTCGCCCGTCACGCTTGTATTCGCGTGATCGGACCTTCTCTTATTGGTGGGGGGCGAGGATCAAACACTCATCCTCTTTGAAGAAATGCTCATCGCAGTTATTGCCTGTGCCACTGCGATCAACCACCAGGAAGTCATCCCGCTTTTCGATCGTCAGCACCGGGTGGTGCCAGACGCCGCGATGGTAATTAATGCCCTGCCTGCCGTTGGTGACGAAGGCGCGGACCAAGCCTGATACAGGTGCATCGCCAAGTGGCGCGACCACGATCAGAAAGGGGTTGCCGAGCAGCGGAATGAAGGCCTGGCTGCCCAGCGGATGGCGCTCCAGCATGCGCACGGTCAGCGGCATGTCCAGCGCGTCGGCGCGGAAGATGCTGATGATCGCCTTGTCGTCCGGCGTGGCGGTTTCCACCGTCGCCAGGCGATGGAAACGCATGGTCGAACCGTTGTTGATCATGAAGTGATCGCTGCCGTCGGTTTCGATCACGTCACCGAACGGGGCGAAGGCTTCTTTGGTCAACGGTTCGATCTTGAGTGTGCGCATGCTGGTCTTCTTATCCAAAATTTTGTGTTGTTTGTTCGATTGCTATCGCGAGCAGGCTCGCTCCCACATTTGACCGCGTACTCCTGTGGGAGCGAGCCCGCTCGCGATTGGCCTCACTGCTTATTTTGAGACCTTGCCGAGCACCCGCAGGCGACTCACCCCGCCATCGGGGAACACGTTCAGGCGGATGTGGGTGATCGGCCCCAGGGCCTTGATCTGTTCGGCGAAGGTGTGTTCGGCGTGCATCTCCAGTTTCTGGCTGGGCAGCAGTTCGCGCCAGAACAGCGACTGGGTTTCGATCTGGCTGTCGGTGCCGCCCTTGACGAAGGCGCCCTGGATCGAGCAACTGTCGGGGTAGTTGCCCTTGAAGTGCAGGGTGTCGACGATGACTTTCTCGACCTCGCCGGCATGGCCCAGGGCGACGATTACCCAGTCATTGCCCGGGGTGCGACGACGGGCGGTTTCCCAGCCGTCGCCCATGTTCACGCCACGACCCGGGTTGAGGATGTTGCTCATGCGGCCGAAGTGCTCGTCGGAGCAGGCCAGGGCGCGACCACCGTTAAGGGCTGCTGCGAGGTCGATCTGCTCGTTGTCGCCCACCGCCGACCAGTCGCGGTACGGAATGCCATAGACCCGCAACCGGGCCACGCCGCCATCGGGGTAGATGTTGAAGCGCAGGTGGCTGAAGGCCTGGTCGTTGCTGATTTCGTGGTAGTGGTGGCTGTTGCCTTGCAGCTCGACGGCCGACAGCACTTCAGTCCACTGGGTGTTTTCGTCCGGTTCGCCCTCGGTCAGGAAGCAGGCTTCCAGGGAGGCCGACGGCGGGTAGTTGCCGGTGAAGAATGAGGTGTCGATGTCCACGCCTTTGATCGAACCCGCCACGCCGAGGCGGATCACCGCGCTGTCGTAGCCTTCGAAGCGCTTGCGACGCGACTCCCAGCCGTCCATCCATTTGCCGTTGTCATCGAACACGCCCTCCTTCCATACGGCCGGGGTCGGTTGGAACAAACGGTTGGCGTCGGCGAACCAGTCATCGGTGACCGAGATGATCTTGGTGCCGAGGCGGGCGTCGGCCAGGTTGACGAACTTCTCGAAAGGTACGGCGTAAGCTTTCATTCTTCTTGTCTGCCTTTAATAAGTTGGCTGGGGATGCTTGCAGGGGCCTGGGGCTCAGGGCTGCTCGCTAAAGGGTCAGTAGTCGGAACAACGCGATCTTGTTGATCTCTGCCAGCGCGCATTTGAATTCGGTGTCTACCGAGTGATGAATGCGCGTTTCGAACGCCGCGAGGATCTGATGCCGGTTGCTGCCTTTTACCGCCATGATGAAGGGAAACTTGAACTTGGCCTTATAGGCCTCGTTCAGCTCGGTGAAGCGTTGGAACTCATCGCTCGAGCATTGGTGGATACCGGCGCCGGCCTGTTCGTGGGTGCTGGCTTCGGTCAGTTGGCCCTGGACGGCGGCTTTGCCAGCCAGGTCCGGGTGAGCATTGATCAGCGCCAGTTGGCTGGCGTGATCGGCGCTCAACAGGATGTCGCTCATACGCTGGTGCAGGGTTTCGATCTGGTCAATGGACGAGTCCTGGCCCAGGTCGAAGGCCTTTTCGGCCACCCATGGCGAATGTTCGTAGATATCGGCGAAGGCTTTGACGAACGCTTCGCGGCTCAAGGTGGACGGCTTGAGGGTCTGGAAGGCGGTCATTTCGGAGCTCCTGGTTTCGAAGCTCCCGGATACGGATGAGTCTGCTGCCAGTGGCGGGCGATGTCGACGCGGCGACTGAACCAGACCAGCTCATGGCTCTTGGCGTATTCGAGGAAACGCTTGAGGGAGGCAAGGCGTGCGGGGCGGCCGATCAGGCGGCAGTGCAGGCCGATGGAGAGCATCTTCGGCGCCTCGGCGCCTTCGGCATACAGCACGTCGAAGGCGTCCTTGAGGTATTGGAAGAAGTCGTCGCCCTTGTTGAAACCCTGCACCTGGGTGAAACGCATGTCGTTGGTGTCCAGGGTGTACGGAATCACCAGGTGCGGCTTGCCGTTGGGGGTGTTCGGTTCCCAGTAGGGCAGGTCGTCGTCGTAGGTGTCGCTGTCATAGAGAAAACCGCCTTCCTCCATCACCAGCCGACGGGTGTTGGGGCCGGTGCGACCGGTGTACCAACCCAGCGGACGCTCGCCAGTGATTTCGGTGAGGATGCGGATCGCTTCGAGCATGTGCTCGCGCTCCTGGGCCTCATCCATGTATTGGTAGTCGATCCAGCGATAGCCGTGGCTGCAGATTTCGTGACCGGCGGCGACCATGGCGCGAATCACGTCCGGATGGCGCTGGGCGGCCATGGCCACGGCGAAAATGGTCAGCGGAATGTCGAATTCCTTGAACAGTTTGAGGATCCGCCAGACCCCGGCACGGCTGCCATACTCGTACAGCGATTCCATGCTCATGTTGCGCTCGCCCTGCAGCGGTTGCGCTGCGACCATCTCCGACAGGAACGCTTCGGACTCCTTGTCGCCATGCAGGATATTGCGCTCGCCACCTTCCTCGTAATTGAGCACGAAGGACAAAGCGATGCGGGCATTGCCCGGCCACTGGGGATGGGGAGGGTTACTGCCGTAACCGATCAGGTCGCGTGGGTAGTCAGCGCTCACTGCAGTTTTCCTTCTTGTTCGAACCATGTGGGTGGCGCCCCTGGCGATGGGTCACAGGCTAGCGTCACGACGATGGAATGATTGTATACAACTTTATGTGCGGTTTGTAAGCCCGATTTCTTGCATTTTTCACCACTGACCTTGGTTCGTCTACACTGCAAGAAACCTGCCCAGTTGGTCAATTAATCAGTGGAAGGATTGCGTGTCTGTTGGTTTGGCCTCAGATTGGCCATGCAGGCATCGTTCGGATGCCTGTGGGAAAAATGTGCGGTTTTTATTGTGTACAATTTTCTTTTAAAGTGTCTTAATTCGCTCATCGCCGTGGCGTTTCGTGCTCCGAAACGGTGCGGCCTGTCTTTCAACTGATTCAGGAGGCGTCGTGTCGGGCTGCATCGCAGCGAGGCGCGCACAAGCAATGGGACGTTTGACTACTCACGTTTTGGATGCCGCACATGGCTGCCCGGGCAGCTCGATCAAGGTCGAGTTGTACCGTGTGGAAGGTTCGCAACTGCAACTGGTCACCAGCGCGCTGACCAACAGCGACGGCCGTTGCGATGCGCCGCTGTTGCAAGGGGATGACTACCGTTCTGGGGTCTATCAGATTCAATTCCATGCCGGCGATTACTACCGCGCGCGTGGCGTCCAGCTCTCCGAGCCGACGTTCCTGGATGTGGTGGTGCTGCGCTTTGGCATTTCGGCCGAGCAGGAGCATTACCACGTGCCCCTGCTGATTTCGCCTTACGCCTATTCCACCTATCGAGGCAGTTGAGCCCCCAAGCAACTGCCTGGTCCTGGAAGCGACTGCGCATAGAGCTTCTTTGGTTTTCGCCCGCTCACACTGCGGGCTTTTTTTTGAGCGGCGTCCTCATAGCCGGGAATTGTCGTCCCGGATGATGAAGATCGTGTCTGCAATGCCTGGGCGGATTTCAGTGCCGCCTTTGAGCCAGATGATTTTGTCGGCGTTTTGGGCGTCCTTGACCACTTTCGCCGCGTCATCGCCGACCTGGGTTTCCAGGCGGGTACCGGCGGTAGTGGGATCCATGTACATGGGCAGGGAAATCTTCGGGATCCGGGTGCGGTGCAGGCTCATGAAAAATACATAATCATGCTCTGTTCGTCGAAATACCAATGCTGGAAAACTGTTGAAAGAGTTGGGCTCCATGACCGTGTAACCGTTTCGGGTCAGAAGGGCGGCCATGAAGCGTTTGAAATCCACAGGCGAGTACGTCGTCATGAAATAAAGCCACTGTCGCTGGAACCGCAAGGGATCGAAATCCAGCCGATCCAATGTCCCGGTCGAAGAAGGGACGGGCAGGGCTATCGAGCGGGCAGCGCCTCTGGAGGCCGAAGAGGTCGGGAGAATCGGCAGCATCAATAGCGGGTCGGACCAGTGCGGGTGCAACGAATGGGTTGCGTTTTCCCAACTGCTGAAAATCTGCCTGAGTGCAGTCAAGCCTCCTGCGGTGGCGAATGACGAGTTGTTGGCGAGTTCGAATTGTTTTCTTGCGATGTTTTCCAGGGTGGCTGTCGTGACTTCTGGAAAACGATCCCTGATGTAGGCCGTCAGCGGTTTTTTAAAGGGAAGCCTGGCGTCAATTTCCCAATGGTTGTCCGGTGGGACTTGTATGACGCCGCGAGGTTGCTCGTCGGGTGTATGCCTGAGGATGGCGTCCAGCAGGTCAAAATCATAGGTGGGATGAGCGGGGGACTGGATGTAGGTAATTGGGGATTCGCGCGCTTCGGTGCGAGTCACCATCTTGTAGTGGACATTGTCTATGGTGATCAATTCCGACGGCGTGAATTTGGGGTCGACTCCCCAGTTTTTCTGGAATGTCGGGGCGCTTTGCAGCGAGGTTTCGCTTTGCTCGGACGCCGTACGCGGGCGTTTGGGTGCAGCCGCTTGCGATGGCTCATCATCTGCTGGCCAATGGTGCAGGTCGGTATCACTGCCGTGTGGCATCTCCTGGTCCGCAACCCGACGCCACAGGAGGCTGCCCTCCACCTGTTCCAGGCGTGGTCCGGAGGCGACGAGTTCAGTGCTTGAGCGGGCTCGGTAATGTTGTTCGGCATCGCGACCTAGTAGGACCGTCCCGCCCTCTGCAAGCTCGACGTAGGTGCGCGTCCTGAACGTGCGGATTCCGGAGGTTGCGTCTGGCTCCGATAACAGCGGCACTAGCTCGGATGGAAGGTAGTAATTGTCCAGTGATACCCAGATAGGGGCGTCTTGAATGGCTGTCCGCGAGGCAATTTCCGATATCTGAATAGTCGGCGTCTGCGATTCAGGGGCTTCAATTTGTCGTCCGGTTGGCGAGATGGAAGCTTGATCGGCTCCTTCTCCTCTCATCGGATTGTTGAACGTTGTTTCCGGGGTCGTATCGCGACTGGAGTGAGGTGTATCGGGGGACGATTTTGGAATATTGGGTCGGGTATTTCGTCTTGGACTCATTGAAAGTGCCTGTTCTCAAGTTCGAAGAATTCTGATGATTCATGTGGCCATGAAACCAAAGGCCTGCCATGTCGCTTGTGACGGGCAGGCCTTGGACTTGAGGATGTTCATGGAAAACCAACAGGCAGGTGCACTACATATATATGGCACCTGAAAGAAACTTTCGAAGCCATTCGCCAAGGCTACGTATGTTTGGCAGAGGTCTCGCCCAATGAGAGGATCCAGCTCAATCGAGAAAGCCTTATGCCGAAGATCGTGCTCAGCGCCAACATTTGCGCAAATATCACCGAGTTTCCCAATGTGAAGCTTTCCACCAGTTCTACGCACTTTCCCCGCAACAGACGAAGCGTGTCATCACCCATGGGGGGCGTCTGATTGAGGCCTTCGCGAGCCAGATCCTGATAGAACTTGAGGGCGTGGTCGCACAGGTCTGTTTTTCTCAGGTTCGCCGTCTCAATGACTCGGGATCTATCGCTATCAAGGATCCACCTGCGGGTTTTGAGGTTGTAGCTCAAGGTGCCGGGAGACCCATCCTTGATGGCAACGTGCAGAACCTTCAGTTCTTCGGACTTCAGGCTCGACAGTTCGCTGGGCCATGGTGTGTCGGGATCGGCGAGAGGGGCAAAGTAGCGGCCATCGAGCGCTTCTACATAAACCCGCTCAAACAGGCTGTCGACGGCATGCACGACGCCTTGTGCCGTGATGACTCGTATCGGGTCGACAAGGTCTTGAGCCTCATAGGCGGGAAGATGGATGGTGGTTGTGCCGATCCGCAGCACATTGGCGCAAAGTTTTATTTCGACTTGACCCAGGTGCGTGGCATCGAGCTCCCAGGTGGAGGCATGGGGTAACCGCGGATTGGCGCCGGCCAATGCGCCCGGTGTGGACAGGCGTAGCGTCATGTTCGGGCTCAGGTGGACAAGGTAGGTGGCGCCTTCGCCAACCAGGACTTCAATCCCCGTCTGTGCGGTGGGGGCTGTCAGCGTGGCGCAGGTTGCCCAACGGCTCATGTAATAGGGTTTTTTGTCCAGGGGGCGTAGATAGGCGTATTTCTTTTTTGTGGGTGTGAGAGACGGTGCAACTTCTGTCTTCCATTGCACCGGATCTTTGGCGATGAATGTTTCGTCCAGCAACAAGCCATAGTCGGGCGAGGGCTGGACCGGACGGTAGGACGAGCCGTCATTCATGATGAGGATAAACGTATGCTGCAAAGCCAAGGCGGAAAATACCCGCCGCCCGGTGTGCGGGTTTTGCGCGCTATAACGCTCGTCGGAACTTGCCAGGTTCTTCAAGATGATTCGGCGAGGACCAAAGTGTAACGTCAGGCCACATTCACCATATTTTATGGTGTCCCCTTTATCTTCCTGAGTGACATGGGCGTTGTAGTGGGCCTCGATGCCCGTCAGCTCGGAGTTGACGTAATCCAGATGGAGCGTGGTGGAAAACGTGCTTTTTTGCTTGACCCTGAGCGTGGTGAGTTCGTTAAGGCGTGAAACGAAATAGCTTGTGTCCTTGTCGTGGGCAACCTGTTGTTCGATCCGATCATTCAGGATGGCCGGGTTTCGCGGCGTTCCTTGCTGCACCATGACTGTTTCAATGTCGAACGGGGCGCTGTGCTCGATCATCTCGGGCAGATCGGGAACCAAATGGTAGCCATCCTGGGTAATGAACGTCAGCCTGTTGTTTTGCAGGGTTCTTGAATGACCGTTGTCCGTATAGACGTTCCTGATGGTGACTTGGCGAAGTTCCCAGTCACTTGCATCGAAGCAAGAAGTGATGACCAGGTTGGCATCTTCGATCCGCCAGCTTTCAATCAGATCGGCTCTCCAGTCCAGCGCGATGACGCTGTTGTCTGCGCCATCTTCGGTGATCGATACACCGCCTGGTTTATGAGCGATGGCATAGACATCTTCGCCAGGTCCGCCGTCCGCGTTGCGGTTATTTCCATTGAGAATAAAAATCCGGTCATTTCCCGCACCGGCCTCGATCGAATCATTGCCGCGGGATTTGATGATATTCGAGCCGGCCGTGCCCTTGATGAAATTGGCACCGCCCTCGGGGATTTCCACGTTTTCAATGCTTTCAAGGACTGCATGGCGATGACATCTGCTCTGCGTATCACCACTTGCTTGAGTGATGATGGAGACTTGCCCGGCCTCCAGGTCGACCCGATAACCCAGGCGCGGCTCCTGATGGTTGCTGCTACGGCCCGATAAAATGAGTGTGTCGTTGCCCAAGCCACCCACCAGCCGGTTTGCTGGAAGGGCTTGGTTTTTACTGAGGTTTTCTGTCGAGCCCTCGAAGATGAAAACGTCGTCTTTCGTGCCGCCGCTCAGTTCTTTGACGCCGGCCCCGTAGTGAAAGACGTTGGGCTTGTCTTCGACCCCTGCAACAGTGTCGTTGCCACCGCCGATGTACCAATGGATACCTTTATGTTCGGCCGACGTTTCAATGACGGCCCCCGGCGTCCCGACAGTAACGCCTTTGCGCGCATCGATCCGGTCATCGTTGTCCTTGATCCTCGGGCGTACTGCCGTCGCCTGGTACCTTTCACCGGTCCACCAATCCCAGGTGTTGTAGGTCACCGGTTCCAGTTCCACGGTGAAGGTACCGTTTACGATCGCTTCAGTGCTGTCTTTCAGTGGGCCTCTAAGCAAGTTCAGGGCATTGTTCTGCAGTAACTTTGTATGGTCGGCGGTCGCCTTGGCGATGAGGTAGCGATCCTGGATATCCTTATCAGGGTCGATCGTCCAGAAGGCCAGCCAACCCGTGCGGAGACGCTCGTGTACGGTGAGCTCTATATAGTCGTCGATTTCATCGACTTGACGTACTGCGCCCCAGACTTGTGAACCCACCACCAGGATGAGCCCTGCGGCAAGGCCCACGGGACCGGCTGAACTGAACCCTGCGAGCGCGGCGATGCCGACGGTCAGGGTCATGGCGGCGCTGGTGACGCTCAAGGCTGCGCTGACATAGTGATCGGTAGCCTCTTTGCCAGTGGCCTTGGCGGCAGCCTTGAAAGAGTCGACGGCGCAGATGATGTCGAAGGGAAGTGTCAGGACGCTGGCAATCAGGCCGCCTCCACGTGCGAGCCGTGTGGCGAATGTCGTTTTAGCGAAACCTTCGAGGGAGCGATGGCCGGCCCTGATCATTTGAGTGGCTTGTCGGGTCACTGCGGCTTCGACACCGATAGACGCGACCTCGGCAGCCACGCCGGTCCCATTGAAAATGGTCTGGTAGGAATCCTTGTTACGGATGGCGTCTTGCAGGCCGCGCAGGCCGCTATAGATTCCGAAGGCCTGAAGTCCAAGCCCCGTGGGAATGAGGAGATTGCTCCTGGTGCTGCTGACCCAACTGAATGCTCCAGGGGGAAGCCCACGGACATCGAGCTTTTGCGCCGATTTCAGGAGTTTTCCCAGCGTGCTCCGATAGTGGCTGGGGTCAGCCTGTGTATCAGGGGCTTCACTCAGCAATGGGCGTGCGCAGGGGGGACGCTGGCTTGCCATTTCAAATAGCAACGTTGGCAACCGGTAGTCGTTCGCATCGCTGGTCAGTTTCAGACGTGTTTCGATATCGCCTGCGTTGAACTGTAGCGAGTTCACGAAAAAGCGATTGGGATAGCGGAAAAAAGTATTGTCGCCGTTCAGCGGTTGTCCATCGGTCGTTGCGCCTAGCGCATTCAAGGCGCAACGGGTGATTGTCACGGAGCCGATGTGCAGCGGGCCGTAAAGTTTATCCACGACTTCAAGCTGGGCCTGTCGATGCTTGTGCTCCGGACTCAGCTGCGCTCTATCGACGGACCTGAAGTCGAGTGTTTCGACAGAATATTCATTGGCATGAAAACCCAGGTCCGTAATGACCACGGTCCGGTCGTCGGAAACGGAGCCGGGATAAAAAGCCTTGCTCATGGTGAACGTCCTTGTTCAACGATGATGTAAATGGCTCTCTATCTAAGGTGTTTTCCTGGACGGTGTATATCGATGGGTTGTTGCCATGTTTTGCAAAAGCCTGGACTGCCGTTTTGCAGAACGCAGGGCTCAGTGGGTGGACAATAAGGAAGCTGCGCCCGCGCCACCAAACAACCCGGCACTGATCCGGTTGAACCAGCTTTGCCCTTTGCCCGTGCGCAAATACCGGGCAGCGCCGTGGGCGCCGAGGCCGTAGGCCAGCTTGCAGAGCAGGTCGAGTACGGTCCAGGTGGCGATCATGATCAACAGTTGTGGCAGGAATGCTCGCTCGGCGCTCAAGAACTGCGGCAGGAAAGCGGCGAAGAACAGGATGTCCTTTGGGTTACTGGCGCCCAGCACGAACGCCCGGCCAAACAGCGCGCGAAAGCGTGGAACGGCGGCGGCCTGGGGGACTTCGGCGCCTTGTGCGGGTTGGCGCGATTGCTGCCAGCTCTGCCAGGCCAGGTAGAACAGGTACAGCGCACCGACAATCTTCAAGGCACTGAACAGTTGCTCCGATGCCAGCAACAACGCACCGAGCCCCAGCGCCGAAGCGCTCAACAGGCAGATCGACGCGATCACCCCGCCGAGGAACGCCGGGTACGAGCGGCGCAGGCCGTAGTTCAGGCTGTTGCCGATCATCAACAGTGACAACGGGCCGGGGATAAGGATCACCACCAAGGCGGCGCCGCTGAACAACAGCCAGGTTTCCAGATTCATTGCTTTGCTCCTGATGGACAAAAGCCTCACCCAATGGGTGAGGCGGGGGGTTACGGTATCGCTTACAAGAAGATGAACTTGGCGATGAAGATCGCGCAGAGCACCCACAGGCTGACGGAGATTTCCTTGCGTTTGCCAGTGCCGGCCTTGAGCACCACATAGGTGATGAAACCCAGGGCGATGCCGTCGGCGACCGAGAACGTCAGGGGCATCATGATGGCCGTGACGATGGCCGGGATACTGTCGGTCGGTTCATCCCATTCGATGTGGGCCATGCCGCCCATCATCAGCATGGCGACGTAGATCAAGGCCCCGGCGGTGGCGTAGGCCGGGATCATCCCGGCCAGCGGCGCGAAGAACATCGCGGCAATAAATAGCACACCGACCGTCACGGCGGTAAGCCCCGTGCGGCCACCGGCAGCCACGCCAGCGGCGCTTTCCACGTAGCTGGTCACTGGCGGCACGCCAACCATGGCGCCGAATACACTGGAGGCGCTGTCGGCTTTCAAGGCACGGGAGAGGTTCTCGATCCTGCCGTCGGCTTTCACCAGGCCGGCGCGCTGGGCGACGCCCATCAGGGTGCCGGCGGTGTCGAACATGTGCACGAACAGGAAGGCCAGCACCACGCTGATCATGCTGACGTTGAACACGCCAGCGACGTCCATCGCCATCCAGGTCGGTGCCAGGCTCGGCGGTGCAGACATGACGCCGTTGTACTGCACCAACCCCAGGCCCCAACCGGCCAGGGTCACGGCGATGATGCTGATCAGGATCGCGCCGAACACGCGGTGGTAGCTGAGCACGGCGATCATCAAGAAGCACACCGCGGCCAGCAGCGGACCGGGTTCGCGCAACGAGCCGAGCTTGATCAGGGTGGCGGGGCTGTCGACGATGATCCCGGCGGTTTTCAGGCCGATCAGCCCGAGGAACAACCCGACCCCCGCGCCCATGGCGAACCGCAGGCTCACCGGAATGCTATTGAGCAACCACTCCCGCACCCGGGACAAGGTCAGGATCATGAACAGCACGCCGGAAATAAACACCGCACCCAATGCGGTCTCCCAGTTGTAACCCATGGTGCCAACTACGGTGTAGGTGAAGAAGGCGTTCAGGCCCATGCCCGGCGCCAGGCCCACCGGCCAGTTGGCGTACAGGCCCATCAACAGACAACCCAGGGCGGCGGCGATGCAGGTTGCGACGAATGCCGCGCCGTGATCGATGCCGGCGTCGGCCATGATGTTGGGGTTGACGAAGATGATGTAGGCCATGGTGATGAAGGTTGTCAGGCCGGCAATCAGCTCGGTCTTCACCGTGGTGCCGTGCAAGCTGAGTTTGAAGAGGCGTTCCAGCCAGCCACTGCGTAGTGGCGGCGAGAGGTCCAGCGTCTGGGCTTCGGGTTTGCGGCTTTCCACAGCGAGTACTCCTCAAGAGTCTTATTGTTATTTCCAGCACCGCACACGCCCTGGGGGTGGTTGCGATGCGCTGAGGCAGGTAAGGCTGGCGAAGTATGTTGACCTGTTGGTCAGGAACTCGCACGAAGCGAATTATGCTTTTGTATACAAATAAAGCAAATAATGTTTTCTGTATTGTCGACGAAATGTCTGGCGATAGGGATATATCGACCTTGAGGGCGCTATCGCGAGCAAGCTTTGCTCCCAGAGAGGGATGCGGTGCCCAATGAGTTCGATTGTGGGAGCAAGGCTTGCCCGCGATAGCAATAGCCCTGGCGCCACAAATCTTGCGGAAACTCAGTCAACAGGCACAGGACTCTTCCCCAGAGCCAGGTTCACCGCCAACCACCCATTCACCGCTTCCTCCCCAGCCTCGGCAAACACCCGCTCCAGCAATTTCACCTGCTCACGCCGCAACGCCTGTTCGAACCGCTCACCCTCGGTGGTCAGTTCCAACAGCCGCTTACGCTTGTCGGTCTCGGACGCGACGCTGTTCACCAGATGCATTTCCATCAACTGGCGCAACGGCATGTTCAGCGCCTGCTTGCTCACCCCGAGCAGGGCCAGCAACTCCTTTACGCTCAACGAGGGATAGCGGGCGATGAAAAAAACGATGCGTTGATGCACCCGGCTCAACCCTCGGCGTTCGAGCATCTCATCGGCCTTGGCGGTAAACGCCTGGTAGCCGAAAAAGAACGCCTCCATGGCCATTTGTTGGGCGGTCGGTTTTTTAAGGTCAAGCATGTTGACGTATCCAGAGAGGTCGGAGTAATTTCGGTCAACAAGTTTGACTCATTTTTCCAGTGACCCGCTACAGGTGATCCCATGGCTTTTTCCGAACGTGTCTCGCGCCTCAAAAGTTCTTTGATTCGAGAAATCCTCGCTGCGGCGCAGCGCCCGGAAGTGATGTCGTTCGCTGGCGGCCTGCCGGCCGAGGCCATGCTGCCGAAAGTCGAATGGGCGGCCATGCCATTGTCCATGGGCCAGTACGGCATGAGTGAAGGCGAGCCAGCCTTGCGCGAAGCCTTGGCGGCCCAGGCGCGCTCCCTGGGCCTGGCCTGCGAGGCGAGCCAGGTGCTGGTGGTCAGTGGCTCCCAGCAAACCCTCGACCTGGCGGCCAAGCTGCACATCGACGTGGGCACCGAAGTGATGCTCGAAGCGCCGACTTATCTGGCGGCGTTGCAGATTTTCCAGCTGTTCGGCGCCGACTGCATCACCGTACCCCTGGAAGCCGACGGCCCAGACCTGAAGCAATTGCGGGCTCGCCTGGAGCGGCACCGGCCAGCGTTCATCTACCTGATTCCGACCTTCCAGAACCCCTCGGCGGTGCGCTACAGCGAGGCCAAGCGCGACGCGGTGGCGGCCTTGCTGGATGAGTTCGGCGTAACCCTGATCGAGGACGAGCCCTACCGCGAATTGACCTTCGACGGCGGCAGCGCCACGCCGATTGCCAGTCGCTTGAAGAAGGCCAGTTGGATCTACACCGGCACCGTATCGAAAACCCTGTTGCCAGGGCTGCGGGTGGGCTATTTGATCGCCAGCCCGGATCTGTTCCCGCACCTGCTGCGGCTCAAACAGTCGGCGGACCTGCACACCAATCGCATCGGCCAATGGCAGGCGCTGCAGTGGATCGGCACCGAGCAGTACCGCCACCACTTGAGTGAGCTGCGGGATTTCTACCGCGACCGTCGCGATCGCTTCCAGGCCACGTTGCTCAAGCATTTTGCTGATATCGCGGATTGGAACGTGCCCCAGGGTGGGCTGTTTTTCTGGCTGACCCTCAAGCAACCGCTGGACACCCGCACCTTGCTCGCCGCCGCGCTGGCTGCTGACGTTGCGTTCATGCCGGGGGAGCCGTTCTTTCCAGAGCCGGACAAGCATCCGGGGCACTTGCGCTTGAATTTCAGCCACATCGACCCGGCGCGGTTGGATGAGGGGCTCAAGCGATTGGCGGGGGTAGTGCGGGAGGCTTTGGCTGCAGAAGCAGCTTGAGTCATGCAGTGACTGGTCTGGCCTAATCGCGAGCAGGCTCGCTCCCACAGGGGGCAGGGTCGATCACAAAACCTCAGTTACCCACAGTTCCATTGTGGGAGCGAGCCTGCTCGCGATGGGGCCCTCCCAGCCACCACAAAATTGTCAGGCAGCAGAAAACCGCTTATCCAGATAATCAATGATCACCTTGGACTCATACATCCAGGAGGTCTGGCCATTCTCTTCAATCCGCAGGCAAGGCACTTTGATCTTGCCGCCTTGTTCCAGCAGCGTCTGACGGTCCTGTTCGTTGTTTTTTGCGTCGCGCAGGGCCACCGGCACGTTGAGACGGCGCAGGGTCCGGCGGGTCTTCACGCAAAACGGGCAGGCATGGAACTGATACAGCGTCAGGCTGCGAGCAGCCTCGTTGACGTGCGCCTGGGCTTCGGCCGGACGCTGTTTCTTGCTGGGGCGGGTGATGAAGTCGATGAAGATGATGAGCTGGCCCAGGCCAACTCGAAGCGCTTTGACAATCACGGTATTAAGCCTCGCGGCAGGGAAGAAGAGGGCGCGCAGCTTACCTGATTTTTCCCAGGCGAAAAAAAACCGGCGATGCATGCCGGTTTTTTAAACATCACGGATTACTTGATGAGGCTGAGGAATTCGCTGCGGGTCGCGGCGTTTTCCCGGAACTCGCCGAGCATCACCGAAGTGATCATCGAGGAATTCTGCTTTTCCACACCGCGCATCATCATGCACATGTGCTTGGCCTCGATCACCACCGCCACACCCAGGGCGCCGGTCACTTGCTGGACCGCATCGGCGATCTGGCGGCTGAGGTTTTCCTGGATCTGCAGGCGCCGGGCATACATATCGACGATGCGCGCGACTTTCGACAGCCCCAGCACCTTGCCGCTCGGGATATAGGCCACATGGGCCTTGCCGATGAAAGGCAACAGATGATGCTCGCACAGCGAGTACAACTCGATGTCCTTGACCAGCACCATCTCGCTGTTGTCGGAGCTGAACAAGGCACCGTTGGTGACTTCTTCCAGGGTCTGTTCATAACCGCGGCAGAGGTACTGCATGGCCTTGGCAGCGCGCTTGGGCGTGTCGAGCAGGCCCTCGCGGGAAACGTCCTCGCCGAGTTGGCCGAGGATCGCGGTGTAATTCTGTTCCAGAGACATGAAACTACCTGTGGGATTTTACGCAAAGGGCAAGGGTACGGTGGCGGACACGGCGCTGCAAGCTCGGCAATCGGGGGCTACTCGTCGCGGCCTTCCATCATGGTGCGCTTGAGCATCACGTAGACCGCCCCGGCACCGCCGTGTTTCGCCTGGCAGGAGGTGAAACCCAGCACTTGCGGGTGCTGGCGCAGCCAGGTGTTGACGTGGCTCTTGATCATCGGTCGCTTGCCGTCCAGGCGCACGGCTTTGCCGTGGGTGACGCGCACGCAGCGGATTTCGAATCTGGTGGCTTCGGCCAGGAATGCCCAAAGGGTTTCCCGGGCCTTCTCGACGCTCATGCCGTGCAGGTCGAGGCTGCCTTCGAAGGGGATCTGGCCGACCTTCAGCTTGCGCATCTGGCTTTCCTGGACGCCGTCGCGCGCCCACATCAACTCGTCTTCCGGGCCGACATCGATCACGAACTGATCGGACAAACCGTCCACGGTCGTGGCGTCGGTGCGTACGGTGGCGGCCTGGCGCAGCTTGGCGATTTGTGCGCGATCAGCCTTGGGCTTGCCGGTCTCGGCACGGTCGTGCTTGATCGGTTTTACGCCCTGGATCGCACTTTTGAACAGGGAAAAGTCGTCGTCTTGCATGTCAGCCTCCGCGAAGGCCGGCCAGTTTACCCAACTCTGGCGGGATCAGGCGCGACAAAACGTCGGATGGTGGGTCAGTCGTGCTTTTTCATCAGGTGCGGAGCCATGGCCAGCTCCAGGGATTGGCGGGCGCGACGGCGGCAACGGCGCCAGAGCCAGACGCCCAACAGCAATACGACAAGACCGACAGCCAGGATGATCGCTGAACCCAGCGGGGTGGCATTCAACTCGCCCAGTGCGGGTGGACGGCCCAGCAGGCTGGCCGCACCGGCCATGGCCAGTAATACACCGAGTGTTGCCAGGAGCGCAGCGATCGCCGCGCCGAAACGAAACCGCCAGTTGCTCGGGCCCTTGGGCCGCAAGCGACGTGCGTCAAAACCATCGGATAACTTCATTCCGACCTTCCTCAATGGGTATCGGCCCTTCGACCGGAAGATATTCGGGTTGTTCCTGAAGGTAGGGCAATTGCGGCAAATGAGAGGCTTTTGCGGATGAGCGGCAGGGTGGGCCGCTCATCAAGGCGCATCAGATGAAGTCGCGGGTCAGGGCCAGGGTGGCGAAGTTGTCGGCCATGATCGCCATTTCGGTCTGTTGCACGTGCTCGGCGCTGAGGACGCCGCCCTTGTATGGCAAGTCGCGGGTGGCGCAGGCGTCTTCCACCAGGGTGCAGCGAAAGCCCAGGTTCTTGGCGGCGCGCACAGTGGTGCTGACGCTGGAATGGCTCATGAACCCGCACACGATCAGGTCGAGAGGGCCGAGGTCCTCCAGGCGTTTTTTCAGTTCGGTGCCGTGGAATGCGCTGGGCAACAGTTTTTCGATCACGGTTTCGTCGCCCCGGGGTTCGAGGCCGGGAATGAACTCGCCGCGTTCGCCCTGCGGATCGAACAGCCCGCCATGGGTGCCCAGGTGGCGCACATGCACGATCGGTCGACCGGCTGCACGGGCCGCACCGAGCAATTGCTTGATGTTCGCGACGGCTGCATCCATGCCGCTCAGGGCCAGGGGACCTGCGAGGTATTCTTTCTGGGCATCGATGATGATCAGGGTCGCTTGACTCAGATTGGCCGCCGCATAACCACGGCCGCTGAGTTGAAACATCGTTTTTGGAACGGACATTCTGGGGCTCCTTCGAGTGGGGCTTTTGCGACATTGTCCTCTGGCTGAGCGGTTCTGTGAATCGCTTCCATCGCAAGGGCCGCCGTTGCTGGCCTACAGCCTTGTCAAGATGCCCGTCTTGTTCAATAGGTGGATCAAAAAACGGATAATTCCTACGATTGTTTCGGGTATTTTCGTTCGTCATCGGCGCGTGTTTGGGTAGCGCCGCATTTGGCTGATAGACTCGCCCGTCGATTTTTCTGGAGTTTGCCGCCGTGATCACTTCCCGTCTCCGTACCCTGCGCGACCATATCCGTTGGGCCGTCAGCCGTTTCCATGGGGAGGATCTGTTTTTCGGTCATGGCACCGATAACGCGTGGGACGAAGCCCGGCAACTGGTGTTGGGCGCATTGCACCTGCCATGGGAAATTGCCGACAGCTACCTGGACTGCCGCCTTGAAGACGAAGAGTTGGTCCATGTGCAGCGTTTGCTGCGCCGGCGCATTGCCGAGCGCATCCCGGCGGCTTACCTGCTGGGTGAGGCCTGGTTCTGCGGAATGTCTTTCATCGTCGACGAACGCGTGCTGATTCCGCGCTCGCCCATCGGCGAACTGATCGAAAAGCGTTTTGAACCGTGGTTGGGCCAGGAACCGGCACGGATTCTCGACCTGTGCACCGGTTCCGGTTGCATCGGCATCGCCTGTGCCTATGAGTTCCCGGAGGCTGAAGTGGTGCTGGCCGACCTGTCGTTCGAAGCGCTGGAAGTGGCCAACCAGAACATCGAGCGGCATGGTGTCGATGAGCGCGTGTTCACCGTCCAGGGCGATGGTTTCGAGGGATTGCCGGGGCAACGTTTCGACCTGATCGTGTCGAACCCGCCCTACGTCGACGCGGAAGATTTCGCCGACATGCCGCAGGAGTATCAGCATGAACCGGCGCTGGGCCTGGCCTGTGGCGATGACGGCTTGAACCTGGTCCGCCGGATGCTCGCCGAGGCGGCCGATCATCTGACCGAGAAGGGGCTGTTGATCGTCGAGGTGGGCAATAGCCAGGTGCACGTCGAGGCGCTGTACCCGGAAGTCGATTTCGCCTGGCTCGACTTCGAGCGCGGAGGCCATGGCGTGTTCATGCTCAGCGCCGAGCAGTGCCGCCAGCATCAGGGGCTATTCGCTTCGCGAGTGTGATCCGATTGGCCTGACGGAACTGTCCTTGGGGTGAGGGGATAAATCCCCTCGCCACAGGTTTGTGTCAGGCAACTTGCAGCGGCAATCAGTGCCGCGTCGCAATCCAGATCAGCAACCCGGCCTGGAACATGGCGAAAGCCACCAGGCAGGTGATGGTGAAGCGCAAGCCGGTGTCTTCGCGCTTGAACTTGTTGACCTTCTCTTCTTGCTGCTTGAGTTTGACTTCCTGTTCCGCCAGGTTCTGCTCGGCTTGTTGCAGCATCTGCGCCGCTTCAAGGATTTCCACGAACTGCAGCTTCTCGGTGTTCCAGTCCCCCAGCAGATCGCCAACGTGGGTTGGCTTGACGCTGCCCTTGAGGTGCTGGGCGTCGGCGTAGACCACTTCGAAGCCTTGGGCCTTGAGAAAGCGGTCGCGGCGCAGGCGAGTGTCTTCGTTCAGGGCGTCCTTGTTATCCAGGTCGGTACCGTCTACATGGTAGGCCGACCAGCGTTTCTTGGCCCAGGTAATGCCTTGGGCCGCCAGGAAACGGCCGATGCCACGGTTCAACGGCTCGATTTGCAGGTTGTCCGGGGAAAAAAACAAACGTTTTTCAACATGGTCGGCCCAGACGTCCAGGTGATTCTGTTCCTTGCGCACGCGCTGGTTCGGCAACTGGATGCTCATGCGCAGCAGGCTGCGCTCCTTGCTGTGGCGCTCTACATAGCTGAACTCGACAAACCGCAATGGTCGCACACCGGTGGCGCGGTCGGTCTTGAGTGGCGCGAGCCGGAGCATCTTGTGATGCTCGGTGTGCACGTCGGCCCACGGCAACTCCACCGCAGACGAGGCGGGGGCTTCGGCAGTGGTGTCGGCGGAAGTTTGAGTTTCAGTCATAACGGCAAAGTCCTGTCCAGGCCGGCTGGTCGGTAGCCATTGCGCTATCCGACACAGTGCTATCGGCCGTTTTTGCCAGGACTGGAGGGCTAGTTGCCACTAAAACCGCTCAACGGGCGGCTAACGAGTCAATAAAACGCATAATTCGCGCACCGAGCTCGGCCGCCAGGGGCAGGTTGGGGTCCTTGTAGGAGGCCAGTTGTCGTTTCACGTCGTTGGGCACGATGCGCATCACGTGGTTCATGCCCTCGATCAGCGCCAGTTCGGCGTCGGGCTTGGCGGCTTTCAACTGCTTGGCGTCATCGATGCTGACCTGGATGTCGTTGCTGCCCTGGATGATCAAGGCCGGCATCTTCAGCGCCGCGAAGGCCCGGGCCGGGTCCTGGCGGAACAGCGATATCAGGTACGGCTGCACACTGGGGCGGAAAATGACCTGCAGTTGCGCCGGCACGTTGTCGTCGACTTGACCGGCCTTGAGGCTGTCGAGTAGTTCGTTGCTGCGCAGCATCAGGGGCGGTGGCAGGCGGTTGCTCAGTTGCTGGCGCAGCACCTGATCGATCGGACGGGCGCTGCCGGACAGCGAAATCACCGCCGCTGCGTTGGCCTGGGGCGCGGCGAGGCTGGCGATCAATGCGCCTTCACTGTGGCCCAGCAGGATCAGCGGGCCCAGGCGTGGATCGGCGGCGAGCTTGTGGCTCCAGGCTACGGCGTCGGCCACATAGGCCTCGACGCTCAGGTTGCGTTCGTCCGGTGTCGCCGCGAGGCTGGCGGCCACACCGCGTTTGTCGTAGCGCACACTGGCAATGTTATGCCTGGCCAGGACCCAGGCCAGGCGCTTGAGACTGTCGTTGCGCCCGCCCTCGGGGTTGTTGCCGTCGCGATCCGTAGGGCCGGACCCGGAAATGATCAGCACAACCGGCACCGGCGTGTCGGACTTTGGCAGCAACAACGAGCCGAAAAGCTCACCGCTGCCCGTGTCGAGGCTGATTGGGCGTTGCAGCACCGTGGCCTGGGCCAGGCCGCAGAACAGGCCGGTTAACAAGGTAAGGCTTAAGGCAAGCAGCTTTAACATCATCACGCCATTAGTTGCGAAGGTGCCGGTTGGACTGGTGGCCGCCGATAAGGTTCGAGGATGAACTACGCGGGGAGCCTGCGTATACTGGCGCCCACTACGAATCCAAGGTTGAGTCTCTCAGCGTTTTTCACGGAGCACCCTGCATGTCCGGCAATACCTACGGCAAGCTGTTCACTGTCACCACCGCGGGCGAAAGCCATGGTCCGGCGTTGGTCGCCATTGTCGACGGCTGCCCGCCGGGCCTGGAGATTTCCCTGGACGACCTGCAGCGTGACCTGGACCGGCGCAAGCCCGGCACCAGTCGCCACACCACCCAGCGCCAGGAAGCCGATGAAGTCGAAATCCTGTCCGGCGTGTTCGAAGGGCGCACCACCGGCTGCGCCATCGGCCTGCTGATCCGCAACACCGACCAGAAGTCCAAGGATTACTCGGCCATCAAGGACCTGTTCCGCCCGGCCCACGCCGACTACACCTACCACCACAAATACGGCGAGCGCGACTACCGTGGCGGCGGTCGCAGCTCGGCCCGGGAAACCGCCATGCGTGTGGCGGCCGGGGCGATTGCCAAGAAGTACCTGGCCAGCCAGGGCATCGTCATTCGTGGCTACATGAGCCAACTGGGCCCCATCGAAATTCCGTTCAAGACCTGGGATTCGGTGGAGCAGAACGCTTTCTTCTGCCCCGATCCGGACAAGGTCCCGGAGCTCGAGGCCTACATGGACCAACTGCGCCGGGACCAGGATTCGGTCGGCGCGAAGATCACCGTGGTCGCCGAAGGCGTCATGCCTGGCCTCGGCGAGCCGATCTTCGACCGTCTCGACGCCGAACTGGCCCATGCGCTGATGAGCATCAACGCGGTGAAGGGCGTGGAGATCGGCGCCGGTTTCGCCTGTGTCGCCCAGCGCGGCACCGAGCACCGTGACGAACTGACTCCGCAAGGTTTCCTGAGCAACAATGCCGGCGGCATCCTCGGTGGCATTTCCTCGGGCCAGCCGATCGTTGCGCACCTGGCCCTGAAGCCGACCTCCAGCATCACCACGCCAGGCCGCTCCATCGATATCCATGGCAACCCGGTGGAGGTCATCACCAAGGGCCGTCACGACCCGTGTGTCGGCATTCGTGCCACGCCCATCGCCGAGGCGATGATGGCGATCGTGCTGATGGATCACCTGCTGCGTCATCGCGGCCAGAATGCCGACGTGCGGGTCGGCACTCCGGTGCTGGGTCAGCTTTGATGGCTGGCCTGCCGACCGCGGTGGCCTGACGAGCATGGCGGCACTGCCGTACTGGCGGCTCTCCAGTTTCTATCTGTTCTATTTCGCCCTGCTTGGTTCGACGGCGCCGTTCCTGGCGCTGTATTTCGATCACCTGGGGTTCAACGCAGCACGTATCGGCGAGCTGGTGGCGATCCCGATGCTGATGCGCTGCGTGGCGCCGAACATCTGGGGCTGGCTGGGGGATTACACCGGCCGGCGCCTGGCGATCGTGCGCTTTGGCGCGATCTGTACGTTGCTGACCTTCTCGCTGATCTTCATCGATAAAAGCTACGCCTGGCTGGCGATGGTCATGGCGTTGCATGCATTCTTCTGGCACGCGGTATTGCCACAGTTCGAAGTCATTACCCTGGCCCATTTGACTGGGCAGGCGTCCCGCTACAGCCAGATCCGCCTATGGGGCTCCATCGGCTTCATCATTACGGTGGTGCTGCTCGGCCGGTTGTTCGAATGGCTGAGCCTGGACATCTACCCGGTGGCGCTGGTGTTGATCATGGCCGGCATCATCCTCGCCAGTTTCTGGGTGCCCAACGCCCAGCCGTTGCAGGGGCCGCGAGTGACGGGGGAGGGCTTCCTGCGACAACTGCGCAACCCTGGCGTGCTGGCGTTCTATCTATGCGTGGGCTTGATGCAGGTGAGCCATGGGCCGTATTACACCTTCCTGACGTTGCACCTCGAACACCTGGGCTACAGTCGCGGGCTGATCGGCATGCTCTGGGCGGTCGGTGTGGTGGCGGAAGTTCTGGTCTTCCTGCTGATGAGTCGGATCCTGGCGCGATTTTCCGTACGCAGGGTATTGCTGGCGAGTTTCCTGCTGGCGGCGTTGCGCTGGCTGTTGTTGGGCTCGCTGGCCGAATTCCTCTGGGTGTTGTTATTCGCGCAAGTGCTGCACGCGGCAACCTTCGGCAGCTTTCACGCGGCCGCCATTCATTTCGTGCAACGCAGCTTCGGTCCTCGCCAGCAGGGCCAGGGGCAGGCGCTGTACGCGGCGCTGGCTGGCACGGGCGGGGCCTTGGGCGCGCTGTATTCCGGCTACAGCTGGAACGCCTTGGGCGCCAGTTGGACCTTCAGCCTCGCCAGCCTCGCGGCCTTCGCCGCAGCCGTTATCATCGCCACACGTATGCAAGAGGACCGGCCATGAGCCTTCGAACCGTTAATCTGCTGGAGCCAATGTCATGAGCAGCCTGTCCGTTTATCACGTCTCGAGCCCTGACATTCCGAACAAGGTGTTGACTCACTTTGAGGACATTGCCGCGACCTTGGCTGAGCAAGGTGTTCATTTTGCCCGTTGGGAAGCGGCGGTGAAAATCCAGCCTGGTGCCCGCGAGGAAGACCTCATTGCGGCTTACCAGATCCAGATCGATGCGTTGATGATCAGTCGTGGTTATGTCGCAGTCGATGTCGTCAGTGTCAGCAGCGATCACCCGGAACAAGCGGGGGTGCTTGATGAGTACCGCCATAGCCAGGACGAAGTACGGTTTTTCGTCACTGGTCGTGGTTTGTTTAACCTGCACATCGGCGATTATGTCTACGCGGTGCTGTGTGAGAGGAACGACCTGATAACGGTGCCTGCTGGTACGCCGCATTGGTTTGACGGGGGGGAGCGGCCGCATTTCGTTACGATCCGTTTGTCTGGTGATCCGCAGGGGTTGGTTGCTGAACTCACCGGGGATGATATTGCTCGCCGGTTTCCTCGATTGGAGGATTGATTCGCGTTTGGCCCCAAAAGAAACACCCCAAAAAAACGGCGCTTCCTATTTCTGAGAGAAGCGCCGTTTTTCTATGTGAACAGCAAGGCGGATTTTCCAGCAGACTCAAGCGCTGTGGTAAGTCGGCAGCGCAAACCGATGCTGGCTCTGCAACAAGGTGATCTGTGGCAACTCGCTAGCCTGTTCCGCCAAGTCACGACGAATCGCGCTGATCGCCCAGGACAACTGATCCCCGGCATGCAATTGAGCGTAGGAAATCGTGCGTTTGAACAGCTTGCCGTCGCTATTGCGCAAGGTCAGCAGGATGCCGCCATCCGGGCGGGGCTGAGTGGTCACTTCGTAGTTGGAAAACAGGGATGCAAACTTTTCTTGAATCATGTTCATAGTTGACTGCTCCATGGTATGGCAAACCGTGGAGGGATGGTTGCACTGTCTATGCCAGCATTTTTGTTTCTAAAAAACCATTTAAAAACAATAAGTTATGTTTTTGTTGGATTTTCGCTTTCGTGCAACTTGCATGAATAGCCATCGTGCATCCTGCATTTTGCGTGGTCGGACAATGATTTTTGGAACCAAATCGTTTTCCGGTGCTCACGCTTCGCCTGCCTCGGCCAGCGGATACAAAACATTGCAAAAACCGCGTGTACAGCGCCGCAATCGCGGGCGTACTTTCGAGCCAAAATCACCGCCAGCCCGATAAGAAGAACCGAGACCCACGAGGTCGAACGGGGAAGATCACCATGAGTCGTACACCCAGCGACGTTATTACCTGGGGCATGATGCTGCGCAAGTTGCCAGTCATTGCCAAAGCCGTCCCCCGGATCGTCAAAGGCATGAAGCAGGTCAATGTCCAGGATCCGACCCAGCCTTGCGGCCTGGGCTGGTGTTTCGAACAGGCCACCCAACGCAATCCCCACGGCCCGGCGCTGCTGTGCGGCGATACAGTGTTGAGTTATGCACAGGTCAACGCCCAGGCCAATCGCATCGCCCATTACCTGTTGGCCCAGGGCATCGGCAAGGGCGACTGCGTGGCGATGTTCATCGAGAACCGGCCACAGCTGTTGATCAGCGTGCTGGCGATGGCGAAGGTGGGTGCGGTCAGCGCCATGCTCAACACCTCGCAAACCGGCGATGCGCTGGTGCACAGCCTGGCCCTGGTCAATCCGGTCGCGGTGGTGGTTGGGGATGAGCGGGTTGCTGCCTTCAACGACGTGCGCGGGCGAACCGCTTTGCCGAGTGCTCGAACCTGGTGGGTCGCGGATCAGGACGGTGTCGATGCCCCGTCCGGTTTCATCGACCTGATAGCGGGCAGCGAGGATTATCCAAGTGATAACCCCGCATGCAGCCGACAGGTTTTCTGTAACGACCCGTGCTTCTATCTCTACACCTCGGGCACCACCGGGTTGCCCAAGGCCGGGGTGTTTCGCCATGGCCGCTGGATGCGCACGGCCACCAGCTTCGGCCTGATTGCTCTGGACATGCAACCCGCCGATGTCGTGTATTGCACTTTGCCGCTGTACCACGCCACCGGCCTGTGCGTGTGCTGGGGCGCGGCGATCTGTGGAGCATCGGGGTTTGCGATCCGGCGCAAGTTCAGTGCCAGCCAGTTCTGGAGCGACGTACGCCGTTACCGGGCGACTACGCTGGGTTATGTCGGTGAATTGTGCCGCTACCTGATCGATCAGCCTGTCGCTGCCGACGACCGCCACCACGGTGTGAAGAAAATGATCGGCAACGGCTTGCGGCCCGGGGCCTGGTCGACCCTCAAGACACGTTTCGGCATCGACCACATCTGCGAGCTGTATGCGGCCAGCGACGGCAATATCGGCTTTACCAACATCCTGAATTTCGACAATACCGTCGGTTTTTCCCTGATGAGTTGGGAACTGGTGCAGTACGACCATGACAGCGGCCTGCCACTGCGCAACCTGCAGGGTCGCATGCAAAAAGTGCCCAGGGGCCAACCGGGCCTGCTGTTGGCGCGCATCGACGAAAAGGCGCCGCTGGACGGCTACACCGAGCAGGCCTTGACCGAAAAAACCATCTGCCGGGATGTCTTTGCGCCGGGCGACCGTTATTTCAACACAGGCGACCTGTTGCGCAACATTGGCTTCGGGCACGGGCAGTTCGTTGATCGCCTCGGTGACACCTATCGCTGGAAGGGCGAAAACGTCTCCACCACGGAAGTCGAAAATGTGTTGCTGCAACATCCCCAGGTAGCCGAGGCGGTGGCTTATGGCGTGGAGATCAACGGTACCAATGGCCGTGCCGGCATGGCGGCAATCACCCCGGCGGAATCCCTGGCAATGCTGGATTTCAGCGAGCTGTTGCAGTTCTTGCAATGCAAGCTGCCTTCCTATGCCGTGCCGCTGTTCCTGCGCATCAAGGTGAAAATGGACACCACCGGCACCTTCAAGTACCAGAAGACCCGCCTCAAGGCCGAAGCGTTCGACCCATGCATCACCGGGGATGAACCGGTCTACGCCTGGCTACCGGGCACCGATACCTATGTGCGGGTGGACCGGCAACTGGCGACCCGGATCCAGGGCGGACAACTGCGTTATTGATTCTGGCTATGGCGGGCACAGTGAAAAAAGGGATGACAGCGCCCGGGTCCCTCGGGAAACTAGCCGCTTTGCGAAGACCCGAGTGGAGTTTCCCATGTCCGATACAAGCCGCCAGATGACCCCGGAAGAGGCTGCCGAGTTTGCCGAGCAGGTGTTCAACGTCGCACGCCAGGGCGATGCGGCCATGATGGCCGCGTTGCTGAGCAAGGGCCTGCCGCCCAACCTGCGTAACCACAAGGGCGACACCCTGTTGATGCTGGCCGCTTACCACGGGCATGTGGAAACGGTGAAGGTGCTGCTGGAGCACAAGGCCGATCCGGAAATCCGCAACGACAACGGCCAGAGCCCGATTGCCGGCGCGGCGTTCAAGGGCGACCTGGCAGTGGTTTCGGCGCTGGTGGACGGCGGCGCGCAGGTGGAAGGCGCGTCCTTCGATGGCCGTACCGCACTGATGATGGCGGCGATGTTCAACCGGGTGGAAATCGTCGACTATCTGATCGGCAAAGGCGCCGACCCGAAAGCCAAGGATGCCAATGGCGTCTCGGCCCTGGATGCGGCCAGGACCATGGGGGCGGTGGACACCACGGCGCAGTTGGAAAAGATGCTGGCCTGATCTTCCTCAGGGGCCGTGATTCTGGAGTGGCATTGCTCTTGTGGCGAGGGGATTTATCCCCGCTGGGCTGCGAAGCAGTCCTAAAGACAGCTTGCCACACCGAGTTGTCAGGTTTTAGGGCCGCTTCGCGCCCCAGCGGGGATAAATCCCCTCGCCACAAGAGCGCCCTCGCCACGGGTTCCTGACTCGATCGTTGTGATGCGTTATCCTGCCCGCCCTCAAAACACCCTTCGCCACAGGATTCACCCTCATGAAAGCCGCCCTCATCGAACTCATCGGTAAAATCAGCTCCGGCTGCCTTGGCGAGGCTGACATCGAGCGAATCGCCGACGAAGCGGCCCAGGCCTACGCCGATCCGACAGCTTTCCTGGCGGCCAACCCCGATATCAACTACGACGACACCTTCCCGATTCCGTTGGGTGAGTGGGTGGTGGTGGGCAGCCTGCCGGACACCGTGCTGTTCCAGGCCGACACCTACGTGGACCTGTTCGAACAGATCGTCGCCTCGTTCGGCCCCGGTGTGGCGTTCAACCTCAAGCCCAAGCAACTGGCGAAAACCGAAGCCTTGACCGCGCTCAACCGTATCCAGATCCAGATGAGCAGCCTGAACAAGGAAAACGGCGGCTACGTGCTGATGAACTTCAGCCAGTTGCTCGACGATGAATTGCAAATGGTGCTGGTGTACGGCAACGACGTGCCGCGGGTACTGGAACTGTGTGCCGAAGTCGGCATCGCCGCCGCGCCGTCCCTGGAAGCCCTCAAGATCGCGGTCCACGTCTGAAGCAATAAAACGGAACCCTTGCCTGGGGCCCGCTATCCTAAGGGTGCATATCACCATTTGGGAGCGACACCATGGGTTCCACCTTCAACGGCCTGGTCGGCCTGATTATCCTGGCGCTCGATATCTGGGCGATCATCAATGTACTCAAGAGCGGCGCGGAAACCGGGATGAAAATCCTCTGGGTGCTGCTGATCCTGCTGTTGCCAGTGCTGGGCCTGATCATCTGGGCGATTGCCGGGCCGCGTGGCAACGTGCGGATTTGACCGCTCCACAGCAATGCCCGGTCGCTTCGAGCGACCGGGCATTTTTTATGCGTGGGTATTCAGGCGGTTGCCAGGGAAGATTTCTGCGAGGCGCTCAAGAAACGCAGCAAGGCCAACAGCGGGAAGGCGCTGCCGACGATCACCACCCACAACCAGCCGCCGTGCTCGTACACCGCACTGGCAATCGATGAGCCGAAGGCGCCACCGACGAAGATACTGGTCATGTACAGCGCATTCAGTCGGCTGCGGCTCTTGGCATCGAGGGCGTAGATGGTGCGCTGGCCCAGGACCATGTTCATCTGCACACAAAAATCCAGGACCACACCGGTCACCGCCAGGCCAATCACGCTGTAGAGCGGATGGATGAACGCTGGCAGGAAGCTCAGGCTGGCGAACAGCATCGCCAGCAGCGAGGCGATGCGGGTATGGCCGGCATCCGCCAGGCGACCGGCAATGGGCGCGGCGATGGCGCCGATGGCACCGACTAGGGCGAACAGGGCAATTTCGGTCTGGGACAGGCCATGGACGCGTGACAGTTCCAGCGGCACGGCGGTCCAGAACAGGCTGAACGTGGCGAACATGCAGGCTTGGTAGAAAGCCCGTTGCCGCAACAGCGGTTGTTGGCGCAGCAGGGTGCCGAGCGAGCCCAGCAGTTGGCCATAAGTGGCGCTATGGTCGGGCTGGCGCTTGGGCACGGTCAGCGCCAGGACGATGCTGATGGCGGCCATCAACGCGGCGGCGATGATGAACATGGCCCGCCAGCCGAAGTGATCGGCCACGACGCTGGAGACCGGCCGCGCCAGCAGGATCCCCAACAGCAGGCCGCCCATGATCCCACCGACGACCCGGCCCCGGGATTCTTCCGGTGCCAGGTGCGCGGCCAGCGGGATCAGGGCCTGCACCGACACCGAACTGAAACCCACCAGCAGGGAGACCAGCAGGAACACATTCGGCTGGTCGGTGAACGCCGCCCCCAACAGGCTGGCAATCGCTACCAGCGTGGTGATGATCATCAGCCGGCGGTTTTCCAGCAGGTCTCCCAGCGGCACCAGGAAAAACAGGCCAAGGGCATAACCGATCTGGGTCAGCGAGACGATCAGGCTGGCCATGGTGCTGCTCAGGCCGACATCGGGTGCGATCAGTTCGATGATGGGTTGGGTGTAGTAGATGTTGGCGACAATGGCGCCGCAGCAGAAGGCGAAGAGCAGGACCATGCCTCGGGTCAGGGTGGCGGGATGGGCACTCATGGCAATCTCGTCAGTGAATAGGAAGATGGCGTGAGGCTAAAGAGTTGCGCTGCTCTGGACCAGGCTTTGTGACTGATATCGGACATGCTTGTGGTTGATGATGGGCGGCACAGGGAAGCTTGGCAGGACCTTTGTGGCGAGGGGATTTATCCCCGTTGGGCTGCGAAGCAGCCCTAGAACCGGACGCTACGATGTCTCAGACAAATCGCGTTGGCTGCACTAGCCCAGCGGGGATAAGTCCCCTCGCCACAGGACCGCGCCGGGCTTTCCTACTGCCCGCTATAGATCTGGTCGAAAACCCCACCGTCATTGAAGTGAGTCTTCTGCACCGTGCGCCAGTCGCCGAAGGTCTTTTCCACCGACAGGAAGTCCACTTTCGGGAAGCGGTCGGTGTATTTGGCCAGTACCGCCGGGTCCCGTGGACGCAGGTAATTGGCGGCGGCGATTTCCTGGCCTTCGGGCGACCACAGGTACTTGAGGTAGGCCTCGGCGGCTTCGCGGGAGCCTTTTTTCTCGACCACTTTGTCGACCACGCTCACCGGTGGCTCGGCTTCGGCGGAGACGCTCGGGTAGATCACCTCGAACTGGTCGCGGCCAAATTCGCGGGCGATCATCTCGGCTTCGTTTTCAAAGGTCACCAGCACGTCGCCGATCTGGTTGGTCATGAAAGTGGTCGTCGCGGCACGGCCACCGGTATCCAGCACCGGCGCCTGCTTGAACAGTTTGCCGACGAAGGCTTTGGCCTTGTTCTCGTCACCGCCGTTCTTGAGCACATAGCCCCAGGCCGACAGGTAGGTGTAGCGACCGTTACCGGAGGTCTTCGGATTGGGCACGATCACTTGCACGCCGTCCTTGAGCAGGTCGGGCCAATCTTTCAGCGCTTTCGGGTTGCCTTTGCGCACGATGAATACGGTGGCCGAAGTGAACGGGGCACTGTTGTTCGGCAAGCGGGTGACCCAGTTTTCGGGCACCAGTTTGCCGTTATCCGCCAGGGCATTGATGTCGGTGGCCATGTTCATGGTGATGACGTCCGCCGGCAGCCCGTCGATCACCGAGCGCGCCTGCTTGCTGGAGCCGCCGAACGACATCTGTACGGTGATGTTTTCGTTGTGCTCGGCCTGCCAGTGTTTCTGGAAGGCCGTGTTGTAGTCCTTGTAGAAATCACGCATCACGTCGTAGGAAACGTTGAGCAGGGCTGGGGCGGCGTGGGCCAGGCTGCCAAAGGTCAGGCCGGCGGCGAGAAGGGAGGCGCCAAAGAAGTTCTTCACTGCGAATTCCTTTTTATTAACGGGGGTTCCGGGCAATTAGGCCAGCACACTAGCGGCAAGCTAATAGGCCATCAAGCATTAAAAAGTGCTTTGCTTATTCCAATTTCTTAAACAGCGCATTGCCACAACGGGAGCAGAAAGCCGCGCCGTGTTCATGGCTGTTTTTTCTGCACACCGGGCAATCGTGCTGGAGCTGGTCACCGCGCATGGCCGTGGCCAGCTCTGCCGTGAAAATACCCGTAGGCACGGCGATGATCGAGTAACCGGTAATCATCACCAGGGATGACACCACCTGGCCCAGTGGCGTCTTGGGCACGATATCGCCGAAGCCCACCGTGGTCAGTGTCACGATAGCCCAATAGATGCCCTTGGGAATGCTGGTGAAACCATGCTCGGGGCCTTCGATCACGTACATCAGCGTGCCGAAGACGGTCACCAGGGTCGAGACGCTGACCAGGAATACGATGATTTTCTGCTTGCTGCCCCGCAGCGCCGCCATCAGGTAATTGGCTTGCTTGAGGTAAGGACTGAGCTTGAGCACGCGGAAAATCCGCAGCATGCGGATGATCCGAATGATCAGCAGGTATTGGGCATCGCTGTAGTACAGCGCCAGGATCCCCGGCACGATCGCCAGCAGATCCACCAGGCCATAGAAACTGAAGGCATAGCGCAGGGGCTTGGGCGAGCAGTACAGGCGCAGGCCGTACTCGACGATGAAGATGAAGGTGAAGCCCCACTCGATACCGGCCAGCAGGGCCGCATAGTTTTTGTGCACGCTGTCGATGCTGTCGAGCATCACGATCACCAGGCTGGCGAGGATGATCAACAGCAGGGTGCTGTCGAAGCGTCGGCCGGCCACAGTGTCGGTCTGGAAGATGATCACGTAGAGGCGCTCACGCCAGTTGTCGCTGCTTTGCATAATCTTCGCCTGAATCGGAATCAGCGAAGCCTAGGGCGATTGCCCCGCAGAGCGCAAGGCGCGGTGTCGAGGCTGGCCTGGCGCCACGCTCGGCCGGTGGCCTGGATCAACCAGCAGGCGAGGATGAACGGTGCCGTCAGCGGAGGCAGGTCGAGGGCGGTAAAACCTGGGGTGAGCATGACCGCCAGGAGAATGCCCGCCAGCGGCAGCCAGGGTTGGCGGCGTTGTTGGCTGAGGGCCAGTGCCACCAAAGCTGGGTTGTAACCGCCCAGGCCGGAAAGGGCGCTTGGGTTTTCATGCTGCAACAATGCCCAGGCAAGACCGGCGGCGGAACCGAACAATGCCCAACCGGCGGCGCGACGGTCGGCCAGCAGCAGACCCACTGTAATCAGTGCACCAGCGGCAGGGTGGCCGAGAAACATGACTTGGCCCAACCCGCTCAAATGAGCGGCCAGCAGGTTGGGTATGGTTATTTCAATCGGACTGGCTGGGGTCAGCGATGGGATGAAACTCATCGACAGCCAGGCCAACCCAACGAAAGGCGCGGTATAGGCGGGCAGGCATCGAGGGTCTTGGGTGCGCTTGAGCCATTGCTGGGTCAGCATCGCGCTGAGACCACCTGCGGCAATGATCAACGGTGGCAACAGCACGGACCAGGGCAGCGCAAGGCTCAGCAACAGGCCCAGCAGGATGCCGTTGTAGCTGAACAGGCCGGCTTGCCGGTCAGCCTTGGCGTAGCCGCGCCGCTGGGCCGTGAGCAACCCGGCCACCCCGCCCAGCAGCGCACCGCCGACCAGGGCGGGCGCAGTGAGCAGAATCGCCAGCAGGCACAGCAGGCCGCACAGCGGGTGGCGCTGGAGGAAGATCTGGCTGAAGCCGTTGAGCAGGGCGGTGGCCCAGTCGGGGCAGTGGGTATGGGGCATGGCAGATATGTCTGATGGACCGAGTTGCCCTCATCGCGAGCAGGCTCGCTCCCACACTGGATTTACGGCGATCACAAAACCCCTTGTGGGAGCGAGCCTGCTCGCGATGTGGCCAGTACAGGCGCTAGAGCAACGTCTCGATGCGCAACGAATTGGTTGACCCCGGCTGCCCGAACGGTACGCCCGCTGTGATCAGCAAGGTATCGCCACGTTGGGCCATGCCCTGGGCCTGGGCGATTTCCAGGGCGGTCGAGCACACCTCATCGACCTGCCGCAGCCGATCATTGACCACCGAGTGCACGCCCCAGGCCACGGTCAGGCGGCGGGCGGCCTGCAGGTTCGGCGTGAGGTTGAGGATCGGCACCGTCGGCCGTTCCCGCGCCGCTCGCAAACTGGAACTGCCCGATTCGCTGTAGTTCACTAGCACTGCCACCGGCAGGATGCTGCTGATGCGCCGGATCGCGCAGCTGATGGCGTCCGACACTGTGGCTTCGGCTTTCGGTCGGCTGACGTCCAGTTGAGACTGGTAGTCGGGGCCGCTTTCCACCTGGCGGATGATCTTGCTCATCATCTGTACGGCTTCGAGCGGGTAATCACCGGAGGCTGTTTCTGCCGACAGCATCACTGCATCAGCGCCCTCGGCCACGGCGTTGGCTACGTCGGTGACTTCGGCGCGGGTCGGCGCCGGGGAGAAACGCATCGATTCGAGCATCTGGGTCGCCACCACTACCGGTTTGCCGAGGGCGCGACAGGTGCCGATGATGTTCTTCTGGATCTGCGGCACGCTCTCGGCTGGTACCTCGACGCCCAAGTCTCCGCGAGCAACCATGATTGCATCGCTCAATTCGGCGATTTCCCGCAGTTGGGTCACCGCCGATGGCTTCTCGATCTTCGCCATCAGGAACGCCTTGTCGCCGATCAGCGCCCGGGCTTCGCGGATGTCCTCGGGGCGCTGCACGAACGACAGCGCTACCCAGTCCACGCCCAGTTCCAGGCCGAAATTCAAGTCACGCCGGTCCTTGGCCGTCAGCGGGCTCAGGTCGAGCACGGCCTGGGGCACGTTCACACCTTTGCGGTCCGACAACTCGCCGCCATTGAGCACTTCGGTATCGATAGCGTGGGCGTGCCTGGCGGTCACGCGCAGGCGCAACTTACCGTCGTCCAACAGCAGATCCATGCCGGGCTCCAGGGCCGCGATGATTTCCGGGTGGGGCAGGTTGACCCGATGTTGATCACCGGGCGTCGGGTCCAGGTCCAGGCGCAGGGCCTGGCCGCGTTGCAGCAGGACCTTGCCGTCGGCGAACCGGCCGACCCGCAGCTTCGGGCCTTGCAGGTCCATGAGGATGCCCAGCGGGTAATTGAGCTGCTGCTCGACCTCACGAATCCACCGGTAGCGCTGGGCGTGGTCGGCATGCTCGCCGTGGCTGAAGTTCAGGCGAAAGATATTCACGCCAGCCTGCACCAGCTCACGAATGTCATCGATGCCACGGGTCGCGGGGCCGAGGGTCGCGAGGATCTTGACCTTTTTATCAGGCGTCATGTGTGGGGTTCTCGAGGATCAGGATGGCGCGAAAGTCGTTGACGTTGGTGCGGGTCGGCTCGGTGACGATCAACCCATCCAGCGCGGCGAAGTAGCCATACCCGTTGTTGTTATCCAGCTCGTCGCTGGCGCTCAGGCCCAGTTCGGCGGCGCGGCGATAGCTGTCCGGGGTCATGAGGGCGCCGGCGTTGTCTTCGGAACCGTCGATGCCGTCCGTGTCGCCGGCCAGCGCGTAGATGTCGGGATGACCCTTGAGGCTGTCGGTCAGGCTCAGCAGGAATTCGGCGTTACGTCCGCCACGGCCATTGCCGCGTACAGTGACGGTGGTTTCGCCGCCGGAAAGAATCACGCACGGTGCCGCCAATGGCTGGCCATGCAAGGCGATCTGCCGGGCGATGCCGGCGTGGACTTTCGCCACTTCCCGGGATTCACCTTCCAGGTCGCCGAGGATCAATGGGCTGAAACCAGCCTGGCGCGCCTTTACCGCTGCCGCTTCCAGCGATTGCTGGGGACGGGCGATCAATTGGAAGTGACTGCGGGCCAGGCTTGGGTCGCCGGGTTTGACGGTTTCCGATTCGGGGCTTTGCAACCAGTGGCGCACCGAGGCCGGCACATCGATGTGGTAGCGCTTGAGAATCGCCAGGGCTTCGGCCGATGTGCTCGGATCGGCCACGGTGGGGCCGGAGGCGATGACCGTGGCGAGGTCCCCCGGTACGTCGGAGATTGCGTAGGTGTAGACCGTCGCCGGCCAGCAGGCTTTGCCCAGGCGCCCGCCCTTGATCGCCGATAGATGCTTGCGCACGCAATTCATCTCGCCGATGGTCGCACCGGACTTGAGCAAGGCTTTGTTGATCGATTGCTTGTCGGCCAGGGTGATGCCTTCGGCGGGCAAGGCGAGCAGGGCAGAACCGCCGCCGGACAGCAGGAAGATGACGCGATCGTTTTCACTGAGATTGCTCACCATGCCCAGTACTCGCTGGGCCACGGCCAGGCCGGCGGCATCAGGCACTGGGTGAGCGGCTTCGACCACTTCGATTTTCTGACAGGGCGCGCCATGGCCGTAGCGGGTCACCACCAGGCCAGAGACTTCGCCCTGCCAGCAGCGCTCGACCACTTGGGCCATGGCGGCGGCCGCCTTGCCGGCGCCGATGACGATCACCCGACCGCTGCGATCGCTGGGCAGATAGCGTTCAAGGACGTGCTGCGGATGGGCTGCGTCGATGGCTGTGGCAAACAGCTCGCGCAGCAATTGTTGCGGATCGACCGACATGGCGGGCTCCCGATTCTTATTATTGGCTGAGTGACACATGACCTGTGGGAGCGAGCCTGCTCGCGATGAGGATCTGACATCCAACATCGATGTCGACTGAAAGTCCGCTATCGCGAGCAGGCTCGCTCCCACAGGGTTAGGGGGTGTGTCAGTTATCGCGAATGGAGAAACTGGCCATATGCTCCAACCCTTTGATCAACGCCGAGTGATCCCAGTTGCTGCCACCGATGGCTGCGCAGGTGCTGAACACTTGCTGGGCATTGGCGGTGTTGGGCAGGTTGATGTTCAGTTCCCTGGCGCCTTGCAGGGCCAGGTTCAGGTCCTTCTGGTGCAGGCTGATGCGGAAGCCCGGGTCGAAGGTGCCCTTGATCATGCGCTCGCCGTGCACTTCGAGGATCTTCGACGAAGCGAAACCGCCCATCAGCGCTTCACGGACCTTGGCCGGATCGGCGCCGTTTTTCGCGGCGAACAACAGGGCTTCGGCCACGGCCTGGATGTTCAGGGCGACGATGATCTGGTTCGCCACTTTGGCGGTCTGGCCGTCGCCATTGCCGCCCACCAGGGTGATGTTCTTGCCCATGGCCTGGAACAACGGCAATGCCCGCTCGAAGGCGGCGCTGTCGCCACCGACCATGATGCTCAGGGTCGCGGCCTTGGCGCCGACTTCACCGCCGGACACCGGGGCGTCGAGGTACTGGGCGCCTTTTTCATTGATCTTCGCCGCGAATGCCTTGGTGGCGGTGGGGGAGATCGAGCTCATGTCGATCACGATCTTGCCCGCGCCCACGCCAGCCGCCACGCCATCGGCGCGAAACAGCACGTCATCGACCTGCGGGGTGTCCGGAACCATGACGATGATGAACTCGGCTTCCTGGGCCACTTCCTTCGGGTTGGCCAACGCCACCGCGCCGCCGGCCAGCAGATCGGCCGGGGCCGCGTCATGGTGCTGGGACAGGAACAGGCTGTGCCCGGCCTTTTGCAGGTTCAGGGCCATGGGGTGGCCCATGATGCCGGTGCCGATGAATCCGATTTTAGCCATGGGAAAATCCTCTTGTTTTTGTATTGCTTCAAGCAAATGGGAGACAGTTTTTTGTGGGAGCGAGCCTGCTCGCGATGGCGGTTCTACATTCAACAAAGATGCTGGCTGGACTACCGCTATCGCGAGCAGGCTCGCTCCCACAAGGTTTTCAACCAGCCCAATCCCGCTTCGGTGCTGGTCAGCGGCTTGTATTCGCAGCCGACCCAGCCCTGGTAGCCGATGCGGTCCAGGTGTTCGAACAGGAAGCGATAGTTGATTTCGCCCGTGCCCGGCTCGTTGCGACCTGGGTTATCCGCCAGTTGCACGTGGTTGATCGCCGCGAGGTTGCTTTCCAGGGTACGGGCCAGGTCCCCCTCCATGATTTGCATGTGGTAGATGTCGTATTGCAGGAACAGGTTGGCGCTGCCCACTTGCTCGCGAATCGCCAGGGCCTGGACGGTGTTGTTCAGATAGAAGCCGGGAATGTCGCGAGTGTTGATGGCTTCCATGACCAGCTTGATGCCTTTGGCTTGGAGCTTCTCGGCGGCGTACTTCAAGTTGGCGACGAAGGTTTTCTCCACCAGGGTTTCAGAGCAGTTCTGCGGACGAATTCCTGACAGGCAGTTGACCTGGGTGTTGCCCAGCACCTGGGCGTAGGCAATCGCCAGGTCGACACCGGCGCGGAATTCCTCGACCCGGTCCGGCAGGCAGGCGATACCGCGCTCGCCCTTGGCCCAGTCGCCGGCCGGCAGGTTGAACAGCACTTGGGTCAGGCCATTGGCATCGAGCAAGGCCTTGAGTTCGGCGGAGCTGTAGTCGTAAGGGAACAGGTATTCGACACCCGTGAAACCGGCCTTGGCGGCGGCTTCGAAACGGGCGAGGAAATCCTGCTCGGTGAACAGCATGGACAGGTTGGCGGCGAAACGCGGCATGGTGATCTCCTGTAGATAGTTGGCAGGCCCCTGTGGGAGAGGGCTTGCTCGCGAAAACGGTGTGTCAGCCGGCATCTTTGTTGGATCTGAAGCCGTCTTCGCGAGCAAGCCCGCTCCCACATCGGGATGTCAGTCAAGTAGCGAAATGGCTGTCGGTGCATCGTTGCCCACCAGCGCCAAGTCTTCAAACTCGTTGACGGCGTTGATCTCGGTGCCCATGGAAATATTGGTGACCCGCTCCAGGATGATCTCGACGATCACCGGCACCTTGAATTCCTCGATCATCGCCTGGGCCTGGCGCAGGGCCGGTTGGATGCCGGACGGTTCGAACACCCGCAGCGCCTTGCACCCCAGGCCTTCGGCCACGGCAATGTGGTCCACGCCATAACCGTTGAGCTCCGGTGCGTTGAGGTTATCGAAGGACAGTTGCACACAGTAGTCCATGTCGAACCCGCGTTGGGCCTGGCGAATCAGCCCCAGGTAGGAGTTATTTACCACGACGTGGATGTAAGGCAGCTTGAACTGTGCTCCCACCGCCAGCTCTTCGATCATGAACTGGAAATCATAGTCACCCGACAGCGCCACGACCTTGCGACTGGGGTCGGCCTTGACCACCCCCAGCGCGGCCGGAATGGTCCAGCCCAACGGACCGGCCTGGCCGCAGTTGATCCAGTGTCGTGGTTTGTAGACATGGAGGAATTGCGCCCCGGCGATCTGCGACAGGCCGATGGTGCTGACGTAGCAGGTGTCCTTGCCGAATACCTGGTTCATTTCTTCGTACACACGCTGTGGCTTGACCGGCACGTTGTCGAAGTGGGTCTTGCGTTGCAGGCTGGCCTTGCGCTGCTGGCAGTCTTGCAACCAGGCGTTGCGGTTTTTCAGTTTGCCGGCGGCTTGCCACTCGCGGGCCACTTCGATGAACACCGTCAGGGCCGAGGCGGCGTCGGAAACGATGCCCAGGTCGGGCGTGAATACGCGGCCGATCTGGGTCGGCTCGATGTCCACGTGAATGAACGTGCGGCCTTCGGTATAGACGTCCACCGAACCGGTGTGACGGTTGGCCCAGCGGTTGCCGATGCCCAGCACCAGGTCCGACTTGAGCAAGGTCGCGTTGCCGTAGCGGTGGGAGGTTTGCAGGCCGACCATGCCGACCATCAGCGGGTGATCGTCGGGGATGATGCCCCAGCCCATCAAGGTAGGGATGACGGGGATGCCGGTCAGCTCGGCGAACTCCACCAGCAGCTCACTGGCATCGGCATTGATGATACCGCCGCCGGCCACCAGCAATGGCCGCTCAGCCTGATTGAGCATCGCCAGGGCTTTCTCGATCTGCACGCGGTTGGCCGCGGGTTTGGCCAGGGGCAGTGGTTGGTAGGCGTCGATGTCGAATTCGATCTCGGCCATTTGCACATCGAACGGCAGGTCGATCAGCACCGGGCCCGGCCGGCCGGAGCGCATTTCATAGAAGGCTTTCTGGAACGCGTACGGCACCTGGCCTGGCTCCAGCACGGTAGTTGCCCACTTGGTCACCGGTTTGACAATGCTGGTGATATCCACGGCCTGGAAGTCTTCCTTGTGCATACGGGCGCGGGGTGCTTGCCCGGTGATGCACAGGATCGGGATCGAATCGGCCGACGCGCTGTAGAGCCCGGTCACCATGTCGGTGCCGGCCGGCCCCGAGGTGCCGATACATACGCCGATGTTGCCAGCCTTGGTCCGGGTGTAACCCTCGGCCATGTGCGAGGCGCCTTCAACGTGGCGAGCGAGGACGTGATCGATGCCGCCCACCTTTTGCAAGGCTGAATACAGCGGGTTGATTGCAGCGCCCGGAATGCCGAAGGCAGTGTCCACGCCTTCACGGCGCATCACGAGGACGGCGGCTTCGATTGCTCTCATTTTGCTCATGGTTTTGTGCCTCTTACGTTTTGTAATTGTATACAAGTGGCTTTGCGCAGAGTGTATTCATGGCAAACGGCGCAGGTCAATTCATTTCATCAAGCGCTTGTTTCATTCGTCTGAACCTAGATTTTGCTGCGGTGTTTCATCGATTTCGGGGAATTGAGAAAATTATTGTATACAAAAAGATGTACAGTTGTGTTCTATTTGTTGTGTTCGGTTTTGCTGAAAGTGAAGCCCTAAAGGCTCTCCCATAACAAAAGAAGGACAGCACCCATGAGCGTTCTAACCTTGGAAATTGCCGTCAACCTGGCGGGGCAGGCCCTTGCCGCGGGTCGTGAAATCAGCGCCGCACCCTTGACCGTCGCGGTCCTGGACAGCGGCGGCCACCTGGTTGCCTTGCAACGCGAAGACGGCGCCAGCCTGCTGCGCCCACAAATAGCCATCGGCAAGGCCTGGGGCGCCATCGCCCTGGGCAAAGGCTCGCGCCTGCTCGCCCAGGACGCCCAGCAACGCCCGGCGTTCTTTGCGGCCTTGAATGGGTTGGGGCAGGGCAGCGTCGTACCGGCCCCGGGTGGGGTGTTGATCAGGGATCAGGATGGGAGGGTGCTGGGGGCGATTGGTGTCAGTGGGGATGTTTCGGATGTGGATGAGCAGGTGGCGGTCAGGGCCGTGGAGGCGGTGCAGTTGAGGGCGGATGTGGGGGTTACTGTTTGATTTGCGGTGGTTGATCGTTCGCTATCGCGAGCAGACACATCCAGCTAAAAAGTTTGCCTCCTATCCAGGCATTCACAGATCTAGCCTTCTTCATGAGTCAATCATTAAAGGGGCAAGGAATGCCTGGTTCACCTGCTTCACATAAACTGCGCCTCGGTCGCTACGCCGAATCCAGTCGGGTTTATTTACTGACCACCAACACATCTGGCCGCATGCCAGTTTTTAAGGACGTTATCCTGGGTAGATTGGTCGTTGAGCAATTTCGAAAAGCTCAGGAACAAGGCTGGGCCGACTCATTGGCCTGGGTGGTCATGCCTGATCATTTCCATTGGTTGATCGAATTGCGCAGGGGATCTTTGAGTGAGTTGATGCAAAGGACCAAATCATTGAGTACCAAAGCTGTAAATCTGCGCCTGGGTAATAAAGTCAGCCTTTGGCAGCAAGGATTTCATGACCGGGCCCTGCGGCGGGAGGACGAGTTGATAATAATGGCTCGCTATGTCGTCGCTAACCCATTGCGGGCTGGCCTGGTGAAGCGACTTGGCGATTATCCGCTGTGGGATGCCATTTGGCTTTGACATGAAACCGAGTTGCCTTCAATCGCGAGCAGGCTCGCTCCCACAAGGAATTCAGGTTGTTCGCAGGTTCTTTATTCACAGCAAAACCCTGTGGGAGCGAGCCTGCTCGCGATTGAAGGCAACTCGGTCCTGAGCCTAGCGATCCACCTCACACCCCTTCAACACCAACCGGATAATCGTCTGCGCCGCCGCTTCGTAATCCGCCTCATCGAGCTTGGCCTTGCCGGTCACGGCGCTGATCTGCCAGTCGAAATCGGCATAGGTCTGGGTGGCGGCCCAGATGCTGAACATCAGGTGGTTGGGGTCGATCGGGGCGATCTGGCCGCGGTCGATCCAGGTCTGGATGCAGTCGATGTTGTGCCGGGCCTGGGCGTTGAGTTGTTCCACCAGGTCGGGGCTCAGGTGCGGGGCGCCGTGCATGATTTCGCTGGCGAAGACTTTCGAGGCGAAGGGCAGGTCGCGGGAGATGCGGATCTTGGAGCGGATGTAATGGCTCAGCACTTCACCGGGCACGCCGTCGGCATTGAACGGTGTCGAAGCCTGGAGAATCGGCTCGATGATGCTTTCCAGGACCTCGCGGTAGAGGTTTTCCTTGGATTTGAAATAGTAGTAGACGTTGGGTTTGGGCAGGCCTGCCTTGGCCGCGATGTCGCTGGTCTTGGTCGCGGCGAAGCCCTTGTCGGCAAATTCTTCGCTGGCGGCACGCAGGATCAATTCTTTGTTGCGCTCGCGGATCGTGCTCATAAACCCAGGGGTTCCTTGCCTATTCTGGCGGTGGCGCATGGTAGCACCGGCCTCGCGCGGCGCTCAAGAATGCCCTATGGGGGCGCTGCTCGCGGTATGCTGCGCAGCATTATTGTTCAAGGAGCCCCTCCATGGCCGGAAGCAGTTTGCTGGTACTGATCGACGATATCGCCACCGTGCTCGACGACGTAGCGTTGATGACTAAGATGGCCGCCAAGAAAACCGCCGGGGTACTCGGCGATGACCTGGCGCTCAATGCCCAGCAAGTCTCTGGTGTGCGTGCCGAGCGGGAACTGCCGGTGGTGTGGGCGGTGGCCAAGGGATCGTTTATCAACAAGTTGATCCTGGTGCCGTCGGCGCTGGCGATCAGCGCCTTTGTCCCTTGGTTGGTGACGCCGTTGTTGATGGTAGGCGGTGCCTATCTGTGTTTCGAAGGCTTCGAAAAACTGGCCCACAAGTTCCTTCATAGCAAGGCCGAAGACCAGGCCGAACATGCGCAACTGGTCGAGGCGGTGGCGGATCCGGCGGTCGATCTGGTGGCTTTTGAAAAGGACAAGATCAAGGGCGCCGTACGCACCGACTTCATCCTGTCGGCGGAAATCATCGCCATCACCCTCGGCACCGTCGCCGATGCCGCGCTGACCCAGCAAGTCATCGTTTTGTCGGGCATTGCCATCGTCATGACCATTGGTGTCTATGGCCTGGTGGCCGGGATCGTCAAGCTCGATGACCTGGGGCTGTGGTTGACGCAGAAGCCAGGCCAGGCCGCCAAAAGCATCGGCGGCGCCATCCTGAGTGCAGCACCCTACATGATGAAAAGCCTGTCGGTGATCGGCACGGCGGCGATGTTCCTGGTGGGCGGTGGCATCCTGACCCATGGTGTGCCGGTGGTGCATCACTGGATCGAAGGCGTGACGGCCAGCGCCGGCGGTGCCGGGTTTATCGTGCCGATGTTGTTGAATGCGGTGGCGGGGATTGTCGCGGGGGCAGCCGTGTTGGTGGGTGTGCTGGCGGTGGGCAAAGTCTGGAAGGCGCTGAAAGGCTGAATCGGGAAATACATAACCATTGTGGGAGCGAGCCTGCTCGCGATGAGGGCCTGACAGTCAGCTTCATGTTGACTGACAGATCGCTATCGCGAGCAGGCTCGCTCCCACAGTGGGTTTTGGGGTAGCCAGAAGTTATTCGGCAATCTGCAGTTTGCGCGACTCGGTGTACACGTAGCGCACCTTTTCATACTCGAACGGCGAGTTCAGTTGCCCATAGCGGAAGCTGGTCTGGTAGCGCTTGTCCACGCCACGCAGGAGCAGGAGTTCCGGGTGGTTGGCGCTGACTTCGGAGACATTCAGGAAGTTGATCGCAGATTCAGCCGTATAGTCCACCAGCAGGCCCGAGGTGTCGCGCAGGTTCGAAGGGCCGAAGATCGGCAGCACGAAGTACGCGCCGCTGGGCACACCGTAGAAGCCCAGGGTCTGGCCGAAGTCTTCGCTCTGGCGCGGCAGGCCCATGGCGGTGGCCGGGTCCCACAGGCCGGCGATGCCGACGGTGGTGTTGAGCAACAGTCGCGCCGTGGTTTCCATCGAACGCTTGCCCTTGAATTGCAGCAGGCTGTTCATCAGGTTCGGCACGTCTCCCAGGTTATTGAAGAAGTTGCTCACCCCGGTGCGCACGAAGCTGGGCGTGACGTAGCGGTAGCCGTCGACCACGGGCAGGAACACCCACTGGTCGAAGCGGTAGTTGAAGTGATAGACCCGACGGTTCCAGGACTCCAGCGGGTCATAGACGTTCAGGGCGTTGAGCGTGGAGCGCTCGAACTCGCGTTGGTCCAGTCCCGGGTTGAACTTGAGCTTGGTCAACGGTTCCTTGAAACCGTCCGAATCCACCACCACAGGCGCATTGGCCTTGCTGTTGTCGGCATGGACCATGCCCGCACTCATTAACGCGGCGATAAGCAGCAGGTATTTAGCCACGGAAAAACTCCAGCATGGCGTCGCTGTTGACGCGGTAGTTAAGGTTGCCGCAGTGGCCGCCCAGTGGATAAACCGTCAGGCGATCGCCAAAGGTCTTGCGCAGGAAGCCCAGGTCGCCCGGGCCGAGAATGACGTCGTCGGCATTGTGCATGACGGAAATCTTCGGGCTGTCGTGCAGGTAATCCTTCAGCGCGTACAGGCTGACCTGGTCGACCAGTTGCAGCAGGCTGCCGCCGTCGGTGCGCGCGCGCCACATCGGGATGACCTGCTCGGTGAGGTAACAGTCGAAATCGCATTGCAGCGCACGCTTGAGGAACGGCGTCAGGCTGGTGCTTTCGGTAATCGGGAACTTGGGCGGGATGATCAGGCCGCGACGGTTGATCAGGTCCGAAGTGAACGCGATATCGGCCGCCGAGAAGCGGAACGAGGTGCCGATCAACATCGCCATCTGTTCGTTGCTCAGGTGCTGCTTGGACTGCTGGAAGTCATAGAGCAAGGCGTCGTTGAGGTCGATGTAGCCTTTTTGCTGGAAGTAGCGGGTCAGCTTGTTCAGCACCAGTTCATAGAAAGTGGTGGTGTTGTTGATGCCCTTGACCTCTGTCTGGACCAGTTTGTCCAGGTTGGTGATCGAGGTGTAGAGGTTCACTGGTGGGTTGAGCAACAGCACTTTCTTGAAATTGAAGCTGCGCCGGGTTTCGTCCAGGTGTGCGACGAAGGCCGCATCCAGGCCGCCGAGGCTGTAGCCGGTGAGGTAATACTCGGTCACGGGCAGCTTGGGGTTTTGCGCGCGCACGGCTTGCATCACCCGGTACATGTCTTCGGCGTCTTCCTTGGAAATGCCTGGCGTGGCGAAGCGCGAAGCGGCGCTCATGAAGTCGAAGCTGGTGGGCGATGACAACTGCACCACGTGGTAGCCGGCTTTGTAGTAGAGGCGCTTGAGGTATTCATTGATGCTACTGTCAAAGCGCGCACCGGTGCCGGCGATCAGGAAAATCAGCGGTGCGGGCTTGTCCTGGGTGGCCATGCGGTAGGTGAGGCTCTTCACCGGCCAGAAGTTGTCCGGCAGGATGAACTCGCGTTCCGGGCGTAAGGTCAGGCTGTGGTCGGCCTGGTTGATGTCTTCGATCAGCGGCAGCTCCGGACGCAGGTCCGGCGGCGTGGTGGCGATGGTCGCCTCGAACGGGTTGGTCAAGGGGTAGCCATAGCTGGCGGCGTCAATATCTGCCGCCAGCGCGGACGCACTCAGGATAAGGCCGCCGAGAAGGGCAGCGAAGCGCAAGGAACGGAGCATGACTGAATCCCTTAGAGGAAGGTGCCGAATGAGGTTCGCAGGCTATGACCACCGAAGCAGAGCCAAGTGCCATGACGGGCACAAAACAGGCGCGGACGGGGTGCGATAGTAGCGGGACGATACACGGTCGGGCGTGGTGGCGGCTAGTTATCTGGCGTTTGCCGGATTTGACCGCAAAGTCTTTCGTGCAGCGACGGTGGTGCAAATGCCTGGAACAAAGGGAGCTGGCGTTCTGATGTCGTTTCTCGTTGCTTCGACGTCGCAGGTAGAGCAGGTTCCGGATCGGCGCAGGTTGATGATCAACGAGTCAGTACTCCACTGGCGTTCGGGCCGGTTTGCAGGTGAGCGTGATGGGGGCGCTGAGCACCATAACAATACGTTGACGTCGCTCGGCATCCGCCGGGCGCAGCACTTTCGGGGAAGTAACGATGAAGATGCGACGACTCTTGGGCGCAGGTGCCGCACTGGTACTGGCGATCAGCTCCACCCTGGCCAGCGCCGAAACCAAAACCCTGAGCATCGGTTACGTTGACGGCTGGTCCGACAGCGTCGCGACCACCCACGTGGCCGCCGAAGTGATCAAGCAGAAACTTGGTTATGACGTGAAGCTGCAAGCGGTCGCGACCGGGATCATGTGGCAAGGCGTGGCCACCGGCAAGCTCGACGCAATGCTCTCGGCCTGGCTGCCGGTGACTCACGGCGACTATTGGGCCAAGAACAAAGACAACGTGGTCGATTACGGTCCCAACTTCAAGGACGCGAAAATCGGCCTGATCGTGCCGGAATACGTCAAGGCCAAGTCGCTCGAGGATCTCAAGACCGACGACTCCTTCAAGAAGCGCATCGTCGGCATCGACGCCGGTTCAGGCGTGATGCTCAAGACCGAACAGGCGATCAAGGATTACGACCTGACAGGTTATCAACTCAAGGCCAGTTCCGGCGCCGGCATGATCGCCGAGCTGACCCGTGCCGAGAAGAAAAACGAATCCATCGCCGTCACCGGTTGGGTGCCGCACTGGATGTTCGCCAAGTGGAAACTGCGCTTCCTGGAAGACCCGAAAGGCGTTTACGGCGCGGCTGAGACTGTAAACAGCATCGGCAGCAAGGAACTGGACACCAAGGCCCCGGAAGTGGCCGCGTTCCTGAAGAAATTCCAGTGGGCGTCGAAAGACGAGATCGGCGAAGTCATGCTGGCGATCCAGGAAGGCGCCAAGCCTGACGCCGCCGCCAAGGATTGGGTCGCCAAGCACCCGGATCGCGTGAAAGAGTGGACCGGCAAGTAATCGGCCTGGTTTAGCTGTTCGGAAAAACCGCATGACTTTGCGTCATGCGGTTTTTTTATGCCTGCAATTTTTCAGCTTGCGCAAACCCCTGTGGGAGCAGGCTTGCTCGCGAAAGCGGTGGGTCAGCCAGCAGCGGATTCACAGGCAGGTCGCATTCGCGAGCAAGCCCGCTCCCACAAGGGATTGCGAAAGTTTTGCGGGAAACTGGCGAATCCGTCATGTCGTTCTAATACTAAGGTCGTCTGGAACCTCGCCTTGAGCCGCATAGAGTAGAGTCGTTCCAATTAAATCTGTGCTGCGAGGATAAAAACAATGAACGACAGCATTTACCTCTCGATTCAAAACAGCCCGCGCTTCAAGGAGCTGGTGAGAAAAAGGGAAAAGTTCGCCTGGATTCTCTCGGCGATCATGCTTGGGCTGTATTCCGGCTTCATTCTTCTGATCGCCTACGGGCCACACATTCTCGGGGCCAAGATCACGCCTGAGTCCACCATTACCTGGGGCATTCCCATCGGTGTCGGCCTGATCGTCTCGGCCTTCATCCTGACCGGTATTTACGTGCGGCGCGCCAACGGCGAGTTCGACGACCTGAACAATGCGATTCTCAAGGAGGCTCAGCAATGATCCGGCGTCTACTGGCTCTATTGAGCATCGCAGCGTTCGCTCCGGGCGCCTGGGCGGCTGAAGCCCTGACCGGTGCCGTGCAGAAACAACCCCTCAACGTCGCGGCTATCCTGATGTTCGTGGCCTTCGTTGGCGCGACTTTATATATCACCTACTGGGCGTCCAAGAAAAACAACTCGGCGGCCGACTACTATGCAGCCGGCGGCAAGATCACCGGCTTCCAGAACGGCCTGGCAATCGCGGGCGACTACATGTCGGCGGCGTCCTTCCTGGGTATTTCCGCCTTGGTGTTTACCTCTGGCTACGATGGGCTGATCTACTCCATCGGCTTTTTGGTGGGCTGGCCGATCATTCTGTTCCTGATCGCCGAGCGCCTGCGTAACCTGGGCAAGTACACCTTTGCCGACGTGGCGTCCTATCGCCTGGGGCAAACCCAGATCCGCAGTCTGTCCGCCTGTGGCTCGCTGGTGGTGGTGGCGTTCTACCTGATCGCGCAAATGGTCGGTGCCGGCAAGCTGATCCAGCTGCTGTTCGGCCTGGACTACCACGTCGCGGTGATCCTGGTGGGTGTTCTGATGTGCCTTTACGTGCTGTTCGGCGGCATGCTGGCGACCACCTGGGTACAGATCATCAAGGCGGTGCTGTTGCTGTCGGGTGCTTCGTTCATGGCCTTGATGGTCATGAAGCACGTCAACTTCGACTTCAACATGCTGTTTGCCGAAGCGGTCAAGGTGCACCCTAAAGGCGAGGCGATCATGAGCCCTGGCGGTTTGGTGAAGGATCCGATCTCGGCCTTCTCCCTGGGCCTGGCACTGATGTTCGGTACCGCCGGCCTGCCACACATCCTGATGCGCTTCTTCACCGTGAGCGACGCCAAGGAAGCGCGCAAGAGCGTGCTGTATGCCACTGGTTTCATCGGCTACTTCTACATCCTGACCTTCATCATCGGTTTCGGCGCGATCCTGCTGGTCAGCACCAACCCGGCCTTCAAGGACGCGGCAGGTGCCTTGCTCGGTGGTAACAACATGGCGGCGGTGCACCTGGCCAACGCCGTGGGCGGCAGCATCTTCCTGGGCTTCATCTCGGCCGTAGCGTTCGCCACCATCCTGGCGGTGGTTGCAGGCCTGACCCTGGCCGGTGCCTCGGCGGTATCCCATGACCTGTATGCCAGCGTGATCAAGAAAGGCAAGGCCAACGAGAAGGAAGAGATTCGCGTGTCGAAAATCACCACCATCGCCCTGGCGGTGCTGGCGATCGGCCTGGGTATCCTGTTCGAGAAGCAGAACATCGCGTTCATGGTGGGCCTGGCGTTCTCCATCGCGGCGAGCTGCAACTTCCCGGTACTGCTGCTTTCGATGTACTGGAAGAAGCTGACCACCCGTGGCGCCATGGTTGGCGGCTGGCTGGGCCTGGTCAGTGCCGTGGGTCTGATGGTGCTTGGGCCGACCATCTGGGTGCAGATCATGGGTCACGAGAAGGCGATCTTCCCGTACGAATACCCTGCGCTGTTCTCCATGGCGATTGCCTTTGTCGGCATCTGGTTCTTCTCCATCACCGACAAGTCGGTTGAAGGCGAAAATGAGCGGGCGCTGTTCTTCCCGCAGTTCGTGCGTTCGCAGACTGGTCTGGGGGCGAGTGGGGCGGTTAACCATTGATGTAGTGGGAAGTGCTTGAAGAAATACCCCGGTCGAGAGGCTGGGGTATTTTTTTGTGTGCGATAACAGTGGTGTGAGTGATGACGCCATCGCGAGCAGGCTCGCTCCCACAAGGGGAGTGCATTCCAGTGTGGGAGCGAGCCTGCTCGCGATGCGCCGGGTCTGTCACAGCAGATTCTGGATCAGATAAGGAGGGCACAAACAAAACAGCCCCCGCTCTTATATAAGAAGCAGGGGCTGTTTTGGTGCAGCTTGGGACCTTATTGCAAGGCAGGTCTTACTTGCGGTCTTCCAGCTTGGTGATGTCACGCGACTCGTAGCCGGTGTACAGCTGGCGCGGACGGCCGATCTTGTACGGGCTGGAGAGCATTTCTTTCCAGTGGGAGATCCAGCCCACGGTCCGCGCCAGGGCGAAGATCACGGTGAACATGCTGGTTGGAATGCCGATCGCCTTGAGGATGATCCCCGAGTAGAAGTCGACGTTCGGGTACAGCGAGCGCTCGATGAAGTACGGGTCGGTCAGGGCGATCTCTTCCAGGCGCATGGCCAGTTCGAGTTGCGGATCGTTGGTGATCCCCAGTTCCTTGAGCACTTCGTCGCAGGTCTGCTTCATGACGGTGGCGCGCGGGTCGCGGTTCTTGTAGACCCGGTGACCGAAGCCCATCAGCTTGAACGGATCGTTCTTGTCCTTGGCCTTGGCGATGAACTTGTCGATGTTCGAGACATCGCCGATTTCATCGAGCATGGTCAGTACCGCTTCGTTGGCACCGCCGTGGGCAGGGCCCCAGAGTGCGGCGATACCGGCGGCGATACAGGCGAACGGGTTGGCACCCGAGGAACCGGCCAGGCGCACGGTGGAGGTGGAGGCGTTCTGCTCGTGGTCGGCATGGAGGATGAAGATCCGGTCCATGGCCTTGGCGAGCACCGGGCTGATCGGTTTGATCTCGCACGGGGTGTTGAACATCATATGCAGGAAGTTCTCTGCATAGTTCAGGTCGTTGCGTGGGTACATCATGGGCTGACCCATGGAGTACTTGTAGACCATGGCTGCCAGGGTTGGCATCTTCGCCACCAGGCGGATCGCGGAGATTTCGCGATGCTGGGGGTTATTGATGTCCAGGGAGTCGTGGTAGAAGGCTGAGAGGGCGCCGACAACGCCGCACATGACGGCCATCGGGTGGGCATCGCGACGGAAGCCGTTGAAGAAGGTCTTCAACTGCTCGTGAACCATGGTGTGGTTCTTCACGGTGCTGACGAACTGGGCCTTTTGCTCTGCGGTTGGCAGCTCGCCGTTGAGCAGCAGGTAACAGGTTTCCAGGTAGTCCGATTTTTCAGCCAGTTGCTCGATCGGGTAGCCGCGGTGCAGCAGGATGCCGTTGTCGCCGTCGATGTAGGTGATTTTCGACTCGCACGAGGCGGTCGACATGAAACCTGGGTCAAAGGTGAAACGGCCCGTGGCCGTCAGGCCCCGTACGTCGATTACATCGGGACCAACGGTGCCGGTTAAAATGGGCAGCTCGACGGGGGCTGCGCCCTCGATGATCAACTGCGCTTTTTTGTCAGCCATGTGGCCTCCTATTAATGCTTGAAATCATCAGACAGACCCCCCACGCAGGGCCCGCACCACTATAGTGAGATAAATCCGAATGTCAATTTGCCTAAAGTCTTGCTCCAGAAGGCTTTAACCGGACTTTTTCCGCGAAATTGCCTGCCGTTTACGCCTTTTGCCGCATATGTGCAATCCGCTATTAGGGGAAGGTGAACGCGTTGTCATTAGTAGCCTAACTGTCTATACTCGGCCACCGACCGCCAGGGGCTTTTGGGCCTGCTTTCTTGGGGGTCGTCACTCCCTGGGTGGTGAGTACCTGACCAGTGCGCGCCCCAACAACTTTGCCCTGATTGTTAGGGGCTCTTCAGTGTGAAAAAAAAGCCGTGAAAAGCCAACGACCTGTAAACCTAGACCTAAGGACCATCAAACTCCCAGTCACTGCTTACACGTCCATTCTTCACCGTATTTCCGGTGTCATCCTCTTCGTCAGCCTGGCCATCATGCTTTATGCATTGGACAAGTCGCTCGATTCGGAAGAAGGCTTCGGTCAGGTGAAAGCGTGTCTGACCAGTCCGCTAGCCAAGCTAGTGATTTGGGGCATCCTGTCCGCCTTGCTGTATCACTTGGTCGCCGGTGTGCGCCATTTGATCATGGACATGGGCATCGGTGAGACGCTGGAAGGCGGCAAGCTGGGCTCGAAAATCATTATCGCCGTGTCTGCGGTGCTGATCGTTCTGGCAGGAGTCTGGATATGGTAACCAACGTCACGAACCTTTCGCGTTCGGGCCTCTACGACTGGATGGCCCAGCGTGTGTCTGCGGTCGTTCTCGCGGCTTACTTCATTTTCCTGATCGGATATGTCGTGGCAAACCCTGGCCTGGGCTATGCCCAATGGCATGAACTGTTCGCAAACAACTGGATGCGTATCTTCAGTCTGCTGGCACTCGTCGCACTGGGCGCTCACGCCTGGGTCGGCATGTGGACCATCGCGACCGACTACCTGACGCAAATGGCGTTCGGCAAGTCGGCGACTGCCGTACGTTTCCTCTTCCAGGCGGTATGCGGCGTTGCGATGTTCGCTTACTTCGTCTGGGGTGTGCAGATTCTCTGGGGTATCTGATCCATGGCTAACATTCCAACGATTTCTTTCGACGCCATCATCATTGGTGGTGGCGGTGCCGGCATGCGCGCAGCGCTGCAACTGGCACAGGGCGGGCACAAGACTGCGGTGATCACCAAGGTTTTCCCGACCCGTTCGCACACTGTTTCCGCCCAGGGCGGCATCACCTGCGCCATCGCTTCGGCCGACCCGAACGATGACTGGCGCTGGCACATGTACGATACCGTCAAGGGTTCCGACTACATCGGTGACCAGGACGCTATCGAATACATGTGTCAGGAGGGCCCAGCCGCGGTGTTCGAGCTGGACCACATGGGCCTGCCGTTCTCGCGTACCGAAACCGGCCGCATCTACCAGCGTCCGTTCGGTGGCCAGTCCAAGGACTACGGCAAGGGCGGCCAGGCTGCGCGTACTTGCGCGGCATCCGACCGTACCGGTCACGCGCTGCTGCACACCCTTTATCAGGGCAACCTGAAAGCCGGTACCACGTTCCTGAACGAGTACTACGCCGTTGACCTGGTGAAAAACCAGGACGGCGCCTTCGTCGGCGTGATCGCGATCTGCATCGAAACCGGCGAAACCACCTACATCCGCGCCAAGGCCACCGTGCTGGCGACCGGCGGTGCTGGCCGTATCTACGCCTCCACCACCAACGCCCTGATCAACACCGGTGACGGTGTCGGCATGGCCCTGCGTGCTGGCGTGCCGGTACAAGACATCGAAATGTGGCAGTTCCACCCGACCGGCATCGCCGGCGCCGGTGTACTGGTGACCGAAGGTTGCCGTGGTGAAGGTGGTTACCTGATCAACAAGCACGGCGAGCGTTTCATGGAGCGTTATGCTCCGAACGCCAAGGACCTTGCCGGTCGTGACGTCGTGGCTCGTTCGATGGTTAAAGAGATCATCGCCGGCAACGGCTGTGGCCCGAACGGCGACCACGTGATGCTCAAGCTCGACCACCTGGGCGAGGAAGTGCTGCACAGCCGCCTGCCAGGCATCTGCGAGCTGTCCAAGACCTTCGCTCACGTCGACCCGGTCGTCGCGCCGGTTCCAGTGGTTCCAACCTGCCACTATATGATGGGCGGCGTTGCCACCAACATTCATGGCCAGGCAATCACCCAGAACGCCGAAGGCGTCGACGAAATCATCCCTGGCCTGTTCGCAGTGGGTGAAGTGGCGTGCGTATCGGTTCACGGTGCCAACCGCCTGGGCGGTAACTCGCTGCTCGACCTGGTGGTCTTCGGCCGCGCTGCCGGCCTGCACCTGGAGAAAGCGCTGTCCGACGGTATCGAGTACGACGATGCCACCGACGCCAACATCGAAGCGGCCCTGGCGCGCCTGTCCGCTCTGAACTCGCGTACCGAAGGCGAAGACGTGGCGACCCTGCGTCGCGAGCTGCAAAACTGCATGCAGAACTACTTCGGTGTATTCCGTACCGGCGAATACATGCAGAAGGGTATCGCCCAACTGGCGCAATTGCGTGAACGAATCGCCAACGTGAAGATCAACGATAAGTCGCAGGCGTTCAACACTGCCCGTATCGAAGCGCTGGAATTGCAGAACCTGCTGGAAGTGGCCGAAGCCACCGCCATCGCCGCAGAAGTACGTAAAGAGTCCCGTGGTGCTCACGCCCGCGAAGACTATGAAGACCGTGACGACGAAAACTGGCTGTGCCACACCTTGTACTTCCCGGGTGAAAAACGCGTCGCCAAGCGTGCCGTGAACTTCTCGCCGAAGACTGTTCCGACTTTCGAACCAAAAGTCCGGACTTATTAAGGGTGACCGCTATGTTGCAAGTCAGTGTTTATCGCTACAACCCTGATCAGGACGCTGCGCCGTTCATGCAGGATTTCCAGGTCGATACCGGTGGTAAGGACCTGATGGTGCTGGACGTGCTGGCCCTGATCAAAGAGCAGGACGAAGGTTTTTCCTATCGTCGCTCTTGCCGCGAGGGCGTTTGCGGCTCCGACGGCATGAACATCAACGGCAAGAACGGCCTGGCCTGCATCACGCCGCTGTCCGCCGTGGTCAAGGGCAACAAGCTGATCGTTCGTCCGCTGCCAGGTTTGCCGGTTATCCGTGACCTGGTCGTGGATATGAGCATCTTCTACAAGCAATACGAGAAGGTGAAGCCATACCTGCAGAACGACACGCCGGCTCCGGCCATCGAGCGTCTGCAGTCTCCGGAAGAGCGTGAGAAGCTCGACGGTCTGTACGAGTGCATCCTGTGCGCCTGTTGCTCGACCTCGTGCCCATCCTTCTGGTGGAACCCGGACAAGTTCCTGGGCCCGGCCGCCCTGCTGCAAGCGTACCGCTTCCTGGCAGACAGCCGTGACACCAAGACGTCCGAGCGTCTGGCTGCACTGGATGACCCGTTCAGCGTATTCCGCTGCCGCGGGATCATGAACTGCGTCAACGTCTGCCCGAAAGGCCTGAACCCGACTAAGGCCATCGGTCACGTACGTAACATGTTGCTGCAAAGCGGCGTGTGATTCAGCTGCTGTACCCGTAGAACCGCTGTACCCGTAAAGGCCTGGGCGTGGGCTTCAACCCGCGTCTTGGCTATAACCAGAACAGCCGCTCACAAAGCGGCGGTTCTTATTTTGAAGAAATGAGACAAGCAGGGGCATCCGGGCTGGTACCCGGACTATCAGCGTGATCCTAAGTGGCTTGTTTTAGTCGCTGCACTCGGACTTCTGCAAGTTTGCTCGGTGTTTTCGCCGGTGGTGTTCCCCTAATCGAGGGTGACCAAGCATGCAAGAAAGCGTGATGCAGCGCATGTGGAACAGTGCCCACCTCTCCGGTGGTAACGCTGCCTATGTGGAAGAGCTCTACGAGCTCTACCTGCACGACCCTAACGCTGTGCCAGAAGAATGGCGCACCTACTTTCAGAAGTTGCCGGCTGACGGTAACTCTGCCACTGATGTTTCGCACTCGACGATTCGCGATCATTTCGTGTTGCTGGCAAAGAACCAGCGCCGCGCTCAACCGGTGTCTGCCGGCAGCGTGAGCTCCGAGCACGAGAAGAAGCAAGTTGAAGTACTGCGACTGATCCAGGCCTACCGGATGCGAGGCCACCAGGCAGCCCAGCTCGACCCGCTGGGGCTGTGGCAGCGTCCTGCACCTGCAGACCTGTCGATCACTCATTACGGCTTGACCAATGCCGATCTCGATACGACCTTCCGTGCCGGCGACCTGTTCATCGGCAAAGAGGAAGCGAGCCTACGCGAAATTCACGAAGCGTTGCAGCAGACATATTGCCGCACCATCGGCGCTGAGTTCACGCACATCACCGATTCCGAGCAGCGCCAGTGGTTCCAGCAGCGTCTGGAAAGCGTTCGTGGCCGTCCGACGTACTCCGCCGAGATCAAGAGCCACTTGCTCGAGCGCGTCACTGCCGGTGAAGGCCTGGAGAAATACCTGGGTACCAAATACCCGGGCACCAAGCGTTTCGGCCTGGAAGGCGGCGAAAGCCTGATTCCGATGCTCGACGAGCTGATCCAGCGTTCCGGTTCCTACGGCACCAAGGAAGTCGTCATCGGCATGGCCCACCGTGGCCGTCTGAACGTGCTGGTCAACACCTTCGGCAAGAACCCGCGCGAGCTGTTCGACGAGTTCGAAGGCAAGAAGAAGGTCGAGCTGGGTTCCGGTGACGTCAAGTACCACCAGGGCTTCTCGTCCAACGTGATGACCACCGGCGGTGAAGTCCACCTGGCCATGGCGTTCAACCCGTCCCACCTGGAAATCGTTTCCCCGGTGGTCGAGGGTTCGGTCCGTGCCCGTCAGGATCGTCGCAACGACCCGACCGGTGAAAAAGTCCTGCCGATTTCCATCCACGGTGACGCGGCATTCGCCGGTCAAGGCGTGGTCATGGAAACCTTCCAGATGTCGCAGACCCGCGGTTTCAAGACCGGCGGCACCGTGCACATCGTGATCAACAACCAGGTCGGTTTCACCATCAGCAACCCGCTGGACTCGCGTTCCACCGAGTACGCAACCGACGTCGCGAAAATGATCCAGGCGCCGATTCTCCATGTGAATGGCGATGACCCGGAAGCCGTGCTGTTCGTGACCCAGTTGGCCATCGACTACCGCATGCAGTACAAGCGCGACGTGGTGATCGACCTGGTCTGCTACCGTCGTCGCGGCCACAACGAGGCCGACGAACCAAGCGGCACCCAGCCGTTGATGTACCAGCAGATCGCCAAGCAGCGCACCACCCGTGAGCTGTATGCCGAGCGCCTGACCCAGAGTGGCGTGCTGGATGCGGCGCGCGTCCAGGAAAAAGTCGATGAATATCGCAATGCCCTGGATAACGGCCTGCACGTTGTAAAAAGCCTGGTCAAAGAGCCGAACAAAGAGCTGTTCGTGGACTGGCGTCCTTACCTGGGCCATGCCTGGACCGCGCGTCACGACACCCGTTTCGACCTCAAGACCCTGCAGGAACTGTCCGCCAAGCTGCTGGAAATCCCGGAAGGCTTCGTGGTTCAGCGCCAGGTCGCAAAAATCTACGAAGACCGGCAGAAGATGCAAGCCGGCGGCCTGCCGATCAACTGGGGTTACGCTGAAACCATGGCGTACGCGACCCTGGCGTTCGAAGGTCACCCGATTCGCATCACCGGCCAGGACGTAGGCCGCGGTACTTTCTCGCACCGCCACGCGGCGCTGCACAACCAGAAAGACGCCAGCACCTACATCCCGCTGCAACACCTGTACAAAGGCCAGCCACGTTTCGACCTGTACGACTCGCTGCTGTCCGAGGAAGCCGTCCTGGCGTTCGAATATGGCTACTCCACCACCGAGCCGAATGCGCTGGTGATCTGGGAAGCCCAGTTCGGCGACTTCGCCAACGGCGCCCAGGTGGTTGTCGACCAGTTCATCACCAGCGGCGAACACAAGTGGGGCCGTCTCTGCGGTCTGACCATGCTGTTGCCACACGGTTATGAAGGGCAGGGGCCGGAGCACTCTTCGGCACGTCTGGAGCGTTACCTGCAACTGTGCGCCGAGCACAACGTCCAGGTCTGCGTACCGACTACCCCGGCACAGATCTACCACCTGCTGCGTCGTCAGGTCATCCGTCCGCTGCGCAAACCGTTGATCGTGCTGACACCGAAGTCGCTGCTGCGTCACAAACTGGCGATCTCCACGCTCGAAGATCTGGCCGAAGGCTCCTTCCAGACCGTCATTTCGGAAATCGACACCCTGGACGCGGCGAAGGTGACTCGCCTGATCCTGTGCAGCGGCAAGGTCTACTACGACCTGCTGGAAAAACGTCGTGCCGAAGGCCGCGAAGACATCGCCATCGTGCGTATCGAGCAGCTTTACCCGTTCCCGGAAGAAGACCTGATGGAGGCCATCGCGCCCTACACCAACCTCACCCACGTGGTGTGGTGTCAGGAAGAACCGATGAACCAAGGCGCGTGGTACAGCAGCCAGCATCACCTGCGTCGCAGCATCGGCAACCATAACAAGGCCCTAGGTCTTGAATATGCCGGTCGTGATGCTTCCGCTGCACCTGCGTGTGGTTATGCGTCGATGCACGCCGAACAGCAGGAAAAACTGCTGCAAGATGCTTTCACTGTTTAACGCCTTCGCGCTGACTGAAACCGAATTTTAAGGACCCACAGATAATGGCTATCGAAATCAAAGCCCCGTCATTCCCGGAATCGGTTGCCGATGGCACCGTTGCCACCTGGCACAAGAAACCAGGCGATGCCGTCAAGCGTGACGATCTGATCGTCGACATCGAGACCGACAAGGTCGTGCTGGAAGTATTGGCCGAAGCTGACGGCGTGCTGGGCGCAATCGTTGCCGAGGAGGGCGCTACCGTTCTGTCGAACCAGGTCCTGGGCTCGATCGAAGAGGGCGGCGCTGCTGCTGCCGCTCCTGCCGCCGCTGCTGCACCGGCTGCCGCCCAGGCCGCTGCACCAGCTGCCGACGGCGAAGACGATCCAGTCGCTGCGCCTGCTGCTCGCAAAATCGCCGAAGAGAATGGCATCAACATCGCTTCCGTTGCCGGTACTGGCAAGGGTGGTCGTGTGACCAAGGAAGACGTGGTTGCCGCCGTTGCTGCCAAGAAAGCCGCTCCAGCCGCTGCCCCGTCCAAGCCTGCCGCGCCTGCCGCCGCCGCTCCGGTGTTCGCTGCCGGTGACCGCGTGGAAAAACGCGTTCCGATGACCCGCCTGCGGGCCAAGGTTGCCGAGCGTCTGGTCGAAGCCCAGTCGAACATGGCGATGCTGACCACTTTCAACGAAGTCGACATGACCGAAGTCATGGCCCTGCGTTCGAAGTACAAGGATCTGTTCGAGAAGTCCCACAACGGCGTACGCCTGGGCTTCATGTCGTTCTTCGTCAAGGCTGCCACCGAAGCGCTGAAGCGCTTCCCGGCCGTCAACGCGTCGATCGACGGTTCCGACATCGTCTACCACGGCTACGCCGACATCGGTGTTGCGGTTTCCAGCGACCGTGGCCTGGTGGTTCCGGTACTGCGTAACGCCGAGCTGATGAGCCTGGCCGAAATCGAAGGCGGCATCGCCACCTTCGGCAAGAAGGCCCGTGACGGCAAGCTGTCCATCGAAGAGATGACCGGCGGTACGTTCACCATCACCAACGGTGGTACATTCGGTTCGATGATGTCGACCCCGATCGTCAACCCGCCGCAAGCGGCTATCCTGGGCATGCACAACATTCTGCAGCGTCCGATGGCGATCAACGGTCAGGTCGTGATTCGTCCGATGATGTACCTGGCACTGTCCTACGATCACCGCCTGATCGACGGTAAAGAAGCCGTGACTTTCCTGGTAACCATCAAGAACCTGCTTGAAGATCCGGCTCGTCTGCTGCTGGATATCTGATTTCGCCGCGAGGGCCGGTCGGTTGACCGGCCTCTTGCTGAAACAACCGGTTTCGTCCCCACGACGGTCACCACAAGTGACCGTCCGGTTTGATTCGAAAAGGAATGACTCATGACTCAGAAATTCGACGTGGTAGTGATTGGTGCGGGCCCTGGCGGCTACGTAGCGGCCATCAAGGCCGCGCAACTTGGCCTTACCACTGCCTGCATCGAGAAATACACCGATGGCGAGGGCAAACTGGCCCTGGGCGGTACTTGCCTGAACGTCGGTTGCATTCCATCCAAGGCGCTGCTGGACAGCTCCTGGAAATACAAGGAAGCGAAAGAAAGCTTCAACGTCCACGGTATCTCCACCGGCGAGGTGAAGATGGACGTCGCTGCGATGGTTGGCCGCAAGGCTGGCATCGTCAAGAACCTGACCGGTGGTGTCGCTACCCTGTTCAAGGCCAACGGCGTGACCTCGATCCAGGGCCACGGCAAGTTGCTGGCTGGCAAGAAAGTCGAAGTCACCAAGCCGGACGGCTCGGTTGAAGTGATCGAGGCCGAGAACGTGATCCTGGCTTCCGGTTCCCGTCCGATCGACATTCCACCAGCACCGGTTGACCAGAAAGTCATCGTCGACTCGACAGGCGCGCTGGAATTCCAGACCGTGCCTAAGCGTCTGGGTGTCATTGGTGCAGGTGTAATCGGTCTGGAACTGGGTTCGGTATGGTCCCGTCTGGGCGCTGAAGTCACTGTTCTGGAAGCGCTTGATACTTTCCTGATGGCTGCTGATGCCGCTGTTTCGAAGGAAGCGTACAAAACCCTGACCAAACAAGGCCTGGACATCAAGCTGGGTGCTCGCGTTACTGGCTCCAAAGTGAACGGCGACGAAGTCGTCGTGAACTACACCGATGCCAACGGCGAACAGACCATCACTTTCGACAAGCTGATCGTAGCCGTTGGTCGCCGCCCGGTGACCACCGATCTGCTGGCTGCCGATAGCGGTGTGACCATCGACGAGCGCGGTTTCATCTTTGTCGATGATTACTGCGCGACCAGCGTCCCGGGCGTCTACGCCATCGGTGACGTGGTACGCGGCATGATGCTGGCGCACAAGGCGTCCGAAGAAGGCATCATGGTTGTCGAGCGCATCAAGGGCCACAAAGCCCAGATGAACTACGACCTGATCCCATCGGTTATCTATACCCACCCGGAAATCGCATGGGTTGGTAAAAGCGAGCAGACCTTGAAAGCCGAAGGCGTTGAAGTTAACGTCGGCACCTTCCCGTTCGCCGCCAGTGGCCGTGCCATGGCAGCCAACGATACCGGTGGTTTCGTCAAAGTGATCGCCGATGCCAAGACGGACCGCGTGTTGGGCGTTCACGTCATTGGCCCAAGCGCTGCCGAGCTGGTACAGCAAGGCGCGATCGGTATGGAATTCGGCACCAGCGCTGAAGACCTGGGCATGATGGTCTTCTCCCATCCGACCCTGTCTGAAGCCTTGCACGAAGCGGCCTTGGCCGTAAATGGCGGCGCCATCCACGTGGCCAACCGCAAGAAGCGTTAATAGACAATAAGAAACCACGGCGGTATGGCCCGTCGTGAGCCTTGCGAGCAAGACTCACCGCGGAATATCCGCTGGACGCAGCCTTGCGTAGCCGAACCGGTTGACCGGAAAGCTACGCAAGCAGCAGTCACAGGTGGTGCGGCACCAGAACGGTGCAGCACCGAATGCGCAGTACCTAACGAAGACGGTAATAAGCATGAATCTTCACGAGTATCAGGGTAAGCAGCTGTTCGCTGAGTACGGCCTGCCAGTATCCACCGGTTACGCGGTAGACACCCCGGAAGCGGCAGCAGAAGCTTGCGACAAAATCGGCGGCAGCGAGTGGGTTGTCAAAGCCCAGGTTCACGCCGGTGGTCGCGGTAAAGCGGGCGGCGTAAAGCTGGTTCGCAGCAAAGAAGACGCCAAAGCCTTCGCACAGCAGTGGCTGGGCAAGCGTCTGGTGACTTACCAGACTGACGCCAACGGTCAGCCAGTCACCAAGATCCTGGTTGAATCGTGCACTGATATCGCTAAAGAGCTGTACCTGGGCGCGGTCGTTGACCGTTCGAGCCGCCGCATCGTGTTCATGGCTTCCACCGAAGGTGGCGTGGACATCGAGAAAATCGCTCACGACACCCCTGAGAAAATCCTCAAGGCCACCATCGACCCACTGGTTGGCGCACAGCCATTCCAAGGTCGCGAGCTGGCATTCCAGCTGGGCCTGGAAGGCAAGCAGGTCACTCAATTCGCCAAGATCTTCGTAGGTCTGGCCAAGCTGTTCCAGGACCACGACCTGGCCCTGCTGGAAGTGAACCCGCTGGTGATCAAGGCCGACGGCGACCTGCACTGCCTCGATGCCAAGATCAATATCGACGCCAACGCCATGTACCGTCAGCCTAAGCTGAAGACTTTCCACGATCCGTCGCAGGACGATCCGCGCGAAGCGCACGCTGCCAAGTTCGAACTGAACTACGTAGCCCTGGAAGGTAACATCGGCTGCATGGTCAACGGTGCTGGCCTGGCCATGGGTACCATGGACATCGTCAACCTGCATGGCGGCAAACCAGCCAACTTCCTCGACGTGGGCGGTGGTGCTACCAAGGAACGCGTAACCGAAGCGTTCAAGATCATCCTGTCCGACACCAACGTCGCTGCAGTACTGGTCAACATCTTCGGCGGCATCGTTCGCTGCGACATGATTGCCGAAGGCATCATCGGCGCCGTGAAAGAAGTCGGCGTGAAAATCCCGGTTGTTGTTCGCCTCGAAGGCAACAACGCTGAGCTGGGCGCTAAAGTACTGGCAGAAAGCGGTTTGAACATCATCGCTGCTACCAGCCTGACCGACGCTGCTCAACAAGTCGTTAAAGCTGCGGAGGGCAAATAATGAGCGTCCTGATCAATAAAGACACCAAGGTTATCTGCCAGGGTATTACCGGTTCGCAAGGTAGTTTCCACACCCAGCAAGCCCTGGAATACGGCACCAAGATGGTTGGCGGCGTAACTCCGGGCAAAGGCGGCACCGAGCACCTGGGCCTGCCAGTGTTCAACACCGTGAAAGACGCTGTAGCTGCCACTGGCGCCACCGCCAGCGTGATCTACGTTCCAGCTCCTTTCTGCAAGGATTCCATCCTTGAAGCAGCGTTCGGCGGCATCAAGCTGATCGTCTGCATCACCGAAGGCATCCCGACCATCGACATGCTGGAAGCCAAGGTCAAGTGCGACGAGCTGGGTATCACCCTGATCGGCCCTAACTGCCCAGGCGTGATCACTCCAGGCGAATGCAAGATCGGCATCATGCCAGGTCACATTCACTTGCCAGGCAAGGTCGGTATCGTTTCCCGTTCCGGCACCCTGACTTACGAAGCCGTGAAGCAGACCACTGACGCCGGTTTCGGTCAGTCCACTTGCGTCGGCATTGGCGGTGACCCGATCCCAGGTTCGAACTTCATCGACATCCTGAAGCTGTTCCAGGAAGACCCGAAGACCGAAGCGATCGTCATGATCGGTGAGATCGGCGGTTCGGCTGAAGAAGAAGCCGCTGCGTTCATCAAGGCCAACGTGACCAAGCCGGTTGTTTCCTACATCGCTGGTGTGACTGCTCCTCCGGGCAAGCGCATGGGCCATGCTGGCGCAATCATCTCTGGCGGCAAAGGCACTGCAGACGAGAAATTCGCTGCACTGCAAGACGCAGGCGTGAAAACCGTGCGTTCGCTGGCAGACATCGGCAAGGCCCTGGCCGAGCTGACTGGCTGGGAAATGAAGAAGTAAGCTTCGGCTGACTTTTTTGTTCCAGCAACAAAGGCCACCTTCGGGTGGCCTTTGTCGTTTCTGGCACTGTGGGAGCAAGGCTTGCCCGCGATGGCATCGACGTGATCTGACTGATAGAACTGAGTCGCCTGCATCGCGGGCGAGCCTTGCTCCCACAAATAAATCCCCTTGCCACAGGGGCTTCGCAGGAAAATAGATACGTAAACGCGACACACGAATGTCGCACATCGGATAGTTTGCCCCTTTACAGTGCGTTTTCTCGCTAAATTCGTTAGGCTAGCAGCCATTTTGCGACCGCTGCCCACAAGGAAGCGCCGCGCTAAACGGGTCGGTCCCATACGGATCGGCAGCATTTCCCTCTACCCTCGGGGAAATCCCTCTCTAAATTCCGATTCAGTAGTGTGGTTTCCTTAATGAAAGTGTTGAAAGGCCAGGACATCCTGGCACTTGGTTTCATGACATTTGCCCTGTTCGTCGGGGCCGGCAACATCATCTTCCCGCCTATCGTCGGTTTGCAGTCCGGGCCTCATGTCTGGATGGCGGCGCTGGGCTTCTTGATCACGGCGGTCGGCCTGCCGGTCATCACGGTCGTTGCACTGGCCAAGGTCGGTGGCGCGATGGATGCCTTGAGCAGCCCCATCGGCAAGGTCGCCGGCGGCTTGCTGGCAGCGGTGTGCTACCTGGCCGTTGGCCCGCTGTTCGCCACGCCGCGTACCGCCACCGTTTCGTTCGAAGTCGGCTTGGCGCCATTGACTGGCGAAAGCCCGCTGGCGCTGTTGCTCTACAGTGCGGCGTATTTCCTGCTGGTGTTCTTCATCTCGCTCTATCCGGGCCGTCTGCTGGACACCGTTGGCCGTTTCCTCGCGCCATTGAAGATCATCGCCCTGGCCGTGCTGGGCATCGCCGCGTTTGCCTTGCCCGCCGGTAATATCGGCGTGGCGACGCCCGAGTACGTCGCGGCGCCGTTTTCCCAGGGGTTCATCAATGGTTACCTGACCATGGATACCCTCGGGGCGCTGGTGTTCGGCATCGTCATCGTCAATGCGATCCGCTCCCGGGGCGTCGAATCGCCGGCCCTGATCACCCGCTACGCCATCATCGCCGGGCTGATCGCCGGGGTGGGCCTGGCGCTGGTCTACGTCAGCCTGTTCCGCCTCGGTTCGGGCAGCCATGAAGTAGCCGCGGGCGCGACCAACGGCGCCGCGGTGTTGCATGCTTATGTGCAACACACGTTCGGCAGCCTGGGCAGTGGTTTCCTCGCCGTACTGATCTCCCTGGCATGCCTGGTGACCGCGGTCGGCCTGACCTGCGCCTGCGCTGAGTACTTCAGTCGCGTGCTGCCGCTGTCCTACAAGACGCTGGTGGTGATCCTGGCGGCGTTTTCGCTGCTGGTGTCCAACCTGGGCCTGACCAAGCTGATTGCCTTCTCGATCCCGGTCCTGACCGCGATCTACCCGCCGTGCATCGCCCTGGTCGCCTTGAGCTTCTGCAAGGACTTCTGGCATGAGCAGGGGCGCATCGTGGGTCCGGTGATGCTGGTGTCGTTCCTGTTTGGCCTGATCGATGCGCTCAAGGGCGCCGGCCTGGCAGACTGGATGCCAGCTCAGTTGGCCCACCTGCCGCTGAGCGAGCAAGGCCTGGCCTGGCTGGTGCCTTCGGTGATGACCCTGGCGGTGGCGGTGGTGTGCGATCGCTTGCTGGGCAAGCGCAGCGAAGCACTGGCTTAAGCTGCTTCAGGCAGATTCAGCGGCTACAACCGAAATGCCCCGTATCAATCGATACGGGGCATTTTTTATGGGAGTAGTGTCTTTTTCCATGGACTGTGGGAGCGAGCCTGCTCGCGATAGCGCCAGAACTGTCGGCATAGAAGTGAAAGTTATATCGCTATCGCGAGCAGGCTCGCTCCCACAGGGTTCGCTGATATTATTGCCGCAGAGTTTGTTTCGTCACAGGAAATCGAATGTCATTCATCCAAGCCAACCTGATCCATCTGCTTGCCGCCGCCTGGTTCATCATCTGCTGGGCGGGCTACACCCGTTATGCCACCTGGAAAGCGCGTGACACGGCCTGTCTGGCGAGTGTGATGCACCTGTACCGCGAAGACTGGATGCGCCGCATGCTGTTACGTGAGAACCGCATCGCCGATGCCAGCGTGATCGGCAACCTGGAGCGTAACGCATCATTTTTCGCCTCCAGCACGCTGATTATCCTGGCCGGTATCCTGACGGTGCTCGGGGCGTCTGATCGGGCGGTGTCGTTGCTGGCGGACATACCCATGGTGCAGCAGGCTTCCCAGGGCATGGCGGAGGTCAAGTTGCTGTGCCTGGCACTGGTGTTCGTATATGCGTTCTTCACGTTCAGCTGGTGCATGCGCCAATACAACTTCGCAGCGGTGTTGGTGGGCTCGGCGCCGATGATCGGCGAGCGTCATGTCTCGGAGCAGGAGCGCAAGGCCTTTGCACTCAGGGCGGCGCGGGTCATTTCCATGGCCGCCAACCAGTTCAACTTCGGCCTGCGTTCCTATTACTTCGGCATGACCATGTTGGCGTGGTTCGTCAGCCCCTGGTTATTCATGTTGATGAGTGCTGGCGTGGTATTTGTGCTGTATCAGCGCGAGTTTCATTCTGATGTGCTGGACGTCATGGTCTATACCCCTACGGAAGCGCCAGCGCCCGAGGTTGGTAAGGAAGCAGCGTGACAAGCGACGCTTCCAAATCCCAGGTAAAAGAAAACCCGCACCAGGCGGGTTTTCTTTTACTGCTAAAACCGTATCAGTTGGTTTTAGGTGCGGTGGTAGCAGGGGCTTGTTCCTGCTGCGCGGCACTGTTCGATTCAGACTGAGCTTTGGCGGCTTCGGCGTTTTCTTTCGCCGCTTCATTCACTTTATTCTGTGCTTCGCCCATTTTTTGTTGAGCGTCCTGGGAGTGTTGTTGGGCCTCTTGAGCTTTGTCCTCGGATTTTTTATCGCAGGCAGCGAGACCGAGGGAGGCGGCCAACATCAAGGCAATAGCAAAAGTCTTACGCATGGGGTGTTTCTCCTTATGGATATAACTACTGGCCTTTTGAGCGACCCCCCTCAGGTTAAGTTCCTCTTTTGCTACAGATATATAACTTTGCACGGTCGCGGAACTTTAGCGAACACGCCTGTTGCCAGGCCTCTACACAAACAAGGGCATTGATGGACATGGCTGAAGATCCCATTTTTGAGCGTGCGACACGCTTTTTATCCGCCCTCAGGCATTGCCAGGTGCTGGGCTTGAAACTGCACAGCGCCAGCCGCGACGGGCTGACCGTGATCCTGCCGTTCAGCCCGCAAATCGTCGGCAATCCCCTGACGGGTATCATCCATGGTGGGGCGTTGACCTCATTGATGGATACCGCGTGCGGCATGTCGACCTTATGTGTGCTGCCGCAATTCGAAGTCTGCCCCACCCTCGACCTGCGCATCGACTACATGCACGCCGCCGAACCCCACAAAGACGTCTACGGCTTCGCCCAGTGCTATCGGGTAACCCCGGACGTGATTTTTACCCGCGGTTTCGCCTATCAGGACGACCCCGAGCAACCCATCGCCCATGTCGTGGGCACCTTCATGCGCCTGGGCCAGCACGCCAGGGGCATCAAAACGGGCGGCCTGACGGCTACGGTGGACAAGTCATGAGCGATATCACCCAGGAACAACTGCGTCGCGCCTGCGAGCAGGGCGACTACACGCTGCTACTCGCCTCGATCCCCTATGCACAACTGATCGGCGTCGAGTGCACACGCCGAGGTGACGACTTGTTGTTTCGCCTGCCAGCCAACAAGGACAACATTGGTAACCCTTTACTGCCGGCCATTCATGGCGGGGTCATCGCCGGCTTCATGGAACTGGCCGCTGCAGTGCATCTGTTGATTGCCACCGGCACCCCGGGCGTGCCGAAAATCATCGACTTTTCCCTGGATTACCTGCGTACCGGGCAGTTTCGCGACACCTACGCCAAATGCCAGGTCTGGCGTCAGGGGCGGCGGGTCGCCAACGTCGCGATCACCGCCTGGCAAGACGTCGAGGCCGAACCCATCGCCACCGCCCGGGCACATTTCAAGATCCAGGAGCCTTCAAAACCCGCGCGCTCTTGAAATCATCCCCTTTGCCCCCACCTTGTGGACATCCCGCCGCCAATCTCAGCGAGGCGGACACCACCATCCACTTGGAGTTTGATGACCATGAGCGTGGAAACTCAAAAGGAAACCCTGGGCTTCCAGACCGAGGTGAAGCAACTGCTGCACCTGATGATTCACTCGCTGTATTCAAATAAGGAAATTTTCCTTCGCGAGCTGATTTCGAACGCCTCTGACGCTGTCGACAAATTACGTTTCGAAGCCCTGTCCAAGCCTGAATTGCTGGAAGGTGGCGCTGAACTGAAAATCCGTGTGAGCTTCGACAAAGACGCCAAGACCGTCACCCTCGAAGACAACGGCATCGGTATGAGCCGTGAAGAGGTGATCACGCACCTGGGCACTATCGCCAAGTCCGGCACCGCCGATTTCATGAAGAACCTGTCCGGCGACCAGAAGAAAGATTCCCACCTGATCGGTCAGTTCGGCGTCGGTTTCTATTCCGCGTTCATCGTTGCCAATCAGGTCGAAGTGTTCAGCCGCCGTGCCGGCCTCGCTGCAAGCGAAGGCGTGCACTGGTCGTCCAAGGGCGAAGGCGAGTTCGAAGTCGCCACCATCGACAAGGCTGATCGCGGTACCCGTATCGTGCTGCACCTCAAGTCCGGTGAAGACGAATTCGCCGATGGCTGGCGCCTGCGCAACATCATCAAGAAGTACTCCGACCACATCGCGCTGCCGATCGAGCTGCCGAAGGAAGTCGCCGCTGCCGAAGGCGAAGAAAAACCGGAAGTGGAATGGGAAACCGTCAACCGCGCCAGTGCCTTGTGGACCCGTCCACGCACCGAGGTGAAGGACGAGGAATACCAGGAGTTCTACAAGCACATCGCCCACGACTACGAGAACCCGCTGAGCTGGAGCCATAACAAGGTCGAAGGCAAGCTGGAATACAACTCGCTGTTGTACGTGCCGGCCCGTGCACCGTTCGACCTGTACCAGCGCGAAGCGCCACGCGGTCTGAAACTGTACGTGCAGCGTGTGTTCGTGATGGACCAGGCCGAGTCGTTCCTGCCGCTGTACCTGCGCTTCATCAAGGGTGTGGTCGATTCCAACGATCTGTCCTTGAACGTTTCGCGGGAAATCCTGCAGAAAGACCCGATCATCGATTCCATGAAGTCGGCACTGACCAAGCGCGTGCTGGACATGCTGGAAAAACTGGCGAAGAACGAGCCCGAGCAGTACAAGAGCTTCTGGAAAAACTTCGGCCAGGTGATGAAGGAAGGCCCGGCCGAGGACTTCGCCAACAAAGAGAAGATCGCCGGCCTGCTGCGCTTTGCCTCGACACAGGGTGACGATGGCGAGCAGATCGTTGGCCTGGCCGATTACCTGGCCCGCGCCAAGGAAGGCCAGGACAAGATCTACTACCTGACCGGTGAAACTTATGCACAGGTCAAGAACAGCCCGCACCTGGAAGTCTTCCGCAAGAAAGGCATCGAAGTGCTGCTGCTGACCGACCGCATCGACGAGTGGCTGATGAGCTATCTCAACGAGTTCGACGGCAAGAGCTTCGTCGATGTGGCCCGTGGTGACCTGGACCTCGGCAACCTGGATTCGGAAGAAGACAAGAAAGCCGCCGAAGAAGTCGCCAAGAGCAAGGAAGGCCTGGTCGAGCGGATCAAGACGGCCCTGGGCGACGCGGTCAGCGAAGTGCGTGTCTCGCACCGCCTGACTGACTCACCGGCGATCCTGGCCATCGGTGAGCAAGACCTCGGCCTGCAGATGCGCCAGATCCTCGAAGCCAGCGGCCAGAAAGTCCCGGACTCCAAGCCGATCTTCGAATTCAACCCAGCCCACCCGCTGGTGGAAAAACTCGACAACGAGCAGAGCGAAGAGCGTTTCGGCGATCTGTCGCACATCCTGTTCGACCAGGCGGCCCTGGCAGCTGGCGACAGCCTGAAGGACCCGGCGGCGTATGTGCGTCGCCTGAACAAGCTGTTGGTTGAACTGTCAGCTTAAGCAAGTGCAGGAAAAACCCGCTTCGGCGGGTTTTTTCATTTCTGGTGTTCCGTTCAAGAGGAGTCCGTCATGAGTCAGGTTACGGTTCGTTCGCTGGTCTATCAGATCGAAGGTCAAAATTATGAAGGTCGCCTGGCCTTCGACGTCAGCCAGCAGGGTTCGCGCCCGGGGTTGCTGATGGCGCCCAATTGGATGGGCGTAGGGGCGGGGGCCGAGGAGATCGCCAAGTCGGTAGCCGCTAACGGCTATGTCGTGTTGATCGCCGATTTGTACGGCCAGGATGTACGCCCGAGCAATGCCGATGAGGCCGGGGCTGCGATGATGCCGCTCAAGAATGACCGGGCGTTGTTGCGCCAGCGCATGCAGGCGGCGCTCGAGCAATTGCTGAATCAGGGCGAAGCGGAGGTCGATGCGTCGAACCTCGCTACGTTCGGTTTCTGCTTCGGTGGCTGCTGTGCCCTGGAGCTGGCTCGCAGCGGTGCGCCGCTCAAAGCCGCGGTTTCATTCCACGGCACCCTGGATACACCGAATCCGGCCGATGCGCAGAACATCAAGGGCGCGGTGTTAGTGATGCATGGCGCCTCCGACCCGCTGGTGCCGAAAGAGCAACTGCCAGCCTTCGAGGATGAAATGAACGCCGCTGGCGTGGATTGGCAACTGCTGAGCTACGGTGGCGCGGTGCATTCGTTCACCGACCCGCAGGCCAATGTGCCGGGCAAGATGATGTACGACGCCAAGGTCGCCGGGCGGGCGTTCAGGTCGATGCATAACTTGTTGGACGAGGTGTTCAAGGACTGAGATTGGTTTTTAGGCTGAGTGTTTTCGTGTCTGGGCTGGCCCCTTCGCGAGCAAGCCCGCTCCCACAGTGGATTGTGTCGTTCACAGATGCTGTGTCCGCCAGAGATCAAATGTGGGAGCGGGCTTGCTCGCGAAGGGGCCAGCCCAGACAGCACTGAACTCAGGGCAACTCGATCCGCTCACTTTCCCCCGGCACAGTTGGCCAGTCACCGGCCGCCCAGCGCCGGCGGGCCTCATCGATCCGGGCCGGGTCGCTGGAGACGAAGTTCCAGTTGATCCGTCGCGGCCCATCCAACGGCGCACCGCCGAACAGCACGGCATGGCAGTCGCTGTCGGCGAACAGCGTCATCTCTTCGCCGACCGGCAGGACGACCAGCGAGTGGGGTTCCACCGGTTCACCTTCAAGCCGTGCTTCACCGCTGAGTACATACAGCGCCCGCTCTTCATGTTCGGTGGGAATCAGCAGCGACGTCGCGGTTTGCAGGTTCAGTTCGGCGTACAACGTAGGCGACAGCACCGGTACCGGTGATTCCAGGCAAAAACCTGACCCGGCGATCATGCGGATGCTGACCCCCAGGTTCTCGCTGACCGGCAGACTGTGTGCCGGGTGATGGCTGTAGTGCCCCGGGCCTTGCTCATGGGACTTGGGCGAGGCCAGCCAGACTTGCAATCCATGCATGACGAAAGCGCTGTTCAGCAGCGATTCGGGCGTGCGCTCGACATGGGCAATGGCGCTGCCGGCGGTCATCCAGCTGACATCGCCAGCCTCCACCACCTGGTCGGAACCGAGGCTGTCCTTGTGCTGGAGTTTGCCCTCGAACAGGTAGGTGAGGGTGGACAGGCCGATGTGGGGATGCTGGCGGATGTTCATGCCTCTGCCGGCCGGATAGGTGGTTTGCAGCATGTGATCGAAAAACACGAAAGGCCCAACGCTGCGGCATTTGGCGGACGGCAGTGGACGAAGAATCGGCTGGCCTTCGACGTCTTCGGCGCGGGGGCGAACGGTCAGGGGCGTGGTCATGGTGGCTTCCAGATTGCACAACGGTTTGCATGAAGCATAACCCGCCGCCGGTAGACGCGGCAGAGGCACCTTGAACCCCGGCGGGACGGTTGAGGTCTACGCTGTTCATGGCTTTTGGAGACCCCCATGCCCTTGACCCGTTTGATCTTCGCCTGGCTGCTGGCCGTTTCGAGTAGCGGTGCCGTGGCCCGCGAATATGCCTACAGCGATGCGCACCTGCATTACGTCGATTTCTTTCAGGAAACCGCCGGCATGCCCAAGCTGCTCCAGGCGATGGCGGACAATCGGATCGAGCATGTGATGATTTCCGGTGTTCCGGTGGCCAAGAAATGGCATGAGGACGAGCCCAAGCGTCCACGTTATTACGCCGGTGACGATGCGGATGCCTATTGGTACAGCGCCACCGATGTGATTGTCGCCGCCGCGGTGAGCAAGCTGAGCGCCGAGCAACGCCCGCACTTTCATCCGTTTCTGTCGGGCTTCAATCCGAACGACAAGAACTCCGCCGCCCATATCCAGCGCATGCTCGATCTCTACCCAGGTTTGTGGCAAGGCATCGGCGAGGTGTTCACCCGCCATGACGACCTCACGGCGCTGACCTCGGGCGACACCCCGCGAGCCAACAACGAAGCCATGACGCGGATCTATCACCTGGCGGCCGAGAACGACCTGCCGGTGATGCTGCATTCCAACATCACTTCCAAGCGTGAGAAAAACCCGTTGTACCTGGCGGAAATCGAGGAGCCGTTGCGCAATCACCCGCACACGCGCTTTATCTGGGCCCACGCCGGCACCAGCATGGAAATCCATCGCCACCAGACCCGCCTGGATTTTCTGTTGCCGACCCTGAGCCGCATGCTCGAGGCCTACCCCAATCTGTACATAGACCTTTCCTGGAGCATGCTCACGCCGTACTTGCTGGACGAGGCGGGCAAGCCCCGGGACGAATGGATAAAGCTGGTGGAGCGCTTTCCTGAGCGCTTCATGGTGGGGTCGGATGTGGTCGGGCGTTTCAACAAGTTGGGCAAGGAATTGCACGGCTTCGATCCGTTTCTCGATGCCTTGCCGGAAGACGTGGCGCGGAAGGTGGCGCGGGATAACTTCCTGGCGGTGTTGCCTCGCACTGTCCCGAGATAAAAAGGACTTTGTGGCGAGGGGATTTATCCCCGCTGGGGCGCGAAGCGGCGCCAAAATCCAGTACCTCAGTGTGTCAGGCCGATCATGCTTGTAAGGTTTGGGCCTGCTACGCAGTCCAGCGGGGATAAATCCCCTCGCCACAAGAGCAACGACGTGCGCCCTGGACATTGCTATGTCATCAGCCTGTCACGCCCGCGTCATACCCTCGCGCTCATCTCAATCAAGGAGCGCACTATGCACCTCACCCGTTCAAGCGCACTGGTCGCGCTGTTGTTGACCTGCGGTCTGGCACAGGCCGAAGTCCGTGTCGAAGGTCCGGTGGAATACGGTGTCTTCGAAGGGCCGCAAGCCGAGCTGCAATCGGGAGAGCGGGTCCTGCGGCGCAGCAACGAACAGATCCGCCAGACCGAAAGCGTGCCGGCGAAGCTGGGCACCAAATTCGGTATGCGCTACCAGTTGGCTGGCAAGGTCGCCGATGACCAGCCGTTGACTCTGTTGTACTTCACCCCCGGCATCCGCACTCCCGATGGCGTGCGTCACGATAAATTCGAAGTCATCCAGAAACTGGTGCCTGGCGCGCCCCAGGATGTCATGGCCTACGAGTTCACCGAAAGCCATGAAGTGGTACCGGGGGAGTGGCGGTTCATGGTGTTCCAGGGTGATCGGCTGCTGACGCAGCAGCGGTTTGTCGTGCGCTGAACTCCACCCCCTGTGGACTTAATGTGGGAGCGGGCTTGCTCGCGAATGCGGTGTGTCAGCTAGCAAATGTGCCGTCTGACACACCGCATTCGCGAGCAAGCCCGCTCCCACAATGAACTCAGGTGTATTTGCCAGGCAAAAAAACGCCCCGAACCAGTCGGGGCGTTTTTTTGTGTGGCGTAGCGGCGGGGCTTACTTGCCCTGCCAGCGCTTCAGTACCAGGGTGGCGTTGGTGCCACCGAAGCCGAAGCTGTTGCTCATCACGGTGTTGATGGTGGCGTTTTCGCGAGTCTTGGTCAGGATTGGCAGGTCGGCCACTTCCGGGTCCAGCTCGTCGATGTTGGCCGAACCGGCCATGAAGTTGCCTTCCATCATCAGCATGCAGTAGATCGCTTCGTGAACGCCGGCGGCGCCCAGGGAGTGACCCGACAGGCTCTTGGTGGAGCTGATGGCCGGGGCCTTGTCGCCGAACACTTCGCGCACACCTTTCATTTCCGCGACGTCGCCGACCGGGGTCGAGGTGCCGTGGGTATTGAGGTAGTCGATCGGTGCATCGACGGTGGACATGGCCATCTGCATGCAACGCACGGCGCCTTCACCGCTTGGTGCGACCATGTCGTAGCCGTCGGAAGTGGCGCCGTAGCCGACGATTTCCGCGTAGATCTTGGCGCCACGGGCCAGGGCGTGTTCCAGCTCCTCGACCACCACCATGCCGCCGCCACCAGCGATGACGAAACCGTCACGGTCGGCATCGTAGGCGCGGGAAGCTTTTTCCGGGGTGTCGTTGCGCTTGCTGGACAGGGCGCCCATGGCGTCGAACAGGAACGACTGGCTCCAATGTTCTTCTTCACCGCCACCGGCGAACACGATGTCCTGCTTGCCCATCTGGATCTGTTCCATGGCGGTACCGATGCAATGGGCACTGGTGGCGCAGGCAGAGGCGATGGAGTAGTTCAGGCCCTTGATCTTGAACGGCGTGGCCAGGCAGGCGGAAACCGTGCTGCTCATGGTCCGCGTGACGCGGTACGGGCCAACGCGCTTGACGCCTTTTTCACGCAGGATGTCCAGCGCTTCCATCTGGTTCAAGGTGGAGGCGCCACCGGAGCCGGCGATCAGGCCGGTACGCGGGTTGGAAACCTGCTCTTCGGTCAGGCCGGAATCCGCGATGGCGTCCTTCATGGCCAGGTAGGCGTAAGCCGCCGCATGGCCGACGAAACGGTAGATCTTGCGATCGATCAGTTCTTCGAGGGGAAGGTCAATGGAGCCGGAAACCTGGCTACGCAGACCCATTTCAGCATATTCCGGGTTGAACCGGATGCCAGGGCGACTTGCACGCAGGTTAGCGGAGACGGTCTCTTTGTCATTGCCCAGGCACGAAACGATGCCCAGACCAGTGATAACGACGCGGCGCATGCGGATAACCCTTAGAAGTTGTCAGTGGAGGTGAAAACGCCGACCCGGAGGCCTTCGGCGGTGTAGATCTCGCGACCGTCCACGGCAACCGAACCATCGGCAATGGCCATGTTCAGCTTGCCCTTGAGGACGCGTTTGATATGAATGTTATAGGTGATTTTCTTGGCGGTCGGCAGGACCTGACCAAAGAACTTCACTTCGCCCGAACCCAGGGCGCGACCGCGACCCGGCAGGCCTTGCCAGCCGAGAAAGAAACCGACCAATTGCCACATGGCATCCAGGCCCAGGCAGCCCGGCATGACCGGATCACCTTCGAAGTGGCAGGCGAAGAACCACAGGTCCGGAGTGATATCCAGCTCGGCGACCAATTCACCTTTGCCGTACTTGCCACCCTCTTCGCTGATATGGGTGATGCGATCCACCATCAGCATGTTCGGGGCGGGCAGTTGCGCGTTACCTGGGCCGAACAGCTCACCGCGACTGCAGCGCAGCAGATCTTCCCGGGTAAAGGCGTTTTGTTTGGTCATGCGAGCTCCTCAATAGTCCCGTGCGGCAGGGTGGGGCAAATCTTCCCGGCCGATCGAAGCGTTCATGCCTCGAATCGACAGCCTACTCATAGACTATTGCGTTGTAGTGAAAGTCACAGCACACGGGAAATGAATGTACACCTGTGCACTGAAATTTTTATTCAAGCCCCAATCGAGGCTTGTTCGGGTGCCTAAGACTGCCGCACTTTCGTCTTTCACGCCAGTCACAGATGGTCCAGTGACCTGTTCTAGTTCACCCAGCGCTGCAGAATCTGCTGCAGATCAATCCTTTTGAACGGCTTGGCCAGGTAATCGTTCATGCCCGCCGCGAGGCAGGCTTCGCGGTCGCCCTGCAACGCGTTGGCCGTCAGGGCGATGATGGGCACCTCGCCACAGCCCGGCAACTGACGGATCTGCCGCGTGGCTTCGTAGCCATCGATGATCGGCAACCGGCAATCCATGAGGATCGCTTCGAAAATCAGGCTTTCGGCGCTGCGCACCGCCTGGGCGCCGTCGGTGGCGACACTGACGGTGAAGCCCAGGCTGCGCAGCATGGCTTCGATCACCGTCTGGTTGACCGGATTGTCCTCCACCAGCAACACGTTGCGGCCTTCGCCGTCGCCGCTGCCGACGGCCAGCCGCGGCGCCAGGGTCGTTGGCGTCTGGCGCGACAAGGCCAGCGGGATCTCGAGGGTGAACACCGAGCCCTGGCCTTCTTCGCTCTGGGCCCGCAGTGTGCCGCCCATGCGTTCGGCCAGGGTACGGGCGATCGGCAGGCCCAGGCCAGTGCCGCCGTAGCGCCGGGAGATCGAACTGTCGGCCTGCTGGAAGGCATCGAACATGCGCTCCAGGCTTTCGGCCGGGATACCGATGCCACTGTCGCGCACCGTGCAGGTGAACCACAGCAGTTCGTGATCCAGGGCTTGCCATTGGCATTGCACGGTGACGCGGCCTTGCTCGGTGAATTTCAGGGCGTTGCCGATCAGGTTCACCAGAATCTGCCGTATCCGCGTCGGATCGCCCTGGACCTGCAGGGCCTGCATGTCGTCCGGGACCAGCAGGTCCAGGCCCAGCTTGCGCTGCGCGGCGCGGTGCTGGAACGACTGCGCGCAACTGGCTACCAGCTCCGCCAGGTTGAACGGGATGTGCTCCAGTTCCAGGGCCGAGCGTTCGATGCGCGAGAAGTCGAGGATGTCGTTGATCACCTTCAGCAGGTGTTCGGTGGATTCTGACGCCAGCGCCGTGTACTCGTGCTGCTCGTCGGTCATGCGAGTGGTTTCCAGCAATTGCAGCATGCCCAGTACGCCGTTCATGGGCGTGCGCAGTTCATGGCTCATCATTGCCAGGAATTCGGACTTGGCGCTGTTGGCTTTTTCTGCCTCTTCGCGGGTCTTGATCAGCTGTGCCATGGCCTGGTGTTGTTCGCGGCTGGCTTGCTCCAGACCGCCGGCCAGGTTGTTGATGTGCCGCGACAAGGCCCCCAGTTCGGTGTCATCGACGATGGGCAGCGGGGTGTTGTAGTCGCCTTGCTGGATGGCCTTGACCGCGTTGCCGATGTCGCGGATCGGCCGGGACAGGTTGGTCGCCAGTCGACGCGCCACCAGGAAGGTGAACAACAGGGCGAACAGCGCCAGGATCGCGGCCTTGAACAGGATCTCCTGCTGTCGCTGACTGAAGGCGTCGCTGGACATGCCGACGATCACGCGGCCCAGGTAGTCTTCACCGGACGCCTCGACGGATGTGCTGTTGCCCTGCAGGAAATCATTGTTCAGGGCAATGCGCTGCAGGCGCACCGGGGCCTGGAAGACTTCGATCTGCTGGGCGCGGCTGCGGGTTTGCTCGGGTTGCTCGACGTACACCAGGACCTTGTCGGTGCTGTCCTGGACCTCCAGGAAGCGCACGTGCGGGGTCGCCAGGGTCGCGGTGAGCAGGCTTTCCAGGACTTCGTTGTTGCCGGAAATCACCCCGTACTCCGTGGCGGGAGCCAGTTGGTTGGCGATCAGTTGCCCGGTGTGATTGAGTTCCTGGCGCAAGTCCTGGATCCGCACGAAGGTGAAGAAGCTGATCAGCAGCACGGTCAGCAGCAACGCCGGGCCGAGGGCGATGAGCTGGGTGCGGGTGTTGATGTCCCAACGGCGACGCAAGGTCATGGTCGGTGTTCTCCTTCGGCCAACGTTGCCGCGACGGATTCGGCGTCAATCGGTTCGATCCCCAGTGAGCGGGAGACCTGCCGGTTGCCCAGGACTTTGAAACGGTCTGGATACAGCGTGCGCGGCCAGGTCGTGGCGGGGCGGTCGAGCAGCTTGTCGAGAATCGCCAGCCAGTCTTGTTGGTCGCTGTAGGTACTGGCCAGGCTGCCGGCCTTGACGAAGGCGGCGCTGGGGCCGATCAGGGCGCGCTGCCGGGCGTAGCTGCTGAGCAGCAGGTTCTTCACGGTCTTGGGGTTGTACAAGTCGGGGTCATCGAGGCCCAACAGGACGTCGCTCTGGCCCAGCAGGTTGTGCAGGGGGCGGCTGTCGTTGGTGTCGTCCCAGCGTTCGCTGACGATGGCCAGGCCCAGCGGTGCCGCGGCCTGTTGGATGTCCTTGAGCAGGAATTCGCTGTGGCTGTCGTAAAGCACGCCGACCCGTCGCACTTGCGGCAGGATGGTGCGGATCAGCCGCAATTGCCGCGCCATCGGTGGATCGCTCCACAGCAGGCTCAGGTGAGCGGGCGTCGCCTCGCCCAGGCGATCACGGGCCTGCTGGCGGCTGATGCGCAGTACCAGGGTGGCCGGCCCCCGGGCGTCTTGCAGGCGCCAGTCGAGGCTGGGCAGGTCAAGCAGGACCAGGCGGACATTGCCCGGTAACTTGTCTGGTGCCGGCAGATTGGCCAGCGGGGTAAACCGCACGCTGTCTTCGGGGCGCAGGGCTTTCAGGGCCTGGGTGAAAGACTGCACGCCGGGGCTGTCTGCGGCACCGGTCAACAGGACTTCGGCCGCCCGGGCCTGGATGGGCACCAGCCACGCAGCAAACACCAGGCATAGCGCCAGCGTCAGGCGGCCATGAAATGGCGACTTGCGGAGTGGATGCCGAGACATCTAGAACGACAACTCCGCGCTGAAGTACACGACATGGCGGGAGTCGTAGCGGTTGTCGATGAAGGTGGTGGGCTGGTTGTCCAGGCGTTGTTGCAGGACCCCCGCCAGTTCCAGGCTGGCCTTGCCCAGGGGGATGCGCCGGGCGAGGCGGGTGTCGACCCGTTCGAAGCGATAGCCGTTCAGGGCATCGGCACCGTAATAGAACAGCGCGCTGTTCCAGCCTTGGCCCCAGTCCCGCAGCCAGCCGGCCGAACCGCTGTTGCGGGCGGTCAGTTGCTCGTCGAGGGGGTTGCTGGCCTGAGCATCGACATAGGCGTAGGTCAGGCGCAGGCGGTCGGCGCTGGTCACACGCCAGTCGAACTGGGTTTCGGCCCCGGAAAACTGGGATTGGTTGGCGTTGCTGGCGATGTACTGATTGTTGCGCAGCGGTTCGCTGATCATGCCGGTGATTTCGTCATGGAACAGTTTCACGTCGACCGCCAGCCCCAGGTCCACGAAATAACCGTTGTAGCCCAGTTCCCGGGAGCGCATGTGCTCTTGTTCCAGGTTGCCCGGGCCGCGCGTCCGGACGAAGTAACGGGCACTGTTCTGGCCGAAGGCGGCGGGTTGCAGGTTGGTGACCTGATAGCTCCAGTTGACGTTGTTCTCGAACATGTCCGGGGAGCGCACGGCTTCGGAGTACACCGCCCGCAGGCCGTGGCGCGGGTTGATCAGGTAGTTGATCGCGACCCGTGGGGTCAGCGAGCTGCCGGTCAGGCGGGTGTCTTCGAACATCGCGCCGCCCTGCAACAGCCAATGCTCGGTGGCCCGCCATTCGAGCTGGCCGAACAGCCGCCAGGTGGTGTCGTCCAGGGTGCCGTTGAAGTACGTCTCGGAGTCGGCCCGGTCGTAGCGGTAGTTGGCCCCAGTGACCAGGCGCAGGCTGTCGGACAGGCTCAGGGTGTCCTGGACTTCCAGGTCGTAGCGCGATTCCCGGGCGCTCTGGTCGATATCGCCGCACAGGGTCTGCGAGGCGCCGTTGCGCCACTGGTCGAGCACCTGATTGGCCAACGCCTGTTCCTGTGGCGTGCCGGCGGGCGCGCCGCTGCTGATGTAGCTGGGGATATTGCGCGCCAGCTTCTCGGCATAGTAGGGGTTGAGCTGCCACAGGTCGGTCAGTTGCGGGCTGAAGGACACCTCGGCATCGCAGGCGCGCCAGGTCTGCTGGCGATCCCAGTGTTGGATCGAGCCTTGTACATAAAGGCTGTGGTCGGGGTCCAGGTCGAGGTTCCAGCGCAGCGAACCGGCGTAGTCCTTGGCGATGACGTCGGAGTTATCCCCGGCGGCGGTAATCCCGGCAAACACGGGGCGGTAGGTATAGGGGCGCTGGTTGGTCCCGTCCTTGGCGTTCAATTGCCAGTCGATGCTCTGTCGTTCGTCCAGGGTCTGGCTGACGGACAGGTTGACGCGGTTCAGGCGACGACTGTCGCGGTAGTCGGCGCCGTTGCGGTCGTTGTCAAAGCCGTCGTCTTCCTGGCCGGACAGCGACAGCCGCAGGTCGCCGCCTTCCCAGCCGCTGCCCTGGCTGGCGTACCAGTCGCTGATGCCGCGTTGGCCCCGGGTGATTTTCAGCCGGGTGCCGTGGCTGTCGGCGGGGGCGCGGGTGATGATGTTGACCACCGCCATCAGTGCGTTGGCGCCGTAGCTGACGGTGTTGGGCCCGCGAAAGACTTCGATCCGCTCGATGTCTTCCATGGCTACCGGAATGTCGCTCCAGTCCACCGTGGCCAGGCCGGCGCGGTACACCGAGCGGCCATCGATCAGTACTTGCATGCGGCGGGCTTCGCTGGCGTTGGTGCCATGGTAGTTCACGGCAGCCTGGTTGCCGCTGATGTTGCCGACCATCATGCCCGGCACCAGGCGCAGCAGTTCGCTGATATCACGGGCGCCGCTGGCCCTGATCAACTCGCTGTCGAGCACGGTCATGCTGCCCGGCACCGCCGCTGGCGATTGCTTCAGGCGCGTGGCCGTCAGCACCTGGGGCAGGGGCTGGCTGTCCACGAACAAGTCGTCGCCCAGCACTGGCGGGCTGATGATCAGTGCCAATAACAGGGACGAACCTGGACGGGAGGGGCCAACGGACACGGCTCAGCCTTTGATAATGGGAGGATGGCGGGCATGTTAACCGAGCTGAACGACTTTTCCATTCACGTTGACAGCATTTTCCTAGGAATTGATGGTCAGCTTCCTACAGCTGATGGTAATTGTTGCCGGGGCTGGTCGCGATCTGGCCGCTCCGTATAATGCCCCGCATTGCCACTTGGTATGGATGAACGGATTGCATATGACTGAACAGCGCCCGATTGCGGTCCTGGGGGGCGGAAGTTTCGGTACCGCCGTGGCTAACCTGCTGGCCGAGAATGGTCACCCGGTGCGCCAGTGGATGCGTGACCCGGAGCAGGCCGAGGCCATCCGGGTCAACCGCGAGAACCCGCGTTACCTCAAGGGCATCAAGATCCGCCCGGAAGTGGAACCGGTGACTGACTTGCAGGCAACCCTGGAGGGCAGTGACCTGTTCTTCGTCGCCTTGCCGTCCAGCGCCTTGCGTTCGGTGTTGGCGCCCCATGCCGAGCGCTTGAGCGGCAAGCTGTTGGTGAGCCTGACCAAGGGCATCGAAGCCCAGACCTTCAAGCTGATGAGCGAGATTCTCGAAGAAATCGCGCCCAAGGCCCGGATCGGTGTGATCTCCGGGCCGAACCTGGCACGGGAAATCGCCGAGCACGCCCTGACCGCCACGGTGGTCGCCAGTGAAGATGAAGAGTTGTGCCAACGGGTCCAGGCCGCATTGCATGGCCGCACCTTTCGGGTCTACGCCAGTGCCGACCGTTTCGGTGTGGAACTGGGCGGGGCGCTGAAAAACGTCTATGCCATCATCGCCGGCATGGCGGTGGCGCTGGGCATGGGCGAGAACACCAAGAGCATGCTGATCACCCGTGCGCTGGCGGAAATGACCCGTTTTGCTGTCAGCCAGGGCGCCAATCCGATGACCTTCCTGGGGCTGGCCGGCGTGGGCGACCTGATCGTCACCTGTTCCTCGCCCAAGAGCCGCAACTACCAGGTCGGTTTTGCCCTCGGCCAAGGCTTGAGTCTTGATGAGGCCGTGTCGCGCCTGGGTGAAGTGGCCGAAGGGGTCAATACCCTCAAAGTGCTCAAGGCCAAATCCCAGGAGGCGGGGGTGTACATGCCGCTGGTCGCCGGGCTGCACGCGATTCTGTTCGAAGGGCGCACGCTCGAGCAGGTGATCGAGCTGTTGATGCGTGGCGAACCGAAGACCGACGTCGATTTCATTTCCACCAGCGGTTTCAACTGAACCGCTATTGACCGCAAGCAGGAGCGAGCCATGAACGATCCGCAAGGGCAACCCCAATACGAATCCATCCTGCTGCGTGTGCTGTGGATGGTGATTTATCTGCTGGTCTGGCAGGTGGCGCAATTCATCCTCGGTGCCGTGGTGCTGGTGCAGTTGATCTATCGGCTGATCTACGGCGCGCCCAGTGCCGGCCTGATGAATTTCGGCGACAGCCTGAGCCAGTTCCTGGCCCAGATCGGCCGTTTCGGTACTTTCCACAGCGACCAGAAACCCTGGCCGTTCGCGGACTGGCCGACTCCGCGCACGCCGGAAGGTGAAGCCCCTCATACCGTGGCGCCGGCCCCGCATCCCGTCCGGGACGAGGAACCGAAGCTATGAAACTGTGGGTGTTGCGTCACGGTGAGGCCGAGCCCCATGGTGTCCGTCCCGATCCGGAACGGGTCTTGACGGTGCACGGTCGCGAGGAGGTGTTGCGCAGCGCCGGGCGGTTGATGGGCGAGCCGTTGCGGGCCATCTACGCCAGCCCTTATGTGCGTGCCCAGCAGACTGCGCAACTGGTGCGCGAAGCACTGGGTTTCGAACCTGAACTGATCACGGTCGATTGGCTCACGCCGGAGACCCGACCGGCGGATGTGCTAAGGCACCTGGAGGACCAGGACGATGTGCTGCTGGTCAGCCACAACCCATTGGTGGGCAGCCTGCTGGGTTTACTGCAGCACGGCCATCTGCAACGACCCGAGCAAGTGCAAACCGCCGGCCTGGCCGAGCTGGAAGGCGACATGCCGCTGGCCGGGGCGATGACGCTCAAGGGCATCAGGCACCCCTGAATGGCGCGGTTGCAGGACTGGCAAAACAACAATCACACAGGAAGGCAACGATGAGTCTGTGGCGCACCACCCCCGACATCAAGAAACTGAACGACGCTGGTAAAAACACCATCAGCGAAGTGCTGGACATTCGCTTCGAATCCTTCGACGACGAATCCCTGACCGCCAGCATGGTGGTCGATCAGCGCACCCACCAGCCGTTCGGCCTGCTGCACGGCGGTGCTTCGGTGGTGCTGGCCGAAACGGTCGGTTCCATGGCCGCCTATCTCTGTGTGGATGCCAGCAAATTCTATTGCGTGGGCCTGGAAATCAACGCCAACCACCTGCGCGGCGTGCGCAGCGGCCGGGTGACGGCCACGGCCCGGATGGTCCACCTGGGTCGCACCACCCAGGTCTGGGACATCCGTCTGGTCAATGACGAGGGCAAGGTCAACTGCGTGTCGCGCTTGACCATGGCAGTGGTGCCGCTGGGCGAGCAACCGCCGGCGCGTTGAAACTCTTGTAGCGGGTGGGAGGCCCTTGTGGCGAGGGGATTTATCCCCGCTGGGGTGCGCAGCGCCCCCAAACCAGTCGACTCGGTCAACCTGGCACACCGAGTCGCCTGATTTCAGGGCTGCTTCGCACCCCGGCGGGGATAAATCCCCTCGCCACATTGGCCAGTGCTCATAGTTTCATAAACCCCATAGCCCAACCCCGACTGTCATCATTCCTGTCAGTTACGGTCATTGCCGCGCCGTCGGCTAGTGCGCAGAATCAGTCCCAGTTTCTTCAACGGATCGGCTGTCATGTCGCAACAGATATTTTTCGCCCACGCCAATGGTTTTCCTTCGGCCACCTACGGCAAGCTGTTCGCTGCCCTGGCGCCGCAGTACCAGGTCGCGCATCTGGAGTTGCACGGTCATGACCCGCGTTTCCCGGTGGACGATAACTGGCACAACCTGGTGGACGAACTGATCCATCACCTGGAACAGCAACCGGCGCCGGTATGGGGCGTCGGGCATTCCCTGGGTGGTGTCCTGCACCTGCACGCGGCGTTGCGTTGCCCACAGCTGTATCGCGGCGTGGTCATGCTCGATTCGCCGGTGCTGACCCGTACCGACCAATGGGTGATCCTGGCCGCCAAGCGCTTGGGTTTCATCGACCGCCTGACCCCGGCTGGTCGGACCCTGGGGCGGCGTGAGGAGTTCGCTGACCTGGCGTCGGCCCGAGAGTATTTTGCCGGCAAGACCCTGTTCCGCGGTTTTGACCCGGAATGCTTCGACGCCTACCTGCAACACGGCTTGCAACAAGTCGGCGACCGATTGCGGCTGCGCTTCGACCCCGCCACCGAAATCAGCATTTACCGTGGCGTGCCGCACACCAGCCCAGGGCGTCCCCGTAAGCTCAAGGTGCCGCTGGCGGTGGTACGTGGCCGGCAGAGTCGCGTGGTGATGCGCCATCACACCCGCTCGGTGGGGCGCATGCCCCATGGTGAGTCCCTGAGCATGCCCGGCGGTCATATGTTCCCCCTCGAACGTCCACAGGACACGGCCAACCTGCTCAAGAACCTGTTCCAGCGTTGGGAAGGGCGCAGCGCATGAGTGTGGTCGAGGAAGTTCGCCTGAGCCTGCCTCACATCGAGCTGGCGGCCCACTTGTTCGGCCCGGAAGACGGGCTGCCGGTGATTGCCCTGCACGGTTGGCTGGACAACGCCAACAGCTTCGCCCGCCTGGCGCCCAGGCTCGAGGGCCTGCGAGTGATTGCCCTGGACATGGCCGGCCACGGTCACTCCGGGCATCGACCAGCCGGTGCCGGCTATGCCCTCTGGGACTACGCCCATGATGTGCTGCAAGTCGCCGAACAACTGGGCTTGAAGCGTTTCGCCCTGTTGGGGCATTCCATGGGCGCCATAGTGTCGCTGGTGCTGGCCGGCTCCCTGCCGGAACGGGTGACGCACCTGGGCCTTATCGACGGGGTGATTCCTCCTACAGCCAAAGGCGATAACGCCGCTGAACGCATGGGCATGGCCCTGCAGGCGCAGCTGGATTTGCAGCAAAAACGCAAGCCAGTCTACAAAACCCTCGACCGGGCCATCGAGGCGCGGATGAAGGGGCTGGTGGCGGTCAGCCGCGAGGCCGCCGAATTGCTGGCCCAACGCGGTCTGATGCCGGTGCCCGGGGGCTATACCTGGCGCACCGACAACCGCCTGACCCTGCCATCGCCCCTGCGCCTGACCGATGAACAGGCCATGGCGTTCGTGGCGCGGGTCGCTTGTCCGGCGCATCTGGTGGTGGCAGCCGACGGCATGCTGGCCCAACACCCGGAGCTGCTGGAGCGTCTACCCTTCAGTCATGAGCAGTTGCCCGGCGGCCATCATCTGCACCTGAACGACGAGGCCGGTGCCACGCTTGTAGCAGACTGTTTCAATCGGTTCTTCACCGTTCCTTGACTTGCGCCGGGCAACTGTCGAGGCTGGGCGGGTTGAAAGGGAGACAACCATGACAGACCTCTGTTTAGCAGCCGCGCGGTGCATCGACGATGCCCGTTGCGTCCACGCGTCCCAGGCCAAGCCGATCCAATGAAAGTATCCGTTCACTCACTCGTCCTGCTGGTGCTGGCCTGCCTCAGCCCGGCGTCGTTCGCCGTCGATGTGCCGGGCAGTCGCGACCTGGAGCGCGTGCCGCGCATGCCCGACGCGCAGATTGTCGATTATCGGCAAACCAGCGACCTGGAACGCGTCTACCCCATGGGCTCGATCCGCAAGATCAGCGGTCAGCTGCGTTTTGACGGGCAGGTCGATGCCCGTGGCAATGTCACGTCGGTCACGTACGAACTGCCACCGGAACATTCCGCCACCCAGGCTTTTACCGCAGCGCGCGAAGCGTTGCAGAAACAGGGTGCCGAGCTGTTGTTCTGGTGCCAGGCCCGCGATTGCGGCGAAAGCAGCCTGTGGGCCAACGACGTCTTCGGCAATGCCAAGCTCTATGGTGCCGACAGCGGCCAGGCCTTCCTGTTGCTGCGCCTGGCGCCGCCGGCGGACAACACGTTGATTGCGCTGTATGCCATCACCCGCGGCAATCGCAAGGCCTACCTGCATGTCGAGCAGTTCGAGGCGAACGCAGCGCTGGGGGACTTGCTGCCGACATCGGCCACGCTGCTGCGCCAGCTCAAGGACACTGGGAGCCTGGATTTGCCGCGTCTTGCCGATGGGCCTGACGACACCTGGTTGCGCCTGTTGTCCCGGGCGCTGAACCTGGACACGGGCCTGCGGGTCAGTATTGCCGGCCCCAGGGCCGAGGACTGGCTCGAGGCTCTGGCGGGCCAGGGTGTCCGGGCGGCGCGGATGGAGACCGCTAGCGGCGAAGCGGTGGGATTGCACCTGGAGTTGCTGCGCTAAGCTGTCTCGGGGCAGCGGGTTTCACCATGTTGCCTCGGTCCTGTTCATTTTTTCGAGACCCTACATGCTCAATAACGATCGGCTGTTGGTGCAGATCCTGCTCCTGGTGTTGTTCGGCGCAAGCCTCTGGGTCATGGCGCCGTTCTGGTCGGCGCTGTTCTGGGGCGCGGTGCTGGCTTTCGCCAGCTGGCCGCTGATGCGCCTGCTGACCCGCTGGGTCAATGGCCGCGAATCCCTGGCGGCGGCGTTGCTGACGGTGGGCTGGATGCTGCTGGTGGCGGTGCCGCTGGTGTGGTTGGGTTTCAACCTGGCCGACCATGTACGCGATGCCACGGCGTTCATCAAGGACGTGCAAGTCGATGGTCTGCCGGAAGCCCCGACCTGGTTGGCCGGCGTACCGTTGGTGGGCGAGCGGCTGGTGGGCATGTGGAACAGTATCGACCAGCAGGGCGCGGCGATGATGGTGTCCATCAAGCCGTACCTGGGGCAGGTCGGCAACTGGCTGCTGGCCCGCAGTGCGCAGATTGGCGGCGGCATTCTCGAGCTGACTCTGAGCATCGTGTTCGTGTTCTTTTTCTATCGCGACGGTCCGCGCCTGGCGGTGTTCGTCCACGGCTTGCTGGAGCGTCTGATTGGCGACCGTGCCGGTTACTACATCGAGCTGGTGGCCGGTACGGTGCAGCGGGTGGTCAACGGTGTGATTGGCACCGCGGCGGCCCAGGCCGTACTGGCGCTGATCGGTTTCCTGATCGCCGGGGTGCCGGGCGCGCTGGTACTGGGTATCGTCACCTTCCTGCTGAGCCTGATCCCCATGGGGCCACCCCTGGTCTGGATCCCCGCCACGGCGTGGCTGGCGTGGAAGGGGGAGTACGGGATGGCGGTGTTCCTCGGCATCTGGGGCACGTTCATCATCAGTGGCGTGGACAACGTGCTCAAACCCTACCTGATCAGCCGTGGCGGAAACCTGCCCTTGGTCATCGTGCTGTTGGGGGTGTTCGGCGGGTTGATCGCCTTCGGCTTCATCGGCCTGTTCATTGGTCCGACTTTGCTGGCGGTGGCGTACAGCCTGTTGACGGACTGGAGCAAAAGCCAGGCGCGATAACCCACCCCAGAGGCAAGCACAAACCTTTGTGGCGAGGGGATTTATCCCCGCTGGGTTGCGAAGCGACCCCAAAAACTGCCGGCTCGTTCAGCCTGACACTCCGGGTCGTCTGATTTTAGGGCTGCTGCGCAACCCAGCGGGGATAAATCCCCTCGCCACAAGTGAGTTTCAATCCAGCCTTGCCGGTGAATCAGGTTGCCACGTTCAGGTGTTTACCCACGGTGGCGACGTTATCCAGCGAGTATTGCCGGCTGAGGTTGGCGATCATTCTGTTCAACGCTTCGCTGACATTGGCCTGTTCGGTGGAGCTGTCGCTGCGGCGACCGGCCTGCAAGGCGCTGTTGAATTCGTCGCTACTGACGCCACCGCTGCTGTCGCTGTCGAGTGCTTCCATCAGCATCGCGCTGGTGTCGGTGCTCGTGGACGTACCGTTGCTGGCCTGCAAGGCGCTGCTCAGTTCGCTGGCGGTGACGGTGGCGTCGCCATCGGCATCGAGCTGGCTGAACAGCTCTTCACTGGAGGCCTGTTGCGGTGGTGGCGGTGGCGCAAGGCTGGCGGCGAGTTCGTCGAGGCTAACAGTGCCGTCCTCGTTCTTGTCCAAGGCCGAGAACACTTGCTGGCTGTCGGCATCGCTGTCCGTGCTGGCCAGGCCGTTGCTCAACTCATCGCTGCTGACCACACCATCACCGTCGGTGTCCAGGACGCTGAGCAGTGCATCGGCCAGTTCGGCATTCGGCGCCTGGTCTCGTGGCGGCGGAGGTGGCGGCGCCATTGCGGCCATTTCCTCGCCGCTCAGGTCACCGCTGCCGTCACTGTCCAAGTCGCCGAAATTGTCGCTCAGGCTGACCAGGATGCCATCGTCGCTTTTTTGCGACAGGGCGGTGCTCAACTCTTCCTGATTGACCGAACCGTCGCCGTCACTGTCGAGCTTGCTCAGCAGTTCCTTTTGAAACTGCTGGCTGCGGGCACTGCTGGTTGCGGTACTGCTGGTGCTGGTATAGGTCGAGTAACTGCTGACACTACCAATCATGGGCGCTCTCCTTGGGCTGGGATAGCCGGTGGGTGCACCGGCTTAGGCAGCCTCGGCGGGGTAGTTGTCGTGGGTATGTGGAGTTTGTACCGGTGGCTGTACAAAACCTTCAGATCGACGCTCCCACAGGTAATAGGTGTGTTCTCACGTACGGGGCAGGCTGATCACCGCCGTCAACCCACCCCCCGGTGTCTCTTCCAGGGTCAGTTGCCCGCCCAGGCGTTCGGCGGCTTCCCGGGCGATGGTCATGCCCAGGCCGACGCCCCCGGAGTTGCGGTTGCGCGAACCTTCCAGGCGATAGAAGGGCTCGAACACGGCTTCGCGTTTGTCCGCGGCAATACCGGGGCCATGGTCGATGACCCGGATCAGAACCCGTTGAGGCTGGTCCTCCAGGGTAATCTTTGCATGGCCGGCGTAGCGCAGGGCATTGTCGATGAGGTTGTTGAGGCACGAGCGCAGCGCCATCGGTTGCACCTGCAACGGGGGGCAGGTGCCGCTGACCTGCACATCGGCACCCTGGTCCTGGGCGTTTTCGCTCAACGATTCCACCAAGGCCTGCACATCCATCCATTGCAGCTCTTCACTGGTGCGCTGTTCGTGCAAGTAGGTGAGGGTGGCATCGAGCATGCCGATCATGTCGTCCAGGTCCTGGCGCATCTGGCCTTGCAGCTTGATGTCATCGATCTGCTCAAGGCGCAGCTTGAGCCGCGAAAGCGGGGTGCGCAGGTCATGGGACACGGCACCGAGCATGCGTGAACGTTGCTGCACTTGCTCGCGGATCCGCTTCTGCATCAGGTTGAACGTATGCGCCGCCTGGCGTGCCTCACGGGGCCCTTTTTCATCCAGCGGCGGGCTGTCGAGGTTTTCGCTCAGGCGCTCGGCCGCCTCGCTCAGGCGCTGGATTGGTCGGGTCAGGAGTTTGGCGCCGTACCAGGCCGCGACGATCAGGAACACGAATTGAAAGGTCAACGGCACCACCGGGCCACCGAACCAGGGACGTGGTGGACGGTTGGGGGGCGGGCCGTATCGCGGAGGGGCTTCGCCTTGTTGGTTCATGCCAGGTGGCGGTCCGGGTGGCGGCTGGTCGTAATGGAAAAACCAGGCAAAGGCCAACAGGTGCGCCAGGACAATCGCCAGCAGGAGCACGCCAAACAGGCGGCCGAACAGGGAGTCCAGGCGCAGTCGCATCAACCGATGTCCCGGGCGTCGAACAGGTAGCCTTCACCGCGCACGGTCTTGATCAATTGGGGGGCCTTGGGGTCGTCGCCCAGCTTCTGGCGCAGGCGTGATACAAGCAGGTCGATGCTGCGATCGAAGGCCTCGATGGAGCGCCCGCGAGCCGCGTCCAGCAGTTGCTCGCGGCTGAGCACCCGGCGCGGTCGTTCGATGAAAACCCACAGCAGGCGGAACTCGGCGTTGGACAGCGGCACCACCAACCCATCCACGGAGATCAGCTGGCGCAGCACGCTGTTGAGCCGCCAGTTGTCGAAACGGATATTGGCCCGCTGCTCGGTGCGGTCGTCGCGCACCCGACGCAGGATGGTCTGGATACGCGCCACCAGTTCCCTGGGTTCGAACGGCTTGGCCATGTAGTCATCGGCGCCAAGCTCCAGGCCGATGATGCGGTCGGTGGGCTCGCAGCGAGCGGTGAGCATCAGGATCGGGATGTCCGATTCGGCGCGCAGCCAGCGGCACAGTTGCAGGCCGTCTTCACCCGGCAGCATCAGGTCGAGCACGACCACGTCGAAGTGCTCGGCCTGCATCGCCTGGCGCATCGCCGCGCCATCGCTCACGCCGCTGGCCCGTATGCTGAAGCGGGCCAGGTAATCGATCAGCAGCTCGCGGATCGGCACGTCGTCATCGACGATCAGCGCGCGGGTACTCCAGCGCTTGTCATCGTCGGATACTTTTTGCTCGTCAGAATTTGCAACAGGGGTGTTCTGCATGGATGCATCATCTGCCAGGTAAGCTGCCAACCGCAAAGCAGGCGGCGAGGTTGAGGCTTCAGCATAGGCTTCGTGCCGCGGGGCGTGAAGCGCTGAAAGGACGGGGTGCGGCGCCAGACGGTAGCGTGCCTGCGTGTTGCGCGCATGTCATGAATGTATCGGCTTCGACACAAAGTCCGGTATCGTCCATGCTGCTCTGGACGCGATGATGATTTACCGATCATCGGGTCCCGCACGGGCGCTGGTTCCGCTACAATGCGCGCCGATTTCGACTTGCCTGAGAGCCCGCTCATGTCCGCCTGCCAGACGCCCATTATCGTCGCCCTGGATTTCCCTACCCGTGACGCCGCCCTGAAGTTGGCCGACCAGTTGGACCCTAAACTCTGCCGGGTCAAAGTCGGCAAGGAACTGTTCACCAGTTGCGCTTCGGAAATCGTCGGGACCTTGCGTGACAAGGGTTTCGAAGTATTCCTGGACCTGAAATTCCACGATATCCCCAACACCACCGCCATGGCCGTCAAGGCTGCCGCGGAGATGGGCGTGTGGATGGTCAACGTGCATTGCTCCGGCGGCCTGCGCATGATGGCGGCCTGCCGCGAAGTGCTGGACCAGCGCAGTGGGCCGAAACCGTTGTTGATCGGCGTGACCGTGCTGACCAGCATGGAGCGCGAGGACCTGGCCGGGATCGGCCTGGACATCGAGCCTCAGGAGCAGGTGCTGCGGCTGGCGGCGCTGGCGCAGAAGGCTGGCCTGGATGGCTTGGTCTGTTCGGCCCTGGAAGCCGGCGCCTTGAAAGCGGCCCATCCGTCGCTGCAACTGGTGACCCCGGGGATTCGCCCGGCGGGCAGCGCCCAGGACGACCAACGTCGCATCCTGACCCCGCGTCAGGCACTGGATGCAGGGTCCGATTACCTGGTGATCGGCCGTCCGATCAGCCAGGCGGCTGATCCGGCCAAGGCGTTGGCGGCGGTCGTGGCCGAACTGGCCTGACCAAACCCTGAAGATCCCTTGTGGGAGCGGGCTTGCTCGCGAAGGCGGTGTGTCAGTTGGCATAAATGGCGCCTGACACACCGCCTTCGCGAGCAAACCCGCTCCCACAGGTGTCTTGTGACTAGACCTTCAATACCAGTTTCCCGAAATTCTCCCCACTGAACAATTTGGTCAGTGTCTCGGGGAACGTCTCCAGCCCTTCGACGATGTCTTCCTTGCTCTTGAGTTGCCCCTTGGCCATCCAGCCGGCCATTTCCTGCCCGGCGGCGGCGAACTGCGCGGCGTAGTCCATGACCACGAAACCTTCCATGCGCGCCCGATTGACCAGCAGCGACAGGTAGTTGGCGGGGCCCTTCACCGCTTCCGTGTTGTTGTACTGGCTGATGGCGCCGCAAATCACCACGCGGGCCTTGAGGTTCAAACGGCTGAGCACGGCGTCGAGGATGTCGCCCCCGACGTTATCGAAATACACATCCACGCCCTTGGGGCATTCGCGCTTGAGGCCGGCGTGGACGTCTTCGTTCTTGTAGTCGATGACGCCGTCGAAGCCCAGCTCATCGATCAGGAACTTGCATTTATCGGCTCCGCCAGCGATGCCCACCACACGACAGCCTTTGATCTTGGCGATCTGCCCGGCAATGCTCCCCACCGCCCCGGCGGCACCCGACAGCACCACGGTCTCGCCGGCCTTGGGCGCGCCGACGTCCAGCAAGGCGAAATAGGCCGTCATGCCGGTCATGCCCAGCACGGACAAATAACGTGGCGGCGGCGCCAGTTTCGGATCGACCTTGTAGAAACCCCTTGGCTCGCCGAGGAAATAATCCTGCACACCCAACGCACCGTTGACGTAGTCCCCGACCGCGAACCCCGGGTTGTTCGAAGCGATCACCTGGCCGACACCCAATGCCCGCATCACTTCGCCGATGCCGACCGGCGCAATGTAGGACTTGCCCTCGTTCATCCAGCCGCGCATGGCCGGATCCAGGGACAGGTATTCGTTCTTTACCAGGATCTGGCCGGCTGCCGGCTCGCCCACCGGGACTTGTCGATAGGTGAAAGTTTCGCGGGTCGCCGCGCCTACCGGGCGCTTGGCGAGCAGGAACTGGCGATTGGTCTGGGCAGTCATGGCTGGCACTCAAGATGAATGGAGTCTTGTTGATAGACCTTCGAAGCATTTGCCGCAAGGTTTGCTGATCCAGCGAATGCAGTTCGATCCAACCCAGTGATAGTTCGCCCAGGGGCGTTATCACTGGCGCCCATGAATGCTCAAACGGCAATTGGATAGTGCTGCCGCGTCATCGGGACCTGTGACTAGACTGGCGGCATCCCCCGCATTCTTCGAGGAACAGACAATGAGCATGACGTTTTCCGGACAGGTCGCCGTGGTCACTGGCGCAGCCGCAGGCATTGGCCGCGCCACGGCGCTGGCGTTCGCGGCCGAGGGCCTGAAAGTGGTGGTGGCCGACCTGGACGTGGCGGGCGGCGAGGGTACGGCGCAGTCGATTCGGGAGGCGGGCGGCGAGGCGGTATTCGTGCGCTGCAACGTGACGTTGGAAAGCGATGTACAGCATCTGATGAACGAAGTGATCAATACCTACGGTCGCCTCGATTATGCCTTCAACAACGCCGGGATCGAGATCGAGAAGGGCAAGCTGGCCGATGGCACTGTCGATGAGTTCGACGCGATCATGGGGGTCAATGTGAAGGGCGTCTGGCTGTGCATGAAGTATCAGTTGCCATTGCTGCTGGCCCAGGGCGGCGGCGCGATCGTCAATACGGCCTCGGTGGCTGGTTTGGGAGCGGCGCCGAAGATGAGTATCTATGCCGCGTCCAAGCATGCGGTGATCGGCCTGACCAAATCGGCCGCCATCGAGTACGCAAAGAAGAAAATCCGTGTGAATGCGGTCTGTCCGGCGGTGATCGATACCGACATGTTCCGTCGTGCCTATGAGGCGGACCCGAAAAAAGGCGAGTTCGCCAATGCCATGCACCCGGTGGGGCGTATTGGCAAAGTCGAGGAAATCGCCAGTGCCGTGCTGTATTTGTGCAGCGATGGCGCAGCGTTCACCACGGGGCACTCCCTGGCGGTGGACGGCGGGGTCACGGCTTTCTGAGGACGGTCTGCCAAGGTTGTAGGAAATAGCCCGCACTGGTTGCGGGCTTTTTCTTGGGCGGCGCGAAAGTTCTTGGAAGGGACCATCAATGTGTTTCAAAGAGTGAGAATCAGCGGTTTTGATGATGTTGTCTTACATCGTCTGGCGGCGGCCTGTGCTTAACTGTTTCCGGAAATAAAACAAACGCTTAGGAGCTTGGTTACTCATGGAATTGAGAATCGACCGACAGGCCCTGGTGCCCGTCGTGCAGCAGATTGTCGATGGGCTGGCGGGCTGGATCCGACAGGATGCGGTGCAACCGGGGACTCGGCTGCCATCCGTCCGCCAACTGGCGCGGGAGAACCTGCTCAGCCAGTCCAGCGTCAATGAAGCGTGCGAACGCCTGGTCGCCCAAGGCCTGTTGGCGTCCCGCCATGGTTCCAGTTTCTTTGTCGCACCACCCCCTTCGCCCGTGCACGAGCCCACTGATCAGAATCGACAGCCAGACACGCTTGCCGATGGGGGTGACAGCGCGCAATGGGAATTGAAGCTGGGATGTGGCGGGTTGCCCGAGAGCTGGCGTGAAAGTGATGACCTGGGCTATGCGATCCGTCAGGTCACCCGTACCGACATGGCGGGGTTGTTCAACTACAGCACGCCGTTGGGGCTGCCCGCCCTACGCGAGCAACTGTCCAGGCGCCTGAAACAATTCAGTATCGAGGCCGATAAAAACCGGATCCTGACCACCACCGGGGCGACCCATGGGTTGGACCTGATCGTACGGACACTGTTGCCGCCAGGCTCCTGTGTGATGGTGGAGAGTCCCGGCTATTCAAACCTGTTCGACCTGCTCAAGTTGCACAAGATCGACATGATCGAACTGCCCAGGACTCCGCGCGGCCCGGACGTCGATGCGCTGCAAGAGCTGCTGGCGATGCACCGGCCCACAGCGCTGTTCGTCAACAGCGCCTGCCACAACCCGACCGGCAGCAGTCTGGCTCCGGCCGTCGCTCAACGGCTGCTGCAACTGACGAAGGAGCACGCCGTGCTGGTGATCGAAGACGATGCTTATGGCGACTTCCAGAGCTCGGCACGGACCCGGCTGGCGGCGCTGGATCCCGATGTGGTCTACGTGGGCAGTTTCTCGAAAACCCTGAGCAGTTCCTTGCGCGTCGGTTTCGTGGTGGCCGGGCCATCCATCATCGCGCAACTGAGCGAGGTCAAGGGCATTACCAGCATGGGTGGGTCGCGGTTCTGTGAGTCGGTCCTTGCCTGTCTCCTGGCCAATGGGGCCTATCGCAAGCTGGTCCAGCGCCAGCGCCAGCGTCTGGGCGCCGATATGGCGGTGTTGTTACAGGTATTGGAGGACGCCGACTGGGAGGTCTTTGGCAAACCGGCCGGTGGGCTTTTCATCTGGGCAAGACCGCCATTGTGTGACTACGCTGGAGTACAGCGTCTGGCCAAGCGGTTCGGCGTGCAGCTGTCTTCGCGTACTGCGTTCAGTCCTTCGGGCGCCAACAGCGACTGGCTACGGATCAACGTGGCCTATGCCCGTGACCCCAGGGCGCAGGCATTCTTTCGGGCCACAGCTCTGGATCGACCTCGAATGTCCTGAAAACGACGTGGCTGTAGCTTTTTGCCATTATTCCGACGCCAGCATCTTGTGTTGCAGGGCGTCTCGTTGCGAATCTGCAATCAACACACACTGGCAGAGGACTGAGCGCAATGATTTCGGCCGTGCAAGGACGTTTTGCCAACCTGGGTATGGCAAAGAAACTGGGTATCGGGTTTGTCCTGGTGTTGCTGCTGACCGCCGTGGTCGCGGCCATCGGTGTCTGGTCCCTGCAGACCATCAGCTATCGCTTCGACGGCCTGAAACAGATGTCGTCCCTCAACAGCGGATTGCTCAAGGTCCGGCTGCTGGAGCAGGAATACGCCTCGCGTTCCGACCCCAAGACCGCCGATGCCCTGCGCCAGGGTGTCGATGGGCTGGTGGTCCAGGCGAACGAACTCAAGGTGCAGTCGGCTGCCAACGTGCCGGTGATGAACGACGTGGAGCAGGCGCTGGCCGCGTATCGCAAGGCGTTCGACGAATTTGTCGGGTTGAGCCAGAGCAAGGACCTGGCGCTGGAAATGGCCAGTTGGTCGGTGTCCAGCGTCGCCAATAACCTGGATGTGTTGCAGGCCGGGCTGGCGGATGACGGCGCCTATACCTTGAAAGACACCGAAGGCAAGGAGGGGGCCGAATTCATCGAGCAGGCCAACCAGGTCAGCGAAGTGTCGCGGTTGATGTTGCAAGCCATGAATGAAGCGCGGGTCCGCCTGGACCAGAGCCGCAAGGGCAATGTCGAGGGCGCCGGGCAAGGCAGCATCGAACAGGCCGAGCAGGCGATGAAACTGGCCGAAGCACTCAAGACCACCGTCAAGGACCCGGGCTACCAGACCGTGCTCAATGAAGTGGCCGGGCATATTGGCGGTTTCAATGATCAACTGGCCGAATACACCGGCCTGTTGGCAAAGGAAAAAGTCGTCTACCAGCAACTGCACGAGCGCGCCGCCCAGGTGGTGGAGCGGGTGGACCAGGCCTTCAGTGCCGAAGACCATGCCATGCAGGCCGAACTGAAGAAAAACTCGCTGCTGATCATCGGTTCGTCGGCCTTGGCGTTGCTGGTGGGATTGATCGCGGCGTGGGTCATCACCCGGCTGATCGTGACGCCGTTGCGCAGTGTCATTCGTGTTGCCCAGCGGATTGCGGCGGGCGACTTGAGCGCCACGGTCGAAGTGACGCGCCGGGACGAAATTGGTCAGTTGATGCAGGCGATGCAACAGATGGGCGAGGGGCTGAGCAGTATCGTCAGCGGCTTGCAGGCCGGTATCGAGCAATTGGCCAACTCGGCCCAGTCGCTGTCGGCCGTGACTGAACAGACCAATCTGGAAGTCAGCAGCCAGAAAGAGGAAACCGAGCAGGTCGCTACGGCGATGAACCAGATGACGGCCACGGTGCATGACGTGGCGCGCAACGCCGAAGAAGCGGCCCAAGCGGCCCAGACCGCCGACGACAAGGTCGAAAGCGGCCAGCAGGTGGTGCGTCAGAGCATGGTGCGCATCGAGCAGTTGGCCGATTCGGCCACCTCGGCCAGCTCCAGCATCGAAAGCCTCAGCGCCGAGATCCAGAATATCGGCACGGTGTTGAGTGTGATCAAGAGCGTGGCCGAGCAAACCAACCTGTTGGCGCTCAATGCCGCTATCGAGGCCGCCCGGGCCGGGGAGCAGGGCAGGGGCTTCGCGGTCGTGGCCGATGAGGTGCGGGCGTTGGCCAAGCGCACGCAACAGTCCACCGAGGAAATCGAACGCCTGGTGAGCGCCTTGCGATCAGCGGCCCAGGCTTCCGTGCAGCAGATCCAGAGCAGCGGCGAGTTGGTGAAAATGGCGGTCAGCGATGCACTGCAGACCGAAAGCGCCTTGGGTAGTATTGCGGCAGCGGTGTCCTTGATCCAGCAGATGAACCAACAGATCGCGGCGGCGGCCGAGCAGCAGAGTTCGGTGGCCGAAGAGATCAATCGCAGTGTCACCAGCATTCGCGCCAGCGCCGATCAATCCTCCCTGGCGATGCGTGGCAATGCCGCTTCCAGCATCGAGCTGGCGCAGTTGGGGGTTGAGCTGAAAGGGATGGTGGGGCATTTCAGGTTGTGATGGAGCCGCGGGAGCAGCCGTGGCGAGGGGATGGGATAAATCCTCTCGCCAGGAAGGGGAAGGCTTGATAGCCCGGCCCGAGTATCAGTCGTAGACCTTTTTCTTCTTCCACTCGTCGTTCATTTCGTCGTCCTTCAAGCCTTCGGTCAACTGGTTGACCTCGCCTTCGACCGGCTGGGTACTGGCCAGGACCTGGGCATTGGCGCGGGCCAGGAGCTTCTCCAGGTAGGCCAGTTGTTCGGCGTAGACCTGTGGTTCCTGTTGCTTGCGCAGGTATTGCACGCCGCGCTCGAAGGCCAGGCGAGCCTGTCCAGGCTGCTCCTGCTGTAGGGCTTGCTGGCCGAGATTATTGAAGAATTCGATGTGCAGCAGCACCAGGATATGTCGTACTTCACGAATCCAGCGCTTGGCTTCGTTAGGCGGCAGGAAACCGTCCTGGGCGGCGCGGGTGATCTGGCCATGCAAGGCCTCGAGCAGGAAACGTACGTCCTTGGCCTTGGCTTCGGTCTGGATCGGCGCCGGCGGATTGTTCACCGGGATCGATTCACCCTGGGCGGCCAATGCACTCAGCTCGTCCAGGCGTGCCTTGACCGCAGAGTTGGTTTTTTCCAGGTTCAGCAAGCGCTGGCAGACATTCATCTCAAGGCGCGTCATCAACAACTTCAGGGCAGGCGTCATCAACTGCCCGGGGAAGGTTTCGGTGAGTTCGCCACAGCGGCGCATCCGGTCGTTGAGTTCTACCTTGGTGCGGGCCTTTTCCAGCTTGTTGTTCTCCACCACGTGGTTCATGTAGCCAATGGCGATCAACAGGGCGATCCCGGCTACGACGAGCAGGGTGATCATGAGTGGTGTCACCGGTAAGACCTCTTTATTAGGGTACGCATGTCATGAGTGTAGTGGCTTGGCTTTTAAGCGCATAGGCCCGAGCGACGCGATTAGACGGGCGTCGTGCTGTTTATAGGAAGCACAACCGGGTGAATGCACATTGCCATCATTTGCCGGACACGACTATAGCGCCCCGGCGGGTGACAGAATATAGGCGCCAGAGACTGGACGAGCAAAATGTCCGGATCCGTCCCTTAAACAGGGCGAAGTCATTGATTTAAATAAATTTATATCTGGGGGTTGACGACCCTTCAATCCATCCATAGAATGCGCGCCACTTACAGCGTAAAGCACTCAGCCAAACACTGTAAGCAGTGAATGTTGTACGTGTGTCCCCTTCGTCTAGTGGCCTAGGACACCGCCCTTTCACGGCGGTAACAGGGGTTCGAGTCCCCTAGGGGACGCCAATGCGGGAATAGCTCAGTTGGTAGAGCACGACCTTGCCAAGGTCGGGGTCGCGAGTTCGAGTCTCGTTTCCCGCTCCAATTTTAAACAGCGTTGCTTTCGGGCAAGGCTGAGTGAAACCAGAACCAACTCTTCGGATGCGGATCTGGGCACTGGAATACACACCATGTATTCCGGGCAGCGTGTCCCCTTCGTCTAGTGGCCTAGGACACCGCCCTTTCACGGCGGTAACAGGGGTTCGAGTCCCCTAGGGGACGCCATTTGCGGGAATAGCTCAGTTGGTAGAGCACGACCTTGCCAAGGTCGGGGTCGCGAGTTCGAGTCTCGTTTCCCGCTCCAAATTCAAAAGAACGCCGCTCATTGAGCGGCGTTTTTTTATGCGCGTGCAGAAGCCATTTCGTTAAAAAGCTTAAGGCAATCCATCACAGAGTTTTCCAAGCACGCGGGTCTTTCTATTCCTGCCACTAATGACAGGTTGCGCAAACTGGAAGATTCAGGGGCATCAAGGGCTATTGCGCCCAGTTAGATCCCATCAAACTGGCGGCATATCAGTTGTCGTCCGCATCACTACGCTCAAGCCGGCGAAGTCCAAACTAATAGCGACGCTCGCTCACATGCCCGAAGTGTCCTGTCCATTCCTATCGAGAGAAGCAAGCTCTCCCCCGTGAGCCAGGGCTTCTGTGGGGCAGGGGCGGGGAGTGGTCGATCGACGAGGTCACTCCCCGGCCTCTAGCTCCGGCAGGGATGGGGATGCTTATGCGGCCAGCGAGACATCCATACGAGTAAGAGCATCATGGCGGCGGGGCAGAGAGTGACCGTCAACAAACCGATGTGCAAATCCGAATGCGCTGAAACAATCCCCACAAGCCATGGAATCAGACTGCATCCGGCATTACCCGCGGCGGTCAGCACAGAGAACATGGTTGCGCCACCTTGAGGGTAGGCATCTGCCGTAATGGCAAGCATCGTTGGCCATAGACAACTACCTGAGAAGCCTGCGGCGATGGCAGCGGTTAACGCTATCGCGGGGTTGGGTGCAAAACTGATCACGAAAAACAGGGCGACGGTAACGGCACAGCAGCCCAGCATCAGGGAAACGGCGGGTATCCGCTCTTGCAGCAAGGCGGCGGCAATGCGCCCGAGGGCCATGCCTACTGAAAAACCGGCAAGCGCAAAGCCACCCACTTCTTTCGAATAGCCCAGTCCTTGTTCAGCAAAGGCGGGTAGCCATTGGGACAGGCCCGTTTCCGTAGCCCCACCCAGGAAGATCGCGATCATGCAGGCAATGAAATAGGGCTGCCTGATAAGCGTGGGCATGGATTCACGTTGCACGTGTTCCTGTATCAGGGGGGGCAAGGTTAATCGCATGAATAGTAGAAAGGTTGCAAGCGGGGCAATGATCAGGCCCAAGGCAACCATGCGCCAGGAAATATCCCACTTCAACGCGATGCTTGCGATCAACACGGCACTTACCGCACCGATGCAGAAATACGAATGCAGCCAGTTCATGGCGGCACTTCGGCGTTCGGGTTGCAGGGCTGCGACAATGGGGCTGAGGATCATATCCAGTACACCCGCACCGAAACCCATGATGGCAACAGCCAATAGCAGGAAGGCATAGGAGGGGGCGAAAGCCACAAGGCCCAAACCTGACGCAGTGGTCATCAGTCCGAAGAGAATGATGAGCCTGGCGTTCCCTCTGTCTGCCAATGGCCCGGTGATCAGAATGGCGATTATGAAACTGAGGAACATGACTGCGGGAATTCGCCCCAGTTGCTCCGTTGTCAGCCCTGACGAGGGGCCGAAGGCATCACTGAACGTTGTCAGATAGACCGGCAGAAAGTTGAGTGCCATGGCCAGACACATCATGGCGGCATAACAAGCGTAAAGCGCGTAGCGATTAGTGGGCGCAGACAGCATCAGGTATAGGACTCTTGAGATTAGAAACGTGGAGCGCCGTGTGCTTTCCAACAGCATTCAGTCCATTCAATCTCTGAGAAGTGTGCTGCGAAAGACGAATCGCCTGGGCTACTGGCAAAAAAGCCGAATTGGACAAGTTCTTCTGCGTGAAACAGGTGGAACATACGCATCATGCAGAAATCTTTCCCATCAACCGAATTTTCAAGGAGGAAGTCGCTGCCTCTTCGGCTCAGACGGTAATACATGGTCTGGGTGACCCGATCGAAATCAGCCATGGACCAGTCCGAAAAGCCATTATTGGTCACGACAGAGAACAGTTGTTGGAAACCGTTTTTCTGATACTCGATGCCGCTTTTCATCCAGTTGTCTTTATCTTGATAGATGAAAAGGCCGCATTGGTCGAAGTAGGTATCTGAAGAAAAGGATACCTTGGCTTTCAATGTCCAGTAGCGTTCCTGGCTTGCAACCACGATGGCGGGTGCATTGTCATACTCCAGGCCATAATAGGTGCCTCGCCAGAAGTCAGTGTCGGGCGAAGTGTGGATAATTATTTCCCGGTCGCTGATGGACGAACGCTCGGGTACGTTAATCCAGGTCCAGTCTGAAATGTTCAGTGTCTTCATACTTTTTATTGCCCGGAAAACCAATGGTTTATTTCACTGTGCTGGTGCACACATAAATCCGCCGCGCTCAGGTTCTGCTGCCCAGAGTTGGGGTTGAGCAAGCCAATACAAAACATGGTGGCGGCCTTTGCCGCCGCGACGCCATGGGCGGAGTCTTCAATCACCACACAGGACGAGGGCGGAATACCCAGGCGCTTGGCAGCCATGAGAAAAATCTCGGGATCCGGTTTGCTATGTTTAACGTCATCGCCACAAATGACTTCATTGAAAAAAGGTTGTAGCCCGGCGTTACGCAAAATAAGCTCGACGAGCTCTCGAGGTGAAGAAGAGGCGACTGCACAGGGTATTCCGGCTTGATTCAATGCGCCGAGAAGTTCTGTCACGCCTGACATGGGAGGCAGGGGGGCTGAATTTAATACCCCCATTAACTGCCGATGATGCTCTGACATAAGACTGTGCAGAGAATCCGCAAGCCCGTATTCGGTTTTGATGGCACTCCACATATGACGCTGCGTGGTGCCTACGAAACGTGACAGTTCTGCCTCATCAAGCACTACGCCATGCCGCGCATAAGAGTCTCTTTCCTGTTTCATATAGACAGGTTCACTATCAACCAGAACGCCATCCATATCAAAAATGAATCCCTGAATAGCCAGCATCAATGTGCGCTCTGCTGTTTAGGGGCACGCTTGAAATGTAAGAAGTTATAGTTCGGGCGTGCTTCGAATTCGTGCAGTCTGAATGATTTAGTCATTTCAATATCTTGGAAACCTTCACCGTCTATTAGCGTAGTGGTGTCTGCCCCACCGATAATGATGGGTAGTTGCATGAGCATGATTTCGTCGACCAAATCGAGGTTGAACACCTGCCAATTCAACTGGCCGCCACCCTCGACCATGATGTGGTTTATTCCGCGGGCTTCCAGCATCGGGAAAAGCTGTTTGAAATCGACTCGTGCGTTGCCTGCAAAAAGCACCTCTTTACCGTGGGCGCGGATTTGCTCGACCATCTCGTGGTCACGAGCCTGTTCTGTGGTCGCGATGATCGTGTGCTCGGGGGAGCTTAGAATTTTTGCCGATGCTGGAAAGTTCAGCGATGTCGTCGGAATGATACGCACAGGGTTGCGACCGCTCCCGTACCGATTGGTCAATTGGGGATCGTCGGTGATAATCGTGTTACGACCGACCATGATCGCATCGACTTCGCCACGAAATTTGTGAATAAAACGCATGTCCTCATCGTCGAAGTGCTGAAAGAGCGGTTTGCTCGATGCTTCATTGCCGAGGGTCAGTTTGCCGTCAATGGAAATCTGACTAAATACAGTAACTTTCATAAGGAAGAGTCCACTTGGAGTGCTTGTGAGTCTTAGCGCGACAGGTACTTGGGGTTGGGTGTGAAGACGCTTTTTATCGTGGGGGCGCAAGGATCATTCAATAAACTGTCAAATACCGCTGAATACGCTTCAAGGGGATAGTGATGGGTGACCAATTTTCCAAGTTCAGGAAGTCTATGGGCAATACGCAGCGCCAGGGGGAAGTGCTGGTTGTATTCGCCCGCGGCAATGATGCTGATGGCGTTGACCAGAAAATGTTTTGCAGGGAGCGAATATTTATAATTCCCATTAAATCCGAACAGGACAATCCTACCGCCTCGGCTAACCCTGCTGGCGGCTGTCTCGAGCTGGTTACCCACGGTATCGATGACGACATCAAATTTTTCTTGGTTTTGCCCAAGGCTCTCAAGTTCCTGGGGATGAACGATGTCCAAGCCCAAGGAGTGCCCGAATTCAATTCGAAATGTATTCAAATCGGTAGCGCGGGTATGGACGCCTATGCCGCGCAAAAGTATTTGTGCGACCAGGCTCATTGGGCCTGATCCCAGAAGCAACACCCGTTCTCCCGCCTTGATGGACGCTTGCTCGATGTTGTTCAAGATACACGCTACGGGTTCAATCAAGACGGCTGTTTCCCAGCTCATGTCGTCTGGGATGCAGTGTACAAAACGCTCGTGTGTGATAAATCGCTCTGCAAATGTACCGTGCTTGTTGACCCCGGCGATGTTCAGGCCCGCATTTGAACCACCACTGCATAGATGGGTTTTGGCTGAGTTGCAGTACGCACAATTGCCGCAATATTCGTTAGGGTCTACAACCACACGCATACCTTTACGCGTGCGGGTAACATCTGCTCCTACATTGACAACGACGCCGACCGCTTCGTGACCACGAACGATTCCCACCTGTCCTTCTTCGCGCCCTGACAGTACCGCCAAATCTGTTCCGCAGATACCGGATAGAACAATTTCTATTTCTACACCGTCGGCGGGCAGCGTTTTGAATTCGTCGAGACTCACCAAGCTCAACTTTTGCGCGCTCACTAAACTGATTGCCTTCATATACCCATCAGCGCTCTATTTGATTTTTGGATGAGGCATGCCAACTAGAGAACTCGCTCCGCTGTACCTGGAGCGGTCCACGGACGAAGCCTGTTAGTCCATTTGGAAACGGCCGGCATTATGCAAGGCTGACAGAGTTGGTTTCAGTCTAAAAAGAATTACCGATAACGACATGATGATTCGTATTGTTTCAGCTCGGCAGTCCAAGCGCCGAAAATATGGGCAATGTATTATTTTTTCTAATCTGCCGGAGTGCGAATTTTATTATTTGGATACAAGTTGCAGGCGCTATGGAACTAAAGAAAGTGAGAAACCCTTTCATCCCTCAAGGCTATGCACCAGGTTTTCAATCGCTTCCAGGGCCGCCTCATCCGGAGGCTGCGGTGCAGGACTTGCGTTGCGCATCTGGTACGCGAGACGGTATTCGCTGGGGGTGCAATTGGCGTATTGCTTGAAAGCGCGGGCGAAGTAGGACGGGTCCTTGAAGCCCGCCTCATAACCGATGCTGGTGATGGGCATCTGACTGTTGTCGAGCAGTTCCTTGGCAAAGCTCATGCGTTTGTTCAGCACGTAGTCGGTGAAGCCGAGCCCATTGGCTTCCTTGAACACCCGGCTGAAGCGAAACGTCGTCATGCCACAGCGTTTGGCCAGATCGCGTTGATCGATGCTTTCGCGAAAATGCTGGTCGATGTACAGCATGATGTGATTGAGGGCCTGGTGCTTCTGGTGTCCTGCGGTCAGGCGGATGCTGTCCGGCAGGGTTGGGGAGTGATCGATCTGCGAGGTCTTTCCCCGGCCATTGGCAGTGCGGCGCAGCTCGCACAGTTGCATCACGGCCGTCAGGTAGCGTTTTCTCTCGGAGGCAGACAGGGGCAACACCATGTATTCCCAGACGCTGGAGCGCATGGCCCATACCGCCAGTTCTTCGGAGTGCTGCACAGTGAACATGGTGATGGGGATGGCGGGAGCGGTTCGCTTGATCTCCAGCAGGCGCCGCAGGCCTGGGGTGTCCGGGCGATCGAAGTGGATGCAGATCATGTCGACCTGTTCCCCGCTGGGCAGCATGGCGTTTTTTGCCAGCGTGCAGTCGCACGCGTCCTGGAACTGGGCGACGAGTTCCTGGGTGGACCGATCATGAGTCAGATCGAACCATAACAGCTTCGGCTTTTCAGTCGGGATTGAGGCCATAGGACGACTACTCACAGGTTCTTTCTGCCCTTTAGCTAGCAGTATTGTCACTGTGCTATCACTTCGCCGAATAAATTTTTATAAAAATTCGCTCCTTTAGCGCCATCCCCCATCACGGGATGCGGGTGAGCGCCCGTCTGTGCAGTGGCGTGGATGGATTTTCCGACTCCGCAGCCTTTCTCGTCCCCCGCAAAAAAATCCTAGCGATGTGCAAAATCCTCCTAACGGCTATCACCACCTGCTGACTAGGGTTGCATCAGGCAGTTCGCAATGTACTGCCTCTTGAGAAAACAACCCCGATGAGGTGTGCGAAATGACTCTTCAAGCAATCAAGGCTTCGGTACTGAAGTTCGCCAAAGATGAAGATGGCCTGACCATTGTGGAATACGCCGTGGCCGGTGGGTTGATCACCGTATTGGTGGCCGCAGCGTTTGTTCTCCTGGGCGGTGCCGTGAATACCAAGATCCGTGCACTGTGCCAGGCGGTCAACGGCAACGTTGCCTGCTGACAGCGGCAACTCGCGGGGACACGGCAACTTTCAAGGAATAACGCTTGCGACTCTTTTGCAGTGAGTACAACGAATAAATCAAATGGACTTCGCGCTGTCCCCTCCAACTTAAGTTCGTAGCAGTACTACTTACGAGTGTGAGGTCCATGCCATGACTCTCCAGACATTAAGTACTTCGATCAGCAAGTTCGCCAAAGATGAAGACGGCCTGACCATCGTTGAATACGCGGTGGCGGGTGGCTTGATCACGGTGTTGGTGGCGGCGGCATTCGTCCTTCTGGGCGGCGCCGTGGATACCAAGATCCGGGCGTTGTGCCAAGCCGCCAATGGCAACGTCGCCTGCTAACGATAACCACCCCTAGGGAGACGCATCATGTCCATGGAATTGCTGGTGTCGACGGTACTGCTGCTAGGACTGTTGGGTGTGGCGGTGGTGAGCGATCTGCTTCGCCACCGCATCCCCAACGCATTGGTCCTGTTGGGCCTTGCCCTGGGATTGGCCGGCCAGGTCTATACCGGCGGGATCGGCGGCTTGGGCGATAGCCTGTTGGGCATGCTTATCTGTTTCGGGCTGTTCCTGCCGATGTACGCCGTCGGTGGCATGGCCGCCGGTGACGTCAAGCTGATGGCCATGGTCGGCAGCTTCCTGCCTTTTCATTACGCACTGTGGGCGGCGCTGTTCAGCCTGATCGCTGGCGGTGTATGCGGTTTCCTGATCGTCCTGGCCCGCGGCCAACTGCTCCAGACCCTGGGGCGCTACTGGCTGATTGTGCGCGCCCAGTCTTATCTGGCGCCGACTTCGGATGAAGTGGCCGGCAAACCCTTTCCTTATTCGATTGCGATCCTGATCGGTACTTTGAACAGCGTTTACTGGCAACTGGTCGCCAGCGGCTGGGGAGTCTAGTCATGCACGTCATCAACGATAGCGATGCCTACCCCAGCGAACGGGAAGCGGTGCAACGCCTGGCGCCACAGCCATGCAGCATTCGCGATACCGGCCTGACCGACAGTTTCCTGGGTGAGTTGGTATGCAAGCATCTGCACGATGCTGGTGTACTGGACATGACGCGGCTGGTGGAGCGCTTGGCCCTGACCGGCGCGGTACTGGAAGAAGTCCTGGCGTTCCTGCGCAAGGACGGTCGCGTCGAAGTGCTGGGCCAGTTGGGACAAACGGGCGTGCAGACGCTGCGTTATGGCTTGACCGAACGTGGCCGCAGCTCGGCGCGCGATGCCCTGGCCCGCAGCGGCTACATCGGCGCTGCCCCATTCCCGGTGAGCACCTATCGTTCGCTGATCAAGATCCAGACCATTCACCATGGCCGCATCACCGCCAAGGACATGCACCACGCCTTGGCCGGCCTGGTGCTGAGCCAAGGCATGCTCGACCAGTTGGGCGTCGCCCTGAATTCCGGGCGGGCAATCATGATCTACGGTCCGGCGGGCACGGGCAAAACCTATGTCAGCAGCCGATTGATCCGGTTGTTCGCCGAGGCCATCTGGGTGCCCCATGCCATCGTCATCAACGAGTCGGTGATCGAGATCTACGACCCGCAGGTGCACCAGCGCCTGGATGACAACGGCCAATCGAACAACCTGATGCTCAACGAAGGCATCGACCGCCGGCTGCTGTGCTGCAAACGTCCGATCGTCATCACCGGCGGTGAACTGAGCATGGAACAGTTGGACGTGCGCTACGACCCGTTCACCCGGCAATACCAGGCGGCGTTGCAGCTCAAGGCCAGCAACGGCCTGTTCATCATCGATGACATGGGCCGCCAGCGCATGGCCCCGGCCGAATTGCTCAATCGCTGGATCGTGCCCATGGAGGAGAAGCGCGACTTCATCAACCTGGGGGGCGGCCGACATTGCGAGCTGCCGTTCGACCTGGTGCTGGTGTTTTCCACCAACCTCAATCCCCTCGAATTGGCCGACGAGGCCTTCCTGCGGCGCATTGGCTACAAAGTGCAGTTCGGCTACCTCAAGCCCGAGGAGTACGAACGCATCTGGCGCCAGGAGTGCGAACGCCTGGGCATCCCCTATGACCCGCTGCTGGTGCGCCATGTCCTGCAGCGGCTGTATGCAGGCGAAGGCATGCCGCTGGTGCCCTGCCATCCCCGTGACCTGTTGAACATGGCGCTCGACCGCCAGCGTTACCTGGGCGGTTCCGGACCCCTGTTGCCGCAAGAGGTGGAATGGGCCTGGCACAACTACTTCGTTCAGCTCGACTTCCTTTGATCTGGAGATACCGACATGAGCTCTCGTACGCTTCCGCTGATAGGCGTTTCCCTGGTAATGGGCCTTGGTGCCGCATGGATGGCCGACTCCTGGTTGAGTGCGCGACTCAACGCGACCCCCGATGATCACTTGCGAAGCGTGGTGGTCGCCACGGTGGAAATCCCCTTCGGGCAAATGGTCGAGGCTCAGCAAGTCACCACTGTGCGCATGCCCATGGACACGATTCCTGACGACGCCTTCAATTCCAGCGAACAGGCCGTGGGCAAGATCGCCACCTTCGACATCCTGCGCGGCGACATTGTGCGCGGCGCGCGCCTGAGCGAGCACTTGGGTGGCAGCACCCTGGCTTCGCTGATTGCACCGGACAAGCGGGCCATATCGGTACGCGTGGATGATGTGGTCGGCGTTGGCGGCTTCCTCTTGCCGGGCAACCGGGTCGATGTGTTGGCAACCAAGACCACCAGCGCCGGCAGCAACAGCGCGACGTCCCGGACCCTTCTGGAAAACCTGCGGGTACTGGCGGTGGACCAGACAGCGGGCACCGACAAGACCCAGCCGGTGGTGGTGCGGGCCGTGACGCTGGAAATGTCGGCCACCGAGGCGGAGGCGCTGGTCACTGCGCAAACCGAAGGCAAGCTGCAATTGGCCTTGCGCAACCCGTTGAACCTGGAGAAAAAGACCGTGGCCGTTGCGCCGCCAGCCCCGGCGCCGGTCATGGCGGTGGCTGCCGCTGCGCCGCCAAAACCTGTGGTGCAGCGCAGTGCCAAGCCCCAAGGCGGCTCGATCACGCTGATCCGTGGGATTGAAAGCAGCGTGATCAATCTTCGCTGAATAACACCTCCATACCAGGCTCTCCCGGGCCGTGGTGATGCCGATCCTCAAATGTTGTAGGTGAGGGCTCGATGATGAATGCCAATATCCGGCGCCAGGGAGGGGCGGTGAGTGTTCTGATGGTAATCGCTCTGGTGGCGATTTCCATGATGGCAGCGTTGGCCCTGGATGGCGGGCACATGCTGCTGAACAAGACGCGCCTGCAGAATGCGGTGGACGCCGCCGCCTTGGGCGGTGCCAAGACCCTGAGCCAGGTCAGCGGCGGCATCAACATGGCCAGCACCACCCGCGCGGCGGCCCTGGACACGCTCAACAGGAATGCCAACGCCGCCGGTAACACCGAGTTGGCAACGGCGATTGCTGGCAACCCCGGCGCGTTTGCCGTGGTGGAGTTGTCCAGCAGCGTCTACGGCCCGTTCTCCTACCCAGGACCTACCGATGCCAAGTACGTACGGGTGTCGGTGTCCAGCTATCAATTGAGCGGATTTTTCTGGAGCTTCGTGCAAACGATGGGCAGCGCCGGCTTGGGTAACAAGCGAGTCGCGGCGATTGCCACTGCGGGGCCCAGCCCGACCTCGCCTTGTGACCTGGCGCCGTTGATGGTCTGTGGTGATCCCACTCAATACAACCCCGCCGCCGGCAACTTCTGGGGGTATCAATTTGGCGACCTGGAAGTCTTGAAGACCGCGGCCGGGAACACATCGCCCATCGGTCCGGGCAACTTTCAATTGCTGGATTTCGGCTCAGGCGGCAGCTCAGTCCGTGAAGACCTGGCCGGCGGTGGCTCGATTTGCCGCAGTGTCGGCGACAACGTCCAGACTGCGCCAGGCAATAAAGCCGGCCCGACCTCCCAAGGCTTGAACACGCGCTTTGGTATCTACAACGGCCCGGTCAGTTCTTCGGACTACCCACCGGACCTGGTCACGGCCTCAGGCACCCCGGCGATCACCTATAACGATGCGCTCTCCCAGGCCCAATACAAAGGCCAGCCCGTCACGTCGAGCAACGGCGATCTCTCGGCGGGTGGCGAGGCGATACAGGATTACAACGACTGGCGAGCCAAGGTCGCCGCCTGCGTGGCGGGAGGCGCCAGCGGCTGCCAAAGCAACGGGGTTTTCGAGCGTCGGATGCTGAAGATCGTGATTGGCAATTGCACCGGTAAGCAGGGCGGTTCCACCTCGATTCCGGTTCTGGGGTTCGGTTGCTATTTCGTTGTGCAGCCGGTGGATGGCGGGGGCTCGGACTCCCTGGTTTTCGGCCAGTTCGTCCAGGAGTGCGAGGGCGACAACGTACCCGGTCCCACGCCGTCTACCGATTCGGGCCCACAGATCATCCAGCTCTACAAAACCTATCTCAACGGCAGCGGCACTCCGAGTACCGACTCGTAGGAGGCGTCATGGGACTTTCTCATTTCAAACCGGCGCAAGCCCAGCGAGGCGTGGCCCTGGTGGAGTTCACCCTGGTATTGCCGTTGCTGCTGTTGCTGCTGCTGGCCTTCGGCGAGTTCGGCCGCATGCTCTACCAGTACAACGTATTGCTTCAGGCCAGTCGCGATGCCGACCGCTTCGTCGCCAGCCAGGCCTGGAACGCCACCCTCGGCGGCATCACGCTGAACAACACGCTGCTGACCCAGACGAAAAACGTCGCGGTGTATGGCGTGCCCAGTGCTGCCGGCACCGCCGTGGTGTCAGGGTTGACCACGGCTAACGTGCAGGTCGCCGCCGAGGGCATCGATCACGTGCGCGTCACGATTACCTACACCTTTTGTCCGGTGATCGGTACAGGCAATTGCACCGGGTCGATTCCAGGATTTTTCGGCAATGCCATTCCGCTGGGCATCCAGTTGGTCGCGACCACCGTCATGAGGGCGTTGTGATGAACCATAAACGCATGCGCGGTACTTACATCGTGGAGTTTTCCTTCGTGGGCTTACTGGTGTTCATCCTGCTGTTCGGCGTGGTGGAAATGGGCCGGCTGTACTTTACGGTCAACGCGCTGGATGAAGCGGCGCGGCGTGGAGTGCGCCTGGCGGCGGTGTGCAATATCAGCGATCCGGTGGTGTTGCGCCGGGCCATCTTCAACGCCGCGACGGACGCCGGTACCAGCCAACTGATCACCAGCCTGGCGACCTCGAACCTGGCGCTGACCTACCTGGACGTCAATGGCGCCGTAGTGGCGAACCCCGCCGATGTATCCGGCAGCACGGGCTTTCGTGCCATCCGCTATGTCCGGCTGAGCGTGCAGAACTTCGTCTTCAACCTGTTCATTCCCGGCTTAGGCGTGCCCATTACCTTGCCCACATTCAGGGCAACCTTGCCACGCGAAAGCCTTGGGCGTCATTCCGATTCCGGGGAGATCACACCATGCTGAACACCAGGGAAACTCCGCTTTCGACCACGACTGGCAGAGCCGGGCTGCGGATACTGATCAGCAGCCGCGATGCCACGGCCCTGCGCGACCTGCAATGCGTCTGCCAACGTATGCCTGGCCTTGAGGTCAGTACACGCCTGGTCAGCAACGGGCATGTCGACCCGCTCTACGGCCTGGACCGCATGCCCGACCTGCTGCTGCTTCGCGTCAGCCACCTGTGGCGCGAAGAACTGTCGGCATTGTTGCAGCGTCCGGCCCATGAACGTCCACCGATGCTGGTGTGTGGTCCTTTGGGCGAGCAGGAGGGCATGCGTCTGGCGATGCAGGCCGGCGCTCGGGATGTACTGCCCGAACCCGTCGCCGATACGGAATTGGTCGCGGCGCTCAATCGCCTGGTGATGGAAGTCCGCCTCGGCAGCGGGAACGAAGGGAAGCTGGTCGCGGTGATCAGCGCCAAGGGCGGCTCCGGCGGAACCTTGGTAGCCTGCAACCTGGCCCAGCAGCTCAGCGCCCGGGCGGGCAATACCCTATTGCTGGACATGGACCTGCAATTTGGCAGCGTGACCCATTACCTGGACGTGGCGCAGTCCCACAGCCATCTGGAAGTGCTGCAGCAGATCGATGACATGGACAGCGTCGCGCTGCGGGGCTTTTGCAGTCACTTCAGTCCGACCCTGCACATACTCGGTGGCCGGGCTGGCGAGTTGTGCCTGCCTCAGGACGCCCAACCCGAACAGCTCGATGCCCTGTTGCAACTGGCCCGTGCCAGCTATGACTGGGTGGTGGTGGACCTGCCGCGGCAGATCGATCACCTCACCGGCTCGGTGCTGGAACAGGTGGACCGGGTGTACGTGGTGGTGCAACAGAGCGTCAGCCACCTGCGCGATGCCAGTGCCCTGGTGCGGATCCTGCGCGAAGACCTGGGCGTGCGCGGCGACCAGTTGCAGATCGTGGTCAACCGCTATGACAAATCCGCCGCCGTCAGCCTCAAGGACATCGGCGAGGCCCTGCGTTGCGCGAACGTGTCGAAATTGCCCAATGACTTCAACCTGGTCAGCCAGAGTCAGAACACTGGCGTGCCGTTGGGGCTGCATGCGCCGAAGGCGGCCATCACCACCGCCTTGCGCGATTTGACCGAAGACCTGGTCGGTCACCAGATGGCCACGGACAAGGGCCTGCTTAAACGTGCCTTCAACCGTTTTTTCGGGGGATGACCCATGATCAGCGACTTTCGTAACCGCTTGCGCAAACAGCCCGCCAAACCGGGCGCTCCAGTGGGCTCTCAGCCCGGCGACGGCCTGTCGGACCCGACAGATGGATTGATGGCCTGGGAGCAGGCCATCCCGGATGTGCTTTACGAAACCCGCAGCCAGGTCACGCCGGTGGAGGCCGAATGGCGGGAAAAGATCTACCAGCAATTGCTCAAGGTCATGGACCTGTCGTTGCTCGATGCCCTCGAACAAGTCGAGGCCGCGCGGCAGATCCGCGATATCTGCCAGCGCCTGCTCGAGGAGCATTCGGCGCCGGTGAGTACCGCCAGCCGGCAGTTGATCATCAAGCAGATCACCGACGAAGTGCTCGGCCTCGGGCCGCTGGAACCGCTGTTGGCCGACCATAGCGTGTCCGACATCCTGGTCAACGGGTTTGCCTCGGTCTATGTCGAGCGCTTCGGCAAGTTGCAACGCACCGACGTGCGTTTTCGCGACGACCAGCATCTGCTGAACATCATCGACCGCATCGTTTCCAGCCTGGGGCGACGTATCGACGAATCCTCGCCTTTGGTGGACGCCCGGCTCAAGGACGGTTCGCGGGTCAACGCGATCATTCCGCCGCTGGCCATCGACGGTCCGAGCATGTCGATCCGGCGTTTCGCCGTGGACCTGCTCAACACCGACAGCCTGATCCAGGTCGGCACCATGACCCCGGCCATTGCCTTGCTGCTCAAGGCCATTGTTCGCGGTCGCCTGAACGTGCTGATCTCCGGCGGGACCGGCAGCGGCAAGACCACCATGCTCAACGTGCTCTCCAGCTTCATTCCCCATAACGAACGCATCGTCACCATCGAGGATTCGGCCGAGTTGCAACTGCAGCAGCCCCACGTGGTACGCCTGGAGACCCGGCCGTCGAACATCGAGGGGCGCGGCGAGGTGAGCCAGCGGGAACTGGTGCGCAACAGCCTGCGCATGCGCCCGGACCGCATTGTCATCGGCGAGGTGCGCGGCGCCGAGGCGCTGGACATGCTCACGGCGATGAACACCGGCCACGACGGCTCCCTGACCACCATTCACGCCAACACCGCACGGGATGCCCTGGGGCGAATCGAGAACATGGTGTCGATGACCGGGGCGACTTTTCCGATCAAGGCCATGCGTCAACAAATTGCCTCGGCCATCGATGTGGTGATCCAACTGGAGCGTCAAGAAGACGGCAAGCGACGCGTGGTGAGCATGCAAGAGATCAACGGGATGGAAGGGGAGGTCATCACCATGACCGAAATTTTCTCCTTCGTACGCCAAGGCATCGGCGAGCACGGCGAGGTGCTCGGGGAGTATCGGCCCAGCGGCATGATCCCGGCCTTCCGCGATGTGCTGGCCAAACGTGGCATCGAGTTGCCGCTGACCTTGTTTCGCCCTGAGTGGATGGAGGGCCGGTCGTCATGAACAATATTCCCGGCGAGTTCATCCTGATTTTCCTTGGCATGGTGTTCATTGCCGTGTTCCTGCTGTCCCAGGGCGTGGTAGTGCCGGTGTTCGGCGAGGCCGGCAAAATGCGCAAGCGCATTCGCGGGCGCTTGCATGTGCTGGAGAAGGCCAACCACTTGCCCAACATGCAGACCGTGTTGCGGCAGAAATACCTGACGCGCCTGTCACCCCTGGAAGCCCGTCTGGAACAACTGCCGTTCATGGCCAACCTGACGCAGCTGATCGAGCAGGCCGGGCATGAATACCGGGCTTATCGGGTCATGCTGCTCGGTCTGATCCTGGGTGTGGCGGCCGGTGCGCTGGTGCTGATGGTCTCGCCGGTCTGGTGGATGGCACTGCTGGCGGCATTTGCGGTGACCTGGGTGCCGGTGTTGAAGATCCTGCGTGACCGCAGCAAGCGTTTCGCCGCGTTCGAAGAGGGTTTGCCGGATGCGCTGGACGCCATGTGCCGGGCCTTGCGCGCCGGCCACCCGTTCAACGAAACCCTGCGTCTGGTCGCCGAGGAGCACAAGGGGCCGGTCGCCCAGGAGTTCGGCATGACGTTTTCCGATATCAACTACGGCAACGACGTGCGCCGGGCCATGCTCGGCCTGTTGGAGCGCATGCCCAGCATGACGGTGATGATGCTGGTGACCTCGATCCTCATCCATCGCGAGACCGGCGGCAACCTGACCGAAGTGCTGGAGCGCCTGAGCCGCTTGATTCGTGGACGTTTTCGTTTCCAGCGCAAGATCAGGACGCTGTCGGCGGAAGGGCGCATGTCGGCCTGGGTACTGGTGGCGATCCCGTTCGTGCTGGCGATCGCCATCGTGCTCACCAGCCCCAGCTACATGCCGGTGCTGATCAATGACCCCATAGGGCACAAGCTGATCATCGGCGCGTTCTGCGCCATGTTGATCGGGATTTTCTGGATAAGAAAAATCATCCGGATCCAGGTTTAAGCGCTGTTGCGCCGAGAGGTTTCAATCATGGACTTTTTGCTCGGATTGTTGAGTCGGTTTACCGGTAACGAAGAACTGGCGCGCCTGTTGTTCATTGCCGCGATTGGCCTCAGTACAGTGCTGGCGGCCGTCGCACTCCTGCTATTGTTGCTGGGCTTGCAGGATCCGGTACAGCGGCGCCTGGCGCTGATCAAGCGTGGTTACGGTGGCAATACAGGGCAGGAGGCGCCCAGTAACCTGCAGCTTTTGCTGGAACGGGTCGGCCAGCGCTTTGCCTCGACCGACCAAGCCCACACGTCCGCTACCCAGACCTTGTTGACCCACGCCGGTTACCGCTCTGCCTCGGCGGTGCAGATGTACTGGGCCGTGCGCCTGATGCTGCCGCTGTTGCTGGTCGGCGTTGCGTTGTTGCTGTTGCCGATGGTCAAGGTTTCAGTGGTCGTCGGCCTGTTGGCGGTGACCCTCGTGGCAGGCATTGGCTGGTTGCTGCCGGCGATCTATGTCGGCAAACGCAAGCAGGCACGACAAGGCCGGTTGCGCGCCGCGTTCCCGGATGCATTGGACCTGATGGTGGTCTGCGTCGAGTCAGGCCTGGCCCTGCCCACGACGATTGAACGGGTGGCTGAAGAAATGTCGGTCAGTCAGGTTGAGTTGGCCGAGGAGCTGGCGCTGGTCAATGCACAGATCCGGGCTGGTATCACCAGTACCGAGGCGCTCAAGCAATTGGCCGCGCGCACCGGCCTGGAGGATATCCAGGGGCTGGTCAGTCTGCTGGCGCAAAGTATCCGTTTTGGTACCAGCGTGGCCGATACTCTGCGCATCTACGCTGATGAGTTTCGTGATCGGCGGACCCAGGCGGCGGAAGAAATGGGGGCCAAGATTGGCACCAAGCTGATCTTTCCGTTGATTTTCTGTCTGTGGCCGAGCTTTTTCCTGGTTGCCATTGGGCCGGCCATGATTGGTGTGTTCAGGGCTTTCGGGAATATGTAAGGCAGCAGGGCTCTTGTGGGAGCGAGCTTGCTCGCGATGGCGGTTTGACAGTCAATGAAGGTGTTGAATGTCGGTCCGTCATCGCGAGCAAGCTCGCTCCCACGGTTGATTTTGGGTGTTCAGGAGACTTGTGTTCACCGCAGGCCCATTGTGGGAGCGAGCTTGCTCGCGATAGCGGTGTGACAGTCAATGAAGGTGTTGAATGTGGGGCCGTCATCGCGAGCAGGCTCGCTCCCACGGTTGATCTTGGGTGTTCAGGAGACTTGTGTTCACCGCAGGCCCATTGTGGGAGCGAGCTTGCTCGCGATAGCGGTGTGACTGTCAATGGAGGTGTTGAATGTGGGGCCGTCATCGCGAGCAGGCTCGCTCCCACAGTTGATCTTGGGTGTTCAGGAGACTTGTGTTCACCGCAGGCCCATTGTGGGAGCGAGCCTGCTCGCGATAGCGGTTCGACAGTCAATGAAGGTGCTGATCGTGAGGCCGCCTTCGCAAGCAAGCCCGCTCCCACAGGTTCAGGCCTGTGCTCTACCGACCATTCAAGCCAAAAGACCGCAGCCTTCAGGAGTACCTACATCGGATCAAATGTAGACACTGCCGAAGGCCGCGATCTTTCGTTGCCTGCGTGTTTCATTTACTACTGGTGATCTCTCCCCCCGAGTCCTGGTCAAAGAATTCCGGGATCGGGTAGTTGAAGCTGTTGAGCCAGCGCTGCATGGCCAGTTCGCGTTCGGCGGCCGAGGCGGTTTGCAGGTTGGTGGAGGCTACCACGCCGCGAATCTGCAGTTGCATCCAGCTCTCTGTGCCTTGCTGTGCTGGCGAAGAGGGGCCTGGTTCGATTGCCCAGGCGGTGCTGGAAAGGCCCACCAGGCATGCGATCATCAATTGTTTGGTCATCATCTCTTGGACTCCTCGTAACGCTCTACTTGATCGCGCCGGTTGAGGCATCGACGATCTCGGTGGGGCGGTTGGCGGGTGACGTCATTGCGTTAGGGGCCGAACCCCTGATTCTTTCCGCGCGGGCTTGGGCATCTGCCACTTGCTGGGGGCTCAGCTTGGCCATGTTCGCGAGCTCGGCGGCCTGCTTCCAGTTGTCCTGGTAGATCAGCAGGGTCACCATGTTGAGCGCTGCCAGCGGGTCTGACTGCTGGAGCTCCATGGCGGTCATGAACTCGAAGCGGGCTTCTGAAATGCGTCGTTGATTGAGGTAGACAACCCCCAGGTCATTGCGGATCTTGCCTTCGGTGGGAGCCATTTTCGCTGCGCGTTCGAGGTATTGCGTAGCGGCCGCATTGTCATTTCTGGCGGCCGCCAACTGGCCAAGGCCATGTTCACCGTCAGCGGCCAGGCATGTCCCGAGCAGGCTTTTGTATAACGGTTCAGCCTCGTTGCGCCCCATCAGGCGCAGTACCCGAGCCTTGCGCAGGCGGACCTGGACCAAGTCCTCGGGCAAGCGTTCGAGGTTCGCCAGGCTGGCGTACAAACGGCCCTCGTTGGCCATGTCTTCCGCCATGTTCAGGGCCAGTTCCTGGTCGGATCCAGGCTTGGCGCAATCGGCCGTGCGTGGAGCCACCGCGCTGTTGCTGGCACAGCCGGCGAGCATCAAGGTCGCCGTTAATGCGATCACTGTTTTCATTGAATGCCCCTTGGCAACCCGTTGGATATTGGATGCCTTGCACATCAGGCGCCGGCTCATTGGGAAAGCCCGCTGCGGTTGTCAAATTCGCCATGTTCAAGGAAGTACATGCGATAGAAGTTCGGGTCGTAATTGCGCAGTTGTTCACCTGGCAATGTTGGCAGTTGCGCGTCGGCGGCCAACGGTTGAACCAGGTGTGGCGTGACGATCATCAGCAGTTCACGCTCTTCGCGGTTGATGGAGTTGTCGCGAAAGAACGCGCCGAGAATCGGTATATCTCCCAGCCCCGGAAACTTGTTCACCTGTGAGCTGTTGCGGGTGCTGATCAGGCCGCTGATGACGAAGCTTTCGCCGTCGGCCAGGGCGATGCTGGTATCGGTACGGCGCACCGTGAGTGCTGGCACTAATGTCCCGGCGATGTTCACCGCGTTGGTGAAGTCCAGTTCACTGACTTCCGGCGCCACCTTCAAGGCGATGCGATTCTTGCCGATGACGGTGGGGGTCAGGGTCAGGCGAATACCGAATTCCTTGTACTCGATGGACACATTGTCGCTGCCGGCACTGGGCACCGGAATCGGCACCTCCCCGCCGGCCAGGAAACTCGCGCTCTGCCCGCTGAGGGCCACCAGGCTGGGACGCGCCAAGGTATAGGCGAAGCCGCTGCCTTCCAGTGCATTGATCATCAACAGGGTTTTACCGGTGGCGAAAGACAGGTTGAACATGTCGTTGTTGACCGGCAATGAAGGCCGGACAATGCCGCCGATGGAGGGCAGGGTCCTCGGCGCGCCGAACTGGAAATTGCCACGGCTGCCGAAAATAGACGTCGAGGCTTCCTTGAGTTTGTTCCGGCTGACTTCAACGAAACGAATGTCAGTCTGCACCTGGGCGAGCAGCATCGGGTCTTCGGAAGGCATGCTCGCTGCGCTGGTCAGCGCCTCAGTGGCCCTGCCTTTGACAAAAACCATGCTCTGGCGGGGGATCTTCGAACAGTCCGTCCAGACCATCAGGCTGGTGGCGCCGGGCGCCAGGCCCGTGAGAATGAAGGCATCGCTGCCGCTGGGTTGTACATCGGCAATTTTCGGGTCGCCGACTGCCAGCTTCGTCACGGGGGCGAGGATGCGCAGTTCGCTCTGGAGCCCTTGGCCGACTTCGAAGGTCGCTGGCAAATTGTCCAGTTGCGAACAGTTTGCCGCGGCGGCCTGGGCCGCATCCAAGCCAAGACCCATCCAGAACAGGCCATGAATGAAATGTTTTAGAACCGGAGCAGTACGATGGGTCATGAAGTGATCCTCGATAAAGAGACCATCCCTAGGCTTAACCATTTGCCTCGGATCACTTAAGAGGCCCGGGCTGCCCCTTTCCATCTCGCCGGCCTGTTCATATGCCGGTTTCAGGCCTCGTCGCTATAAGCAAACGGGCGCATTTCTCCGGCCTGACTGAACGACAGGCAGCTTGCGAACAACTTTTCGGTTCCCGGGTCTCCGGGGTTTTCGAAGGCAACGACGGTGTCGATCAGGTCGCTTCATGAGCGTTTTGCCGAGCCTGTCATCGCTTCTGTTTCACGGTAGTTCAAGCATGGCAAAGCGCCACGCCCCGAATCAAAAAAATGACTAAAAAGTGACGGGTGGAAAAATCAGCTCACATGGCCGTCAATAATTTGTCTTTTTGTGTTGTGAAGAGCGATACGCAGGGCATATCTTTCTGGGGACAGGGGGATGCCTGCGAGCCGTTTTTTGGTCGCAGGGTCTGGCGCAGATCAGGCCACGTGGTAGTGCACTGACAGTGTTCCTTTCTTTTGCGAAAGCGAGGCAATGGTGACTGTTCCCAATTCGCGCAGGCGCTGCACGTGAGTACCGCCGCAACCGTAGGCGGCCAGCTCACCGAAACCGACTTCCCGCAGACCTTCGCGCAACGTGACCAGGCGCGGCAGGTCGTCGGCAATCCATTCGTCGACGCCTTGCTGAATGATCGAGATGTCCAGCTCTTGAGGGTTTTCCCCAGGCTGGAACTGCACACGGCTTTCGCCGGGCCAGTGATGGGCCTTGATCGGCTTCCAGCCACGGCTTTCGGCGAAATGGCCGATCAGGTGTCCGGCCGAGTGCAGGCGCGAATGCAATTGTCGCCGCTGCGCATCCACGCGGATCGCAGCCATGCCCAAGGCCACCGGGCTGTCGACGTAATGAACGATCTGTTGCCCGTCCTGGACCACGCGCAGCACCTGGCTTGCGCCGATCCATCCAGTGTCGCAGGGCTGACCGCCACCCTGGGGGTGGAACAGGGTGGCGTGCAGTACCACGGCAAATTCATGTTCCCGGGGGCTGCAATCCAGGACTTCCACGTTGGCCTCGAGGTCATCGCTATGGAAAAAGAGGCGAAGCGTCATGTGCCATATCCACATCAGAAATTGTGACGGGATTATAGGTAGGGCATAAAAGGGTGATAATCCGTTCGAATTTCAAAGGACTGTTGCGTCATGAGCACAAATCTACCGTTGCCGCTGCTGGCCGAAATGGCCATCTTCGTCAAGGTCGTGGAAACCGGCAGCTTCTCCGAAGCGGCCCGTCAGTTGGGTTCGTCACCGTCGGCCATCAGCCGCAGTATTTCCCGCCTGGAGAAAGCCCTGGCGACCCGACTGTTGCAACGCACCACCCGCAAGTTGCGTTTGAGCGATGGTGGGGAAGAGGTGTTCAAGCGCTGCCAGGAGATGGTCGCCGCCGCTCGGTCGGTGATGGAAATCAGCGGCCAGTTCACCCAGGAAGCTGAAGGGCGCATCCGCGTCAGCGTGCCCAAGGCAGTGGGGCGTTTTGTGATTCATCCGCACATGCCCGAATTCTTGCGTCGATATCCGAAGGTCGATGTGGAACTGTTGCTGGAGGATCGGCAGGTTGACCTGATCGACGATCACGTCGACCTGGCCATCCGGATTACCGATCAACCGCCGGTCGGGCTGGTGGGGCGTCAGTTGTTGACCATTGATCACCTGCTCTGCGCCACGCCGCAGTACCTGGCTGAACACGGTACGCCCACGCATCCCCATGACTTGTTGGAACACAGCTGCATTTACCTGGGGGCAACCCCGAACGACGCTCGCTGGAAATTCAAGAAAGGCACCAAGTCCGTCACCGTAGGCGTGCACGGACGCTACGCGGCCAATCACACGGGCGTGCGGTTGGGGGCTGTCTTGCAGCACATCGGCATCGGCAGCCTGCCGTATTTCACGGCCCGTCATGCCTTGGAGCAAGGCTTGATCGTGCAGGTACTGGCCGACTGGACGTTCCTGGCTTCCTACCACGGTGGCTTGTGGTTACTGCATTCGCCGACCCGCTACCTGCCACCCAAGCTGCGAGTGTTCATTGATTATCTGGTGGCGTGCCTGGAGAAGGAGCCGACCCTGGACAAGGTGGGCAGTGGGTATCGTCCCAGCAATGTCGCGGCGCACTATGAGTTGCCGGAGAGTGATGGGTTGTACTGACGGCCCGCCCAGGCGACACACTTTGGCAAGGCCAAAAAAAAAGGCCCGCCGGGTTAACCGTGCGGGCCTTTGCATGACCGGTCGCGATCAGTGCTTGCTGTCCTGGTCCGACATCGCCAGCAATTGCTTTTCCTGGTTCCAGTCGAAGGGCTCGTCGTTTTGCTCGGCTTCGAAACGACGTTCCTCCAGAGCCTGGTACAGGGCGATCTCTTCGTCGGGCATGTAGTGCAGGCAGTCACCGGCGAAGTACCAGAGCAGGTCGCGAGGCACCAGATGGGCGATCTGTGGGTAACGGACGATCACCTGGCACAGGAGGTCCTGGCCCAGGTACTGACTTTCGATCGGGTCGACGGGCAGTTGCGCGCGCAACTCGTCGAAGCGTTCCAGAAACAAGGCGTGGCTTTCTTCGGGCACCTGTTCGGCCTCACCCACGGCGACCAGGATGCTGCGCAAGTGGTCAAGCAAGACAAGGTGATCGGCAACGACATTGGACACGAGATAAGTCCTCAAGAGTAAAACGGGCGCAGGAGTATAAAGCCGTTGCGCCCGCTTTTATAGGTAGAGAGCTATAGGTGAAGAGCTATAGGTCGGGCCTCCCTGGTCGTCATCAACGAACCTTGTCCTGCGCCAGCGTCAGCTCTTCCTTATCGAAGTCATCCACGTCGATGACCTTGCGTCGCGCCGCCTCGGCCGCGCGCAAGGTCTGTGCTTCACCGGCTTGCAGCACGCCCGCTTCCAGGGCCGCGTCGATGAGCGGTTCGCCTGGCGCCGGATTGAGCTGACCCTGCTTGAGCGCTCCGTGGAGTTTCTTGTGCAGCGGATGGGCGGCGGCCAGCAGGTCGGCGGCGTGTTGCAGGGCGCCCACCGGATCGTCGCTCGATTGCGGGCGGTAGCAGCCTTGCAGCAACTCTTCGAGGGTCGGGTCACCCTTGGGCCGGCCGATGACCGCCGCCACCTCGGCGTCGAGCCTGTCGCTCGGGCCCTTGTGACGACGACCGAAGGGGAACACCACCAGGCGCAACAGGCAACCCAGCACCCGGTTGGGGAAGTTGCTCAGCAGCTCATCCAGCGCACGTTCCGACTGGCCCAGGCTTTCCTCCATGGCCCAGGTGAACAGCGGCGTCATGTGATCAGGCGAATCGAGGTCGTGATAACGCTTGAGCGCGGCGGAGGCCAGGTACAGGTTGCTCAAAACATCGCCCAGGCGGGCCGACAAGCGTTCACGGCGTTTGAGTTCACCTCCCAGCAACATCATGCTCAGGTCCGCCAGCAGGGCGAATGCCGCGGCCTGTCGGTTGAGGGCGCGGAAATAGCCCTGGCTCAAGGTGTTGCCAGGAGCCCTTTCAAAATGCCCCAGGCCCAGGTTTAGCACCAGGGTACTGGCGGCATTGCTCACGGCGAAACCAATGTGCTTGAGCAACAGGGCATCGAACTCGACCAGCGCCTGGTCTTTGTCTTCACGGGTTGCCAGGGCCATTTCCTTGAGCACGAACGGATGGCTGCGAATGGCGCCCTGGCCGAAGATCATCAGGTTGCGCGACAGGATATTCGCGCCTTCGACCGTGATGAAGATCGGCGCACCTTGCCAACTACGCCCCAGGTAATTGTTCGGGCCCATGATGATGCCCTTGCCGCCATGTACGTCCATGGCGTGGCTGATGCACTCGCGGCCGCGTTCGGTCAGGTGGTACTTGAGAATGGCCGACAGCACCGAAGGCTTTTCCCCCAGGTCCACCGCGTTGGCGGTCAGCATGCGTGCCGCGTCCATCAACCAGGCGTTGCCACCAATGCGCGCCATGGCTTCCTGGATACCTTCGAACGCCGAAAGCGGTACGTTGAATTGCTCGCGCACCTGGGCGTACTGGCCTGTCACCAGGCTGGTGAACTTCGCCGCGCCGGTGCCCACCGCCGGCAAGGAAATCGAGCGCCCGACCGACAGGCAGTTCATCAGCATCATCCAGCCTTTGCCCAGCATCGCCTGGCCACCGATGAGGAAGTCCAGGGGGATGAACACGTCCTTGCCCCAGTTCGGCCCGTTCATGAACGCGGCGCCGAGAGGCAGGTGACGGCGGCCGATATGCACGCCAGGGGTATCGGTGGGAATCAAGGCCAGGCTGATGCCCAGGTCTTCTTCATCCCCCAGCAGGTGGTCAGGATCATAAGCCTTGAAGGCCAGGCCGAGGAGGGTGGCCACCGGACCGAGGGTGATGTAGCGCTTTTCCCAGTTCAGGCGCAGGCCAAGGGTTTCCTGGCCTTGCCATTCACCTTTGCAGATGATGCCGGTGTCGGGCATCGCCCCGGCGTCGGAGCCGGCCAGCGGCCCGGTCAGGGCGAAGCAGGGAATATCGTCTCCACGGGCCAGTCGCGGCAGGTAATGGTCGCGTTGTTCATCGGTGCCGTAATGCAGCAACAGTTCCGCCGGGCCGAGGGAGTTGGGGACCATCACGGTGGAGGCCAGGTCGCCGCTGCGGGTGGCCAGTTTCATCGCCACCTGGGAGTGGGCATAGGCGGAAAAGCCTTTGCCGCCGTATTCCTTGGGAATGATCAGCGCGAAGAAACCGTGCTCCTTGATGTGGGCCCAGGCTTCAGGCGGCAGGTCCATGTCCTGGCCGATCTGCCAGTCGCTGACCATCGCGCAGAGCGCTTCGGTGGGGCCGTCGAGGAAAGCCTGCTCCTCCTCGGTCAGTTGCACCTTGGGGTAGGCCAGCAGCAAGTCCCAATCCGGACGGCCGCTGAACAGTTCGCCATCCCACCACACCGTGCCGGCATCGATGGCGTCGCGCTCGGTCTGGGACATGGGCGGCAGGGTTTTCTGGAACCAGTCGAACATCGGCGCACTGAAGTATCGACGGCGCAGGTCTGGCAGCAGCAACGGGGCGGCGACGGCGGCGAGTACCACCCAGAGGATCAGCAGCAGCCAGCCGGGCGCATGGCTGAAAATGCCCATGGCCAACAGGTAGACCGCGACGATACCTAGCGCGGGTAGCGGGTCGGTGCGCCGATGCGCCAGCCAGGCGATCCCGACGATCAGCACCAGTATCCACAACAACAGCATATGTAATCCTCCGTGAACCAAGGCAAAACCGACCTTCAGAGCTTAGACGGCATCTGCAAAACCGGCGGTCAGCGCGATGTGATTGATTTCGTGGGAAACCCCAGTTGTATTGCGCCAGTCTGGTTGGCAACAGCCGTGGGAAATCGTTCGTTAACAAGGTGAGAAAACGCCATTGTTTGGCCGGAATGCCGTTATCGCTGGGCTTGGGCTGTGGATAAACTCGAACACAGTCAGCCCCAGCCGAACACAGTACTTGTGGCGAGGGGATTTATCCCCGCTGGGCTGCGAAGCAGCCCCAAGGCAGGCCCACTCAATCTGCCTGGCACACCGAGGTGTCAGGTTTAGGGCCGCTTCGCGTCCAACGGGGATAAATCCCCTCGCCACAAAGACCGAGTTCGACCCTGAGGGGAGTGATGTTTCCCGAGAGGCTTTCCTTTTATGCAGCAATACCTGAACCCCGGCCCGTTCATCGACAGCGACCACCCCGCGGTTATCGACTTCACCGAAACCCACCGCGGTGCCGAGCGCGATCCGCAGGCCCAAGCGGTCAACCTCTATTACGCCGTGCGCGAGGCGGTACGCTACAACCCCTATACCTTCAGCCGCGACCCGGCGACCCTGCGCGGCAGTTACGCGCTGGCCGCAGGCGAAAGTTACTGCGTGCCCAAGGCCACCCTGCTGGCCGGCTGCGCCCGACATTGCGGTATCCCGGCGCGTATCGGCCTGGCGGATGTGCGCAACCACCTGTCCACCCCACGCCTGCTGGAATTGCTCAGGAGCGACGTGTTCGCCATGCATGGTTATACCGAGCTGTACCTGAACGACCGCTGGGTCAAGGCGACGCCGGCTTTCAACCAGGGGTTGTGCGAGTTGTTCGACGTGGCTCCCCTGGAATTCGACGGTCGTCACGACAGCGTTTTCCACCCGTTCAATCGACAAGGGGCGAAGTTGATGGAATACGTCACCGACCACGGTCAGTTCACCGATGTGCCCGAGGCGTTTTTCTTCGAACACTTGGAGAAATGCTACCCGCATCTGTTTGGCGAGCAGGTGCCGCTCCTGCTCGGTGACATGCAGGGCGATTTGAGTCACGCCTGATCCGGCGTATGCTGCGGCAGCATTTATCCATCGAGGACGCCGTGATGCTGAAGATATGGGGCCGGAAAAATTCATCGAATGTGCGCAAGGCGTTGTGGTGCGCGCAAGAGTTGGGACTGGCCTACCAGGCCATTGATGCGGGCGGGGCATTCGGGGTGGTGGACACGCCCGAGTACCGTGCGAAAAACCCCAACGGCCGCGTGCCGATGATCGAGGACGACGGTTTCGTGCTCTGGGAATCCAACACCATCGTGCGGTACCTGGCTGCTCGTCATGCGTCGGGTTCGGCCTGGTATCCCGCAGATGTCCAGGCACGGGCCAAGGCTGATAAATGGATGGACTGGACCACGTCCAGCTTTGCCGCACCGTTTCGCACGGTGTTCTGGGGCGTGTTGCGCACCCCGGCCGAGCAACAGGACTGGGCGGCCATCAACGCGGCGATCAAGGAGTGCGATGACTTGTTGGCGATGGTCGAACGAACCTTGAGCGAACAGCCCTACCTGTCGGGTGATGAAATCGGCATGGGCGACATTCCCCTGGGCAGTTTCATTTATGCCTGGTTCGAGATGCCCATCCAGCGCGCCGAGCTACCTGGCGTACAGGCCTGGTACGCGCGGTTGCAGCAGCGTCCGGCCTACCGCAAGGCCGTCATGACCGCGTTGACTTAATACTTACTATCGACACACTTGACTGTACTTGTGCGGCGACGCCACGCACCATTGCCTTCGCGCGCCGTGGTTGCATTGCTCGCCGCTCGCCCTTATCTATTGTTTTCTTCCCTCCCTTCTTGGTGCGTAATCCGATATGAGTTCCGCTCTGTCCATCCGGCAGCTAACCAAAACCTACGGCAACGGTTTCCAGGCCTTGAGTGGTATCGATCTGGACGTCGCCGAAGGTGATTTCTTCGCCTTGCTCGGCCCTAACGGTGCCGGCAAATCCACCACTATCGGCATTCTTTCCACCCTGGTGAACAAGACCAGCGGCACGGTGAATGTCTTTGGGCATGACCTGGACCGCGAGCCCGCCGCGCTCAAGCGCTGCATTGGCGTGGTGCCCCAGGAATTCAACTTCAACCAGTTCGAAAAGACCTTCGACATCGTCGTGACCCAGGCCGGCTACTACGGCATCCCGCCGAAGATCGCCAACGAGCGCGCCGAGCAATACCTGACCCAGTTGGGCCTGTGGGACAAGCGTGACGTGCCGTCCCGTTCATTGTCCGGCGGCATGAAGCGGCGACTGATGATTGCCCGCGCGCTGGTGCATGAACCGCGCCTGCTGATCCTCGACGAACCGACCGCCGGCGTGGACATCGAGTTGCGTCGTTCGATGTGGAGCTTCCTGACCGAGCTGAACCAGAAAGGCATCACCATCATCCTCACCACCCATTACCTGGAAGAGGCTGAGCAGTTGTGCCGCAACATCGGCATCATCGACCACGGCACCATCGTCGAGAACACCAGCATGCGCCAGTTGCTCAGCCAACTGCATGTGGAAACCTTCGTGCTGGACCTGAAAAACGACCTGAAGGCCGCGCCCCAACTTATCGGTTATCCGGCCCGCCTGGTGGACAGCCACACCCTGGAAGTCCAGGTGGACAAAACCGTGGGTATCACCGGGCTGTTCACCCAACTGGCCCTGCAAAACATTGAAGTGCAGAGCCTGCGCAATAAAACCAATCGCCTCGAGGAGTTGTTCGTGTCCCTGGTGGAGAAAAATCTGGCGAAGGTGGCGGTATGAGTGTGAGTTCTGAACTGCGCCCCAACCTCATCGCCCTCAATACCATCGTGTACCGCGAAGTCCGGCGTTTCATGCGGATCTGGCCGCAGACACTGCTGCCGCCAGCCATCACCATGGTCTTGTACTTCGTGATCTTCGGTAACCTGATCGGCCGGCAGATCGGCGACATGGGCGGCTTCACCTACATGGACTACATCGTGCCGGGGCTGATCATGATGTCGGTGATCACCAACTCCTACGGCAACGTGGTGTCGAGCTTCTTCGGCAGCAAGTTCCAGCGTTCGATCGAAGAACTGATGGTCTCGCCGGTATCGCCCCATACGATCCTCATCGGCTACACCCTGGGCGGCGTGTTGCGGGGGCTGGCGGTGGGCCTGATCGTGACCCTGCTGTCGTTGTTCTTCACCCATTTGCAGGTGCATCACCTGGGGGTGACGGTGCTGGTGGTGGTACTCACGGCGACGATCTTTTCATTGCTGGGTTTCATCAATGCCGTGTTTGCGCGCAACTTCGATGACATCTCCATCATCCCGACGTTCGTGCTCACGCCGCTGACCTACCTGGGCGGGGTGTTCTACTCGATCTCGCTGCTGCCACCGTTCTGGCAGACCGTGTCCCTGGCCAACCCGGTGCTGCACATGGTCAACGCCTTTCGCTACGGCATCCTCGGGGTGTCGGACATCAAGATCAGCATCGCGATTACCTTCATGCTGGTCGCGACCGTAGTGCTCTACATCGGTTGTGCGCGGTTGCTGGTCAGCGGGCGTGGGATGCGTACCTGACAAGACCGCGTCGCCTTCTTCGCGAGCAAGCCCGCTCCCACACTGATCTATGTCGAACGCTGATCTTGCGTTCACTGAATATCGAATGTGGGAGCGGGCTTGCTCGCGAAGAGGCCAATAAGAACACCAAAAAAAAGGCCTCCATTCCCAGGAGGCCTTTTTTTGCATCTCACATCCGGCTTTTCTTGCGCCGCCTCCACTGCCGCGCCACCCACCAGCGCCAGTAGCTCATGGTGACGAAGTAGGCCAGGGCGCCGAGTACCAGGCCGGTCACCACCGAACCGAGCAGGAACGGCTGCCACAAGGTGGACAACTGGCCGCTGATCCATTCCCAGGTCAGTTCTTCGGGCAATGTCCGGGCGGGTACGTCCATCAGCCAGGCGCCGGTCTGGTAGGTGCAGAAGAACACCGCCGGCATGGTGATCGGATTGGTCAGCCACACCAGGCTCACCGCAATCGGCATATTGCCGCGCACCGTGACGGCCAATGCGGCGGCCAGCAACATTTGCAACGGGATTGGCAAGAATGCGGCAAACAGGCCAACAGCCATCGCCCGGGCCACGGAGTGCCGATTGAGGTGCCAAAGGTTGGGATCGTGCAGCAGGGTACCGAGAAAACGTAAGGATTTGTGTTCCCGAATGCTCTCTGGGTCTGGCATGTAACGTTTGAATAGGCGCCGGGGCATAGGCTTCTCGGTCGGTTCAACGCAGTGAGGCCGCAAGTATGTCCGGATTCTACGGCTGGCAGATTCAGACTTTGTGACAATTGATAACGCCGACAGTGCCGTGGACCGTCTATGCCTGGAGAGGGCACTCTCAAGGACGGGTTATGCGCACAGGGTTAATCGCGCTTGCACTGGGGCTGTTGGCCCCGATTTTTTTACCGGCACTGCCACCGTTGTGGCTGATTGCAGCCATGCCGGTGCTGGCGCTGATGGCGTTGCCGTTTCGAACCTATCCGCTGGGTTTCTTCCTGTTCGGGCTGGCCTGGGCCTGTCTGTCGGCGCAGTTTGCGCTGGACGACCGGTTACCCGTCGCGCTCGATGGAGAAACCCGTTGGGTCGAGGGGCGCGTCGTCGGTTTGCCGCAACAGGACGATGGCGTGGTGCGTTTCGAACTGGCTGATGCCCATTCACGTCGTACCCGGCTACCGACGACACTGCGTCTCGCCTGGTTCGGTGGCCCGCCGGTCAACAGCGGCGAGCGCTGGCGATTGGCGGTGAAACTCAAGCGACCCGCCGGGTTGCTGAACCCACACGGCTTCGATTATTCAGCCTGGTTGTTGAGTCGCGGTATCGGCGCGACCGGTACGGTCAAGGACGGCCGTCTTTTGCAGGCGGCCCGGGGTGCCTGGCGGGATGAGGTGCGCCAGGCACTGGCACAGGTCGACGCCAACGGTCGCTCCGGTGCGCTGGCGGCGCTGGTGCTGGGCGACGGTGGCGGGCTGAGTCGCGAAGATTGGCAGGTGCTGCAAGACACCGGCACCGTCCACTTGCTGGTGATCTCCGGGCAGCACATCGGCCTGCTCGCCGGCCTGGTGTACCTGTTGGTGGCTGGCGCGGCGCGCTATGGCCTGTGGCCGGCAGGTCTGGCATGGTTGCCTTGGGCCTGCGCGCTGGCTTTCTGCGCCGCCCTGGGCTACGGCTTGCTCGCCGGGTTCGAGGTGCCGGTGCGGCGGGCCTGCGCGATGATCGGCCTGGTGCTGTTGTGGCGCTTGCGCTTCAAGCAGCCGGACCCGTGGTGGGCATGGCTGCTGGCCTTCGCCGGGGTGCTGGTGTTCGACCCGCTTGCCAGCCTGCGACCAGGGTTCTGGCTATCGTTTGCGGCCGTCGCCATATTGATGTTCACCTTTGGCGGTCGCCTGGGGCCCTGGCGCTGGTGGCAAACCTGGACCCGTGCCCAGTGGCTGGTCGCGGTCGGCCTGTGTCCGTTGTTGTTGATCGTGGGGTTGCCGGTCAGTCTCAGCGGGCCGCTGGTGAACCTGCTCGCGGTGCCCTGGATCAGCCTGTTGGTCTTGCCGTCGGCGCTGCTCGGCACGGCGTTGTTGCCGGTCCCTCTCATTGGCGAAGGCCTGCTGTGGATCGCCGGCGGACTGCTCGATCTGTTGTTCAAGGGGCTGACGCTGGTCGCCGGACGAATGCCGGCCTGGGTCCCGGCCGCAGTCCCGAACTGGGCCCTGGGTATCGCCGTCCTCGGCGCTTTTCTGCTGCTGTTGCCCAAAGGTGTGCCGCTACGTTTACTGGGGTGGCCGATGGTGTTGCTGATGGTTTTTCCACCGCGAGAACACCTGCCGCCAGGGCAAGCCGAGATCTGGCAACTGGACGTGGGCCAAGGGCTGGCGGTGCTGGTGCGGACCCGACGGCACACCCTGCTATACGACGCCGGGCCGCGTTTTGGCGAGGCTGATGTGGGCGAGCGGGTCGTCCTGCCGACCTTGCGCAAACTGGGGGTTCGAGGCTTGGACCTGATGCTGCTCAGCCATGCCGACGCCGATCATGCCGGTGGTGCCCCGGCCGTACGCAACGGGCTGCCGACGAAGGAAGTGATCAGCGGCGATCCCGATGCGCTGTCCGCCGAGTTGCTGGCCGGGCCCTGCGACAGTGGCCGGCGCTGGGAATGGGACGGGGTAGGGTTCGAGCTATGGCGATGGGCCTCTGCTGTCGAAAGCAACCAGAAATCCTGCGTCTTGCTGGTGGAGGCAGGCGGTGAGCGCCTGCTTTTGACCGGCGATATCGACATCCATGCCGAACGCGCCTTGCTCGACGAGCCCCTGGCGCTACCGATCCAGTGGCTGGCCGCACCTCACCACGGCAGTCGCAGTTCGTCGTCGATGACGTTGCTGTCACGTCTCAAGCCGCATTCGGTGTTGATTTCCCGAGGGCAGGGCAACGCGTTCGGCCATCCCCATCCGCAGGTGATGGCCCGCTACCGCCGCTCGGGCCTGGCGATCTACGACAGCGCCGAGCAGGGCGCCATTCGTCTGCAACTGGGGGCTTTCGAGTTGCCGCGCACCGAGGCCGGGCACCGACGTTACTGGCGCGATCGGCCAGCAGTCGGGCCACCGGGGCAATATTGATCCAACGCAATCGGCTGATGCGCTTATCGGCGGGGCGGGTCTGCAAGGCGAGTCTGTGTGATAAAGTGGCGCACTTTTTCGAGGGGGCAGTCACTGTGTGGGAATTGGTCAAATCCGGCGGCTGGATGATGTTGCCGATCATTCTGAGTTCCATCGCGGCACTGGGTATCGTTGCCGAACGCCTGTGGACCCTGCGGGCCAGCCGCGTGACCCCGGAGCATCTGCTCGGGCAGGTCTGGGTCTGGATCAAGGACAAGCAACTGAACAAGGACAAGCTCAAGGAGCTGCGGGCCAGTTCGCCGTTGGGCGAAGTCCTCGCCGCCGGCCTGGCGAACTCCAAGCATGGTCGCGAGATCATGAAGGAGTGCATCGAGGAAGCCGCCGCCCGGGTCATCCATGAACTGGAACGCTACATCAATACCCTGGGAACCATCGCCGCCATGTCCCCGCTGCTCGGCCTGCTGGGTACCGTGCTGGGCATGATCGACATCTTCAGCGCGTTTACCGGCTCCGGCATGACCACCAACGCCGCGGTACTGGCAGGGGGGATTTCCAAGGCCCTGATCACCACCGCCGCCGGCCTGATGGTGGGCATTCCGGCCGTATTCTTCCATCGGTTCCTGCAACGCCGCGTCGACGAGCTGGTGGTTGGCATGGAGCAGGAAGCCATCAAGTTGGTCGAGGTGGTGCAGGGGGACCGTGATGTGGACCTGGCTGGGGGCAAGAAGTGAAATTCCGCCGCAAGCCACGGGAAAACATCGAGATCAACCTCGCGTCGCTGATCGACGTGGTGTTCATCCTGCTGCTGTTTTTCGTCGTGACCACCACGTTCACCCGGGAAACCCAGCTCAAGGTTGAACTGCCGCAGGCCGTCAGCGGCTCGCCGGCCGAAGACCAGCAACTGAAGAACCTGGAAATCACCATCAGCGCCGAAGGGGCGTTTTCGGTGAATAACCAATTGCTGCCCAAGAGCGACCTGGCGAGCCTGATCGAGGCCTTGCAGAAAGAGTCTGGCGGTGACACCAACCTGCCGCTGTCCATCAGCGCCGACGGCAAGACCCCCCATCAATCGGTGATCACCGCCATGGATGCGGCCGGCAAGCTCGGCTTCAGCCATCTGCGCATGACCACGGTCGAGGCGGCTCCCGCACCCTGATGGCCATGTCCGATCGATTGCTTGCCGCGTGGTACGAAGGTCACCCGGCCCTGACCCTGCTACGGCCGCTGGAGTGGTTGTACCGACGAGTGGTGGTGGGCAAGCGCCAGCGTTTCCTGGCGGGTGGAGGGCAGATCTATCAGCCCCCCGTGCCGCTGGTGGTGGTGGGCAATATCACGGTCGGCGGCACTGGCAAGACGCCGCTGATCCTGTGGATGATCCAACATTGCCAGCGCAGCGGCTTGCGGGTCGGCGTGGTCAGCCGGGGTTATGGCGCCAAGCCGCCGCAACTGCCCTGGCGAGTCAAGGCCGAGCAGGGCGCCGACGTCGCCGGTGATGAGCCGCTGTTGATCGTCCAGCGCACAGGCGTGCCGTTGATGATTGACCCTGATCGCAGTCGTGCGGTCCAGGCGCTGCTTGCGGCCGAACCGCTGGACCTGATCCTGTCCGACGACGGTATGCAGCATTATCGGATGGCTCGGGACCTCGAGCTGGTGCTGATCGACAGCGCGCGGGGCCTGGGCAACCGCCGTTGTTTGCCTGCCGGGCCATTGCGCGAGCCGGTCGAGCGCCTGCAATCGGTCGACGCCGTGCTGTACAACGGCGCCAGCGCCGATCGTGAGGACGGCTTTGCCTTCCAATTGCGCCCCACCGAACTGGTGAACCTGGCCAGCGGCGAACGCCGTCCTCTCGACCATTTTCCATCCGGCCAGGCCTTGCACGCCGTGGCCGGCATCGGCAACCCCCAGCGTTTCTTCAAGACCCTCGAAACGCTACACTGGCGGCCAATACCGCACGGGTTTGCCGACCACGCCGAATACAGCGCCCAGGCCTTGAGTTTCACACCTTCGCTGCCAGTGGTCATGACGGAAAAGGATGCGGTCAAATGCCGTGCCTTCGCTGCACCTGACTGGTGGTACCTGGCGGTGGACGCCGCGCCATCGCCGGCCTTCGCGGCCTGGTTCGATACGCAGTTGATGCGCCTGTTGCCGGATCGGCTTTTGCCTTAAACCTTTTATCCAGGGGAATACCATGGACACCAAATTGCTCGATATTCTGGCCTGCCCGGTCTGCAAAGGCCCGCTCAAGCTCAGCGCCGACAAGACCGAACTGATCAGCAAGGGCGCCGGCCTGGCTTACCCGATTCGCGACGGCATCCCGGTGATGCTCGAAAGCGAAGCCCGCACTCTGACTACCGACGAGCGCCTGGATAAATGACCGCAGCCTTTACCGTTGTCATTCCGTCGCGCTTCGCCTCGACGCGTCTGCCCGGCAAGCCCTTGCTGTCGATTGCCGGCAAGCCGATGATCCAGCACGTCTGGGAGCAGGCTCGCAAAAGCAGCGCCCAGCGCGTGGTGGTGGCGACTGACGATGTACGCATCGTCGAGGCCTGCAAAGGCTTTGGCGCCGAGGTGGTCCTGACTCGTGAAGATCATAATTCCGGCACCGATCGCCTGGCGGAAGTCGCCGAGAAACTGGGGCTGGAACCCGACGCCATCGTGGTCAATGTGCAGGGCGACGAGCCGTTGATCCCGCCGAGCGTCATCGATCAGGTCGCCGCCAACCTGGCGGCCCACACCGAAGCGCGCATGGCCACCCTGGCCGAGCCGATCGAGGATGCGCAGACCCTGTTCAACCCTAGCGTGGTCAAGGTTGTGAGTGACCTCAATGGCCTGGCGCTGACCTTCAGCCGTGCAATATTGCCCTGGGCCCGGGACGCGTTTGCCCAGAACCCCGATGTACTGCCCGAAGGCGTACCGTACCGCCGCCATATCGGTATCTATGCCTACCGCGCCGGTTTCCTCCAGGACTTTGTCGCCTGGGGCCCATGCTGGTTGGAAAACACTGAATCCCTGGAGCAACTGCGTGCCCTGTGGCATGGCGTGCGGATCCACGTCGCCGATGCGCTGATCGCCCCGCCGACCGGAGTCGACACCGCCGAAGACCTCGAGCGCGTTCGTCGCCTGCTGGAGGCTTGATGCGGGTCCTGTTCGTCTGCCTCGGCAATATCTGCCGCTCGCCCACCGCCGAAGGCATCCTGCGCCACAAGTTGCGTGAGGCCGGGTTGGCCGGGCAGGTGGAAGTCGCTTCCGCCGGCACCGGTGACTGGCACGTCGGCAAAGCCCCGGACAAGCGCAGCCAGGCTGCGGCCCTGAAGCGAGGCTACGACTTGTCGGCCCAGCGCGCGCAACAGGTGACCCGTGCTGACTTCGCCACCTACGACCTGATCCTGGCGATGGACAGCAGCAATCTGCGCCATCTCAAGGCCCTGCAACCGGCCAATGCCAGGGCCGAGCTGGATCTGTTCCTGCGGCGCTACGAAGCCGAGCTCGACGATGTGCCGGACCCGTACTACGACGGCGAGCAGGGCTTCGAGCAGGTGCTGGACTTGATCGAGCGCGCCACGGATCGCCTGGTGATCGAATTGAAGGGGCGGTTATGACCTTGCAGGTACGGGCGGGCGTCAGCCTCAAGCCTTTCAACAGTTTTGGGGTGGACGTCAACGCCCGCTTGTTCGCTGAAGCCCACGACGATGGTGATGTCCGTGAGGCGTTGGCTTATGCCAGCGAACATGCCGTGCCATTGCTGGTGATCGGCGGTGGTAGCAACCTGCTGCTGACCGGTGACATCGACGCATTGGTGGTGCGCATGGCCAGCCGGGGAATTCGTTTGCTCAGCGATGACGGCGAACGGGTGGTGGTCGAAGCAGAAGCCGGGGAACCTTGGCACCCCTTCGTCCAGCACACGCTGGCGCAAGGCTGGTCGGGCCTGGAAAATCTCAGCCTGATTCCCGGTACGGTCGGGGCGGCACCGATGCAAAACATCGGTGCCTACGGCGTGGAGATCAAGGATGTCTTCGCCGGCCTCACCGCGCTGGATCGTCAGACTGGCGAGCTGCGCGAGTTCACCCTTGAGGAATGCCGTTTCGCCTACCGCGACAGCCTGTTCAAGCAGCAAGTGGGGCGTTGGTTGATCTTGCGGGTGCGCTTCGCCCTCAGCCGCGTCGCGCACTTGCACTTGGAGTACGGCCCGGTCCGCCAGCGATTGACCGAGCAGGGCATCGAGCAGGCGACGCCTGCCGATGTGAGCCGGGCGATTTGCAGCATCCGCAGTGAAAAACTTCCGGACCCGGCCGTGCTGGGCAACGCGGGCAGTTTCTTCAAGAACCCGCTGGTGCCGGCCACCCACGTGGCCCACCTCAAGCTGCAATACCCGGATCTGGTGGCTTATCCACAGCCTGAAGGGCAGATGAAAATCGCCGCTGGTTGGCTGATCGAACGGGCGGGCTGGAAGGGCTTTCGCGAGGGTGATGCCGGGGTGCATAAATTGCAGGCGTTGGTGCTGGTCAACTACGGCAAGGCCACTGGTCAGCAACTTCTGGACTTGGCCCTGCGTATCCAGAAAGACATTGCCGAACGTTTCCAGGTCGAGCTGGAAATGGAACCCAATCGGTACTGAAGCGGACTTTCGCAACCGCCTGAAAAAACGCCCTGCACACCCTGCGCACGATCATTTGTGCAGGATTGTGCAGGGCGTTTTGTTTGATCCTGGGTTAATTTAGCTTCCTAACGATGCGATCCTTGCATCCCTAAGGCCCGATACAGACGCCTGCGTGCGTCCGGATAAGAGAGCCCGATCAGCCTGAGCCAGTCTGCGACAACCGAACCGTTACCCAAGCGGCAGATTGCTCGACCCCATAACTCGATAACTATGCGGGCGTGCCCATGATTACCCTGAAACTCAATGGAAAAGACCATCAACTGGATGTGACCGAGGACATGCCACTGCTGTGGGCCATCCGGGACGTGGCCGGTTACAACGGCACCAAATTCGGCTGCGGCATGGGCCTGTGCGGCGCGTGCACCATCCACATCGACGGCGCCCCGGCGCGCAGTTGCATTACGCCCATCGGCTCGGTGAAAGGGCAGGACATCAGCACCATCGATGGGCTCCACGCCGACCCGATCGGGCAAGTCGTCCAGAAGGCCTGGCTCGACACCGCCGTGGCCCAGTGCGGTTACTGCCAGGGCGGGCAGATCATGTCCGCGACCGCCTTGCTCAAGACCAACCCCAACCCGAGCGATGAGCAGATCGAGGAAGCCATGGTCGGCAACATCTGCCGCTGTGGCACCTATAACCGGATCAAGACCGCGATCCGCCAAGCCTCCACTCACCTGAAGGAGGCCAAGGCATGAGCCGCTTGCCCAATGATTTTGTGCTGAGCAACCTCAGCCGTCGTGGCTTCCTCAAGGGCGCGAGCGCCACCGGTGTGCTGGTGCTGGCCGCCAGTTGGGGGATGCCGGATGCCTTTGCCGAGGAAAAGAAATTCGGCGCCGAGGGCATGCCCCATGGCGCGGTCGACGACCCGAAGGTGTACGTCAGCATTGCCGCCGACGGCAGCGTGACCGTGATCTGCAACCGTTCGGAAATGGGCCAGGGTGTGCGCACCAGCCTGAGCATGGTCGTGGCCGATGAGATGGAGGCCGACTGGGCACGGGTGAAGGTGCAACAGGCGCCGGCCGATGAGGCACGTTTCGGCAACCAGGACACCGACGGTTCACGCAGCATGCGTCACTGGTACGAGCCGATGCGCCGTTGCGGTGCTGCCGCGCGGACCATGTTGGAACAAGCCGCTGCCGCACAGTGGAAGGTCCCGGTGGGTGAATGCCATGCCCAACTGCACAAAGTGCTGCACCAACCTTCCGGTCGCGAATTGAGCTATGGCGAATTGGCCGCTGCCGCCAGTGCCCTGCCAGTACCGAGCCGTGACAGCTTGCGTCTCAAGCAGCCAGCCGAGTTCCGTTATATCGGCAAGGAAGCGAGCCGGGCCATCGATGGCGCGGACATCGTCAACGGCCGTGCCGTGTTCGGGGCCGATGTGCATTTGGACGGCATGCTCTACGCCGTCATCGCGCGTCCGCCGGTCTATGGTGGCAAGGTCAAGAGTGTGGACAGCAGCGCCGCGCTGAAAGTACCGGGCGTGGTCAAGGTGGTGCAGATCGAAGGGCGCCCGCTACCCTCGGAGTTCCAGCCGTTGGGCGGCGTGGCGGTGGTGGCGAAGAACACCTGGGCGGCGATCAAGGGCCGTGAAGCACTGAAAATCCAGTGGGACGACGGCCCGAATGCCGCTTATGACTCCATTGCCTATCGCAAGGAGCTGGAAGCGGCGGCCCTCAAGCCCGGCAAAGTCGTGCGCAGCAGCGGCGATCTCGATGACGCGTTGGCCAAGGCTGATTCGACATTGGAGGCGTCGTATTACTTGCCGCATCTGTCCCAGTCGCCGATGGAGCCGATGGTCGCGGTCGCTCGTTTCAAGGACGGCCAATGCGAGGCCTGGGCACCGAGCCAGGCGCCGCAGGTGACTCGCGAGCGTGTCGCCGAACGCCTGGGCATTCCTTTCGAGAAGGTCACGGTGAACATCACGTTGTTGGGCGGCGGTTTCGGACGCAAGTCCAAGCCTGATTTTGTCGTCGAAGCGGCGGTGCTCGCCAAGGAGTTTCCCGGCCAGCCGATACGGGTGCAATGGACCCGCGAGGACGACATCCATCACTCGTATTTCCATACCGTGTCAGCCGAATACCTCAAGGCCGGCCTGAACCAGGACGGCATGCCATCGGGCTGGTTGCATCGCACCGTAGCGCCGAGTATCACCGCGCTGTTTGCACCGGGCATGACCCACGAGGCGCCGTTCGAAATAGGCATGGGCGTGACCAACATGGCCTACGCCATTCCCAACCTGCGCCTGGAGAACCCCGAAGCGGTGGCTCATGCCCGGGTGGGTTGGTATCGCTCGGTGTCGAACATCCCCCACGGGTTCGCGATCCAGAGTTTCATCGACGAGTTGGCCCACAAGGCCGGTCAGGATCCACTGAAGTACCAGGTCAAATTGCTCGGGCCGGACCGTAAGATCGATCCGCGTACCTTGAGCGAAGAATGGAACTACGGCGAATCCCCTGAACGTTATCCGATTGATACCGCGCGGATCCGCACGGTGCTGGAAACCGCCGCGAAGGCCGCCGGTTGGGGCCGGGAACTGCCCAAGGGCCGTGGCCTGGGGCTGGCGGTGCACTACAGCTTCGTCACCTACGTGGCGGCGGTGATCGAGGTCGAGGTCAAGGACGATGGCACGGTGATCGTGCACAAGGCGGACATCGCCGTGGATTGTGGTCCGCAGATCAACCCCGAGCGCATCCGCTCCCAGTTCGAAGGTGCCTGTGTCATGGGCCTGGGTAATGCGATGGTGGGTGAAATCAGCTTCAAGGACGGCAAAGTGCAGCAGGACAATTTCCACATGTACGAAGTGGCGCGCATGTCCTTGGCACCCAAGCAAGTAGCCGTGCATCTGGTCACGCCGCCGGGTGACGTGCCGTTGGGCGGTGTCGGCGAGCCGGGCGTTCCGCCTATTGCGCCAGCGCTGTGCAACGCGATTTTCGCCGCCACCGGCAAGCGGATCCGTAACCTGCCTGTGCGCTATCAGTTGCAAGGCTGGCAGCAGGCGAAGGCCTGATGGACAGCGTTGATCTGAACGTCCTGCGCAGCGTGCTTGAATGGCGCCGCGCCGGGCAGCGGGTAGTGTTGTTCACCGTGGTCCAGACCTGGGGCACCGCGCCAAGGCCGCCGGGGGCGATGCTGGCCCTGCGCGAAGATGGCGTGGTGATTGGTTCGGTGTCGGGCGGTTGTGTCGAGGATGACCTGATCGCCCGGCTCCACGACGGTCGCATTCCGGCAGACGGTCCGCCGGTGCAACTGATCACCTATGGCGTTACTCGCGAAGAGGCGGCGCGCTTTGGCCTGCCGTGCGGTGGCACCTTGCGTCTGACCGAGGAGCGGATCGGCGATCCACAGTGGGTCGCCGAACTGTTGGAGCGCTGCGAAGCCCATGAAATCGTCGCCCGCGAGCTGAGCGTCGCCAGCGGCAATGTGGTCCTGACCCCGGCCAACAAGACCGACGCCCTGGTGTTCGATGGGCAAGTCCTGCGGGCCATCTACGGCCCGCGTTGGCGGCTGCTGCTGATCGGCGCTGGGCAACTGTCGCGTTACGTGGCGGAAATGGCCCGGCTGCTGGACTTCGAAGTGCTGATCTGCGATCCGCGCAAGGAGTTTGTCTACGGTTGGGAAGAGCAGCATGGCCGCTTCGTCTCGGGGATGCCCGACGAGGCTGTGTTGAGCATCCAGACCGATGAGCGCACCGCCATCGTGGCCTTGACCCATGATCCGCGCCTGGATGACATGGCGCTGCTCACGGCCCTGGACTCCAAGGCTTTTTATGTCGGCGCCCTGGGTTCGCGGGTCAACAGCCAGAAGCGCCGGGATAACCTGGCTCAGCTAGGCTTGTCAGCAGAGGCCATCGAGCGCCTGCATGGGCCCATCGGCCTGCACATCGGCAGCCACACCCCGGCGGAAATCGCCTTGTCGCTGCTGGCCGAAATCGTGGCGATCAAGAATGGTGTTGAACTGCGGCAGAAAAAAACGCAGTAGGCCGCAGATGAGGAGGGAATATGTCCCAGTCGATTGGCGTGATCATTCTCGCGGCCGGATCGGGCAGCCGTTTCCGTCAGGTCGCAGGCCCGGACAAGGATAAATTGCTGGCCGATTGCACGGGGCGCGACGGTGCCGTGCGGTCGGTGATCGAGCAGGTGTTAGTGAATCTCCCAGCTTCCTTGGAAAAGCGCGTGCTGGTGACCGGCCCGGAGCGTCCGCAGGCCATTCGTATGGCCCAGGCCTACGGCTGCGATTTCGTGGAACTGGACTCGCCCGGCTTGGGGGACAGCATCGCTGCCGGCGTCCAGGCTTGCCCGGACCTTGATGGCTGGCTGATTTTGCTCGGCGACATGCCGTTCATACTGCCGTCGAGCATCGAGCAGGTGAGGGCGGCGATCCGTGAGGATGGCATCAGTGTGCCGGTCCTTGCCGGTGAATACGGGCATCCGGTGGGGTTTGGGCGTGAGTTTGGAGCGAAACTAATGGCGCTCACCGGGGATCGCGGCGCCAAGATATTGTTTGCTGGGGCGCAAGTGGTCGAAGTACCGGTGGATGACCCTGGTGTTGTTTGGGATGTCGATGTGCCAGAGGCACTGACCTTCAAATAACAGACGACGCAAAACCCTGTGGGAGCGGGCTTGCTCGCGAAAGCGGTCTGACATTCACCATTGAGGTAAGCTGGCCCGACGCCTTCGCGAGCAAGCCCGCTCCCACATTGGATCTTCATGGGCATAAGTCTTGTGCCTGGTCCCAGACCCACTGTGGATAAGTCTGCAGGCATAAAAAAGCCCCGCCTGGCATGACCAGGCGGGGCTTTTTACTGGGCGGTGGAATCAGGCGTGAGGTTTAGGCTCGTGCTCTTTTTCCAGGGCTTCAGTGTGACGCGGCGCGATTTCTTCAGCAGTGTGCTGAGGTGCGTCGATTTCCGGAGCTGATTCAGCCGGGGTTTCCGCGACCGGGGCAGGGGCTGCCTCGACTGCTTCCACCACTGGAGCTGGCTCGGCAGCAGGCGCTTGAGCGGCGGCAGCGGCAGCTTGTTCGGCTTCCTTCTGCAGGCGCTCGGCTTCACGCTTGCGACGGCGCACTTCGCGCGGATCGTTCGGCGCACGGCCGTTCGGGGTCAGGGCGCTGACAGGTGCAGGCGCTTCAACCGGTGCAGGTGCTTCAACCACCACGGGGGCTTCGACCACTGGAGCCGGCTCGACCACTTCTGGTTCGACCGCTTTCACTGGCTCTGGTGTCGGCTCAGGCTCGACAACCGGTGCCGGTGCGGCTGGCTCGGCGGTCCAGTTGAACGCAGTCTGCTCCTCGCGGGCAGGCTCTGGTGCCTTTTCCTCGGCCGGTGCTTCGAAGGCTGGCTCAGCGGTTGCCACGGGTTGCTCGACGACCGGTGCAGGCTCGGCGACCACTTCAGTTTCAGGTGCCTGGGCTTCACGGGCCGGGGCGACTTCCACTTCTGGCGAAGCAGTGGTTTCTACCGGGGTAGTGGCTTCGACTACGGGGGCTTCGGCAACCGGCGCGCTTTCCACCGTGGCGGTGGCGCGTTCGGCTTGTTCGTGAGCCTGGGCTTCGGCCGGAGCGCTGATCGCGCTGCTGGCAACGGCCGCAGTCACGGCCAGGCCAGCGGCCAGGTCCGCAGTGCTTGGCGCTTCGGCGTTCTCGGTGGACTCGGACTCTTCCGAGCCTTCGATCACGTTGCCGTTGGCGTCGCGCTGACGTTCACGACGGTTGCTGCGACGACGCTGGCCACGGGAGCGGCGGCGTGGACGATCGCCTTCGGCGGTGTCCTGGCCATCTTCCTGCAACTGCTCTTCGGTGTTCAGCACTTCTTCTTCGCTGGCAGCGGCGGCTGCCTGCTCGGCACGTGGCTGACGTTCTTCACGTGGAGGACGCGGTGCACGTTCTTCACGCGGCTGGCGGGCCGGACGCTCTTCAGCAGTGGCGGCAGCCGCGGCCGGAGCGGCATCCAGTGGCTCGCGCAGTTCGCGAACACGTTCTTCACGCTCGCCACGAGGCTTGCGCTCTTCACGCGGTGCACGTGGTTGGCGTTCTTCACGCGGCGGACGTGGTGCGCGCTCTTCGCGGGCTACGGCTGGCGCTTCCTCACGGGCTTCGCGCGGCTGGCGTTCTTCACGCGGCTCACGTGGTGCGCGCTCTTCACGCGGTGCACGTTCTTCGCGAGGCTTGCGTTCTTCGTCGCGACGACCGTTGCGGTTGCGGGTCTGCTGGCGACCGTTGCGGCGTTCTTCGTTGCGGGCAGGACGCTCGGTGGCGGCAGGCTTGGCGACAACGGCTGGCGCGGCAGGCTCTTCCTTGGTGGCGAACAGGCTGACCAGCGACTTCACCAGGCCCTTGAACAGGCTCGGTTCTGGTGCGGCGGCCGGGGCGGCAACCGGAGCGGCCATTTCGGTCGGAACCGGAGCGTTGGCACGGGCCGGAGCGGTCTTGACCGCTGCTTCCTGGCGAACCAGGGTGCGCGTGGCGGCAGCCGGCTGGACTTCTTCCACTTCGGCAGCAGCCGCAGCGATTTCGTAGCTGGACTGGTTGGTGTGGGCTTCCGGGCTGTCATCGCGCAGGCGCTGCACTTCGAAGTGCGGCGTCTCGAGGTGATCGTTCGGCAGGATGACGATGCGGGCCCGGGTGCGCAGTTCGATCTTGGTGATCGAATTGCGTTTTTCGTTGAGCAGGAACGCGGCCACCGGGATCGGCACCTGGGCGCGAACTTCGGCGGTGCGGTCTTTCAGGGCTTCTTCTTCGATCAGGCGCAGGATCGCCAGGGACAGCGACTCGACGTCACGAATGATGCCGGTGCCGTTGCAGCGAGGGCAGACGATGCCGCTGCTTTCGCCCAGGGACGGACGCAGGCGCTGACGGGACATTTCCAGCAGGCCGAAGCGCGAGATGCGACCGACCTGTACCCGGGCGCGGTCGGCTTCCAGGCATTCACGGACCTTTTCTTCCACGGCGCGCTGGTTCTTGGCCGGGGTCATGTCGATGAAGTCGATGACGATCAGGCCGCCGATGTCGCGCAGGCGCAACTGACGGGCGATTTCCTCGGCGGCTTCAAGGTTGGTCTGCAGGGCGGTTTCTTCGATGTCGCTGCCTTTGGTGGCGCGCGCCGAGTTGATGTCGATGGACACCAGTGCTTCGGTCGGATCGATGACGATGGAGCCGCCGGACGGCAGTTCGACGACGCGCTGGAAAGCGGTCTCGATCTGGCTTTCGATCTGGAAACGGTTGAACAGCGGAACGCTGTCTTCGTACAGCTTGATCTTGCTGGCGTACTGCGGCATCACCTGGCGAATGAAGGTCAGGGCTTCGTCCTGGGCTTCGACGCTGTCGATCAGCACTTCGCCGATGTCCTGGCGCAGGTAATCGCGGATGGCGCGGATGATCACGTTGCTTTCCTGGTAGATCAGGAACGGCGCGGAGCGATCCAGCGAGGCTTCTTTGATGGCAGTCCACAGTTGCAGCAGGTAGTCGAGGTCCCACTGCATTTCTTCGCTGCTGCGGCCAAGGCCGGCGGTGCGAACGATCAGGCCCATGTCAGCCGGGGTGACCAGGCCATTGAGGGCTTCACGCAGTTCGTTGCGCTCTTCGCCTTCGATGCGGCGGGAGATGCCGCCGGCACGCGGGTTGTTCGGCATCAGGACCAGGTAACGACCGGCCAGGCTGATGAAGGTGGTCAGGGCGGCGCCCTTGTTGCCACGTTCTTCTTTTTCGACCTGGACGATGACTTCCTGGCCTTCGCTCAGGACGTCCTTGATATTGACGCGGCCTTCAGGGGCTTTCTTGAAGTATTCGCGGGAGATTTCTTTGAGGGGCAGGAAGCCGTGGCGCTCGGAGCCGAAATCGACAAAGGCAGCCTCAAGGCTTGGTTCGATGCGAGTAATCCGGCCTTTATAGATGTTGGCCTTCTTCTGCTCGCGTGCACCGGATTCGATATCCAGGTCGTAGAGGCGCTGGCCGTCTACCAGTGCAACACGCAACTCTTCGGGTTGAGTCGCGTTAATCAGCATTCTTTTCATGTAGTACCGTCGGTTTCCGGGCTGCCGGAAACGGCGTTCGGCACACACGACTTCTCACGGTCGGTGTCAGGTGCGTCCTGGATATGGCAGGGCCAATCCAGTGTCCAGCGAGTTCGACCCAATGATGGCGAAGTCGCGACGGACGCGTCCTGCTTGCTGGTACTCAAGCACTCAGTCAGGAGGAGGAATCAACCGGCGTCTGTGGACGAGATGAAGCGTCTAAATATAAGCCTAGTGCTACACAGACCGACGGTTGTACATCTCCACCCTACACGTATCCCTGATAATTCGGGTGCTGCCGCGCGCAGAATCCGCAGCGGGTTGGCATTTACCGTGAGCTCCGGAAGGGGAGGTCACGCATCATGGCTAATTTAGGCGTTGTTTCCGAAGCTCTCGCTCGGGGTCGTTCGCAGCTGACTGCACTTTGTGAACTGGCCGTGAATGTGGCGCGCAAGGCGAGTCAAAACCCTGCTTTGCGGCGTATTTCAGGCCTCATGTCACCTGCGCTCGTTACACCTGCAAACTCTACCGTTACGTAGCGAAAGCCCCGTAGGACGGCCTCTCGTCCTCGTGAATTGCGTTGGTCAGGGCCGGTTTTTGACCGTTAGTCCGCTGTCCAGCCACTTTTGGCGGCGTTCGCGACTATAGCAGCAATGATTAAGTGCTTCAATTCCATAAAAAATTGTTATGATCGCCGCCATGACAACTACTGCCCCTTCGACCCCTGGCGTTCAACTGCTCGAGGTCTCGCCGGAATATGCCGGCCAACGAATCGATAACTTCCTGCTGGCCCGGCTCAAAGGCGTGCCCAAGACCTTGATCTATCGCATTTTGCGCAAAGGCGAAGTGCGGGTGAACAAAGGTCGGATCAAGCCCGAATACAAGCTGCAGGCTGGTGACGTCGTGCGCGTGCCACCGGTTCGCGTGCCCGAACGCGATGAGCCGGTGCCCCTTGCCCAAGGGTTGCTGCAGCGCCTCGAGGCGTCGATTGTCTATGAAGACAAGGCCCTGATCGTGATCAACAAGCCCGCAGGCATTGCGGTTCACGGCGGCAGCGGCCTGAACTTCGGTGTGATCGAAGCCTTTCGTCAGTTGCGTCCGGACGCCAAGGAGCTGGAGCTGGTCCATCGCCTCGACCGCGACACCTCCGGCCTGCTGATGATCGCCAAGAAGCGCAGCATGTTGCGTCACCTGCACGAGCAATTGCGCGGCGACGGCGTCGACAAGCGTTACATGGCGCTGGTGCGTGGCCGCTGGGAAACCGCCGTCAAGCAAGTCCGGGCGCCGTTGCTCAAGAGCAACCTGCGTTCCGGCGAGCGCATGGTCGAAGTCAACGAGGAGGGCAAGGAGGCGCTGACAGTGTTCAAGGTGCTGCGTCGCTTCGACGACTTCGCCACCCTGGTCGAGGCCAAGCCGGTGACCGGACGTACCCACCAGATTCGTGTCCATACTTTGCACGCCGGGCATTGCATTGCCGGTGACAGCAAGTATGGCGATGACGATTTCACCAAGGAAATCCGCGATCTGGGCGGCAAGCGGCTGTTCCTCCATGCCTACATGCTGACCGTGCCGCTGCCCGATGGCGGCGAGCTGAAATTGCAGGCTCCGGTGGATGACATGTGGGCCAAGACCGTGGAGCGGTTGAGTGCATCCTGACTACAAACTGCTGATCTTCGATTGGGACGGCACTCTGGCGAACTCCATTGGTCGGATCGTGGAGGCGATGCATGTCGCATCGGATCGCATGGGGTTTGCCCGGTGCGATGACTTCGCGGTCAAAGGCATCATTGGTCTCGGATTGCCGGAAGCCATTCGCAGCCTGTATCCGGCCATTGACGACGATGAACTGCTGGTTTTTCGCCAGCATTACGCCGATCGCTACATTGCCCTGGAAGCCGAGCCTTCACCATTGTTCGATGGTGTGGTGGAAACGCTCCAGGCCTTGCGGGCCGAGGGTTACCGTCTGGCGGTTGCGACCGGGAAAGCTCGTCGGGGCTTGGATCGGGTATTGAAGTCCCATGGCTGGGAGGAATATTTCGATATCACCCGGGCCGCGGATGAAACCGCCAGCAAGCCGCATCCGTTGATGCTCGAGCAGATCCTGGCGCATTGCAACATGCGGCCGGAGCAGGCGTTGATGGTGGGGGATTCGTCGTTCGACCTGCAGATGGCGCGCAATGCCGGCATGGACTCGGTGGCGGTCAGCTACGGGGCTCAGACCATCGAGGCGCTACGGGTATTCGAGCCGCGACTGGCCATTGATCATTTTTCTGAGTTGCACGCCTGGCTGAGCCGGCGGGCCCTTTAAGTTTTGCTGGGGATTCACCCATGACCGATGAATGGAAAGCACCCGTCAAGGCGAGCGCCGAGAATGGTGATGACAAAAGCTGGAAGCTGCTGGAGAAAACCTTGCTCGCTGGCGTGCAGGAACAGCGTCGCGCCCGTCGTTGGGGGATCTTCTTCAAGTCGCTGACCTTTATTTACCTCTTTCTTGCGCTGGCGTTGTTCACGCCGCTGATGGACATGGAAAAAAGCGCCGTCGCTGGCTCTGCGTACACCGCCTTGATCAATATCGAGGGCATGATCGCCGACAAGGAGCCTGCCAGCGCCGACAACATTGTCGGCAGCCTGCGGGCCGCCTTCGAGGATCCTAAGGTCAAGGGCGTGGTGCTGCGCATCAACAGTCCGGGTGGCAGTCCGGTGCAGTCGGGGTACGTCTATGACGAGATCGTTCGGTTGCGTGCATTGCACCCGGATATCAAGGTGTATGCGGTGATTTCCGATCTCGGTGCTTCCGGTGCCTATTACATTGCCAGTGCGGCGGACCAGATCTATGCCGACAAGGCCAGCCTGGTGGGCTCCATTGGCGTGACGGCGGCCGGCTATGGTTTTGTCGGGACCATGGAGAAACTGGGTGTGGAGCGTCGGGTGTATACCTCCGGCGAGCATAAATCCTTCCTTGATCCGTTCCAGCCGCAAAAGCCCGAAGAAACCGCTTTTTGGCAAGGTGTGCTCGACACGACCCACAAGCAATTCATTGCCAGCGTCAAGAAAGGCCGGGGCGAGCGCTTGAAGGATAAGGAACATCCGGAGCTGTTCTCCGGGCTGGTCTGGTCGGGGGAGCAGGCATTGCCGCTGGGCCTGATCGATGGCTTGGGCAGTGCCAGTTCGGTGGCGCGGGACGTGATCGGCCAGAAGGATCTGGTGGACTTCACCATCGAAGAATCGCCGTTCGACCGCTTCTCGAAAAAACTGGGGGCGAGCATTGCCGAGCATCTGGCGATGTGGATGGGCTTCCAGGGGCCCGCACTGCGCTAGCTCGGTGCCGCGCATGGTCTCTCTGTGGCGAGGGGATTTATCCCCGCTGGGCTGCAAAGCAGCCCCCTCAATCGGCCTGATACACCGAGGTGTCAGTCTTCAGGGTCGCTCCGCGCCCCAGCGGGGATAAAACCCCTCGCCATAAGTTGGTGCCTGGTCCAGTTGCGCCTGGGTGTGGGTTTTCAGGGGATCTGCACGCCCTCGACCAGCAACATATCCACAAGACGAATCAGCGGCAGGCCGATCAGGCTGGTGGCGTCCGGCCCTTCGGTGCTCTGGAACAGGCTCACGCCCAGCCCCTCGGCCTTGAAACTGCCGGCGCAGTCGTAGGGTTGCTCGGCCCGCAGGTAGCGTTCGACGCGCGCCGTGTCCAGCAAGCGCATGTTCACGGTAAACGGGACACAATCGACCTGGCAGGTGCCGGTCTGGCTGTTGAGCAGTGCCAGGCCGGTCAGGAACGTGACCTTGGCACCGCTGGCGGCCAGCAGTTGTTCGCGAGCATTCTCGAAGGTATGAGGCTTGCCCAGGATGCGTTCGCCGAGCACGGCGACCTGGTCTGAGCCGATGATCAGGTGCGCCGGATGGCTGCCAGCCAGTGCCAGGGCTTTTTCCCGGGCCAGACGCTTGACCAGTTCGGGGGCGCTCTCGCCGGGGCGATGGCTTTCGTCGATGTCGGGTGAGCTGCAGACGAACGGCAGTCCCAGGCGGGCAAGCAATTCCCGGCGATAGACCGAGCTTGAGGCAAGTAATAAAGGCAACATGGGCAGCTCCAAGAGGCAGGGGCGAATTCTAGCGAGGTGCGCAAGTGACGGACAGGGCTGAATTTCCTTTGACATGGCCGGGGGCATCCCTATAATGCTGCGCCTATGTTGAATGACCCGATTCCACCTCACGTTGACCCGCGCAAATTGGCTGACCGTGGCACCACCCTTCAAGGTGAACTGCTGCTGGCCGATTTGAAGAGACTCTGCGACCCGCTTTCCGACGATGTCGGTACGGTCCAGGCCAAATTCGTTTTTGAACGAGATGAACGTAAATCTGTGGTTATCCACAGCTTTATCGACACTGAAGTCAAAATGGTTTGCCAGCGTTGTCTTGAGCTGGTCACCCTGCCGATCCACAGCGAATGCAGTTACGCCGTGGTGAAGGAGGGTGCGAATACCCAGTCGTTGCCGAAAGGTTATGACGTGCTGGAACTGGGCGAAGATCCATTGGATCTGCAGTCACTGATCGAGGAGGAGCTTCTGCTCGCCTTGCCCATTGTGCCTGCTCATCATCCGGAAGAATGCCAGCAGCCGGCGGGAGCAGATGAGCCCGAACCGAGCGAGGACGAGGTAACGCGGTCCAACCCGTTCAGTGTATTGGCGCAGTTAAAGCGTGACCCAAACGTTTAGGAGTTAATCAATTATGGCTGTTCAGCAGAACAAAAAATCCCGCTCTGCCCGTGACATGCGCCGTTCGCACGACGCTCTCGAGGCTAGCACCCTGTCTGTAGAAAAAACCACTGGTGAAGTTCACCTGCGTCACCACGTATCGCCAGAAGGCGTATACCGTGGCCGTAAAGTGATCGACAAGGGCGCCGACGAGTAATCACTTGTCCGCTCAAGTCATCGCGATTGACGCAATGGGCGGGGACTTCGGTCCCCGCAGCATTGTTCAGGCCAGCCTTGCTTGCCTGAATGCTACACCCTCGTTGCACCTGACCCTCGTCGGTCAATCCTCCCTTCTAGAAGAAATGCTCAGCGGCCAATCGGCTGTGGATCGCGCGCGCCTGACCATTGTCCCGGCGTCCGAAATCATCACCATGGACGAAAAACCGGCCCAGGCCCTGCGCGGCAAGCCTGACGCCTCTATGCGGGTAGCGCTTGAGCTTCTGCGCGATGGCAAGGTCCAGGCATGTGTCAGTGCCGGCAATACCGGTGCGCTGATGGCGCTGTCGCGCTACGTCCTCAAGACCTTGCCGGGTATCGATCGGCCTGCGATGGTGGCGGCGATCCCGACCCAGCGTGGGATCTGCCAGTTGCTCGACCTGGGGGCCAACGTCGATTGCAGTGCCGAACATTTGCTGCAATTTGCGGTGATGGGCTCGGTAGCGGCTGAAACCCTGGGCGTCGTGCGTCCTCGTGTGGCATTGCTGAACATCGGCACCGAAGACATCAAGGGCAACCAGCAAGTCAAGCTGGCGGCCACGCTATTGCAGGGCGCGCGGGGAATCAACTACATCGGCTTCGTCGAAGGCGATGGCTTGTACCGTGGCGAGGCCGATGTGGTGGTATGCGATGGCTTCGTTGGCAATATCCTGCTCAAGTCCAGCGAGGGGCTGGCCACCATGATTGGCCAGCGTATCGAGACCTTGTTCAAGCAAAGTCTGGTCTCGCGGGCAGTCGGCGCCCTGGCGCTGCCGTTGATGCGTCGGTTGCAGGCGGACCTGGCGCCGGCGCGGCACAACGGTGCGAGTTTCCTCGGGTTGCAGGGTATCGTGATCAAGAGCCACGGTTCGGCGGGCGTGCAGGGTTTCCAGAGTGCGATCAACCGAGCGGTGATCGAAATCCAGGAGAACCTGCCGGAGCGCCTGCATGGTCGCCTCGAGGATTTGTTAACTTAGGCGTTTTCGTCCGACAATGCTTAAATGTGACCGGTCGGTTTGAGCCGCCATCCAACTCTCAGTTTCCTAGCGCCCCCAGGGGCGTCAATTTTTGACGACAAGATCATTAGGGGCTTTGTTTTCATGTCTGCTTCCCTCGCATTCGTCTTTCCAGGACAGGGCTCGCAGTCCCTCGGCATGCTGGCCGAGCTGGGCGCGCAATACCCGTTGATCCTCGAAACATTCAAAGAAGCTTCCGATGCGCTCGGCTATGACCTCTGGGCACTGACCCAGCAAGGGCCGGAAGAGCGCCTCAATCAAACCGACAAAACCCAGCCGGCCATCCTGACTGCCTCGATCGCTCTGTGGCGCCTGTGGCTGGCTGAGGGTGGTGCGCGCCCGGCGTTCGTCGCCGGTCACAGCCTGGGCGAATACAGCGCCCTCGTCGCCGCTGGCAGCCTGAGCCTGGGCGAGGCGGTGAAACTGGTGGAGCGTCGTGGCCAGTTGATGCAGGAAGCTGTTCCGGCCGGGCAGGGCGGCATGGCCGCGATCCTCGGCCTGGAAGACGCCGATGTGCTGGCCGCCTGTGCCGAAGCGGCGCAAGGCGATGTGGTCAGTGCGGTGAACTTCAACTCCCCGGGCCAGGTGGTGATAGCCGGTGCCAAGGCGGCTGTCGAGCGCGCCATCGAAGGTTGCAAGGCACGTGGTGCCAAGCGCGCCATGCCACTGCCGGTCAGCGTGCCGTCGCACTGCGAGCTGATGCGTCCGGCTGCCGAGCGCTTTGCCGAATCCATTGCCGCCATCGACTGGCAGGCCCCGCAGATTCCCGTGGTGCAGAACGTCAGCGCCAACGTGGCGGCGGATCTCGAGACCCTCAAGCGTGATCTGCTGGAGCAACTCTACAAGCCGGTTCGCTGGGTCGAATCGGTACAGACCCTGGCGGCCAAGGGCGCGACCGAACTGGTCGAATGCGGTCCTGGTAAAGTGCTGGCAGGCCTGAACAAACGCTGCGCCGAAGGCGTGTCGACTTCCAATCTCAACACCCCAGACGCCTTCGCTGCCGCTCGTGCAGCGCAGGCCTGAACAGGAGAAGCTTGCATGAGTCTGCAAGGTAAAGTTGCACTGGTGACCGGTGCAAGCCGTGGCATCGGCCAGGCCATTGCCCTGGAACTGGGTCGTCAAGGCGCCATCGTTGTTGGTACCGCGACTTCCGCTTCGGGCGCCGAGCGTATCGCTGCGACCCTGAAGGAAAATGACATCCAAGGCACCGGTCTTGAGCTGAATGTCACCAGCGACGAATCCGTTGCGGCGGTGCTGGCAAGCATTCAGGAGCAGTTCGGGGCGCCGGCGATCCTGGTCAATAATGCCGGTATCACCCGCGATAACCTGATGATGCGCATGAAAGATGACGAATGGTTCGATGTGATCGATACCAACCTGAACAGTCTGTACCGGCTGTCCAAGGGCGTTTTGCGTGGCATGACCAAGGCGCGCTGGGGACGAATTATCAGTATTGGCTCGGTTGTGGGTGCCATGGGCAACGCAGGCCAAGTAAACTATGCTGCGGCGAAGGCCGGTCTGGAAGGTTTCAGCCGTGCGTTGGCGCGTGAAGTGGGTTCGCGCTCGATTACGGTAAACTCGGTCGCACCGGGTTTCATCGATACCGACATGACCCGCGAACTGCCAGAAGCACAGCGTGAAGCCTTGTTGACGCAGATTCCGCTGGGTCGTCTGGGGCAAGCTCAAGAAATCGCGTCCGTGGTCGCTTTTCTTGCGTCGGACGGTGCGGCATACGTGACCGGGGCTACAATCCCGGTAAACGGCGGGATGTACATGAGTTAAATGTGACGGATTGCTTCAAAAAAATGTCATACGAGCTGTCTAAAATCCGTTATAAAGCTGCAATCAATTTATAGACGGCGGGCCGCGGGGTCTGAGGAGTGAAGCTTTCGGTTGAAAAACCGAAAAGTTCTTCTATACACTTACCCACCGGCCAGCTGCCTGAATTTGTCCATTAGGAGTGAAAACAAGGTATGAGCACCATCGAAGAGCGCGTCAAGAAAATCGTTGCCGAGCAACTGGGCGTTAAAGAAGAAGAAGTTGTGAACACCGCTTCCTTCGTTGAAGACCTGGGTGCCGACTCCCTTGACACCGTTGAGCTGGTGATGGCTCTGGAAGAGGAATTCGAGACCGAGATTCCTGACGAAGAAGCTGAGAAGATCACTACTGTACAAGCTGCTATCGACTACGTTACTGCCCACCAGGCGTAATCGTTTTTAGTCGTCGCTAGCTGTCATGGAAAAACCGCACTGCCATCACGGCGTGCGGTTTTTTCTTTAGGCCTGATGCAAAGTCGTCATTAGAAAAAGGAGAGTGCTGTGTCGCGTAGACGCGTCGTAGTCACCGGTATGGGTATGTTGTCGCCACTGGGCACGGATGTGCCGAGCAGTTGGCAGGGCATTCTGGCTGGCCGCAGTGGCATTGGTCTGATCGAACACACCGACCTTTCTGCCTATTCCACCCGTTTTGGCGGCTCGGTAAAGGGCTTCAATGTCGAGGAATACCTGTCGGTCAAGGAAGCCCGCAAACTTGACCTGTTCATTCAATACGGCCTGGCAGCCGGTTTCCAGGCAGTGCGTAATGCTGGCCTGGAGGTCACCGACGCCAACCGTGAACGCATCGGCGTGGCCATGGGCTCGGGTATTGGCGGCTTGACCAATATCGAAGAAACCAGCCGCACGCTGCACGATTCGGGACCGCGACGGATTTCTCCGTTTTTCGTGCCGGGCTCGATCATCAACATGATTTCCGGTTTCCTGTCCATCCACCTGGGTGCCCAGGGACCCAACTACGCCATTTCCACGGCGTGCACCACCGGTACCCACTGTATCGGCATGGCCGCGCGCAACATCATGTACGACGAAGCCGACGTGATGATTGCCGGTGGCGCCGAGATGGCGGCGTGTGGCTTGGGTATGGGGGGCTTCGGTGCCTCCCGTGCGTTGTCCACCCGCAACGACGAACCGGCCCGGGCGAGCCGCCCGTGGGACAAGGGGCGCGATGGTTTCGTGCTGTCCGACGGTGCCGGTGCGTTGGTGCTCGAAGAGCTGGAACACGCCAAGGCACGTGGCGCGACCATCTATGCCGAACTGATCGGCTTTGGTACCAGTGGCGACGCCTACCACATGACCTCGCCACCGGCCGATGGCGCCGGTGCCGCCCGTTGTATCGCCAACGCCTTGCGTGACGCGAAAATCAACGGCGAGCAGGTGCAATACATCAACGCCCACGGCACTTCGACCCCGGCCGGCGACTTGGCCGAAGCCCAGGCGATCAAGACCGTGTTCGGCGAGCACGCGTACAAGCTGGCGGTCAGTTCGACCAAGTCCATGACCGGTCACCTGCTGGGTGCGGCAGGGGCGGTGGAAGCGATCTTCAGCGTCCTGGCGATCAACAGCCAGACCGCGCCGCCGACCATCAACCTCGATGAGCCGGACGAAGGCTGCGACCTGGACTTCGTGCCGCACACCGCCCGCAGCATGGACATCGATGTGGTGCTGTCCAACTCCTTCGGCTTTGGCGGGACCAACGGTTCGCTGGTGTTTCGCCGGTTCGCCGGTTGATGGAGAGCTGGGTCGACGGTCAGCCGGCCGACCTCCTGTCGCTGAAAGATCGCGGCCTGGCTTACGGCGATGGGTTGTTCGAGACCATCGCCGTGCACGATGGCGGGCCCGTGCTGCTGGACCGTCACCTGCAACGCCTGGAGGCAGGTTGCCGGCGGTTGGCGCTCAATGTCGACATGAACGCGTTGAGCGCTGAACTGATTGCCTATGCCCGGGGCCTGGGTGACGGCGTGCTGAAGCTGATCGTGACCCGTGGCGACAGTCTGCGCGGTTATGCCGCTGATCCCTCGGCCATGGCCCGGCGCATCCTGCAAGGGAGCCCGCCGGCCACTTATCCCGCGGCCCATGCCGAACAAGGCATTCGCCTGTTTCCTTGTAGCGTGCGCTTGTCCGAGCAGCCCTTGCTCGCCGGCCTCAAGCATCTCAATCGCCTTGAACAAGTGCTGGCCCGTTCCGAATGGGCCGACTCGGAACATGCCGAAGGCTTGATGCTGGATACGTCCGCACGGGTGATCGAGGGTGTGTTCAGCAACCTGTTCCTGGTGCGCGATGGCGTATTGTTCACGGCGGACTTGAGCCGTTGCGGCGTGGCTGGTGTGATGCGCGCGGAATTATTGTTTCAAGCCAAGTCCCAAGGCATCGCCACGCAAATCACGGACATCAGCCTCGAACAGTTGCACCAGGCCGACGAAGTCTTCGTCTGCAACAGCGTATATGGCGTGTGGCCGGTACGTGGATGCGGTTCGGCGCGCTGGTCGGTTGGCCCGCTCACCCGTAAACTGCAGACCCTTGCCCGTGCGCTATTGGATGCTTGATTCGTGAGACGTAAATTCTTGCTGCTGCTGGAGACCGGGCTGGTCCTGGCAGGGCTGTTGTTGGGGGCTTCGGCCTGGAAGATCCATTCGGCGCTGCAACAGCCGCTGAACATCACCCAGGAAGAATTGCTGGACGTGCCCAACGGAACCACCCCGACCGGAACCCTCAAGCGCCTCGAAGCCGACGGCCTGATCAGGGACGCCTTCTGGCTGCGGATCTATTGGCGTTTCAATCTCGCTGACCAGCCGTTGCACTCCGGTGAATATCGGATGGTGCCAGGCATGACGATGGAAGGCCTGATCGGTGTCTGGAAGCGCGGTGAAGTGGTGCAGTACAGCGTGACGCTGGTGGAAGGCTGGAATTTCCGCCAGGTGCGCGCAGCGTTGGCCAAGGATGAAAAGCTCCAGCAGACCCTCACCGACCTGAGCGACAGCCAGGTCATGGAGCGTATCGGCCACCCCGGGATATTTCCCGAAGGCCGGTTCTTTCCGGACACCTATCGCTTCGTGCGTGGCACCTCGGATGTCGATTTGCTGAAAAAAGCCTACGACCGCCTGGAAGACGTGCTCGCCAAGGAATGGGCACAGCGTTCCGCCGATGTGCCTTACACCCAGCCGTATCAAGCGCTGATCATGGCGTCCCTGGTGGAGAAGGAAACCGGTGTGCCCCAGGAACGCGGGCAGATTGCCGGCGTCTTTGTACGGCGCATGCGCCTGGGTATGCTGCTGCAAACCGACCCCACGGTGATCTACGGCCTGGGCGAGCGCTACACTGGCAAGCTCACCCGTGCCCATCTCAAGGAAGAAAATCCGTACAACACCTACTTGGTTCCGGGCCTGCCACCAACGCCGATTGCGATGGTGGGACGCGAGGCGATTCATGCGGCATTGAACCCGACGTCGGGCAATAGCCTTTACTTCGTCGCGCGCGGTGATGGCAGCCATGTGTTTTCCGATGACCTGGAGTCGCACAACAACGCGGTGCGCGAATTCCAGCTCAAGCGCCGTGCCGACTACCGCTCCAGCCCGGCCCCGGCAACCCCGGACGAGCAGGCGCCGATCCCGGCGGCATCTCCCGACACGGCGCCTGAAGACGTGCCCCAGGTACCGCCCCAGCAACCTGCCCCCGAACCGGATGCCAGCGAGCCGCCGAGCTCGCAATGAATATTGATAAAGGATCGCCTGTGACTGGCTTGTTTATAACGCTGGAAGGCCCGGAAGGCGCCGGCAAGAGCACCAATCGCGAATACCTGGCCGAACGCCTGCGGGCCGCCGGCATCGAGGTGGTGTTGACCCGCGAGCCGGGCGGTACACCGTTGGCCGAGCGAATTCGCGAGGTGCTGCTGGCGCCCATTGAAGAAGTCATGAACCCCGACACCGAGCTGTTGCTGGTGTTCGCGGCCAGGGCACAGCATCTGGCCGAGGTGATTCGCCCGGCGCTGGCCCGTGGCGCCGTGGTGCTCTGCGATCGTTTTACCGATTCGACCTATGCCTACCAGGGCGGCGGTCGCGGTTTGTCGGTGGAGCGCATCGCCGCGTTGGAAGCCTTCGTCCAGGGTGACCTGCGGCCAGACCTGACCCTGGTGTTCGACTTGCCGGTGGAAATTGGCCTGGCCCGCGCCAGCGCCCGTGGCCGGCTGGATCGTTTCGAGCTTGAGGGCCAGGCTTTTTTCAACGCCGTGCGCAATGCCTTCCTGAGTCGCGCCAAGGCCGATCCGGCGCGTTACCTGTTGATCGATGCCGCGCAACCGCTGGCCCAGGTGCAACAGTCCCTGGACGGCTTGCTGCCGCGTTTGCTGGAGCGTGTCCGTGGCTGAAGCCTATCCGTGGCAAGACGGTCTCTGGCAACAACTGGCCGGTCGTGCCCAGCACGCCCATGCCTATCTGTTGCACGGCCCGGTCGGCATCGGCAAGCGGGCATTGGCCGAGCGCCTGATGGCCAGCCTGCTTTGCCTGCGCCCGGGTGTCTCGAACGACGCTTGTGGCGAGTGCAAGTCGTGCCTGCTGCTCAAGGCCGGCAGCCATCCCGACAATTACGTGCTGGAACCGGAAGAGGCAGACAAGGCGATCAAGGTCGACCAGGTCCGGGATCTGGTCAGCTTCGTGGTCCAGACCTCGCAGATGGGCGGGCGCAAGGTGGTACTGATCGAGCCGGTCGAGTCGATGAACATCAACGCCGCCAACGCCTTGCTCAAAAGTCTCGAAGAACCTTCCGGCGATACCGTGCTGTTGCTGGTCAGTCACCAGCCGAGCCGCTTGCTGCCGACCATCAAGAGTCGTTGCGTGCAGCAGGCCTGCCCGCTGCCGAGCGAGGCGATGAGTTTGCAGTGGCTGGCCCAGGCCTTGCCCGATAGCAGCGACGAAGAGCGTGTCGAGCTGCTGACCCTGGCGGCCGGCTCGCCCCTGGCGGCTGTCAGTCTTCAGGCCCAGGGTGTGCGTGAACAGCGGGCCCTGGTGGTGGATGGGGTCAAGAAACTGCTCAAGCAGCAGCAATCCCCCACGCAACTGGCCGAGGGTTGGAACGCCATCCCGTTGCTCCTGTTGTTTGACTGGTTCTGCGACTGGTCCAGCCTGATCCTGCGTTACCAACTGACCGAGGACGAAGCCGGCCTGGGGTTGGCGGACATGCGCAAGGTCATCCAGTACCTGGCGCAAAAAAGCAGCCAGGATAAAATCTTGAACATTCAAGACTGGATTCTTGCCCAACGTCAGAAGGTGCTAGGCAAGGCGAACCTCAATCGGGTGCTATTGCTCGAGGCGCTGTTGGTGCAGTGGGCGAGTTTGCCTGGTCGAAACTGACAGGTACTGCCTAAACTCAGCTCAATCGCAGCGGAGATCAGCATGAACGAACCTGTCAGTCCCGGGCCGCGCAACGGCATCCTGTCTTTGACCATCAAGGACAAGTCGGTGCTTTACGCCGCCTATATGCCCTTTATCAAGAACGGTGGGCTGTTCATTCCCACCAACAAGAATTATCGCTTGGGCGATGAAGTGTTCATGCTCTTGAGCCTGATGGATGAAGCGGAAAAGATCCCGGTCGCCGGCAAGGTGATCTGGATGACGCCCAAAGGCGCCCAGGGCAACCGGGCCGCTGGTGTTGGCGTGCAGTTCAACGATGGCGACAATTCGGCCCGCAATCAGATCGAAACCCACTTGGCCGGCTCCCTGAAGTCCGACCGTCCCACCCATACGATGTAGCCCAGCCCCTATGCTTGTAGATTCCCATTGCCACCTTGACCGTCTCGATCTCGCTGCCCACGGCGGTTCCCTGGATGCTGCGCTGGACGCGGCCCGCCAACGGGGTGTCGGTCACTTCCTGTGCATCGGCGTCAGCGCCGACAACGCCGCCGACGTCAAGGCACTGGCCGAACGTTATGCCGATGTCGATTGCTCGGTCGGTGTCCATCCGCTGGATGTCCAGCCCGACGCCGCGCCGGCGCTCGATTGGCTGTTGCGTGAACTCGACCATCCACGGGTCGTCGCCATTGGCGAAACCGGGCTTGACTATCACTACGAGCCGGAAGCCGCTGACGTGCAGCAAGCGTCGTTCCGGCTGCACCTGGAGGCCGCCCGGCAGACCGGTAAGCCGGTGATCATCCATACCCGTGGTGCCCGGGCCGACACCCTGGCCTTGCTGCGTGACGCCGCGCTGCCCCAGGCCGGTGTGCTGCATTGCTTCACTGAAGACTGGGACATGGCCAAGGCTGCCCTGGACATGGGCTATTACATTTCCTTGTCCGGGATTGTCACGTTCCGCAATGCCGATGCACTGCGCGACGTCGCCAGCAAGGTACCGGCTGACCGATTGTTGGTGGAAACCGATTCGCCTTACCTGGCGCCCATACCCTATCGCGGCAAGCCGAACCTTCCGCAATACGTACGGGAAGTGGCGGAGTTCCTGGCGATGTTGCGCGGCGAGGCCTACGAGCGGTTTGCCGAGCAGACGACAGAAAATTTTAAGAAATTGTTTCCGCTGGCTCACGTCCGGTCGGTGCAAGCCTGAATTCCATGCAAAAAAAACCCGGGTTCTGGGGGGTGAATCCGGGTTAAGACCATTAGGAGTAAAACAAAGGCACGCGGTCCGTTGGTACCTTTATCAGCGCGTCACTTGGGGGAGATGTCGCGCCGACAGTTGAAGTATTGATCAGTATGCCAACGCGTCCAGTCGGGCCGGGGTGGTTTTTAAACAAATTTGGAATACGCTCGCTTCGGATAAGTTCTCACTGTCGTCAAAGCTCGCAGGCGCGGTGCATTGGCGCGGGAAACGGCGGGCCGGGTGTGTACGGTTTTGTGAAGAACAGTGGCCGAGAACGGATGATCCGTGCATTTTTGCGTAAGTTAGGCATAATACCCGGCTTCGAATTTTGACCCTTCAGACCTTTTTCTTATGCACAAAGAACCCCGTAAGGTCCGTGAGTTTCGCCGCCGCGAGCAGGAAATTCTCGACACCGCGCTCAAGTTGTTCCTCGACCAGGGTGAAGACAGTGTCACCGTCGAGATGATTGCGGATGCCGTGGGTATCGGCAAAGGCACGATTTATAAACATTTCAAATCCAAGGCGGAGATCTACCTGCGCCTGATGCTCGATTACGAGCGCGATTTGAACGAGTTGCTGCATTCGGCGGATGTGGACAAGGACAAGGAAGCCCTGTCGCGGGCCTACTTCGAGTTCCGCATGCGTGACCCGCAGCGCTACCGCTTGTTCGACCGCCTGGAAGAAAAAGTGGTCAAGGGCAACCAGGTACCGGAGATGGTCGAGGAGTTGCACAAGATCCGCGCCTCGAACTTCGAACGCCTGACCCAGCTGATCAAAGGCCGGATCAGCGAAGGCAAGCTCGAAGACGTGCCGCCGTATTTCCATTACTGCGCAGCCTGGGCGTTGGTGCACGGCGCGGTGGCGCTGTATCACTCACCGTTCTGGAGCAATGTGCTGGAAGACCAGGAAGGCTTCTTCCAGTTCCTGATGGACATTGGCGTGCGCATGGGCAACAAGCGCAAGCGCGACACCGACGTCCCGAGCAGCTGATTGGCCGCACAGGCCAAGACATTCAGCTGTCTTATTGCGCCATGTCCGCTTACATGGCGCAGTGCCCCAGTAATATACTCAGGCTTGGGTCTTGCGAAATCTTGATTTAGAGGTCAAGTTTCACAGGTCCGATTCTTCTTTCGCCGGAGTGATCCATGATCGTTGACCGTCAAGGCAGGCGTTTCCGCAATTTGCGGATCAGCCTGACTTCTGCCTGCAATTACGCCTGTACCTACTGCGTGCCTGATGGCAAGCGGTTGGTGGCTGCGCAGGATGAACTGTCAGCCGAAGCCATGGCGCGCGGCGTGGCCTATTTGATCGAGGCCGCTGGTATCGAGCGGTTGCGCATCACTGGCGGCGAGCCGCTGGTCAGTCCCAAGCTCGAACGTTTCATGACGGCGGTGGGGCAGATGGGCCTGGAAGACATCAGCCTGACCACCAACGGTCAGTTGCTGGCGAAAAAACTGCCCTTGCTGGTAGACGCTGGCATTCGCCGGATCAACGTTTCCCTCGACACCCTGGACCCCGTTGCGTTTCGCAGTATCGCCCGTGGCGGCGACCTGGCGACCGTGCTCGACGGCATGGAACAGGCCCGGGCCACCGGGATGAAGATCAAGGTCAACATGGTGCCGTTGCGCGGGCAGAACCTGGATCAGGTGATGCCGTTGCTCGAATACTGCCTGGAACGTGGCTATGAGTTGCGTTTCATCGAGTTGATGCGCATGGGCCACCTGGCCAGCGACTCCAACGCATTCCTGCAGCAGTTCGTCAGCCTCCAGCAACTGCTCAGCCTGATCGGCGATCAGTACGAATACCTGCAAGCTGACGCACCGGTGGATGCCACGGCGGTGCGTTATGAGATACCGGGGCTGGGGCACTTTGGTGTGATCGCCAACGAAAGCGTGCCTTTTTGCCGTACCTGCTCACGGTTGCGGCTGTCCTCGACGGGGTGGCTGCATGGCTGCCTGTCGTCGAGTAATCGTCATTTCGTCGGCGACCTTTTGGATAAACCTCGCCATCAGGCATTGCCGGCGCTGCAGCGCTTGCTGGTCAAGGCGTTGGGGGATAAGCAGGAAGTGGCGTTCTCCGGTGGCGCGACCATCATGAAAATCATCGGCGGCTGAACAAGGCTTTTGTGGCGAGGGGATTTATCCCCGCTGGGTTTGCGCAGCAACCCCAAGAACTGTCGCCTCGGGGAATCAGGTCGAAATATTTCCATCCTTTGGGGCGCTTCGCACCCAGCGGGGATAAGTCCCCTCGCCACAGCCGTTCCCATCAAGCTGGCGCAAAAGCTGCATCCCACGACCATTCGCCGGTTTTCCGACACCGGTTTTTGGAGGGTAGGATGCGTAGCCTGGTTTTGCTGCTGGCCATTTTGGCGCTTGGTGGCTGCATGAATGTCAGCGACATGGGAGAGGGCGTTCGTTATCACATGAGCGACGCCGGCCTGCTGGACCACAGTGACAGCCGTCGTATAAACAACCTGCGTATCCAGCCAGACTCGTTCATCTACATCGCCCAGGGGGCTTTCGCGCCACCAGGCGGCGCCTATCCGCGTCCCAACGTTGTGGCCGAAGAGGCCTTTAACGGTTTCATCGAATATTTCCCCATGGTCCGCCGCGCCCGTGTTCCGGAGGGTCTTGACCAGGCCATGGGCGAGGCGCGCGCCGCCGGTGCCCATTATCTGCTGTACACCCGCTTCGCCAAGGCGGACAACCGCATTGGCAACACTGACGAATGGCAGGATGAAGAAGCCGTGGATCGCCTGGGTGTCGATACCAGTGTGATTCAAATCATGTTGATCGAGACCAGCACCCAGTATTTGATTGATACTGCACGTATCAAGAGTCGTGGCGGTTTACTGACGTTGCACGACAAGCAGCCACAAGACCTCATCGCCACGCCTTTGCGTGAATATGCCCGCAGCCTGCTGGGGATGAGCGACGAGTAAACAAGGAGTCACCATGAGCGGACCGCAAAAAGCCAATGACTTGCTGGGGCAGATCCCCAAGACCAAAGGCCTGCCGCCGGTCCACTTGTGGAATCCCGACTTCTGCGGCGACATCGACATGCGCATCGCCCGGGATGGTACCTGGTACTACCTGGGCACGCCCATTGGGCGAAAGCCGATGGTCAAGCTGTTCTCCACCATCATCCGCCGCGATGGCGATGATTACTTCCTGATTACCCCTGTGGAAAAAGTCGGCATCAAGGTCGATGACGCACCGTTCGTGGCCGTGACCCTTGAGGTCGAAGGCCAGGGAGAAGGGCAGTTGTTGCGCTTCACCACCAATGTCGAGGAAACCACCGAGGCCGGTGCCGAGCATCCGCTGCGGGTGATGATCGATCCCCAGACCCAGGAGCCTGCGCCCTATGTGCATGTGCGCAGCAACCTCGAAGCGCTGATTCATCGCAATGTGTTCTACCAACTGGTGGAACTGGCGGTCAGTCGCGATATCGATGGGCAGCGTTGGTTGGGGGTGTGGAGTGGTGGGGTGTTCTTCCCCATTGGCTTGGAACCCTGATCCCTTGTGGGAGCGGGCTTGCTCGCGAAGGCGCCAGTACATCCAACATTTTCTCAGCTGACCCACCGCTATCGCGAGCAGGCTCGCTCCCACATGAGATGTGTTGTGAACACAAATAGTGTGAACATCCCCAATCAACTGTGGGAGCGAGCCTGCTCGCGATGAGGGCAGAACAGTCAACTTTGCCTTAACTGACCCACCGCTATCGCGAGCAGGCTCGCTCCCACAGTGTTGTGCGTAAATTCAAATTGACACCCAATCATATGATGATTAGCGTGGACCTCCAATAAGAGTGGCCCGCGGGGTTTTCATGTCCAGCAGTTTTCATGCGTCGACCGTCGATTGGCTGGGCGGTTGGATAGCCGCCGGCCAGGTCAAGCCTGGGCAAACCATCAAGGTCGAGGCGGACTTGGGCGAGCAACTGGGCGTCAGTCGCACGGTGATTCGCGAGGCGATCAAGACCCTGGTCGCCAAGGGCATGCTGGAAGTCGGGCCGAAAGTCGGCACGCGGGTGTTGCCGGTGCGACGCTGGAACCTGTTCGACCCTCAAGTGGTGGGCTGGCTGTCACGTAGCGGCCTGCCGGAAAACTTTGTCGATGACTTGCTGGACCTGCGCCGTACCATCGAGCCGATGGCGGTGCGCTGGGCCTGCGAGCGGGCCACCGCCGACCAGGTGCAGGCGATCCGCCTGGCCTACCATGCGCTGGAGCGGGCGGTGGACAGCGGCGCCGATTACAACCGCGCCGACCAGTTTTTCCATGAGTGCATCCTCGCCGCCAGCCATAATCAATTCATCGAACAAATGGTCCCGGCCCTGGGTGCGCTGCTGGCGGTGTCATTCGAAGTGTCGGCGGCTGACCCGGATGAGCTGCGCCGCACCTTGCCGATCCACAAGGACATCGCCGATGCCATCGCCGCCCGCGACGCGGCGCGGGGTGTCTGGGCCTGCATGACTCTGATCGATAACGCCGACCTGGCGATCAAACGCTTTTACCCCGATGTCATGGCCGGTCGAACAGACGCTGCCGGGCAAGCCGGGAACAGGAGGTTTCAATGAAGTGGACGGCTGTGACGGAGCACCGAGCGAAATTGGGCGAGGGGCCCTTCTGGGACGAGCCGACCCAGGCATTGTACTGGGTTGATATCGCCGGCAAGCAGGCACTGCGGCTGATCGGCGCCAACGTCGATATCTGGCAGATGCCCGAACATGTGTCCGCCTTCATACCGACCCAAAGTGGCGACGCCTTGGTGACCCTGAGCAGCGGTGTCTACCGCCTCGATCTTGAATCGCCAGGCCTGGAACCGGGCTTGAAGCTGTTGTGCATGGCCGACCCCCAGCCAGGCAATCGCCCCAACGAGGCCCGTTGCGATGCCCTGGGCCAGCTCTGGCTCGGTACGATGCAGAACAACATCGGTGCCGAAGGCGAGGACTTGCCGATCGAGCAGCGGTCCGGTGGCCTGTTTCGCGTCGGGAGTGATGGCCGGGTCCTGCCCTTGTTGCGCGGGCTGGGCATTCCGAACACTTTGCTCTGGAGCCCGGATGGCACCACGGTGTATTTCGGCGACAGCCTGGATGGCACGGTGTATCGGCATTTCATCTACCCGGAAGGCAACCTGGCGCCGGCCGAGGTCTGGTTCGGCCCGCACCCGCGTGGCGGTCCGGATGGCTCGGCGATGGATGCCCGGGGATACATCTGGAACGCCCGCTGGGACGGCAGTTGCCTGTTGCGGCTGAACCCGGATGGCCAGGTCGATCGGGTGATCGAATTGCCCGTCAGCCGCCCGACCAGTTGTGTGTTCGGCGGTGAAGACCTGAAGACGTTGTACATCACCAGCGCCGCGAGCCCTTTGGGTCATCCGCTGGACGGTGCGGTGCTGTCGATGCGTGTCGATGTGCCCGGCATAGCGTGTACAAGGTTTGCAGGCTGAATCCCAAAATATGGGATGTAAATATATATATTGAGATTGTTTGGCGGCCGGGTTTATAGTCGGCTCCATCAGCAATACGCACTCACACTAAAAAAACAAAACAGGTGAAGTGATGCAACGATCTATCCCCGTACGCCCCGGCGGCGTACGCCGGCCACTGTTCTTTCAAGCGCCTTTGCGCCGGTCATCCGTGGATGCCCGGTTTTTGTCGTGCCCGCGTGCAGGAGTCTTGAACCATGGTTGAGCCCTTGGTCCTGCCACCCGTGCCGGAGCCGCCGAAGGGTGAGCGCCTGAAAGACAAGGTCGTACTGTTGACTGGCGCAGCCCAAGGCATCGGCGAGGCCATCGTCGCCGCGTTCGCTTCGCAACAGGCTCGACTGGTGATCAGTGATATCCAGGCGCAGAAGGTCGAGGCAGTGGCGGCCCATTGGCGGGAGCGCGGGGCCGATGTGCAAGCGCTGCAGGCCGATGTGTCGAAGCCGCAGGACTTGCAGGCCATGGCTCGTCGTGCCGTCGAGCTGCACGGGCGCATCGATGTGTTGGTCAACTGCGCTGGCGTCAATGTCTTCCGTGATCCGCTGGAAATGACCGAAGAAGACTGGCGCCGCTGCTTCGCCATCGACCTGGATGGCGCCTGGTACGGCTGCAAGGCGGTGTTGCCACAGATGATCGAGCAGGGCGTAGGTAGCATCATCAACATTGCCTCCGTCCATTCGTCCCACATCATTCCCGGCTGTTTCCCTTACCCGGTGGCCAAGCACGGCCTGCTGGGCCTGACCCGCGCCCTGGGCATCGAATACGCGCCCAAGGGGGTACGGGTCAACGCCATCGCCCCGGGGTATATCGAGACCCAATTGAACATCGACTACTGGAACGGCTTTGCCGATCCCCATGCCGAACGCCAGCGAGCACTGGACTTGCACCCGCCACGGCGCGTCGGGCAGCCGATCGAAGTGGCAATGACGGCCGTATTCCTGGCCAGCGACGAAGCACCGTTTATCAATGCCTCATGCATCACCATCGATGGGGGACGTTCGGTCATGTACCACGACTGAATATTTCCGGATTGCGGTCGGAAACTTCGCCTGTAATCCAATCATCATACGATATGACTATTTAGGCCTATGCTGTGTAGCAACCTGATTTGACCGTCCAACCTGCGCATTCCACCGACGGTGGAGCAGAACCCTGGGCGTTTGGCTTTCAATAAAAAAAACAAGGAGTCAGCTATGAATCATCGTCGTGGGATCCGTTCCCTGTGCCGTGCCGCCCTGGCGGTTACCGCGGTCAGCCTCAGCAGCAGTTTGCTGGCGGCCGATCCTGTAAAAATCGGTTTCCTGGTCAAGCAGGCCGAGGAGCCCTGGTTCCAGACCGAATGGGCGTTCGCCGAGAAGGCGAGCAAGGACAAGGGCTTCGAATTGATCAAGATCGCCGTGCCTGACGGCGAGAAAACCCTCTCGGCCATCGACAGCCTGGCCGCCAACGGGGCCAAGGGCTTCGTGATCTGCCCGCCGGACGTGTCCCTCGGCCCGGCCATCATGGCCAAGGCCAAGCTCAACGATCTCAAGGTGATTGCCGTGGACGACCGGTTCGTCGACGCCAGCGGCAAGTTCATGGAAGACGTGCCGTACCTGGGCATGGCCGCGTTCGAAGTGGGTCAGAAGCAAGGTCAGGCCATGGCCGCTGAAGCGGAAAAGCGCAACTGGGACTGGAAAAACACCTACGCCGTGATCAGCACCTTCAACGAGCTGGACACCGGCAAGAAACGCACCGACGGTTCGGTCGATGCCCTGAAGAAAGCCGGGATGCCGGCAGACCATATCCTTTATTCGCCGCTCAAGACCCTCGACGTACCCGGCAGCATGGACTCCGTCAACTCGGCGTTGGTGAAGCTGCCAGAAGGCGCAACCAACCTGATCATCGGCGGCATGAACGACAACACCGTGCTGGGCGGCGTACGCGCCACCGAAGCGGCCGGCTTCAAGGCCGACAACGTGATCGGCATTGGTATCAACGGTACCGACGCCATCGGTGAGCTGAAGAAACCGAAAAGCGGCTTCTTCGGTTCGATGCTGCCAAGCCCGCACATCGAAGGCTACAAGACCGCCGAAATGATGTACGAGTGGATCACCACCGGCAAGGAACCGCCGAAGTACACCGCCATGGACGAGGTGACGCTGATCACCCGGGAGAACTTCAAGCAGGAGCTGGAAAAGATCGGCCTGTGGAATTGACGGTCGGTTGATTCAAAAGCGGCCCGGTCACTTGAGTGACCGGGATCGCTTGATCTCTGTGAGTTCGAGGTGGTTATGCAAGTGCAAACAGCGACACGGCAACACAACATCGGCGGCAGCTTGCGATTCAACGGGATCGGCAAGTCCTTTCCCGGCGTGCAGGCGCTGGCCAATATCAGTTTCGTTGCCCATCCGGGGCAGGTCCATGCCTTGATGGGCGAAAACGGCGCCGGCAAGTCCACGCTGCTCAAGATCCTGGGTGGCGCCTACATCCCGAGCAGCGGCGACTTGCAGATCGGCGAGCAGACCATGGCGTTCAAAGGCACCGCCGACAGCATCGCCAGCGGTGTGGCGGTGATTCACCAGGAGCTGCACCTGGTGCCGGAAATGACCGTCGCGGAAAACCTGTTCCTTGGCCATTTGCCGGCGCGTTTCGGCCTGGTCAATCGTGGCGTGCTGCGCCAGCAGGCGCTGACACTGCTCAAAGGCCTGGCCGACGAAATCGACCCGCAGGAAAAAGTCGGTCGCCTGTCCCTCGGTCAGCGCCAATTGGTGGAAATCGCCAAGGCCTTGTCCCGCGGTGCCCACGTCATTGCTTTCGACGAACCCACCAGTAGCCTGTCGGCCCGGGAAATCGACCGTTTGATGGCGATCATCGCCCGCTTGCGAGACGAGGGCAAAGTGGTGCTGTACGTCAGCCACCGCATGGAAGAAGTGTTCCGTATCTGTGACGCGGTGACGGTATTCAAGGACGGTCGTTATGTCCGCACCTTCGAGAACATGAGCGAGCTGACCCATGATCAGCTCGTCACCTGCATGGTCGGTCGCGATATCCAGGACATCTATGATTACCGTCCTCGGGAGCGCGGCGATGTGGCGCTGCAAGTGAAGAACCTGTTGGGGCCGGGCTTGCGCGAACCGGTGAGTTTCCAGGTGCACAAGGGCGAGATCCTCGGCTTGTTCGGGCTGGTCGGCGCCGGTCGTACCGAGCTGTTTCGCTTGCTCAGTGGCCTGGAGCGCCAGAGCGAGGGAAGCCTCGTGCTGCACGGTAAGGAATTGAAACTGCGTTCGCCACGGGATGCCATCGCCGCTGGCGTGCTGCTCTGCCCGGAAGATCGCAAGAAGGAAGGCATCATCCCGTTGGGCAGCGTGGGCGAGAACATCAACATCAGTGCGCGCCCGGCTCATTCCGCCCTTGGCTGCCTGTTGCGTGGCGACTGGGAGCGGGGCAACGCCGACAAGCAGATCAAGTCGCTGAAAGTGAAGACCCCGGCGGCCAGCCAGAAAATCATGTTCCTGTCCGGCGGTAACCAGCAGAAGGCGATTCTCGGCCGCTGGCTGTCTATGCCGATGAAAGTCCTGCTGCTGGACGAGCCCACTCGCGGGATCGACATCGGCGCCAAGGCCGAGATCTACCAGATTATCCACAACCTGGCGGCCGAGGGCATCGCGGTGATTGTGGTGTCCAGCGACCTGATGGAAGTGATGGGCATTTCCGACCGAATCCTGGTGCTGTGCGAAGGGGCCATGCGCGGCGAGCTGCCGCGTGACCAGGCCAACGAATCCAACCTGCTGCAACTGGCGCTGCCGCGCCAACGCGTTGCCGACGCGGCGAACTGAGAGGTAAATCATGACCATTCAAAACAATGCACTGCCAACGGCACGCAAACCCCTGGACCTGCGCCGTTTCCTGGACGACTGGGTCATGCTGCTGGCGGCCATCGGCATCTTCGTGCTCTGCACCCTGATGATCGATAACTTTCTGTCGCCGCTGAACATGCGTGGCCTGGGCCTGGCGATTTCCACCACCGGCATCGCCGCCTGCACCATGTTGTATTGCCTGGCGTCCGGGCACTTCGACCTGTCGGTCGGTTCGGTAATTGCCTGTGCCGGCGTGGTCGCGGCGGTGGTGATGCGCGACACCAACAGCGTGTTCCTCGGTGTCAGCGCGGCGCTGGTGATGGGGCTGATCGTCGGCCTGATCAACGGCATCGTCATTGCCAAGCTGCGGGTCAACGCCTTGATTACCACCCTGGCGACCATGCAGATCGTCCGGGGCCTGGCCTACATCTTTGCCAACGGCAAAGCGGTGGGTGTGTCCCAGGAATCGTTCTTCGTGTTCGGCAACGGTCAATTGTTCGGCGTGCCGGTGCCGATCCTGATCACTATCGCCTGCTTCCTGTTTTTCGGCTGGCTGTTGAACTACACCACCTACGGGCGCAACACCATGGCCATCGGTGGCAATCAGGAAGCGGCGTTGTTGGCCGGGGTGAACGTTGATCGCACCAAGATCATCATCTTTGCCGTGCATGGCGTGATCGGCGCCTTGGCCGGGGTGATCCTGGCCTCACGCATGACCTCGGGCCAGCCGATGATTGGCCAGGGCTTTGAGCTGACCGTGATCTCGGCCTGTGTGCTGGGCGGGGTGTCGTTGAGCGGTGGCATCGGCATGATTCGCCATGTCATTGCGGGCGTGCTGATTCTGGCGATCATCGAAAACGCGATGAACCTGAAGAACATCGACACCTTCTACCAATACGTCATTCGCGGCTCGATCCTGTTGCTAGCGGTGGTGATTGACCGCTTGAAACAACGCTGAAAACAGAGATCGTTGGCGAGTCATCTACCGCTATCGCGAGCAGGCTCGCTCCCACAGGTTTTGGTGTCAGGGCTCAGAACCTCGGCACAGCACAGACCCAATGTGGGAGCGGGCTTGCTCGCGAAGACGTCGTCACATTCAACATTTTCCTACCTGCCCCACCGCTTTCGCGAGCAAGCCCGCTCCCACAGGTTTTGTGTCTGGCGCAGAACCTCGGCACACCGAAGATCCACTGTGGGAGCGAGCCTGCTCGCGAGGCGTCGGTACATTCAACACCTTCTACCTGACCCACCGCCATCGCGAGCAAGCTCGCTCCCACAGGTTTTGTGTCTGGCGCAGAACCTCGGCACACCGAAGATCCACTGTGGGAGCGAGCCTGCTCGCGAGGCGTCGGTACATTCAACACCTTCTAACCTGACCCACCGCCATCGCGAGCAAGCCCCCTCCCACAGGTTTTGTGTCTGGCGCAGAACCTTGGCACAGCGCAGAACCAGTGTGTGAGCGGGCTTGCTCGCGATAGCATCCTCCCTGACGCCAACGATCACCCCGCCTTGCGCAACGCTTCGACCAACTCCTGCTTGCGCATCTTCGAGCGCCCGGGAATATTTTTCGCCCGGGCCTCCTTCATCAGGCTGTCCACGGTCTGGGTCCCATGGGAGGCCTTGCTGGTGCGCGGATGACCTTCGCGGGTCCTGGCTGCGCGGCGGGCCGATTCCTTGCGGTCGGTCTTCTTCTCTGCGGCCGGTTTTGCCTTGCCCGAGCCGCCGGAGCGCTCACCACCGCCGGATTGCTTGTTCACCGTCGCCCACGCGCGAGCCTCGGCCTTGTCTTCGGACAGGCCCTTCTTCTCGTAACTCTCTTCGATGTGTTCGGCCTTGCGCTTTTGCTCGGCGGTGTATTTGTCTTTGCTTCCACGAGGCATGGGATGTTCCTCCTCAAATATCTAAGCAGAGGCTATTGGCTGGCGGCGCCACCTTCGGAACCCGAACCTCCGGTCGTGGTTTTCGAGCCCACGCCGGTCCCTGCGTTGTCGGGGGTGGTGGAGTCAGGCGTATTCATTCCACCCTGGCGTCCCATGTCATTGCCCTGTACGCGCGGATCAGTGCCAGCGCCAGTGGCAGGAGGCTGGCCATTGTTCAGGTCTCCAGTGCCGTCGGTATTCAACTTGGGCATGCCTTCGGTCGCGGGAGAGTTGGGTGGTTGCACCGGATCGGTCGGCCCGGTGCCAGCGGTGGACGCCGCGAAAGCCACCGAGGACAGCAGCGTGGCGAAGGTGAATGCAGTCAGCCTTGAAGTGATCATGGTGTCGCCTCCATTTTTCAGAATGCTTGCCTGATCTTGGGCCTCGCTGGATTTGGGTTGGTGCCTGGGGCGCGACGAATGGCGCTTTTGAAGGTGGGTTCGTGTCGCGATCAAATAGTTCGATCGATATGTGACGAGCGGCACGTGGCGGCTTAGTATGGCGCTTTCAATTGGCTACAAGGCCTGTTCATGTCCATCGAGATCCGTCCTGCGCAACCGAGCGATGCGCCTCAAATCCTTGCCTTCATCACCGAGTTGGCCGATTACGAAAAGGCCCGCCACGAAGTCATCGCCAGTGTGGCCGACATCGAGCGCAGCCTGTTCAGCGAGGGCGCGACCGCCCACGGGCTGATCTGCCTGCGTGATGGCGTGCCGATCGGTTTCGCGGTGTTTTTCTTCAGTTACTCCACCTGGCTGGGCAGCAACTGCCTGTACCTCGAAGACCTGTACATCACGCCTGAACAGCGCGGTGGCGGGGCGGGCAAGACGCTGCTGCGCCACCTGGCGAAGATCGCCTGCGACAACGACTGCGGTCGCTTCGAGTGGAGCGTGCTGGATTGGAACACGCCGGCGATCGAGTTCTACAAATCCCTCGGCGCGCAACCACAGGAAGAGTGGGTGCGCTACCGAATGGACGGCAAGGTGCTACGGGATTTCGCTAACGGCAATTGAAATTCATGAGTATGCGTTGGATGCGTACTCGATAAATCCGGGGCGCTGTTCGAGCCGCTTGCAGTAAGCGGCCACCGCTGGGTAGTCCGGACGCTCCATGGGTGTCTGGCGCCAGCGGTGTACGGATAGGCCGATGAGCACATCGGCGAGGGAAAACTCCGTACCGGCCACGTAGGCGCCGGTGCGATTCAGCTGCTGCTCCAGCAAACCCATTTTCTCGTTCCAGCCTTTGACACCGGCGGCGATGAGTTTTGGGTCTTGGAAATCCGGGTGTTTGCGCACCAGTCCGTAGAACGCATCACCCCATGATGGGTTGAGTTCCGTAGCTTGCCAGTCCATCCACTGCTCGATGCGCGCTCGGGCGGCGGGTTCGACGGGCAGCAGATCGCTGCGCCCATGCTTGCCCACCAGGTAACGACAGATGGTGTTCGACTCCCAGAGCACGCCATTCTCATCGATGATCACCGGCACTTGGGCGTTGGGGTTGAGAGCCAGGAACTTCGGGTCATGGGTCGACGCAAAACCGATGCCCCAGTCTTCGCGTTCGTAGGCGATCTCCAGTTCCTGGCAGGTCCACAGCACTTTTCTGACATTGATAGAGGAAGTGCGGCCGAGGATTTTCAACAGTTGTCCCATTACTTTTTCCTTGAGTGCTAAGGCGTCCGGATAGAAAACGTAGCAGGGTCGCGGGCGAATGGCGATGGGCTTTTGTGTTGATGGTTAAATCCCATTATATGGGAGTGATATTTATATATTGAGATTTTGTCACGCCCGGGTTTATAGTCCGTCCCACTCACTGCCAAAAAACAAAACAGGTGAAACGGATGCAGGCGCAATTGATTGCGCTCGATTGGGGGACCACCTCATTACGGGCTTACAAACTCGCCGCCGGGGGCGAGGTGCTCGAACAGCGCTCGCTGTCATCGGGGATCATGCAGTTGCCCTCCGGGCCACGAACCCTGGCTGGCCAGGTGTGCATCGACGGCTTCGAATTGGCCTTCGATGAGGCCTGTGGCGATTGGCTCGATGCTCAGCCGGGCCTGCCTGTCATAGCCTGTGGCATGGTTGGCAGCGCCCAGGGCTGGCGCGAAGCGCCTTATTGCGACACACCCGCCAACGTCGCCAATCTCGGCCATTCCCTACAAACCGTTCGCAGTCTTCGCGGTGTCGATGTGCACATCGTGCCCGGCGTGATCCAGCGTTCACGGCTGCCCAACGTCATGCGCGGCGAAGAGACCCAGGTGCTCGGCGCCTTGCATAACCTACCGGACGGAGCGGTGCTGATTGGCCTGCCCGGCAGCCACTCGAAATGGGTGGAAGTGACCGATGGCTGCATCGTGCATTTCGACACCTTCATGACCGGCGAAATCTTCGCCGTGCTCAGTGACCACAGCATTCTCGGCCGCACCCAGCAGCGCGGTGCGACGTTCGACGGCCAGGCCTTCGATCGCGGCGTGCAGGTGGCGTTGTCGATGGATGGCGAGATCGGTCCGTTGTCCACCGTGTTCAGCGCCCGCAGCCTGGGCTTGACCGGCGAACTGGCTGCCAGCGCCCAGGCGGACTACCTCTCAGGCCTGTTGATCGGCCATGAACTGACGGCGCTGGCTACCGTGCAGCGTCGGCGACGCGACAGCATCCACTTGCCCGCCGTGGTGTTGATCGGCAATTCCCAACTCTGCGCCCGTTATCAACGGGCTCTCGACGCCTGCGGTTTCGCCCGGGTGACCCTGGCCGAACAGGCCACCGAACGTGGTTTGTGGCAACTGGCCGTGGCGGCCGGGCTGCTCGATTCCACCGCATCGCGTTAAACCTGACTGGAGGTCTGACATGCTCACACAAGCACTGGCGCACAACGGGCTGATCGCGATCCTGCGTGGTCTGCGTCCGGAAGAGGCCGCCGCTATCGGTGAAGTCCTTTACAGCGCCGGATTTCGCGTCATCGAAGTACCGCTCAATTCCCCGGAACCGTACGAAAGTATCCGCATCCTGCGCAGCAGCTTGCCCGCTGATTGCCTGATCGGTGCCGGCACCGTGCTGACGCCGGAACAGGTCGAGCAGGTGAAAGCCGCTGGCGGCCAAGTCATCGTCATGCCCCACAGCGATCCAAAAGTACTGCGGGCGGCGAAAGCGGCGGGGCTGTATTTGTCGCCAGGCGTCGCCACGCCCACCGAGGCCTTTGCCGCGCTGGCCGAAGGCGCCCATGTACTGAAGATGTTCCCGGCTGAGCAAATGGGTCCGGCGGTGGTCAAGGCCTGGCTCGCGGTGCTGCCGGCCGGGACCGTGCTGGTGCCGGTGGGCGGGATTACGCCGGACAACATGGCGGTGTTCGTCGAAGCTGGGGTCAAGGGTTTTGGCCTCGGTTCCGGGCTGTTCAAGCCAGGAATGACGGCAGATGAGGTGGCGGTGCGCGCCAAGGCCTACGTGGCCGCGTGGAATGCCTTGAACTGAAGACTTTTCCAGCGCCCCGTGCGCTGCATCTGACAAGAGAGATAACAAGATGAAAATCACCAAACTGACCACGTTTATCGTTCCGCCGCGCTGGTGCTTCCTCAAGGTTGAAACCGACGAAGGTGTCACTGGCTGGGGCGAACCCGTGGTCGAAGGTCGGGCCCACACCGTGGCGGCGGCCGTCGAGGAACTGTCCGACTACTTGATCGGCAAAGACCCACGCAACATCGAAGACATCTGGACCGTGCTCTATCGCGGCGGCTTCTACCGCGGCGGGGCGATCCACATGAGTGCCCTGGCCGGTATCGACCAGGCGTTGTGGGACATCAAGGGCAAGGCCCTGGGGGTATCGGTCAGCGATTTGCTCGGTGGCCAGGTGCGCGACAAGATCCGTGTGTATTCGTGGATCGGCGGCGACCGGCCTGCGGACACCGCTCGCGCGGCGAAAGAGGCGGTGGGGCGGGGGTTCACGGCCGTGAAAATGAACGGCACCGAAGAGCTGCAATTTCTCGATACGTTTGAAAAGGTCGACCTGGCCCTGGCCAACGTCGCGGCGGTGCGGGACGCGGTGGGGCCGAACGTCGGCATTGGCGTGGACTTCCACGGTCGGGTGCACAAGCCGATGGCCAAGGTGCTGATGAAGGAACTCGACCCCTACAAACTGATGTTCATCGAAGAGCCCGTGCTCAGCGAAAACTACGAAGCCCTCAAGGAACTGGCGCCGCTGACCAGCACCCCGATTGCCCTGGGCGAGCGGTTGTTCTCGCGCTGGGACTTCAAGCGTGTCCTCAGCGAAGGTTACGTGGACATCATCCAACCGGATGCGTCCCACGCCGGCGGCATCACCGAAACCCGCAAGATCGCCAACATGGCCGAGGCCTACGACGTGGCGCTGGCCCTGCACTGCCCACTGGGCCCGATCGCCCTGGCGGCGTGCCTGCAACTGGATGCGGTCTGCTACAACGCGTTCATCCAGGAGCAGAGCCTGGGCATCCACTACAACGAGAGCAACGACCTGCTGGATTACATCAAGGATCCACAGGTGTTCGACTACGACAAAGGCTTCGTGAAGATCCCCAACGGCCCGGGCCTGGGCATCGAGATCAACGAGGAATACGTCATCGAACGCGCAGCCATCGGCCATCGCTGGCGCAACCCGATCTGGCGCCATGCCGATGGTAGTTTTGCCGAGTGGTGAGTGCTCTGACTCACTCGGTTTAAATGTGGGGGCGGGCTTGCTCGCGAAGACGGTGTGTCAGTAATACATCCGCTAACGGACACACCCCCTTCGCGAGCAAGCCCGCTCCCACACTCGATCTCCTTAAACAGGGAGATCTCCAGCAATGCGCCCGTTACCTCAATAAACATAAAAAGAGGCACCTCACATGCAAGCGCACACCCTGAGCGCGCAAGCGTCGTTGGTGACGCCCAGCCGCAAGCGTTTTTTCATCATGGTCCTGCTGTTCATCACCGTGGTGATCAATTACCTGGACCGCAGTAACCTCTCGATTGCCGCCCCCGCATTGACCAGCGACCTGGGCATCGATCCGATCCACGTCGGGCTGATTTTCTCGGCGTTCGGCTGGACCTACGCGGCCATGCAGATTCCTGGTGGCTGGCTGGTGGACCGGGTGCCGCCGCGCATTCTTTACAGCGTGGCGCTGCTGTTGTGGTCGGTGGCCACGGTGATGTTGGGTTTTGCGGCCAGTTTCATCGCGCTATTCGTGCTGCGCATGGCGGTCGGGGCCCTGGAAGCGCCGGCTTATCCGATCAACAGCCGCGTGGTCACCACCTGGTTCCCTGAACGTGAACGGGCCACGGCCATCGGTTTCTACACCTCCGGACAGTTCGTCGGGTTGGCCTTCCTGACGCCGGTATTGGCCTGGCTGCAACATGCGTTCGGCTGGCACATGGTGTTTGTCGCCACGGGCGCAGTGGGCATTATCTGGGCGTTGATCTGGTACGCGGTGTATCGCGAGCCACGGGATTTCAAAGGCGCCAACGCCGCTGAAATCGAACTGATCCGCGAAGGCGGTGGGTTGGTGGATATCCAGGCCGATACCGCTAAGGCCAAGGCGAAATTCAGCTGGGCCGACCTGGGCATCGTCCTGACCCAACGCAAGTTGTGGGGCATTTACCTGGGGCAGTTTTGCCTCAACTCCACGCTGTGGTTTTTCCTGACCTGGTTCCCGACCTACCTGGTGAAATATCGCGGCATGGACTTCATCAAGTCCGGCCTGCTGGCGTCGTTGCCGTTCCTTGCGGCGTTTGTCGGCGTGCTGTGTTCCGGGTTCTTTTCCGACTGGCTGATCCGTCGCGGCACCAGCGTGGGGTTCGCGCGCAAGCTGCCGATCATTGGTGGGTTGCTGATCTCTACGTCGATCATCGGCGCCAACTTTGTCGAATCGACGCCGCTGGTCATCGCCTTCCTGGCCCTGGCGTTCTTCGGCAACGGCCTGGCGTCGATCACCTGGTCACTGGTCTCGACACTGGCGCCGGCGCGATTGCTCGGGTTGACCGGCGGGGTGTTCAACTTCATCGGTAACCTGGCGGCCATCGCCACGCCTATCGTCATCGGCTTTCTCGCCAGCGGTGATTCGTTTGCCCCTGCCATCACCTACATCGCTGTACTGGCATTGATTGGCGCGCTGTCCTACATCCTGCTGGTGGGGAAGGTCGAGCGCATCGAGTTGTAGTCCGACGGGGCGGGCGACCATAATGCCGCCCGTTCCCCGCTCACTGTTGAAGGCCGGATATGCAGCAAGACGATCCAAAAATCACCAAGGACGCCGCGCCTACGGGCACGCAGACATTGCTGCGTGGCCTGGGCGTGGTCCAGGCGGTCGCCAGCGGCGCCCGTGACTTGAAGGAAATCGCCCGGCTGATCGGCACCACCCGCAGCACCACCCATCGCCTGGCCAGTTGCCTGGTGGACGAACGTTACCTGCGCGTGGTGCCGCAAGTGGGCTACCTGCTGGGGCCGAAATTGATCGAATTGGGTTTCCAGGCCCGGGAAGAACTGCCACTGGTGAGCCTGGCGGGGCCGTACCTGGACGAGTTGTCGGCGCTCACCGGCGACACGGTTCACCTGGCGATTCGCGAGGGCGACGAGGTCTTGTACCTGCTGAAGAATCCGGGGCGCAACGGCCCGGAGATGCGCTCGCGCGTAGGTCACCGCATGCCGTTGGCGCGCACCGGGATCGGCAAGGCGCTGATGCTCGATGACACGCAGGAACAATGGAAGCGGCTGTACGAAATCAGCCTGCCGGCCGGCGGGAAAAATCAGTTCTGGCCCCAGCATCAGGAGCAATCCTGGGAGCAGTTCCAGCAACGGATGGTGGAGTACGTGGCGGGGGGCTATGCCTTCGACCTGGAAGACAACGAACCGTCGATTCGTTGCGTGGCGGCGCCGATCCGTGACGCCGGCAAGCGCATTGTCGCCGGTATCAGTATCGCCAGCACCGTGCCGTACATGCCGCTGGAAAAAATGGCCGAGCTGATTCCCCTGGTCAAAGGGGTCACAGCCCGGCTGTCGGCGGAGCTGGGTGCCAAGGTCTGACGAAGGTCAGGCCTTGAGGGTCGCCATGTCGATGACGAAGCGGTACTTCACATCCCCGGCGATCATGCGGCTGTAGGCCTCGTTGATCTGGCGAATGTCGAGCATTTCAATGTCGCAGCTGATGTTGTGTTCGGCGCAGAAATCCAGCACTTCCTGGGTTTCGGCAATACCGCCGATCAACGAACCGGCCAGGACCCGACGGCCCATGATCAGTTTTGCGGCATGGACCGGCGGATCAATCGGTTCGACCAGACCTACCAGGATATGCACACCGTCGAAACGCAAGGTGTCGAGGTAGGGGTTGAGGTCGTGTTGCACCGGAATGGTGTCCAGCAGGAAGTTGAAGCGTCCGGCGGCAGCGGCCATCTGCTCGGCGTCGGTGGACACGATCACGTGGTCCGCACCTTGGCGACGGGCTTCTTCAGCCTTGCTCGCCGAGCGGGTGAACAACGTCACTTCCGCGCCCATGGCCTTGGCGAACTTGATGCCCATGTGCCCGAGGCCGCCCATACCCAGCACGCCAACCTTGTCGCCAGCCTTCACGCCATAGTGCTTGAGGGGCGAGTAAGTGGTAATGCCGGCGCAGAGAATCGGCGCGGCGCCGGCCGGGTCGAGGGTATCCGGGATGCGCAGCACGAAGTGCTCGCTGACCACGATGCTGTTGGAGTAACCGCCCATGGTGTGGCCGCCGCTGATACGGTCCGGGCTGGCGTAGGTCTGTGTCATGCCCTGGTAGCAGTATTGCTCCAGATCAGCGCGACAGGCTTCGCACTCGCGGCAGGAGTCGACCATGCAGCCAACGCCCACCAGGTCGCCGACCTTATAACGGGTGACATTCGCACCGACGGCGGTGACTTTGCCTACAATCTCATGGCCGGGCATCAGCGGATAAACGGCGATACCCCATTCATTGCGGGCCTGGTGGATGTCGGAATGACAGACGCCGCAGTAGAGAATATCGATCGCCACATCGTCCTCTCGTGGGCTACGGCGTTCGAACTTCATGGGGGCGAGGGGAGTGGTGGCCGACTGGGCGGCATATCCGATGGCTGTGTACATGATGGACCTCGCTAAGCAGTGAACGGTGAGGGGTTCATTCTGGGAGTCCTGGCGGCCGGCGGCGATGGCGATTCCTCCGCCTGTCATGCCTAATCCTCCGGTCTTGGCCAGGATCTGATCCTATGTGGCAACAGACCTGCGATGATGGTTTCATCCCTTTTTTCGTGAAGTTTTCGCCCATGTTGTTGACCCGCCATCTCGATGCCAACGCCACGCTGGTTTCATTGATAGAACCCTTGGCGACCCGCGACGGTTTCGTCCCGACGCCTCTGCCCGGCGTGCATACGCTTCGGGCCAGCCAGGACGTTGCGCGTGGCCCGCAGCTCTACGAACCGAGTCTGGTGATCATTGCCCAGGGTAGCAAACTGGCGTACCTGGGGCCTCGCACGCTGGAATATGGCGCCGGGCATTATCTGATCCAGGCCTTGCCGGTGCCGTTCGAATGCGAAACCTACGCCATGCCCAATGCTCCACTGCTTGGGGTTTCCGTTGCGATCGATCGGGCGATGCTGGGGGAACTGGTGCTGGCCATGGGGCTGGTACCGGGTCGGAACCTGGCGCCGCAGACGCCGGAATCGATGACCTGCGCCGTGCTCGATGACGCCATGCGCGGGTGTGTCGAACGTTTGTTGCGCTGTTTGCACGATCCGTTGGAGTGCCAGGTCATGGGCCAGGCGCGGCTGCGGGAGTTGCTGTTCGTCGCGTTGCGCGGGCCCCAGGCCGATGTGTTGCGGGCGCTGGTGGAGCAGCAAGGCCAGTTCGCCCGGATCGCGGCATCCTTGAGCCATTTGCACGCGCACTTCACCGAGCCGCTGAACGTCGAGACATTGGCCAGTTGCGCGAACATGAGCGCTTCGACCTTTCATGAGCATTTCAAGCGCAGCACCTTGCTCTCGCCGGTGCAGTACCTCAAGCGCTTGCGCCTGCTCAAGGCCCAGCGGCTGCTGCTCATCGAAGGCATGGGCGTGGCCCAGGTGGCGCACCAGGTGGGCTATCAGAGCCCGTCGCAGTTCAGTCGGGAGTACAAGCGCTACTTCGAACGCAACCCTGGGGAGGAGCGCGTGGCGTGATCCAGCGCAAATCCCTCTGTGGGAGCGGGCTTGCTCGCGAAAGCGGCGTATCTGCCAGTATTTTTGTCGACTGACACGCTGCTTTCGCGAGCAAGCCGGCTCCCACATTTGGACTGCAGTGTTTCTTGAATTGCAGGCAACAAAAAGGCCCCCATTGCGGGAGCCTTGTGGTTCAGCGAATCGGCTTACATGTTCGGGTAAGTCGGCCCACCGGCGCCTTCCGGGGAAACCCAGGTGATGTTCTGCGCAGGGTCCTTGATGTCGCAGGTCTTGCAGTGCACACAGTTCTGGGCGTTGATCTGGAAGCGCTTCTCGCCGTCTTCCTTGGTTACCACTTCATACACGCCGGCCGGGCAGTAGCGCTGTGCCGGTTCGTCGTACAGCGGCAGGTTCTTGCTGATCGGAATGCTCGGATCGGTCAGCTTCAGGTGGCAGGGCTGTTCTTCTTCATGGTTGGTACCGGAGATGAACACCGAGCTGAGTTTGTCGAAGCTGATCTTGCCGTCCGGTTTCGGGTAGTCGATCTTCTTGCAATCGGCCGCCAGCTTGAGGCAGGCATAGTCGGGCTTGGTATCGTGCAGGGTGAACGGCATTTTGCCGCCGAAGATGTTCTGGTCGAGCCAGTTGAAGCCACCGCCGATGATCGCGCCGTATTTGTGAATCGCCGGGCCGAAGTTGCGGCTGGCGAACAGTTCTTCATACAGCCAGCTGTTCTTGAAGCTGTCGACGTAGGCGGTCAGTTCGTCACCGCCTTCGGACTCGGCAAACAGGCGATCGGCCACGGCGTCGGCGGCGAGCATGCCGGACTTCATGGCGGTGTGGCTGCCCTTGATCTTGGCGAAGTTCAGCGTGCCGAGGTCGCAACCGATCAGCGCGCCGCCCTTGAAGACCATTTTCGGCAGCGAATTCAGGCCGCCCTTGCAAATGGCGCGAGCACCGTAGCTGACGCGCTTGCCACCTTCCAGGTACTGCTTGAGCACTGGGTGATGCTTGAGGCGCTGGAATTCGTCGAATGGCGACAGGAAGGTGTTGCTGTAGGACAGGTCAACGATCAGGCCGACCACCACCTGGTTGTTTTCCAGGTGATAGAGGAACGAACCGCCGGTGTTCTCGGTGCCCATGATGTCCAGCGGCCAACCGGCGGTGTGTACCACCAGGCCCGGTTGATGCTTGGCCGGGTCGATTTCCCAGATTTCCTTCAGGCCGATACCGTAGTGCTGGGCGTCGGCATCGCTGTCGAGGTTGAAGCGCTTGATCAGTTGCTTGCCGATGTGACCACGGCAGCCTTCGGCGAACAGCGTGTACTTGCCACGCAGTTCCATGCCCGGGGTGTAGAGACCTTCCTTCGGGTGGCCTTCACGGTCGACACCCAGGTCGCCGGTGATGATCCCACGGACCACGCCGTTCTCGTCGAACAGCGCTTCCTGGGCGGCGAAGCCCGGGTAGATCTCCACGCCCAGGTTCTCGGCCTGCTGGGCCAGCCAGCGGCACAGGTTGCCCAGGGAAATAATATAGTTGCCTTCGTTGTGCATGGTCTTGGGCACAAAGAAGTCAGGGATTTTCTGCGCGGACTCGGCGTTTTTCAGGACATAAATGTCATCGCGCTTGACCGGTGTGTTCAGCGGTGCGCCGAGTTCTTTCCAATCCGGGAACAGTTCGTTCAGGGCGCGGGGTTCGAACACCGCGCCGGAGAGGATGTGCGCACCGACTTCGGAGCCTTTTTCGACCACGCAGACGCTGATTTCCTTACCGGCTTCGGCGGCCTTCTGTTTCAGTCGGCAAGCGGCAGACAGGCCAGCGGGGCCGGCACCGACGATGACCACGTCGAATTCCATGTATTCGCGTTCCACAGGCTATCTCCTACTCAAGGCTCTACAGTTTTTTCTAATTGGAGGTTTGGCGTTGCGTCCGTTGTTTCCTTCGCGAAAAGCGACGAAAGCGACAATGGATGAGACGCGGGTCTCTCTTAAGCGGCGCATTATATCTACACCACTCTCAGGGTCCAATACAAACGTTTGTTTGAAATTGCCGCAGGCCAGATAAATCACTGACGTACGGCTTATGACTGACCATTTTGCCGTATTGACCGGAATAGGTGTTCCGGTCAAGATACGGGCGGTTTTGCGCTCGCCGTAGGCTGACTGTTGGTTTCAAGAGCACCTCTAAAGACAGGGCGAAGGCAGCACAAAGTGACGTATTGCGCGGTTCGGACGCGCAGTTTACACGCCGCGATAATGAATGACTCATCAGTCATCACTGACGAATGGTCTTCACTCCCGTGAGCAGGGTCATGTGTGGTTCATGCCGGCGTTTTTAGAGGTGCCCTTGCGCCCATGAGCATCAACCGCCAGGTTCGCCTAGGCGACTTTTTTTCACCGGAGAGTAACGAGGAATCCATGAAGGTTCTTGTAGCTGTCAAACGAGTGGTCGACTATAACGTCAAGGTTCGCGTCAAGGCGGACAACTCCGGCGTCGACCTCGCCAACGTCAAGATGTCGATGAACCCTTTCTGCGAAATCGCCGTGGAAGAAGCCGTACGCCTGAAAGAAAAAGGCGTGGCGACTGAGATCGTCGTCGTCTCCATCGGCCCGACCACTGCCCAGGAACAACTGCGCACCGCGCTGGCACTGGGTGCCGATCGCGCCATCCTCGTCGAATCCGCCGAAGACCTGACTTCCCTGGCCGTGGCCAAGCTGCTCAAGGCCGTTGTCGACAAGGAACAGCCATCGCTGGTGATCCTCGGCAAACAAGCCATCGACAGCGACAACAACCAGACCGGCCAGATGCTCGCGGCATTGAGCGGCTACGGTCAGGGTACCTTCGCTTCGAAAGTCGAAGTGTCCGGCGACAGCGTTGCCGTGACCCGCGAAATCGACGGCGGCGCGCAGACCGTTTCCCTGAAACTGCCTGCCATCGTCACCACCGACCTGCGTTTGAACGAGCCGCGCTATGCGTCGCTGCCAAACATCATGAAAGCCAAGAAGAAGCCGCTTGAAGTGCTGACTCCTGACGCTTTGGGCGTTTCCACCGCCTCCACCAACAAGACCGTAAAAGTCGAAGCGCCGGCTGCACGCAGCGCGGGTATCAAGGTCAAGTCGGTGGCTGAACTGGTCGAGAAACTGAAAAACGAAGCGAAGGTAATCTGATCATGACTATCTTGGTAATCGCCGAACACGATAACAAGGTGCTGGCTCCGGCCACGCTGAACACCGTTGCTGCCGCTGCCAAAATCGGTGGCGATATCCACGTCCTGGTAGCCGGGCAGGGCGCTGGCGCCGTTGCCGAAGCTGCCGCCAAAATCACTGGCGTGGCCAAAGTGCTGGCGGCCGACAACGCTGCCTACGCGCATCAACTGCCGGAAAACGTTGCTCCGCTGGTTGCCGAGCTGGGCAAGGGCTACAGCCACATCCTGGCGGCCGCCACTTCCAACGGCAAGAACATCCTGCCGCGCGTTGCCGCGGCCCTGGATGTCGACCAGATCTCCGAGATCATCTCGGTGGAAAGCGCCGACACCTTCAAGCGTCCGATCTACGCTGGTAACGCCATTGCCACCGTGCAATCGAACGCTGCGGTCAAGGTCATCACCGTGCGTGCCACCGGTTTCGACCCGGTTGCCGCCGAAGGTGGCTCGGCTGCCGTTGAAGCCGTAGGCGCCGCCCACGACGCCGGCATCTCCAGTTTCGTCAACGAAGAACTGGCCAAGTCCGATCGTCCTGAGCTGACCGCTGCCAAGATCGTCGTTTCCGGCGGGCGTGGCATGCAGAACGGTGACAACTTCAAGCACCTGTATGCCCTGGCCGACAAGCTGGGCGCTGCCGTTGGCGCTTCGCGCGCGGCGGTTGACGCCGGTTTCGTACCCAACGACATGCAGGTCGGCCAGACCGGCAAGATCGTTGCGCCACAGCTGTACATCGCCGTCGGTATCTCCGGCGCGATCCAGCACCTGGCCGGCATGAAAGACTCCAAGGTGATCGTTGCGATCAACAAGGATGAAGAAGCGCCGATCTTCCAGGTGGCCGACTATGGCCTGGTAGCGGACTTGTTCGAAGCCATCCCAGAGCTGGAGAAGCTGGTCTAATCCGGCGTCTTCACTTATAAAGAGCCCGGCCCTTTGGCCGGGTTTTTTTATTTCTGCATCAGAGGAGCGTATCGCCATGGATCTGCGCCGTTTGGCCGGCTGGTCGTTGCTGTGGACGTTGGCGCTGGTGCCAGGCCTGTCTGTTGCCGCGGGCAAATGTGAGCGACTGATCGCCACCGGCAGCCCGGATGCGCCGCCCTATCTGTGGCAAGACCCCCAGGACCCCAAGCACTTGATTGGCGCCGGCGCCGACCTGCTGGCACACGTGGCGCAAGAGTTGGGGATCAAGATCGAACTGTTGTATGCCGGCAAGCGCGCCCAGGCATTGGACGAAGTGCGCAGTGGACGCATGGACCTGCTCACCGACGCTCCGCTGACCGCTACCGGGCTTGAAGTGCTGGACTACGTTCATCCGCCCTTGCTCGAAAACGATTACCTGGTCTGGACCCGCAAGGACTCGACGCTGGTCATCAACCAGCCCGAGGATCTTCATGGTCATCCCGGAGCCTTGTCGGAAAAGGCGCGTATGACCCAGGGATTCGGCATCTTTGCCGAGCAGAAATTGTCCTTGGTGCGCACGCCAAACCTGACCCAGGCCTTTCAGAAACTTCTGCTGGGCGAGGTGGAATATGTCCTGGCGGGGCGCTACTCGGGCCTGGCAATGGCGCAGACACTGGGGATGGCCAACGACCTGCAAGCCGCACCGCAACCGGTGGATAAACCCGGGCTGTTCCTGGCGATTTCCCATAACTCCGCCTGCAATGACCCATGGTTACGCGGACAGCTGGCGCAAAAGATGACAGAATTGGCCGCGTCCGGCCTGACGGAGGCTGTGTTGCAGCGCAATCTCGAGCGTTGGAGAACACAGTTGCAGCCACCTGTCAGTGCCCCAAAACAGTAGGGAACATTAGTGACTATTCGACCTCTTTTCGCTGCCCTGGCCGTTCTGGCTCTGGCGGGCTGCGCAGCCGATCCGGCGCCGAATGAACAGATCCGCCTGACCGAACAGGCACTGGAGCAAGCCCGGGCCGTGGGCGCCAATGCCGACGAAGTGCCCGAGTTGAAACTGGCCGAGGAAAAATTCGCTCGGGCCAAATCCAACATGGCCGACGAATCCTACAAGAAGGCGCGCATGCGGGCCGAACAGGCCGAACTGGACGCCCGCCTGGCCGAAGCGAAGGTGCTGACCCTCAAGAGCCAGGAGCAACTGAACGTGCTCGACACCCGCATCAAGCGCTTGCGCAAACAGTTGAGGGAGGATGCCCAATGAAGCACTCCCACGTATTGGGCGGTCTGGTCCTCGCAGGCCTGGCCAGCTTGTATGGCTGCGCCGGCCAGCGCAGCGAAGCGGCACTCGAGCAGGCCAGCGCCGACTTCCAGAAGGTCAAGGAAGACGCCAACGTATTGCGCGCCGCGCCCCGGGACGTGATCCGCGCTGGCGAATCCCTTGCCCGTGCGGATCGTTTGTCCACCTACTGGGGCAGCGGTGAGGATGTGCAGCATTACGCTTACCTGAGCCAGCGCTACAGTGCGATCGCCCGGGAGCACAGCGACCAGGTGCTCAACGAAGAGCGCGCGGCGAAGCTCGAACTGGAGCGCCAGCGCCTGCAATTGGCCTTGCGTGAATCCAAGTTGCTGAGCGTGCAGCAGCAGGGCAAATGGCTTGAAGAGCAGATCATGGCGATGGCGACCACCCAGACCGATCGCGGCTTGGTGATGACCCTGGGTGACGTGCTGTTCGATACCGGCGAAGCGGAGCTGAAGAACTCGGCCAACCGCGTCGTGCTCAAGATCGTGCAGTTCTTGCAGCTCAATCCCAAACGTGTGGTGCGTATCGAGGGATACACCGACAGCACCGGCGGCAAGCAGGAAAACCTCAAGCTGTCTCGTGATCGCGCTCAGGCGGTGGCGGATGTGCTGGTGGACCTGGGGATAGATGAAAAGCGCATCCAGGTCGAAGGTTACGGTGATCAATACCCGGTGGACGTCAACGCTTCCGAGCGTGGCCGGGCACAGAACCGTCGCGTTGAAATTGTGTTCTCCGACGAAAAAGGCCAGCTCGGCGCCGCCCGCTGAGGGCTGCGTCACTGGAAAACCCGGCCCCTTCAATGGCGCCGGGTTTTTTTGCGCTCGCAGATTGTCTGTAGGGGTACAGTTAGAGCTGTCACTCCACTGTGCTGTCGAGTAATCTGGCAACTGTCCCAGTACACTTCTAAACTGTTCCGGTATCGTTTCCGACAAGAATAAAATGCCCGTGAAATCGAGTGCTGCGTCATGACCAACCTTCTGCTCTATCAACGTATTGCTCAACAGCTGGCTGAAGACATCCGGCGCGGTGTGTATCAACCCGGCGAACGTGTGCCGTCTGTGCGCAAGATGAGCTCGCAGCTCAACGTCAGCCATGCCACGGTGCTGCAAGCCTACGCGAACCTTGAAGACCAAGGGCTGATTCGCGCGCGGCCGCAGTCGGGCTACTACGTGCACCAGACACCGGCCCTGACGGCGTCGACGCCGGATATTGCCCGGGTAGAGCGTCCGGGGCTGGTGACGCGCAGCAGCATCATCCAGCAAGTGTTGGTCGAGTCACGCCGCGAAGGCGTGTTTCCCCTGGGCGCGGCGGTACCGAGCGTCGACTATCTGCCTGTGCGGGCCTTGCATCAGCAACTGGCCAAGGTCACGCGTTTCCACAGCCCGCGGGCGTTCAGCTACATGTTCAGCCCGGGCTTCGAGCCGTTGCGGCGTCAGGTGGCGATTCGCATGCGCGATGCGGGCGTGGTGGTGGACCCTTCCGAGGTGGTGATTACCCACGGTTGTGTCGATGCGCTGCAGATGTCCCTGCGGGTGCTGACGCGACCAGGGGACTTGATCGCCGCCGAGTCGCCGACTTACTACGGCTTGCTGCAACTGGCGGATCTGTTGGGCCTCAAGGTTATCGAGATCCCCAGCGACCCGGTCACCGGCATGAGCCTGGAAGCCTTGCAGTTGGCGGCTAACCAGTGGTCGATCAAGGCGCTGGTGCTGACCACGCGCCTGAGCAATCCCCTGGGCGGCACCATGCCGGAGGAGCGGCAAAAGCAGCTGCTGCGCCTGGCGTCGGACTTCGATATCCAGATCGTCGAGGACGATATCTACGGCGAGTTGATGTTCGAGCAGGGGCGCACCAAAGCCCTCAAGGCCTACGACCGACTGGACCGGGTCATCTACTGTTCGAGTTTCTCCAAGACGTTGTCGCCAGGTGTGCGCATCGGCTGGATGATTGGCGGGAAATTCCAGCAGGAAATCCAGCGGCTCCAGACCTTCAGCACTCACTCGGCGTGTAGCGTTACGCAGATGGGCATTGCCGCGTACCTGGAGAACGGCGGCTATGACCGGCACTTGCGCTATATCCGCCAGGAGTACCGCAAGAACCTCAGTGCCTTTCAACTGGCGGTGCAACAGTACTTCCCCGAAGGTACGCAGATGAGCCGTCCCGGGGGGGGCTTTATCCTGTGGGTCAGCCTGCCGGGGCGGGTCAATACCCAGGAGTTGCATGTGCGGGCGTTGCAACAGGGCATCAGTATCGCGCCAGGGCTGATTTTCAGTAACACCGAACAGTTCAATCACTGCATCCGCTTGAACTGCGGCACACCCTGGAACCGTGAGGCGGAGCGGGCCTTGATGACTCTCGGGCTGTTGGCCACTCAATTGTGCCAAGAGACGGCCAACGGATTTCTTTAGGTGTCAGCGACTTAGTTCGATGTGCTTGTCAGCGCCTCATTATCAGGCGAGCATGAGGGTCTCTGCCGTCAGTGCCGTTGTGTCTATGAAAACCATTGTTCCTGCTGCCTGGGTTTTGATTGGCCTGTTGAGTGCCTTCCAAATGGGAGGCGTCGTCGCGGCAGCGCCGGCGCAGGAAAAACCGGTCGCCAGTGCCACGAAGGATGCACCGAAAAAAACCGCGGTGGCCAAGAAGCCTTCCGCGAAGAAGGCGGCACCCGCGAAGAAAAAGCGCGCGCCCATCGCCTCCAAGAGCAAATCTGCCCATGAGGTCGCCAAGACCCCATTGCCGCCAGCCAAGCTGGATCTGAGCCTGCCCCATGACATGGTCGAGGCACTGCAGCCACCGGGTAAGGTGACGGTGCCCAAGCGTGAACCACTGTTGCCGTCCATGTTTGGCGACAAACCCGGACCGTTCCAGCTCAATGGCCGCCTGTTAAGCAATGAAATGCAGCTGCCACTGCGCAACCAGGAGCGCAATGAGGTGGAAGGCGCAGCACTGGATTTCGAATTCAAGCGATAGACCTTCGACAGCACGCAGCTCGACGCTGACCGTCCAGTCATATCGCCGATCGCAAAAAAACACCCGGACGGTAATTTAAAACGAGTGTTTTAGTCGTTACTCTGTGTTTCGTTACCAACCATTACCTGTCGTGAGGATGTTGTCGTCATGAAATGCCGTGAAGGCTGTGGCGCCTGTTGCATCGCCCCTTCCATCAGCTCACCTATTCCTGGCATGCCTCAAGGCAAACCGGCGGGAGAACGTTGCGTGCAATTGTCGGTCGATAACCTGTGCCGGATCTTCGGCCAGCCGGAGCGTCCGGCAGTGTGCTCGGCGTTCGAAGCCGACATCGAGGTTTGCGGCAGCAGCAATGAAGAGGCCATCCGGCTGATCGGTTGGTGGGAACAAGTCACGGCAGCGTAATGAGTCAATGAACAGATCCGAAATGAACGAACTTGGACAATAAGGAAAAAACTATGGGTTCGCTGCATCGTATGGCTGTGTTGTGTGGGTTGACCGTATTGCTGGCAACGGCCACGGCTCAGGCAGAGGACTGGCAGGTTGCCAAGGAGAAGGACGGTATCAAGGTTTCCCTCAGTGAGGTGGCCGGCTCCAAATATAAGGCTTACCGTGGTGTGACGGTCATGAAGACCAGCGTTGCAAAGCTGCGTGCCTTGCAGGAAGACGTCTCCGGCGCCTGCGCCTGGATTCACGAATGCAAGAGCCAGAAGCTGCTCAAGCACGAAGATAGCAAGAGCTGGACCTACACCCAGTTCAACACGCCATGGCCGGTAACGCCCCGTGACTCGGTGCTGGAAGTCACCACCGTGGATGGTGCCGATGGCAGCCTGACCCGCAAGCTCAAGGGCGTGCCCAAGTACCTGCCTGAGGAAAAGGGCTTCGTACGGGTGGCCCAGGTCGATGGTTTCTGGAAGTTCACGCCAAAGGGCGCGGGCCAGGTCGAAGTCGTTTATCAGGTCCACACCGAGCCGGGTGGTGACGTGCCGTCCTGGCTGGCGAACAAATTCGTGGTGGACGCGCCGTTCAACACCCTGGAAGCCCTGAAGAAACTTGCCGAAAACTGATCGGCCAATGCTGCACAAAAGAGACCGCCCCCGAGGCGGTCTTTTCATGTGTGCCGTCCAGAGGCCCAGCGGAACGATTGGCCGGCCCTCAAGGTCGAGATAAAGGTAAGCCAGGTCCTGAATTGATCAAGGAGACACTGATGCAAAAGTGGGAAATTACTTTCATTAACGATCACGGTGAAAAAACCATCGAGCAGTTCGACTATGACCAGAAGCCCACCATGGAGCAGGCCGCCCAACTGATTCGCGAAAGGTTGCTACCGGTGCTCGAGCGACTGGACCTCAACGACTTGGAGGACCGCACCGAAGACCCTACAGTCAAGAATCTCAAGTCCCAAAACAGCATCGAAATCCTCAGCATTACACCGATTTCATGAAACGTTGCCTGGTCTCGCTTGGCAGTGGCCATCACTTGCGGCTACTCTGCAATTGAGATCAGCGAAAGGATCGCCAAGGTCCGGTCTTGTCAGCTACATGCTTGTGTCCCGACGGCCGTTTGATGCCGTACCGCTTGCAGTCTTAAGGCTTCACGCACGGGAAGACGGAAAGTCTATCCATCGGTTTTAGGAGGACGTTTCATGAGCACAGCCTATCAAGAAGACATCAGCACCAGCGTATTGCGCCGCATGAAAGAAGGCGGTTTCGATTTTTCCCGATTCCATCCCATCGAGTTCTACGCCATTTTCCCGGACGAGGAGCGGGCGCGCAGGGCGGCAGGTCATTTTCGGGGAGAATCGCTGAACGCGCAGATCAGTGCACGGGACGACGGGGCTTGGTCGTTGGAACTGAGTCGGGTGATGTACGCCACTTACGATGACATTGGCGACTTCGAGCAAGACTTCGAGGCAGTCGTCGAACCCTTGGGTGGTGTTATCGAGGGCTGGGGTGTCAAGCAAGAGATCCGACGCTTGCAGGCCTGACAAATACACTCAATGCAACCACAGCAACGGCTGACCTTTGTGTCGGCCGTTTTCATGTGGAAACGATTTATATCTGACCCCACCTTCCATCACTTCTCCAGGTTTTGTACCTAACTGTATCCAGATCAAGCCGCTTCGTTTTTCCGTGACTATGCTCAGGGGAGCGACGCCCCCTGCGTCGCAATGAAGCGGGGGCAGCGGGGTGGGGGTATTTGCTGCACTAGAAAAGTGCGCGGTCTGTCAGTGGAGAATCCAACCCGTTGATCATAAAGCGTTTATGCCGATGGCACGGGGCTTGCGAAGCCTTGCTGCCAGGGTGACAAGGAGCACGGCATGATCCGCAGTGGTTTTGATGAAATGTACGATGCCAACGGCCAGGTCCGCCCGCACTACCAGGCTTTTGCCCGCTGGCTGGCTGAAACGCCTGACGAGCTGCTGGCACAACGCAGACGCGAAGCCGACCTGCTGTTTCATCGTGCCGGCATTACTTTCACGCTCTACGGGGACGAGCAGGGAACAGAGCGCCTGATCCCTTTCGACACGATCCCGCGCAGCATCCCGGCCAGCGAATGGCGGGTGGTCGAACGTGGCTGTATCCAGCGGGTCAAGGCGCTGAACATGTTCCTGGCCGACCTCTATCACGAACAACGGATCATCCGGGCCGGGATCATTCCCGCCGAACAGGTACTGGCCAACGAGCAGTACCAACTGGCGATGCAAGGGCTGGACCTGCACCGTGACATCTATGCCCACATTTGTGGTGTCGATCTGGTGCGCGATGGTGACGGCACGTACTACGTACTCGAGGACAACCTTCGTACGCCCAGCGGTGTCAGCTACATGCTCGAAGACCGCAAGATGATGATGCGCCTGTTCCCCGAGCTGTTCGCCGCCCAGCGCATCGCTCCCATCGACCATTATCCGAACCTGCTGCTCGACACCCTGAAAAGCTCCAGTCCGCTGGATGATCCCAGCGTCGTGGTGCTCACCCCGGGACGTTTCAACAGTGCGTTCTTCGAGCACGCCTTCCTGGCCCGGGAGATGGGCGTGGAACTGGTAGAAGGCGCCGATCTGTTCGTACGGGACGACAAAGTGTTCATGCGCACCACCGACGGCCCGAAAGCGGTGGATGTGATCTACCGTCGCCTCGACGACGCCTTCCTTGATCCACTGGCCTTCAACCCGGATTCGATGCTCGGCGTACCGGGCCTGTTGTCCTCCTACCGTTCCGGCAACGTCGTGCTGGCCAACGCCATTGGCACGGGTGTGGCGGACGACAAGTCGGTGTACCCGTTCGTCACCGACATGATCCGCTTTTACCTGGACGAGGAGCCGATCCTGAAGAACGTTCCTACATGGCAATGTCGTAATCCTGCCGAGCTTTCCCACGTGCTGGCGAATCTTCCCGATCTGGTGGTCAAGGAAACCCAGGGCTCTGGCGGTTACGGAATGCTGGTGGGACCGGCCTCGACGGCGGCGCAAATCGAAGCCTTTGGCGAGCGAATCAAGGCCAAGCCGCACGCCTACATCGCCCAGCCGACGCTGTCGCTTTCGACGTGCCCGACCTTTGTCGAAAACGGCATCGCCCCGCGTCACATCGACTTGCGTCCGTTTGTGCTGGCCGGCCGGGAGACCCGCGTGGTCCCTGGCGGGCTGACGCGAGTGGCGTTGCGCGAAGGCTCCCTGGTGGTGAACTCATCCCAGGGCGGGGGTACCAAGGACACCTGGGTGGTCGAGGATTGAGGAGCTGCCATGCTAAGTAGAACCGCCTCGGACCTGTACTGGATGTCGCGCTACCTGGAGCGTGCGGAAAACCTCGCGCGGATGCTCGACGTCAGCTATTCGTTGTCGCTGATGCCCCAGGACGGGCGTGGAGATGGCCTGCACGAGTTGGCCATGCCATTGCTGATCACCGGCACGCTGGATGATTATCGGGAGCGACACGGCGATCTGCACGCCGAGCGCCTGCTGCATTTCTTTGCCCTCGACGCGGCCAATCCAGCCAGCATCTACAGTTGCCTCGGCTCCGCGCGAGCCAGTGCCCATGCGGTACGTGGGCGAATCACTGCCGACATGTGGGAAAACATCAACGCCACCTGGCTGGAAATTCGTGGTATTGCCGAGCAAGGCTTGAATCGCTACGGCATGAGCCGTTTCTGCGAGTGGATCAAGGAGCGCTCCCACCTGTTTCGCGGCGCAACCTACGGCACCATCATGCGCAACGATGCATTCAGGTTCATTCGCCTGGGGACTTTCATCGAAAGGGCTGACAACACCTTGCGCTTGCTCGATGCCCGTTACGAAATGGCCGGTGACCAGGCCGACGCGGTCAGCGATGGCACGGCCCACGCGTATTACCAATGGAGCGCCTTGTTGCGGGCCTTGTCGTCCTTCGAGGCCTATACCGAGATCTACCGCGAGGCCCCGGGCGCTCGCCATGTGGCTGAGTTGCTGCTGTTGCGCGCCGACGTGCCGCGTTCGCTGCGCGCCTGTACCGAAGAAATCAACCAGATCCTCGCGAGCCTGCCGGGCACCAACGGCCGGCAGGCACAACGGCTGGCGGCGGAAATGGACGCACGCCTGCGCTACACCGGTATCAACGAAATCCTCGACGGGGGCCTGCATGCCTGGCTCACCGAATTCATCCCACTGGTCCGTGAACTGGGCAATGCCATCCACAGTTCCTACCTGGAGGTCATATGAGACTCTCGATCAGCCACGAAACGGCCTACCACTACGAAGATCAGGTTCGCGCCAGCATCCAGTACCTGCGCCTGACGCCCCACGACAGCGAACGCCAGCATGTGCTGAGCTGGCAGCTCGATTTACCACGGCCGGTGCGGGCGCAACTGGATCCGTTCGGCAACATCCTTCACGTGCTGACCCTGGACGAGCCCCACGAAACGGTCATCATTGGTGCCCGCGGACAGGTGGATATCGACCCGTCTCGCGAAGCCGAGCACGAGAGCCAGTCAGCGCTGCCGTTCCTGCGCTTCACTCGGCTGACCGAGGCGGACGAGGCCCTTCGCGCTTTCGCCGACCAGCACTGCCAGCAACGTCGCGATCGCACGGCGCTGATCGACCTGATGCACGGGCTGAACCAGCACATGATCTACACCCCGGGCACTACGGCAGTCGAAACCAGCGCGGCCCAGGCTTTTGCCGGGCGTAGCGGGGTGTGCCAGGATCACACCCACGCATTCCTGGCCTGCGCTCGTAGCCTGGGAGTGCCGGCGCGGTATGTGTCGGGGTATCTGTTCAGCGAAGAGAGCGAGCACCTGGCAAGCCATGCCTGGGCAGAAGCCTGGCTTGACGACGCCTGGTACAGTTTCGACGTGACCAACCAGCTGGCCCGTCCGGAGCGACACCTGAAGCTGGCCGTGGGCCTGGACTACCTGGACGCTTGCCCGGTGCGTGGCATGCGTCGCGGCGGCGGTTATGAGCAGATGCACGCCAAGCTGGTCGTGACACCGGCGCCGGTGATCACCGTGCAACAACAATAACCGCTTGGTGAGCGAGCTTTTGTGGCGAGGGGATTTATCCCCGCTGGGCTGCGTAGCAGCCCTAAAGCAGTGAACTCAATCTTGCTGGCACACCGAGTTGTCTGGTTTGGGGGCCGCTTCGCAGCCCAACGAGGTAATCCCCTCGCCACAAAAAAAGCAATCTTACGGGGCCAATGGCTGCTTGCGCCCCGCCATATGCTTCAAATAACCCACCAGCAAATCCAGCTCTGAATCCGGCAGCACCGCTGCCGAGAACCCGGGCATCTTGCCCTGAGGCCAGTGACGCAGGCCTTGCGGGTCGCGAATGTAGCGTTTGAGGAAATCCCCGGAGAAGTACTCGGTTGGATTGAAGGGGATGTTCAGGTCCGGGCCGAACTGTGCGTCGCCCGCGCCGTTGAGTCGATGGCACGCCAGGCAGTTTTTCTGGAACAGTTCGAAACCTTTGTTGATCGGGTCGTCCTTGGCCAGGTTGGGCGCCGGCAGCAGGGCCGGGAAGCGGTCGGCCACGGCCGATAGGCGTTTGATGGTCGCCACTGCGTAGGGCCATTGTTCCGGGCTGATATGGCCAGCCTGCGGATCGGTCCAGACCAGGTAGAAAGGCCCGGCGCTGTGCTTGCCTTCCGCCAACGGTAGCCAGGGCTTGGCCGGGTCCTCGATCGCCAGCCAGGCCCGAGCCCCGCTCTTGTTGAGTAACGGCGCCGCGGGCATTTCGGCAGCGAAGCCATCCAGGGCAACGGCTTGCAGATGATCGTCCGCTTGAACGCCCGTCAATAACGTCGTCAGCGGCACGGCTCGATAACTCATGGGTTTCTTGTAGGAAACGTCATCTGTGATCCGGACCGTTTGAGCGTCCGGGTGCTTGAGCAGTTCTTCGGTTTGCCAGGTGCGCGAGCCCGCGCCCAACTCCAGCACCAGTTGCGCGGCGTAAAGGGGCGTGCTGAACAGCAACGCCCCGAACACGATGAGAGCTTTCAAGTCGATCGCCTTCCATGTCGAGGGGGTGCCGCAAAGGTTGGCACAGCCATCGCAACTCGAACAGCGACCCCGTCACATTTTTTTGGCGATACAGCTAATGGATGATGCAGATGCCTGCGCTCAGGATTCAGCCAATCACCTTGGTGATATTCGGCAAAATCAACAGCAGCGTCGTGGCGAAGAGAATGAGTCCGGCTTGGCGAACTTTCGAATGTTTGAACATGGCTGACCCGCCTTTATTGTTATTTCCTAAAAGCCAGCCTGCATATCCGTGGCGACTGGCGTTGCACTTCCTGTCCGACAAGCGCCTCGGCAAAACCCGACGACTTTCTTGTACAAGGATTACATTAGGGGCCGCGGCGGCCTTGGCTTAGATCCAATTCGTATCAGTTTGGTGCGCATTGCTCTAAAAGAGCTATGAGGCCTATTGCCATCTTCCTGCCGGCCCTTTTGCTAGACAGCTTGCCTTCCTGAATCGGTTAACCCGATAGCTCGCTACCGTTCGTCTGAGCGTGGCCGTCAACGCCATTGAGCGCTGTGGTCATTGAATCCGGCGCCGCTGGGCTTATGGTTGAGGGCATCGCATTACGCCCGTGGTTTCGAGGATGTCATGACCCAAGCTTTGATTTTCGACGCATTACGCACGCCCCGCGGCAAGGGCAAGGCCGATGGCGCCTTGCACAGCGTCAAGCCGGTGAACCTGATGGGGGGCTTGCTTGGCGCCTTGCAGCAGCGCATGGACCTGGACACCAGCCAGGTCGACGACATCGTGCTTGGGTGCGTGACACCAGTGGGCGAGCAGGGGGCTGATATCGCCAAGACCGCTGCATTGGTGGCTAATTGGGATGTCAGTGTGGCGGGGGTGCAACTCAATCGGTTTTGCGCCTCGGGCCTGGAGGCGGTGAACCTGGCGGCCATGAAGGTGCGTTCCGGGTTCGAAGACCTGGTGGTGGCGGGCGGTGTCGAATCCATGTCCCGGGTGCCCATGGGCAGCGATGGCGGCGCATGGGCGTTGGACCCGCAGTCCAACCTGCACGGTCACTTCATTCCCCAGGGCATCGGCGCCGACCTGATCGCCACCCTGGAAGGCTTCAGCCGCGAGGATGTCGACCGCTACGCGCTGCACTCCCAGCAAAAAGCGGCGCGCGCCCGAGCCGACGGCTCGTTCGCTAAATCCCTGGTCGCCGTACGGGACCAGAATGGCATCGTGCTGCTGGACCACGACGAATTCATTCGCGCCGACTCCACCCTAGAAGGCTTGGGCAAGCTCAAGCCGAGTTTCGAAACCATGGGCCAAATGGGCTTCGATGGTACGGCGCTGCGGGTCTATAGCCATGTCGAACGGATCAATCATGTGCACACGCCAGGCAACAGTTCCGGCATCGTCGACGGTGCGGCGCTGATGCTGATCGGTTCCGAAGCCAAGGGGCGCGCCATGGGCCTGCAACCCCGGGCACGGATCGTCGCCACGGCCGTCACCAGCACCGACCCGACCATCATGCTCACCGGCCCGGCGCCGGCCACCCGCAAGGCCCTGGCCAAGGCCGGGCTGCGGGTCGAGGACATCGACCTGTTCGAAGTCAACGAAGCCTTCGCCTCGGTGGTGCTCAAGTTCATCAAGGACATGGCCATCGACCCCGCCAAGGTCAACGTCAACGGTGGCTCCATCGCCCTGGGACATCCCTTGGGTGCCACGGGCTGCGCGATCCTTGGCACGTTGCTCGACGAGTTGGAAGCGCGTCGCCTGCGCTATGGCCTGGCGACCCTCTGTGTCGGCGGCGGCATGGGCATTGCCACCGTCATCGAACGCCTCTGAGCCCCGACTTCAAGGAACACTTATTCATGACCGATGCCATCCGTTACGAAATCGGCCAGGACCGGATCGTCATCCTGACCCTGGACATGCCGGGCCAGAGCGCCAACACCATGAACGCGGTGTACCGTGAGGCCATGGCCGCCTGCGTCGCCCGTTTGCAGGCAGAAAAGGATTCGATTGCCGGTGTGATCATCACCTCGGCCAAGCACACTTTCTTCGCGGGCGGCGACCTCAACGAACTGGTCAAGGTCGACAAGTCCGAGGCCAAGGCTTTCTACGACATGGTCCTGTTGCTCAAGGCGCAATTGCGTGCCTTGGAAACCTTGGGCAAGCCCGTGGTGGCGGCCATCAATGGCGCTGCCCTCGGCGGTGGTTGGGAAATCTGCCTGGCCTGCCATCGTCGTGTGGCGCTGGACCTGCCATCGGTGCAGCTCGGTTTGCCGGAGGTCACTCTTGGCCTGTTGCCGGGCGGCGGTGGGGTGGTGCGGATGGTGCGCCTGCTCGGTTTGGAAAAGGCCTTGCCGTATCTGCTCGAGGGTAAAAAGGTCAATGCGCAACAAGCGCTGCAGGCCGGTTTGATCGATGAGCTGGCCAAGGATCGTGATGAACTGCTGGCCAAGTCCCGGGCCTGGATTCTTGCCAACCCCAGCGTCGTGCAGCCCTGGGATGCAAAGGGCTATCGACTGCCGGGCGGCACGCCATCCGACCCGAAAGTCGGGCAAATGTTGGCGATCGCCCCCTCGATCCTGCGCAACAAGACCCAGGGCTGTTTGCCGGCGCCGGAGAAAATCCTCTGCGCAGCGGTGGAGGGCGCCCAGGTTGATTTCGATACCGCGCAACTGATCGAAACCCGCTACTTCACCGAACTGACCACCGGCCAGGTGGCGAAGAACCTGATCGGCACCTTCTGGTTCCAGCTCAACGAGATCAAGGCCGGACGTTCTCGCCCACAGGGTTTTGCGCCTTATCTGACGAAAAAAGTCGGCGTGCTTGGCGCGGGCATGATGGGGGCGGGTATCGCCTATGTCAGCGCCGTGGCCGGCGTTGCCGTGGTACTCAAGGATGTCGACCTGGCAGCCGCCGAAAAGGGCAAGGCTCGCTCGGCGGCGTTGCTGGATAAACAAGTCGCCCGTGGCCGACTCACCGCCGAGCAGCGCGAAGCCACGCTGGCGCGGATTCACACCACCGACAGCGACATGGACCTGGCCGGTTGCGACCTGATCATCGAAGCGGTGTTTGAAGATCGCGCCCTGAAAGCCAGCGTGTCGGCCGCCGCCCAGGCAGTGGCAGGACAGGATGCGGTGATCGCCTCCAACACCTCGACCTTGCCGATCACCGGCCTGGCCATGGCCGTGCCTGACCCGACGAAGTTCATCGGCCTGCACTTTTTCAGCCCGGTGGAAAAAATGCCCCTGGTGGAGATCATCAAGGGCCCGCGCACCAGTGACGCGACCCTGGCCCGGGGTTTTGATTTTGTCCTGCAGATCAACAAGACGCCGATTGTGGTCAACGACAGTCGCGGTTTCTTTACGTCCCGGGTATTCGGCACCTTTACCAATGAAGGGATCGCCATGCTCGGCGAGGGCGTGAGCGCGCCGATGATCGAGACCGAAGCGCGCAAGGCCGGGATGCCGGTCGGGCCACTGGCGATCTCTGACGAAGTTTCCCTCAGCCTGATGAGCCATATCCGCGCGCAAACCGCCAAGGACCTGCGCGCAGAAGGGAAAACGCCGATAGAGCATCCGGCGTTCGCCGTGATTGACTTGCTGCTCAACGAATACAAACGCCCCGGCAAGGCCGCTGGCGCCGGTTTCTATGATTATCCGGCCAATGGGCAAAAGTACTTGTGGCCGCTGCTCAAGAGCCGCTTCGAGAAAGCCGGTGGGCAGATTTCCCCGCAGGATATCCGTGATCGCCTGCTGTTCATCCAGGCCCTGGAAACCGTGCGCTGCGTGGAGGAGGGCGTGCTGACGTCGACGGCCGATGCCAACGTCGGCTCGATCTTCGGCATCGGCTTCGCGGCCTGGACCGGCGGTGCGCTGCAATTCATCAATCAATACGGCTTGCAGGACTTTGTCGGCCGCGCCCAGTATCTGGCCGAGCAATACGGCGAGCGCTTCTCACCGCCGGCCCTATTGTTGGAGAAAGCCGCCAGGCATGAACTTTTCTAACAGACCCGGGCAGGGGCTTGCCTTGGAACCGTGTTTCAGGGCAGGCTCTGGGGTGTGCAATATTCCCGTCATCGTGTCAGGTATTTTTTATGTCGCTACGCATCTGCATTCTGGAAACCGATATCCTGCGTCCGGAACTGGTCGACCAATATCAGGGTTACGGGCAGATGTTCCAGCGCCTGTTTTCACAACAGCCCATTGCGGCCGAATTCGTCGTGTACAACGTGATGGAGGGGCACTACCCCAGCGATGACGAGCAGTTCGACGCTTATCTGGTGACCGGCAGCAAGGCGGACTCCTTCGGCACCGACCCTTGGATTCAAACCCTCAAGACCTACCTGCTGGAGCGCTACCGGCGTGGCGATAAGTTGCTGGGCGTGTGCTTTGGTCATCAATTGTTGGCGTTGTTGCTGGGCGGCAAGACTGAACGCGCCACTCAAGGCTGGGGTGTCGGCACCCATCGCTACAAACTCGCCGCCAAGGCGCCTTGGATGAACCCGGTGATGGAAGAACTGACCTTGTTGATCAGCCATCAGGACCAGGTCACCGAACTACCCGAAAGCGCGACCGTGATCGCCTCCAGCGATTTCTGCCCGTTCGCCGCCTACCACATCAACGACCAGGTGCTGTGCTTCCAGGGCCATCCGGAATTCATCCACGATTACTCCCGGGCCTTGCTGGAGATTCGCCAGCAACACCTCGGCGAGCAGATCTACAGCCAGGGCGTGGCGAGCCTCGCCCACGAGCATCATGGCACCACGGTGGCGGAGTGGATGATGCGTTTCGTTGCTCACAAACCACAGGCCGAGACCAGCCAAGGTTAATTCACTGAGATCTAAATGTGGGAGCGAGCCTGCTCGCGATAGCGGTGGATCAGTTGGCGTTGATGTTGGATGGGCCGCCGTCATCGCGAGCAGGCTCGCTCCCACAGTTGTTTCGGATTGGGAGTTACCTTTTGTGGGAGCGAGCCTGCTCGCGATGAATCCCACACAAATCCCATTGTTTGCCTACAACCACCCCGATCGCTTGAAGCTCCACCACAACGAGGAGCATCCCACCGCAATGACCCCCAGCACGGCAAAATAGCCGTATTGCCAACTCAACTCCGGCATGTCCTGGAAGTTCATCCCATAGATCCCGGCCACGGCCGTGGGAAACGCCAGGATCGCCGCCCAAGCCGCGAACTTGCGCTGCACTACGCTCTGGCGCGACGCTTCGAGCAGCACGCCGACTTCGATGGTCTGGCTGGCGATGTCGGCCAGGGTCGCCAGGTCTTCCATTTGCCGCGTGACATGAATCTGCACATCGCGGAAATACGGGCTCATGTTCTTGTCGATGAAGGGGAAGTCCAACCTCTGCAACTCTTCACTGATCTCCACCATCGGCGCCGCGTAGCGACGCAGGCGCAACACGTCGCGGCGCAAGCTGTGCAGGTTCTGGATATCCCGCTCGTTAAGGGAGCTGCACATGACGTTGCGCTCCAGCTCATCGATCTCGGCGTGAATGGCTTCTCCCATGGGCTGGTAGTTTTCAATCACGAAATCGAGGATGGCGTAGAGGACGAAATCTTCCCCGTGTTTCAGCAAGAGAGGACGTGCCTCACAGCGTTGCCGGACGTGGGCGTAGGACGCTGAGTGCCCGTTGCGAGCCGTGATGATGTAACCCTTGCCAGCAAAGATATGGGTTTCGATGAACTGCAGCTTGCCGTCCTTGCGTATCGGCGAATACGTGACAATAAACAGCGCATCGCCAAAGGTCTCCAGCTTGGGCCGGCTGTGTTTTTCCATGGCGTCTTCGATCGCCAATTCATGCAGGTTGAATTGACGCTGCAGGTTGGTCAGCTCCAGGGCGCTGGGTTCTTCGAGACCGATCCACACAAAATGACCAGGTTTGGCAGCCCAGGCACTGCCTTCGTCGAGGGTGATATTGGTGACTTTCTTTCCGGCGCTGTAGACCGCAGCAGCAACGACTCTACCCATAATGGTGGTTCACTTCTTATTGGAAAATGGCAGTGACAGGGAGCGTCCAGCTTAACGCGCCCTGTAGTTTGAGAGTCAGCAAAATCCGCGGAGTTCGGCGGTAAAAGAAAACCCGCCGAGGGGCGCAATGCTGTTCACTTAAGGCGTGCCTGATTCATTGTGGCGAGGGGATTTATCCCCGTTGGGCTGCGTAGCGGCCCCAAAAGCTTGAATGCAATTCACCTGGATCTGCGGCGACCGGGGTCAGGGCTGCTGCGCAGCCCAACGGGGATAAATCCCCTCGCCACAGGTTCATCTACCTTCTTAAGTAAACAGCATTACGCCGAGGGGCGGGTTTTCCATTCAAGCGACTTGCAACTGCCGGTCCATTGTCGCGATGCACTCGCGCATCTGCTCACGGCATTGGGCGATGAGCCGGGGCATGTCATCCATGCTCAACCCGGCTGTAGGAATTGCCGGCAATGAGCGTATGAGGATGTCACCGCTGCGCCAGCGATTGAGGCGCATATGCTTGATGTAGCTGCTGACGCACACCGGAATAATCGGCACCCCGGCGGCTATTGCCATCTGGAATGCGCCTTTCTTGAACGGCAGCAGGTCCTCGCCCAGGTTGCGCGTGCCTTCCGGGAAAACCCAGATCGAGGTGTCCTCATGCTGCAAGGTATGGGTGGTGGTCAACATCGACTTTCGTGCCTTGATCGCGTTGCCGCGGTCGATCAACACGTTGCCCGCCAGCCAGAACAATTGTCCGAACAGTGGCACCCATTTCAGGCTCTTCTTGCCGATGCACACGGTCCGGCGCGGCACCACGTTGCCGAACATGAACAGGTCATAGTTGGATTGGTGGTTGGCGATGATGACGCAGCCGTTGGGCTTGTCCACCAGCGTGTCGACCTGCGCCCGGACCCGCAAACGCAAAATGTACATCGCCGGCAATGCGTACAACCTTGCGCATAAACGGCTGTTGTCCGGATTGAACGGCCGGCACAGGCCCAGAATCACCCCGAGCACGCCAGCCAGGACAAAATGCAGGCCCATCAACGACATACGCAATACAAACAGCATCTACAGGCCCCATCGGGACAAAAGGTGGCGCAGTGTACGGATGTGCACTGTTTTCGGCAATTGCCCCTATAGAGGTAGGAAATGGACGATGTTTAAGCGCATGTTTCCACATGGCGCGACAGAAGCGGCCTAGAGCGGTTGCGGACTTCTAAACGGGGCGTGTAGGAAAAATGCCCAGTGCTGAGGGTTTAAGGAAGGTCACTACCCCGTGGCGAGGGAGCTTGCTCCCGCTGGGCTGCGCAGCAGCCCCAAAACCACACGCCGCAGTGCATCATGAAAAAGCGGCATGCAGTTTTTTACGACTACGGCGCAGCCGAGCGGGAGCAAGCTCCCTCGCCACGGTGATCCGTGTAAGCCTTGAGTGACCAGGGAGCGTCAGCCCATATGCTCCTGATCCAGCAAAATCGCGCTGTCCAGCGTTTCCAGCAGGGCCTTGCGAACCTTCAGCTTGGTGTTCTTGTGGGCGGTCATGTTGATTTTCTTCAACTGACGCGCCGCTTCCAGGGCTGCGCCCTGCAGTTCTTCGGCCGACACCACTTTGTCGAGGAAACCGGCATCCACCGCGCTCTGCGGGTTGAACATCTCGGCATTGATCACCGAGCGATGAAACGCCGACTTGCGCAGGCGATCACGGGCCAGCTCGATACCGGCGTGGTGCATGGTCATGCCGATCTGCACTTCGTTCAGGCCGATGCTGAACGGTCCTTCCACACCGATGCGGTAGTCCGCCGACAGCAGCAGGAACGCACCCTTGGCCACCGCATGCCCGGGGCACGCGACAACGACAGGGAAGGGGTGCGACAACAGGCGACGGGCCAGCGTCGAGCCAGCGGTGACCAGGCTCACCGCTTCCTTGGGACCGGCGGTCATCACTTTCAGATCGTAACCACCGGACAAAATCCCCGGCTGCCCGGTAATGATCACCACCGCCCGATCCGCCGTCGCCTGGTCCAGCGCAGCGTTGAACGCGGCAATCACATCCGGCGAGATGGCATTGACCTTGCCGTTGTTCAAGGTCAGGGTCGCGATACCGTCTTCGAGATGGTAGGCAATCAAGTCGCTCATGACGCTATTCCTTGTAAGAGAAGTGACGCCGACGTTACCCACCGTCGCAGGCCAGGTAAAGCGCCGTGACTGACTCACCGGTCAGCCCAAGGCCCCACAAACAACCTGGCCCGCCCAACCGGCCATGCCTTCATCTATAGTGCAGTGCAGACACAAACCCAGAGATTGGCCGATTTGCCATGCTCCGAGGCGTTTGAAATGCCCGACCACCTTAACCACATGAAAATTCTGAAAAAAACCTTTGCCATCGGAAAAGCTTTCGACTACATTAGCGCGCCTCGACAGACTGAACAGTTTGCCGAGATACGGTGAAGTGTCCGAGTGGCTTAAGGAGCACGCCTGGAAAGTGTGTATACAGGAAACTGTATCGAGAGTTCGAATCTCTCCTTCACCGCCACATTCTGCAAACACAAACCCCTGATTTTCCTAGAGAAAGTCGGGGGTTTGTGGTTTTTGGCGTCTGGAAAAAGGGTGATATGGGACAGTTATGGGACAGCTGATGGTTTTCAATCCAAAAGCAGCATCCCAATTCCTGTCTAGGTGTGCATACAATTGGCCATCACTTAGAGGGGGTTGCCATGACTGTATATGCCTGTCCGAGCTGTACTGAGCTGTTCAAAGTCGTTTACCTGAGTGGCACGTTTCCTGGAGGTAAGGAGCGTGAAAGCATTGACTGCCCTAATTGTGGTACGAAGGTGAGCAGTGAGGTGACTAGCGCTGTGTTGTCCACGAAGGCCCTCACTCCTGAAGAAAAGGTCGCCCATGAGCTTGAGCTGAGTATTCGGCCTCCGCGTCATCATAATTGCGCTTTCCCTAAACAAGCTAGCCGATCTCGGTGTCGGGACTACCGACAGGCCTGTTTAGGTAAATAATATATTGAGTGCGGTTAAGATAGGCGCGCAGCCAATTTAACAAAACAGTGCAGAGCTGAGATTATATGGATATTCGGATTAAGAAATTTAAAAAGATTGATGATGTGGCTGTCACTTTGGCGTCGCTAAATATTTTCATTGGTGCAAATAACTCTGGGAAAAGCAGCTTTATACAAGGGATTCAATTCGCTATTTCGGGTTGTCAGACTTTAAGTCTTAAAGGTGGGGTGTGGGGGAAAGGCATCAAAACTCTCTCGTTAGACTCAAGCGAGTATCTTTATACTCCAACCAATAATATTGAGTATCTTTATCATGGGAAGCGACTGACGGGGTCTCGAACAAAGCAAGCTAGGAGCTGGATTGAGTTCATACTTTCCGATGGTAAGACTTCAACGCTAAAAATATCAAAAGGAAAAAATGGTGGTTTTACAACGAGTCTGAGTGGGCGAGATTTGGGAGAAAAGCTAAGCGACATCGAGAAGCCTTATTGTGTATATGTACCAGGAATTGCTGGCGTTCCTACGCAAGAAAAGTACGAAGTAGCTATTACGGTTAAGAAATCTGCCACTCGCGGTGATAGTAATAATTACCTGAGAAATATTTTATATTCCATAAGTAAGGAGGCAGAAAGATGGAGTTCGTTCAAGGGTTCGGTGAATTGTATTTATCCCAATATTGATGTTCTTGCGAAGTTTGATGAGCATAAATCAGAATTTATTCATGTTTTTGTATTTGATGGCAATCTTGAATTACCTTTGGATTCTGTCGGTACTGGACTGCTTCAGGTAATTCAAATCTTTGCATATATAGAATATTTCAATCCCAGGGTAATTTTGCTGGATGAACCGGATTCTCATATACATCCCACCAAACAAAAGCTACTAGCCAAAGAGCTTTCTAGACGTGCTAATGATAACCCCGATTTAAGGGTTGTTTTTTCAACGCACTCAAGATATATATTGGACGCTTTAGAAGATAAAGCAAATGTCGTTCATTTTCAGGATGGTACTGTTTTCCAAGATGTCAAAGGTAGCAAGATCTTATTAGATATCGGCGCGGCAGATGCAGACTATCTGTTTTCGAAGAAGGCCTTAAAATACATTGTCGTGACAGAGGATAAAGTCGATGACATCGATGAGAAAAAAGATTTTCTGAGAAAATTTTTACTTGCTAACGGTTTGAGTGAGGATGAATTTGTACTGCATTCATATGAAGGCTGTACGAAAGTAGATTTTGCAAAAATACTTCAAGGTTTTGTTCGGAAGCAGATTCCGATAGTGAAAGTAATTGTACACATTGATCGAGATCAAAGGGTAGATGGCGATAGAGATCTGTTAAAATTAATTGATGACTGTCAAAAAAATGATCTGATTTTTTTCATGACCAAGTTTCAGGAGATTGAGTCGTATTTTTGCACGCCATTACATATGCATGAAGTATATGGCGTTTCATTGGAGAGGGCAGAAGAAAAATATAAACAATTTATAGCTGAGCTTGAAGGTGAAACTAAGCGAAAGCTTTCGAATTTTATCTTAAGATATCGTAAAGATCTAAGTTTGAATAGAGCAGGTCAGCAAGACATAGCGGTTGTAAATAAGCTCGTTGATGAATGGTACGGTCAATACGGTGAGCAACTCACTCCTGGTAAAGAGTTGTTGGGTAAAGTTAAAAACTTCGCGCAGATGGAATTAAAAGAAGATCCCAATAAGATATTGACTATTTCAAAAGCATTGAGTTGCGATGAGTTCAAAAAATTGTTAGATGTATAAGTGCGGGTGCGCGGGCTAAGGTATGGGGAAGTCCCCTACGCTCAGCCCGCTAGCTCGGGTGAATGATTGTTTCGGACATTGAACTTGGATTATAGATGTAGGGTCTACAGGACTAAATTTTCAATGCGAGTTGCAACATCCCCACCACGTCGGGTCCATCCTCGTTGATCCATGTCCCGTAATGCTGACGGATCATGTTTCCGTTGGTATGTCCCATCTGCTCGGCGATCCAATCGATTGAGGCAATACCTGTTGTCAGAAGCTGACTAGCGTACGTGTGTCGGCATTGACCAGGCCCACGATAGCGAACCTCGGCCGCGTTCAAGTGAGCTTTGAAAAAACGATCTCGCACAACGAAGTCACTCACGTGCGGCAGACCGCTTTTGGTGTTCAGAAACACAAAGTGCAACTTATGCTGTCGTACTGTCTTATTGTCCCGCTCAACGATATCGACCGTCTGCGCTTTCTTAGCCGGATTCATCGCATCGATCTTGCGTAGCGCATCCCACGCTGGCTCCAGAAGCCGCACCTTCCGAGTCGAGCGCCGGGTTTTCGTTACTCGATAGGCGCCACGCACCTTGGAGCGGCGAAACGTCACCGTCCCATGCTGCAAATCGACGTCCTCCCAAGCCAACGCAATCGTTTCCGATACCCGCGGCCCCGCCCAAATCATGAACTGAATCATCAACAGTTCTTGCACGCGATGCGTCGGCGTCTCAAGGATCTGCTTGATCTCCGCCCTGGTGAATGGGTCCGGTGCTTCAGGATCCGGCAGGCGCACAAATAGCCCCTCAGTCGGATCATGTGCAACCTTCTTGCGAGTCCGGTAAAGCCTAAAGACCTGTCGCACATTGCTGATGATGTCCCGAATAGTCTTATTCTTCAGCCGCGTCGACAGCGTGTCCTGCACCCATTCCTGCAAATCCAAATGATCAATTTGATCGATCTGCACCTTGCCCCAGCGCGGCCGGACATGGACCTCGGCCTTATTGGCATAACCGCGATAAGACGTAGCGGCTACGCTGTTGCTTTTGATCTTCAGCCACAGATCTAGGTAGTGACCGAAGGTGTTCTCAACCAGGTTGGCTGAGTTAGGGAAATGCCGGCTGTAGTTGAAGGTGCCGGCCTGGATCTCGTATTCGATGATATTCACCAGGCGCTGCGCTTGCTCCCGGTTGGCTGCCGTATTTCCACCCGGTATAGGCTCCCGGTACCGCTTCCCATTAAAATGAAAATAGACTCGTATGGAATTGCCTCGAGCCTCCACTCCGTGTGTCATGTGCTTCCCCTTTTGCAACGTATCAAGGAAGGGCCCATTGACGGGCCTTTCCGTATTGCGTTTGTTTTCGGGTTCTCTGTTAAGGATCACTCTTGGCGAAGTAGCCACCAAACACTGGCACTCTTCTTAGGTCTGGGGTTGACACCGGATCGTGCTTCTTCGGCCCGACGCCGCTCGTTAATGGCCTGCCGGGCCTTACTGCACTTGTAATGGTTGCCGTGGGCGCGATATTTCCCGCATTGGTCGCAGAACCCCGTCAGGTCGAGATTCCAAGGAAAGGATTTGCCATTGTTCATCGCGCCAACTCCATGAAGTCGACGCATGTCTTGGTTAGGGCAACGTAGGAAACGTCATCATCGAGTTCCAGCGTGTTCGTGCTAGTCTCCCTGGCGCTGCTGCTTGGGTTCCGTGCTTGCATGGTGCTGCTCCTTAGTAGTGGTCGGTGTCGGGGAGTTGCCGCTCCTCGACACCATCTTTCAGGCCTTGTCCTGGTCTTGCATGATGATTGCTACGACTTCGTTCCTTTTTTCATATCCATCGATTCCGCAGCTCCTCCCAAATCGCATCACCGTTCTCTAAGTACCGATGCACCTCTCGTTCGGTCGTGTTATCGAGCCGCAAAACGGAGATGCAGTCATCGAAAAGGGCCGCATCGAGTCGACGCAGTTCGGTCATGTCGAAGGGGTACTCCTGGCCGTTGTAAAGCCCGAGCAAGAAGCGCCCTATGACACCACTCTGTCCCGAGTAACCTTGAGCGACGGGCATCAATCGGTGTAGCGCCTCAATACCTGCCAGGCGAATAGCAGGAAGGGCTTTCTCGTATCGAAAAATTTCGTCGAACGCTTCTATGATTCGATCTGGTGACATGGTGTGGCTCCTTTCATGTTGTCCAGGCGTTGCGCGCCTGGTGGTTACAAACGGTGCTGCTTAGGCGTTCTGGAAGGTCCAGCAACGCACGGTGGTGGATTTCTTAGCCATCGCGTTATTGGCTGCCTGGGCCGCTCGAACGGCGCTATAGGTGGCCTTGTTGACCTCCAGCAGCTTGCGGCTGCGGCTATTGACCAACAGCGTGCGCAAGGTCTTGAGATCCGCGAGGCTCTGTCGGTGATCGCTGGCTTTTTCGGCGAAGTCGTTGAGGTTGATGGCGATGAGTTTCGGGTCGATGCTGTGATTGACCTGCGGCCCTTCGCCGAGGCTTTCCAGGTACTCGTAGACGTCCCAAAACTCGGCAACCAAAGGATGGTCAGCATTGATCGCCGACTGACGTTCCAGAGCCATGCCGGTCAAGGCCTGATGGGTAGTGACACGCTGGTTTTCATCCAGCGGACAGATCAAACAAAGGCAGTCCACCAGCGCCATGATCTGGCTGTGGTTCTTGATGATCCGCTCGACACGGATCTCCTTGAGCTGGCGCAGACGCTGCTCATGCACCGCCACACGTTCGGCAAACTTCGCCATGACCTGGGCTTCAGCTCGCACGGCCATCAGCAGAAAGTGACTGAGCTGTTCCACCGGGATCAGGTTCAGGTTATCCGCGGCAGCACGACTCTCAGTGGTCACTGCTGGGCGAGCAAAGTGAGTTTTGATAATCCGGGTCAGGATCGCTTCCGAGGCGCTGACGTCGGCGTTCTGGCTAATGGCGATGACACCCCGAAACGGCGGTTCGTAGGTTTCGTTACCACTGGTTTTCATGCCCCGGGTGCCGAGGGTGCCGCCGCCAAAGAAGTCTTTCAGCTCGTCCCAGTCAAAGCCCTTGGCATGCGCTTTATCCGGCTCGTTGCGGTCGCCCTCGATCAACACCACCGGCATATTGGAAACTTGACCCATGGCCCGCTGGCGGCCAGCACGTGTTGATTTCGACGGATCGAAACCTTCGTGCTCTCGGCCCAGGAGCTTCCAGAGAAAAGTCAGCAGCGTTGTTTTGCCGGCACCGGCCTCGCCCGTGACTTCCAGGAAGGGAAACGACTTGTACTGTGCGCGAATCTGTTCGGCGAACAGCGAGCCAAACCAGAACGCCAGCGCGACGATTCCCTTGGCACCAAAACATGTCCAAAGCATGGGCAACCAGTCGTTGCGGTAGTGCTTGGCATCACGCTGGATGTGCATCGCAATCGACTTCTGCAGCGTCTTGAGCCGTAGCTTGTCGAACTCAAAAAAGTCTTCTTTGTTGACCTGGCTGACGATGCCATTGCGCACGGCAATATCACCGAACACATAGGCACCGTGCTCCTTGCTGTAGCCCACGTAATCGATGGTCTCTACAGTTTTCAGCCCATAGAGCTGATCTTTCATGATCTTGTCGAGCTGCTTCCCACTGCCGGTGAACACCGCGCCGGCAGCCATGCTGAGCAAGCGCTTCTTGAACTCGCTGGCGGCAGCGACCTGGCCGCCTGTGAAGGTGTTCTTTACGCTACCGCCGTCGTGAGGGAAGTCCACGCGGAAGTAGTACCAAGACTCGTCAGTGACCTCGTTGCGTTGGAAGTACAGCGCCTGGGGATAGCAGTTGGCGATTTCGACAACCCCACCGCATTGGCGCAATGCCTTGTCACGTCGTTGTTTATCGTTAAGCAACTGGTCTTCATGGCGCTCCGAAGACTCTAACGCCTGCATGGCCTTGTTGAATTTCTCCAGGTCCATCTTGAACCAGTACAACCGGCTCTCAAACGCGAAGTGAAACTCGTAGCGCTCGCGCCATTCGTACATCAGCACGCCTTTCTCGGTCGCGCTTTCGGCGATCAGAAGCGAGCCATGATAGCGGGCGGTAGCCAGGTCTTTTTCGATTTGCTCGGTACGCTGGGGCCCGTCATCAATGAAGGCCCAGCGCTGATGCAGGTCATTCCAATCAACCTTGCGGCTGTCAGGCTGAGGGATCTGCACTGCTTCGCATTCATAGCCCAAGGCACGGGCTTGCCGCACCCATTGCTTGGTGTACTTGTGCGCGCCGGGCTCGTTGTCCAGCGCCCAAACCAACTTGGGCACTTTGCCGCCGCGCAGTCGTGCCAGCTCTCTCAATGACTCTTCGGGAAAGGCGTTGGATGACATAGACGACACCGCGGCAATGCCGTTATGCACCAGAGCGATAGCGTCGAAGATCCCCTCGACAATCCACAGTTCGGCGACCTCCAGCAATTCGACGCAAGGCGGACACCACCAAACGCCGCGAGGACTATCGCCAGGTTTGAACCGAGCTTTCATCTTGCCGAAGCGGTGCGGACGATCGATCAGCCGTTCCCAATACCCCCCTTTTTCCAGGGCGAAGCGGACCGTGGTGCTGCCTTCGTTCAGCTCGCGGGAATAGTAGGACTCCTGGGTGAACCAACCCTGAATCAGCTCAAGCCGAAACCCCCGGGCGAATTCCAGATAAGCTCGAGCTGTGGCGTTGGGATATTGATCGCAAGAGGGCGCTCGACGGCTCCAGTCATCGAACAGATCCTCATACAGCTCCTTAACGTGCCAACGCTGCGCACATTTGCTCTTGCGGCCGCAAATGATCAGCCACGGTTTCGAAACACGGGTATACAGCTCTTTTTGTCCACAGGCTGGGCACTTACCACCGCGCCAATAGACATCGCTCAGCCGCGCCTTGAATCCGTAATCGTTCTTGAGCCGCTGAAGCACTTCAGCCCGTAGCGTTTCTGACTGTTCCATGTCGCACCAACTGATGGGCAATACAAGCCCAGCCCTACGGTCGAGTAGGGTTGAGCCATTGATTAAGGGTTAAAGCGTGGTGGAGTGGTTGAGGCCTGACGCTGCGTGATGCTCAGTCCAGGCTAACTGCGCCAATTTCGTCGCAATGCCGGACGGCACCTCAAGGGCAACGATCAGATGGTGGACGCAGTTTTTGAACAATTGATCGCCATCAGCTAGATGTTCTGCCTGATGTCGAGCCAAATAGGCGAGGGCGGCCTGTTGCATGCTGCTGCGGTAATCAAGCGAAATAGGCTGGGTATCGTTCATTCAGTCCGCTCCATCCTTGAGTGGGGGTAACAGTTCGAGTTGAGCGACATTCGTTGTCATCGCCTCACGACGTAGCGCGATATCTGCCAAAGGCAACTTGACCGATGGGTTGGCCATCCCGCTGGGGCTCATCTCGTGCGTCATTTCAAACTCGGCGCGAACAGACCAACCGCAAGCCTCGTTAGTGCACTGCAAGTAAGCAATGCGAAGAAAAATATGTGTGCCTTCACTGGTGCGTATGCGCATCCGTGATTGGCAATGAGGGCAGACCAATTTGTATGTGCTCACGGCGGCGTCCTTGCGCGAGGGCTGATGGAGTGACGGTTGCCGACACAGTGCCGAGCTTGATGCCCAGTAACACCGCCGCCCGATGGGCTTCGCCGCGGCGTCCTTTCTTCCGGCCATTCAGCAGGTCGCTGACCAGGTTGCTGTTCAGCGCGTTCTGACGAGAGAACTCTGCAATGCTGAGACCTTTTCGATCAAGCACCGCTCGGGCTTGCTCGGGTGTGAGAGGGGCGGGCATAGTGTCCATTCGTGGGCATCCGTGTTGATTTGGTGCAATTATGCCCAAGGATTTGTGCCTGTAAAGGGTGAAAGTTTGAAAAGTTGTGCATCTGAAAATGACATGGACATTGGCGTGGGTGAACGCTTGCGTGAAGAACGGACGCGGCTTAGGCTCAACCAGGAGGCCTTTGCGCAACTGGGTGGCATCACCCGCAATACTCAAGGCAGCTATGAGAAAGGAGAGCGAAACCCCGATTCCGTCTACCTCACAGCGGTGCTCAAGGCCGGTGTCGATGTGCAGTACGTCTTGACTGGAAGGCGGACGCAAGGTGTGCTCGAAGGCTTGAACGAGGCCGAAGAAATGCTGCTGCACCAGTTCAGGACCTTGTCTGACTATGACCAAAAAGCTGTGCATCGAATCATCAGCGCAATGGCTGACGCCCCCGGTGTTTCCGGCGTTGAGAAATAACTAGTTGTATTTAAACGATTCGTTACGATGGATTTCGGTTTTGATTTCCCACACGCCTAAGTAACGTTGCGTACGCAATGCACTTAATGGAGTAGTGGGCATGTTGGATCAGGATGAGAAAAAGAACATTGGCGTGGAGAAGAGCGACCGCGAAAATTCTGAGCTAACACGAGATGAGTGGAATCTTCTTACCTGGTATCGGGAGTTGTCTGATACAGATCAAGGTTATATAAGGCATGTTGCAAAGGCCTTGGCATGCGCTTCCTAAACTATATCGCAGTGAAACAGAGGCTCCTTTGCCGTGGGGGTTGAATAAACCCCTTTGCCACTTCCAATAACATAACACTTGTTATGACAGAGTCCGTTTCCGTCGTTGCCTGCGACTTCTCCAACTCGAAGCTACCGAGGCGGTCCCGTGCGGTCTCTAGGGGGCGCTCCAAGCCTGGAGACGAAGAGGGCCCGACCGAGTACGTCGGTCGTCATTTTTCCAATTCACCTCATCGATGCACTCCCCAAAAATCCCCCAATCGACCTGATCCTAGTCGTTTATCTCGTGTCTGCGCTTAGTTTTGAGCCAAGGGGGTGCGGTTACGCGGACCTATAACGGCTAATGCGAAAAACCTCCAATTACTGGCAACGACGATTGCTTCGCCGTCGCGATTGGTGTACGTTTGCTGTCGAGATTGTACGGATCTTGCCGTACGTAGCCGGATTTCGTTGTGTGCTTTGAAGCTGGGCCGGTTTACTAGGCCGCTTGGACGCCTCGGCAGCGTCGCGCCGATCACTAATGAGGTTTCCATGGAAAAAGATAGCAGGCTCGAAATTCGAATCGCTCAACAGCAGCTGGAGGAACTCGACGCTATTCGTGTCACGGTCAACCCTCCTTATACCCTGAGCCGCTCCGATGTAGCTCGAATGCTCATTGCCAAGGGCATTGAGGACATGAAAAACGATGGTGAGCGTTCGCCTGTTGAGCTGTCTCTAGCGGACCGACTGATGCTGTATTTTCAACTTCATCCGCAAGCGGTCCAAGATGGCCGGTCGTCTGCCACAGCTAGCCAAAATGGACAGCGTCCGAGTGTCTCTTTCGGAGAGCTGCTCCGTCATGTTTATCTTCAAAAATATTTCTGGTTTTTTGAGCTGGATAGTAAAAATGTGGAATCTCTCAATTGGGGGTTCAAATACGCGACCACTTCTGCGGTGTTAAATAGCAAACCTAATACTGAGACGAATCGCAAATTCTCGGATGTTGTCGATATAGTCTCAATGTTTCTTGATGTCGAAGCCTGCTTGGATATCGCTGAAGATCAAAATTATTCTGAGTTTGAGTTTGTAATGAGGCTTGGTGATAGGTTGGGGATCCCGTTGAAATTTGATGGCTTCGACATCAATTTCCAACAAGTGAATCAAATGGCTGATTTGTTCGTGTGGGCGAAGGACCCTCGACGCCTTCGGCGGACGGCCGGTATCAGTACCGTTGGTCTTTCATGGGAGTATTTCGAGCGCATGCTGGCTGTCTACCGTGACGCTTTACAGGGGCGCTCAGAGCTATCAATGACCTCGCTTCAAACAATGATCAATGATCGTCGTTTAGGTTGATAGAGGCCCTAGGAATACTGGATAGCATTCCAAACAAAACTCCCAATCCTAGTGGCTTGGGAGTTTTTTGTTTTTTCAATCCGGCAGGAACCAGCCATTGGCGGGTGCGAGGGCTCGCCCGGTCGGCCAAAGTTGTTTGAAGAAATTCCCCGTGGTAACCGTTTCTACACGGGCGTTGATCGGGTCGGGCCTCTTGCCCTTCGCCCAGAACGGTGACCATCCCCACCGCACCTTATCGATGTTCAACCCACCGGCCGCCGGCCGGATGATCTCGACGCGAGTCGTGGGCGCCACGTTGTACCGATCGATGGCCCAAAGGTCATAGCCGTTGATCACCAGTTGCTGTGAGCCCAGCTCTCTCAGGTAGTGATCGATCGGCTCGTAAATCGAATAGCGTCCACACATGGTGTCACCCGTCGAATTTCCTATACACCAATTGACCGCGTGTACAACGCCGCGTTTACTGTATGTACATACAGTTACTTACGTTGAGTTCGCGTCATGAGTGTCACCATCCTTGGCCCGCTGTTGGAAGGGGGCGAAAAGCTCCCGCTGTATTCGTTCCAGATTCCTGCGGGTTTTCCTTCGCCGGCAGCCGACCACATCGAAAAGCATATCTCCCTGGACGAGCTGTTCGAGATCCGAGCCCCACACGTCTACCTGGCAAAGATCGAGGGCGAAAGCATGCAGGGCGCCGGCATATTTTGCGGGGACCTGGTGGTCGTCAATCGCAGCCTGACGGCCGAGCATGGCGATATCGTCATAGCCGGGCTCAACTCCGAGCCTATCTGCAAGCGCCTGCACATGCGTGACAACACAATCATCCTGTTATCCGCGAACAGCAAGTACCCGCCGCGCTACGTGATGGAGGGCGACGAGCTGATTATCTGGGGTGTGGTGACCTACAGCGTGCGTGACCATGGCAAACCGTGAGCAAGTCTTTGCGCTGATCGACTGCAACAGCTTCTATGCCAGTTGCGAGCGCGTCTTCCGGCCGGACCTGGCGAAGACCCCCATCGTTGTGTTGAGCAACAACGACGGCTGCGTCATTGCACGCAGCTACGACGCGAAGCCCTTTGTGAAGATGGGAGCGCCATACTTCCAGATAAAGGACATGCTGCGCCGCAACGGCGTCCAGGTGTTTAGCAGTAATTACGCTCTATACGGCGACATGAGCGAACGCGTAATGACCATCATCGAATCCATGGTGCCGGCCGTAGAGGTGTACAGCATCGACGAGGCCTTTGCCGACCTGACAGGTATTCGCGGCGATCTAACGGCGTTCGGTCGCACCATTCGCGCCGCGGTTCACAAGCGCACCGGCATTCCGGTGGGCGTCGGCATCGCTCCCACAAAGACCCTGGCCAAGCTCGCGAACCACACCGCCAAACGCCTTCAGGCCCACACCGGTGGCGTCGTGGATATCTGCGACCAGGTCAAGCGAGACTGGGTGCTGCGCAACACCGACGTGAGCGAGGTGTGGGGTGTGGGCCGGCGGATGAAGGTCCACCTCGAAGGCCTGGGCATCAAGACGGCAATGGATCTGGCGAAAGCCGACCCCTGGATGCTTCGACAGAAATTCAGCGTGGTGATCGAGAAGACCGCCCGCGAGCTGGCCGGCACCTCATGCCTGGAGCTTTCCGAGGCCGATCCGCCCAAGCAGGAGATCTGCAGTAGCCGCATGTTCGGAAAGCGCCTGACGACTATAGAGCCGATCAAGGAAGCGGTGGCTACCTACGTCCACCAGGCGGCGGAAAAACTGCGAGCGCAAAACTCGTTGTGCAAGAAGATCCGCGTCAGCATCCGCACCGGCATGTTCAACCCAGAAGAAGCGAAGTATGCCAACGGCGCACTGGTCGAACTGCCTTACCCAACCAACGATGTTCGGTTGCTGACGAAGGCGGCGACCGAGGCGGTGAATCGTCTGTTCAGGCCGGGATTCAAATACAGCAAAGCCGAGATCCTGCTGATGGATCTGCGCCAGCCTGGCGAATTCACGGAGGACTTGTTCGCCCAATCTCAACCGCTGACAGCCGAGAAAGTTATGGGCGTCCTGGATGAGATCAATCAGCGCTGGGGACGTGGGACGTTGCGCACCGGTAGCGTGCCATCCAGTCCAGCCTGGGGGATGCGGCGAGAGATGATGAGCCAGAGCTATACGACAAGGCTTGATCAACTTTGGACTGTTAGATGCAATTAAACAGCGTTGCCAAATGAAACAGGGGCCGAAGCCCCTGTTTTTTTAACGCATTACGGTTGCAGAAGGATTTTGAACAGACGAATTGACCAGTAAGCAGCCTGTAAGGCCCTGATCAAATCTTCGGGTAAAAACCGGATTGTATTAATCACGGCCTATTCTCCTTTGACGTTACGGACAAAGTTTCGAACGTCGAAACCCCCATCCCAGCCGACAATCCAAACCATTAATAACAGGGTAGCTGAACCGAAAAATCATAACTAACACTGTAACTAACGATTTTAAGCAACCTAATTTGGTTGACTAAGGATCTTGCAGACCATAACCTTTGAAGTGCGAGTACAAAGAGGAATAGCTGCATCGGGTGGTTAGGGCAGATGATCAGGTTTTTTTCGGATCAGAGCAACCACCAAATTCAGCTCGAAGAGCCCGGCCCAGGCCGGGCTTCTTTGTTTCTGGCGCCCGGGCGCGACAGTTAAGCGGGCCCCGCCGCCGGAAAAATAAGGGTTCGCCGGGTCCGTTACTCAAAAAAGTTTACCGTTAACGGTTAACTATATAAGAGAACTTATCGCTTGCGCTCCACCAAATTTCCGACAAACGGTAGTTTGATATAATTATACGTACCTCGAATTTGATCAGCCCGGGCGCGCCATCCCGTTTAAATGTTGCGGAAACCCTTCCGGTTACTGTTGCGCATTACATTGCGCACGGTATTGCGCAACTATTCCGGCGGTATAAATAGACATCTTCGTTTAATTTCACAATATATTATTGCGTTATGGCTTCGACGAAACGCCAAGCGATTATCCGATGAGCCAGCAGCTGTGAATGCTGAAGCATTTGTCGTCGGCGGCGTTGGGTTATGGGTTGCGCTCGCTGATTCTGTCCGAGGCGGCCCCGTACCGCCCCATCAACCCCGCCCCGCGATCTGCCTAACGATGAGGTTCCAGGTACTGGAAGCCTCCGCAAGGTGGGCCGTATCCAGTCCGCAAACCACCATCCTCAGCCGCCCGCTGCTGCTCAGTCATCGAAAGCCATCCATTCGGGTGAGCGATGAGATCAGCTCTGAACCTGAGATGCAATTAAGGGAAGTAAAAAAGCCTAGCGATGCGCGATGGATAAAATTGGGGATATGCTGTTACAAGTCTAGGCTCGTTGAGCCTAAAAAAGATTGTTCAAATAGGCTCAATGAGCCTATTATTCATTCCGTTGGTGGCATGCAGAAAGCCACTCGACTCTGAGGGGGCTAGTCATGCCGCCGGCGGAGAACGAGATGAAACTTTCTGAGGTAGCGACCATCCGCACGCGCTTTCCCGAGGCACATTTCTGGATCGTACGGCGGGGCTCAATACAACGATGCGGCGAACCTACCCGAAGCTACAACCCCGAGCACATCGGGCTACGGGTAGAACGAACTGATCTGTTGTTACCTGATTACCTGTTCTACAGTCTCGCGGCGATTCACCAGCGAGGCGACTGGCAAAGGGTAGCCACCGGGACGTTGAGTCTGGTCAATATCCGTGTTTCAGACGTTCGACGTATCGAGCTGTCGCCACGGTAAGCAAAGGGGGCCGCAAGGCCCCTGACGCTTCACAGGCGCTAAAGGAAGTGGTTTATGAACATCGATCTACCGAGTATCACCGAACAGCAGGCGTTCGTGTTCGAGGCAGCAACGAAGGCGGGCGTGGCGCAGCTCCAAGCCAACCTGAAGGCACCGAGACTGCCAGGGCAAACCGAGGTGGATGAAAGCCAGTACCCGCGTACCCACCTGTTGACGGAGCAAGAAGGATGGGAGGCACCGCACCGGGATCTGATCGGTGCCTACTTCCGGCACTTTCAGGCGCATTTTCCTGCGTACAACACCGACGCGAAGCTGGCGACGCTGTTAGGTTTGTCCTCGGATCGCCGGGTCCGGGCGTTCAAGGACGGCAGCAAGGCGCCGCCCTATGGAGTTTGGCGGCGCTTCCTCGTGCTGACGGGCCGTGCCCCTCAGGAAATTATTCCCGTGCTGGCATTTATGGCTTAAAGACGAGTGTAAATGTCCCGTCGGAATGACGACCCGGTATCAAAACACCAGCAGCACTCGTCCGGGCTGCCATGAGGTGGCCGCCGGGTAGGCTATGCAGAGGTTAAGAAATTTCACGTAGAGCTGGAACAAAGGGGCTGTGGTCGCAATGACCACACCCTAGTCTTAGGTATCCATGAAGTTCATCAGTGCGGGACCTACGTATTACCTGAGCGGCAGCATTAACGTTATAGGCGAAAGCCCAGGGCACGGTATAAATCCAGCATATTTGGCATAGAAGTCTGATAGCCGCTCATTGAGCGGATGCACGATCATGGCGGTAGAACCAATGGTGGCGGACGCCGTGATCGCCCGCTCGATTGCATCCTGCAGCAGATCAATTGCAAAACCCTGTCCTTGAGCCGCCAAAGTGATCCCCATCCGGCCCAACAGTGTCACGGGATGCACGCTTGGCGAGTTGCGTTGATGGCTCTTTGGGACAACGTTTTCCCGGGCGATCGATCCGCTGGATAGGGTGTAGTAGCCCATTACAACAGGCGTATCCTTGCGGCAGACCACATAGACCACAGCCTGTTTCGCCGCCTGAGCTTTGCGGGCTTGCCTTTGAAGGTAATCGTTGATCGACGCCACGCCAGAATCGAATTCATCCAGGATGTGTTCGTCGTTCAGCTTTTCGGGAGCTCTCAGCTCCACCGTTTGGGCCTTTCGAGAAGTTGATGTAGGCACTCGTTACCTCGAATCGGGTTGGCTTCCATTGCCTGTTCAAATGCGTCAAATGCAACGTCGTCGAGAAGGAACAGGCGCTTATCCAAGATGACTTCCTCTGCTTTCTGACAAGCAGCTTCCAGGATAAAGCTGGTTCGATCACGACCGGACATAGCAGCTGCCAGATCGATCAGGTTCCGTTTTTTTTCGTCCGCTCTCATGTTGATAGGAACGGGTTTGGATCTTTCAATGCTTTCAATTGTTACAGTCATGTTTCACCTATGAGCTGGTTTGAGGAAGTGCCTCGCTCTCCTTATGACTAGGGTACGGTTGGTGAATTTGTAATTTTCATTGTGGAATCCTTCCGGTCGTGAGGTGGGTCGTTGAGGTTCAGGCCATGAGGGTAGCCTTGAGATGATTCTATCCCAGCTGTATAGCTACTGTATATACGCGTGTAGCTTGTAGCTACATATGAGACCTCGCCTATGGATGGTTCAAGATCCGACCAACCCACTCCGCGACCTGCGTAACAACGGCGTTTCCGGCACTGAAAGCCTCCGCAAGGTTGGCCGCATCCAGTCCGAGGCAAACCCCATCATCTTCAGCCGCTCGCTGCCGCTCAGCCATCTGATCCCATCCGTTCGGGTGAGCGACGAAAGTGGTACAGCCCAAAGCGATCTGGGATCCGGCTTTGTTTGCCAATAGAGTATTGGCAGCCCAGGTATCCGCGGGGCGTGGCCATTGGATCGAGCGAGACGCTGGAGGTATTGCATCCACTGGCGCGGCGTCAGCCAGGAACTCGAAGGGGGGCATTCGTCGATAACCGGCGACCAGGAATATTCGACGACGTTGCTGGGGGACTCCGAAATATTGAGCATTAAGCACTCGCCAAAATCCCACATACCCGCACTCCGCAAGGGCCCGGATGACTGTCTCAAAGTCTTGGCTATCGTTGACAGCGAGCAGGTTAACGACGTTCTCAAGGACCACCCAGCCAGGTTGTATCTCTTTGAGGATTCGTATGACTTCCCAAAACAGGCCGCTGCGCTCGCCGCGTAGGCCTCGGGTGTCTTGGTTGCTCTCTCGGCATCCGGCAATGCTGATGTCCTGGCAGGGGAAGCCTGCGGTGAGGACATCGACGGGGGAGAGGTTGTGGGCGCCACAGGTGCGCACGTCTTCAAATTGCTGTGCATGGGGAAATCGATCGGCAAGCACAGCCCGGTTGATGGGGTTGAGTTCAACTTGCCAAGCGCTGCGGTATCCGGCGTTTTCAAAACCGACATCAAAGCCTCCTATGCCTGCGAACAGGCTTCCAATCGTGGGTCGCTGCATTCATGAACTCGTTGTTCTGGATGCTCGCGGCACACTGAGGGGAGGCTCTGGGCCTTCAAATGGTTAAGCGTCCGGCAACGCGGACATTTGATCTGTAGTTCCTGGAAGCCGCTGGCGGCGGCCAGCTTGCGACAGCAATGGCCGCAACGTATGTCCTGCATGTAATCGTCCTTGAGGTGTTCGTAATCGTTTTTCCGTGCCCGGGTCATGGCGTCTCTGTCTGCATTCGCCGCCACTCCCGATCAATCGCCCGTTTTGCTGATTTCTCCGTGGTGTACAACCATCGCAACCGCTTCGGCCTGCTTTGATCACCTGCTGTCACCGCCTTTTCCTTGCCGGTCTTCTTGTCACGGTAATGAGCAATGATGCCGGTGAAGTCGCCTCTGTTCTCTTCTGCCAGATCCTCAACCCTGTCCTCGGGCAGCTTGCTTTCCAACATCAGGTCGACCGTGTAACCGTTGTCTGCATTGAGGCTGTGCAGCACGTTGCCGCCGTACCAGATGATCGCGTCGATCTCCGGCTTCACGCCCTGAAGCGTGTAGGTCAATTCGGGGATCAGATCAGGCCGACCCCGTGCGAGGGTGTAGCTGAGCGTCGCGCTACCGCGCTGCAATCGATTGAATTCCGCACGAGCGGCGCGCAAGGCTGACTGGCGGTCGCTGTAGGTGTGGCGCAGGTCTTTGAGATAATCGCCACCGCCGGCAATGGCCTCCTGTTTCTTCGCACTGTTCACGTCGTAGAAATACGCTCGCACCCCGTCGTAGCTGTCGCGATCAGCTTCCAGGTAGCGGTGTTGGTCGCCGTCGGCGCGGGTGAGGGTGATGTGCGGCAGGTCGGCGCCGTTGGCAGTCTTGCCGCCGCCAGCCGGTAGGCACAGCAGGCAACCAGTCTTGACGGTGACCACTGCGTCGAACTCTTCCCCGATACGACTGATCAGGTTGGCGTCGGACTCGTTGGCCTGGTCCAACTGCAGGATGGGCAATCCGACCAAAGCGTCGGCGATGCTGACGGTCAGGGCGTTGCTCAAGGCGATATCGCCCAGCACGACGCCGAGCGTGGTGTTGCTCCAACTGCGCTCGCGCTTGGTTTTGAAACCCTTGCGCAGGTCCGCCGAACGGGCGCGAATATTCAGCATGTCCGGCGCGCCGCTGTGTTCGATTTCATCGACCGTGTAGCTGCCTTTGTCCACCAGGCCGGTGTCGCTCCAGCCCAACCACAGGCGGATCACTGCACCTTTCGGCGGAATAGTCAGCAGCCCGTCATGATCGCTGAGGATGATGCTGAGTTGGTCGGCCTCGATGCCGCGGTTGTCGGTCAGGTCCAGGTTCATCAGGCGCGGGCTGATCAACTGGGCGATGTCCTTGCCATCGACAGTGATGCGAAACGCCGGCACGGGATAAGCGGCATCGCGGCGGTAGCCATCGACCAAGTCTTCGATGTAGCCGATGACCTTGGACAGGGTCGCGTCGATCACAGCAGCGCCCTCATGATACTGACGCCCACACGGGTGGCTGCGCCGAGCAGGTCGATGCGGTCGTCATCGATGCGCTTGAGGCTCAGCGTGAACTCGATACGTCGTGGCGTACCGTCACGGAAGAACAGGGTTTTGGTTTCGTGCAGGCTTTCGATAATCCACAAGCCATAGATCCGGCCGCTGCCTTCAACCATCGGCCAGGCCTTACCGGTGTTTGCCATCAGGCGCAGGGCGTCGAGGCTCAGGGCACTGCCGGCCAGCTCCGGCAAGATGATACCGGGCAGGGTAATGGTGTCGTCGCCGCGACCGACGAATTGTCGAGCGGGGGCAGCGCCGACGCGGTTGTTGCTCGCGTGGCGCCATTCGGTTTGACGTTGCAGCGCCTGGTAGGCCGCAGTGGAAAGGCTGAAGACGAACATGCCCAAGGCAAGCATCATTGTCGGTTACTCCAGGTCCGCAAGGCGGCTGCGGCGTCGAGCGGCTTGCTCGTGTTGATGCCGTGTCAGCTCGGCACGCACAGCCCGGGCCACCGCGTTGGCGTCCATACCCGGCGTGGTGTGGATGTGAATGGCATAGGTGTCGTGACTGTCGATGTGCTGGGCAGGCCGAGGGCTGATCGGGGCGCGATGATCAATCGTCAATGAATCAACGGACGCCAACCGCCCACCGGCCTCGATGAGTCGTTGGCTTAAGACCGTCATGGTGCGCACGGGGTCGTCGGCGCGCCGTATTAGGCCCTGGATGAGACCGTCCATGGTGAAGCCACCCAGCTCGGCGAACACTCGCGAGGGGCTGTGGATGCCGAGGGTTTCCTTAAAGGCATCAATCGTTCGGGTGCCAAGCCGATCGACCACATCCTTGAGCTTGCCCATACCGGCAGTCAGTCCTTTAACCAGGCCATCGATCATCAGCCCACCAAAGGCGGTAAAGCGATTGGGCAAATCGACGCCCAGATATTTCATCACCACGACGAAAGCTTGGTAGATCAGCCCGACCGGACTGAAGTCTGCGAGCACTTTCAAGATGCCGCCCAGCCCTTCATCAAAGCCGCTTTGAATCTCGTCCCATGCGCCAAGCAGATAAGCCCTCACGGCGTCCCAGTGCTGATACAACATGTAGGCCGCGCCTGCGATGGCGGTGATGGTCAAGCCAATGGGGTTGAGCATCAAAGCGCGCCCGATCATCCACAACCCTTTGGCAAGAAATGGCAGCACGGTACGGCCCAGCGTTGTCAGCAGACCAATCAGTCCTGGCAAGCGAAAGCCCAGCAGCACCAGGAAAAAACGTAATGCCGCGAACGGTAGCAGCACACTCGCCAGGGCCAACATCAAACCGCCAACAGCGACAGCCAGCGCGGCCATGACGGCGACGGCTTTTACCAGCCCGGCCGCCAGTTTCGGATTCTCCCGGGTCCAGCTTTTGATGCTTCGAACAAGTGTCGTCACGGACTGAACCAGTTCCCTCAGCGGGCCGTTCTGCTGGTCTTGCAGTTCGATGCCCAGGTCTTGCCAGGCACTGCTGAGGGTAATCAAGTCACCCTTGAGATTGTCCGCCATGACCTTGGCCGTACGAGCGGCTTCGCCCCGGCTTTGGCGCAGACTAGCGATGAGTGTTTGCAATTGCCCGGTGCCGGCTTGTTCGACCAGTTGGGCCATGCCTTTTACCGCCTCTTCACCCGCTATGGCTTTGAAAAGGCCGCCTTTCTCGGCAGTGCCCAGGGCACGGGTTTTGTCGTGGATCTCCTTCAGCAAATCCGGCAGCGGGCGCAGATTGCCAACGGCGTCGGCCGTGGCGATGTTCAGTTGCCTCAGAGCCTTTTCCGCGCCTTTGGGCGGTGCGGCCAAGCGGTTCATGATCGAGCTGAGCGCCGTGCCGCCCATGCTGCCCTGTAGTCCTGCATCACCGAGTTTACCGGCCATCGCCGCGGCCACTTCCAGTCCCACACCGTAGGTTCTTGCCATGGGCGCGGCGTATTTCATGGTGTCGCCCAGCATTTGCAAGGTGGTATTGGAACGGGTAAACGTGCCCACCAATACGTCGCCCAAACGATCCATTTCATCGGCTGTTAGCCCCAGCCCGGAAAGAATATTCGAAGCAATGTCGGCCGTTTGGGCCAACTCAGTGCCGCCGGCTGCCGCGAGATTGAGCATGCCTGGCATCGCGGTCTGGATGGCATGGGGCTCAAAACCTGCCATGCCAAGATAGCCCTGCGCATCGGCGGCCTGGCCCGCCGTGAACTGGGTTGCGCCGCCCAGCTGACGCGCCTGGGCGCGTAAGGCTTTGAGCGCGTCGGCCTGTGCGTCGAGTCGGGTGATGGCCTGTACCTGACTCATGCTGGCGTCGAAGTCGATGCCTGGCGACAGCAACCGTGCCCCTGCATACAGAACCGAACCACCACCCGCCGTCGTGACAGCTCCCCTGGCGACCAGCTCGCCAGCGGTGCGTCGAGAGGCGTCCATCGAACTCCGCGCAGCGTTGAGGCGTCGGCGTTGTTCCGTCAACGCGGCCAGTTGTTTGTGTTGGGCGTTGAGGCTGGCAGTGGCGGCGCTGGTCTGTTGCCGTAGATGGCGTTCATCGCGGGCTAGGTGTTGAGTGCTGATGCCGGCGGCAGATAGTCGGGTGCGCAGTGCTTGGAGTTGTTCGTTTTGTTTTTGATGCTGTTGTTTGAGTGCCTGAGCGGTCCTGACAGCATGCTGAAAATGCCGGGTCATGGCTCGGGTTGGCGCCCCGGTGGCAGCGAATTGTTGGCTGAGTGTTTTGACCTTTTCCCGCGCTGCGTTAAGCGCCTGTTCGGTGCGCAGTGCGGCCGAGCGCTGAGCACGCCAGGCACTGACATCGTGCTGTTGCGCGTTGAGGGCCTTGAGGCGGTCGCGGGTTTCTTTCAAGGCGCGAGCGGTGGCGATGCTGCTTTTGTCGATGGCCTTCAGCGGGCCGCTGGCTTTGTCGATGGCGTCGAGCAGCACGCGCAGTTTCAAGTCATTCGCCATCGGTAGAACTCCGCACACGGGCGCGCTCGCGCCACTCCATTAGCTCTTGCAGCCCTAGCGTGTCCATGTCAGCCGGCGCCCAGTGAAAAACCACGGCAAGGTCGGCCATGGCGTCTTCTACGCAACGAGGCAGGCATCGGGCTTCGCCGCTTTCTGCAATAAAAAACTGGCGATCTTGGCACCGCAGGTGAACAAGTCGGCCGGGTCCAGGTTGGCGGCTTCCGGTGCCGTGATACTGGGCTGGCTGATGCGCGGCAGGATCTTGAACAAGGTAGCGACGTCCATATTCAGCAGGTCCACCAGGTGGACACCGCGCAGCTCGCCGGACTGAGGCTTTCGCAGAGTGATGCTATCAATGACGGTCTTGCCACGGATGATCGGGGTGTCCAGGTGGACGGTGTTGTCGTCCTGGGGCGGCAGGGCTTCGAGGTGGTCTTGAGTGTTCATAGCGGGCTCCAGATGGCGGTATGGGTCAGATGCCGATGGCTTTGCGCTGCTTGTCCAGCAGGTCCACGCCATCCACGATTTCGATGAAATTGAGCAGGTCGATTTCGATGATGTCTTCGTTGTCGACGATCAATTTGTAATAGGTGCAGGTGGTGGTGATGCTGTGCTCGGTGTCTTCCCCGGGCTGCGCTTCCCCCATCTCAATGGACTCGTGACGACCGCGCATCACCACCTCGACCGCGCTGATGGCTTCGGTGTCGTCCTGCTGAAAGGCGCCGGAAAAGCGCAACGCGATGCCCGAGGCGTTGACTGCGCCGAACTGCCTGAGAACGATCAGGTCCAGCCCTCCGGTCTTCCAGACGAATTGGATACCGTCGTCTGAGAAGCCGAGGTCGGCCTTGACCGGGCCGTTCATGCCGCCGCCGCGATAGCCTTCCATCTTGCGGCCGAGCGGCGGCAGGGTGACGGACTTGACCACGCCCAGGTAGCTGTTGGCGTCGTTGAACAGATTGAGGTTTTTGAGTTTGCGGGGCATGGCCATGTCGGGTTCTCCAGTGCGCAGGGGTGGGGTCAGCTATTGATCTTGCTGGCGAAGTCGATCAGGTAGCGGTCGGTGATGCGCTGGCGCAGCGTGAGGTCTTCCAGCGGTGGCACGGGTGTGTAGTCGTAGTCTAGGAACAGCTTGCCGGCCTTGAGGGTGTCTTTGTCGTTGGCATCGTCCGGGTACCAGCACTTGCCGCCGATCAAATAGCCCGCCCCGATCATTTCGCGAAACTTGGCGTTGACCCCTTCGATGAGGTCCCGCACCAGGGACGCGTGCAGCGGTTTGTCCACCGCCCACATATGAGCTTCGGCCATGGTGTCAGCGAGGATGTGAGCGGTACGGGTGTAATGCTCAAAAGCGAACAGTGGGTCGTTGCTGGTGGTGCGACTGCCCCAGAAGCGAAAGCCGCCCTCGTTGATGAGCGTGGTGACCTCGTGGCTGTTGAGGTAGTTGGCGTCGGTGGCGGGGTTTTGCAGATCCCAGAACACGTCAGCGCTGATGCCGGTGACGCCGTTGACCGGCACGTTGGACAGGGTCTTGTGCCAACCTACTTCCTGATCGATTTTGGCGCGCAAACCCAAGGCGCGGGCCACCGCTGAGGCGGTCACCGTAGCGTTGGTGACGGTGTTCCAGTTCTGGAACTCCGGCCAGATGACCATCGCTTCACGAGCGCCAAAGTTGGCCCGGTAAGCGACCACCTCTTCCTTGGTTTGGCAGCCCCAGGCGCTGACGTAGGCAAAGCCGCGTACCTGCTGAGCAATGGACACCAGGGCGGTAGCCACCGGCAAGCTGTCGAGGCCTGGCACACCCAGGATGCGTGGCACCATGCCGACGCGGGCTTTGGCGGCGAGCAGAGCTTTCATGCCGGTGTATCTACCTTCGGCGGTGGTGGTACCGATCAGGGCGCTGGCGGTGTCTTCCTCGGTGGCGCCTTCCTTCACGCGCACGATGATGGTGTACGGCTTGGTCTGGTCAGCAATGGCCTTGAGGCTGGACGCCAGGGTGCCCTTGGTACCGGCTTTGCCGATAACGGTTTGAACGTTGGTTAGCAGGATCGGCGTGTCGAAGGGGAAAACGGTAGCGTCGGCGTCATCGGCTGTGCAGACCATGCCGATTACAGCGGTAGGAATGGAGCGAATGGGGCGGGTGCCGTCGTTGAGTTCGATGACCCGCACGCCATGGAGATAATCGGTCATGGGTGCCTGTGCAGTGTTTGAAATGACACTGCACAGGCTGCCGCGTTTGCACCGATTGGACGAGCAGACGGCCTTGTAGGCAGGGGGGCTACAAGCGCCGGCAAGCCCTTTCAGTCACGGCCCCATTGCTAACGCGGATCGACGATATCCAGCGCACGATTCGCCAGCAGTTCACTCACTTCAATGACTTGCTGAATACCCATCGCAACATGCCGGCGAGAACCTTTAAGATCGAATGCCAGGTCGCTGATCATGGCATTGGCTGACGCCAGGTTTTCGCTGAGATTGGCGAGCAGGCTTTCAGTATCGATGCTTTCGACGACAGTGAAGAGCTGATCCGCCGCAGGTTCCTTCTTGGGTTTGACCGGTGGCGGCTTCAAATAATGATTGAGTGCCCGCTCAGTGGCTTCGTGGAATTTTTCCGGGTCGAGGCTTGAGTAGGAAGAGGTGGGATCTGATTCCGGGGGATTGGGTGTAACCTTGAACATGGTGAATCTCCTGACCTGATTGGGCCACCATGACTTGTCGCTAATCAAGTTAGGGTGGCGGCTGGACGCAGGTTAGCGAACCGGGGGTACAGGAGCCCGGCAGACCCGAAGGTCTCCCGCGTACAGCCGCCATTGCAACGATTGCAGACATGAACGTCCGCAATGAAATCAGGAGCGCTGTTGCATCCATACCGATTCGGGTCGCTAAACCCGATCACTGATGAGCAGTGACGGAAACCAAGCTACCGATATGGACCAAGGCGCACAAGCGGGCGGATTCTGGCTTAGTTGTAGGCAAAGGCGCAAGGCGATGTAGCCTTTGGGTCAGCACCCGATGTAACCGGGTATGTGGCTGTAGGTTCAGTACCTGCCGTTAAAACGAGCGGGGCATTGCACCCGTGTTTATCGAGTCAGCCCAGCTACCCACGACGGTTCTGCAGGTCGACATTCTGAGCGTGGAAAATCAGGGGCTACCGGCCAGTCGCGCAAGGCCTGGACGTAGTCCAGCAGCTCTACTGATTGTTCGGCAGTGAGTGTAGTGGGGCGTGCTGAATCCACTTCGTCCTGGTGACGTTCGCGCAGCCAGCGCAGGCTGTTGATTTGGGCGTCTCGCCAAAGACGCTCAATGACTGCCAATTGCTCCCGCGTGAATGGTGGTGGATCGATCAGAATTGGCAACCCCGTAGCATCATGGCTTCGCACCTTACCCGGGGGAGGATTACCGATCACCCGCTCATAGCATTCGTTTGAGATCTCCACCGCATCAAACGGGATGTCCTGATGAAGACCAACAATGTAGCTAGTCCCAGTGCTCTTACTGTATTTGCGCATGTTCATCTCCCTAGGCAAATGTATTGGCAGAAGACCTTAACTTCTGGCACGTCAAGGCCTGAACTACTGATCGATCTTGCCTGCAAGATGACGCTGCTTAGAGAGTGGTTATAGCGATTCATGGCGACCATTTTGGCAGAGGAAGTTGATATCGAGGAGCCAAAGTAGGTATTGGGAAAGGCGATTGGCAGGTTTAAATGAACTTCACCTGCGCCCTCAGGGATCATAGTCTGCGCCCACTGGATGATGAGACCACCGAGCCAAGAAGGAAAAATGATGTAGCCGTTTTGATGAAAGGCGGCGGCAAAGCCCCAGCGCATCGTTTTCGGGGATACCGCCACTGTATCAAGCTTCCCGGCATCGACTTCTGGCTGGGTAGCCATTCGACTGGGCGCATCATTGTGCGGCACTTTGCGAAATGTCAGCGCCGTGGTGTTCAGCTCAATGACTTCGTCAGTCGCCAACTGCCAGAGCGTGTCGGCTTGAAGGGTGCCTTGCTCGACAAATACGAAGAGTGCCGAGGTGACTTTGGCACTGCTGTCGGCATCCGGCGCACGTTGCCAAGCCCCCGCGGAGACCATGTAAATACCGTTCTCCATGGCCGCCTTCTGGTCTTTCACTAGCACCCGGTCGCCTGCAACCACTGTTACGTCGTCGACTTTCTGATGGCCTGTCAGTTTGATATTGGCCGTGGTGGCTATGCGAACCGACTGCTTGTGATCGAGCTTGTGCAGCTCTTCCTGAATTCGGCTATCGACATATTCGCGAGTCGCAAGCACGACTGAAGGGTCAATCTTCAACTGAATATTCGCGGTACCGGTGGTGATGATGTGCATCCGCACCACCTGATTACGTCCTGTGCCCTGGGTCAACAAAGGCTTATAGCTGGGGGCCGCATTTCCAACGGCACAAAACACACCGTCCTTATCTTCAAGCGCCAGTTCACGTACCCACCAGCCGCCCACATCAGGTGGCAATACCAGTTCAGCGATCAGTATGTTTGGGTCAGTCGGTGAGACACGTAGCTGATTGAGCTGGGCGCGATACACCTGGTTGATCAACTTCGTTTGTGTGGGGCTCGGTACCGGGTCGGTGCCGTTGGCGTCGCCGATCAGCATGTACTTGGGTTCCCAAGGTATGCCGAGCGCATCGCAGTTGGTTTTTTTTGCGGCACCGAGCGTGGTCAACATGCCGCCGAAAATTGTTTTTTCATCCACCATGGGGGTACACATCCAGTTCGTCGAGGGTGTAGAGGCTCATGCCGGTATATCCATTGATGCTCACGTTGATGTCGGGGTTGCTCCAGGGGTAGACGTCGATTTCATCGCCGTCGTAAATCGCTAAACCCGCGAAGGCGTCGAGTGCGGTCTCCAAAATGATGTCGAGGCCGATCAGGTGTCGGGTCAGCGGTTTTGCGTCGTCGATGAGCCAGACCAGCTCTCGGTACATCGCTTCGGTGATACCGGTATCCAGTACGCCGATCTTTAAAGCGAAAGTAGCTCTGGGGCCTTCAGGCTCGGTCTGCCACCACTCCACGATGTCGACCAGATACCCTAACGGTTCTACAACGCGGCGCAGTGACCCGAGGGTGCCCTTGCGCGAGTGGATGTAGTACGCGCTGCGGATGGCAGCGCGCTTGGCGGCTTCGGTCCATTGGCTGTCCCAACGGTCCACGGAAAAAGCCCAGGCCAGATAGGGCAGTACGGGCAGGGGGCATAGGTCGGGGTTGTACAAGGTGCGCAGCGGGATCGGCACCCGCTGAATCTGCGCAAGGGCCTGCGCTGCTTGGCGTTCCAGTGGCGTCGAATTGCTCGGGAGCAGGGGTATGTCGGTCATCATTCAATTGCCATCGCCAGTTCGACGCGGGTGCAATAAGGGGCCTGGTATTTCGTGGCGACAATATCGACCCAATCTTCCAGCACGACCTTGCGAATGCCCTCGACATGCAGTGAGGCGTGAATGATTGACTCCGACACTTCCAGCCCCAGTCGGCGGCGCTGGTGCACGAACCGCAACAGCCGGGCGTTGGCCGCCGCCAGGCTCAGTTCGCTTTCAGGGCCGGACGTCCAAGAGAACAGCTTCGCCTTGACCTGATAGTTGATGATCTGGGCACTTTGCACCGTCAGCCGATCCCCGACAGGGCGGCGGTCGTCGTCGCCCAGGTAGGCCTTCACAGTTGCCAGCAGCGCGGGTGAAGCGGTGCCGTCGCCCTGGTTCGATTGCACTGTGATGACTGCCTCGGCTGGCAAGGGACTCTCGGCGGTGGCGTCGGCAACCAGGCCGTCAGCGGAGCGAGCATGGAAGATGTAGCTGTTGCGTGGGCCGGCGGTGCTCAATCCTTCCCACGCCATCTGCGCTCGTTCCCGCAGGCTGTCGTCACTTTCCATCTGCAGCGGTATCGGCGGCACGGCCGAGGGGTTGGCTGCTTGAATCACCAGACGCTTGACGTTGTGATTGGCGGCCAGGTTCTCCAGGTCTTTGCCCTTTGCCAAGGCCAGCATGTTGGCGACGGAGGCCTCATTGACGCGCTGTCGCCAGATCATTTCGCGGTAGGCATTTTCTTGTAGCAGCTTGGTCAGCGGCTCAGATTCCAGCTCAAGACGCGCAGCGATTTCGGCTTGTTTTTCGAGGGGCCAGAGGCTGATGGCGTAAGCCTTGCGCTCAGTGAGGATCTGCTCGTAATCGATCTGTTCAACGACCTCGGGCGCAGGGAGCTGGCTCAGGTCAATCGCGACGAAGGAGTTCATACGCTTCCCCCCAGGTGGAGAGGCACGATTAGGCTCAACGGTTCGTGGGTGTCGACGATGCTGCCTTCGATATCCAACGTCGATTGGCCTTGCAGCGTGGCGCCCTGGAACTGCACACGGCTGAGGCTGATGCGCGGCTCCCAGCGCATCAGCGCCATGACGGAGGCTGCGTACACCTGCAGGCGGGTGATGTCGTTGAACGGATGGTCCACCAGCTCCGGCAACAGGCTGCCGTATTCGCGGCGCATGACCCGGGTACCAATGCGCGTGCTGAGGATGTCGCTCATGGATTGAGCGATGCTCTCCGCGGTGCTGATGGCGGCGCCGGTGTGTCGATTCATTCCGGTTTCCCCGTCTTGCCGCTACCAGGCATGACGCCGCCGTGCGGGTGCTTCACCAGGCTGATGCCGGCGGCTATCACGTCTGCCGAGACGGTGACCTTTCCGGTGACCTCCTGGTTACCTGTCTGGGTGTAATTGCCCTTGTGGGTAATGTCGCCGACAAGGTTGATGCCGCCGGGGCTGACCAGTTGCGTGGTGCCACCCTTGGCGAGGGTGGCTTTGAGGTGGTGAGCGATGCTGTCGTACTCAATCACCGTGCCGTCGCGGTAGGTGACGCGGTGCAGGCCTTCGCGGTCGCCGTTGGCGGGGATCTGGTCGCTGAACAGGCCGGTCAGGACGACGCCGTTGCCGAGCTGGCCCGAGGGGCTGAAGAGTAGAACCTGTTCGTCGACCGTCGGCGGGTTCCACTCCCGGTCGGCGCCAGCTCGTAGGGCGATCCAGGGTAGCCAGGCGGTGATGAGGGTTCCGGTTTTGACCCGCACGCGTGGGGGCTTCATCTGGACGGCGGCGATGGTGCCGTAGCGGATGAGGTTTTCGAGTAGGCGGGTGAGGGTGGCGAGGTCGTTCATGATGACGATGGTCGTGTTACTCGGAGGGAGGCGCACTTGAACTGGCTTGTAGAACCTCTCACTACAAGCAGGGATAGACAGAAAGATGGCAAATTAGTAGCTTCGGTAAAAGTTGACGAACGGAATCAGGGCAAAAGGCCTCTTTGATCTTCGAAATGCTAAGGAGGAGTGTCTTTGAAACTGAATGCTACTTTTTGTGGTGGGGAACCTACTTGGGCTAATGCATGTGTTGGGGAAAATGGTCAACCCGATTATTTTGATTATGCTCAGGGGTACTCCTTGGCAGCCAATCTTTTAATTAAGACTGTGCTCAGTGGGAGAGGGTTGGAATACTCTGTTGATAAATTCGTCTACCCTATTTGTTTTAATATGCGGCACTCAATTGAGTTGCGTTTGAAGGGTATCTGTAATTATTTTATAGAACTATCTGCTTATCGGGTACGGTTGCGGGATTTTGATCTAAAAGGATCTCATGATATTGGAGGTCTCTGGGAGTACGTTACAGAGGCAGCCTCGAAAATTGACTCGAGGTTTAAATTTTTTATTGATCTTCTGCATCAGAGAATAATGGATGTGGCAGAAATTGATTCGACAGGGCAGACTTTTCGATATCCTGATGACAGTGAGAATTTTAAACACCTTGTAGATGTTTCCTTGATTAATCTGAAAAATCTGTCTCGTAAGTTTTCAGAGATGGAGGCTATATTGGATTATTTTGAGTATATGTGTGTCGATCTTATCGAGGAGTATTCGTTGGGGACGCATACTAGCAAGCTATCTCGTTCCCAGTTGATTTATATTGGTAGGCTTCTGCCTCCAAAAAAGGAATGGGGTGGGGTGGAGTTTAAGAAGTTGGTGGAAGAGTTAAAGTTGAAATATGCCCTTAGTAGTAATGACTTTTCGAGAGCGATCGACAAGATAAAGTCCCACTATGGAGCTGCGCCAGCACTTGAAGCACCAAAGCTGATTTGTTTGGATTATGATGGGATGTGCATTTTTTTCGATGCTTGGTTTGAAGTAAATGATATGGAATATCTTAAGGATAGGGCCGGTGATGATGAGCCGCTTAAGCTAGGGCGCGAAGAGTCTATTGATGAATTCTTCAAAGAGCTAGAAGATCGGGCTAAAGTACAAGATGGATTATGGGGGGCGATTAAGGAAAAAGTAAGTGTCGAATGGTTGGCAGATCTGAAGGCTTTGTATGAGTGTCATAACTCACGATACTCTGAAGAGTATCCAAAGTGTTATGGTGCTCATAAACAGGCGCTCGTTAACAGATGTTCTGATGAGGAAGAATTAAGAGAGCGTTTTTTTGATTTTCTCGGTATGCCGCGTGCGATTGTCTATATTTTGAAGGGGCTCTATCTTGTGGGCCATAAAGTTATGGCGGAAAAGCTGGTCGCGCAATATGAGCTGGAGGGCTATTTCGGTTGGTTGGAAGATGCTCGTTCCGGGAAGCTTTTTTTAGAACCGTTTAGATCGACGCTGATTGGTTTTATGGGAGTGCTCGAAGGGTTTTGTACTAGGCAAGACTGACATTGGAGGTTGAGGTAATGAATCATGAGTCTGTTCAAGTGTTCATTTCATGGGCTGGTTTTGTAATATCGCTATGTTTGCTGTTCCTGCAAATGAAAAACAGAGTTACGCAGGTTTCATCTTACTATTTGTCACGAGCTACTTCTCGAAGCAGTTCTATAGTGCTTCAACTTGTGAAGGTGGAGCAAATGGATGGTTACGTGCTTATGAAGCTGGCGCTCTTTAATCCAGGTTCGGTTGCGGCTGTGATTCATAGTTGTTCAATTTTTGAACGATATAAAGGCTCGCGTTGGATCGATCGTCTCTTAAGCCGTAGATGGCAAAGGGTTGACGGCTTTAGGTGGTGGCCCGTTGAAGACGCAACAGATAAGGAGCCAAAATTTTTGGCTGAGGCATATCAGTATTTGTATGTAAAAGATGTGAGGGATATTTTTGTGACTATGCCGGGGATGGTCGATAGGCGGGTGTATATGTTTGAGGTGCGTACAAATAATGGTTATGTCACTGCTAAGACATCAATAGATGCGAATGCATCGTTTTTTTCGCATCACTTTGAAGCGTGGTATAAAGATTAGAGATCGATACAGTGGATGGTAAAGCTACGGTGAGAAGTGCTTTAGTATCGCTGTGCGAATTAAAATAAGGTTCTCTTCGGTGAAGCCAAGAATAATTCGTTGTTCGTACTCTATATTTGAGGCTTTCTGCCCTACACGATCCCTCAATCCGTATTGGTGTACCTTAGCGATCTTGGCGATACGTCCAGTAAATCCGATGCTAATGATGTCGCTGTCGCTCTGGGCCTTCAGAAATCTTGCCGTTCGCAACTTTTTGAACATCTGTATCTTACGCTTCCCTCTACCTTTTTTTTCCCGCAGGTTGCGCTGCTTTCGCGGCGCGTATTTGCTGCCGTCCGGGTTGCGCTGGGCGATGATTCGCTGCTGCTGGCTGCGCCGCAGGGCCTGGCCGATGCTACGGGTTAGTTTGTTGCGCGATGCCGGTTCCAGTTGTCCCAGCAGGCCGGCGGCCCAATCCTCCAGCGTTTCCAATCGGTTGGTCACTTCGGCACGACCCATTCACTGCCGGTGCCTTGGGCACCAGGTATCCACGCCGGGTCAAGGAATGCGGCCACCTGTTTAGGTTCGCCAGGATGGTGAATGGTGGTATTGCCGTCGGCGTCTTTCCCCACAACCACACGCTCGGTTAGCGACAGTGTCAGGCTCAGGTCCACCTTGCTGTTGTCCAGAATGTCGGCCTCGAACTGGATGCCCTCGGCGGACTTGTTCAAGTTCTCCAGCAGATCGGATTGGTTCACGCTCAGCCAGCCCAGCAACGGCAACATGACGCTGTCGGGGTGACCGGCGTAGTCGGTGAGGATGACCTGTAAATCAAAGCTGTACTCGAACGACAACGAGGCAGCCGCGGTGCAGCGGATTTTGCCGTTGTCGATGAAGATCAGAAGTCGGTCGGGGTTGTGTTTTAGTTCGCTAATGGTGGCGAGCAGGTGAGTGCGCAGGCTTTCAGGTTTGTTCATCAGATTCAGGTCTTGTAGAGGGCATCAGTCCCATAGATTCACCATCTGCCGCTGTGGTGCGGCCGTCTGGGCTTCGGGCATTTGCACGGCCAGGCCTTGGGGCAGAATCGGCCCGTAGTCGGCCAGGCCCGGGTTGGCTTCAAGTACCGCCTCGGTCACACCTGCTGTACGGCCATAGTGACGCCAGCAAAGGGCATCGACGGTGTCGTTTTGGTGGGTGTGGACGGTGACGGTCATCAGATCAGCTCTACGGTGGTGCGATTGACGCCGAGGAAATCACGCACCGCCCAACGCAAGTCGCGGCGGTAGTCGTCGATGTTCGGGGTGAGTTCTTCTGCGTTCTGGTGGCCGCTGTTGGTGGAGTCATAGGAGCGGTAGCGCTCGCAAACTTCGGCCCCGGTCGCAGCCTCGATGGCGCGGCGGTAGAGGTGTACCAGGACCAGTACGCCGTTGATGCGCTCGCCGGGCATGTCGGCAAGTTTCGTATGGCCGGCCGTTTGTTGGGTGGCGCGCCATTCGCCGAGCTCGCGGTTGACGCTGATGGCGGCAGCCACCGCGGCGGTTTCCAGGCGTGGCGCGGTGACGCTCGCGTCGATCCGCAGCGTGGCGCGCAACTGGTCCAGATCGATTGGGGGCCAGAAGGCATCGGTATTGATGAGGCCGCTGGCGACGGTGCCGCCGGCTATAAATCCGCTCATGGAACAGCACTCAAAAATAGGTCGCCGGTGGTCGGAGCTTCACGTTCAGGTGGAGCGGCCTGGCCGATCCGCCCCGAGCCGGCGGGGTGCGTGGGGACGCTCGGTTAGCCGGCAGGGCCGGCGCGTTTGTTGAGCAGGCGTTCGGCCCGCTCCAGATCTTTCTTGCCACCACAGGCATCGTGCAGGGCGATGGCTTTTTTCAGCAGATCCACACCGGCTTGAAGTTGGCCGGGTTGGCCTGGGGCCTCTTCGGTGATGCCTTCCAGCGTGGCGCGGCCCATGGCGAGAAACAGCTTGGCGCGGGCCTGGTCGGGCATGTCTTCGGCGTCGGTGAGTTCAGCGGTGCGATGCAGGATTGCTAGGTCGAACGGTTCGCCGATTTTCTGAGCCTTGAAGGCCGCTGTGGCGACTTCTTCAGCGACCAGGCAACCCAAGGTGCGGGCGAAGCGGTCCGGCATGACCATCTTGTACTTCAGCACGTAGGTCGCGATGTCGAGCCCACCGGAGAAGTCGCCGGCATCGAAGCGCCAGACCATGACGGTGGTCATCACTTCGTCCTGAGCGCCCTTGCCACCCTCCAGCACACCTTGCACGTAGGATTCGTAACTCGGCAGTAGCTGGCGTTTGAGTTCGGCCTTGCCCTGATTGGACTGGACCTGTTTCAGGCGCAGGCGGTCTTGCAGCAGTTGGTTGAGCTGGTGCTCGTAGGCCGTGGCGCCGGCCATGGTCTGGGTTGGGTCTGTGGCCGCCGCTTCGACAGCGGCGGTGACGCGTTCAAAGTGGCGGCGGCAGGGGTTGGTCATGGTGGCCGCCTCAGTTCAGGATGATGTTTTCGGCGAGGGCGGCACAGCCCAGGTCTTCGATGACATAGCTTTCGTTGACCGACTCGAAGTTTTCGATGCGGTCGCGTTTGGCGTTGTCTATGACGGTGCGGCGGCGAGTGCCTTCCTGCCAGTACAGCGACAGGTTGTCGAGGCGGGTGACCATCAGGCCGCTGGCCGGGAAGTGCGGCACGCGCACGGCCGGCAGATTGCCGAGGCGCTTTTGACTGGTAACGATGTCGGCGGCCAACATTTCAGTTGGTGCCTGCACGGTGTTGATGATGGGGAAGTATTTGTCGGCCAGCAGTTGGCGGCCACAAATCACCACCAGCTCGGTGTCTTCCTGATACCAGGGTTCGATGAACTCGTTGACCATGCTGACGACCAGGGCGTCGATGTTTGCGAAGTCTTTGTTGGCGCCGATTTCGATTTTGCCACTGCCGTCTTTCACTTCGGTCATGACCCGGGCGGGGTTTTCCTCGCGCATCTTTTGCAGCCAGCCGATGTTCACGTCTTGCAGCAGCTTGTTGATGCTTGGATTGGATGTCGCAGCACGGCTGATGCCGTTCCAACCGATCATGATCCGGTTGAGGGCCTGGGCCTTGATGATGGCGTCGCGAATGCGCGCTTGGAAGTCTTTGAACTTGGCCCACTGGTCCAGCTTCTGGTAGCGAATGCCGGTGTCGAAGTTGGTTTGGGTGCAGCTGTACCCGCGGTCATCCAGGCCGCTTGGATCGCGCGGTTCGCGGTCTTTGACGGTGGTGTCGGTGGTGCTGGCGATGGTGCCGTCGATGCTGATCCCGATCTTCTCCCCCGACTGTTCCGATACGCCGTAAATGTTGATGGCGCTGAGAAAGGCGCTGGACTCCTGGATACGGGTTTCCAGCGTCTGAGCAACGCTCGGGTCTGCGGTGAATTTGGTGGTGACGTCAGCCACCCCATGCAACTGCGCCAATTGCTGCAGGTAGGCGTTGAACAGTACTCGGGTGTCGTTACGCATGTTGATCGTCCTTGATGAGTCAGCAGTCGGTCATGACCTGGTTACCGCCGCCGGATACCTGCGGGCGCGTTTTCTGGGTGGGATCCTGGGTGGTGGAGAGCTGGTTTTTCAGCTCGGTCAGTTCGGTGCTGACTTGATCGAGTCGGGTTTGCAGCCCCTTCGAGAATTGCCTCTCGGCGGCCAGTTGATCGGGTAAGTCCTTGACGTGTTCAGCGATGGCTTGGACTGCTTCACCGATCTGGGCGAACTCGCTGTCATCCTTGGTCTGTTTGCCGGTCAAGAGGATTTGAACCTTGTTGAAGAGCTGAGCGCTGATGCTTGGCTTCTCTTCGAATTCCTCAAGTTCCAGCTCGGTCTCGACTGCCTCGGTGAACATGGAGGTCGCGGAATAGTGACGGTCCTGGAACGGGCTGGATTCGGGCTTCTGTGCTGAGAACGCCAGGACGTCGGTGCCCAGGCTGGCGGGGGAGTCGGTCACGGCTAGGCCGACGATGTAGGCCTCGCCCGTGTCGGCAAAGCTCTCGTCGATCTCGATGGAGGTGTAGATCTTCTGCTTGGCCTTGTTCATGGCGATCAGGTCGCTGGTGGGTTCGACCTTTGCGAACAACGCCAATTTCTTTTGGCCGTTGACGTCCACCTCTTCGGCTTTCACCGCCAGTACGTCGCCGTAGGCCTTGAAAGGGCTGTCGGGTAGTAGGCTGCGGAAATGCTCCAGCCAAATGCGGGCGCCGTAGGTGGACGGGTTGAAGTTTTTGGCGGCCTGTTCCAGCCAGCTGCGTTTGATGGTGCGCTTGTCCGACGTGGCGCCTTCGATGGCGACGCGGAACCAGTTGCTGCGGTATTTCTTCATGCCGGGGATTCTCAGTGCGTTGCAATGAGGGGCATGGTCGGCATGGGCGCGAGCGGCGGCAACGAGGCGGGGCTGTAGGCGGGGAGGGTACAAGGGGCGGCGCTATTGAGTCGCCGCGGTGGGCGGCAGCATCTGGGCATGACGACCGCCTTGCTGCCCATCGATCCCCGACGCCAATCCAAGTTTTTGTACTGGATGGGCTGGCGCGTCTGTGAGATCGCCGAGGCGACGGGTGAGAAGGAGAAAACGCTACACAGCTGGAAGGCCCGCGACAAGTGGGACCGGGCCGACAACGTTGAACGCATCGGCGGCGCCCTTGAGGCGCGCTTGGTGCAGTTGATCCTCAAGGACAACAAGAGCGGTGGCGATTTCAAAGAGATTGATCTGCTACACCGGCAGCTTGAGCGCCAGGCCCGCATTCAGCGTTACCAGGGCGGTGGTACCGAAACCGACCTCAACCCGAACCTCGCCAAGCGCAACGAGGGGCCGAAGAAAAAGTCACCGAAGAACGACATCAGCGAAGACCAGATCGAGCTGCTGCGCGAGGCGTTCATCGACGGCTGTTTCGACTACCAAAAAGACTGGTACCGGGCGGGTAACCAGCGCACTCGCGTCATCCTCAAAAGCCGCCAGATTGGCGCCACGTACTACTTCGCTCGCGAGGCGTTCATCGACGCCCTGGACACCGGTCGCAACCAGATTTTCCTGTCGGCTTCGAAGAACCAGGCCTACCTGTTTCGTGGCTACATCCAGGCCTTCGCCCGGGAAATCATCGGCGTCGAGCTGACCGGTGACCCGATTGTGCTGTCCAACGGCGCCGAGCTATTTTTCCTTGGGACCAACGCCCGCACTGCCCAGGGCTATCACGGCAATTTCTACTTCGACGAATTCTTCTGGACGTTCAAGTTCGAGGAGTTGAACAAGGTCGCCTCGGGCATGGCGATGCACAAGAAGTGGCGAAAAACCTATTTCTCCACGCCGTCGAGCATGGCCCACGAGGCATACACCTTTTGGACCGGTGAGCGTTTCAACAAGGGCAAACCCGCCGCGCAGCACACTAAAGTCGACGTGACCCACGGAGCGCTACAGCAGGGCCGATTCTGTGAGGACCGGCTGTGGCGACAGATCGTCACCATTCTCGACGCCGAGCGGGGCGGGTGCGATCTGTTCGACATCGAAGAGTTGCGCCGGGAGTACAGCCCCGAGGCCTTCGCCAACCTGCTGATGTGCGAGTTCGTTGATGACGGCGCGAGCATCTTCCCGCTGTCGGTGTTGCAGTCCTGCATGGTCGATAGCTGGGTGGAGTGGGCCGAGGACTACAAACCTTTCGCCATGCGCCCGTTCGGCGACCGTCAGGTATGGGTCGGCTATGACCCGGCCGAGACGGGCGATTGTTCCGGCCTGGTGGTGGTCGCGCCGCCCCTGGTGCCGGGTGGCAAGTTCCGCGTGCTCGAGCGCCATCAATTTCGCGGCATGGACTTCGCCGCCCAGGCCGCCGCCATCAAGGGCGTGTGCGACCGCTACTGGGTGACCTATATCGGCATCGACGTCACCGGCCTGGGCAGTGGCGTGGCCCAGCTGGTGCGCCAGTTCTTCCCGGCGGTGACCACCTTCAGCTACTCGCCCGAGGTGAAAACCCGCTTGGTACTGAAGGCCTACGACGTGATCCACAAGGGCCGGCTGGAGTTCGATGCCGGCTGGACCGACATGGCCCAGTCGCTCATGGCGATTCGCAAAACCATCACCGCGGGCGGACGGCAGTTCACCTACACCGCCGGCCGCAACGACAACACCGGCCATGCCGACCTGGCCTGGGCGCTCTTCCACGCATTGCACAACGAACCGCTCGAAGGGCAGACCGCTGCCAATACCGGGCGTATGGAGATTTTTACATGACCGAAGAACTTGCCAGCCAAGAGCTACTGCCGGCCAACCTCGACGCCGCGAGTGCGGGTATTCAGGTGTTCAGCTTCGGTGACCCGACGCCGGTGCTAGGTGGTCGGGAGGTGTTCGACTACCTGGAGTGCTGGTTTAACGGGCGGTGGTATGAGCCGCCGTTGTCGCTTAACGGGTTGGCCCGGTCGGTGGGGGCGAGCGTGCATTTGCATTCGGGGTTGATGTTCAAGCGGAACCTGTTGAGCAAGACCTTTATCCCGCATCCGATGCTGTCCCGGGCGGCTTTTGAACAGTTCGCCCTGGACTTTCTGTGCCTGGGCAATGGGTATCTGGAAAAGCGCCGTTCGGTGCTGGGCAGCACCAGGCAACTGGTGCCGTCGTTGGCGAAGTACATGCGGGTTGGGCCGGAGGGGCAGTTCTACCAGGTGCAGGGCTGGAAGAATGAGCACGCGTTTGAGCCGGGGAGCATTTTTCATCTGCGCGAGGCGGATTTGCACCAGGAGATTTATGGGCTGCCGGAGTGGATCAGTGCGTTGCAGTCGGCGCTTCTCAACGAGTCGGCGACGCTGTTCCGGCGCAAGTATTACGAGAACGGGAGTCATGCCGGTTTCATTCTGTATATGACCGACGCAGCGCAGACGGAGGCGGATATCGACGCTTTGCGTAAAGCACTGAAGGAGTCCAAGGGGCCGGGGAATTTTCGGAATTTGTTTGTGTATTCGCCGACGGGGAAGAAGGACGGGATTCAGTTGATTCCGGTCAGTGAGGTGGCGGCGAAGGATGAATTCAATTCGATCAAGAATCAGACCCGTGATGATGTGCTGGCGAGTCTGCGAATTCCGCCGCAGTTGATAGGGATTGTGCCGCAGAATGCGGGTGGGTTTGGGTCGATCAGCGAGGCTGCGCAGATTTATGCGACGAATGAGTTGGAACCGATTCAGGCCCGAATGACACAGTTAAATGACTGGTTAGGTGAAGACATTGTTAAATTCAAAGCTTATGGTAGCGATATTTGATATTTGCTTGCTCAATAAGAAGTCTTTGGTTGCAGCTTCAATAGATGTTGGTGCTGTTGAAAAGCCGCCGCTAAGGCGGCTTTTCAGAGTTAGACAATGGTTGCACATTCATGAGCTATGCCTTTATTACAAAATCTCCGACCTGCGCGTTATGAAGCTCTTTAAGAACATTTGTTCCGGGTTTGATGGACTCAGTTACCGTGTCTTGCGGGCCAAAAATTCCGATCATCGGAGAAGAGGTAGTAACCTTTTTGATCTCTCGCGTATCATTGGTTTTGATATGTTCGCAAGAAACTAAAGTCGATACTCTCGGTTGCACATGCGTGGCTTTTGCTCTCCCTCGTACTATTTCAAGCTGCTCAAGTTGTTCGCCGGAATCCGGATCCACAATTACATCGCCCAACCCAACAACTAAAAAAACATCCCCTATCTCAACCCCATTTTCGGAACCTTTTGCGATCACTACGGTGTAAGCGTCAGGGATTGAGGCTACTCTTGAGAAGTAACGACTAGACATTTTCATTCTCCAGCGAATTTAGTTGGTTAATTGCCGTGAAAGGCACAACCGGACGAATAACTATTTTTTTTAGGTCTTCTTGAGTGGTTGGTATTTGTTCAAAAATATTTAAATCTACAATTATCTTAACTTGAATTATTTTTTCTTGTATGAGGTGTACCACTGCCAAATACGCCAATCTATCGATTTCGTCAATTTGTGCGTAGCATCCGAGAACGATGTTGTTGATGAAGTTTTCATTTCTTCGGATTATAAAGGTTTTTTCTTCCGGTATGAATTTTATTGGGGATTCATAAGGTGCGGGTGGTGTCTTTTCGTTGGATAAGTCGTATGTTATTTTTATGAGTGTGAGGATAATTGTGCCGGAAGTTGCTAAAGTGAAAAGGAGCCATTTGACGCTGACTAGGTCGTTGACATTTACGAACATTGTAACTATGCCGGAAAGAAATCCAATGGTTCCTATTCCCACTGAAAGGCCTGACAAGCTAAAAAAACCACTTAATATCGAATCTTTCATTTTGTATGCTCAAATCCTTGGCAAGAATCCTTCGAAGTTGGCGCCACGAACAACGGCGCGATCTGAGGTAGTCATCAAAGGGCTAAGTACGTGCTTGTATTAACCGGCCAAGATGACAGGCTTGCTAAGCCCTTGAAGGACGAGGTTGAGGATGTATAGGCTTTGACGACTACTGAAATCACTGGTTGGGATTAGCGGCTCTCGCGCCAATGTCATCACGAATTTTGAATTAATAAGAAAACGCTCTATTTCAACTCTCTTCGGACCAATGATTTCACCAAACTCGACATGCCCAATGAGCTCTTTACCGATAATGAGTGGGGAGAGTGTCGCGACAAATTTTCTCTGAAAAGCGTTGATTTCGCAGGTTCCTGCCAACGCGTCTAATTTCACTGACATACCCGCGATTTGCAGTCTATCTGGGTTGAGATTGGCAAAAAATTCTTCGAAGCCTTCACGGATCTTTGCAAACCTCCTTTGATAGCCAGCAAAGTCGCTCACTGCCTCGTGTATATCGTCATACAATTCCATTGCTTAATCCTTGTGGTCGTTACCGTGTGGGCGAAAGGCTATCACTTTGAGGCGGCAGTTTCAGCTCTGTTCTGACGTCATTGATTTCATCACAAATCCTATCCCCGTGCAGGTTAGGCGCTCATCCCTTTGGCCAAAGTGATCAAGGCAGGATGACCTGATGAAAAATTTGGCCCATTCCAAACTGCTCCGGTGAGACTTGTTCTCACTAGGCGCGCGTCGTCATCCCCCCACCACGCCTCCGGTCTAAATGGGTCTTTTTTACCGCAGTTCTGCACATGGCTGAGCGCGGCTAAGGCCGTGGGTTGCCGTGATGATCGTGGAACGCAAAAAGCCTGCGAATCCCTGCGAAGGGTAGAGGGCGCACGGTGTGTTCCCCAGACGTGGCTTGTCGCCCCAGGTACGAGTAACCATCCAACGCCGATTTTCAGAAGCGCAGTGGAAAAAAGGTAAGGTGGTAATTCCGAAACTGTCACACCGCCAAAATCCCCGGATTCATTGGCTTTGCTGGATTACCTTGGAACGTAATTTTGAGTAAGGAAAAAGGTAGTATGGTCGTAAGTAATTGATTTATAAGATATGAAAAAAAGAAAAAATACTTCCTTAAAAGGTAATTATCTACTTCTACATTACTTAAAAAATGACCTTGAACTAATCCCTTACAAGCCAGTGAAATCAAGACACTCAGGCAGACCAGAGGATCGAGTTACTAAAATTACTCATTTTCGACGCCGTTCCCGAAAAACGCATAAAGCCCTATACGCCAGCTCGCTTCCTGTTGCCCCACAGATTCCATGGGACTGCCATGGGAACGCTTGCGCACTAACTATCGGCCTGAAACCCCTATAAACCGGGGCCTGATTCGCTGAAAATCGCAATCGGGTGCTTTCGAATCTCTCCTTCACCGCCACATTCTGCAAACACAAACCCCTGATTTTCCTAGAGAAAGTCGGGGGTTTGTGGTTTTTGGTGTCTGAAAAAGGGCGATATGGGAACAATATGGGACCACGAGGTGTTTTTCTTGATGAAGCGCCATCCCAAGTCAATGGTCGTTATGCCTGCAATGGTTGGAGCACCGCCAAACAGTATCAGGCAACCCCGCAGCAGTATTGAGCACGGACTTCTGGGCGCAAGCCGTTAAGGTTCTCTTGAAGAGACTCCTATCAACGGGCGTGAGAGAAGATCATGACTATATGGATGAGTTCGGCGATGCGCCTTCAGGCTGCCGCACTGTGTTTGTTATTTTCAATCAGCGCAGTTAACGCGTCGGAAACAATGACACAAGACGCCAATGCACATCAGGTGCGCCAAGCCTTCACGAACTGGCAACAAGGCAAAGGCACTGTGTTCGATCTGCTGGCGCCTGACGCTGTATGGACTGTTGCCGGATCAAGCCCCGTGTCTGTTGTATATAACAGCAAGACCGATTTAATGGAGCGGGCCGTTAAGCCGATCAGCGCTCGGCTGGCCAGCCCTATCTCTCCCACCGTCCAAAGCATCATTGCCGAGGACGATGTCGTGGTCGTTCTATGGAACGGCAAGGCCACGGCCCTTGATCAAAAGCCCTACAACAACACTTACCTCTGGCACATGACTTTCAAGGATGGCCGGGTCACTGAAGTAACCGCCTTTCTGGATACCTACGTACTGGACGATCTTTTGCGTCGTGTAAAACCTGTTCGGCAATAAATAACACTATGTTCCCGACATTCCAGGCACATCCATGTTTATCTTGCGCCAGGCCGCTTCGGAAAAGCTGTAGACCGAAAACGCGATCAGCCCCAACGCCATGACCATTAAAACCACGCCACCGGCCGGCAGGTTTTGCAGTGCATCGAGGGCGTCTTTCATGCCGGGTGGGTCCATGGCTTTATAAGTCGAGCCACTGATGATGAGCAGCACGGCGATTTCAATGAAGACGACGCCACGGGCGATTAGACCGAAGCGCGACACCGGGCGCACATACCGCATGACGTCCTCGTCAGCTTCGAAGTACTTCTCGAACGACGCCTTCCAGCCCTTGATGATGTGAGCAATGCCGACGCCAAGCGGTATCAGTGCAATGAGGTAAATCAGCACATTCGAGTGATCCCAGGACAACAGGCGCGCCAGTAGGTCCTGGGTTTGATCGCCGCCTGAGCCGCCTGAGCTTTTGAGGCCGCTGATCAGCAAACCCAACGCAAAAAATGCCAATGCGCCGTTGATCAAACCTCCCGCCAACAAGCCTGCCCGAATCACCAAGCCTTTGGGTTCTTTACCGTGATGATCGACATCACGGGTTGCCTGCAACACCCGCCATCCGGCGAAGGCAAGTAGACCCATCACCACCAGGCCGACTAAAGCATGGCCGAATGGCTGGCTTAACAATACTTCCAGACTGCTGTGGCTATCTTTCGATTTGCTCGAGTCTTGCGCCGCCAGCAAGGCGAAGATGCCGATGATCAGGTAAATAACGCCTCGAGCGGCATAACCGCCGCGCGCAAGTAAAACCAGGCTTTGGTGGGGGGACATAGGCTTGAATTCCGGATAGGTCATACAGGAGCAGACCTATGGCGTTGTGCGGGGTTCTATTGGCATTTCCATGGAGCCGTTCGCTTTTCCACACAGCGCAACCCAAAAGCGACGCTTGATCCAGGAATAAAAACCGGAAATGGCTAGTCTTTTCTGAACTCAAACGCCACTCACCCAGAGGTTTCACTAACGCTCTGCCGAACATAATAATTGTCGAACTCACTGCTTTCGACGAATTGGAAACCGTGGCGGATATAAAAGCGATTCGAAGCGCTTTCTTTAAGGGCGCCAACCCTTATCGGGAGCGCGGCCGCATCCGCTTCCTTGAAAATATGGTCGAGGACAGCAGAGCCTGTTCCTGACCCTTGCGCATCTAGTTTCACATACAAGTGGTCAAGCAAAAGCTCATTGTTGTGATGCTTGACCACAACGAATCCAACCCTCTCTCCCGACACCTCTATGTGGCGCGTGTTGCGAGGTTCGAAACCACTAAGGAACCGCTCGCGTGCGCGTATTGGATCAAATCGCCCCACACGCTCCAGACTTTCGCGCATGGCCTCGATTCGAACACTCACCAGAGCGTCCGCGTCGCTTTGTTGAGCAGGGACCAAAATGACGGGAGAGTTTTGATTGGGTTTGTGGGGCATTATTCACGCTCTGTTTTTCGTCCGGGAAGCCCGTATAGATAACCTGACGATGCCGGTTCATGGCGTGGAATGCAGCTAGCCATTGTTCAACGGCAACTGCGGACTGTCCGGATTCAGTTGCTGGCGCCTGAACTGCCCCGGCGGCTGGCCATGTATCTGGCGAAAGCGCCGGGAGAAGTAAGCTTCGTCGGCAAACCCGCACAACCTCGCCACTTCACCCACCGGGCGCGTGCCGTTGAGCAGGTAATTGCGCGCCGCGTGCATTCGACGTTCAAGTACCAGCTCGGTGAAGGTCTTGCCGATTTCCTTGCGCAGCCAGTGAGTCAGGTACGTGGGGGACAAGTACGTCGCCGCTGCCACCTTGATCAGGTTGAGGTCGGGGTCGGCGATGTTCTTGCGCAGGTATTCGGACATCCGGCCCAGGGCGTCGCGTCGGCTGACTTCGGCGGCGTTCTCTTCGGCCAAGCGCTTGAGCGGCTCGGCGTACAAGGCGCAGACGCTGCCGATCAATTGCAGCAGCAAGCCCTTGAGCATCTCGCGGGTGCCGAACTGGCGGTTCTCGTCAAGTACTCGCATCTGTTCGATCAGGGCGCAGACTTTGGCGAAGTCCTCATCGCCCAGAATGAAGTCCAGGTGTTCCTGGAAGCGGAACGGCGAAAGTTCGGGCGCCAGCAGAATCGAGACTTCTTCCAGGTCCATTGGGTCGCACTGCAAATGCGGCAGAAGAAAGGTCTGGGAAAAATTGATCACCATGAAATTGCTCTCGGCCGGGTGCGGGATCACATGCACGCGGTGGGGCAGGATGAAGGCCAGGGTGTTGCGTGGAAACGGGCGCTCGACGTTACCAATGTGCTGCACGGTGTCGCCGCCGAGGTTGATCTGGATCTGGAAGTACTCGTGGCGATGGGGGCTGGTTTCGGCGCGCCGGCCCTTTTTGTCGCGGATGTAAAAGTCCGTCAATTCGCTGCGTTGCTGCATGACGTAGGTAGGGACTCGGCTCGGTGTTGACATCTCCTGGGAATCCTCTACAGGTGCATGGCGACGACTATGAAGCGGATTGTGACGGTGCATCTGGCCGACTTTCAAGAACTTATACGATGATGAGGCGCTGTGAGTGAATTTTCGCAGTCTTGAAGGAGAAGGGCGGCTGTCCAAAAACGATAAGCCACTGGATCTATAGTTTTTTCTTTAAAAACATAGGGTTAGATTTAATTTAAAAAGAGGATGAAAAAAACAGCAGATTTGATTTTTTTGGACAGGTTCCTCCGACGCTGTTTTTACGGGGAAAAATGATCTAACGCCTTGGTTGATTTTGGATGGTTGTACGACCACTGTTGAGGCCACGCAACCCGACCTTATCCAAAAACAAATCCAAAGGTGCGCACATCATGAAGCTATTTCGATTCCTCGCTGATCCTCCCGGCACCTCCCTCGACAGATCCTGTTGCAGAGCGTTTTCGAACATCTGACATCGGCTGTCCACGCCTCTCATTCCAGTAGCGATTGTTTTGCCCCGGCATCGAGGGCAATGGCTTCGGCTGCTCGTAGACATTTCGACTCTTCTAACAATAACGAGGTTTTTCATGTCGAATTCCCACACCTCCCAGGCCACCGCCGCGCCGGTGATTGCCGGCGCCCGGGACGCCATAGTGCCGCAGCGGCTGCCATCGCGTCGGCGTTGGTTCATGCTGTCGTTGCTGCTGATCGCAACGATCATCAACTACATCGACCGGGTAAACATCTCGATTGCCGCACCATTCCTCGCCAAGGACCTGGGCCTGGACAAGATCGAAATGGGCCTGATTTTTTCTGCATTTGCCTGGACCTACGCCATTGCGCTGGTGCCCGCCGGGTTCATCGCCGATCGCTTTGGTTCTCGCTTCACCTACGGGGTGTCGCTGATCAGTTGGTCCACCGTTACCGTGTGCCAAGGCTTGGCCACGGGGTTCGCTTCGCTGTTCGGCCTGCGCCTGGCGGTCGGCGCGATGGAAGCGCCGGCGTTCCCGGCCAACAGCCGTGCGGTCACGGTGTGGTTCCCGGCGCGTGAGCGGGGCCTGGCCAGCAGCATTTACGTCTGCGGCCAGTACCTGGGCACGGCGCTGTTTACCGGCGCGCTGCTTTGGTTGGCGACCACCTACGACTGGCGACATGTGTTCTATAGCACCGGCGCACTCGGCATCGTTTTCGGTGTGGCCTGGCTGTTCCTGTATCGCGACCCGTTGAACTGCAAGAAAGTCAGCCAGGAAGAACTCAAGTACATCGAAGCCGGGGGCGGGCTGGTCAAGAGCAGTCAAGAGCGCACGCGGTTCAACTGGCGGCAGATCGCCGAGCTGTTCAGCTATCGGCAGGTCTGGGCGATTTGCATCGGTAAGTTCGCCAGCACGTCGGCGCTGTACTTCTTTCTCACCTGGTTCCCCACGTACCTGATCGAAGAGCGTCAACTGACCATGATCAAGGCCGGGATCTTCGCCGTGCTGCCGTTCGTGGGCGCGACGGTGGGCATCCTGCTCGCCGGGATCGTCTCCGACCTGCTGATCCGTCGCGGCTATTCGCTGTCTTTTGCCCGCAAGTTGCCGCTGGTGGTCGGCTCGATGCTGGGTATGTCCATCGTGCTGGTGAATTTCACCGATTCCAACGTGATCTGCATCGCCGTGCTGACAATTGCCTTCTTTGCCCAGGGCATCGCTTCGTCCTCGTGGGCGGCGGTGTCGGAAGTGGCGCCCAAGGAACTGATCGGACTGACCGGCGGGATCACCAGCCTGGCGGCCAACATCGGCGGCATCGTCACCCCCATCGTGATTGGCGCAATCGTCCACAAGACCGGTTCATTTGCCTTGGCCTTCTGGTTCATCGGCGGTGTGGCGCTGGTCGGCACCTTGTCCTATTCGTTGCTGCTCGGCCGCTTGTATCGCATTGAGCTCAAGGCGCGCTGAACCCGGAAAAAACCGTTTTTCTCCAACACGAGGCGGCATTCCTCCAACTTCGCCACGGATTGCCGCCGTACGCTGACGCTTCCAACAGGACTTTTATCAGGATGAACATGCTCGAGTATGTCTTTACCCCGGACCTGCCAGTGACCTTGCCGGTTGTCGGCACCCAACAGCGTTTTCCCGTCGGCCGGGTCTTTTGCGTCGGTCGCAACTACCCTTGGCCTGATACCCAGGGTGAGTCCCGGGTGCCACCGGTGTTTTTCATGAAACCTGCCAGCAGCGTGGTGGAGGCGGTCGGCGAAGTGGCGTTTCCATCGGTGACCGAGGAGTTTGTCCACGAAATCGAACTGGTCGTGGCCATCGGCGAGGGCGGCGTCCATATCCCGGAAAGCCAGGCGCTGGCCTATGTCTGGGGTTATGCCGCCGGCCTGGATCTGACTCGGCGTGACGTCCAGCGCATGGCCAAGCGCAACGGTTTGCCGTGGGAAGGTGCCAAGGTGTTCGACGGCGCTGCGCCAATGACCGCCATCGTGCCGGCCTCGCGGGCGGGGTACCCCGAGGGTGAGTTGTGGCTGAACGTGAACGGCGAAGAGCGCCAGCGCGACAGCCTCGATAGTCAGATCTGGTCGGTCAGTGAAGTCATCGCCCGCATCTCCCAGTCGGTGGCGCTGCGGGCCGGCGACCTGATCATGACCGGCAGCCCGGCCGGCGTCGATGTGCTACAGCCGGGCGATGTCATCAGCGCCGGCATCGACGGCATCGGTCAACTGGAAATGCGCGTTGGTCCGCGACCTTGAGTCCGCGTTTGTCTTACTGATTTCGAGAGGGGAGAGCCTACATGTCCAACATATTGAAAGTGGCCTTGGTGACCGGTGCCGGCAGCGGGATTGGCCGTGCGGTGGCCCTGGGCCTGATGGAAGACGGCTACACGCTGGTATTGGCCGGCCGCCGTCCTGAGCCGTTGCAAGCATTGGCCGAATTGGCGGCCAGCCAGGGCCGCGAAGCCTTGGCGGTGCCCACCGATGTGCGGGATCCGGCCAGTGTCGATGGGTTGTTTGCAACCATCGCCGAGGTCTATGGACGCCTCGACGTAGTGTTCAACAACGCCGGGGTCAACGCGCCCGCCGTGCCGCTGGATGAGCTGACGTTCGAGCAGTGGCGAAACGTGATCGACACCAACCTCAACGGTGTCTTCCTCTGCGCCCGTGGCGCCTTCGGCCTGATGCGCCGGCAACAACCCCAGGGCGGACGCATCATCAACAACGGTTCGATCTCGGCCCACACTCCGCGGCCATTCAGCAGTGCCTACACCGCCAGTAAACACGCAGTGCTGGGGCTGACCAAATCCCTGGCCCTGGACGGGCGTGAATACAACATTGCCTGCAGCCAGATCGACATCGGCAACGCCCTCACCGAAATGTCGGTGCGCATGACCAAAGGCGTACGCCAGGCCAACGGCACCATCGCTGTGGAGCCGATGGTGGACGTCAAGCACGTGGCCGACGCGGTGCGCTACATCGCCGGCCTGCCGTTGTCGGCCAACGTTTTGAACATGACAGTCATGGCCACGGCCATGCCGTTTGCCGGTCGCGGTTGAGCCGGTTTTTTATTCGCTGCACGAGGTTTTTATGAAGCCAGAAGTCCTACAGCTCAGCCCGATCCTGATCCCTGAAATCAACGCCCGGCTCAGCGAGCTGTTCACGATACGGCGCTATTTCGAACAGGCCGACAAACAAGCCTATCTACAAGAGCACGGTGCCAATATTCGTGGCGTGATCACTGGCGGGCACACCGGCATCAGCCAGGCGCTCATGGCACAACTGCCCAAGCTGGAAGTGGTGGCGGTCAACGGCGTCGGTACCGATGCCGTTGACCTGGCCTACGCCAGGGATCGCGGAATCCGCGTGACCGCCACCATTGGCGCGCTGACCGAAGACGTTGCCGACCTGGCCATCGGCTTATTGATTGCCGTGTGCCGCGGCCTCTGCACCAGTGATCGCTACGTGCGCTCCGGCCAATGGCCCCAGAGCCCGACGCCATTGGCCCCACTGCCATTGGCCCGCCAAGTATCCGGCATGCGCATCGGCATTGTCGGCATGGGGCGGGTCGGTCGCGCCGTGGCAACCCGCGCCGCCGCGTTTGGTTGCCCGATCAGCTACACCGACCTGCAATCGATGAGCGATGTAAACCACACCTTCGTCGTCGACCTCAAGCAACTGGCCCGCGACAGCGACGCCCTGATCCTCGCGGCCGCCGCCGACAAGGCCGAAGCCATCATCGATGCCGAGGTGCTGCGCGCCTTGGGCAAGGGTGGGTACCTGATCAACGTGGCTCGGGGCAAACTGGTCAACGAGGCTGATCTGGTGGCGGCGCTGACTTCTGGTGACATTGCCGGCGCGGCGCTGGATGTGTTTGTCGATGAGCCGCATGTGCCCGAGGCATTGTTCGGCAATGAGCAGGTGGTGCTGCAACCGCACCGGGCGAGTGCGACGTTGCAGACCCGCACGCGGATGGGGGAAATGGTGGTGGCGAGTCTGGTGGATAGTTTTGCTGGGAAGGTGCCGCAGGGGTGTGTGACGGGGTGAGGAGGGACTTCAGGGCGGCTGTGATTTCTTGACGCATGCGACTTGGTCCTTGCGGCCAAGTCGATGAATTTACTGCATTGAGCTAGAAACCGTAGGTTGATAAAGTCCGCACCCTACCACTTGAATCATGGAAGGATAATGACCACACGGCGCTGGATGTTGCCGCTGATCTTTGCTGGACTTAGTCAGGCAGCTTGGGGATACGGAGAAATTGATCGTTTGGTAGGATCCACGATTGTGGCGTCTGGAGGGTTGGAGCAGGTTCACTGCCCGGTCGGCGGAAAATATGACTGCCTAACTTGGCCACACGACCTTTACAAGTTCAGCATGCAAAACATTTGCTTTACGGCAAATGTGACATGTGGGTATTCCTGCGAAGGCTTCATCGCCCAGAAGAACCAGATCCAGACCCTCTATGTCCTCGGCTCTCGCCTAGACAGCTCAGCAGTCAATTTCTACAAATGCCCGAGTATGTTCTGAGCGTTATCAGGTAGCGCACTAGCATGGGGTGCTAGGGGGCGAACAATACCCGTAGCTGCCTACTGCATAACAAAAGGTCTCAGGTGCTGCGGTGGTATCTTACTCGCGCGGCCAAACAAAAAATGAAACCTATTAGAAAGAGGCCGCCTCCGTGACAATCGCTTTGACGAATGCGGCTGTCAGCATGTCCGAATTCAAAAAGAATCCGTCATCCGTCCTGAGCGGCACTAACGGCGCACCAGTGGCTGTGTTGAACCACGACCGTGTCGTGGGCTACATGGTCCCGGCAAGTCTCTACGACGCGATGGTTGAGCGCTTGGATGAACTGGAGCTCGCACTAGTGGTAAGGGAGCGGCTCGAGGCCAACGAGACGTCTGTTAGAATCTCTCTTGACAAGCTCATTGACGAGGCTGAGGTTGATATAGCATATGGGCATTGATTACGTTATCGGAGGATCCTGAGGAACTGAGGAGACTGGACGGCGCTATTTGTCTGCGGATCTTGAAAGAGTTAAAAGGAACGGCAGGGCAACCTTCGAGTGGGCATTCATAACAACGGCCAACGGATTTTGAATTTTTTCTAAAACTCGGAGATAAAGCTCACCTAGATAGGCAGGTTCAACCCCGCTAAGGGCTACCTTCCATTCGAATGCTACACGCGGCACGTCCTTGTGCCCAATTGTTTTGCCGTCCGTTTTACGAGACAGTGAAACAAATAAATTTCAGCCTCATCATTTAATAAACCAGCACCCAACCGCGCACGCAGTACCGATAAAACCGGACAGCGGCTGGGTCAGAACCATTGTTTTAATACCTTCTTCGGAGTTTCTTGCAGCCTTTGCCATCAGGCCAACGGCGAACGACAGACCAATAAAAATCGCCAGCGTCCACCAGCTAAAAACATACGCAGAGCGCCAAATCAGGGATACGAATGCGGGGACGGCAATCACCCCAAAGAAAACGCCTACTGTTCCCGAGTGTCCAAATTTTTGAGACGTTCCAAGCACAATCAGGAAAAACAAGCCAGCAACAATCATCAATCCAATTAACATAGATGACAGGTCCTTTGCTTCTGGTGGTTTTATATTCTGCTGCTAAGGCAAACCATTAGACTTGCTCTGCACCGGATACCTCTAGGGCATCTCTCCCGTAGTTATCAAGTTCAGGAATTGTTGCGCATCAAAGATGAAAGCACCAGCCGCTTGTGCCTTTGCAACCTTGGTTGGACCGGCGTTATCGCCATAGCAAAGAAACGTCAAAGTCTTGCCTGGAGTACTCATCACTCTTAATCCAAAATCCTGCGCCATTTGCTCGAGCTCGGCCCGGTGCGCAGCAGCAAAACCAGTGAAAAGGATTTGATTTATCCCGCCGGGCGGCGACTTGGGGCACGGGCAGCTGGAGGTGGCCTCCAGCGCTGCTAAAGCAGACGGCTTTGGTTTTGCCGGAGGCCTTGGAGCGGGAGGAGCGGCATTGTTCAGTAAAAGCTCCGAGCCCGACAACATCTCGACAATTCGATCCTTTCGGAAGGTTTTTGGGAATGAATCGCTAGTGGATCGCCCCTGAATGTAGAGTGAATTCTCTGACCACTGGATCAGTTCTCGCACACTCAAATTACCCTTCACATCTTTGTAGCTGAACTTGATAATAGTCACTAACCTCACTCCTTGTGATTGCCACATTACCGGCTAAACCAGAATTCCGCCTAGAATCCTTCCCGCCTTTGCTTCAAACTGCAAGTCCGCACCTTATCGTCGGCGCTCTATGAACTCTTTACAGTAAAATCATCGAGTCCCAGTGCCGCAGCCGTAGCACACCGGTCCTCTTCACGAATAGCCGAAATGTCTATGCCTGATTGCTCCGCCAATTTCAACTGATAGTCCCAAACATGCATTCGATGCCGCTTAGCTTCTTCCTCGAGGGCCTCTTCAAGACGTAAGCGTCGATATTGGAACCGACTCATAGGGAAAAACACATCTTCGTTGAGTTGTTCGATTTCTCGTACGAGTCTCGGACAGGTTTCAAGGATGTAACCGAGAGCGTGTTCCTGAATCTCATCTCTAGTAGTCATAAACCAAGCCGTTATGCGAGTTTAGTTAGCAACGGTTCTCGTCGCGTCAGCAGGATCAGTGTGAATCGCCCACCAAATACATGCTCCAGGATTGAGATCTACAGCTCTTGAATCTCGGCCTAGGCGTAGCCCTAGACCGATATTCGTTATGATTGGGCAACATTTGACTCTCAATGCATGCACTGGAATTTACCACCATTCTTTTGCCGCTACGAGCCAGAGAGGGTTTGAAGGAGCAATGCAATTGTATCAAGCGTATCCGGGTGGAAGCCGCATCGCGACATAACTCCAATACCTGGCGATCTCTTCGGCGATACTGCTGCTACCTTTCTTGCCTTCAAGCCCATCACGCACGGTGATGTGCTCCAGCAGCCACTCATCCGTCCATCCCGCCCATTCACCCGCAACGGACCTGAGGTTGGCTTCGAGCACCGGGAATACTTCATTCCACAGGATGCTGTGGATTTCCTTTGGCGAATAATCGGTTTCAACGACCACGCGAGCGATGTAATCGTAGGTCAACTCGTCGATCTCGGTATCCAGGAAGAGAGATGAAAGGGCTTGCCAGATTTTCAGGCGGGTCGGGTCGACAGGGTTCATGTTTTTGTCTCGGGATGTGTAGGTGATAACCCGTATGGCCCAATGCTGCAGGCCCAATCGTCTGCTTGCCACAGTATGAGTCCAGTTGCCGCCAATAAACCGTAGTTGTGAAAAAACACAACCAGAGTACCATCGGCTCAAAGACAAGGACGCCCATGGATATACTCACGCCATCACGTTTTGACGACGCTGCGATTTTGTACCCAAACGACAAGGCCGGGCTTGATCGTTGCCTGCGCATTTTGAAGATGGCTCGCCCCAAGGTGTTCGCGGACCTGCAAAAGCTTTTCGGTACGCACGGTGTCGACTTGTTCAAGCCCAGAGCCGCAATGAATTGGGTGGTGATCGACGTAGGTGGCAATAACCTCAGGGTGATAGGCGGAGTCAACTACGCCCGGCAGAAGTTCTACGTCAAACACATCTACACGCATGCCGATTACGACGTTGCCAATGTCTGGTATGCAAGAAACAAAGGGGTAAGACGATGAGCGCAGCCCGGAACGACTTTCAAACCGTGATCGCAACGCTTGGCGAACTACACGCCGTACTGGATCGCCTGCGCGGTGAGTTTGTGCATGGCATCAAGACCCCTGCCGACTATGAGCGTGCGACCGATTTGCTCGATGAGCTCACCGACGGGCGCGAACTGAGCAAGACCGAGGAGAGAGTTCTCGTTGAACTCGAGGATGAAATCCTGGCCTACCAGCGCGACTCCGACCAGTTTCGCGAATCGAATGCTGCTTTTGAGGCGACCTGCACGCCTGTGCAATTGATCAAGGATCTGATGGAGACGCACGGGCTCACGGGTTCAGACCTCCCCGAAATCGGCGATAAGACGGCAGTGTCCAAGGTCCTCAATGGCGATCGGCCTATCAGCCACAAGATGGCGTACGCGCTGGCAGAGCGGTTTGCGATGGAGCCGAGTGCTTTCTTGACCGCAGGCCCGGCAGAGGCGGCTCATATCGAAACTGTTCGTCTTCCCGTCAGGAAAACCTCAACGTATGACCGTTTTCGCAGTGACTCCATGGTTGCACATTCAGTGGAAGAGGCCGGCGCCGGTGAATACAAAGTGATGGCTTCGAAGGCCCGCAGAAAGACAGTCAAAGAGCCAGACAAGGAGTAGGGCAATCGTCTGCTGATCAAGGGGCAGGGTCGCTTGTCGATCCACGGGAATCAAGGATGATCCGCACCCCCATGATCACCCCAACAAGCACAGCCACAAGACCTGATGTCTCCAAAAGTGTCGGCAGCCGACCATGAAACCACAAGCCAAGTAGCGTCGCGAACAGCGACTCCAAAGCGATCAATTGTCCAGAAAGCACCATGGGCAAACGCCGGGACGCGGCGTTCCAGGCCCAGGCCCCGACAACGGATGACATCAGCGCAATCACCAAACCCCAAAGATATAAATCCCCCGCAACGGAAACACCAAAACCCAGGCTCGGCAGTTTGAGCAGGCCGAGCGCTTGTACCGCCGGTAACAAGCACAAGGTGCCGACTCCGGCGCCAGCCATCATCAGGCCGGTCCATGCCCCTGACGCTTGGGGTGGGAGTTCTAGCAGGGCGCGCTGGTTCACCCAACTGAAGGCGAGCCACAAGACCACGGCACCGATTGAAAACAACAAGCCCATCAGCCACGAACCATCGCTTGCAACGGGTTGGTGGATGGCGCCGAGATTCGACAGCAGCAAACCAACCGTCAAGAAAACCAGTGGGATCGCCAGCTTTCGCCATTGGAGGGTCTTGGTCGTGGCGTTGCCCAGCAGTGCCAGCAAGACCGGCACCATTCCAATGAAGGCCGGGGTCAGCACCGGCCCGCCGAAGATGATGCCGGCGGCGATGCAGGCGCTATAGCCAAGGTAGCCGATCACGCCCAGGCCGGCGGCCAGAAGCACTTGATCGCGGCGCAGGAGCCGAAGTTGGGCGCGATAGAGCAGCACGACACCCAGGCCCAGCGTGCCGGCGATCAGGAACCGGACGATCATCAAGTCATAGATCGTGTAGGCGCCGGTGACGTAGGGCGCAATGAAGTTCAACGCCCAACTCAGCGTCGCGACGACTGCGAGGGCCAATCCGGCGATGAGGTTTGAGTGCGTCTTCACTGTCAGGCAGGTTCCCCGATACACCAATGAACATCGACTTTATGGAGGACACCTCGGGTTTTTTTGTCGCTGGGGGTAAGTTGTCGCAAGGTGATGTCCTTATGCTGTTCAATGGGACCGAGCGCATCCAGTGTAGGCGGTGATGTGATCAAGTGTTTAACTTGGTTTTTTTCGACATCCGCTCTGGTGCCGGCGAGTCATTTCGAAGAGGGAGGTTTCCCTGGACGCAAACGTTGTGAAGCGATCAATACCTATTGGTTTGAAACGCTGGAGCGGTCCGTCATGCAAGAGCCCAAGGCGGTGAGCAACCATGCTTCGCGTAGAATTTTGGAACACGAAGGGATGCGCATGATTGGAACGCAGGAAGGGGATTTTGTTACTCTTTCGCCAATACGAAAGATCCCGACGGTAATTCTATTTCCATCTCCAGCAGAGCGTTTGCATGCAATTGAGTTTTCAAAAGATGCATGCCAATGGCGATGACTTCGCCATCGTCGACTCGCGAAATTCGGCCAACCCGGTGACAAGTGCCATGGCCCGGCGCATGGGGGATCGCCACCGAGGCGTAGGCTTCAATCAACTGGCGGTGCTGCTCGATTGCGACGATGCCGATGCGCGTGTGATGTTCTGGAACGCGGATGGCTCTGCGCTGGACGTTTGTGGCAGCGCGACACGGGGGGCTGCGGACCTGCTCATGCGCCAGGCAAATGTTTCTTCGGTAGTGCTGCGCACCAACCGTGGCCTGCTCACCTGCGAGCGCGTTTCAAACGGCGACATTTGCGTCGACATGGGCGTGCCGCTTTTTGGCTGGTCGGACATTCCCTTGGCGCAAGAACTGGACACCACTGTGTTGCCACTTGCTGGCAGTCCAGCCGCGTGCAGCATGGGAAATCCCCACTGCACTTACTTTGTGGATGATCTGGCAACCATTGATATCGCGACGGTCGGCCCAGCCATGGAAACCAACGCGTTATTCCCACTCAAGACCAACGTTCATTTTGTCCAGATCATCGATCGCACGCATATTCGGTTGCGTATATGGGAGCGCGGGGCGGGTATTGCACTGGGTTCAGGCTCTTGCTCGTGTGGGGCGGTTGTTAACGGGATTCGTCGTGGTTTGTTGGACAGCACCGTTGAAGTTGAATGTGATGGCGGAAGTGTGACGGTGCAGTGGGATGGCGTGGGGACGGTTTTTCTTGTCGGGCCGGTGGAGGTGAGTTTTTCGGGGACGATGAACCAAGGTTGAGTCCGATCAGCGAACGCCTCTGGTTTCCATGATCCTGAGCCACGGCCAACGAGCCTGATAACTTTTCGCCTTCTCATCGAATAGATCGGGCTGGGGGTTCTTTGGATTGATGCAAAGAACCCCTTGCTCGACATCGTCCAGGCCGTAGGGTGCATAGACCTCCCCCGTTTCAACATCCAATCCAATACACGTACCCGCAATCAAGTAACGATCAATGCCATCCTTGGCCGACTGAAGCTGAGGATAAGGCTTGCCAAACCGCTGACCGTACCAAAGATGAACACGGGCCTGGTTCTTGACCTCGATGTTGACGTCCAGGTCCTGGAAGAGGCGCTGCGCGGCGTTGATCACTTCATTCTCGGCTTCCCAAGACAGGTCCGGGTCGAAGTAAAAAACGTCGTAATCCTTCACGCCCCAAGCGGGTGGCTGCTGCGACTGATGATTCCAGACGGCTTGAAACAGGCAGCCAGCGGTGAGCATGCATTGATCCAAACCCAGCGAAGGTAAGCGCGCGGTGATTTGCCTGTTGATTGGATTGGTCATGGCTAACCTGACCAAACGTTCGACCGTCAATGTCATATTCATCCTTTGGAATCGCCGGTTCAGGCGACTGATAATACAGATTTGAAAACCCAAGCCCACCCCAACCACACTGATCTACAATACCGCTCCTTCGACAGAGGCCGGCATTTCGTGGATGCGTTTTCCCTTGTCTATCAACACCTGAATGCGTGGGTCATCGCGCCCGTCACCCAGCAGTTCCTCGGCATTTTCAAACTGAATGGTCGGTTCGGAGTCCTGTTTCTTTGCGCCTCCTACGGTGTCGCCTATGGCCTGTTTCGTTTCAGGAAACACCACCGCCTGACCGACGCTCCTTCTTTCTGGCAATTCATCGGTGGCAGCCGGGTGTATTTGCATCGTTCGGCGTTGCTGGATTGTCGCTACTACTTCGTACGGGCCATTCTCAAGATTGCCTTGGTGTTGCCCATTGTTCATCTGGTGGACCCGTACATTCTGCGCTCTGGAGACTATTCGGCTTTTTTCAACAACCTCTGGGGCGCGCGCCCGCGTCTGGGGGAGAACCTTTCGCTGGCGTTGTTCTATGGGCTGGGGGTGTTCCTGGTGAAGGATTTCGTCCACTACTGGGTGCACCGGGCGTTTCATTCGCGCTGGCTCTGGGCTTTTCACAAGGTGCATCATTCGGCGCCCGTACTGGTGCCGGCCACGGCGAGTCGGGTGCATTTCGTGGAGAAGATCGTCGAGAAACTCGGCATCACCGCCTGCCTGGGCCTGTTCGCCGGTGGTTTCTGGTATGCCTGTGGGGGTGAAATCAGTCGCTACACGTTGTTCGGTGTGACGTACCTGGTGTTCATCTTCAATAGCCTGGCGGCGAATTTGCGTCATACCCATGTCTGGCTGTCCTTTGGTCCGGTGCTGGAACATGTGCTGAACAGTCCGGCCCAGCACCAGATTCACCACAGCGATGCGCCTCGTCATTTCAACCGCAATTTCGGTGTCAACCTGTCGCTGTGGGACTGGATGTTCGGCACGCTTTATGTCACCCGTTCCCAGCCCGAGCACTTGTGTTTCGGCACCGGAGAACAGGACCACCAGCGTTACCTGACGGTGTATAGCCTGATTGTCACGCCTTTCGTCGAAACTGCTCGCAAGTACCTGCCGGCGTTTTCATATCCAGGCCGACACGCCACAATGCCCCCCACGCCAGCCATCGGGTCAGTAAGTGCTGAGACGAGCGAGGCCGAGCGAAATCCAGCAAGGAACGCCCATGAATTTTTTCAAGAAGCTCCTCGGTTCGTCGAAAAGTCCTGAACCCCAAGCCCAAGACGCGCCGCAATCCCACGAACAGAGCAACCTGACCGAGGCTGAAGCGGCCAACCAGGCCGTCCGGGAAGCCGGCGAAGCGTGCCTGGATCGTCATTGGAATTCTGTCGGCACGGTCGAGCGGGATGTCCTTTCCTACCTGATCAGCCCGAGCTTTTCCGGCGGCCCATACTGGCCTTCGACCCGCCAGGCCTACCGCGTGGTTCGCCGTGGCGACACGATCATCCTCGCCACCGAAGGCCTGTCCGATCCATTTGATGACACTGAAGGAATGGGCAACGGCTTCGAGATGGAATTGTTCGTCGAAACCGCAGATATCCCCGAACACGCCCGCGGACCCGTGGGTGAGGTCGATCCTTTCAAGCGCAGTTGGGCATTCGAGCTCCTGGAGCACGTCGCCAAGACGGTGGCCGACGCTGGCGGCATCACCCACCAACTCGACCAGTACGGGGCGCTATCCCTAGAACTTCCCGGGTTTAGCCAATCGCACCACATGAGCGATCAACTGCCCAAGCTCTTCGTGACCGATGACGACTCCACCGGCGTCCTGCTCGGCGCCCCCGCGCCGGATTTCCCGACCCAACTGGATGACATGCCCTTGTCCCCGGTCAGATTGGTACCGGTGGTCTTGATCACGGCGGCGGAGCTGGAATACGTCCGTTCCGGTGGGCGAGCGGCGCGGGAGGATCTGGTGAGCCGTTTGAAGGCGGCGGGGGTAGGGCACATGAGCAGCCTGCATCGGGCGAGCGTGGTGTGATACCGAATGGGGTCGCCCCCACAAAATGCCCAAGTGAACGGTCGCTAGATTTGGTACCCCGTCCCACCCAATACCTTTCGAGACATCAATGACTGACTACCGCGGACTCATCCTCGAAGACACCCGTGAAGGCGCCACCGACCAGGCCATCGCGCAACTGGAAGCCAGCCTGGGCGCCCGCTTGCCGGACGACTATCGCCAGTTCCTCAAGACCTGCAACGGCGCCTACGTGGAATACGATGTGCTGGCCACGCTCGCCAATGGCGACGAGGAGTTGCTCAGTTTTTCGCTGTACGGGCTGGATCCGGATGAAAAGCATGAATCCAACCCCTTTGAACTGGAGCAACTGCGGGCGCAGCCAGGCTTCCCCGCAACGGGATTGTTGCCGATCGGTCGCGACGGCGGTGCGAGTATCCTGCTGCTGGATTTGCGGGAAGGGCGCCAAGACGTGGCAGCGATGGTGGCGGGCTTACCTGCCTGGACTGGGCGCCGTCAGCAGGGCGATGAATATGTGGTGCTGGCGGATTCTTTCAATGGTTATCTGGACTCGCTGCATCTATCGGAAGAGCGGATCGAGGAGCATATCAATCACTTCATGATCAGCCCTGAGAGTATTGAGGCGACGTTGGAGTGGTTGGATAAAGGGAGTCCGGGGTGGCGGGAACGGTATCGGGAATTGTGGAATGCGAGGGTTTTGGATCGGAGGATTTGAAGTCTTGCCGGTGAATGAGTCCTTGTGTAATGGATGTATACAGGTTCCTTTGGGGCGACGATGCCTGTCCTGAAGGGCTGCAATCGACCGATTCTGTTGAAAAGTCGACATCGAATTCCACGGCAGAAAAGTACGCGCCTGAGATTGAAATCTGAATTTTGGGCAGACGGTTCAGGGCTCGGATTTCATGTAGCAGCGTGCAACAGAGGTGTTTTCATCCCTCAATATTCGAGCGTTTTAGGAATACCGACTTTTTCAACAGAATCGACCCATTGCAGCCGGTCAGCACCGGCAGAAATCGGCCAGAAGCGGTCGGTTGCTTGGAGTGTAGGCAGGGGCGAATCTTTAGCTGCAGCCGATCGCAAGCGCACTAGGACATCAGGCAGAGATCAGTAGGCGACGGAGCTTGAGCAGGCGCTATCAAGCTGATCCGAAGAAGGTGTAAAGTCACTTTGATATCGAAGTAATTTCCATACAAGTATGGAAGCAACCGGGTCTGTTGTTCACGAGCGGAATTACGACTCTACAAAGCAAGGAGGCATAGGTGGGCGGATATCAAGGTATGCGCTGGTTCAAAATGGATTTCCAAGTCCAGACGCCGGAGGACAATAGGCACTGGGCGGACGACGATTTGCGCCTACAGAATCCACGTCGACCTTTACGAAATGGTGAGCCTGACGAAAGTGATATCCAAAACAAGGCCAAACGTTTCCTAATGCGGTGTCACGAGCTAGAGCTCGAGGCTATCGGTATCACCGACCACAACTTTTCAGAGAAAACTGAACCTCGTGATTGGTTTCTCACGCACCTCGTCGAGCAGAACAAAACCGTTGCCAGAGAACTTGATAGACCACCGCTCTTCATTTTTCCCGGTTTTGAGGTAGATCTCGGTTACCACGTTCTGTGCTTGTTTGAACCTGCTACGAAAGTGAGCCACCTCCGGCGCGTCAATATGATCCTTATTAAATTGGGATTGGCCGAAAATCAGCGATTCAGAGGCGGAATGCCCAATGCCTTACGTCGCGGGGACGAGCCTGTCAGTCTCAAGACCTTGCTGGATGTCGTTCAGAAAGATCATGGCGGTATTGTGATTGCTGCACACGCTGACCAGGAGGATGGTTTGCTTGCAGCCGGCCGAAATATGGATGACTACAAGCTGCCAGGACTGCTAGCCGTAGAGGTAACAACTTACCCAATGCCTCCAAGATATAGCTCGATCTTGGAAGGGAGGGATAGAAACTGGTCGCGTGGAGGACGACAGCCAGCATACGTTCAGTCCTCGGACGCAAAGTCACTGAAAATGGACGAAGATGGGGTTCCTCTAGCGAATGCTCTGGGCTATCGCCACACCTGGGTTAAGTCATCTAAGCCTTCGATCAACTCACTGCGCCAAGCCTTCCTCGATGGCAAGTCACGGCTTCGACTCCAACCGGCCCGCCCTTCGGATCAGCAGACTCACCCCAGGATCGTTTTTCTGAAATGTCGCGGCTTTAAGTTTCTCGCTGACCAAGAGATCTTTTTCTCACCAAACCTCAACACCTTAATCGGCGGACGGGGCACGGGGAAATCCACAGTTCTTGAGCTCCTTCGGTTCGCATTCGGCCGTGACCAAGGAGGTGCTTTCTCGGCCTCTACCAAGGCGAAATTCGACCGTGTACGGGCAACCTTTACTGAAGAGGCAGAGGTTCAGGTCGGCTGGGAGAGTATTCCTGGCCAGATAGATGTCATCTCGCTGAGACCACGGGATGGGCACGTATTAATTCAAGGAGAAGCACATGATCTTGAGGTCTTTCTCCGGCAGCTTCCGGTGCAGTTCTATAGCCAACAGCAGCTCAGTGAACTCACGGACGTGGATGGCGGCGATAGCTTGTTGGCGATGATCGACGAGGCTTGTTCAACTGAGCTCCAGGGTTTAAAGGGCCAGGAAAGTACTCTCCGTGCCGAGATCCATCAGCTTTTTGCAGGCGTCGATCAGATTCAAGCTCTGACCGACGAGATCAACGTCCTCAAACAGGAGCTCCAAGAGTTAAATCGACAGTGGCAGGCCCGGAGTGAGGTTCAAGCGGAGGCGCAACAATACCAGTACGCGGAGGCTGCCCGATGTTACTTTGAGCAGGTCCAAACTCAGATTAATGAAGACATCCAGCGTTTCTCCCTACTAGCCGACGATCTGTCTTCTCGAGGCGCACTCAACAATGGCCAGGTAGAGGTCTGGCCTAGGTCAGGGTGGTTCAATGAGTTCACTCGTGAAGCAGCCCAGATTAGGGAGATATATCGGACGAAGGCAGCCGAATTGGCGGCTCAGCTCCAGCAAGAAGCGATCAAGCTCTTTCAACATGGTGATGGTTGGGAACGAGTTTCAAAGGAGCTAGAGGGCACAAAGGATACGTTTCTTCTGGCATGTAGAGAGCGAGGACTTCAGCCTCAGGACGTGGCACGACTGCAAGAGATCGATAGGGCCCGCCAAGCAAAAATGCAATTGCTACTGCAGAAAGAGGAGCGCCTAGGAGTTCTTTCCCCGCAGCGTGAGCGTTTGAACACAGCGATGGAGGACATGGACGCTTTATGGGAGCAGCAATTCAATGTTCGCCATCAAGCCGCCCTTGAGATTAATGACAGGGCACAAGGCTCAATACGCCTCATCATTCAGAAAATGGCAGATGCAGCGGGCTTCATTCGGGCATGGAACGAAATGGCACCAGACGGTCGCAGTCGCCTTGGGAGAGCCTGGGAGCATATCGGCAAGCAACTATTTGAGAGCTTTTCCCGGCATCCACAGGGGGCAGATTCACCCTGGCTTCACATTCGTGAGGTGCTAGCTGAGCGGAGAGACTTCCCGCGATCCCTGCTGGAATACCGAGATGAGCTGAAGCCCTACGTCATATCCCAAAAAGACGCTTGGCGAAACGCTCGACTCACTCGTGTCGAGGAGCGTGTAGACATTGAGCTGTACCGGGCCGATAGGACATTGGTCGGTAGTGTTCAGAGCAAGGCCCTGTCGGAAGGTCAGCGCAACACAGCCGTCCTCAATTTACTCCTGGCCAAAGGAGAGGGGCCGATTGTCATCGACCAACCTGAGGACGAACTGGACTCAAAGTTTATCTATCGCGAGCTCGTGCCGTTACTGCGTAAGGTCAAAAATCAGCGTCAGTTGATATTGGCCACGCACAACGCCAACCTTCCCGTAAATGCCGACACCGACCTAGTGTATGCCTTAGAGGTGGAACGAGGATTTGGCGTAAGGCTTGCATCGGGCGGCTTGGACAGAGCTGATACAGCTACTGCAGTGCTGGACATCATGGAGGGATCGGAAGAAGCCTTTAAACGTCGACTCGACAAGTATCACTTCTAAACTCGGACGCAGTCCGTGGCGAGTCCATAGGACAAGCAAAGGTATGGGGGGCCAATTCGTGTAGCAGGCAGAATGGCCGCTCTTTGGTCGATTGCTGCCTGTCTCTCGGACACCGGGGCTAAGACAATCAACAGAGAAACTCAATCGTTTTGACGCCATTGAATAACCGCTTGCTGTCTTAAACATCGTTGTAGTATCAGATGCCAGCGCGAACCCGTCGATCCACCGGGCACTCCGCCTCGACTTCTAACTCACGTGTCATGCTGATCGCATCCGGTCAGGTTCGACAGCAAAGGTACCTGTGGATGATCTTCAGTCTTACGAGTATTAGCGACCTGACCTTGGCGCGGATTGGAGTAATAACGCAGCATGAGCTACGACTTCAAAAATCTCTCATCGGCGGACTTTGAGGATCTCGTCCGGGACCTCATCGGAAAAGAAGAAGGGCTCCGCTTTGAGGCCTTCTGCGCAGGCCCAGATGGTGGTATTGACGGTCGGCACGCGCACGCCAGCGGAAACGTTGTTCTACAGGCGAAGCATTATGAAGGTTCGCCGTTCAGCAAATTAACGGCGGCCATGAAGCGTGAGCGTCCTTCAATCGATAAGCTGGCTCCCGCCCGTTACATACTCGCGACCTCCTGTAGGTTTACTCCGCTTGGAAAAAGTAAGCTCGCGCCGCTCATAGGGCCAGGTTTGAAATCTGAGGTGGATATTTTTGGTCCGGAAGACCTCAATGGTCTTCTTCGGAAGTACCCAGACATTCTCAAGTCTCACATCAAACTCTGGCTCTCGGGGGTGGGGGTTTTGGAGCGGGTCGTATATGCGGCAGCGCATACCTTTGCAGCGCTAACACGTGAAGATATCGAACAAAAGGTTCGTGTCTACGCATCAAACCCCAGCTTCGACGAATCACTGGTGACACTAGAAAAACATCGGCTTCTCATCATATCCGGGCCGCCGGGCGTCGGCAAAACGACACTGGCCGAGATGCTTTGCTACACCTTTCTAAGCGAGGAGTGGGAGCTTATCCCCATCCGTAGTCTGGAAGACGGTTTCGCCGCTATTAACGACAGCAAGAAGCAGATATTTCTCTTCGACGACTTTCTTGGAAAGGTCGCCCTTGATCGACAAGCTTTGGCACATAAAGATTCTGACCTTGCGCGCTTCATGAGCCGCATACGTCGTTCACCTAATGCACGTTTCATTCTGACAACGAGAGGTTATATATTTGAGGAAGCCCGTAGAGTCTCTGAACATCTTGGTGATCAGCGCCTTGATGTGACGAAGTACGTGCTTGATGTTGGAGTTTACACTCGCCGCATAAAGGCGCGCATTCTCTACAACCACCTTTTTGTGTCAAAGACGCCGCAGTCGTATATCCGTGCGTTGTTAGAGAGCAAGAGACTTCCGGAAATTGTTGATCACAAGAACTATAATCCACGAGTCATCGAGGCAATGACCGATGCATTTCGCGTCAGTGACATTGAACCTGCTGACTATCCCACTGCCTTTATCAGCGCCCTGAACAATCCAAGCCAGATTTGGGACACCGCATTCCGGACGCACATAGATCATCGGTGCAGGCATCTCCTGATGGCGATGTTTTTCCTGTCAGAGTACGGGGTTCCAATCACGGTTCTTCGCTCATCTTTCGATGCTCTGCATAACGCAATAAGCACGGCCTACGGTCTAGCCCATGGCCCTAAAGATTTCGAAGAAGGCCTTCGCATTCTGGAGGGCAGCTTCGTCAACGTCGTCAACATCGACGGGCCAAGGGTTTCTTTTCTCAATCCTTCGCTCAAAGACTATCTCTCAACCTACCTGCTGGATACAGATCTACTCATTCGCCTTGTTCCCACGGCGGTCTCAATCGACTGGCTGTCTAACCTTTGGGACTTCGTACACCCGTCTGGGCTTAGTGAGGCCGACCAAGCGAAGATCGCCAGAGCCTGTGCTGATATGGTCGAGATGATTGAAGAGCGCCCGCACTGGCGTCCGCGAACCGGTGATGTCCGCTCACTCGAATACAACGATGCTGCAAACTCCAGGCGGCTCCGGATGCTCATGGATTGGTGGGAGATCACATACGACCGACGGTTTGCCGACAGCATCATCAAGATTGCGCGCAATCCACTGCAGGGCTTCAGTGCATGGTCAGACGGAGAGGCTCTGATCGAGTTTTTTTCCCTGCGAGACGGTAGGGGGAATGGTCAGCCATTCATTTATGAAGCCGAATTTCTAGAACTCATTGAAAAGGCTCTTACCGACACCATAAGGTGGAGTTCAAGTGACACGCTCTCGACTCTTGTCGATGTAGTGGATGCTGCGAATGGGCTGCCCCACAGCATTATTTGTGCCTTGCAAACGGCTGTGCTCGAAGAGTTCGACGATAACGCTAGTCGCATTCGCGAGGATGATAGTGAGTCCTCCCTTTCGGACCGGATCGATACCTTGAAAAAGTTCGCGCCGCGTTTTGGTGTACCAAAGGCTAAGTTGGATAGCGCCGTGTCAGCTATCGAGGATCGCATAGGCGAGATTGAAGGTCGAAGCAGTCACGCCTCCTCTCCGAACTTCCCCTCATCGAGCAGGCAGGACGGGGAAAAATTTGATGATCGCGCTCTTCGAGACCTTTTTACCCCTCTCCTTGAACGCTAGGCCAGCTCCAAAGAACAGGCCCCTTCATTCACAAATTCCGAACCGGTCTCTTGGCGCGGTCTCAGCTCCCGCCCGTCAGACCTAATCGCGGCTGAACTTAGCTGTCGAGAGAGTAAGAGCATTGCGCTAGGAGTACTACTGTCTCAGTTGGATAGTTGCGCCTGTTTACACCTCTTTTTTCAAAGTTCAGAGATCCAACGTTCGATTCTGGCCGATTCTGTTGAAAAAGTCGGCCACGGTTTGCGCATCAGAAAAGTACGCGTCCGAGATTGAAATCTTTACTTTTGGCAGAGGCTTTCGGACTCGGATTTCACGTAGCAGGGTGCAAAAAAGGCTTTCTCACCAGTCAATGATCAGGCAGTTTGAGCAGACCGACTTTTTCAACTGAATCGGCCGATTGCAGCCGATCAGCACCGGCAGAAAATCGGCCAATTGCGGTCGGTCGACTGATTGGGCCGGGACGGTTACGCTGGCGTTTCTCATCTGCACGGAACAGCTTATGACACAGGTATACCAAGGAAGCTGCTTATGCGCTGCCGTCAGTTACGAGTTACTCGTCTCACCAAAAGCAGTGAGTCATTGTCATTGCGACCAGTGTCGCAAAGGTCACGGGGCAGCATTCGCTTCGTACGGCAGCATTCCGCGCAGCGCGCTTCGAATACTTCGCGGTTCCACCAGCATCAAAACCTATGCTTCGTCAGCGACAGTAGTACGCGAGTTCTGCATGGACTGCGGCTCGACTCTGTTCTGGTCACGATCTGAAGGTAGGTTCTCCGACTGGGTCTCGATAGCGTTGGGCACGCTTGATACACCCTTCCTGCCTCAAAAGCAGAAGCATGTTCATGTCGATTCCGCAGTCCTCTGGTTCAAATCATCTAACCTATGCTCTCAGGTCGATTGACGGCTTTGGATCGCTTTCTGCCGGTCTCAGCCACGCAGTGTGCTGGTTAAGTTCGATGCAAACGATAGGTCTAGTTTCCGCTGCTGACGCATTTTTACAGAGCAACTTTGCGTTCGGGCTGAGGTGACGAGCAGTGACCACCGAATACAGGCTCACATTTTTTATCAGCAGCAAGGCTATGCAATAGACGAGCGTCGGTTTGTCAAACGGTATGATTCTCCCGGCGCAGTAAGTTTAAATTCGGCGAGCACGTCACCTTGATCAAAATACAAAACTGGTGAGCAGCGTATATTGCCGAACGCTTACGATTTGAAGCTTGATCGGATGGCTGAGTCCCAATTTTCCGAATGACGCCGGTCATCGTGGTCGAGCGTCGGCGAAGTTGAATATCCCTTAGCCGCTTGAATCTTCAGTCAAGGCGGTCAATGGCGCGTGCAAGATTCGCACGTGCCTGCTGCTCGAATGCGTCGAAGTACGGCGCGGTCGTATAAATGCGCCCGCGTGCCAGAAAGCCTTCAAGGACCTGACGCCGCTTTTGGCGGTACACAGGCAGCGGCACAAACTGGTACTCGCGGCGAATTTGCTGATCGTACTCCTCGAACCGCTCGAACGATGCCCCAAGGATCGCCAGATCCGTGTCCACCAACACCGCTTCATCTGCCGACGCCGGGGCACCGTCGTGTCGGGTCACCATCACCAGATCATAAAGCCTGCGTCGCGTTTCATCGCCCAGGCCGTTAGCGCGTGCCACGTCATCCAACCATTGGGCACTGCGCAGTTCGTTGTCGCTGCGAAGGGGGTCGTAGATCGCATCATGAAACCACAGCGCGAGGTCGACTTCGGCGGGGGCCTGGCAGGTAGCGTTGACGAGTCGGCGCACCTGAAGGCATTCCTTCAGATGCTGGAGGTTGTGGTAAGCGCGATGCGGCTCGCAGTAGTGTCGAGCGAGTTCTTCATACGTCTCTCGTGACGCGCATCCGACGCCAAGCTCCGCCCAGACGCGAGCCCAGGCGGCGAAGCCCGTGTCATCAGCCACGTCCAGGTCATCGGGTGTGCTGGCCGGGAATAGACCGCTCCCTTCTGGCGACCCCGTCATCGTATTTTTCCCCATATGAATTATTGGGCGTCATCCGCCGGCGCGTCGTCGGCATCCTCCGGTGGCGCTCCGTAAGGTACGCCAATCTCGACCCGATCAGCCTTTACCCAACCGGTATAGTCGTCGCCGCTTTTGGCGATGAAGTTCACTTCCAGCCATGATTCGTCTTCAAGGCTGGAGTAAATGGTGAGGGAGTCGCCGGGTATTACGAAAATCTTTTTATTGGCACAGGCTTCATCCGGCGCTTCGTGGAAATGCAGACGCCCTGTGCCGATGACCTTGCCTTGCACTGATGGATGGAATTCAGGCACCGTTCCGGAAAGCTTTTCTGCCAGGGCAGAACAATTGACAGCGGCCTGGCTCAGGCTGCTGAAAAGGCACAGGCACAACAAGCTTGAACGCAGATACATCTTGGCGAATTCCGTTTGGCGTGGGGCGTAGGATAGTAAAGTCTGAAACTATCGGGGAAGAGACATCTCTTTGACGAGAGTGGGGCCGTTCACAAATCACCTTCTTTGTACCCAACTGATTGCGCCAAAAACTCTGCAATCAATGACGCAACTTGCTGCTGGATCACTCCTCGAGCACGCCCGCCATCACCATCCCGACAAATGATCCCATCCCCCGGCACTTCCTCTTCAAGCATTTCCTGCGCACCCGGCTTACACATCGACATGAAACTGAAATGGCTCGCGTCTTTGATCTCGACGTAACGGCTTGACGCCTGGGGCAGACGCTTGGCCAGATTGGCAGACTCCAACTCAGCGGGAAGTTCTTGCGATGGCACACCGGCAGCGATCACCAGGGCAGGGACAGGCAGCGCGGCCAGGCTTTCATCCGTCAGGCCCCGGGAAAGGCCCAGGTCCAATGCCACCACCGCAGTCACACGTTTATCCCGCCAATCGGCGGCCAGTTCGGCTTTTGCTTCAGCGGTGCTGGCGGGATTCATCTGCTGGTAGACGGTGCAACTGGCTAACTGCGAATGGGCTTTGCAGTCCTGGGCGAAGCGCTCGGGATCGAAACGAGCGCCAGCGATCTCCAGGGCGGTCCAGCCGCCGAGTGAGTGGCCCACGGCTGCAATTCGACCATTGGCGACCCGGCCAAATTTTTCCGGTTGAGCCGTGACCGCATCAATGGCCCGACGCAGATCAACCGGCCGCTGCCATAGCTGTGCCGCTGCTTGAGGGCTGCGGTCATGGGTGGTGCTGCCGGGGTGGTTGATGGCGGCGACGATGTAACCTTTCTGGGCCAAGGAACTGGCGAGCCAAATCTGATTACCCCAGTTACCCCTGTAGCCGTGGGAGAGCACTACCAATGGATGTTCGCCGGCAGTGGGCGGCGCGTTACGCACGGCAGACGCGCCGACAAACACCGCATTATCGCCGATCAGTTGCGCGGTTGCGGAGGTTGCGCTGGGGTACCAGACGACCATCTCCAGTGCGCGGCCATTGTGCGGATCCGGCAGGGTGGAGGATTGGAAGCCGACGGGGTTTTCATCAGCCAATGCGGTAGTCGTCAGGCAAGCCAGCAACAGGGCGCCGAAAGCTGTTTTCAATGTCGTTTCTTCCTTGATTTGACGAAGGGGGGGAGATAAACACGGGCATTAAAGCTCAGATTCGAAACGTAGCGCACAACTTTCATCGAGCAAAAAACCTAGCTTCTGAAAGCAAAATCCGCAGGGGCGAATCGATCGCGGGTGTCCATACGAATATTTCGTAGCGCTGCGGTTTCCAGGTGTGATGCGTATAACGACTCCGAGCAGTAGCTGATCAGAATTGATCGACGGCGTGTGCCGATCACGTTCAGGCTGCCGGCGTGCACCAGATCGACATCGAACACCAGGATGTCGCCGGCGCAGCCTGACAACTGTACAGAGCGGGACTCGTCATTGAGGTCCAAGGGTGGTGCTCCCGGCTTCGGGCGATGGCTGCCGGGGACGATCCGTGTCGCGCCGTTCTGGGGGCCGTAATCGTCGAAGAAGGCCAGGGCGATGGCGATGTCGCCTGGCCGCTGGGCCGACAAGTCGCGGTGCAATTGTTGGTGGCCGCAACCGGCCAGGGGCTCGCGTCCTTCCACTTGGGAGAGGAAGAACCGTTCGCCGATCAACTCGCCTGCCACCGCCAGTAGTTGGGGCAGACGACACACCGCCTGAATCTTCGAATCATCGTCCAACATTGAATAGCGCCAGTCCATGCCACGGGGCACTGGCCATTGATCCGACGGCCGCACGCCTGCGTCGAACACGCTACGCAGGTCAGCCAGCCATTCGTTCGGGATCGCTTGGCGGAGCAGGACGTAGCCGTCTCGATGGAGTTGTTCGCGATCAGCCATGGAGGTCTCGACTTCCTTGTGGGGACGTTTGCAAGGCTAGTATTCAAACCAACAGAGGGCTACCGGACACTGGAAATTGACCGGAGCAAACCCGGGAGGTTTGCAGTTATCATCGGCCACCATCCAAGAAAAGGACTTCATCGATGAAGCGTTTGTTTGCCTGCACTCTCCTGGCACTGGCCGTCGTTGGCTACGCCAAGGCCGACCAGAGCACCTTCGAAGAAACGAACCAGTGCTCGGAAGACATCGACTGCCAGGGGGATTTCATTTGTAAAAACGGCCTATGCGATCTTCCAGAACCCCAGCAAAGCCTCGTTGCAAAGCCCGCCACCAAGCCTCAACCGGCACCTCCCGCACCCCCGGGCGTTGCTTATGAACCATTGCCCGTCAACGCCGAGCGTGCCGGACCGTTCACAACCCAGACCCAGGCGATGACGACCGCGCTGAATTATCGATCCAGGGCTGGCGTGATGAACGTTATGGAATCAATCGTCGAGCAAGTCGAATACACCGGTTATGTGACGATTGAAAAGGCTTATACGTTTGGCCCGAGCAAGTATGTGCTGGTCGTTTCCACGGGTGAGGGAGGCAATGCCTGCCCTGCGTCGACCTATGTATTTAGTTTCGATACCCAGGCCGAACGCGTTGATGGGAAGCGTGAGGTGGATGGGTGTTCTGAATTGGTCGAGGCCATGGCGCAGGGGAATAAGCTCGTGGTCAAGAAGGAGGGGAGTGCGACGGTTGTTTATAACGGGGTTGTTGAGTAGGTCCCGGAAGCTGCCCGATACAAAGCTGGGTTCTTGGCCTTTGCTATTGAAGAACCCACTTTTCTGAAAAGTCGCAGATCAGCATCCGTATGGGCTGCAGCAGAATGAGCCGACCATTTGGTTAGCAGGTCTCAAAGCGCTTCTTGGCGCGTCTCTTCTCCTGAAGGTACGTGCCATGGAGTATCAGGATTTCAGACTTGCTCAGAATGCCTTTTCTCTTGAGATTGACGAGCAACTGTTCGACGTTATCCAGCTCGACGACATCGCCAGCAAGACGGGGGATGGCCACGGCCATACGACTCATGGCGTCAAGATCAGCAGTGACATTGTGGGCTTCAGCAAGCCTGCGGACCTGAGCTGCGACACTGTCGGTAGGGGCTTGCGCCATTGGGAAGTCCTCCACTACAGCCAAATCTATTTCTCTCTTCACCGGAAGCCTCAGATTCGTGTTGAAGGGGAAGCTCTGTGTTTCTGGCGTTTCAAAATATCGCGGTACCGTCGTAATGCTGTTCACTTAAGAAAAACGATGGGCCCGTGGCGAGGGGATTTATCCCCGTTGGACTGCGCAGCAGTCCCAAAAACTGTGCGCGCCCAACCTGGGACACTGTGTTGGTTGGGTTAAGGGCTGCTGCGCAGCCCAACGGGGATAAATCCCCTCGCCACAGGTTCAGTGTTTGCCGGTGATTGGGTTTGATTAGTTAACACTTTCGCCACCGCGTCGGGATTATGACGTGAAGCCTGCCGGTGCCGCATCCAGTCGTCGTGCAATCACATCCATCACGTCGCACCCATCACGCAGCGGGATGCAGCAAAGCTGTGCCAGATCCTGAAGGGTCGCGGGGTCGATGGTCAGTTCATCGCGCATTGCCAAGTTTTCCAGGAATTGGGTGGCGGCACGGATTCGGTAGGCGGCTGAGTCGAGCAGGATGTGTAGCGGGGCGGTGGTATCGACGTAGAGAGGTTGGTCGTCGGCGTTGCTGGTGAGGCCCATATATCGGTTCATATCAATTCCTTGTGTCATGAATGAACTGCCACACTTTGTCGCCAAACAAAGGGTGACAGCTGTACGCAGGTTGGCGAACCGGAGACACAAGGAGCCGGCAGACCCGAAGGTCTCCCGCGCACAGCTGCCATAAAGCAGTTTCTGTGAGCATGAGCGTGCTTCTGCCACAGCAGAAAGCACCGTTGCACTTGTGTCAATCGAGTCGCCAAACCCGGTCGCCATCTGGGCGACGCCAAGACTATAGTCGTCACCGCAAAAAATACGCAAGGGATTGATAGGGAAGGGGATTCCCAATCACATGTAGGACGTTGCCATCGTCGTACGTATCCGAGCTGTACGTCTTACAACTTTGCAGTTTCCTCGCCTACATCAGTGCAATTCCCGACGATGTGTAGGATGTTTCTGTAGCCCAACAACCCATTTTCGCCATTCACCCCCCATCTACAGCCCGACACATTCCACAATCCAATCGCGCATTCCCACCCTGCGCGGGATAATACGGCCGTGCTTGAGGTCACAAGCTTTTCCCTCGTTGGTATTGGCGGCTCAGAAGGATCGAACGCAATGACTGATTGGCTCCAGAGCTATGGAGAAATGGCCGAACGGGTCCGCCGCCATCCTTGGAAGGACACGCCGCTCGGGCCGCCTGCGCAGTGGCCTGATGTGCTGAAGACCACTGTGGCGCTGAGCCTCGCCTCGCATTTTCCCCAGGCCATCGTATGGGGGCCGGACCTGATCACGTTGTACAACGATGCGTTCCTGCCGATCCTTGGCAGCAAGCCTGAGGCGCTGGGCCGGCGGTTCGATGAGGTGTGGCAGGAGGTCTGGAGCGATATCGAGCCGATTGCGCGCGCGGCCTTTGAAGGGCAAGCGACTTATATAGAGAACTTCCCCCTGGTCATCGAGCGCGGCGGCGGTCCTGAGCAGGCTTATTTCACTTTCTGCTATAGCCCCATCCGTGATCAGTTCGGCAAGGTCGTGGGCATGCTGGATACGGTCACCGAGACCACCTCGACGGTGTTCATGACCCAGCGCCTGGCCGTGCTCGATGCCATTGGCAACGCCGTGGCGAACGCCACCGACCCGCAGACCATCATGGCGACCACCACACGGATCCTGGCGGCGCACCTGAATCTGTCCAATTGCGCCTACGCAGACATGGATGAAGACGAGGACGGTTTCACCATTCGCGGCGATTGGGCCAGGGCGGGCTCGCCCCATATCCTTGGGCATTATCGGCTGGCTGATTTCGGTCGGCTGGCTGTTGCCAACCTGCGGGCCGGCAAGCCACTGGTGATCAACGATAACCTCAAGGAGCTGGCGCCGGAGGAAGCGGCTACATTCCAGGCCATTGGTATCGCGGCCACCATCTGCGTGCCGTTGATCAAGGGCGGGAGATTGACCGCGCTGATGGCCATACACGATAAAGCGCCGCGGGTCTGGTCGTCCAACGACCTGGCGCTGTTGGTGGAAGTCACGGAGCGCTCCTGGGCCCACATCGAGCGCGCCCGTGCCGACGCTGCCGTGCGCGAGGGCCTGGCGGCCCTGGCCGAATTGAACGCGACGCTGGAGGAACGGGTCGAGGAGCGCACCATGCGCTTGAAACAGACCGAAGCGGCGCTGCGCCAGTCGCAAAAACTCGAAGCCATCGGCCAGCTCACCGGCGGCGTGGCCCATGACTTCAACAACCTGCTGACGATCATCCGTTCTTCGGTGGACTTCCTGCGCATGCCCAACCTGTCCGAAGAGCGCCGGCAACGCTACATGACGGCGGTGTCCGAAACCGTGGATCGCGCCTCCAAGTTGACCAGCCAGTTGCTCGCGTTTGCTCGGCGCCAGCCGTTGAAGCCAGAAGTCATCGATGTGGGCAAGCAAGTACAGAGCCTGGGAGACATGCTGCAAACCGTCACCGGGGCACGGATTCAGGTCAACGTCGAGTTGTGCGACCGACCCTGTTACATCCGCGCGGATCTGAGCCAGTTCGAGACGGCGTTGATCAACATGGCCCTCAATGCCCGGGATGCCATGAATGGCCAGGGCACGCTGTGGCTTCGGGTCAGTTGCGGCGGTGGCATGCCGCCGATCCGTGGTCATGCCGGGGCCGGGCAATCCTTTGCTGCCATTGCCTTGGCCGACACCGGTACCGGTATTGACTCGCAAGTGCTCGAGCACATCTTCGAACCCTTCTTCACCACCAAGGAAGTGGGCAAGGGCACGGGGCTGGGCTTGTCTCAGGTGTTCGGCTTTGCCAAGCAGTCCGGTGGCAACGTCGATGTTTCGACCGTGGTGGGCGAAGGGACGGTGTTCACTTTGTACCTTCCGGAAGTGGCGCCCGAGAAAAACCACGAGCCGGTCAGGGAAGAGGTCACGCACCTGGTGCTGGAAAAGGGCAAGCGTCGAGTGTTGATCGTGGAAGACAACCTGGAGGTCGGGCGTTTTGCCAACCAGATCCTCCAGGACCTGGGCTACGAGACCGCCTGGGCGACCAACGCCAAAGAAGCACTGGAAATGGTCGGCCCGGAGGCGATGGCATTCGACGCGATATTTTCTGACGTGGTGATGCCGGGCATCAGCGGTATCGCTTTGGCCAGGGAACTGCGCCAGCGTCGCCCGGATCTGCCCGTGGTACTCACTTCCGGTTACAGCGAAGAGTTGGCCCACAGTGGGCATGAGGGCTTTGAGTTCCTGTCCAAACCCTATTCGGCCGATCAGGTTGCCCGGGTTTTAAACAGGACGATACTGGGGGCTGAATGAGTGTTTCCGTTTTGAAACAGTGAGTTCCATTCGTCGGCCAAGGGTTTTGTTGAATCAACAGTCTGTTGATGACCGACTAGTCTCATTGACGTGAAGGCCGATATTTTCAGGCAACCGGTTGTTGCCGATATGGGCCTCGATGAAAAGGGGAAAGGCAATGGGAACACCGTACAGCGAGGAGAGCACCGCCGCGTATCCGATCAACGAAGGATTGCAGTGTGGTCAGTCGACTTATCATGCGGATTTTGGTGATGAGCCGATCAAGTCCATCAGGACGAAGGTGGCTAAAGTTCAACGAGGGGAAAAGGCCAAGTTCTTGCCCAGGGTTCCGGTCAAGAAATGACGGAATCGTGGTAGGGGAGCTTGCTCCCGCCGGGCTGCATGGCAGCCCTTTTTTTCGTTCCCACCTCCTGCGTGGGAACGCCGCCAGGGACGCTCCGCGTTCCGCTTCTGGAAGGTGATGCAGAGCGTCACGGGATGCACTTCCATGCAGGAGCTTGGGAACAATCAAAATCTTTTCTCAACCGGTGTTTTCTTTCACGTTTCTTTCACAAGCAGGTACGTACTCTGAGCTCATCCGTTAGAAAGCAGTACCTGCCCGTTTCCCCAGCGGGCTTTTTTTTGCCTGTCATAAAATAAATCGCCGTTTCGTTGTCCAACCGTCATGGCTGACGCTGTCTGGCGTAAACTCGCGCCCGCGCGCACCGGCCATTTCTCCCCGATGCGGCATTCTTGAGGTTTCTATCATGCGTTTGACTTTGTCCACCTTGGTACTGGGGCTGGTGGTTGCCCAGGGCGCGATGGCTGCCGGCGACGGTACCGCTGCGGTCGGCGGCGGTCTGGGCGGTGTATTGGGCAATGTGGTCGGCCAGCAGATGGGCGGCAGCACCGGTGCCGCGATTGGCGCGGGTGTCGGCGGCGCAGCCGGCAGCGCGGTGGGCGCGCGCAAGGGCAGCCGGACGGAAGCCGCTATCGGCGGTGGCCTGGGGTCGGCCGGTGGTTCGATTGTCGGTAACCGTCTGGGCGGCTCCACCGGTTCCACTATCGGCGCAGGCGTTGGCGGTGCGGCCGGCGGCGCGTTGGGCAGCAACCTGTCCAATGACGACGACGGCCATTCCGGCGGCAAGAAGCACAAGCATAAGAGAAAGCATCGTTAAGCGATGTCTGGACAAGAAGACCCGGCCCTGTGCCGGGTTTTTTATTGACCTGCAATTACCTGCCCATCCCCATGGCGAGGGAGTATCTTGGATATTTCCCGGAACGATTGGCGTTCCTCCGTCTCGAATTCATACAGCCATCAGCAATTGCGAGGTATGCCATGACGCCGCAAACGCAAGGCAAGGAAGAGAAAGATTTCTCAGGTGCGCCTGTCGTCAATGACCCGGGCAATGAAGATCCCGGTTCGCTGATGGATGACGCCCAGGTGCCCTTGATCGAGGATGAAACCCCGGAATATCCGCTGCCTTCGCCAACCAACTCCCTGAGCCGCGATCAGCGTCCACCGGATGACGATTCGGGAGTGGAGCAGGTACCCAGCGAGGATGAGGATGTCGAGGCGACCCCGGATGATCCGGACATCGCCGGTGACGATGCCTCCGGCACGCCGAGCTGATTGTCAGTTCCGCCTGTCGATTCAGCGGCACCTTCGGCCAGCCACGCTTGCCACACATCGGGTAAGGATCTTGAAAAGGAGACTCACCATGATGAAGTCCAACATGACAGCACTGACACTCGCCGGGATTCTTTCGGTCAGTTCATTGGCTGCTTTCGCCCAATCCTCGAGCGGCACGCCCCCCGTGGACAAGGGCGGGATGCCGCCTTCCACGGAAATGGAGGCCGGCTCCAATTCCGGTGCCAGCGGTAACGCCTTGCCCCCCGGCTCGGTGGGGGGCGGCAATGGCGGCGATGCCAGCGGCAGCAGCACCAGCCCCGGCACGGGCAGCGGTTCGATGAGTGGCGGCAGCACGATGGGCGGTGCCGACGCGAGCGGTGGGACCAACGGCGGAACCGGTACCAGCGGCAGCGGTGGCAGCTCCGGTGGCAGTGGCTCGGGGGCGGGTGGCTCAGGCAGCTCGGGTCAGTAAGCGTCCCGTTATTCCGACACCAGTCCGCTTTTAGGGTGAGGGAGCCCGCTCCCTCGCCATGGCACTCATCCACAGATTTCCCATTGCCGGCTCCAAGCCCCCTTCGTTATCCTGCTGAATCCTTTAAGGCGAACACTTGCCCTGGCCGCACCTGAGCCATCCCTGGAATGTTGTGTTGATAACGGATCAGATGCGATGAATGCACCGCTGAAAGAGTTTGGCCCGATCAAGGCTGTGATTTTCGACATGGATGGGCTGTTGCTGGACACCGAGGGTATCTACACCGAGGTCACCTCCATCATCGCCGAACGCTATGGGCGCACCTTCGATTGGAGCGTCAAGCAGAACATCATCGGGCGCGGGGCCACGGACCTGGCCAATTACGTCGTCCAGGCGCTGGAGTTGCCGATCACTCCCCAGGAGTTCCTGGTCATCCGCGAGCCCTTGATGCGCGAGCGTTTTCCTCATGCCCTGGGGATGCCCGGCGCCGAGGAACTGGTGCGCCATCTCAAAGCCCACAACATTCCGATCGCGGTGGGTACCAGTTCGTCGAGCCCCACGTTCGCGCTGAAAACCACGCTGCACCGGGATTGGTTCGCGCTGTTCGATTGCATCGTGACGGCGGATGACCCTGAGGTCGGCGCGGCCAAACCGGCGCCGGATATCTTCCTCACCGCTGCCCGGCGCCTGGGTGTAGCGCCGCGCGACTGCCTGGTGTTCGAGGATTCACCGTTCGGTGTGACGGCCGCCAAGGCCGCCGGCATGACCGCCATTGCCATTCCGGATTCGGCCATGGCGGACGAAAAATACGCCCATGCCGACGGGATCCTTCGTTCGTTGAAAATGTTCCAGCCCGGCCTTTGCGGTTTGCCGCAATTGGAGTGGGCCTGACACTATCGCGCTACACCGCAAAACGCCGGTCATGGTTGAACCCATGACCGGCGTTTTTTCATGCCCGGATCAGGCGCCGAAACCACCGTCGATGGTCAGGCTGGCACCGGTGATGTAGCCGGCTTCCGGCCCAGCCAGGTAAGCGACGAAGCTGGCGATTTCATCGACGTTGCCGTAGCGCCCGATGGCCATCAGCGACATCAGGCTGGAGGCGAAGTCGCTGTCGGCCGGGTTCATGTCAGTGTCCACCGGGCCGGGCTGCACGTTGTTGACGGTGATGCCGCGCGGGCCGAGGTCACGGGCCAGGCCTTTGGTCAGGCCCACCAGCGCGGATTTGCTCATGGCGTACGTAGCGCCGCCGGCGAAGGGCATGCGGTCGGCGTTGGTGCTGCCGATGTTGATGACCCGGCCACCTTCGCCCATGTGCCGCGCTGCCGCTTGGGTGGCGACGAACACGCTGCGCACGTTGACGGCCAGGGTCTGGTCGAAATCTTCGAGTTTGAATTCATCCAGTGGCGCCATGGCCAGCACGCCCGCATTGTTGACCAGGATGTCCAACCGCCCAAAAGCCTCGACGGTGGCGGCGACGGCGTTACGGACGGCCTCGGCGTCGGCGCTGTCGGCCTTGATCGCCAGGGCCTTGCCACCTGCTGCGGTGATGCTGTTTTGCAGTTCTTCAGACTTGGCGCCAGAGCTGACGTAGGTGAAGGCCACGGCGGCGCCTTCTGCTGCAAGGCGTTTGACGATGGCGGCGCCGATGCCGCGAGAACCGCCCTGGATCAAGGCGACTTTACCGCTCAGTGTTTGCGTGCTCATAACTATTCTCCAGAAGATACCGAGGCGTGGTGCCGCGGGAATGGAGCGAGTATCAAGCGTTGGTTATCGCCTGTGTAGACGCTCGTTGATACAGTCTGTGTAAACCAAAAGTTTGGAATGGCCCATATGGAAACCTTCAGCAGTATCGAATGCTTTGTTCGCAGTGCCGAAGTCGGCAGCTTTGCCGAGGCGGCGCGACGCTTGAGCGTGACCCCGGCAGCGGTGGGTAAAAGCGTCGCCAAGCTGGAGGCGCGCATGGGCGTACGCCTGTTCCAGCGCAGCACCCGCAGCCTGAGGCTGACCGAAGCCGGTCAGTTGTTCCTGAGGGAAGTTGGCAGCAGCTTCAACACTATCCAGAACGCCGTCGCCAACCTGGCCAGCGCCGGAGGGCAACCGGCGGGGACGCTGAAGGTGAGCATGGGCACGGCGTTCGGTCGATTGTATGTCGTGCCCTTGCTGGGAGAGTTTCTGCGGCGCTACCCGGCGATCAACCCGGACTGGCATTTCGATAACCGCCAGGTGGACCTGATCGGCCAGGGTTTCGATGCCGCCATCGGCGGCGGTTTCGAACTGCCCCAGGGCGTGGTGGCGCGCAAGTTGACGGTGGCCCATCGGGTGCTGGTTGCATCCACGGACTATCTGCAAAGCCATGCCGCCGTGACAGAACCGGAAGATCTGTCACAACACCAAGGCATCCTGATTCGTTCGCCCCAGACCGGGCGCGTCCGTTCCTGGCAACTGACCAGCCGCAGCCGAGAACACAGGCCACTGACGCTCAAGACGCGCATGACCATGAGCGATTCGGAAGCCGACTGCGCCGCCGCCGCCCAAGGCTTGGGCATCGGCCTGGTGAGCATGCCGATTGCCGTTCCCTTCCTGGAATCCGGGGTTCTGCAGCGGGTGTTGCCGGACTGGTATGTCGATGACGGCAACATCTCCATCTACTACGCCGAGCACAAACTCTTGCCGGGCAAGACCCGGGCGTTCGTGGATTTCATCATTGGGCAGTTTGCCGAGCGGGGGCTGGCGCAGCGGTTCAGTGCGGTTTGAGCTGGGCTTGGGACCGAGTTGGCCCCAATCGCGAGCAGGCTCGCTCCCACAGAGTTGGATGTGTTTACAGACTTCTGATCACCACCCATCACCTGTGGGAGCGAGCCTGCTCGCGATTGTGGGCACCTCGGTCCAAGACTGTGAACTCACCGCCCAAACCGCCCCGGCCAGCCAATGATGGTCTTGGGCCGAGGCGTGGCATAGGTGCGCACTTTCGACGTCGACAACCCCAACCGCACCAGCGATTCAGCAATGGTCACTGCCGCAGTCACCCCATCGACCACCGGCACCCCGGTGCGCTGGCGGATCTGCTCATCGAGCCCGGCCATGCCGCCACAGCCCAGGCAGATCACCTCGGCCTTGTCCTGGCTGACCGCCAGTTCGGCTTGCTGCACGATGGCTTCAACCGCCCGTTGCGGGTCTTGCTCCAGTTCCAGCACCGCCAGACCGCTGGCACGCACCGAGGCGCAACGGTCGAACAGGCCGGAGAGTTTGAGGCGGTCTTCGATCAGCGGCACGGTGCGGTCCAGGGTGGTGACCACCGAGTAAGCATGGCCGAGGAACATCGCGGTGCTGGCGCCGGCATCGGTGATATCCACCACCGGTACGTTGAGCAGTTCCTGCAAGCCTTCGCGGCCATGTTCGCCGTAGCCGGCCTGGATCACCGCGTCGAACGGCTGGTCGTAGGACATCACCCGGTCCATCACCGCGATGGCCGCCAGGTAGCTTTCAAAATTGCCCTCGATGGAATCGGCACCGAAATGCGGCGTGAGCCCGACGATCTCGGTGCCCGGCGCGGCCACGGCCTGGGCTTGCCGAGCGATGGCCTGGGTGATGGATTCGGTGGTGTTGACGTTGACCACGAGAATTCGCATGAGCTGTCCTCCTTGATGTAGAAAAATAAGCGACCCGAACCGGGCGAGCCGCTGGGGCCAATTAATGACTGACGTTATCCACCGCGATGACTTCGCCGCTGACATCTTCGTAATACGGTTGGCGTTTGGCGATGATCAGGTACAGCAACCCTGCAATCGAAGCGCCAATCAGCCAGGAAAACGGTGAAACGCTGTCAAAACCCGGCACCAGCGCCAGGATGATTGCGATCAGCGCCGCCGGAATGAACGCCGTTACCGCACGCAGGTTGACCCCGTTGCTGTAGAAGTACGCACCGTTGGGGTCTTCGCTATACAGTTGCGGCACGTTGATGCGGCCTTTTCGCAGCAGCCAGTAGTCGACCATGATCACCCCGTACAGCGGCCCGAGCAGGGCACCGAGGCCGGACAGGAAATACACGATCACCAGTGGGCTGTTGTAGAGGTTCCACGGCAGGATCAGCACGGCAATGGCGGCGCTGATCAGCCCGGCGCGGCGGAAGGTCAGGTACTTGGGCGCCAGGTTGCTGAGCACGAAGGCCGGGGCGACGAAGTTGGCCATGATGTTCACGGCCACGGTGACGATCAGGAAGGCTAGGCAGCCCAACACGAGGAAAAAGGTATTGGGGATCGAGGCGATCACCTGGGTCGGGCTTTCGATGATCTGCCCATTGATCTGGAATTGCGCACCGCAGAGCAGGATGGTGATCCCGGCGAACACCAGGATATTTACCGGCAGGCCCCAGAAATTTCCGACGACGATGGTCCGACGGCACGGCGAGGAGCGGGCGAAGTCGCAGAAATTGAGAATCAAGGTGCCGTAGATCGACAACCACAGCGCGCCGCCGGCAAAGATGTTGCGCCACATCTCACCACCGGTCAGCGGTTCGCGGATCGACCAGGCAATCGTGGCGCCGGCCTGGGTGTACATCCAGCCGGCCAGGGCCGCGACGGTCACCAGGATCACCGGGCCGGCAAAGCCTTCGTAACGACGAACCGTTTCCATGCCGTAGGCCAGGATCACCAGTTGCACGAACCAGATCGCCACGAAACACACCCATCCCAGGCTCGACAGGCCGAGGATCGAGTCGTGGTCATAGTCGGCGAAGCCGGGATGGATCGCCACCAGCAAGACGCGGAAAACCACCGAGGCCAGGTAGGTCTGGATACCGAACCAGGCAATCGCAATCACAGCCCTGATCAACGCCGGGATCTGCGCGCCGTGGATACCGAAACTGATTCGGCTGATCACCGGAAACGGCACCCCGGTTTTCTGCCCCATGTAGCCAGACAGGTTCATGAAGCCGTACACCAGCGCCGCTCCGATCCCCAGAGACAGCAAGATCTGCCAGCCGCCCAGGCCCAGGGCATAGAGGCCAATGGCGAAGGAATAATTGGCGATGTTGTGCACGTCGTTGGTCCAGAGGGCAAAGATGCTGTAGCGACCCCAGCGCCGACCTTCGGCCTTGGTCGGCGCCAGGTCTTTGTTGTGCAGCCGCGGGCTCAGGGCCAGGGGCGCTGCGGTGTTGTCATCGAGGGCAGTGGTAGAGGAGGGCAGATCCAGCGCGATGTTATTGGAGAGACTTGTACGCATTCCGGCAGGCTCCTGATTCTCGGTGCCGCGATGACTGTGCATGAGCTTGAGGCTCGACAAATCTTCGTCGCGGCGGGTGAGCATCATTGGTTACGGGGCATCTGCAGCCTGTACGGGATAGGGCGCTTCAGGCTTGCGGATCTAAAGTGTGTGTATGTTTTATAAATGTTGTATACAAAACACTTGTCGACTCAAGCCAGATTTATGCCACTTACGGATCTATCGTCCGTAGCGCTAATTTCGTTTTGTTATTGAATATGAATAACTAACTGAAATAACGCGATTTAAAACTGACCGTTTAAACAGGTATTTATTTTTTGGCGAACGCCAGTAAGGTTAGATGGGCAGGCGAGGCGGGAAGGTGTGTGTAACCTTTCGGGGCATAAACGATATAAGTGCACACAAAAATGCCACTTGTAGTGACATTTTTGTGTACAGATTGCGAGGCTCAGACGCTCTTGGATTTGGCGATGATGTTCCCGGCATGCAGCCCGCATTCTTTCTGCGTGGCTTCTTCCCACCACCAGCGGCCTTCACGCTCGTGCTGGTTCGGCAGCACTGGGCGGGTGCAGGGCTCGCAGCCGATGCTGATGAAGCCGCGCTCATGCAAGCTGTTGTAAGGCAGCTCCAGCATGCGGATGTAGCCCCAGACTTCTTCGCTGGTCATCTGCGACAGCGGGTTGAACTTGTACAGGGTGCGCTCCGGGGTGGAAAACGCCGTGTCGATTTCCAGCACCGCCACCTGGCTGCGGGTGCCGGGGCTCTGGTCGCGGCGCTGGCCGGTGGCCCAGGCACGGACATCGGTCAGTTTGCGTCGCAACGGTTCGATCTTGCGGATGCCGCAGCATTCGCCATGACCGTCCTTGTAGAAGCTGAACAGGCCTTTTTCCTTCACGAAGGGTTCAAGTTTCGTGTAGTCCGGCGAGATCAGTTCGATGTCGATCTTGTAGTGCTCGCGCACCTGATCGATGAAGCGATAGGTTTCCGGGTGCAGGCGGCCGGTGTCGAGGCTGAACACCTTGACGTTCTTGTTCAGTTTCCAGGCCATGTCCACCAGCACCACGTCTTCGGCGCCGCTGAAAGATATCCACAGGTCATCGCCGAATTCGGCGAAGGCCAGCTTGAGGATGTCCTGCGGGGACTTGTTGGCATAGGTCGTGGCGAGTTCCACGACATCAAACGATGGGCTCATCAGGGCGGTTTCCTACAGGTCGGTGGCGCTGGGCGCTCTATATGGGGCTGATGGTAACAAAAGCTGTCGGGGCTGGCGCGTTCCTCTGCGTTGCGCGGACTTCGGCGAATGGCTAGAGTCGGCAGGCCTTTTGTTCGCTCAACCGATAAACATCAAAAAAGTGGGAGTGTCTTGTGGAAATTGCCTGTCTCGACCTGGAAGGTGTGCTGGTCCCGGAGATCTGGATCGCCTTCGCCGAAAAAACCGGTATTGAGTCCCTCAGGGCGACCACTCGGGACATTCCCGACTACGACGTGCTGATGAAGCAACGCTTGCGTATCCTCGATGAGCACGGCCTCAAGCTCTCCGACATCCAGGAAGTCATCGCCACCCTCAAGCCGCTGGACGGCGCCATCGAGTTCGTCGACTGGCTGCGCGAACGCTTTCAGGTGGTGATTCTTTCTGACACGTTCTACGAATTTTCCCAGCCGTTGATGCGCCAGTTGGGTTTCCCGACATTGCTCTGCCATCGGCTGATTACCGATGACAGTGGGCGGGTAACTGGCTACCAATTGCGTCAGAAAGATCCCAAGCGCCAGTCGGTCCTGGCTTTCAAGAGCCTGTACTACCGGGTGATTGCGGCGGGGGATTCCTACAACGACACCACGATGCTGGGTGAAGCCGACGCCGGGATTCTGTTCCATGCGCCAGAGAATGTGATCCGTGAATTCCCGCAGTTCCCGGCGGTGCACAGCTTTGCCGAGTTGAAGCAGGAATTCCTCAAGGCTTCGAACCGCAATCTGACTCTTTAACCACTATCCCTGTGGGAGCGGGCTTGCTCGCGAATTCAGTGTGTCAGTCAACATCATCATTTCTGACCCATCGCATTCGCGAGCAAGCCCGCTCCCACAGAAGATGGTGTGGTAACTAAAGGTTCTGCAAAGTTTCGAGCAACACTCGAACCTTGGTAATCGACTCCTGATACTCGGCCTGCCAATCCGAGTCCGCGACAATCCCGCCACCGCCCCAGCAACACACCTGCCCATCCTTGACCAGCAAACTGCGGATAGCGATGGAGCTGTCCATTTCCCCACGCACGTCCAGGTACAGCAACGAGCCGCAGTACAACCCGCGGCGGGTCGGTTCGAGCTCGTCGATGATCTGCATGGCACGGATTTTCGGCGCGCCGGTGATCGAGCCACCGGGAAAACTGCCGGCGATCAGGTCCAGGGCGTCCTTATCCACAGCCAGTTCGCCGGTCACGCTGCTGACCAAATGATGCACGTTCGGGTAGCTTTCCAGGCTGAATAACTCCGGCACCCGCACCGAGCCGATGCGGCAGGTGCGGCCCAGGTCGTTGCGCAGCAGGTCGACGATCATCAGGTTTTCCGCCCGGTCCTTGGAGCTGGCCAGCAGCTCGGCGGCGTGGGCCGCGTCTTCCGCGGGCGTTGTGCCGCGGGGCCGGGTGCCTTTGATCGGCCGGGTTTCCACCTGGCCTTCGCTGACCTTGACGAAGCGTTCGGGGGACAGGCTCAGCACCGCGCCGCCATCGGGTAGGCTCTGGAAGCCGGAAAACGGCGTCGGGCAAGCTGCGCGCAGCGCCTGGTAGGCGGCCCAGGCATCACCCTGGCAGGGCGCGCGAAAGCGCTGGGCAAAGTTGACCTGGTAGCAGTCGCCGGCCTGGATATACGCCTGGATACGTTCGAATGCCTGTCGGTAGGCCTCGGCGCTGAGGTCCGGCGTCATGGGGCCTTCAAGGCTGAACGGGAGAACGGGCGCGGTGGTCGGCTGGCTGAACAGCGCGATCAGGCGTTGGCGTTCGTCTTCGGCGCAGTGGGGGTGGAACACCAGTTGGCTGGTGCCCACCTGGTGATCGCTGATCAAAGCCCAGTCGTACACGCCAAAACGCGCATCGGGCAGTTGCAGGTCGTCCTTGGCGTGGGATGGCAGGGCTTCGAGGTGTCGGCCGAAGTCGTAGCTCAAGTAGCCGATCAGGCCGCCGGCGAAGGGCAATTGCACTGTGGCTGGTAGTTCCGCGTCGCCCAGTTGCGTCAGCTGAATGCGCAGGCGTTGCAGGAAATCGCTACCGCTCTCGTCGGGCAACACTGCCAGTTGCTCCAGCGGCCAGGCACTGAGCAGGTCGTAACGTCCGCGCTCGGCACTCGGCCGGCCACTGTCGAGCAGCACGCTGCCGGGGGCATGACGGATCGCCGCGAAATACTCGGCGGGGTTGGTGCGGTAGGGCAGCGGGTGTACGGAGCAGGTTGGCATGGGCGGGGCGGGTCGGCCGTTCAGGCGGGGTGGCGATTGTAATCCCTCTGTAGGATTTGCTCCTAGAGGGATGTCGGAGATGGGTAAGTATGGGGCCATCAAAAGTATTGGAGTGTGAACACCCTGTGGCAAGGGGACTTATCCCCTTGCCACAGGGCGGCTTCAACCCTCAACCGGCGGAATATGCCCAAACAATGCCTGGGCGAACGCCACGCGCTCTTCCACGGTTTCCTCGACACCCCGTGCCTTGAGCTCTTCCAGATGCGCTTCCACCGCATGGGTGCGCAGGGTCAGGCCGCAGTCGTTGGCGATCTGGATATTCAGGCCCGGCCGGGCGTTCAATTCCAGGATCAACGGACCCTTTTCCTGGTCCAGCACCATGTCCACGCCGATGTAGCCCAGCCCACACAGTTCATAGCAACCAGCGGCCAGTTTCATGAAACCGTCCCAGTAGGGCAGTTGCACGCCGTCCACCGCGTTGGTGGTGTCGGGGTGTTTGGTGATGATGTTGTTCAGCCAGGTACCGCGCAGGGTCAGGCCGGTGGCGAGGTCGACGCCCACCCCGATGGCGCCCTGGTGCAGGTTGGCCTTGCCGCCGGATTGACGGGTCGGCAAGCGCAGCATGGCCATCACCGGATAGCCCATCAGCACGATGATGCGAATGTCCGGCACGCCTTCGTAGCTGATGCTCTTGAAGATCTGGTCCGGCGTCACGCGGTACTCGATCAGCGCCCGGTCTCGGTGCCCGCCCAAGGAGTACAGGCCGGTGAGGATACTGGAGACATGGTGCTCGATTTCCTCATGGCTGATGATCTTGCCGGACACCGTGCGATAGCGGCCTTCGAAGCGGTCGGCGATGACGATGATGCCGTCGCCGCCAGCGCCCTGGGCCGGCTTGATCACGAAGTCGGTGCGCCCGCCGATGATCTCGTCGAGCTTGTCGATTTCCTTCTCGGTGGAGATCACACCGTATAGCTCCGGCACATGAATGCCGGCGGCGATAGCCCGTTCCTTGGTGATGATCTTGTCATCGACGATGGGGTACAGGCTGCGCTTGTTGTACTTGAGCACGTAGTCGGCGTTACGCCGGTTGATGCCCATGATGCCCCGGGCTTCCAGGGCCTTCCAGGTCTTCCAGAAGCCGAACATCAGGAGTCTGCCTTGAGGAAGGCCTTGAACCGGACCAGCTCGGTCAGGCGGTAGCCGCGATAACGACCCATGGCCAGCATGAAGCCCACCAGGATCAGCAGGATCGCCGGGAAGGTGAACACGAAGTACACCAGTTCCGGCACGCTCATGATCAGGTGCGCCAGGGACGCGGCGAACAAGGTGCCGATGGCGACTTTCATCGCGTGGCCGGCGCCGCGTTCTTCCCAGGTAATGGACAGGCGTTCGATGGTCATGGTCAGGATCACCATCGGGAACAGTGCCACCGACAGGCCGCGCTCCAGGCCCAGCTTATGACTGAACAGGCTGATGGCGGCGATCAGCACCACCACGAACGTCAGCACCACCGAGAGCCTTGGCAGCATCTGCAATTTAAGGTGTTCCAGGTACGAACGCAGCGACAGGCCCAGGGTGGTGATCACCGTGAACAGGATGATCCCGAAGCCCAGTTGGGTTTCGCGGAAGGCCAGGGCGATCAGTACCGGCGTGAAGGTGCCCAGGGTTTGTAGGCCGATCAGGTTGCGCAATATCAGAATCACCAGCACGCCGATCGGGATCATCACCATGATCATGAACGTCTGCTGGGTTTGCAGCGGCAGGCCGTACAGCGAGTATTCGAGGAAGTTGGCGTCGGTGTTCTCGTCCGTCAGCTTGGCCAGGCGAATGGCGTTCATTTCGCTGTTGTTCATGCTGAAGGTCACGGTGGCTTTCTTGCCGCCATCGACGGTGATCAGGTTTTCATCGCCGGTCCACCACAACAGGCGGTCGGTGGGCAGGCCCTGTTCGCCGGAGTCCGGGTTGAAATACAACCAGTCGGTGCCGTTGAAACTGCGCAGCCACAGTTCCGGTGTCTGCGGCTGGTCGGCCACCAGGCGAATGGTATGGACCTTTTCCACCGGCACGTGGGCGATGGACAGCACCAATTCGACGATACGCGCCTTGTTGGCCGAAGAAGGATCGCCGGCCAGCAGCAGCTTGACGTTGTCGTCGTTGAGGTTGTTGACCCGCTTGATCGCTTCGCTGATGAACGTCTCGACGTCCGCCGAATGTTGGCGGATCGGTGCGAGCAGGGCTTCGGCGGCCAGTTTCTCCGGGCCTTCGACGGCGATGCTGTCGCGGAAGGTCGGGCCCTTGACCTTGGTTTTCTCGGCGCTGTAGCGCTTGGTCAGCACCAAACGGTAATAAAGGGTCTGGTTACCCTTGGCCCGACGGGCCGACCAGGTCACCTTGCGGTTACCGTCGACCCGGTTCACCGCCACGCCATAATTGTTGGAAATGAAACTCTCGTTGAGGCTCACATAGTCGCGGCTCAGGGGCGGCACGAACATCTGGATCTTCACCGGATCCTTGGCATTGGGCACGAATTCGACCTTGGCGTCGATGTTCCACAAGTCGTCGGTGGCGTCTTCGGTGACCGGGATGCCGAGCACGAAAATCTGATAGGCCGTCACCGACAGGCCCAGCACCACCAGGATGGCGATCAGCATTTTCAGATGGAGGGTAAGGGAGCGCATTGGAATTACTCTGCGGTTTGAGCGGCATTGGCGCAGGCGGGTTTGCCGGCAGCGTATTTAAGACTGGGGTCGACCAGCGCATCGAAGCGCTTGAGCGCCTCGGAACCGATCAGCAACGGGTATTGGAAGGCGCTACGGTCGGTCAGGTTCACTTCGATGCTGCGCAGGGCCGAGCCCATGCAGATGTCCAGTTCGATGACCGGCCGGGCCGTGTATTTCTTGCCTTCTTCCGGGTCGTAGTCACCGGCGCGACGCTTGATCTTGCTGACCCGGGCCAGGGGGCGTTCGATGGGGTGCGAGTGGGCCGCGTCGATGGCCAGGTAAAAGCGCACCCAGGATTCGCCATTGCGCTTGAAGCGCTTGATGTCACGGGCACTGAGGGATGCGGTCTTGGCGCCAGTGTCGAGCTTGGCGGCGACCTCCAGGTCGATGCCCTGCAAGGCGGCGTATTCGTTGAGGCCGTACACGGTTTTTTCACCCGCCGCGGCAAGTCCCGGCAGGCACATGAAATAAAGAGCGGCAGATAAGGGCTTGAGTGTCATAGATCCTGGTGCGCAGCGTTCCGTTTATCGGTTCAGGCCCTGGCATTACTGCACAAGCTCCTTCAATAGCCTTCCCTATAAAAGAGAGCGGCGAATAGCGGCGGCATTCTAGCACGGTGGTTTTCTGACGCCACCGCTGGCCGGACGCTACGAGTCTTCATGCAGAAGGGTTATCGCCAGGGCGCTTATTAGACGATTGTCGACAATGTTGATTTTTGTTTTGACGTTTACGCTGCTATTGGATAGTTTTTGCCTTATTGATTTTCAAGGTGTCGACAATATGCTCGATCAGCTCGAAACCCCGGTGATGGCTCAGGACGACTCGGAGACCCTGTCCGAGAACGTCTTCCGGCGTATCCAGGCCGCCATCGTCAAAGGCGAGATAGCCCCCGGCAGCAAGATCTCCGAGCCCGAGCTGGCGCGTACCTACGGCATCAGCCGCGGGCCGCTGCGCGAGGCGATCCACCGCCTGGAGGGCCAGCGCCTACTGGTGCGCGTGCCCCACGTCGGCGCCCGAGTGGTGTCCCTGAGCCACGCCGAGCTGCTGGAACTCTATGAAATCCGTGAATCCCTCGAAGGCATGGCCTGCCGTTTGGCGGCTGAGCGCATGACGTTGGAAGAAATCGACGAACTGCGCCGGGTCCTGGAGACCCACGAGCGCGATGCGGCGTTCCAGGCCGGTGTTGGCTATTACCAGCAGGAAGGCGATTTCGACTTTCATTACCGAATCATCCAGGGCAGCGGCAACCGCACTCTGACGCAAATGCTGTGCGGCGAGCTGTATCAACTGGTGCGCATGTACCGCATCCAGTTTTCCACCACGCCCAACCGTCCGCGCCAGGCCTTTGCCGAGCACCATCGGATTCTCGATGCCATCGCCGACCGTGACGGCGAACTGGCTGAATTATTGATGCGCCGGCACATCGGCGCCTCCAAACGCAATATCGCGCGTCATTTCCAGGACAGCGCCGCCACTGAACGAGGTGAGTCATGAGTTCCAGCAAGAGCACGCCAGGCCAGCGTTTCCGCGATGCGGTCGCCACCGAGCATCCGCTGCAAGTGGTGGGCACGATCAACGCCAACCACGCGCTGCTGGCCAAGCGCGCCGGTTTCAAGGCGATCTACCTGTCGGGCGGCGGCGTGGCGGCCGGTTCCCTCGGCGTGCCGGACCTGGGCATCACCGGCCTGGATGACGTGCTGACCGATGTGCGCCGTATCACCGACGTGTGCGACCTGCCGTTGCTGGTGGACGTGGACACCGGTTTCGGTTCCTCGGCGTTCAACGTGGCCCGTACGGTCAAGTCGATGATCAAGTTCGGCGCGGCGGCCATCCATATCGAAGACCAGGTCGGCGCCAAGCGTTGCGGCCATCGTCCGAACAAGGAAATCGTCTCGCAGCAAGAGATGGTCGACCGCATCAAGGCCGCCGTCGATGCCCGTACCGACGACAGTTTTGTGATCATGGCGCGTACCGACGCCCTGGCCGTGGAGGGCTTGGAGTCGGCCCTGGACCGCGCCGCCGCGTGCATCGAGGCCGGTGCCGACATGATTTTCCCCGAAGCCATCACCGAGCTTGAGATGTACAAGCTGTTCGCCAGCCGCGTGAAGGCGCCGATCCTGGCCAACATCACTGAATTCGGCGCGACCCCGCTGTACACCACCGAACAGCTGGCCGGTGCCGATGTGTCCCTGGTGCTGTATCCGCTGTCGGCGTTCCGCGCCATGAACAAGGCCGCCGAGAACGTCTACACCGCGATCCGCCGCGACGGCACGCAACAGAATGTCATCGACACCATGCAAACCCGCATGGAGCTTTACGATCGCATCGACTACCACACCTTCGAGCAGAAGCTCGATGCGTTGTTCGCGGCGAAGAAGTAAGGCGCGACTCCCCCTATAAATTCAAGAAAATGGAGACAGCAAATGGCCGAAGCAAAAGTACTCAGTGGCGCCGGGCTCCGTGGCCAGGTGGCCGGGCAAACCGCATTGTCCACCGTAGGCCAATCGGGCGCGGGCCTGACCTATCGCGGCTACGACGTTCGCGACCTGGCGGCGGACGCGCAGTTTGAAGAAGTCGCCTACCTGCTGTTGTACGGTGAGCTGCCGACCCAGGCCCAACTGGATGCCTATACGCGCAAACTGAGCCAACTGCGGGACTTGCCCCAAGCCCTGAAAGAAGTGTTGGAGCGCATTCCCGCCGACGCCCACCCGATGGACGTGATGCGCACCGGCTGCTCGTTTTTGGGCAACCTGGAACCTGAGAAGGACTTTTCCGAGCAACACGACAAGACCGATCGCCTGTTGGCCGCGTTCCCGGCGATCATGTGCTACTGGTATCGCTTCAGCCACCAAGGCCAGCGCATCGAATGCGTGACCGACGAAACCTCCATCGGCGGCCATTTCCTGCACCTGCTGCATGGCAAGCAGCCGAGCGAGTTGCACGTCAAGGTGATGAACGTCTCGCTGATCCTCTACGCCGAGCACGAGTTCAACGCCTCGACCTTCACTGCCCGGGTCTGCGCCTCCACACTGTCGGACCTGTTTTCCTGCATCACTGCCGCCATCGGCTCGCTGCGCGGTCCGCTGCACGGTGGCGCCAACGAAGCGGCGATGGAAATGATCGAGCGTTTCAGCTCGCCCCAGGAAGCCATCGAAGGCACCCTTGGCATGCTCGCGCGCAAGGACAAGATCATGGGCTTCGGCCACGCGATCTATAAGGACAACGACCCGCGCAACGAGGTGATCAAGGGCTGGTCGAAGAAACTCGCCGACGAAGTGGGCGACACGGTGCTGTTCCCGGTCTCCGAGGCCATCGACAAAACCATGTGGGAGCAGAAGAAACTGTTCCCCAACGCCGATTTCTACCACGCCTCGGCGTACCACTTCATGGGCATCCCGACCAAGCTGTTCACGCCGATCTTCGTTTGCTCGCGCCTGACCGGCTGGGCCGCCCACGTGTTCGAACAACGTGCCAACAACCGCATCATCCGACCGAGCGCCGAATACACCGGCGTCGAACAGCGCAAGTTCGTGCCAATCGAACAACGCTGAGCTGGAGGGTTCTAGCCGCAGGTACCGGACAAACCAAAAACCTGTGGGAGCGAGCCTGCTCGCGATGGCGTCGGGTCAGCAGCATAAATGTTGACCGACACACCGCAATCGCGAGCAGGCTCGCTCCCACAAGAGAACAGGTTACTTCAGTCGCTGCGCCACCCCTTCTGAAACCACCGTGATCCGAGTCCTGACGATGAACACAGAATTTCGCAAACCGCTACCCGGCACTTCGCTGGATTATTTCGACGTTCGCGGGGCCGTGGAGGCCATTCGGCCCGGCGCCTACGATGGCTTGCCATACACCTCCCGGGTGCTGGCGGAAAACCTCGTGCGTCGCTGCGATCCGGCCACGCTGCGTGAATCGCTGTTGCAACTGATCGAGCGCAAGCGCGACCTGGACTTCCCGTGGTTCCCGGCGCGGGTGGTGTGTCATGACATTCTCGGCCAGACCGCGCTGGTGGACCTGGCGGGCCTGCGCGACGCCATCGCCCTGCAGGGCGGCGACCCGGCGCAGGTCAACCCGGTGGTGCCGACCCAACTGATCGTCGACCACTCCCTGGCGGTGGAAAGTGCTGGTTTCGATCCCCAGGCCTTCGCCAAGAACCGCGCCATCGAAGACCGGCGCAACGAAGACCGCTTCCACTTCATCAACTGGACCAAGAAAGCCTTCAAGAACGTCGACGTGATTCCGCCGGGCAACGGGATCATGCACCAGATCAACCTGGAAAAAATGTCCCCGGTGATCCAGCAACGTGACGGCGTGGCATTCCCCGACACCTGCGTGGGCACCGACAGCCACACGCCCCACGTCGATGCCCTGGGCGTGATCGCCATCGGCGTCGGCGGCCTGGAAGCCGAAAGCGTCATGCTCGGTCGCGCTTCATGGATGCGCCTGCCGGAAATCATCGGCGTCGAGTTGACCGGCAAACTGCAGCCGGGCATCACCGCCACGGACATGGTGCTGGCGCTGACCGAATTCCTGCGCAAGCAAAAAGTCGTCGGCGCCTGGCTGGAGTTTTTCGGCGAAGGTGCCAGTGCCCTGACCTTGGGCGATCGCGCGACTATCTCCAACATGGCCCCGGAATACGGCGCCACGGCGGCGATGTTCTACATCGACCAGCAAACCATCGATTACCTGAAGCTCACTGGCCGCGAAGACCAGCAGGTGCAACTGGTCGAGACCTACGCCAAGCAGACGGGCCTGTGGGCCGACACGCTCAAGGGCGCGCAATACGAGCGCGGCTTGACCTTCGATTTGTCCTCGGTGGTGCGCAACATGGCAGGCCCGAGCAACCCTCACGCCCGCGTCGCGGTGTCGGATCTGGCCGCCAAAGGTATCTCCGGCCAGTGGGACGATGTGCCCGGGCAAATGCCCGACGGCGCCGTGATCATCGCGGCCATCACCAGTTGCACCAACACCAGTAACCCGCGCAACGTGATCGCTGCCGGCCTGCTGGCGCGCAACGCCAACCGCCTGGGCCTGGCTCGCAAGCCGTGGGTCAAGTCGTCCCTGGCGCCGGGTTCGAAAACCGTGGCGCTGTACCTGGATGAGGCGGGCCTGACCTCCGAACTCGAGAAGCTGGGTTTCGGCGTCGTGGCCTTCGCCTGCACGACCTGCAATGGCATGTCCGGTGCGCTGGACCCGGTGATCCAACAGGAAATCATCGACCGTGACCTGTACGCCACAGCCGTGTTGTCGGGCAACCGCAACTTCGATGGACGCATCCATCCGTACGCCAAGCAAGCGTTCCTTGCCTCGCCGCCGCTGGTGGTCGCTTATGCCATCGCCGGGACCATCCGCTTCGACATCGAGAAGGACGTACTGGGTGTGGTGGACGGCCGGGAAATCCGTCTCAAGGACATCTGGCCGAGCGACGAAGAAATCGACGCGGTGGTCAAGGCTTCGGTGAAACCGGAGCAGTTCCGCCAGGTGTACATCCCGATGTTCGCCATCCAGGAGGACACCGGGCCGAAAGTCACGCCGCTGTACGACTGGCGTCCGCAAAGCACCTACATCCGTCGCCCTCCCTACTGGGAAGGGGCGCTGGCCGGCGCGCGACCGCTCAAGGGCATGCGTCCGCTGGCGGTACTGCCGGACAACATCACCACCGATCACCTGTCGCCGTCCAACGCCATCATGCTGGACAGCGCCGCCGGCGAATACCTGGCGAAAATGGGCCTGCCGGAGGAGGACTTCAACTCCTATGCAACCCACCGCGGCGACCACCTGACCGCGCAACGCGCGACCTTTGCCAACCCGAAACTGTTCAACGAAATGGTCCAGGAAAACGGCAAGGTCAAGCAGGGCTCCCTGGCCCGGGTCGAGCCGGAAGGCCAGGTCATGCGCATGTGGGAGGCCATCGAAACCTACATGGAGCGCAAGCAACCGCTGATCATCATCGCCGGTGCCGACTATGGCCAGGGTTCATCCCGGGACTGGGCGGCCAAGGGCGTACGCCTGGCCGGTGTCGAGGCGATTGCCGCCGAAGGTTTCGAGCGTATCCATCGCACCAACCTGGTGGGCATGGGCGTGTTGCCGCTGGAGTTCAAGCCCGGCACCAACCGCAAAACCCTGGGCATCGACGGCAGTGAAATCTATGACGTGATCGGCGAGCGCACTCCGCGGGCGACGCTGACCCTGGTCATCACTCGCAAGAACGGCGAGCGCGTCGAGGTGCCAGTGACTTGCCGCCTCGATACCGCTGAAGAAGTGTCGATCTATGAGGCCGGTGGCGTGCTGCAACGCTTTGCCCAGGACTTCCTTGAATCGGCGGTTGCCGTCTAAATCACAGCTGCGGACACCTTGCGTGTCCGCTTGAGGAGCATCATGGCTCACGCAGCGCAAATCAAAATTCCCGCTACCTACATGCGTGGCGGCACCAGTAAAGGCGTGTTCTTCAGCTTGCAGGACCTGCCCGAAGCGGCCCGCGTCCCCGGCGCAGCCCGGGATGCCTTGCTGCTACGGGTGATCGGCAGCCCCGACCCGTACGAGAAGCAGATCGATGGCATGGGCGGCGCGACGTCCAGCACCAGCAAGACCGTGATCCTGTCCAAGAGCACCCGGGCCGACCACGATGTCGATTATCTGTTCGGCCAAGTGTCCATCGACAAGCCGTTCGTGGACTGGAGTGGCAACTGCGGCAACCTGTCGGCGGCGGTCGGTTCATTCGCCATCAGCAGTGGTTTGGTGGACGTCAGCCGTATCCCACAAAATGGCGTGGCCGTGGTGCGGATCTGGCAAGCCAACATCAGCAAGACCATCATTGCCCATGTGCCGATCACCGATGGCGCGGTGCAGGAAACCGGTGACTTCGAACTCGACGGCGTGACCTTTCCGGCGGCCGAAGTGCAACTGGAATTCATGGACCCGGCGGCCGAGGAGGAGGGCGGTGGTGGCTCGATGTTTCCCACCGGCAACCTGGTGGACGACCTTGAGGTGCCAGGTGTGGGTACTTTCAAGGCGACCTTGATCAACGCCGGGATCCCGACGATTTTCATCAATGCCCGGGACGTCGGTTACACCGGTACTGAGTTGCAGGGCGCGATCAACAGTGATCCGAAGGCGCTGGCGATGTTCGAAACCATCCGTGCCCACGGCGCCTTGCGCATGGGCTTGATCAAACACCTGGACGAAGCGGCCCAGCGCCAGCACACGCCGAAAGTGGCGTTTGTCGCACCGCCGGCGGATTACATTTCATCCAGCGGAAAAGCCGTGGCGGCTGGGGATGTCGACTTGTTGGTACGCGCCCTGTCGATGGGCAAACTGCACCACGCCATGATGGGCACCGCAGCGGTCGCCATCGGCACGGCCGCGGCGATTTCTGGCACCTTGGTCAACCTGGCGGCTGGCGGCATCGAACGCAACGCCGTACGTTTCGGTCACCCGTCCGGCACCTTGCGCGTCGGTGCCGAGGCCAGCCAGGTCGAGGGTGAATGGATGGTAAAAAAAGCCATCATGAGCCGCAGCGCACGGGTGTTGATGGAAGGGTTTGTGCGGGTGCCAGGGGATGTCCTGAACTGACATAAAAACCTGTGGGAGCGGGCTTGCTCGCGAAAGCGGTCAAACATTCAACATTGATGCAAGCTGATCCACCGCAATCGCGAGCAAGCTCGGCTCCACAAATTAATCTGAGATGGGTTTGAGTTCTGGGTCCACCGCAAATCCTTTGTGGGAGCGAGCCTGCTCGCGATGAGGCCGGTACAGTCAGCATTGATGTCGCCTGACACACCGCTTTCGCGAGCAAGCCCGCTCCCACAGTGGATCGCACTCCAGCAGTCAGCCCCCTGTCAGTGCCGCGACAACCAATCCCACATTATTTTCCAGCTCTGCCACGGGGTCAGCGGCGTCGGTGCTCAGTACCAGCAGGCGACTGCCGCCCTCGCTGATGGCCGCCTTCACGGCATCCGAAGGCTGGCGATGATGCAGCACCAGCGCCACGTCGTTGTCTTTCAACATGGTGGTCAATTGCTTGAGGGCTTCGGCTGTCCAGTCGGCGTCGGGCCGGGCATCGGTGCTGAGGGCATCCAGGTTGAGCCCGCTAATCAAGTAACCCAAGTGCTCGCTTAGGCTGACCACGCTCAAGTTGTCGGCACTGGCGAGCCGCTTTTCGCTGTCGGCGCTGAGTTTGAGCAGCCGTTGCTTGAGGGCCGCCAGGTTGGTATCGATTTTCGGTTTGGCCGCTGGGGCCAGGCGCACCAGGTCGGCGGCGATCACGTCGGCCATGCGTCCCAGGTTATGGCTGGCCATCCACGGCTGGCTCGCCAGGCCGTCGGCCATGCCCGGTTGCACGGCAATCCCGGGCAGGGCGCCGTCCACCGGGCGGGCGGCGTCGACTTCGACGATGCGAATATTGCTGCGGCGGGCCATGGGGTACAGCGGATCGTCCGGCCATAGCGAGCGCAGGCCGATCACTCCGTCGGCCTCGCCGGCCAGTTTGCTCAGGGCCGGCGCCCCCCGGCCGCTGAAATAGGCACTCTGCCGGGTGCCGGGCAGATTGGCGGGTGCGGCTCGCTCCAGGCTGACGTCGGTGCCCTTGAGCAAGGCTTCACTCAATCCGTAGGTGACCGGCAGCGATGCCAGCAGGCGCACTTTTTCGCTGGCAAATGACGAGGTGACGGCCACGCTGCATAGCGCTACGGCGAGGGCCAGTTGTCGCAATGAGAAAACCATTTATCCAAGATTCCCTTTGAGGCTGGGGACGACGCCACGGGCGATGGCGCTCAGGGCGAAAGCGATGCCGGCCACCAGGATGATCGCGGCGCCGGATGGGATCGGCAGGTCGAACACAATTGGCGCGAGAATCCCGCACAAGGTACTGAGGGTGGCGATCAGCACCGAACACCAGAAAAACCCTTTCAACGACTGGCTGAGCAGGCGCGCCGCCGCTGCCGGAATGACCAGCAACGCCCCCACCAGAATCGCGCCGATGACTTTCACCGCCGCTACGGTGATCAGCGTCACCAGCACCACGAACAGGTAATCCAGGGTCTTGACCGCCACCCCGCGTACCGCCGCCAGTTGCGGGTTGAAGCTGGCGAGCATGATGCGGTTATAGAGCGGCAACGCCAGGGCCATGACTAATGAACCGACCACGGCCAGCACCAGCAGGTCATTGCCATTGACCGTCAGTACCGAGCCAAACAGTACGTTCTCCAGGATATGCACGTTGATCTTGCCCGCCAGGATTAGCAGCAGGCTGGCGCCCAGGGCCAGGGACACCGAAAGGAAGACGCCGATCAGCGTGTCCGGCGCCAGGCCGGTACGGTTGCGCAGGTAATTGAGCAGGATGCCGAACAGCAGGCAGTAACCGAACAGGCTGCCATATGGTCCGGTGTAGGGTTCGCCGAGCAGGATGCCGACCGCCACGCCGGTCAGCGCCGCATGGCCCACCGCCTCGGAGAAAAACGCGAAACGCTTGACCACCACCAGCGTGCCGAGGCCGCCCAGTACCGGGCCGATCAACAACCCGGCCAGCAAAGCATTGACCACGAACCCGTAGGCCAGCGCTTCGGGCAGGTAACCGGCCGAAGCCCAGCCCTGGACCATCAAACGAAAGGCTTCGTAACTCATCAGGCGGCGCTCCCGTTCGTGCGTGGATGGGTGGAAAACAGCGTCAGCAAGCGCTCTGGGGTCAGGGTCTGGCCTGGCGGGCCGTCGAACAGCACCTTGCGGTTCAGGCCGGTGACACGGTCGGCCAGGCGCCCGACGGCTTCCAGGTCATGTTCGATCCACAGCACGGTGATGCCGGCCTGCCGCCAGTCCTGCAGCAACCGTTCGAACACCTGGATGCCGGCCTCGTCCAGGGCCGACATCGGCTCATCCAGCACTAGCAACTGTGGGGGCGGAATCAGGCCCTGGGCCAGCAACACCCGCTGGCGCTCGCCGCCGGACAGCGCGCCCATGCGCCGCTTGCGTTTATCCTGCATGCCCACGCGTTCCAAAGCCTGGCCGATAGCGTCGGCGTAATGCTTGCTCAAGCCGAGAAAGGCCGGTCGCCGCTGACACATCGCCGCCATGAAATCGTCCACGGTCATGGGCAGGCCTCGGTCGAATTCCAGCGCCTGGGGCACGTAGCCGATCACACCGGGTTCGCCCGGCCATTGCAGGCTCAGGCGTCCCTGGTGCGGCATCTGCCCCAGCATGGTCTTGATCAACGAACTCTTTCCGCCGCCATTAGGGCCCACCAAAGCATGGATACTGCCGGGTTCCACCTGGAATGCCACGCTGTCGAGGATGGTGGTGCGGCCCAGGTTCAGGCTGACATCGGCGAACTCAATGGAGGGGCCGACGCGATTCAGGGTGAGGGTTTCCGGGACGGTCATGCGCCGGACTCCTGGATCGCCCGGACCACGGTATCGAGATTGCCGGCCATTTCCTTTTCGTACTTCTCGGCGCTGTAGTCGCCGTAGGAAATGTGCGAGAGCGGGTACAGTTTCACCCCTGATTCACGCTGGATGGTGTCGACGTAGGTGGACGGAAAATCCATTTCCGAGAAGATCACTTTCACGTCCAGCTCGCGCAGTTGGTCGATGGTCTTTTTCAACTGGCTGGGGCTCGGTTCGATGCCGTGGGCTGGCTCGACCACGGCGGTCACTTCCAGGCCGAATTCGCGCAGCAGGTAGTCGTAGGCGGCGTGCACCGTGGCGACCCGTAGCTCGGCATTGGGCGCCTGGGTCAGTTTCGCCAGGGCGGCAGCGCGCATCTGGCGCAGGCGCTTGCCGTAGGCGCGGGCATTTTGGGTGTAGGCCTTGGCGTTGTCCGGGTCGAGCTTGCCCAGCTCCCGGGCGATGTTATTGACCTGGGCAATGGAGGCGCTGATGGACAGGAACGTGTGTGGGTTGACGACCTTGCCAGCGCCTCGGGCGGCGGTGCCGGTGGCGGCGAGCAGGGGCACGTTTTCGTTGGCCTCGATCACCTTCACGTTCGGGGTTTCGCTGGCGGCGATCATGCGGTCGGCGAAATCGTCGTGGCCCACGCCGTTGAGCACGATCACGTCGAGGCCGCTGATGCGTTTGATGTCCTCGGCCCGTGGTTCATAGGCATGAGGGTTGAAACCGGCCGGGATCAGCGGAACCACCTCGGCCTTGTCGCCGACGATGTTCGCCACGTAGCTGTAATACGGGTGCAAGGTGATGCCGATGCGCAGGCGCTTGGCTGTTTCGGCATTCACCGGCGAGGTGAACAGACAGGCCAGCAGGCCGATCAACAGCAGGCGCAGCAAGGGGCGGCGTTGAGATGCAATAGGCATGGGCGAAGGGTCTTCTCTCGAATAAGGGCGTGGGATCAGTGCCGGTGCTGACGGGTTACGCCAGCGTCGAATTGCGCGACGATCTGTTGCCAGCCGGCGGCGGACAAGGCGGAGTCGTCCAGCGCGGTGGGGGCAGTGAGGCCGTTGCTGCGATTGAGCCAGATGTCGGGAGCGGCGTCGGACGCTTCGCTGATGCGCATCAGAAACGAACCGGCAACGGATGAGTTGCTGCTCGCGCCGAAGTAGGCCCGGTCTTCGAGCTGTTGCCAGGCATGGCCGCCGCGGCTGATGGAGCTGGCGTCCAGGGTGAACGGGGCAAAGCCTTCGTCGGCCAGCGTCTGCGGGCCGGGCAGGCGCTGTTGTTCTTCGCGTAGCAGGCGGATTTCATCCAGGGTCACCCGCAGGTCGGCATAGATGCCTTGTTCGGCGGCGTTGAGGTCGCGGCGCGCGTCGAGTTGGTTCGAGGCCAGGTGAGTGGCGTCATCGGTTTTGCCATGCCAGGCCACCACAGACCCGGCCACCAGCATGATGAACAGGCACAGCAGCAACACATACAGGGTTTCATGGCCCGCGCCGGCCGGGCGGATGACTTGGGTGGTGGGATTGCTCATGGGGCCTCGATGTCGGCTTGGTCGATTTCCACCACGTGGCCGGGGCCGGCGTCGAAGAGCACGTAGAATTCGGCGTTCGGTTTCTTGAAGGTCAGCGTCGAGTCGGCACCGAGCTTGCCTGGGACGAGGATGGTCTCGTCATAGCCGATCACATCCAGGGTCACCCCGGGCGCACCGCTGCCATCGGAAAAACCGCCGGTGCACTGGATCTGTTCGGCATCGATGGCCTTGCATTCGCACATCGGGTTGTGGGCCAGGGCGCTGCTGGCGAAACCGGCGCAGAGCAGCAGCGCCAGGCTGTTGAGAGAGGTGCGGGGGATCATGGTTGGGCTCCTTGGGTTTTCAGCCAGGCAATGGTGGCGGGGGAGGCCTGGCTCAGGGGAATGGCGGCTTGGTGCATCGAGCCGTCCCAGCCCTCGAGGGTTATCCACAGTTCGGCGTCGAGCGGGGTCTTTTGCGGCACTGGCAACAGGGCCCCCATGCGATAGGGCGAACCGAAGAAAATCACCCCGGCGGCCCGCAGGCTGCGAGGCTTGCCGATGCGCAGGTAGGTGGCCTTGACCTCGCCGATGCAGCGTTGGCACAGGGCTGCGTTGAAATGTTTCATATGCCCGGCCGGGCCATCGGGGCGTGGGGCTTCGTTGCGAAACTCGGCAAGACGCAGGCTCCACGGTCCGACCTGGACTTCGCCGATCTCCCGCTCGCCAAGCCCGGTATCCCCGCGAAACAGAGCCGCTTCCGAGAAATACTTGGGCATGAAACCCAGGGGAATCAGCAGCAACAGCACATTGAGGTGAAAGCGCCATTTGTGCCAGAACAGGCTCAGGCGTGACGGTGATGAGGCGGTATTGGACGGATTCAAACGTTGCCCTCCGATGATTCACGATGGACGGACGGTTGCAATGCCTGGGTGATCCGGGCTTCACGGGGCGGTTTCTGGCTGCGCTTGAAGGCATTGGCGGTGGCCAGGGCCGTGCGTTTGGTCCAGATCAGCAGCCCGCTGAGGACCATCATGCTCAGGACCAAGCCGAAGAAGAACCAGATGAGCTTGATCCAGAGGCCGCCGAAATCCCCGGTGTGCAAGGGGCGCATGGATTCGGTGACGAACTCCAGCGGCGTACGGTCCGACAACAGTCGCGAGGCAGCCACGTCACCGTTGTAGGGATTGATGGTGGCGGTCTGGAACATCAACGGGTACCAACCACGGCCGCCGATTTCCAGGTGGCTGTAGGCATTGCCGGGCAGGCTGACGAAACTGGCGTCCAGGCCCGGGATTCGCTGCTGGGCGATTTCAATCGCGCGGTCCAGGCTAAGTTGCTGCGGTGCAAGACCATCGGTTGACAGCGGAACGCTTTCCCGCGCCACCACTGGAATGACGGGCGCGCTGGAAATGGAAATCTGATTGTCCGACAGCACGGCCTCGATCAGGAACCAGGTGCCGGTAATGGAAATCACCGCGATGAACCAGATCGACCAGATACCGCTGAGTCGGTGGAAATCTCCCCAGAAAATCCGCGCACCGTGGCGGATGCGCAACGTCGGGCGGAAAAAGCCTTTCCAGAAACGCTTGTAGACCACCAGCCCGGTCACCAGGGAGGCCAGTAACGGCAATCCCAGCAAGGACACCAGGTACCAGCCCCAGCTATAGCCGTTGGTGAACGGCACCAGCCACCAGCCATGCAGGGCACGGGTGAATCCCCTGAAATTGAACGCCGGCGCCGAGCCCTGGATCACGCCGCTGTACGGGTTGACGTAAACCGTGTCGGGGCGCCCGTCGGGATAGGTCACCTTGGCTTCCAGCGCAAAATGCGATTCGTCCGGACGCGCGATGCTCAGCACCTGGGTCAGTGGTTGGGCTTGCTTGATCGCGGCAATCACTTGGTCATAGCTGAGCAGCGGGGCATCGTCCGATGGCTTGCTGGCACGCATGTCGGGGTTGGCCAGCCAGACGATCTCCTGGCTGACCACCGCCAGGGTGCCGGTGACGCAGACGATGAGCACAAAAAACCAGATGGGCAATGCCAGCCAGCTGTGCACCAGGAACCAGAGTTTGGAGCGGGACTTCTTCGACATGATTGAACGTCTTGATTCGATGAAAGGCTCTGGATTACGGGCTTCGCAACCCCTTGAACCCTGAAAAAACGGCCGTGGCTTTTGCCGACGCGGCCGGTTGCATCTAATTAAGACGAACCAGCAAGTGAAATCCTGAAGGGAAAGATGAAAGAAAATGTTTCGCGTTTAGCATCACGGCCTTTTGTGGCCAGGGACAAGCTCCCTGGCCACAAGGGCAGATTGCTTCAGGCAAGTCAGCCTTGCTGTTGGAACATCTCCCTGGCCCTTTGCTCGATCTGCTCCTGGCTCAGATCCTCCTTATGCGTTGCCAGGAACCACAGATGCCCATAGGGATCTTTCAAGGTGCCGGTGCGATCTCCGTAGAATTGGTCCTTGACCTCGGAAATCACCGTGCCACCGGCGGCAATGGCCTGGGCAAATGCGCTGTCCACGTCCTCGACATATAAATGCAGGCCGACCGATGGCGATTGGTCCGGGTTGCTCAGCGGGCCTTGGTCGCAAGGCGTACCGAGCATGATCGGAAAACCGTTGATCCGCAGTTCGGCGTGGCCGATGCCTCCGTCGGGCATGGCCAGGCGCATGACCTCGGTGGCATTGAAGGCTTTTTTGTAGAAGTCGATGGCTTCGGCGGCTTTTTGAATGCCCAGGTAGGGCGTGATGTTATGGAAACCTTCGGGAATGGCTTTGACGCCCATGACGTTTCTCCTTGTTGTTATGGGAGGCGAAGAGAGTCTTCGTCGATTTGCGCCCATCCACTATAGGTCAGCAGCCGTGGGCGGGCTCATGCCCCGACGAACGCTTCAGGGCTGTTCCAGTAGGTGCGCCCCCGGCCCTTGTTTGCCCAGCGCGTCGCCCTGATTGCGTAGTGGGCAAGCTTCCATCGACAGGCATCCGCAGCCGATGCAGCCGTTGAGTCGATCACGCAGCGTCACCAATTGGTTGATGCGCTCGTCCAGGTCTCGGCCCCATTGCGCCGACAAGGTCTGCCAGTCGGCGGCGGTTGGGGCGCGGTTGTCCGGCAGGTTCTTCAAGGCCTCGCCGATTTCCGCCAAGGGGATGCCCAGGCGCTGGGCGACCTTGATCAGCGCCACGCGGCGCAATACCGCCCGTGGGTATCGACGTTGGTTGCCCGGGTTACGCGTGCTTTTGATCAGTCCCTTGGCTTCATAGAAATGCAGGGCGGTGACCGCCACACCGCTGCGAGCGGCCACTTGGCCGACGGTGAGTTCCTTGTGGACATCTATCTGCGTCATCGCTTCAATTCACCGCTTGACCTCAAGTTAACTAGAGGTTTTACCCTGCGCGTCTTCGGATCGCAAGATCCGCCTTACCTGCATAGGGGACCTTTCATGCAATCACCAAGGAACAATCGCAGCTTCACCCAACTGATGGAATTCGACATCGAGCCTCAATGGCAGCAGGCGCTGGTCACGGCCTTGTCGGAACAGACCGAACGCCTGGCCCGGGACCACCAGGGGTTCCTGAGTGCCAGCATCCAGGTCAGCGAGGATGGTCGGCGCGTGCTCAACTATTTGCAGTGGCAAACCCGCGAGGCAGGCGAGGCGGCGCTTCGAAGCTTCGAAAGTGGCGAGCAGGATTTCTGGCGGCTGATCCAGGCACACCGAGCCAAAGCCGTGACGTTCGGTTCGTTCCAGGTGCTACGCAACATCGAGCGCAGCCTGGACAATGCGCTGCATTGCCAGTTGGTCGACTGAGCGAAGCGACTGATCCGCAAAGGCAATAGCCACTATCGAGAGGGTTGATTTCTGCCGCGCAGGGCTGGCGGGTAGCCTTTGTTCATCGCCCAACTCCAGAACACCGGACACCTGCCATGAACCGTACCCTCGCTATTTTACTGCTGTTGACCGCAACCGTATTGAGCGGCTGTGCCTCCTCGTCTCCGGAGCTGCGTCCTTACACCGCCGACGAAGCTCGCGAACTTGCGCTGGAGGCCTTGAATCGTCGCGGCCTCTCCTTCGAGGAGTATCACGCGAAAAAGGCCGAGTTGCTTGGCACGGCACAAAAGAACGTTGGCTTCGACGACCGGGGCGAGATGAGTGCTGAGCGGGCCGTGCAACAGCCTGGTCGGTCGAGCTGAAAGACTGTACCGCTCGAAGTTTTGCTCAACTGTCCATGGGACGCCAGCAGGACGTGGGGTAGGGTCATCACCTGACTCACCGCCCGATGGATTGTCCTGACATGACCCTTTCGCTTGACCTGTTGCTGGGCTTCGCCCTGTTTGCCCTGGTGACCTCGATCACGCCAGGCCCTAACAACACCATGTTGTTGGCTTCGGGTGTCAATTTCGGTTTCAACCGCACCATTCCGCACATGCTGGGTATCACCTGCGGGTTCTTTTCCCTGGTGCTGGCGGTGGGCCTTGGCCTGGGCGCGGTGTTCCAGACTTATCCACTGCTCTATACCGCACTGCGCTACATCGGCGCGGCGTACCTGCTGTACCTGGCGTGGAAAATAGCCCACTCCGGCCCGGTTTCGGAAAGTCAGCCGGGGGACAATACGCCGATCAGCTATTGGGGCGCGGCGGCGTTCCAGTGGGTCAACCCCAAGGCCTGGATCATGGCCATCGGTGCCATCAGTACCTACACGCCACTCCAGGGTTACTTCTTCAATGTGTTGGTGATTGCAGCGGTGTTTGCCCTGATCAATCTACCCAGCGTGAGCCTGTGGGTGGTGTGTGGCAGTCTGTTGCGCAACCTGTTGCGTGATCGTCGCTGGCTGCGCCTGTTCAATTGGGGCATGGCGCTGCTGTTGGTCGCTTCGCTGTATCCGTTGTTGCTCGAAAGCATCAGTTGAGGGCTGAGCTTCGACGCGATGCCTGCTAAGCTCGCTGTTCAGGAGCGTTCCTACGCACTTTTAAACGAAGTCCGACTTCTTTAAGGTCTTCGATCAGGTATTGCTAGTCTCGAACCCAACGAGGGCGCCTGATCCCGGAGCAGGCTCTGCGAGTTTCCTATGAATAAACGTCCTTTGTATTTCGATTACGCCGCCACCACGCCGGTGGATGAGCGGGTCATCCGGGTCATGGTCGAGTGTCTGGGCTTTGACGGCAACTTCGGCAACCCGGCTTCCAGTTCCCATGCCTTCGGCCAGGAGGCCCGGCGCTCGGTGGAGCGTGCCCGCCAGCAGGTGGCGCAATTGGTGGGGGCTCAGCCCGAACAGATCGTCTGGACTTCCGGCGCCACGGAATCCAACAACCTGGCCCTCAAGGGGGTGGCCCAGGCGCGCGCAGGTTCTGCCGGCCATGTCATCACCAGCCGGATCGAACACAAGGCGATTCTCGATACGGCACGCCAGCTCGAGGACAGTGGCGTCGCGGTAACCTGGCTGGCGCCGGACGCCGAGGGCCTGATCAGCCCGCAAGCGGTTCGCGAGGCGTTGCGCGAAGACACGTTCCTGGTATCGCTGATGCTGGTGAACAATGAGTTGGGTACCGTCAACGATGTCGTCGCCATTGGCGAGATCGTTCGCGAGCACGGTGCGCTGTTCCATGTGGACGCAGCCCAGGGCGCCGGCAAGGTGCAGATCGACCTGTCTCGTTGGCCAGTGGACCTGATGTCTTTTTCCGCGCATAAAATCTACGGCCCCAAGGGCATCGGCGCGCTCTACGTGGGCGACCGGGCCCGGCCACGGCTGTCGGCGCAGATTCATGGCGGTGGACATGAAGGCGGTTTGCGCTCCGGGACCCTGGCGACGCACCAGATCGCAGCCATGGGGGCCGCATTTGAGCTGGCCTCAGCGGCATTCGACGAAGAACTCGCTAAAATCGCCCGGTTGCGCAATCGTTTGCTCGAGCCGCTGCTGGCCTTGCCCGGTGTGCGTATCAACGGCAGCGCGAGCCAACGGATTCCTCACACGCTGAGCCTGACGTTCAACGAGGGTGAGTTCAATCCGGCGACATTGGGTGCATCGATTGCATTTTCCGCGACCTCGGCCTGCAATTCGGCACACAACACCCCGTCCCATGTGCTGCTGGCCCTGGGGCACGATGCACGCGCGGCCGGGCGGACCATTCGCTTGAGCCTGGGCCGCTTTACCACCGAGCAGGATATCGACGAGGCGGTGCGGCTGATCCAGGCGGCATGCGCGACTGCGCCGGCGTTATGGGCCACGACTTCATAAGCCGTCCTCGGCATCGAACAACAATATCAATGAACAGGAGAAACAATGAGCACCGAGCCTTTGCCCCATGAACGGGTTCCCCAGCGCCTGGCCCGAATCCGCCAACTGATGAGTCGAGAGGGCATTCACGCGCTGCTGGTGCCATCGGCTGACCCGCATCTTTCCGAGTACCTGCCGGGCTATTGGCAAGGACGACAATGGCTGTCGGGGTTCCACGGTTCGGTGGGTACCTTGATCGTGACCGGCAATTTCGCCGGCGTATGGGCTGACAGCCGTTATTGGGAGCAGGCGACCAAGGAACTGGAGGGCAGCGGTATTGAGCTGGTCAAGCTGATTCCAGGCCAGCCCGGCCCCTTGGACTGGTTGGCCGAACAAACGCCCGAGGGTGGGGTGGTCGCGGTCGACGGTGCGGTCATGGCCGTCGCATCGGCCCGTACCCTGGGTGGCAAACTTGCCGAACGCGGCGCGCGGTTGCGCACCGATATCGATCTGCTCAAGGAGGTCTGGACCGATCGCCCAAGCTTGCCGGATCAACCGGTCTACGCCCATTTGCCGCCCCAGGCGACCGTCAGCCGGGTCGAGAAACTCGCCAAGTTGCGCGAATCCCTCAAGGAGCGTGGCGCCGACTGGCATTTCATCGCCACGCTGGATGACATCGCCTGGTTGTTCAACCTGCGCGGCGCGGATGTGTCGTTCAACCCCGTGTTCGTCTCCTTTGCCTTGATCAACCAGCAACAGGCAACGTTGTTCGTGGCCCTGGACAAGGTCGACGCATCGCTGCGTGCCGTTCTTGAACAGGACGGCGTGACCCTGCGCGATTACAGCGAAGCCACCGCCGCGTTGCGTGAAGTGCCGGACGGCGCGAGCCTGCAGATCGATCCGGCGCGGGTTACGGTCGGCTTGCTGGATAACCTGGGCAGCGGTGTGAAGCTGGTCGAGGGCCTCAATCCAACGACGCTGGCCAAGTCCCGCAAGAGCTTGGCCGACGCCGAGCACATCCGCCGGGCCATGGAGCAGGATGGCGCGGCGCTCTGTGAGTTCTTCGCCTGGCTGGAGAGCGCCTGGGGGCGCGAGCGCATCACCGAACTGACCATCGATGAGCACCTGACCGCCGCTCGCATGCGCCGGCCGGACTTCGTCTCCCTGAGCTTCAATACCATCGCCGCCTTTAACGCCAACGGCGCGATGCCTCATTACCATGCCACGGAAGAAGCCCATGCGGTCATCGAAGGTGATGGCCTGTTGCTGATCGATTCCGGCGGCCAGTATTTGGGCGGCACCACTGATATCACTCGCATGGTGCCGGTCGGAACACCGACCGCTGAGCAGAAGCGTGACTGCACGCGGGTGCTCAAAGGCGTGATTGCCCTGTCCCGGGCCAAGTTTCCGCGGGGCATTCTTTCACCGTTGCTGGATGCTATCGCCCGCGCACCGATCTGGGCGGAGCAGGTGGATTACGGCCACGGCACTGGCCATGGCGTCGGCTATTTCCTCAATGTTCACGAAGGCCCGCAGGTGATTGCCTATCAAGCCGCTACCGCGCCGCAAACGGCGATGCAGGCAGGCATGATCACCTCCATCGAACCGGGCACTTATCGTCCCGGTCGCTGGGGTGTGCGTATCGAGAACCTGGTGTTGAACCGCGAAGCCGGGAGCAGTGAGTTCGGCGAATTCCTTGAGTTCGAAACCCTGACCCTGTGCCCGATCGACACACGCTGCCTGGAGCCTTCGCTGCTGACCCAGGACGAAAAAGACTGGTTCAACGCCTACCACGCCGAAGTTCAGCGTCGATTGAGCCCGTTGCTGGACGGCGATGCACTGCAATGGCTCGATACGCGGACGATGGCCATTTGAAGTAGAGGATCAGGTGAGGGCTTCACGGACGAAGTCCAGCCGATCCTGGCCGAAGAACATCTCTTCGCCGACAAACATGCTCGGAGCACCGAATACGCCTCGTCCGATGGCTTCTTCAGTGGCGGTCTTGAGTGCTTGCTTGACCTGCTCGTCGTTCGTCAGGGTCAGTACGTAGTCGGCGTCGAAAGCGCCTTCGTCCAGGATCGCTGCGACAGTCGCGAGGTCATTGAGGTTGCGGCCGTCCACCCAAAAGGCGCGGAACAGGCAGTCGATGAAGGCCTCGAAGCGTTCAGGATGGCGCAGTTGCATGCCGGTCACGGCGCGCATCAGTTGCAGCGTATTGATGGGGAAGTGTGGATTGAACTGGAAGGCGACGCCGTAGCGCTTGGCGAAGCGATTCAGATCCTTGAACAGATAAGGGTTCTTGGCCGGCACTGTTGCCGGTGAGGCATTGCCGGTTGCCTTGAAGACGCCGCCCAGTAACATCGGACGATAGATCAACTGACTGTTTGTCTGTGCGCACAGCGTCGGCAACTGGGTATAGGCCAGGTACGTGGTCGGGCTGCCGAGATCGAAGTAAAACTCCACCGATTTGCTCATGGTATCCGCTCTCTTGTTGTTTTAAAGGGGTGGCTTTACCAGCGTTCGCTCCAAGGGCGCAGGTCCAACTCGAAGGTCCAGGCGTCGCGGGGTTGGCTGTGCAGGTACCAGTAATTGTCGGCGATGTGTTCAGGGTTCAGGATGCCGTCCTGATCCTTGGTGGCATATTTTTCCGGGAAATTATCGCGGATGAAGTCGGTGTCGATGGCGCCGTCCACCACTACGTGAGCCACATGAATATTCAGCGGCCCCAGCTCACGGGCCATGCTCTGGGCCAATGCCCGGATGCCATGCTTGGCGCCTGCGAATGCGGCAAACCCCGAAGCTCCGCGCAATCCTGCCGTTGCGCCGGTAAACAGGATCGTCCCGCGCTGGCGCTTGACCATGCGCCTGGCCACTTCCCGTGCATTGAGAAAGCCTGAGAAGCAGGCCATTTCCCATATCTTGAAATACTTGCGCGCGGTTTCTTCGAGGATGCTGCACGGAACGTTGGCGCCGATGTTGAATACAAAGGCTTCGATCGGACCGATCTGATTCTCGATTTGCTCGATGAGCGCAATCACGTCATCTTCTTTGCGCGCATCACAGGCAAACCCGTGGGCTTCTCCACCTTGAGCGCGGATTCCATCCACCAGAGGCTGGAGTTTGTCGGCGCTACGACGGGTAACACAGGCAACAAAACCTTCCTGCGCAAAGCGCTTGGCAATCGCTCCGCCGGTGGAGTCGCCCGCGCCGACAACCAGTACGACCTTCTTGTTATTCATGGCCCGCCTCATTGGTAAACGATCGTTAACTAAACGGACGTTATGCTAAGGTCCGGCAAGCGTCAAGGTGAGTAATTCAGGGGCAAGTCCATGCGATATTCAGCCAATCACAAAATGGAAACCCGCGAGAAACTGCTCGCCAGCAGTGCTATTTCCGCCAAGAAATCGGGTTTTTCCACGGTCGGCGTCGATGGCCTGATGAAAGCGATCGGGTTGAGCGGCGGTGCGTTCTATAGCCACTTTTCCTCCAAGGATGAGCTTTTCAAAGCCATCGTTGAGCGGGAGTTGGCCCAAAGCCTGGATCGCCTGAGCGGAGACGGTGCGATGGATTCGACCAAGCTGGAGCGCTGCCTCAAGCAGTACTTGAGCATGAGTCACGTTGAGCAGCCCGAAGCAGGTTGTGCGTTGCCGGTGTTGGGCGCCGAGATTGCGCGATCGGATGCCCAGGTGAGGGAGGCGGCGCAAACGTGGATCTGTCGTTTGCACGAAAGCTGGGCGCGGATATTGGGAAGCGACAGCCTGGCTTGGGCCATCCTGTCTCAATGTGTGGGAGCGTTGGTTGTTGCGCGGATGCTGGTCACGCCGCAGGTCCAGCGCGATGTCCTCAAGTCCAGTCATGAGGAAATCTGTCGCCGAATGGCCGAGCAGGGGCTCGACTGACGTGGCTTATTTGCAGATGACGATCATGCTGCGGCTGGTATAGCCAGCGGGGTTGAGCCCGAAAGGATAATCCCCGGGTTCTTCGACGGCGTCGCCGGATTTGGCAATGACCTTATAACCCTTGGGAGCGCATGAGTTGGCGGCACTGGCGGCGCACTGCTCCCAGGATGAGGACAAACCGGAGCAGTTGATGTGCAGGCCTTTCTTGCCGCGCTTGACTTCAGTTTTCGACGTTGCTGCACAGCCCGCTATTGCAAGTGCGGCGATCAGTATCAAAATTCGTTTCATTCCCGTCCTTATGATCTTCGTGGATCTTGTGTCCACGTACGATCATGTTTGCTCTCGCTTGAAGCGTTCATGACTTCCTGTATGAAAAAATCCATGTCTGGCATTAGGTTACCGGCCTAAACATGGCCTAAATGCGCGGCAAATACCAGACCTTCGTGAAATCCTGCTTCAATCTGCCGCGACGACGGGTTTCGCGGTGTTGGCCATGGTCAGTGTTGCGCCGACCGATGCCAGGATGATGCAGGCAATGGCGGTCCACTGGGCCAAGGACAAGTACTCCTGGAGAAAGACAAGCCCTGACAAGGCCGCGATTGCCGGTTCGATGCTCATCAGAGTGCCGAAAGTGCGGGCTGGCATTCGGGTCAGGGCGATCATTTCCAGGGTATAGGGCAGGGCTGTAGACAGGATGGCGACACCGATGGCGATTGGAATCAGGCTCGGCGTGAGCAGTGCGGTGCCCGCATGCACGATGCCAATAGGTGCGACGAACAGGGCGGCGATCATCACGCCCAATGCGGCGGTCTGCACACCATTGTCCGCGCCGGCCTTCTGGCCGAACAGAATGTACAACGCCCAGCAGAAACCTGCGCCCAGTGCGTAGCCGGCTCCAAGCAGGTCAATACCGGCTGTGGTCGCACCGCTCGGTATGAGTAGCAGCAAGCCAGCCACTGCCAGGGCAATCCAGAGAAAGTCGATTGCCCGGCGCGAGGCGTAAATGGCAACTGCCAGTGGGCCGGTGAATTCCAGTGCCACGGCAATGCCCAGTGGAACGGTGCGAACCGACATATAGAAGAGAAAGTTCATGCCGCCCAATGCCATCCCATAAACGATCACGGTGCGCAGGGATTGGGCGGTGAGCTTGGCACGCCAGGGGCGTAGCAATAACAGCATGATGAGACTGGCAAAAATGAGTCGCAGTGTCGTAGTGCCTTGTGCGCCCACCACCGGGAACATGCTTTTGGCGAGGGAGGCTCCCGATTGAATAGAAGCCATGGCTATTAATAGCAGGGCAACCGGGTAGAGGGTGGAGGCCAGGCTGCGATGTGGAGGGGGTGTCATTACGGGGTGTCGTCCAGGAATAAAGGCGGAAGGCTTAGTTGAGCAGTATATTGCGCATATGAAGTGATTCCGTCTATATATCTGGGTAGATTTAAGTGCCGTCTCGGGTTGCAGATAGAAAAATCA